>JADKEH010000010.1 GCA_016718155.1 Candidatus Rhodoferax randersensis | reverse complement strand
CAGCGTACAAGCCCTGTGCTGTCGCGCTCGATGGCGATGGCGCCGCCGGCGGTACCAGCGTCACCATGCCAGAAACATCTACCAGCCTTGAGCTCACTGGTTGAGCGCTCCCAGCAGGGGTGATCGCAGCGCGCCGCTGATCAACTCTTTCACCACCTTACGCAGAGCCGCATCGCCTCGCCCGCCGCGAGGTGGGCCGGCTTGCTGCCTTCACGCCTGTGGGTGCCACCACGCTCTTGCACGAAGCCTATTTGGACATCTCGGGGCGCGATGCCCTGGCGTTTCCTGACCACGCCCACTTCCCCGCGGCCTATGCTGCGCGCCATGCGTGGCGTGGTGATTGATCGCGTACGGGAGCGCCAGGCACAAAAGCGTGGCGGAGGCCTGGACATCACGTCACTGGACACCGAAACAGCCGACCAATGCCCACAACCGGAAATGTTGAACGACATCGGCGAAGCGCTGGACGAGCTTGCTCTTTTGGAGCCTGCTTTGGCCCAGGTGGTGGACTTGAAGTTTTTTTGTGGCTTTTCAATGGTCGAAATTGCCAAGTTGATGGGCAGCTCCGAGCGAACCGCCCAACGCCAGTGGGAAAAGGCACGGCTGCTGCTGTTTCGCGCCATGCAAGCATCTTGATGCCAGCCTGAAGTGGGTTTGCAGTCCCGCTTGCGATTAGGAAAGTAGAGACTTGCCAAACCTTGATCGGGCTGCCACACGATGAACCCCCCTAAACCCGAACACTGGGCACAGTTGAGCCCGTTGCTCGATGAGCTGCTGGACCTGCCAGAACCCGAACGTCAAGCGCGCCTGGGCGAGGTGCGCGCGGACAACCCGCCGCTCGGCGATGAGTTGGCAGCCATGTTGTCCGACAGCCAAAGTGCGCAGGTCAAGGGCTTCCTGGCAAGGCCGCTGGCCAGCACCGCCAATGATGCAAGCGAAGTGCCCGAGACAAGCTTGGCGGGCCAACGCGTCGGCCCCTACGTGCTCGAATCACCCTTGGGCCAAGGCGGCACTGGCAGCGTCTGGCGGGCGCCGGGAAGATAAGGCCATCGGTGCCGTGGCTGTCCAACCGCTGTACTTGTCGCTTTTGGGCCGCGCAGGGGCCGAACGCTTCGGGCGTGAGGGCGACATTTTGGCGCGCCTCACCATCCCAACATTGCACACTTGCTCGACGCAGGCGTCACGCCTGGGGGACAGCCCTACTTGGTGATTGAGCTGGTCGAAGGCGAGCGCATCGACCGCCACTGCGACCTCAAACGCCTGGACGTCGATGCACGGCTGGCGCGGTTCGACCACGTGCTGTCAGCCGTTGCCCATGCCCACACGCACCTGGTGATTCACCGTGATATCAAGCCAGGCAACATTTTGGTCACGCCCGATGGCACGGTGAAGCTGCTGGACTTTGGCATTGCCAAGTTTCTGGAAGACGAAACTACGGCGGGCGAAGCCACCGAACTTACGCGCGATGGCGGCGGTTCTCACCCCGAGTACGCCGCGCCTGAACACTAGCGCGTCGAGGCCATCACCACGGCGACGGATGTGTCTGCACTGGGCGTGCTGCTGTACCCAGCCGCTTGCGGACGTCACCCCACGTCGCCTTCCAGCGGCACCTCGGCAGAGGTCGTGCGCGCAACACTGGAGACGGACGCGCAGGTGTTATCGCGAGCGGTAACACAAGCTCTGACCGATGGGGCACAGGTCGGCGACATCGCCAGCCGTCGCAGTACCACCACACCAGGCTTGCGTCGTTTGTTGGCAAGGACGGACAACATCTGTGCGAAGGCTCTGCGCAAACTGCCCCATGAGCGTTACGGCACCATCGCCGCATTCGCCGACGACCTGCGCCGCCACCGCGCACACGAGCCGGTCAGTGCGCGACCCGATTCACTGGGGTACCGAACGCGCAAATTTGTGCGAAGGCATCGCGGCGCGGTGGCAACAGGGGCGCTGACCGTTGTTGCCATTGTGGGTGGGCTGGTGGGCACCGTGTGGCAGGCGCAGCGGGCCGAGCAACAAGCCGCACGGGCGGATCGCGAGAGGCAGGAGGCGCTGAAGCAGCTGGATTTGGCTGAGGCGATGAATGAACTGGTAACCGTTGCCCTTGGCCCGGTGTCGGACAAACCCCTGTCTGTTGTTGACGTGCTGCGCCGGGGCGAAACCATGGTCGACAAGCAGTTTCACGATGCGCCCGACATACGCGCATTTCTGAAAATGCGTTTGGCGGACATGTGGAGCCATGGAACTGAGATGGAGCGTATGGAGGCGCTGTTGCTCGACGCACGGTCTGCGGCCCAAAGCATTGGCGACACAGCCACGGTCACAGTCGCTGACTGCAAATTGAGTCGACTGGCGACCGACCGAGGCGATTTTGGACGCGCGCGCCAGCAGTTGAATGACTCAATTGCCCGTTTGGGCAAAGATCACCCCGACTTGTGGGAGCCTATTGTGGTGTGCCTCAAGCGGCGTGCGCAAACCAACCGGGAACAGGGGCTCAATGAGGCGGCGCTGGCCGACATTGAGCAGGCGATCGGGCTGTTTGCAAGCCCGCGGCGCGGTCAAACCAGGGCACTGCTGGACCTGCGCGCCACCAAGGCGTTTATCCTGGGCTCGATGGGAAGGCTTGGGCCGGCAGTCCAGGCCTATGACGCAGTTCTGGACGATCTCAGGAAGCGCGGCACCTTCGAGACGACCTCGGAGGCAGCCACGCTGAACAACTTTGCGGTTGTCTTGTTACAGGCCGGTCAAGTACTGCGGGCGCGAACCACACTCGAACAAGCCATGAAGCTTGGGCAAGGACCAGGAGCCGCACGCACGACCAGTGGGACTGAAAAGAGCAACTATGCGCTGGCGTTGACCTTGCAGGGCAAAACCGACCTGTCGGTGCCGATCGTTGAAGATGCGCTGACGCAGGCGATTGAATCGGGTGAGGCGCGCGCCATTGGTTACCGGGCACACCAGGCGGCCGAGGCTCAGTGTGCGGCGGGCAACCTGCGCCGCTGTGCAGAACATGTTGCGCTGAGCGCGAAGCATCTCACGGCAATCCTCACCCCCAGCAATCCGGCCTTGGGTCGCGTAGCCTTGATGCGGGCAAAGGTCGCCTTGCTGCAAGGCAACTCAGTGGCAGGGCGCGAGCACATTGCGCAAGGCCTCAAGGTGTTCGACGCATCCAAGCAAGCTGAACCGTGGCGAGTTCAGGCGCTGATTCTGCTCGCACAAGCTGACATTCAGGAGCGCGACTTCGAGGCGGCGCTCAAAAACGCCCAGGGTGCCGTAGCGCTTTCACGCGAAGTATTCAAGGACTTCCCGAACAGCCACCGGGGTGGCTTGGCCAACTTGATGCTCGGCCAGGTTCACCTCGCCCGTAACGACAGAGCTCGCGCCAAGGAGGCGCTGACCCAGGCGCAGACCCAACTTGATGCCGCCCTCGGCCCGGAGTCGACTGCCGCCAATGAGACGCGCGCACTGCTGGCAGGGTTTGTAGGCGCGATGGGGCGCAGGCGATTCCCACCCGATACAAATTTTTTCGCGCCTATCCCAAGTCGTTTGGCGGAAATCCCCCGCCGTTTGCGATTAACCAGATGGAGCGACTGATGTCTCAGCCGCCCTTCCCAGGGAGCCCCGCATGCAATTCGGCACTACAACAAGCCAGCCAATCGGAACGACCGCATCTGCACACCTTGCACAACCGCAAGTTGAAAGCAGCAAGTCACCGCGCCCCCAAACTAATCTGATGAACGGCAGCGCGGCAAGCAGTGCCAGCCTTACGGACAGCACAGCGCAATTTGTACAAAATCCCCTTGTGAATCTGGTGCGCATGATGATGAAGGGCATTGACCGGGTCTCCCCCGCGCTGGCGGCCCGAATCACCTACACCCTGATTTCATCACCGCCCCGCTACCGTGCCAATGCGGCCGAAGCCGAGCTCAGGGCATCTGCTGAAAAGTGGCGACTCCCGTTCCAGGATGGCTGGTTGCAGTGTTATCGCTGGGGTAAAGGCCCGGTGTGTCTGTTCGTCCATTGCTGGGGCGGCCGGGGCACGCAGGCACAAACCATGATCCGCCACCTCACGCAAGCTGGCATGAGCGTCGTCAGCTTTGACCACCCCGCCCACGGCGCGTCGTCGGGGAAAAGCGCAGAGATGGTCCGCATGTCAGCAGCGGTTGCCGTGGTCATCCAGAACACAGGTCCGGTGGAAACACTCATTGGACATTCATTGGGGGTTGCGGCTGCGGCAATCGCCTTGCGCGACCACCAACTCGACGTGCAAAGGCTGGTGTCCATCAGCTCACTGACCCATTGCCTGTGGTTTACCGAGGTCATTGGCGACTATCTGGGCATCTCTGCAACAACGGTAGCCCGGGCGCGGCTGCTGGTTGACAGAAGTTACGCGCAGCCGGTGGGGTGGGATCAGCTTTCTGTGGTGGACATGCTAGCGAGTTTGGCCATGCCAATCCTGGTAATTCATGACTGCGATGACCGGGAGATTCCGTTCGAGCATGGCATGAAGATCAGCCAGGCTATTCCAAAGGCGCAGTTTCTGGCGACCACCGGCCTGGGGCACCGGCGCGTGCTCAAAGACCAGAATGTCATTGACCTGGTGACCCAGTTCGCGGACCAGGGAAGGGTTGCAGCATGAAAGCAATCGCCACCCTCATCGTGCGGCGACGCTTCTGGCTGATTCTGTTCATCAGCGCATTGACCGTCTTTTTTGCGACCCAGGTCAGGCACTTGAAGATCGTCATTGACCCTTCGGCCATGCTGCCCAAGTTGCATCCCAACGTGATTGGGACCACTCTGGCTGAAACTCTGTTCGGGTCGAAATACGTGGTGGTGGTGGGCGTCAGTGCCACAGGGGGCGGGACGGTATTGCGCACCGAGACCTTGCAGGTTGTTGCCGACCTCACGCGGGACCTGGCCAAAGTCCCGGGCGTGAAAGCGCACACCTTGCTTAGCGTTACCTCCGAGCGAGCCAAGGCCATATCGGGCACCGCAGCCGAGATGAAAGTAGAGCCCTTGCTTCGGACCCCCATTGACGCAGCCGCCATCAGCGCGCTGGCCTCGCATCTCACCAGCAACCCGATCTACCAGAACACCGTGATCTCAAAGGATCAAACGCTGGCCTCGGTTTCGTTTTCTATCGAGGTAGGGCCCAAAGGCTTTCGCGAAGTCATGGACAAGGTGCAGGTGGTTCTGGACAAAGCGCAGACCGCACAGGTCAGGGTTATCTCCAGCGGAACCGCTGTTTTCTTTGCCAACGTCGAGCGCTTCTCGGCCCGAATGGCGTTTTTGTTTCCCATTGCCCTCGTCCTCATCGGCCTGATTCACCTGGAGGCGTTCAGAACCTGGCAGGGCCTGTTTCTGCCGCTCGTCACAGCCCTGCTCGCGGTGGTGTGGAGCCTGGGCATCATGGGCGCCGCCGGGGTCTCGATGGATGCCTTTAATGCGACAACGCCGATCCTGATACTTGCTGTAGCAGCCGGGCATGCGGTGCAGATCCTGAAGCGCTACTACGAAGAGTACGAGCATTTGTGCAAGTTGTATCCGCGTGACCCGCTTTACGCCACTAACGACCGGGCCATCATTGCGTCTCTCACCAAGGTAGCCCCGGTCATGCTGACGGCCGGGCTGGTAGCTGCCCTGGGCTTTTTCTCGTTGATGACCTTCGAGATCGCCACCATTCGCACCTTTGGCCTCTTCACCGGCCTGGGCATTTTGAGCGCCTTGTTGATCGAGCTGACTTTCATCCCGGCATTGCGCAGCTATCTCCCGGCACCCCAACCAATAACCGACTTGCATGAAGTTGCCCGGCCACGCCTTTGGGATCGGCTGGCGCAGGGTTTGACGACCCTGGCGATCGAGCGCAACCGCACCATCGTGCTGGGCTTCGCCGTACTGGCTGGTATCGCCATGCTGGCGATGTCCCATATCAACCGCGAAAACTCAACCAAGAGCTACTTTGGCGAAGGCCTTCAGCTGCGCAAGGATGACCGGCTTCTCAATGACAAGCTGGCAGGCACCAACACGCTGTATGTGGTTTTTCAAGGCAGCCGTGCTGACCATATGAAGGACCCAGCCGTGCTTCGCGTGATAGAGGAGGCGCAAAGCTTCATTTCCACGTTGCCCGAGGTCGGCAAGACGATTTCGATGGTGGACCTGATCAAACAAATGAATCGCGCCATGAATTCGGGGGACGCAAAGTTCTATGCGATTCCTTCCAGCGCTGACCTTGTCTCGCAGTACCTGTTGCTGTATGCCATGTCGGGTCAACCGACCGACTTTGACGCCTACATCGACTACCCGTATCAGAACGCCAACTTGCTGGTCTGGACAAAAAATGACAGCAGCAAATATGCAGAGAGTCTGGTTGCCCAAATTCGCCAGCACATTGAACCCAGGTTGCCAGCCGGAGTGCGCATCCAGATCGGCGGCAGCGTGCCGCAGACGTCTGCCTTGAGCGAGTCCATGGTGGATGGCAAGGCGCTGAACATTGCACAGATGATGGGGTTTGTGTTTGTCGCCGGCGCACTTGTCTTCCGGTCGCTGGTGGCGGGCATCTACCTGGTTTTGCCGCTGATCTTCACGGTGCTGGTGAACTTTGGTGTGATGGGACTGACGGGCATCCCCCTGAACACGCCCAACTCGGTCAGCTCCGCCATGGCCATAGGCATTGGGGCCGACTATGCCATCTACCTCCTCTACCGCATCCGAGAGGAAATGCAGAAGACCGGCGATGTCAACACCGCCCTGCTGCAAACCATGAAAACCGCCGGCAAGGCAGTTGTGTACGTGGCCAGCGCCATCACGGGCGGCTATGCGGTGTTGATGCTGTCGTTCAACTTCTATGTGCACATCTGGTTTGGCTTGCTGATCGTGCTGTCGATGGTCGTGAGTGCGGCTTCGGCGCTGATATTGATCCCTGCGCTCATCAAGCTGCATACGCCGCGCTTCCTCAGCCGGGTCGTGGCGGCCGAGGATGATGTGGACGAGATGCCCGGTCAGTTGACTCCAATTGGGACGCAGCGGGTGTCTGCCACGGTTCAGGCGCTGGCGATGGGCGCACTGGTGCTGGGGGTGGGTCTGATGTTGCCTCCCCGGCCCGTGCAAGCGCAGGACCTGCAAGCCGAAGAACTGATGGAAAAGAGCTACCAGGCCACACGGGTCAACAGCTCCCTATCGCAAGCCAGCTTCAAACTCGTGAGTGCATCGGGCCAGGAACGCACGCGCCAGACCTTTGGCGCCACCAAGCTCCAGCCTGATGGCATTGCCAATCGCCGCGTGATCAGGTTTCTGGGGCCCAGTGATGTGCGCAATACAACAACGCTCATCGTAGAAAGTCCGGGCAAAGACGACGAGATCTGGGTCTATTTGCCAGCCCTCAAGAAAGCACGGCGGCTGGCCAGTAACAACAAGAAAAACAGCTTTGTTGGCACCGACCTTTCCTTCGGTGACCTGGTGGGTCACAAAGCGCGTGACTGGAGCCACAAAGCCCTCAAATCTGAAGCCCACGCGGGCATGCCAGCCTGGGTCATTGAGTCGACGCCCAAGTCACCTCAGATAGCAGCAGACTCCGGCTATTCCAAACGGATCAGCTGGTTGGCCAAAGACAACTTCGTCAGCTTGAAGGTGGATTTCTTTGACGCTTCAGGCGCGTTGTTAAAGACCGCCGAGAACCGGCAGCTGAAGCTGGTCGATGCCCGGCTGAACAAGTTTCAGCCCATGGACGTTCAAGTGAAAAATCATCAGACAGGTCATTCGACTTATTTGAAGATGGAGCGCTTTGAAGCCAATACAGACGTTTCAGACAGCTACTTTGCGGCCAGCTATCTTGAGAAAGAGGAGTAGCTGCCATGCGCTGCGTTCGCCTTACCCGGTTTGTGGCTGCCTGCCTCGCACTCAACGGCATGGTGGGTTTTGCCATGGGTCAGGACGTCGATCAGGAACAGCCTGTCGCGTCCGTGCCCGCGCCTTACGGCGAGTGCGCTCTGGGTTACTGGTCGTCAAACCGCAACCTGGACGATGTTAAAGACGTCGCCAACTCCTTCTGCATCCTGAACTGGAAACCCAAGTTGTCAACCGGTGCAAGTCTGGGGTTCAACGCACGACTGGATTGGCAGTACCAGCCGTCATCCGTCAACACCCGCCATCGGATGCGGGAAGCGTATCTGGATGTTGAGGAAGGCGCTTTCTCCATGCGGTTGGGCCGCCAGATACTGGCCTGGGGACGAGCGGACCGCATCAACCCCACGGATTCACTCTCGCCGCGTGACTTTACTTTGCTGGTCACAGAAGACGAGGATCAGCGCACGGGTATGGATGCTGCCCGCTTTCGGTATGCGTTGGACCCGGCTTTGTTCTTCACGGTGGTTGCCGCTCGCTTTGAGCCCAACATAACACCGCAAGGCAGCCTGCCCGCCAACCGGGTCAACGCCGCCGCACCGGATCAAACCGAATGGGCTTTCAAACTGGACCACAGTGGCAGCGGGATTGACTGGTCGCTGTCTTACTTTGAGGGTTACGAGCGCCAGGGACGGTACCGATTTGACAGCCGACCCACCCATGCGCCTGTCTTTCGCAGTGATTTTGAAAAGATGCAAACCTTTGGCGCAGACTTTGCAGGCACAGCGGGGGCCTGGACTTGGCGCGGTGAAGTCAGTCATTCAACTATGCGGGCCGTCTGCGACCTTTGCCCTCTTGATGCGCGCAAGGTTTCACGCGCAGTCGTGGGGGTCGACCGGGATTTTCTGGACACGATGAACGTGAATTTGCAACTCTTCACAACTACCCGAACCGGCTACCAGGATCCTGGTTCTTTGCCTGCTGCAATGCAAGCCATCCTGTCCGGGCTGAACCGTTTGAACTCAGAGTACGGGGCGCAGGAAACCGGCTTGACCGTGCGTTTGTCCGATCGACTTTTCAACGAAAAATTGAAATGGGAAATCAGCGCCGTGTTTGACCTGACCGGACGAAGCAGAGTGATCCGTCCACGCGTGACGTATGCCATGAGCGACCACATCAAGCTCAACGCTGGGATCGACTTTTTTTCGGGTGACGCGCAGAGTTATTTCGGCGCGCTCGATAAGAATACGTTGGGTTTTGTGGTTTTGAGCCTGGTGTTTTAGACCAACCCGCAGATGGATTTCCCAAGAGTTGGGTCCGGGTGAATGGTCATGGCGGCCTGCACCTGGGCTGCGATCGCCTGCAAGCCCTGTGGCGTGACCAGGGCACAACATGGAGGTGTGATGGCGTTGGCGCTGCGGTCAAGCGCCGGGCAGGTCGATGGTAGTCGATGCCTGAAAGCGCGCCTGCTCGTTTTTGCGCGCGTAGCCCAGCGGGTTGGCCACCACGCGGCAGCCCGCATGCACGTAGTCGCTGGGGCAATGCAAATGCCCGTGCAGCCACAGGCTGGCCAGGGGCAGGCAGTCGTCCAGTGCGTTGCAGAAGCCGGCTGTGCCCGGTGTCAGGCCATAACGCGGATCGGCGCTGCGCAGGCTGGGTGCAAAGTGCGTCACCACCACGGTCTGCCCGTCAAAGGGTGTGGCCAAGGCTGCCTTCAGCCAGCCTTGGCATTGCAGGGCGAGTCTGCGCACAGCCGGTGCCAGCATCGGCTCGCCAGCGAAGGTGGTGCCGGTCTTCTTCAAGTAGAAGTTGGCCGCGCGCATGGCCTTGTCCTGGGCCTTGAGCTGAACCGTCAAGGTTGCCTGCAGGTCCACCAGCGCGTCAAAGTCACTCCACAGCGTGGTGCCCAGAAAACGCACCCGTTGGCCGCCCAGCGCCATCTGGATGCTGCTGCGCTCCAGCCAGATGATGCCCAGTCGTTCGCAGGTGGCGCGCAGCCGCGCGTGCGCGGTGTCGAAGTCGAGCCCATCGTACTCATGGTTGCCGGGCACGTACAACACCGGTGTCGGCCAGCCGCGCAGGGGCGAAAAGCGGCTCAGCCCAAAATCGTCCTCCGGCAGCCGCGAGCCAGCCTGGTAGGAGCCGATGTCGCCCGCCAGCACCAGCAGGTCGGCACCGGGTGCGGGCGTGGGCTGCCATTGCGGCTCCACTTCAAGGTGCAGGTCGGACAGCAACTGGATCTTCATGATTGTGATTGTGCCGCCCGGCTTGGCGTTTGGCAGCGGCTGCACGACAAGGCACAATTGGGCGCACTTCGCGACACCACTGCCAAGCCGCCATGACCGCCCCACACCCCCCTGGTATTACCGCCGATCCCGCCATGGACGAGCCCCTCAGCCCCGACGACTTCGACGAGATCGATGCGATTCTGGACGACCTGCGCACGCGCTTTGACGAGACGCCGCAGTGGGAGTTCTGCGAAGGCTTCATGGCCGCGCTGATTTGCTGCCGGCGCCTGATCATGCCCAGCGAGTACCTGCCGGTGCTGCTGGACCTGGGTGGCCCAGACGAGGGGCAGGAAGGCGAGGGCTCGTTTGCCGACGACGCGCAGGCGCAGCGCTTCATGGCGCTGTGGGTGCGCCGCTGGAACGAAGTGTCCAGCGCGCTGGAGGCCGACGTAGACACGCTGGACGACGACCGCGCGTACCAGCCCGAGGTGCTGGATGTGCGCGGCGCTGTGGCGGCCATGCCCGAGGCGGAGCGACTGGCCATGGCAAGCGAGGCGCTGCCCTCGTTTGCCCAGGTGTGGGCGCTGGGCTTCATGTTTGCGGTGGAGACCTGGCCCGAGGAGTGGGCCGCGCCGCGTGACAAGGAAGGCGCCAAGTGGCTCAACGAATCGCTGGACGCCATCGTCACCCTGACCGAAGACGACGAGGACGAGCCCACCATCAGCATGTTTGACGAAGACGGCCCGCCCAGCCTGAGCGCGGCGCGCCTGAACGACTTTGCCGCCGCCGTGTGGGCGGTGTACGACCTGCGCGAGTTATGGCGCAACATCGGCCCGCGCGTGCCCACCCTGCACCGCACCGACACGCCGGGCCGTAATGACCCCTGCCCGTGCGGCAGCGGCAAGAAGTACAAGAAGTGTCATGGGGCGAATTGAGGGGAGGTCGTTGCTCCTTTGCAGGGCGTTCATTTCCGACCTGATTCGCGCCACATCGTTTTGCGCGGAGGCAATCGCTTTGAGTGTTTCACCCCGCCGGTCGGCCGCATGTCTGCCCTGGTTCGAGCAACACGCGCTTGCACCGTGCCTCGCAGGCCGATTTAGGCCCGCACACCGCGTCCACTGGTCATAGCCATGCTGTGCCAGCTGTTGTCGTCGTTCACGACAGGTTCTCCCTGAGATAGGCTTCCAGCTTGGCGAGGTGTTGCTTGCCGCCCTCGATGGCGCCGTACTTCTCGACCACCTCGTCGCGGGATTCCTTGCTCGGGAACATGTGGCGCAGGGTGATCAACGTGCCGTTGGGGGTTGTTTCCAGGGTGATAGTGGACACGAACCATACGCGTTGGCCGTCACCATGGTCAAAAACCAGCCTGGACGGGGGCGTGATTTCCGTGAACACCGAGTGGTTGGGGTAGCGGGTGCCGTCCGGCCCCACCATGTCGAACGTCCAGGCGCCGCCGACCCGGAAGTCCATGGTCACGTTTTCGTTGGTGAAGCCGTCCGGCCCCCACCACCTGTTTTGGTGCTCGGGGATGGTCATGGCTTTCCAGACCAGCTCGCGGGCGAACGGGACTTCCCGCTGCAACACCACTTCGCGTTCGATTCCATTCTGCGTTGTCATGATCAGACTCCCTTCTTGAGCATGGCGACAAGTTGGTCGAGCGCCGTGCCCCAGCCCCCTTCAAAGCCCATGTCAGCGTGCTGTTTGCAGCCGGCTTCGTCGGCATGGATGACGGTCGCGGTGTAGCGCGTGCCTTGCGCATGGTCTGCCAATTCGATCATGGCGGTGAACAGGAAGCTGGCGTTTTCGCTGCCACATGTCTCGGTCGCCACACTGGGCCGGTAGCCCGGCAGCAGGGCATTGGTCCAAACCAGCTTGGTAAGGGGCACCACTTCCAGGTAGCAACCCTCATTAGGAAACTCCTTGCCTTCAGGCGACTGCATGGTGGTGCGGAACATACCGCCCGGACGCAGGTCGATTTCACAGTCAATCGTTTTCCACGGCAACGGACAGAACCATGGCTTGAGCAGTTCCGGCTCGGTCCAGGCGCGCCACACCAGAGATCGGGGCACGTCGACGGTGCGCGTAAAACTGAGGTCGAGTTTCGAGTTCGGTTGGTAGCTTGGCTTCATGTTTTCTCTCCTGTGGTTGACGTTGGGTGCAGGGTGTGCAAGTAGGCATCCAGGCGGTCCAGACGGTCTTCCCAGACTTGCTTGTACTCGCCGATCCAGTCCATCGCTTCCTTGAGGTGCTCGCCTTCAATGCGACAGGGGCGCCACTGCGCGTCGCGCCCTTTGGTAATCAATCCAGCCGACTGCAGTACCTTGATGTGCTTGGACACTGCCGGCAGACTGATTGCAAAGGGTGCAGCCAGTTCATTGACCGAGGCTTCACCCAGTGCCAGCCGGGCCAGCATGGCTCGCCTCGTCGGGTCGGCCAGGGCGGCGAAGGTCGCACTCAGCGGGTCGGCGGTGGCTTGTTGGCGCATGGGAGGAGAAACGACTTGTATTTAACGTGTTGGTTAAATATAGCGATGACCGCTGACCTTGTCAACGCCTCGGCTCCGCCAAAACCTCGGCCTTTGACTTGTACTGAAGTGCGTGCCCCCAGTGCCCCGCAAGTCCGCCCTCAATCCGCAGGCCTAAAAAACCCGCGCAACACCTGCGCCGTCTGCTCCGGCAGCTCTTCGGGGATGAAGTGCCCGGCCGGCATGGCCTGGCCCGTGACTTGCCCGGCGCATTGGGCTTGCCACAACGCCACTGGCTCGAACAGCCGATGCACCACGCCGCGCTCGCCCCACAGCACCAGCAGGTCGCATTGGACCGTGTCGCCGTTCGCGCGGCTGGCGCGGTCGTGCGCCAGGTCGATGCCGGCGCTGGCCCGGTAGTCTTCGCACAGGCTGTGCACGGTGGCTGGGTTGCCAAAGCAGCGCTCGTACTCGGCCAGCGCGGCGGGCTCGATGTGGCCCAGGCCGCCAGCACCCCAGCCGCCCAGCTTGGCGTGCAGGTAGGCCATGGCGTTGCCCTTGATCATGTCTTCTGGCAGGGGCGTGGGCTGGATCAGGTGAAACCAGTGGTAGTAGGCCTTGGCAAACTCGAAGTTGGTGGCGTCGTACATGTCCAGCGTGGGCGCGATGTCGATCACGCAGAGCTGCTTGACGCGCTTTGGGAAATCGGTGGCCAGCCGGTGCGCCACGCGCGCGCCACGGTCATGGCCGCACAGGTCAAACTCGTCCACACCCAGTGCATCCATCAGCGCCACCATGTCTTGCGCCATCACGCGCTTGCTGTAGTTGCCGTGGTCGGGCAGGCCCGGCGGTTTGGACGAGTCGCCATAGCCACGCAGATCGGGCATCACCAGATAGAAGTCGCGCTCCAGTTGGCGCGCCACGCGCTGCCACATCACATGGGTTTGCGGGAAGCCGTGCAACAGCAACAGGGCAGGGCGGATGCCGGGCAGGCCGGGCGAGACGCGCGCGAAGATGCGCACGCCGTTGACGTCGACATGGCGAACCTCAAAGCCTTCAAACCAGTGCATGGCGATCTCCTGATACTTTGCGGGACAGACCTTCAGCTCTGTCCTCAACTGATTGTCGGATGTCGGCTATTCCGGCCTCTACTTGGCGAGGAACTTGCGCAAATTGGCCAGCGCCTGCGCGCGCACCTTGTTGCGCAAGAACGGCGTCCAACCCAGCAGCATGCCGGGTGTGCCCAGCGCCTGACGTGACCAGCTCCAAAAGTTGAAGCTGTCGCGGTGCCGGGTGATCAGGCCTTGCGGGTTGAAGCTGAACACGCCGTCGATGCGGTTGAGCACCATGCGCCCGGTGGCGCTGAAGCGGTAGTGCGCGTCCCAGTGCGCATGGCCTTGGGCTGCGTTGGCATCGATGGCGCTGAACTCAAGCTTCCAGACATCGCGGCCCTTGGCGCGGGTGGCCTCGCATAGCATGCGCCACATGCCCATCACCTCGGCCTTGCCGCGCAGGCTGAACACCTCGTCGTCAAACTCAACATCGTCGGCGTAGCAAGTGGCCATGGTGTCGGGGTCGAGCGTGGCAAAGGCGGAGTAGAACTTGGTCAGGGTCTGGGCATTGGGGTGCATGGTGGTGGGGCGCGAAGTTCAGGTCACGCCAGCGTAAGCTATTTTTTTTAAATCACGTGCGGCAGCGCTTCGGCCAGAAAGTCGTACACCGCGCGGATGCGCCGGTTGGTGCGGATCTCGCGGTGCACGGTAAGCCAGACCGGCAGCGCTGGAATCTTCAGTAGGCCCGGCAGTACGCGTATCACATCCGGCTCGGTGCGCGCCATGTAGTCGGCGCAAAAGCCCACCCCCAGGCCGGCACGCACGGCTTGCCACTGCACGATGAAGTCGTCGCTGCGAAAGGCAAAGGATTCCCGCGTGACCGGGTAACCCATGGCCTGAAAGCCGTGCAGGATGGCGGGGTCGGCATCGCTGCCGATCAGTTCGTGCTGCAGCAGGTCGGTGGGCTGGCGCGGGGTGCCGCGCCGTGCCAGGTAGCTGCGGTGGGCGTAGGCGCCCAGGCCCACCTGGCCGATCTTCTTGGCCACCAGCGACGACTGGTCGGGCCGCACCATGCGCACCGCAATGTCGGCCTCGCGGCGCAGCAGGTTGCTGACCTGGTTGCTCGATACCAGCTCGATTTGAATGTCGGGCAAGGTCTGGCGCATGGCGGCCAGCAGCGGCGGCATGAGTTGCACTGCCACCGGCACGCTGGCGGTGATGCGCACGGTGCCGCTGGCCTGGGTTTGCGCGCCCGACAGGGTTTGCGCCAACTGCAGGGCGCCCGCCTCCATGCCGCGTGCCGCGTCGGCCAGTTTCAAGGCGGTGGCCGTGGGCACCAGGCCACGGCCGGTGCGCTCGAACAACACCACACCCAACTGGCTCTCCAGCTCGGCAATGTGGCGCCCCACCGTGGGTTGGCTGGCGCGCAGCACCCGCGCGGCACCGAGCAGGCTGCCCTGATCGAGGGCCGCCAGAAACGAGCGCACCAGGCGCCAGTCGAAGTTGAGTGGTCCGGGCGGAGTCATGTGGAGGTATTCACAAATGCATGTCTGGTATGAACATTTATGCAATTGTGTAACACGTCATTCCTTTTCACAATCCCTCCATCAACCAAGGCAAACAGAGAATGCAAGAGTACCTGCCCGTCATCGCGAGGCCGCAGGGCGTGGCGATCCAGGCTTTTCGGGGCCATGGATTGCCGCGCTTCGCTCGCAATGACGCGAACACTATGGCAGCTTCTCACTCACCAATAAGCGGATGGAGATAACACCATGCAAGCCACTGTTCTGATTTTGGGCGCGCGCGGCCGTTTTGGCCTGGCCGCCGCGCGGGCCTTTGCCGATGCCGGCTGGCGCGTGCTGGGCCAGATGCGTCCCGGTGCCCAGGCGGGCGCGGACGAGCGCATCGAGTGGTTGGCCACCGACTTGCAGGACACGCAGGCCCTGGCCACGGCAGCGCGTGGCGCGGCCGTGGTGGTGCACGCGCTCAACCCGGCCTACACCAACGCGGCCTGGCGCGAACAGGTGGCGCCGATGATGGACGCAGCACTGGCCGTCACGGGCGCGCTCAATGCCACGCTGATGCTGCCGGGCAACGTCTACAACTTTGGCGCGGCAATGCCCGCCGTGCTGCGGGAAGACACGCCCCAGTTGGCGCAGACCGTCAAGGGCCGCATCCGCATCGACATGGAGGCGCAGTTGCAGCGCAGCGGCGTGCGTGGTGTCGTGATCCGCGCTGGGGACTTCTTTGGCAGCGGGCGCGGCACCTGGTTTGACACAGCAATGGTCAAGCGCGTCCAGAGCGGCGTGTTCACCTACCCTGGCCCCCGAGGCGTGGGCACCGCCTGGGCCTACCTGCCCGATCTGGCGCGCACCTTCGTGGCGGTGGCCCAGCAGCGCGCGCAGTTGCCTAGCTTTGAAGTGCTGCACTTTGCGGGCTACCAATTGACCGCGCAGCAGTGGCTCGATGCCCTGGACCCGCTGGCGCGCGCGCAGGGCTGGGTGGCGCCGCAGGGCCACGTCAAGCTGAGCCGCCTGCCCTGGCCGGTGATTCGGCTGGGCGCGCTGTTCCTGCCGACCTGGGCCGCGCTCTCGGAAATGCGCTACCTGTGGGACACGCCGCACAGTCTGGCCAACGACAAGCTCACGGCGCTGATCGGCCCCGAGCCGCACACACCCTTGCCGGTCGCTGCACAGCAAGCCCTGGCCGATCTGGGTTTGTTGGCGAGCGCACCAGTCGGCGCGCCCGCCCCAACCGTGGCCGCGTGAGTGCGGATAACTTCCAATTCTTGAAAGGATGATCATGCAACGCAGAAGTTTTATCCGCATTGCGGGCGGTGGCGTCGTCGCTGCCGCCACGCTGGCCACAGCCAGCCTCACTGGCTGCTCGGCGGACATGCCCAATGCGGCCATCGAGGCCTGGCAGGGCCCTGGCGCGGACCTTGCAGCAGCCGGCGACCCGCGCCGCTGGCTGTTGAGCTACGCGATTCTGGCGCCGCATTCGCACAACCTTCAATCCTGGATCGTGGACCTGGGCACGCCCGGGGAGATCACCCTGAGCTGCGACGCCAAGCGCTTGCTGCCGCAGACCGATCCGCTGTCGCGCCAGATCATGATGAGCCACGGCACCTTTCTTGAAATGCTCGACCTGGCCGCACGCGAGCGTGGCCTGCGTGCCGACATCACACTGTTTCCAGAAGGCGCGTTCGGGCCCGACAAGATCGACGCCCGGCCCGTGGCGCGCATCCGTCTGACGCCCGACGCGGCGGTGGCCAAAGACCCCTTGTTTGGCCAGATCCTGCGCCGACGTACCGCCCGCAGTGTTTACGACCTGAACCGACCGGTCCCGGCCGTTGCCTGGGCCGCCATGGCCGATGCGGTCAAGCCCAACACGCTGCGCTTTGGCTATGCTGGCCTGGAGCAAGCGCCAGCGCTGGCGATGCAGCGCAACATTGCCGCCGAGGCCTGGCGCATCGAGCTGACGACGCCGCGCACCATCATGGAGTCGTTTGAAGTGCTGCGCGTCGGCCAGGCCGAAGTGGCCCAGCACCGCGACGGCCTTACTCTGCTGGATCCGATGGTGGTGACCCTGAATCGCCTGGGCCTGTTTGACCGCAGCAAGGCACCGGCCCCGGACGACTACGCCACCACCAGCCAGATAAGGGACTTTGCGGCCAAGCTGGCCTCCACCACGGGCTTCTTGTGGATGGTCACGCAGACCAACGACCGCGTGGCCCAAGTCAACGCCGGCCGGGCCTACGCGCGGGTGCAACTCGCCGCCATGGGGCAGGGGCTGTCGATGCATCCGCTATCGCAGGCGCTGCAGGAATACCCGGAGCAGGCCAAGCCCTACCGAGAGATTCATAGCCTGGTGGACGCGACACAGCCCGGCCAGACGGTGCAGATGTGGGCGCGGGTGGGTTATGCGTCAGCGGTGAGTCCGGCGCCGCGGCGGCGCTTGGCGGACTTCATTCGGGCTTGAGCTGTGCCAGCCCAAGATGGGCAGCAGCACGCCGTGGCTACCAGTTGTCGTCTTCGTCGGGTAGATCGGGCCACTTCGGCGCGATCAGCGGTAGGCGCAAGACAAACTGCGCGCCACCGCCCGCTGGGCTGTGCACGTCAACGCGTCCGCCCAACACGCCCGTGACGATGTTGTGCACGATGTGCAGGCCCAAGCCAGACCCTCCCTGACCCAAGCGGGTCGTAAAGAAGGGGTCGAACACCCGCTTGAGGTGGCTGGCGTCAATACCCCGCCCGTTGTCGCGCACGCTGATCTCGACTTCGTTGGCTCCGATCGAACTGGCACTGATGTCAACGCGGCCGCTTTGGCTTGGCGCGAATCCGTGCACCAACGCGTTGTCGATCAGATTGGTGAGCACTTGGCCAAGTGGGCCGGGGTAGCTATCGAGCCGCAACCCTGGCGCAATCTGGGACTGCACCTCGCACAGCGATCGGCGAATGGCAGGGTTGAGTGTCAACACGACTTCGTCTAGCAGTTCGTACAGCTCGAACGCGCGCCGCTGCGAACTGGTGCGGTCCACCGCCACTTGTTTGAAGCTGCTGACCAGGGTCGCCGCCCGAGACAGGTTGCGGACCAAGATGTCGGCGGCAAGAACACTGTCGGTCACAAACTGCGCCAGCACCGAACGCTGTAGCGGTGCATTGGCCGCTAGCGCAAAGTCTCGTGTTTTGTCCAGCAGGGAGCTTGCCACCGTCAAACCGTTTCCGATGGGGGTGTTGAGCTCATGGGCGACCCCTGCAACCAGTGCGCCCAATGCCGCCAGCTTTTCAGACTGAACCAAATGGTCCTGAGCCTGGCGCAGCGATATGAGGGCTTGCGACAACTCGTGGTTGGCTGCTTGCAGCTGCCGGGTGCGTTCGTCCACTCGATCTTCGAGTTGGGTGTTGAGATCCAGCACGTCTTGCTGGGCCTGGCGTTGTTCGGTGATGTCGATCAGGGTTGAGATCATGGTGACTCGATCTGGCCCAACAGTGAAGCGGCCAAAGAAGGAAAACCAGCGCCGCGACTGGTCTGCGCAAATCAGTTCGACCGCCCAGTTGCTGATTGGCTGTTGCAGCATCGTTCGGCGTCGCATCTCGTCTGCATCTTCAGGGTTGACCCACATTCCCAGTTCAGTGGCAGAGCGGGTAGAACTGCCTTCGCGCGGGTAGCCAAAGGCGTTGAACCAAGCGTCGTTGCGGTGGAAGCTGGTGTAGTCATCCGTGGCCGAGGTGTAGACCATCGGCAGTGGGGACAATTCGAACAACTTGGAGAAGTTCGCCTCATCCGCGTCGTGGCGCTGAACGGACCGGCGCATGGGCTCAATGATCCAGATGCGCAATAGGGCTGCCGCCAACAGGGTGCCCAGGGCGGCCATTCCCACGATCCAGTGCGCGCCGTAGTCAAGCAACAACCCTAAAGTGCCAATGCCAGCGGCAGCAGCCCAATCAACAGCATGCGCACCTTCAGGCCGGTGGCAAGCTTGCTCCATTCGGCTTGGGGGGGTGCCATAGCGCTCAGTCTACGCCAAGCAGTTCCGTCAGTCGCGCCAGCGCGTGCCGCACGGTTGCCGCGCGCACCGCCGCGCGGTCGCCGCCAAAGTGACGCTTTTCGGTGAACACCTGGCCCGGCACGGCAAAGCCGAACCACACCGTGCCCACCGGCTTGGCCGGGCTGCCGCCGGTGGGGCCGGCCACGCCGGTGACCGCCACGGCTACCTCGGCCTTGGCGTGTGCCAAGGCGCCGAGCGCCATGGCGCGGGCGACGCCTTCACACACCGCGCCGGCGCGGCGCAGCAGGCGGGGCTCGACGCCCAACAGTTCAATCTTGGCGTCGTTCGAATAGGTCACGAAGCCCCGCTCGAACCACGCGCTGGAGCCGGCCAGATCGGTACAAGCGGCGGCGATCAAGCCACCGGTGCAACTCTCGGCGGTTACCAGTTTGAGGTCGCGTTGCCGTAGCAAATTAGCCAGTTGAGCGCACAGGTCGTGTGTGGACTGCTCTGAATTCAGTAGCGCAGCGGGAGTAGTCATGCCAGTCTCCAGGCGACTATCGGCGCGCCGCGCAGGCGGCGGCAATCGGCGAGCGATGCCCGGCCCGGCCTGCCCCGAAAGGGTCGACGTCGCGGCGTTCCCGAACGCACCGCCGAGGACCCCAACCGCCGGCAGAGCCAGTAGCTCTGCGTCGTGCTGTAGTAGCGGATAGTAGGTGGCGTGGGGAGTGGCACCGGCGGGCGAAAGTCTGGGGAAAAGGTGTTCCGCCCAATTGAAAGGCAGTCCATGCCAGTGTGGTGCCGAAGGGGTGAACGTGAGCACTCTGCGCGGGGATATCGAGCGTCAATTCGACCGTGCCGTTCTGGACCGCGCTGCGGGTTTCGGTCGTGACCGAAGCCAGCAGCGAAGCCAGCGCAGCGGAGTCGGGTTTAGCCGGGTTGCCCACAGTCGCCAGATCGCGCCTGCCCGAGGGCGGCGTGCGGCGTGACCCCGGCCAAACCCTTCACGCGCAGGGTATAGGCTACGCTCGCGCTGTTGTCGTTGGTAAGCACGACGGTCTGTGTGGTACCGGATTGACCGGACAAGGCCATCAGGCTCGTCGATTCGGCAGCGTAGCCGTCAACGCAGGCACCGCCGCTGGGACATACCGACGTTCTCACCATGGCGTTGCCCTTGAGTTGGGTATGGGCCCAGAAGGCCCAGGCCGACGGATTGATGCCCACCTTGCCCGCAACGGAGGTGAAATTGAACAAGGACATGATGGGCATGGCCGCATAGAAGTGCGCGGCCTCGATGTTCTGGGCCGGGTCCTGTAGCATGGTCAGGAACGCGCTCGCAAACGACTGCGTGCGTTGCTCGGAGTAGAACGCCTCGCCGCACTGTTGGCCCAAGCCAATGTTCCACTCCGTGATGTGAATGGGTTTGCCGCCGCCGCCTTGCTGGTCGACCAGCGCGCGCAGGGAGCGCAGGAAGGTCGCCGAATTGCTCAGCGTTGCCGTGCCGCACGAACTGTAGTGGTGTGCAGAAAAGAAGTCCAAGTTGGACGCACCCACGGCACTGACAAAGCCGTTGGCCGGGTTGCCGGGTCTCTTGGCGGAGGTGAGGATGCCATTGGTGAATCCCGCTCCGCCGACCTTCACGGTCTTGCCGGCCGCCGCCGCGGCTGCACGCACGCTGCGCGGTCTCGGTGAATAGGGTATTGAAGGTCGCAGTGCTGCCGACCCAGAAACCGCCGTCGGGCTCGTTGTGGATTTCGATGAAGGCGGGGTCCACCGCCACGCCGGTCGACGGCTTGAATGCGCCGATCACATGCCGGTAGACGTTGGTGGCCACCTTGGCCCAGGCCACCGGGTCATTGGTGTCGTTGGGGCCGTTATAGCTTTCGCCCAAGCGCAGGTAGATCGCGGCCCCGGTAGCCAGCGACAGTTTGATGGCCTCGTCGACCGCCGTGAAATCGTAGTGGTCCGGGTTGTTCAGGTCGGCGTCCGCTGTGGAGGCGGGTGTCCACGTAAAGTGCGGGAACGAGTCGATGCCGGAGAGCGTGCAGCCGGTGACCGGTTGGCTCGGGTTGACACCGGCGTTGGTCTTGGTGGCTACGGTGTAGGTCTCGCACAGGTCGACGCCGGTGTCGTGGGTGCGGACCTGAGTCACCCCAAACGTGGTGTACAACATGCTGCCGTCCCAACTGGTGCCGGGTGTTTTCGAAGTGGCGCTGGGGTGTCGGTTTGCGCCGAACACATCCCGGACTGCGCTGCCGACCTGAGCGGAGTCCACCTCTACCGTGATCGTGGTGGTTTGTGCCTGACTCCCCAGGCTGAACAGAGTGAGCAACGTAGCAGGCAAACGGCGCATGATGACCTCTCCCTATTACAAATGACGATGCGATCATGATCGCTGAAAAAGCCGTTTGGGTCCACTGTCTTTGACCGATCTCATTTTGGACAGCGCCTGCCTGGCGGCCGAGCAGGCGCTGGTGGACCAACGCCTGTCAATGCTGTCGGGTACCCAGTACCAGGCGCTGATGGACTTGCTCGACAGACCCGCGCAGGACAACCCGGGTCTGCAAGACCTGGTCTCCCGCAAGGTACCCTGGTCCCGAACATGACCTTGGGGTCACCGGTGCCGCTGCAGCCAGTGCATCGCCTGGACAACTTTGATTGCGGCAAACCCACGCTCAACTAGCGGCTGACGCGCCGCGCGCGCCAGGCCCATGCGAGTGGCTCAGCCAAGACCTTTGTGGTGGCACCCCATGGCTACAACGTCGTCGGCGTTCCAACCCATAAGGTGCTGCACCTCAAGTCCGCAGTGACCGCGCTGCCGGACGGCACAGTCATCGGCTATCCGCCACTGGTTGACGATGCCACGGCATTTCAATCATTTAGGGCCGTGCCGGAGGAAGGCGGTGCCCATGTCGTTCTGTTGGGCGAAGGTCGCCTACTCATGTCGAGTAGCGCGCCGCAAAGCGCCGCGCTTTTCACTTAACTTGGATACATGCCGGTGTGTGTGGATATCTCCGAATTTGAAAAGCTGGAGGGCTGTGTGACCTGCCTGTCGGTGCGGCTGCGGGACTTACCTGCGCTCTGAGTAGCGCTGGCAGTTGAATGCCAAACCTATGCGGCAGCCACAGCCATCACCTCCAACGACAAGGGACTACGCAGGTTACCGGTTAGCTGAGGTGTGACTCGGAATAGTCCAGCGGCAGCAGCGGCCCATCGATTGCCCGGTTTTCTATGGTTCCGGCCTTTTGATCGAAAATGCAGTAGCGAATTTTGGCGACGGTATCACGACCGTAGCCGATCGAGCCGACACTGACGATATAGCGGTCTGTCTTATCGATGGCAAACGGCTGGTTGTATTCGAAAGCGTGCCGACAAGCCTCGCCGTAAGAGGGCGAACGCTGGCCAAAAATGTACGGCACATGTGCATGGCCAACGAAAGTCAGTCGATAGTCGCTTTCCTCGAACACATTCCATGCCTCGACCACATGATCAACTTTGCGTTTTTTGGCGCGCGGCGAGATGTGGATGAATAACACATAGTCTTCCACGATGGATTCGGGCAATGCGTTCAGAAACTGGCGCGTCACGTTCGATAAGGCAACATCGTTGTTCTCGTCGTGGTTGCCGCGCACGCAAGGCACGCCGCGTTCGCGAAGCGTCTCGATGACCCGATCATTGTCGGGTCCGCCTTCCACCAGATCGCCCAGGCACACGATACGGTCGCAGCCTTGGGCTGCAATATCGTCGAGTGCCGCCATGAGTCCGGCATGGTTGCCGTGAATATCGGAAATCACCGCAATGCGCTGCGCCGGACGTGCGTTACTGGCGGTTAGACAGCAAACAAGTTGCTGCGGCGCCGGTGGCGGGCACTCCAGCTCAAACCGCACTATCCGCTCGACCTCGGCGATTAGCTGCAAGGCATCCGCGTTGCCTCGGCATCGGCCAAGCAACTCGGCGACCGCAATGCGATGCTCTGCGGGCGTCAGGATGGGTGTCAGGCTATCGCCGGTCATGGTTTGCTGCGTCACCGATCAATAGACAGTGTGGCGGTTCGACCGGTTGGCGATCATAGCCCACCCCAAGCGCGCTTTCGCCTGTCGTATGGGTGTGACGACTTGCGCTGGTGGCCCCCTGGTTGGTACCGCTGTAGCCAAGTGTGCCACCGGCACCGCAACTGACCGTGCTGCGATCACGCAAAAGATGCAGGGTAATTACCCATATTTTGGGAATGGGTAATCGATATCCTTGTTGCTGAATGCCCTGGGATGTACGGTATTCGGATTGGACGACGCAGACCGGGTTTACTGGGCGGAAGTCTGATTTCCAACTCGTCCAATCTACCTGGAGCTACCCCGTATGACACACAACGACCAGACACATCCCACGCGTCGCCTCATCCTGCAGGCGGGTGCGGCAGGCTTGACGGCGCTCTCGGCAGGCTGCGCCACTTCAATCTCAGGCGCCAAGCCTCGCGTGGTGGTGGTGGGCGGCGGCTGGGGCGGCATCGGTGCTGCACGCGCACTGGCCGAAAGCGGCAAGGTGGCGGTGACCCTGCTGGAGCCGAACGAGGGCTTCATGTCCTGTCCCTTGAGTGTGCTTTACATCGCCGGGCATCAGCCAGCTAGCGATTTCCAGCGCAGTTACAAGACGCTGGACGATCTGGGTGTGCGACGCGTGCGCGAACGTGCCACGGGGATTGACCGCGCCGCGCAGGCCGTGAGCACGGCCACCCAGAAGCTGGCCTACGATTTTCTGGTGCTGTCGCCGGGAGTCGAGTACATGGAGGAGGCGCTGCCCGGCTACGCCGAGGGGCGTGACCAGCTTCCGGTCGGGTTCCGGGCCTTTGAACAAAGCGCGGTCAAGCAGCAGGTGGACATGTTCCTGAGCCAGGGCGGCAATCTGGTGATCGCCGCGCCCAATCCGCCGTACCGCTGCCCGCCGGCACCGTACGAGCGGGCCTTCCTGATTGCCGAGCAGATGAAGCTGCGCGGCACCAAGGGCAAGATCATTCTGATCGATGCCAATCCGAATCCGCTGCCGCAGCCGATCGCCAAGCCCATTCTGCATGCCATGAAGTCACTTTACGCGCAGCAGATCGAGTACCTGCCCAGCACCGACATGCAACGCGTGGACGCCGGGCGCAAGGTGCTGACCACCAACATGGGCGACATCAGCTATACCGCTGCCAATATCATCCTGCCGATGCGCGCACCCGCATTGATCCGGCAAGCGGGTCTGGGTGAGCGCTGGGCCAACGTCAAGTTGCCCACGTTCCAGAGCACAGTGGACGACAAGATCTATGTGGTGGGCGACGCCCAGGGTTCACCGCTGTCCAAGAGTGGCCATGTGGCTTTCGGCGCTGGCCAGCAGGTGGCGAGCAACATTCTGGCAACCGTTGCCGGCAAGAGCCAGAAGCCGGAAATCGGCACCGTCGTCAGCTTGCCAGGGGGTATTTGCTGGGCCAAGGTCAACAAGGTCGATGCCATCATGATCAATGTTTCGAGCAGCATGGAAGTGGGTAAACCACCAAAAACGCAGTTCAATGTCGATCCGCAGCACAACGCGACTTCCGGCATGGGCGCGCGCGAGTGGGGTCAATCCATGTGGCGTGCCATGCTGGGATGAGGCTGGCCCAGCCGATCCCAGCACCACGCCGGCGCCTGGCGGACTTCATTCGGGCTTGAGCAGCAGTTCCACCAACCGGCTCAGCGCGTGCCGCACGGTGGCCGCGCGTACCGCCGCGCGGTCGCCGTCGAAGTGGCACCTTTCGGTCAGCACCTGGCCGGGCACGGCAAAGCCGAACCACACCGTGCCCACCGGCTTGGCCGGGCTGCCACCAGTGGGGCCGGCCACGCCGGTGACCGCTACCGCCACCTGCGCTTTGGAACGCGCCAGGGCTCCGTGCACCATGGCGCGCGCCACCCCCTCGCACACCGCGCCGGCGCGGCGCAGTAGGCGGGGCTCGACGCCCAGCAACTCAATCTTGGCATCGTTCGAATAGGTCACAAAACCGCGTTCAAACCACGCGCTGGAGCCGGCCAGATCGGTGCAGGCGGCGGCGATCAGGCCACCGGTGCAGCTCTCGGCGGTGGCCAGTTTCAGGCCGCGTTCCAGTAGCAAATTGGCCAGTTGAGCGCACAGGTCTTGTGTGAACTGCTCTGAATTCAGTAGCGCAGCGGGAGTAGTCATGCCAGTCTCCAGGCGACTATCGGCAGCGCCGCGCAGGCGGCGGCAATCAGGTCGTCGAGCATGATGCCAAAGCCGGCCTTGATCCAGGCGCGCCGGTCGGTGCGTGGGTCCACGCCGTGGAACAGTTGGTCGGCCCAGGCCACTGGGCCGAGTTTGACGGCATCAAAAAAGCGGAACAGGGCAAAGGCGGCAAGCTGCGCCAGCCAGCCGCTGGGCGTCACCAGCCACAGCAGCAGCCAGAACGCCAACACCTCATCCCACACGATGCTGCCGGGGTCGAGCACGCGCATGTTGCGCGCCGTCACGCTGCAGGCCCACCAGCCCAGCGGCAGGCAGACCAGCATCAGCAGCAGCCAGCGGGTGTCGTTCATCCACGGTTGCAGCAGCACAAAGACCAGCCAGGCCCACAACGTGCCGGCGGTGCCGGGGGCACGCGGGCTCAGGCCCGAGCCGAAGCCCAGCGCAATCAGGTGCGCCGGGTGGCGCAGCATGAAGCGCCAGCTAGGGCGCACCGGGGTGGGCGAGAAGGTGGGGGAGCCAGACGACGAGTCCATGGAGTGCAATGGTGAGCAAATAACCTCCACCAGCCAGCGTGGCGGCGGCTCGGCACCGCATTAGAGCATGCTGATAGTTCTGTCTGCGACGCAGGCGCTGTTCGCCGGGTGGGGTCGGCAACCTTTCATTTTTGCCGACCGAGACTAAAGTTTCGGTTTGTCGAACTTCCTGTCAGGGAGGATGCATGGCCTACAAAATGAAGCTCCATATGCCCTGCCGCGGCATGCCGCACATCTGGAACATTTCCAGGGAAGTGGGCGTGAAAGGGACTGCCGCCAACAACATGGATGACGTGGAACTGGTGCAACGGCTGATTTTGGAGCGCTACAAAGTCGCCCCGCCCAAGCAGCCACGCGCCGGGGGTATTGGTTGGTTGACCGCCGTGACGGGGCAGATGGACACCCAGACCGGCTTCGATATCTACTGGGCTGGTGCTGAGAGCAAGCCGCTTTCTGATGCCGAAGAAATCAGCCCCGCCCGAGGCGGCACCATCAGCTACGGCAGCGGCTACTGGACCATCGGTTACCTCAATTTGAAATTATTCACCCATGCGCCACAGATTTGGGCTGTGCTGCCCGAGCTGTGTTCGCCAGTCCTGAGGATGGCCTTGCTGACGAAGACCTCGCCGTAGCGACGCTGATCGGGCTTCGCGCCAGGGGCAGCCTCAGCCAAGGCAAGCGCCCCGGCGCCTGCCTGCGGCGGGTGTGGCGCCGCTGGACGCATGCGCTGGTGTCGATGGCTGCCTTGGCGGCGCACATCAGTCATACTGCAATCGTCTTTGCCCGCAACACCTGAGGCACGCTGATCATGAAACTTGGCTACACCATTCTTTACGTGCCCGACGTGGACGCGTCGCTGACTTTCTTTGAGCGCGCGTTTGGTTTGCAGCGGCGTTTTCTGCATGAGTCGGGTGCCTATGGCGAGCTCGATACTGGCGAGACCACGCTGGCCTTTGCCGCGCATGAGCTGGGCGCCATGAACCTGCCAGGCGGTTATGTCGCGGCCCACAGTGCGGCGCAGCCTCTGGGCATGGAGCTGGCCCTGGTCACCGAGGACGTGGCGGCGGCACATGCCACGGCGCTGGCGGCGGGCGCGCGCGAGTTGGCACCGCCCCAGCCCAAGCCCTGGGGCCAGGTGGTGTCGTATGTGCGTTGCCCCGATGGCGCCCTGGTGGAGTTGTGCTCGCCCATGGCGAGCTGACGGTGCATGTGATGTGCCCGCTCAGACGCCCGTTGCCGCCACTTCGGCTGCGGTGCTCGCGCTTGCGACCGGGGTAAGCCTTGGACCGCTACATCTACTACCGTGCACTGGTGGCGCAGGCCACCGAGGTGCAGCAGCGCGTGTTGGCCATGCAACAGCAACTGCTGCTGCAAACGAGGGTGCGTTGCGAGCTCAAGCGGCGCCCCGTCGCTGAGGGCGAACTGCACACCTGGATGGAGGTGTACCACGGCATCGCCGTCGGCTTCGACGCAGCCTTGCGCCAGGCCGAACAGCAGCATGCGTTGGCGACATTGATCGTTGGCGCGCGGCATACCGATGATTTTTTGAATCCGGGCGAGTGGACGTAAGCGACCGGACGATCAAATGGCGATGCTTTTGGGGTGAGTCATGCCTTCAGACAGGTGTCGTGCTAGACTGAGACATGTGTCCAGTACGGGAGTAAGCCATGACAGCGGCCAGTGAGTCTATTGCGCGACGGAAGCCCCCGCCCAAGACAGGAACCCTGAGGGGAGCCCTGCCCGGGACGGCCACTGGGGCTCAATTTATTGCGATGCATCGGGCCGGCAAAGCTCAGGGAAAGCAGCTTGCCGTGCGGGACCTGTCTGGTATTGAGCGGCATGAGCTGGTCAAGGGCGGGTTAAGTACCCATTTTTTCATGGAAGCACTCCAAGCCTACAGCGTGGTTTCCGAAAGCGAACTGCTTCACGCCATCGGATTGAGCACCAAAACACTGGGCCGTCGGGAAGAATCCAGGCTTGGCCCGCGACACTCCGATGCTGCGCTGGCGTTGTTGGAAGTCACCGAGATTGCCGAGAGAGTATTGGGCACACGCAAGTTGGCGGAGCAGTGGCTCAAGGAACCAGCCATTGCACTAGACGGCCGGTTGCCACTTGACCTGATTTCAACCGCTCCTGGCATCGAGACGGTTAAAGATCTGCTAACCCGTATGGAGTACGGGGTGTACGCTTGACGCCTCTGCCGGCCGCGCTGCTCAAAGGCCCCAAGGCAAAGACCTTCATCACCTGGCGGCTGGAGCGATCCGACTTCTTCAAATCATGGTCCAGGGGCATCGGGGCCGAAAAAGTGGGCGGTCGATGGAGCCCGCGCGGACGTGCAGTGATTTACACCTCGCTCGACCCAGCGACGGCCATACTTGAAGTCGCGGTACACAAGGGCTTCCCTGCCTTGGATGCGGTGCCGCACAAGCTGCTGGCCATTGAAGCGCTGAAGCCGACCAAGGTGCACGTTGTCAACGCGACGGACGTTTCCAATCCGAGGTGGTTGCAGCCGGGCAGCATCAGCGCCGCCCAGCAGGCGTTTGGGGCAGCGCTGCTTGATCGCCATCCACTCATCCTGATTCCAAGCGTGGTGAGCGCGCATTCCTGGAACTTGCTTATCGACGTTCGTTCGGCAAATGGGATCTTCAAACTGCACGGCAGTGAGCCATTTGGCTTGGATACCCGCCTCAACCCCTCGTGATGCACTGGCAAGGGACGGTGTGCCGCTATAGGGACGGTCAGCCAGCGCAGCGTGCGCCCGCTGGGCTGTTTTTACTGGGGCAAAGTCTGGACACTGGCCGCCTGGTGCGAGATGCGTCACGGCTTCAGGAGCTTTCGGCTCGACCGCATGGACGCCGTGGCGCCGCCGCACGTTCAGGCGAAGTGGTCGAAAGAGGGGTAACGGTGGTCTATCAACTGGCCGGCGCCGTCGATCAGGCGCAGCCCTGGCGCGGCCTCGATCTGGCCCACCCGTGTCACGGCGGTCTGGCTGCTTCGTGCGGCTTCCAGGACGGCTGCGCGTGCCGAGGCGCTTGCCGTGAATACCAGTTCATAGTCGTCACCGCCGGCCAACACCAATTCCAGCCACTGTTCATCGCTTAAACAGAGGTCGGATTGGCATCCAGACCAAGCTGGATTTGAGCGACAAGCTATTAAATCAGTAGCAAACGAGGTTTCGAAGCGAGCCCCCACGCCGGACTGGCTCAGGATGTGCCCGAGGTCGCCCAGCAGCCCATCACTGATGTCAATGGCGGCGTTGGCGACGCCGCGCAAGGCCAGCCCCAGCGCCACCCGGGGTGTGGGTTGATCCATGCGCGAGCGGGCCTGCTCGAACACAGCGGCGGGTACTTGCAAGGTGCCACGAAACACTTCCAGCGCCAGGCGTGCATCACCCACACTGCCGCTCACATAGATGTCGTCGCCGACCTTCGCGCCCGAGCGCAGCAAGGCCTGGCTGCGCCCCGCCATCACAGGCACTTCGCCAAACACCGTGATGCAGATGTTGAGCGGCCCCTGGGTCGTGTCGCCGCCGATCAGCTCGCAGCCATGCGCATCGGCCAGTGCCAACAGGCCGCGCGAAAAACCCTCCAGCCAAGTGGCGTCGACACGCGGCAGGGCCAGTGCGAGGGTGAAGGCCAGCGGTTTGGCGCCACAGGCGGCCAGATCGCTGAGGTTGACCGCGAGCGCTTTGTGCCCGAGCTTGAAGGGGTCCACCGTGCTCAGGAAGTGGCGCCCCTCCACCAGCATGTCGCTCGATATCGCCAGTTGGGTGCCAGGGCGGGGTTGTAGCAGCGCGCAGTCGTCGCCCACGCCCAGCACGGCTGAGTGCACCGGTCGTTTGAAATAGCGTTCGATCAGATCAAACTCGCCCATCAAGTTACCTCTTTGGCTGGCCAAAAAAAACTCATCGGCGCACGCCACAGGCGTTGCAGGACGGCCTGGCGGATACGGGTGCGGCCCAAGCCCGACACACTGTGCGCCTTCAGCGCGACACGAAATGCCAGGTAAAAGCTGACGCCCACATTAAACGCCCCGATCACCGGAATGCTGGCCACTGCCCACCACAGGGCGGGGCTGCGCAGAACGTCCCAGCCCAGACTGGCGCAGGCCGCACCCAATTGCCCGGCGGACAGCGTGACATGGCGCACGTCCAATCCGGCGCCCAGGAAGCCCATGACCGCAGGCACCAAGCCGAGCATGAATCCGAGCGACACATTGGCCGCAAAACCCGATACGTGGGTGCGCATGAACAGTGCCCAACGATTCGCTCGCGGCGCGCCCAACCAGCGGGTGATGCGCGGGTTGTAACGCAGCGCCGAATCGAGCCGGTGCAGTACAAACCAGTTCTCCACCCAGCCGGCCAGGATGCTGGAAGCAAACAGCAACACGCCGGTAAAGGCCGCGAACAGGACGGATGGTCCAAGCAGCGTTAGCGATGCGAAGACCTGGTGCGCCTTGGTGGCGTCAATCATCGGGTGGCCGCTCACTCCTTGCAGGGCCACTGACATCAAAACCACGACCGGAAATACCACCGTGACATTGCCCAGCACTGCCGCCACCTGGGAGCGAACCAGGTGCGTGACTTCGTCCACAAAGGCCTCCAGCGCACTCGGGTCGGTGATGTCCTTGAGCTTGGCCGCCATGGCGGGCGCGGTCATGGCGGGCTGTTTGGTGGCCAGCGTGAAATGCAGCAACTGGATCGCGACAAAACTTCCGGCGTAGACCACCCCGGCCCAGAACCCGCTCCAGAACGCCGACAGGCCCAGTGCCACCACCAGGAATTTGAGGAGTGTGGTGACCGCGGTCAGTGCGCCGCCGCCGGCTGCCGTGCCCAGCATGGCGCGGTACTCGGCGCGACTGCGGGTAATGTAGTGCTCGCCGGTCTCCGAGCTGCGCTCCGCCACCTTGGCGGCCAGCATCGAGGAACTGCTGCTCACCAGCGCACCCACGCTGCGCTGCTCTTGCCCGACACTGGCCAGGTGCGAGACCAGTCGCGCACAGTGACGGTGCTCCGGGTCATCAAGCAGGCAGTCCAGCAGGGCGCGAATGCGCAGCACCCGCTGGCGCAACTGGCGCAGACGAAACACCAGATCGACCGAAATGCCATGCGCCTCAAGGTGCGCATAGACCGACGAGGCGGCCTGTCGGCAGGCATCAAGCTGCTGGCGAAATTGCTGCGCGGCCGCGTCGACCCCAACGCCCGACAGCCAGGCTTGGCGCACCGCATCGAAGTCCGAGGCCAGTGAGTGAAAGGGGCTGACGTCGCGCGACGGGTCACTCATGCGCAGCCGAATATCAGGCGAGAACCCGGCGGCGCGAACCTGGCTGGTGCAGAACGTGATGGCATCGAGCAAAGTGGCCTGCCAGCGCGTTGGCTGGGCGGCGCGCGGAGCATGCGCGCCCGGCTCCGCGGAGACCGTGAGCAGCTGCGCCACGCGCTCCAGCGTGGCGGGGGACAATGCCGTCAGCCATTGCCCGTCAAACTCGGCTGGCAACACCAGTGTGAACAGTTCGCAGGCGTCGGCGGTTTCGGGCGAGGCGGGCAGCAGCTTTTGGTGCAAGCGGTCCATCAACTCGCTGATGAAGGCATTGCGAGAGGCAAAGCCGTAGTCGGACAGCAAGGTGGAGCCGTCCACCGTGTCGGTAAGCTTGCGCCACCAGGTTTGCCAGCGCGCCCGGGCGCGATGTTGTTCGGCCAGTGCGTCGAGCACAGACTCAACTCGCGCGATGGCGACCTCGGTCGAACTGGCATCGCCCCGAATCCAGTCGAACAACGCGATCAGCCACAGGTGGCGGTGGACCAAGTCGTCCTCGGGGTCCAGGTCTGCCAGCAAGACGGCCAGTTCAGCCGCGTCGTGGTCCTCCAGCTTCATCAATGCAGTGTGCGCGATCCGCCTGAACCCAGGTGATCACTAAGGGCATCGAGCACAAACATCGGGATGTCGGCATCGAAGCGCTCGCCATCCTCTGCCACGCAGAGGTAGCTGCCGTGCATGGTGCCGGTGGGCGTGCGCAGACGGGTGCCGCTGGTGTACTCGAAGGCCTGACCCGGCTGCAGCAAGGGCTGCTGCCCCACCACGCCCAGTCCCTTGACCCGTTCGGTGTGGCCGTTGGCGTCGTTGACGTTCCAGGTGCGGGCGATCAACTGCGCCGCCATCTCGCCCGTGTTGGTGATGGTGATGGTGTAGGCAAAGACGAATTGGCCCTCATCGGGGGCCGACTGCTGTGGCAGGTACTGGGGGCGCACTTCCACGGTGAATTGATACTTGGCCATGGCGCAATGCTATCCTGAAACCCGGCTGCGCTGCGCTGACCGTGTGTGTCTACATGCTGCGGGCGTGGTTGGTCTGGCCAAAGGCCGACTAAGTCAGTCCCAACTGATTAAACTGTGCCCATGAACTACCGCATTGCCCCCTCCATCCTGTCCGCCGACTTTGCCCGCCTGGGTGACGAGGTTAAAGCCGTCATCGAAGCCGGTTGCGACTGGATTCACTTCGATGTGATGGACAACCACTACGTGCCCAACCTCACCTTCGGCCCGATGGTCTGCCAGGCACTCAAGCCGCATGCCAAGACCGCGGCGGGCGTGCCGGTGCCGATTGATGTGCACCTGATGATTCAGCCGGTCGATGCGCTGGCTGCCTTGTTTGCCGAGGCCGGCGCCGACTACATCAGCTTCCACCCCGACGCTTCCGGCCACGTGCACCGCAGCATTCAGGCCATCAAGTCCAAGGGCGTCAAGGCCGGGCTGGTGTTCAATCCGGCCGAGCCGCTGGACGTGCTGGACTGGGTGATCGACGACATCGATCTGGTGCTGATCATGAGCGTCAACCCCGGCTTTGGCGGCCAGAGCTTCATCGACTCGGCGCTGCGCAAGATCGAGGCCGTGCGCAAGCGCATCACCGCCAGCGGCAAGGACATCCGGCTGGAGGTGGACGGCGGCATCAAGGTGGACAACATCCGCCGCGTGGCCGATGCCGGTGCCGATACCTTTGTGGCGGGCAGCGCCATCTTTGGCAAGCCGGACTACAAGGGCGTTGTGGACGCCATGCGGCGCGCGCTCGCGGGTTGACGCCGTCGTGCCGCTTCTGGCTATTGCCGTAACCTGATCTGCGGACCATGGCCGCGGCACACAAACTGAGCGTCGGGGCGGACTGGTGGGTGCGCCTGGCGATGTACGGCATGCTCGGATTTGCGGCTGTTTTTTCCCTGGTTCGCGCCTGGGACTCCGAACGTCTGGAATCGCTGCGCACGGTGGATGCCGAGATCATCAGCATTGCCACCACCCAGAATGCGCTGACGGAACGCATCGTTCATCACGCCACGCTACTGGTGCTTACCCCGTTGGCGGCGTCCGGGCGGACCGATGAGCTCAACGCCGCCATCGCCGAGGCCCAGTTGCAGGCCAACCGGCTGGACGACGCCCTGCGCGAAGACGCCGCCGTGCGTTTGAGCTCGCACGAGGGCCTGCTCCAGGCCTACACCGAATGGGTCGCCGTGCGGGCCCAGCTTTGGGAGCAGGCCCGCTCGGTGGGCTGGTACGCGTCGCAGCGTGATCAGGCGGGATTGAAGCAATCCATGCAGGAGGTGACGACGGTGTTGCCGCTGGGTCTGGCGTCGGCGGAGCGATTGCGTGAGCAGGCCCAGGTCGCCGCAAGCGATCGCAGTCAGGCCACCGTGGCGCGCCTTCGGTTCTGGACCTGGGTGACGCTAGCGGCCTTGCTGGCGATGGCGGTGGGCGTTGCCGAGCCCGTGGCGCGCGCGGTGCGTCGCCAATACCGGCACCTGTCGGCGCAATCGCACCAGTTTGAGCGCTTGGCCCTGGTGGCCGAGCGCACCACCAATTGGGTCATCATGACCGACCCACAGCGCCGCCTTGCATGGGCCAACCAGGCGGCCTTGCGCGGCTTGGGCCTGACGCTGGAGCAGGCGGTTGGGAGGCCCATGCTGAGCTTCGTTGCACCGCAGGGCAATGATCTGCGCGAGATTGGTCTTCTCTCAGCGGAGCTTGACCAAGGGTTGGGCGTGCGCATGCAGGTGCTGGTCCAAAGTCAAAACGGGCTGGTGATCTGGGTCGATACGGACTACCAGCCCACGCACGATGAGACTGGCGCGGTGACCGGTTTCCTGGTGGTCTGCACGGACATCACCGAGCGGGTTAACCAGGGCCAGAAGATGCGCGCCTTGTTTGATGCGTTGCCCACGGGTGTGATGGTACGCAACAAGGCCGGCGAAGTGGTGGACTGCAATGCGGCAGCCTGCGAGATTCTGGGTCATCCGCGCGAGCGTTTGCTGGGCCGTCTGGCGCTGATTGATGCCAACCGCGCCTTGCGCGATGACATGTCGGCGTACCCGGTGGCCGAACGGCCAACCATGCGGACCCTGGCGACCGGCAAGGGTCTGCGCGGCGAGTCCATGGGCATCGTTGATGGGCAGGGGCAACTGCGCTGGCTCCTTGTCAATACGGAGCCCCAAACCGATGCGCAGGGGCGGCTGGAGGGCGTGGTGACTTGCCTGGTCGATGTCACAGAGCAGCGCTTGCAGCAGCAGTTGCTGACGCTGGCGATAGAGGGCGCCGGCATGGGCACCTGGCGATGGGAGGTTCCGACCGGTGAGATGACCTGCAGCGATCGGCTCATTTCCATGATCGGGTACACCCGTGAGGCGTTCCCGACTCAAGCCGATGCCTGGGCCGCGCTGTTGCATCCGGACGACCTGCCCGGCTGGCTGAAGGCCACCAAAGAACACTTTCAAAGGAGTCAGTCGGCCCTGCGGGCTGAACTGAGGGTGCGCCACGCAAACGGCCACTGGACCTGGGTGATGCTCAGTGGCGCGGTGGTTGCGCGTGACGAGCAGGGGCAGGTGATCAGCGTGGCAGGCGTCACCCAGGACATCAATGCGCAGAAGCAGGTTGAGGAGCAGTTGCGCCAAAACGCCCGTACCGACGGCCTGACTCAGATGCCCAACCGCGCGGTTGTACTGGAGCGCGTGCGCGCGGCGATCGACCGCTACGTGGCGCAGCCGGGCTACCACTTTGCGGTGTTGTTCATGGACTTTGACCGTTTCAAACAGGTCAACGACACGCTCGGCCACGGCGCCGGAGACGAGTTGCTGCGTCAAATCGCGCAGCGCCTCGAACAAAGCCTGCGTCCGGGCGATGCCTATACCCACGGCAGCGACTTCAGCCAGTTGGCAGCGCGCATCGGCGGGGATGAGTTTGTGGTGGTGCTGGACGATATCCGGGGCGATCTGGACGCCGAGCTGGTGGCGGCGCGTTTGCTCGACGTGTTGGCGCAACCCTACGACCTTGGGTCCAACCGCGTCAATTCCAGCGTCAGCATCGGCATCGTGACTTCGACCCATGCGGCCGAGGATGTGGAAGCCGTGTTGCGCGACGCCGATATTGCGATGTACGAAGCCAAGCGCAGCGGGCGTGGGCGCTACGTGATGTTCGAGCCCGCCATGCACAAGCGGGTGCGTGACGACGTGTCGTTGGAGAACGACTTGCGTCAAGCCTTGTCAAATCACGAGTTGTTTGTCGTCTACCAGCCGCTGGTTGATTTGGGCGATGGCCGGCTGGTCGGCATGGAGGCCCTGATCCGGTGGCGCCATCCGCAGCGGGGCATGGTGTCCCCCGTGATGTTCATCCCGGTGGCCGAGGCCTGTGGCTTGATCGGACAGATAGGGCAGTTCGTGCTGCAGACCGCCTGCGCCGAGTTCGCTTCGTTGCGACAGGGCCTGGGCGAGCTGGCACCGCCCACCCTGTCGGTCAACCTGTCGCGCGCCCAACTCCGCGAGGAGTCTCTGGTGGCGGACATTGGGCAGGTGCTGCGAGCCAGTGGCATGGAACCCGGCCAATTGCAGCTGGAGATCACCGAAAGTTTGGCGGCCCAGGACCATCTGGTGCAAGCCAAGCTGCGCGACATCAAGGCGCTGGGTGTGACGCTGGCGCTGGATGACTTTGGCACCGGCTACTCATCCTTGTCTTGTCTGCACGAGTTGCCCATCGACACCGTCAAGATCGACCGCGCCTTTGTCAGCGTGGCGCAGCACAGCGCCTACCACCGGGTGTTGATCGAGGCCACCATCCTGATGGCCGAGACGCTGGGCATGAGCACCGTGGCCGAGGGCATCGAAACGCAGGACCAGGCCGACCTGATGCAGGCCCTGCGCTGTGGCAAGGGGCAGGGCTATCTGTTCAGCAAACCGCTGACCGCCAGCGAACTCGCCAACTGGGCAAGAGGAAGGGCTGCAATTGCGCATGACCGAACTTGATTGGAGCCGCTTTGATGCGGTGCTGCTGGATCTGGACGGGACCATGATCGACACGCTGGGCGATTTTGTGGCTGCGCTCAACCGCATGCTGGCAGACTTGCCGCCACCGTTTGCGCACGCCACAGTGCTGGCCAGCGACGTTGAGCGACTGGTCGGAAAGGGGTCGGAGCACCTGATCAGAGCGGTGTTGGCCAAAGTTCAGTCCGGACGATGCCGGTGCCCCAGCGCGGCCGCGGACCGGCCGCGCAAACAGACCTCAATGCACTCTATCCACTGGCGTGGGCGCGCTACCAGCACCATTACAGCGCCGTCAACGGGAGCTTTGCGCGGGTCTATCCGGGGGTGTTGCGGGGCCTGCAGCTGCTTCGATCAAGCGGCAAACGGCTGGCCTGCCTGACCAACAAGCCGACCGCTTTTGCCGACGCCCTGCTAAGAGCCAAGGGCTTGGCGGAGTTCTTCGACGTGGTTTACGGCGGCGATGCCTTCGAGCGGCGCAAGCCCGATCCAATGCCGCTACTCAAAGCCTGTGAGGCGCTTGGCACGCTGCCGCAGCGCACCTTGATGGTTGGCGACTCCAGCAACGACGCGCAAGCCGCGCGCGCGGCCGGTTGCCCGGTCTGGCTGGTGCGCTATGGCTACAACCATGGCGAGCCGATCGAAACGGTAGCGGCCGACGGCTACCTCGACTCCCTGGACCAGTTGCTGGCCGCATCCTGAGGACGCGGCGGCGGGCTGGTCAGTTGGTCAGGACTATTGGCCTGGTTTTGCGCCCAACAGGGCTTCCTTGAGCTTGTAGTCTGCTGGTGATGGGCCGAGCCAGATGGACATCAGGGCCTTGAAGAACTCAGGTTCCTTGAAGGGCGCTCCCTGCACTTTGACCGCGCACGGTGATGATGGTGCCGTGTCCGGGGACCCATTCCAGCGTGAAGTTGTCACCCGGCACCATCGGCTTCTGAAGGTTCGAAAATTTCGCCCATGCGCACCAGGCCCGGGGATCAGTTTGGACATTTCAGCCTTGCCCATGTTGTCCTCGATGCCGCGGGTCAGCAGCTTGCCAAAGGCGTTCGCCTCGATGCCGCGCAGAATGGTGATGGTTAAACGTTTTGGGCCAGGCGCGTTGACCACCTCATCCGAGGTGCTGGCCTTCGTGCTCAGGTACAGCCCTGCGGCGTAGACCTTGAAGATGGCTTTGTAACGTGTCCCGGCGCCATTAAGTTGCAGCTTTGCACCCTGCAATTCTGCGGTTTCCTCGAACTTCACACCATTCACATCCACCACCGCTTGGGCAGGGGTGGCAAGCAGGCCGACCAGTGCCGCTGCCGCCAACGCATTGAATATTTTCATGGTTATCTCCAGTTAATCGAACGATCATGCTATTTTCACGCCCTTTGATTTTGATTGCCTTTTGGCTCCCGCGCAACAGGGTTTTCAAGTAAGGACAAGTTCCGCACGGGCACTGGTGGGGTGTCTTTGCTACACTGCGGCTATGTTCATTCATCGCATCAGCATCACAGGTTGCAGCGACCGGGGAGCCTGGCCCTGGCGTCGGCAGCTACGCTCTTCAGCTTTGCTCTGACGCCTGTGGCGTCTGAATTGAATCGCAGCACCACGTGCTGCCGGGCGGGCGTCTCGCCCCGGCCCCTGTTTGAATAGGTATCCCCGTGATTACTGAACTGGAATTCAAGAGCCTGAGTGCGCAAGGCTACAACCGCATCCCGCTGATGCTCGAAGCCTTTGCGGACCTGGAAACCCCGCTCTCCCTGTACCTGAAGCTGGCGCACGCCAAGGATGGCGGCAAGCACAGCTTTTTGCTGGAGTCGGTGGTCGGTGGCGAGCGCTTTGGCCGCTACAGCTTCATTGGCCTGCCCGCGCGCACCTTGCTGCGCTCGCACGGCTTCGGCGCGGACACCGTGACCGAGGTGGTGCGCGACGGCGTGGTGGTGGAGACCTCATCTGAGAATCCGCTGGACTTCATCGAGTCGTACCAGCAGCGCTTCAAGGTCGCCCTGCGGCCGGGCCTGCCGCGCTTTTGCGGTGGACTGGCGGGCTACTTTGGCTACGACACGGTGCGCTACATCGAAAAGAAGCTGGCCCACAGCTGCCCGCCCGACACCCTGGGCTGCCCCGATATTTTGCTGTTGCAGTGTGAAGAGCTGGCGGTGATCGACAACCTCTCAGGCAAGCTCTACCTGATCGTGTACGCGGACCCGGCGCAGCCCGAAGCCTACGCGCAGGCCAAGAAACGCCTGCGCGAACTCAAGGACCAGTTGAAGTACTCGGTCAGCGCGCCGGTGGTCAAGCCCACGCAAAGCTACCCGGCCGAGCGCGACTTTGCCAAGGCCGACTACATTGCGGCGGTGGAACGCGCCAAGGAGCTGATTGCCGGGGGCGACTTCATGCAGGTGCAAGTGGGCCAGCGCATCAAGAAGCGCTACACCGAGTCGCCGCTGAGCCTGTACCGTGCGCTGCGTTCACTCAATCCCAGCCCCTACATGTACTACTACCACTTTGGGGACTTTCATGTGGTGGGCGCGTCACCGGAGATTCTGGTGCGCCAGGAGCGCGTCACGGTTGGCGAGCAGGCCGAGCAAAAGATCACCATCCGTCCCTTGGCCGGCACGCGTCCACGCGGCGCCAGTCTGGAGTTGGACAAGGCGGCCGAGCTGGAACTGGTGAACGACCCCAAGGAACGCGCCGAGCACGTGATGCTGATCGACCTGGCGCGCAACGACATTGGCCGCATCGCCAAGACCGGCAGCGTCAAGGTGACCGAGGCCTTTTGCGTCGAGCGCTACAGCCACGTGATGCACATCGTCAGCAATGTGGAAGGCACTCTGAACGACGGCATGACCAGCATGGACGTGCTCAAGGCCACCTTTCCCGCGGGCACGCTCACCGGCGCGCCCAAGGTGCATGCCATGGAACTGATTGACCAGTTGGAGCCGACCAAGCGCGGCCTGTACGGCGGCGCCTGCGGCTACCTGAGCTACGCCGGCGACATGGACGTGGCGATTGCGATTCGCACCGGCATCATCAAGGACCAGACCCTGTACGTGCAGGCGGCTGCCGGTGTCGTGGCCGATTCGGTACCCGAACTGGAATGGAAGGAAACCGAGGCCAAGGCGCGCGCCTTGTTGCGCGCCGCCGAACTGGTCGAGGAGGGACTGGAATGAACAAGCAGGCTATTCAAGCGGTGCAGCCTTGCACCAGCATGACCGAGGTCCGGGCTCGCGTGGACGCACTGGACGATGTGCTCGTCCCGCTGCTGGTGCAGCGCAGCGCCTACATGACGCAGGCGGCCCGCATCAAGCAGGACAAGAACCAGGTCCGCGACGAGGCCCGCATCCAGGCCATCGTGGACCGTGTGCGTCAGCACGCCGTGGCGCAGGGTGGTGAACCGGCGGTGATGGAGGCCATTTACCGCGGCATGATGGAGATCTTCATCGCCTATGAGCACCATGAGTTTGCGCGGCTGCGCGAGGGAGCAACGGCATGAAATTGCTGATGATCGATAACTACGACAGCTTCACCTACAACATCGTCCAGTACTTCGGTGAGCTGGGTGCCCAGGTGGAAGTTTTCCGCAACGACGAGATCACGGTGGAGGGCATTGCGCAGCGCAATCCGGACCGCCTGGTGGTGTCGCCCGGTCCGTGTTCTCCGGCTGAGGCGGGTATCTCGGTGGCGGCCATTCAGCACTTTGCGGGCAAGCTGCCGATTCTGGGTGTCTGCCTCGGCCACCAAAGCATTGGTGCGGCGCTGGGTGCCAAGATCATCCGGGCGCAGCAGTTGATGCACGGCAAGACCAGTGTGATCACCACCACGCAGGAAGGCGTCTTTGCCGGGTTGCCGAAACAGTTCACGGTGAACCGCTACCACTCGCTGGCCATTGAACGCGCGAGCTGCCCCAATGAGCTCGCGATCACCGCCTGGACCGACGACGGCGAAATCATGGGCGTGCGTCACACCGGCCTGTCCGACGCCGTGCGGGTGGAGGGTGTGCAGTTTCACCCCGAGTCCATACTGACCGAGCATGGGCATGCCATGCTCCAGAACTTTTTGAAGTGAGGCAGTGTTCCCATGGATGCGCCATGCTTTGCCAGCGGCCCAGCGGCCCAGCGGCCCAGCCGCTCCCCGGCAATACGAGCGAAGCGGGGCAATCGTGCCCGTCATTGCGAGCGAAGCGCGGCAATCCATGGCTCCTGACGTGCCGCGTCGCTGCGCTCCTTTCCATGAACAGGTCGTCATTGCGAACGCAGTGAAGCAATCCAGGACTCCTGAATCCATGACCCTGAAAGAAGATGCATGGATCGCCACGGCCTGCGGCCTCGCGATGACGATGCTGGTTCAAGGTCCGAGTGCGGTATCCGCCCGGATTCGGGAGACTCGCAAAGACGATGGTGCTGTGGATTGCCGCGCTTCGCTCGCAATGACGGCCAAGAACAGCAGCCGTCTTTGCTACTATGTTTATAGCTTCTTGTTAGCATCAACAAAGGGCTAGAGGCCAATATGACAAAAACCGTTGATCTTCGCAGTGATACCGTCACCCAGCCCACGCCCGCCATGCGCGCGGCGATGGCGGCGGCCCCGCTGGGTGACGATGTGTTCGGCGACGACCCCAGCGTCAATGCCTTGCAGGCCAAGATCGCGGCCTTGTTGGGCTTCGAAGCGGCTTTGTTCGTGCCCTCTGGCACGCAGAGCAATTTGTGCGCGGTGCTCAGCCATTGCCAGCGCGGCGACGAGTACATTGTTGGCCAGCAGGCGCACTGCTACCGCTGGGAAGGCGGCGGTGCGGCGGTGCTGGGTAGCGTGCAGCCGCAGCCGATCAGCCATCAGAGCGATGGCTCGCTGGCGCTGACCGATATCGAGGCCGCCATCAAGCCTGATGACCCGCACTTCGCACGTACCCGCCTGCTCGCGTTGGAAAACACGCTGGGCGGCAAGTTGCTGCCCTTGGACTACGTGCAGGCTGCGACGACCCTTGCACACAGCAGGGGATTGGCCTGCCACCTTGATGGTGCCCGCTTGTTCAACGCTGCGACGGCGCAGGCCGCGCAGACTGGCAATGGCGAGCCTGGGGGTGACCCATTTGCGCAGGCGCGGCGCATCGCCCGCTGCTTCGACAGTGTCTCGGTGTGTTTCAGCAAGGGCCTGGGCGCACCGGTCGGCTCGGCCCTGTGTGGTTCGGCCGAGCTCATCGCGCGCGCGCGGCGCATCCGCAAGATGGCCGGTGGTGCCATGCGTCAGGCAGGCATGCTGGCCGCCGCGGCGTCGTGGGCCCTGGACCATCACGTGGCGCGCTTGGCACAAGACCACGCACTGGCGCAACGCCTGGCCGATGCGTTGCAGGGCATCCCCGAGCTGCGGGTGGAGCCTCCGCAAACCAACATCCTGTTTGTCGATCTGGCGGAAGTCGCCAAGTCGCGCGGTGACGCGCTGATCGCCCACCTCAAGGCCCATGGCGTGTTGGCCACCGGCTTGTACCGGTTGCGCTTTGTCACGCACCTTGATGTCGACCAGGCGGGCATTGACCGAGCGGCCGTGGCCGTGCGTCAATTCTTTTCACGTTGAGGGAGCGCGGTATGCCGGACTTCCAACACTTGATGCTGTTCATCGGCTTTGGGGTCAAGCTGGCCCTGACCGATTCCCCTTCCGACATCCAACATCCGACAATCACTTGAGGCCAGAGCTAAAGGTCTGTCCCACAAAGTATCAGGAGTTTTACCATGCCGCATACCAGCAAAATCACACCCCAGGAAGCGCTGTTGCGCACCATCGAGCACCGCGAGATCTTCCATGATGAGATGCTGCACATCATGCGTCTGATCATGGGCGGCGAATTGTCGCCAGTGATGATGGCGGCACTGATCACGGGTTTGCGCGTGAAGAAGGAAACCATCGGCGAGATCACCGCCGCCGCGCAGGTGATGCGCGAGTTCTCCACCAAGGTCGAGGTGGCCGACCGCAAGCACCTGGTGGACATCGTGGGCACCGGTGGCGACGGCTCGCACACCTTCAACATCTCCACCTGTTCCATGTTTGTGGCCGCCGCTGCGGGCGCCAAGGTCAGCAAGCACGGCGGGCGCAGCGTCAGCAGCAAGAGTGGCAGCGCCGACGTGATGGAGTCGCTGGGTGTCAACATCAACCTGACGCCTGCGTCGATTGCGCAGTGCATCGAGCAAGTCGGCGTGGGTTTCATGTTCGCCCCCAACCACCATCCGGCCATGAAGAACGTGGCGCCGGTGCGCAAGGAGCTGGGCGTCAAGACCATCTTCAATCTGCTCGGGCCGCTCACCAATCCGGCCGGCGCACCCAACATTCTGATGGGTGTGTTTCACCCGGATCTGGTCGGCATTCAGGTGCGTGCGCTGCAGCGCCTGGGCACCGAACACGCGGTGGTGGTGTACGGGCGCGATGGCATGGACGAAGTGTCCCTGGGTGCCGCCACCATGGTGGGTGAACTCAAGAACGGCGAAATCACCGAATACGAAATCCATCCGGAAGACTTCGGCATGGTGATGGCCAGCAACCGCGCACTCAAGGTGCAAACGCCCGAGGAGTCCAAGGCCATGCTGCTGGGCGTGCTCGATGATGAGCCGGGCGCCCCGCGTGACATCGTGATCCTCAACGCGGGCGTGGCGCTGTATGCGGCCAACGTGGCGCCCAGCATGGCGCAGGGGCTGGCGCTGGCGCGCACGGCGCTGGAGAGCGGCGCGGCGCGTCGTAAACTTGCGCAACTGGTGGATTTGTCCCGACAGTTGGAGAAAACATGAACTATTCTGACCTCATCACCATGACCATTTTGATAGTGGTACCTGCCGTCGCCGCCTGGTGGTGGATTCAGCGTGCCAGTGACAAAAACCGTCGTGGCTATGGCCCGGTCTCGCCCGGCGACGCAGGTGCTGCCAAGCGCGACGACCCCAAGTGAGCGACATTCTTGAGCGTATCGTTGCCGTCAAACGAGAAGAAGTCGCCGCCGCAGCGAAACGCAAGTCCCTGAACGTGGTGCGTGCCGACGCAGAGTCGCGCGTGCTGACGCGGGACTTCGTGGGGGCGCTGCGTGCCAAAGTGGCCGCCGGTCACCCTGCGGTGATCGCCGAGATCAAGAAGGCCAGCCCGTCCAAGGGGGTGCTGCGTGCCGACTTCATTCCGGCCGACATTGCGCAGTCTTATGCCGAGCATGGTGCCGCCGGCCTGTCGGTGCTCACCGATGTGCAGTTTTTTCAGGGCAGCATCGACTACCTCAAGCAGGCGCGTGCGTCCTGCCATTTGCCGGTGCTGCGCAAGGATTTTTTGGTGGACGCCTACCAGGTGTACGAGTCGCGCGCCTGCGGGGCCGACTGCATCTTGTTGATCGCCGCTTGCCTTGACGACGCGCAAATGGCTGACTTCGAGACGATTGCCCGCAGCCTGGACATGGCGGTGCTGGTGGAAGTGCATGACCGCGCCGAATTGCAGCGCGCGCTCAGGCTCAGAACGCCCCTTCTCGGTGTCAACAACCGCAATCTCAAGACTTTTGAAGTGTCGCTGGACACCACACTCGGGCTGCTGGCGGATGTTCCGAGTGACCGATTGCTGGTGTGCGAGAGCGGTATCCATACCCGCGAGGATGTGTTGCGGATGGGCTCGGCGGGTGTCAATGCGTTCCTGGTCGGCGAGGCGTTCATGCGTGCACCGGATCCGGGTGAGGCGCTGGCCAGCCTGTTTGGTGAGCTGTGAAACCATCGGTGGCAGCGGGAAGTGGCCGTGCCGCCTGTTGACAGACTACAAATCGACTGGTTGGCGCAGGCTCAAGACCAAGCTGCGGAGGTGCTGACGGCCTGGCAGCCGAGGCAGTGGCCGGTGGCGCCAGACTGGTTAGGCGTGGTGGACCGGTTTTTGTCCAGTCCCGTCGGCGCCCGTTTGGCGAGCTTTGTCCAGCAGCGTTTGGCGGCGGGGGCACGTATCTTTCCGCCGCGTCCGTTTCATGCGCTGGAGTTAACGCCCTTGAGTCAGGTTCGGGTGGTGATTTTGGGCCAGGACCCCTACCATGGGGTGGGCCAAGCGCAAGGTCTTGCGTTTTCTGTGGCGCCGGGCGTCAAGTTGCCGCCGTCACTGCGCAACATCTTTCAAGAGGTGGCGCGCGATCCCGGCCTTTGCGCGTCGTCCAAGGCGCGCCTGCAAGCACGGCAGTCGCGGCCGGACGGATCGCTGGTGGCATGGGCTCGGCAGGGCGTGTTGCTGCTCAACACCAGCCTGTCCGTGGAGGAAGGCATGCCCGGCAGCCATGCAAAGCAAGGTTGGGAAGTGCTTACTGACGGCATTATTGAGGCTGTGTCTATGCTTGAGCGGCCGGTCGTGTTCATGTTGTGGGGTGCGCAGGCGCAGACCAAGCGCCTTTTAATTGAGCGGCAAGGACCGACCCGCCAACACTTGGTCCTTGCCGCCAATCATCCCTCGCCACTTTCCGCGTCGCGCGGCCCCGAGCCGTTCGTTGGTTGTTCGCATTTCGCGCTAGCCAACGCCTTCTTCAAAGGCAGGGGGGAGCCCGGCATTGACTGGACTTGATTGGCAGGTGGTTCGGATCTTCGACCCTAGTCCAGCGCGGAATTCGTGGCATAATCCGGGGTTCACCAAAGGAGAGGTGGCCGAGTGGTTAATGGCAGCAGACTGTAAATCTGCCCTCTTACGAGTACGCTGGTTCGAATCCAGCCCTCTCCACCAGTGAAAACAGTTGTGCAGGGCGAAGTTGTTGCAAGTGTATTTGGATGACGCGCGTGGATGAGGCGTGTTGGGTTTGAGTGATCGATCCTGATGCGGGAGTAGTTCAATGGTAGAACCCTAGCCTTCCAAGCTAATGACGCGGGTTCGATTCCCGTCTCCCGCTCCACGATTGTTTTGGTGATGTTTCTTTTTGAGTCAGGCGCGCCCAGTCTTTTGGCGAGTTTGCAGTAGCCCTTTTGGCTCAGTGGTAGAGCACTCCCTTGGTAAGGGAGAGGTCGCGGGTCCGATTCCCGCAAAGGGCACCAATTTGAGTTCGTTGGTCGGGATGTGGATCTCGGCTTGGCGGACGGCGATGTTGATTTGATGACGTAAATACTTTTCGGAGTCTGAAATGGGAAAAGAGAAATTCGCACGTACCAAGCCCCACGTCAACGTAGGCACCATTGGCCACGTTGACCATGGCAAGACCACGCTGACGGCGGCCATCACCACGGTGCTGGCGGCCAAATTCGGCGGACAAGCCAAGGCCTACGACCAGATCGACGCGGCACCGGAAGAAAAAGCACGCGGCATCACGATCAACACCGCCCACGTCGAGTACGAAACGGCCAACCGCCACTACGCCCACGTCGACTGCCCCGGCCACGCCGACTATGTGAAGAACATGATCACCGGTGCCGCTCAGATGGACGGCGCCATCCTGGTCTGCTCCGCCGCTGACGGCCCCATGCCCCAGACCCGCGAGCACATCCTGCTGGCGCGCCAGGTCGGTGTGCCTTACATCATCGTCTACCTGAACAAGTGCGACATGGTGGACGACGCTGAACTGCTCGAACTGGTCGAAATGGAAGTGCGCGAGCTCCTCGACAAGTACGACTTCCCCGGCGACAAGACCCCCATCATCCACGGCAGCGCCAAGCTGGCCATGGAAGGCGACAAGGGCGACTTGGGCGAAGGCTCCATCATGAAGCTCGCTGACGCCCTGGACACCTACATCCCCCTGCCCGAGCGCGCAGTCGACGGCGCGTTCCTGATGCCCGTAGAAGACGTCTTCTCCATCTCCGGTCGCGGCACCGTGGTGACCGGCCGTATCGAGCGCGGCATCATCAAAGTCGGCGAAGAAATCGAAATCGTCGGCATCAAAGACACCCAAAAGACCACCTGCACCGGCGTTGAGATGTTCCGCAAACTGCTTGACCAAGGTCAAGCTGGTGACAACGTCGGCATCTTGCTGCGCGGCACCAAGCGTGAAGACGTCGAGCGTGGCCAGGTGCTGTGCAAGCCCGGCAGCGTCAAGCCGCACACGCACTTCACCGGCGAGATCTACGTTTTGTCCAAGGATGAAGGTGGCCGTCACACGCCTTTCTTCAACAACTACCGTCCCCAGTTCTACTTCCGTACCACGGACGTGACCGGTGCGGTCGAGCTGCCAGAAGGCAAAGAAATGGTGATGCCCGGTGACAACGTGTCGATCACGGTGAAGCTGATCAACCCAATCGCCATGGAAGAAGGCCTGCGTTTTGCCATCCGCGAAGGCGGCAAGACCGTCGGCGCGGGTGTGGTTGCCAAGATCATTGCGTAACCAATGTGTTTGCGGGACAGACCGCAGTGACGCGAAGCGCACCAGTTCTGTCCTCAACTAATTAGAAGTAGGGGTATAGCTCAATTGGCAGAGCGTCGGTCTCCAAAACCGAAGGTTGTAGGTTCGATTCCTACTGCCCCTGCCACCTGATTGGTGGGTATGGGTTGGGGGGTGTTCAAGCCCGCTGTGAAAACGGCGGGCTTCGGCGTCTGGAGCGCCTGGATACTGCGCTTCGGCGCTGAACTGATTCGAATTAGATAAGTCAAAACTGTTTAGAAATAATGGCCACCACACAAGTTCAGACCGTCAGTACCACCGGCGACAAAGTCAAGTTAGTCGGCGCCGCGGCTTTGGTCGTCGCTGCTTTGGCTGCCTACTATCTGCTGGGCAAGCAAGGTGTCATCGCTCAGTGGGCGGGCTTGTTGTTGGGGCTTGGCGCGGCGGTTGCCGTGTTTTTTACCTCGGAAACCGGCAAAGAGCTGTTTGCTTTTGGACGCGATGCCTGGCGTGAGGTCAAGAAGGTGGTCTGGCCTTCACGCAAAGAGTCGGTTCAGATGACGGCATACGTTTTTGCCTTCGTCCTGGTGATGGCGATTTTCTTGTGGTTGACGGACAAGACCCTGGAGTGGGTGTTCTACGACCTGATCCTGGGGTGGAGAAAATGATGACGGATATTTCGGATACCCCAATCACCGAGGCGCCGGTTGAGTCCGCGCCGGTTGCGCCGCCGGTCAATCCGGATCTGAGGTGGTACGTGGTGCATGCCTACTCCGGCATGGAGAAGGCGGTTGAGCGCAACATTCTCGAGCGCATCAACCGCGCCGGCATGCAGGACAAGTTTGGCCGCATTCTGGTTCCGATGGAAGAAGTGGTTGAGATCAAGAACGGCCAGAAGAAGACCACCGAGCGCAAGTTTTTCCCGGGCTACGTTCTGGTCGAGATGATCATGAACGACGACACCTGGCACCTGGTGAAGCACACCAACAAGGTGACCGGGTTCGTGGGCGGCGCCAAGAACCGGCCGGCTCCGATCTCGGAAGCCGAAGTTATGAAGATTGTCAACCAGATGCAAGAGGGCACCGAGAAGCCCCGGCACAAGGTTGAGTTTGAAGTTGGCGAATACGTCCGTGTCAAGGACGGCCCCTTTACCGATTTCAACGGATCGGTTGAAGACGTCAATTACGAGAAGAGCAAAGTACGCGTGTCGGTCACCATCTTTGGTCGGCCGACTCCGGTAGAGCTGGAGTTTTCTCAGATCGAGAAGACCTAGGCGCCCGGCATTGCGGTATTGGCGAGACGGTGTGTCGCACCCTCGCGGTGGCCGCCACGGGTTGAGTTGTTCGCACTTTCCGACTCGGTGCGAATGCAAGGAGTGAGTCGTTAACCCCGGGGAGCCAGGGTCACCGATGTTGGTGGCTGAGGCGTTATCACCCGCAAGGAGTAAAGCATGGCGAAAAAAATCGTCGGTTTTGTCAAGCTGCAAGTGCCAGCTGGTAAGGCCAATCCATCACCACCGATCGGCCCGGCACTGGGTCAGCGCGGTTTGAACATCATGGAGTTCTGCAAGGCATTCAATGCGCAGACCCAAGGTATTGAACCGGGCCTGCCGCTGCCTGTGGTGATTACGGCGTTTGCCGACAAGAGTTTCACCTTCATCATCAAGTCGCCGCCATCGTCGATTCTGATCAAGAAGGCGGTCAAGATTGACAAGGGTTCGCCGCGTCCGCATACCGACAAAGTCGGCAAGATCACGCGCGCTCAGCTCGAAGAAATTGCAAAGACCAAAATGAAAGACCTGACTGCGGCCGACATGGACGCGGCAGTTCGTACCATCGCTGGCTCAGCCCGCTCGATGGGCGTGAATGTGGAGGGTGTGTAAATGACCCAGCTCACCAAAAAACAAAAGACCTTCCAGGGCAAGGTTGACAGCAACAAGCTGTACCCCCTGGTGGATGCCTTGGGCATCGTCAAGGAGTGCGCCAACGCCAAGTTCGATGAATCCATCGATGTGGCCGTGCAACTCGGTATCGATGCCAAGAAATCGGACCAAGTGGTTCGCGGCGCGGTCGTGCTGCCCAACGGCACCGGCAAGACCAAGCGTGTGGCGGTGTTTGCGCAAGGTGCCAAGGCTGAAGAAGCCAAGGCCGCCGGCGCCGACATCGTTGGCATGGACGATCTGGCTGCCATGGTCAAGGCTGGCGACATGCCGTTCGACGTGGTCATCGCCGCGCCGGACGCCATGCGCGTGGTCGGTACCCTGGGTCAGATCCTGGGCCCCCGTGGTTTGATGCCTAACCCGAAGGTTGGCACGGTGACCCCTGATGTTGCCACGGCGGTGAAGAATGCCAAGGCCGGTCAGGTGCAGTTTCGTGTTGACAAGGCCGGCATTGTGCATTCCACGATCGGCCGTCGCTCATTCGATACCGACAAGCTGCAAGGCAACTTGGCGGCGCTGGTGGATGCCTTGACCAAGGCCAAGCCTGCAACCAGCAAGGGTGTCTATTTGAGAAAAGTCGCGGTGTCGAGCACGATGGGTGTGGGTGTCCGGGTGGACATGCAGACCATCTCGGCGTAATCGCAAAAGAAATTTGAACCGCCCGCAAGGGTGGTTCGAGGTGGTGGGCTGCTCGAACTGAAAGGTCTGGGCAGGTCATCCAAGACCGTTGGTGTGCGGACTGCAGCGATGTGGCGAGCACTTAATCAGTGGGCCGTGGGTTTACCCGAGGCCTGAACCAACGCAGATGGCGATCCCGCTGCAGATGGAAAGTATTTCCGAAACAGTTGGTCGCTGCAATGTGGCGTGCTCGAAGGCAACTTGCTGATGGGCACATTTTGAAGGAGTAGACCTTGAGTCTGAATCGCAGTGAGAAAGAAGCAGTCATCAGTGATGTGACTGGCCTCGCCGCAAAAGCTCAAACGCTGGTGATGGCGGAATACCGCGGCATCACGGTCGCTGACATGACCAAACTGCGCTCAACCGCGCGCAGCAACGGTGTAAGCCTGAATGTGTTCAAGAACACGTTGGCGCGCCGTGCTGTGGCCGGTAGTGGGTTTGAAGTCGTGTCCGATCTGATGACCGGTCCGCTGATCTATGGCTTCTCTGTCGATGCTGTGGCTGCCGCGCGAGTGGTGGCGGACTTCGCGAAGACCAACGACAAGTTGGTGATTCGCGGCGGTGCATACGGTGGAAAAGCCCTGGACGTGAACGGCGTGAAGCAGTTGGCAAGCATCCCTTCCAAGGAAGTGTTGTTGGCACAGTTGCTGGGCTTGATGCAATCCCCGATTTCGCGTACGGCACGTGTGCTGGCAGCGATTGCGGAGAAAAAAGGCGCTGGCGTGGCGGAAGCCCCTCCCGCAGAGGCAGTCGCGGCTTGATGCCCGCTGCTTGTAGAAACCACAAATGAAACATTGCGGGACAGTCCTGAGCTTTGCGAAGCTCTGTCCTCAACTAACTGTAGGAAATCAAAATGGCATTCGATAAAGACGCATTTTTGACCGCGCTGGACAGCATGACGGTCATGGAACTCAACGACCTGGTGAAAGCCATCGAAGAGAAATTTGGTGTAAGCGCTGCTGCTATGGCAGGTCCCGCTGCTGCCGCCGGCCCTGCCGCGGCTGTTGAAGAGAAGACCGAGTTCAACGTCGTTCTGCTCGAAGCGGGAGCTCAGAAAGTATCCGTCATCAAGGCCGTTCGTGAAATCACCGGCCTGGGTCTGAAGGAAGCCAAAGACCTGGTCGATGGCGCACCGAAGAACGTCAAGGAAGGCATTGCCAAGGCTGACGCTGAAGCTGCCCTGAAGAAACTGGTGGAAGCCGGTGCCAAGGCTGAGTTGAAGTAATTCTTTTCCAGTCCAGGGCTGGGGGTTCCGATAAGGGCTCCCAGCCTTTGGCGCTTGTAAGAGCGCACTGAAAAACATCTCTTGGGTGGCCCGAAGGGGCGCCCAAAAGCCCTAAGGTGTTTTTCAGTGTCTTCTGATCCCGACTGCAGAAGACGCCTTGGTTCGGGTTGCGCGCAAGGTGCAATCGTCCGCCAATGGTTGGTAGAGGCCAATCGCCAAGAGAATGGTTGAGACATCGTTGGGGCTACTCAAAGCGTTGCTTTGGGTTGCTCCAACTGATGAGCGGCTCAATTTGCCAGTCGTCTAGGGACACCTGGTCCCTTTAGTCTTTGCCCGGAGATCAAATGGCTTACATATACACCGAACGCAAGCGGATTCGAAAAAATTTCGGCAACCGCGATGCAGTGCTCGAAATCCCCTATTTGCTGCAAATGCAGAAGGACGCGTACACCGCATTCCTGCAAGCTGACGTCTCGCCTAAAAAGCGCACGGTCGAGGGGTTGCAAGCGGCCTTTGAAGCGGCGTTTCCGATCGTCTCGCACAACGGCTTTGTCGAGATGAAGTACCTAGAGTACAACCTCGCCAAGCCTGCTTTCGATGTGCGTGAGTGCCAGACCCGTGGTCTGACGTTTGCCTCGGCGGTGCGTGCCAAAGTGCAGTTGATCATTTATGACCGCGAGTCCTCCACCACCCAGAACAAGGTGGTCAAGGAAGTGAAGGAGCAGGAGGTCTACATGGGCGAGGTGCCCTTGATGACCACCAAGGGATCCTTCATCATCAACGGCACCGAGCGTGTGATCGTGTCTCAGTTGCACCGTTCGCCTGGTGTGTTTTTCGAACACGACAAGGGCAAGACCCACAGCTCGGGCAAGCTGTTGTTCTCGGCTCGCATCATTCCTTACCGCGGCTCCTGGTTGGACTTCGAGTTTGACCCCAAGGACATCCTGTATTTCCGCGTGGACCGTCGCCGCAAGATGCCGGTCACGATTTTGCTCAAGGCGATTGGCCTCAACAACGAGTCGATTCTGGCCAATTTCTTTGTCAACGACAATTTCCGTCTGATGGACAGCGGCGCCCAGATGGAGTTCGTTGCCGAGCGTCTGCGCGGCGAAGTGGCCCGCTTCGACATCACCGACAAGAGTGGCAAGGTGGTGGTAGCCAAGGACAAGCGCGTCACGGCGCGTCATACGCGTGAGCTCGAACAATCGGGAACGACCCACATCAGCGTGCCGGAAGATTTTCTGGTCGGCCGTGTCGTGGCGCGTAACATCGTCGACGCCGACACCGGTGAAATCATCGCCAAAGCCAACGAAGAGTTGACCGAGGCCTTGCTCAAGAAGTTGCGTCTGGCCGGTGTGCAAGACCTGCAGTGCATCTACACCAACGAGCTGGACCAGGGTGCCTACATCTCGCAGACCCTGCGCAGCGACGAAACTGTGGACGAGTTCGCCGCCCGGGTTGCCATCTACCGCATGATGCGCCCCGGCGAGCCGCCCACGGAAGACGCGGTGCAAGCCCTGTTCCAGCGCCTGTTCTACAACCCCGACACCTACGACTTGTCGCGCGTCGGACGCATGAAGTTCAACGCCAAGATGAGCCGCGCTGAGTCGACCGGGCCGATGGTGCTGACCAACGAAGACATCCTGGCAGTCGTCAAGATCCTGGTGGATCTGCGCAATGGTCGCGGTGAAGTTGACGATATCGACCACCTGGGCAATCGCCGCGTGCGTTGCGTGGGTGAGTTGGCCGAGAACCAGTACCGCACCGGTTTGGCGCGGATCGAGAAGGCGGTCAAGGAACGTCTCGGTCAGGCTGAGCAAGAGCCGCTGATGCCGCATGACCTGATCAACAGCAAGCCGATCTCGGCCGCGCTCAAGGAATTCTTTGGTGCGTCGCAGTTGTCGCAGTTCATGGACCAGACCAACCCTCTGTCCGAAATCACGCACAAGCGTCGCGTCTCGGCACTCGGCCCGGGCGGTTTGACGCGAGAGCGCGCCGGCTTTGAGGTGCGTGATGTGCACGTCACGCACTACGGTCGGGTCTGCCCGATCGAAACGCCTGAAGGCCCGAACATTGGTTTGATCAACTCGCTGGCGCTGTACGCACGCTTGAACGAATACGGATTCATCGAGACGCCGTACCGTCGCGTGATTGATTGCACCATCACCAACGACATCGACTACCTGTCGGCGATTGAAGAAGGCAAGTACGTGATTGCCCAGGCCAACGCGGCGTTGGACAAGGAAGGGCGCCTGACTGGCGACCTGGTGTCCGCGCGTGAAAAGGGTGAATCGATTCTGGTGGGCGCCGACCGCGTGCAGTACATGGACGTGTCACCGGCGCAAATTGTGTCGGTGGCCGCATCCTTGGTGCCTTTCCTGGAGCACGACGACGCCAACCGCGCCTTGATGGGTGCCAACATGCAGCGTCAGGCGGTGCCGGTGCTGCGTCCGGAAAAGGCCTTTGTCGGCACCGGTATCGAGCGCGTCTCGGCGGTGGACTCCGGCACGGTGGTGACGGCCAACCGCGGCGGCGTGGTCGACTACGTGGACGCAACGCGGGTCGTGATCCGCGTCAATGACGACGAAGCCCAGGCCGGTGAAGTGGGTGTGGACATCTACAACCTGATCAAGTACCAGCGTTCCAACCAGAACACCAATATCCATCAGCGCGCCATCGTCAAGAAGGGCGATCGTCTGGCCAAGGGTGACGTGATCGCCGACGGCGCCTCCACCGACCTGGGTGAGCTGGCTCTGGGCCAGAACATGCTGGTCGCGTTCATGCCCTGGAACGGTTACAACTTCGAAGACTCGATCCTGATCAGCGAACGCGTGGTCGCCGACGACCGCTACACCTCGATCCATATCGAGGAGTTGGTCGTGATGGCACGCGACACCAAGCTCGGCGCCGAAGAAATTACCCGTGACATTCCGAACCTGAGCGAGCAGCAACTCAATCGTCTGGACGAGTCCGGCATCATCTACGTCGGTGCTGAAGTGCAACCCGGAGACACGCTGGTTGGCAAGGTGACACCCAAGGGTGAAACCACGCTGACGCCCGAAGAGAAGCTGTTGCGGGCGATCTTCGGCGAGAAGGCAAGCGACGTGAAGGACACCTCCTTGCGCGTTGATCAAGGCTCGCAAGGCACGGTGATCGATGTGCAGGTGTTCACGCGCGAAGGCATTGTGCGCGACCGCCGCGCCCAGCAGATCATCGACGATGAGCTCAAGCGTTTCCGCCTTGACCTCAATGACCAGCTTCGCATCGTCGAAGCCGACGCCTTCGACCGGATCGAGAAACTGCTGATTGGCAAGACTGCCAATGGTGGCCCGCAAAAACTGGCCAAGGGCAGCAAGATCGACAAAGCCTACCTCGCGTCGGTTGACCGGTTCCACTGGTTTGACATTCGTCCCGCGGACGACGAGGTGGCAAGTCAGCTTGAAAGCATCAAGAACTCGCTGGAGCAAACGCGCCACAGTTTCGACCTCGCCTTTGAAGAAAAGCGCAAGAAGCTCACCCAGGGTGACGAGTTGCCCGCCGGTGTGCTCAAGATGGTCAAGGTCTACCTGGCCGTCAAGCGTCGCTTGCAGCCAGGCGACAAGATGGCCGGTCGGCACGGCAACAAGGGGGTGGTATCCAAGATCGTTCCGGTCGAGGACATGCCCTACATGGCCGACGGCACGCCGTGTGACATCGTGCTAAATCCGCTGGGCGTGCCGTCCCGGATGAACGTTGGTCAGGTGCTGGAAGTGCATTTGGGCTGGGCCGCCAAGGGCATTGGCCAACGCATTGGCGACATGCTGCAGGCCGAAGCCAAGATGGCTGAGATGCGTCAATTCCTGGAGTCCTTGTACAACGGTTCCGGGCGCAAGGAAGACCTTGCCAAGCTGAGTGATGCCGAAGTGCTGGAGATGGCTGCCAACCTGACAACCGGCGCCACGTTTGCGACACCTGTGTTCGACGGCGCATCGGAACGGGAAATCAAGGACATGCTCAAGCTGGCGTATCCCGATGACGTCGTCAAGGCCAAGGGCCTGACGGCCGCGCGCACGCAGGCCAATCTGTTCGACGGACGCAGTGGCGAGGCTTTTGAGCGCCCGACCACCATCGGCTACATGCATGTCCTGAAACTGCACCACTTGGTGGACGACAAGATGCACGCCCGTTCGACCGGCCCCTACAGCCTGGTGACGCAGCAGCCGTTGGGCGGCAAGGCCCAGTTTGGTGGACAACGCTTTGGTGAGATGGAGGTCTGGGCGCTTGAAGCCTATGGCGCTGCCTACACCCTGCAAGAAATGCTGACCGTCAAGTCAGACGACGTGCAAGGTCGTACCAAAGTGTACGAAAGCATCGTCAAGGGTGAACATTCGATTGAAGCCGGGATGCCGGAGTCATTCAATGTGTTGGTCAAGGAAATCCGTTCCCTTGGTCTCGATATGGAACTCGAACGCAGCTAAGAACTGATTAAGGAAGTTTTATGAAATCATTACTCGACCTGTTCAAGCAGTTCACGCCTGACGAGCATTTCAATGCCATCAAAATTGGCATGGCCTCGCCGGAGAAGATTCGTTCCTGGTCCTTCGGTGAAGTGAAGAAGCCCGAAACCATCAACTACCGCACTTTCAAGCCTGAGCGTGATGGCCTGTTTTGCGCCAAGATCTTTGGCCCGATCAAAGACTACGAATGCCTGTGCGGCAAGTACAAGCGCTTGAAGCACCGTGGCGTGATCTGCGAGAAGTGCGGCGTGGAAGTCACGCAGACCAAGGTGCGTCGCGACCGCATGGGCCACATCGATCTGGCCGCGCCCTGCGCGCACATCTGGTTCCTGAAGTCCTTGCCAAGCCGTTTGGGCCTGGTGCTGGATATGACGCTGCGCGACATCGAACGCGTGTTGTACTTTGAAGCCTACGTGGTGACCGACCCCGGCATGACACCGCTGAAGAAGTTCAGCATCATGTCGGAAGACGACTTTGATGCCAAGTTCAAAGAATTCGGCGACGAGTTCCAGGCCAAGATGGGTGCCGAAGGCATCAAGGACTTGTTACAGAGCATCGACATCGACGGTTCGATCGAGAAGCTGCGCAACGACCTGACTGGCTCCGAGCTGAAGATCAAGAAAAACGCCAAGCGTTTGAAGGTCTTGGAAGCGTTCAAGAAGTCCGGCATCAAGCCCGAGTGGATGGTGCTCGACGTACTGCCAGTGCTGCCACCGGACCTGCGTCCGTTGGTGCCGCTTGACGGTGGTCGTTTCGCCACGTCTGATTTGAACGATCTGTACCGCCGCGTGATCAACCGCAACAGCCGTCTGCGCCGATTGCTGGAGTTGAAGGCGCCCGAAATCATTGCGCGCAACGAAAAGCGCATGTTGCAAGAAGCCGTGGACAGCTTGCTGGACAACGGCCGCCGCGGCAAGGCCATGACCGGCGCCAACAAGCGCGCGCTGAAGTCCTTGGCCGACATGATCAAGGGCAAGAGTGGTCGTTTCCGCCAGAACTTGCTGGGCAAGCGGGTGGACTACTCGGGCCGTTCGGTGATTACCGTGGGCCCAACCCTCAAGCTGCACCAGTGCGGCCTGCCCAAGCTGATGGCCCTGGAGCTGTTCAAGCCCTTCATCTTCGCGCGCCTGGAAGCCATGGGCATTGCCACCACCATCAAGGCGGCCAAGAAGGAAGTCGAATCCGGCACGCCGGTGGTCTGGGACATCCTGGAAGAGGTCATCAAAGAGCACCCGGTGATGCTCAACCGCGCGCCGACGCTGCACCGCCTGGGCATCCAGGCGTTTGAGCCGATCCTGATCGAAGGCAAGGCGATTCAACTGCACCCGCTGGTCTGCTCGGCCTTCAATGCCGACTTTGACGGCGACCAGATGGCGGTTCACGTGCCCTGTCGGTGGAGGCGCAAATGGAATGCCGCACGCTGATGCTGGCCTCCAACAACGTACTTTTCCCAGCCAACGGCGAACCGTCCATTGTTCCGTCGCAAGACGTGGTGCTGGGCCTGTACTACACCACCCGCGACCGCATCAACGGTAAAGGCGAAGGTCTGATCTTTTCCGACACCGGTGAAGTTCAGCGCGCCTTCGACGCCGGTCAGGTGGAGTTGACGGCGCGCATCAACGTGCGTCTGACCGAGTACACCCGCAACAAGGAGACCGGCGAGCTGGTCCCCAGCACCAAATTGTGGGAGACCACGGCGGGTCGGGCGCTGTTGTCGGAGATCTTGCCCAAGGGGCTGCCGTTCTCCAACATCAACAAGGCCCTCAAGAAGAAGGAAATCTCCAAGTTGATCAATGTCTCGTTTCGCAAATGCGGTCTCAAGGAGACGGTGATTTTCGCGGACAAGCTGTTGCAGTATGGCTTCCGTCTGGCGACCAAGGCCGGTATCTCGATCTGCATCGACGACATGCTGGTGCCGCAGGAAAAGCACGGCATCATCGAGCGCGCCGAGAAGGAAGTCAAAGAGATCGCGCAGCAATACACCTCCGGTTTGGTGACATCGGGCGAGCGCTACAACAAGGTGGTGGACATCTGGGGCAAGGCCGGCGATGAAGTCTCCAAGGTCATGATGGCCCAACTGGCCAAGGAAAAGACCATTGACCGCCATGGCAAGGAAGTGGACCAGGAGTCATTCAACTCGATCTACATGATGGCCGACTCCGGCGCACGCGGCTCTGCCGCGCAGATTCGCCAGTTGGCCGGCATGCGGGGCCTGATGGCCAAGCCGGACGGTTCGATCATCGAGACCCCCATCACGGCGAACTTCCGTGAAGGCCTCAACGTGTTGCAGTACTTCATCTCGACGCACGGCGCCCGCAAGGGTCTGGCCGACACGGCGCTCAAGACCGCCAACTCGGGCTACCTGACGCGTCGTTTGGTTGACGTGACCCAGGATTTGGTGGTCACCGAGCAGGACTGCGGTACCCATGGCGGTTACCTCATGCGCGCCATCGTCGAAGGCGGTGAAGTGATCGAGTCCTTGCGTGATCGTATTTTGGGGCGCACCGCGGCCGACGATGTGCTGCATCCCGAGAACCGCGCGGTCTTGACTAAAGCGGGCGACATGCTCGATGAAGACTTGATCGAAGAACTCGAAGCCGCTGGCGTGGACGAAGTCAAAGTCCGCACCGCGCTGACCTGCGAGACGCGCTTCGGCATTTGTGCCAAGTGCTACGGGCGTGACCTCGGCCGTGGCGGGTTGATCAACGGCGGCGAAGCGGTCGGTGTGATTGCGGCCCAGTCGATCGGCGAGCCTGGTACCCAGTTGACCATGCGTACCTTCCACATCGGCGGCGCCGCTTCGCGTGCGGCAATTGCCTCCAGCGTCGAAGCCAAGTCCAACGGCAGCATCGGCTTCAACAGCACCATGCGCTATGTGACCAATAGCAAGAAGGAACTGGTGGTGATTGCCCGCTCGGGTGAGATTGTCATTCACGACGAGCATGGCCGTGAGCGTGAGCGTCACAAGGTGCCGTATGGCGCGATCCTGACGGTCAGCGCCGACCAGGTGATCAAGGCTGGGGCGATTTTGGCCAATTGGGATCCCTTGACCCGACCGATCATTACCGAGTTCGCCGGCAAGGCGCACTTCGAGAATGTGGAAGAGGGCTTGACCGTTGCCAAACAGGTGGATGAAGTCACCGGTCTGTCGACGTTGGTGGTGATCGATCCGAAGCGGCGCGGCTCCGCCAAGGTCGTACGCCCGCAGGTGAAGCTGATTGACGCGTCTGGCAATGAAGTCAAGATCCCCGGCACCGACCACTCGGTGACGATCGGCTTTCCCGTGGGGGCGCTGGTGCAGGTGCGTGACGGTCAGGATGTCGGTCCTGGCGAGGTGCTGGCGCGTATTCCCATCGAAGGGCAGAAGACCCGCGACATTACCGGCGGTCTGCCGCGTGTCGCCGAGTTGTTCGAAGCGCGTTCACCCAAGGACAAGGGCGTGCTGGCCGAGATGACCGGAACGGTGTCCTTCGGCAAGGAAACCAAGGGCAAGATTCGCCTGCAGATTACCGATCCGGACGGCGCGGTGTGGGAAGAGCTTGTCCCGAAGGAAAAGAACATCCTGGTGCACGAAGGCCAGGTGGTCAACAAGGGCGAGAGCGTGGTTGATGGCCCGGCCGACCCGCAGGACATCCTGCGTCTGCTGGGTTCGGAAGAACTGGCGCGCTACATTGTTGACGAAGTTCAGGATGTGTACCGCTTGCAGGGCGTGAAGATCAACGACAAGCACATCGAAGTGATCGTGCGCCAGATGTTGCGCCGCGTGGTGGTCGAGAACGCCGGCGACTCTGGCTACATCAATGGTGAGCAGGTCGAACGTTCGGAAATGCTCAACACCAATGACGCCTTGCGCGCCGAGGGCAAGATACCGGCGACTTACACCAATCTGTTGTTGGGTATCACCAAGGCCTCCTTGTCCACCGACAGCTTCATCAGCGCCGCGTCCTTCCAGGAAACCACGCGCGTGCTGACTGAAGCGGCGATCATGGGCAAGCGCGACGAATTGCGTGGTCTGAAGGAAAACGTGATTGTTGGGCGACTGATCCCTGCCGGGACCGGTTTGGCTTACCACGAAGCTCGCAAGGTTCGCGAGAATCTGGACGAGGCCGAGCGCCGCGCCATTGCCGAGGCCGATGCTGCGGAGCTGGCGGGTGACGCGCTCGCCGCGGAAGCGGCCGACGCCAACGAAGGAACGGCTGGCGAATAAGGCGTTTGGGCATCGCCTGGCACATGACGCCTCAGACTTTCTATCGAAGGTTTGAGGCGTTTTTCATGCGTATCCACGCGTTTTTGCTGCGTCGCCCAGTGCGGGGGGCATGGTCATGAGCGCTGCGGCCATGATGTGGGGACTGCTCGCCGTCTTGGTGTTCTGGTCCATAGGCGCCTACAACCGGTTGATGCGATTGCGCGGGCGTGGCCTGGCCGCTTTTTCGGTGGTCGACAAGCAGTTCAGCCTGCAAGCTTTGTTGCTGCAACCGCTCGCGTTCGGCCCCAGTCAATTGCCGGTCGGGTCCGCTCTGGCGCCCACCGATCAGGCTCCGCTAAACCGCTGGTCTGGGCTGGTCGGCGCCGGTCGGCAGTTGGAAGCGTCTTTGAAAGCGGCGCGTATTCGCCCGCTGGATGGTGCTGGCTTGAATGCGCTGCGAACCGCGCATGAAACACTGGTCTTGAGCTGGGCCCGATGCCGTGATGAGCCGCCTGACCTGGCCGGATCACCCGTGCCCGAGGATCTGAGCATGAAATGGGATCATCTGATGGTCCAGACGGATATGGCACGAACGGAGTTCAACCAGTTTGCCTGCGACTACAACGCGGCCATCGGGCAGATTCCGGCCCGCCTGCTGGCGTGGCTTTTTGGCTTCAAGCCGATACAAACCTTGTAGGTCACAGCATGGCCAACGGCGATCAACCGATGCCCCTGTGGCGGCAACTCCTGGCCACCGCGTTGGTGGTGCAGCGGGTGCGTGGCGGCGTGTCCGCCACGGCCGCCTTGGCTGATGTCCCGTTGGCGCTGCGTCCGGGCGTCCAGGCCTTGAGTTTTCTGGTGTTGAGAAATCTGGGGCGCGCCCAGTCGCTGCGGCGTCAATTGGCCACGCGCCCGCCGCCACCCGCCACCGACGCCTTGCTTTGCACCGCCCTGGCGCTGGCGTGGAACGATGCCCAGGCGCCCTATGAAGTCTTCACACTGGTCAATCAGACGGTCGAAGCGACCAAACGCGGCGCCGCTCACCGCGGGCAGGCGAACTTCGTGAATGCCTGTCTGCGTCGGTTCTTGCGTGAGCGTGATGCCATGGTTGCCACCACGGACAAAGATCCGCTGGCAGTTTGGAACCATCCGCAATGGTGGATCGATCGCCTCAAGCGGGAGCGCCCGACGCAATGGCAATCCATCTTGTCCCAAAACAACCACCATGCGCCGATGACTTTGCGCGTCAACGCCAGAAAAGCCACGGTGCCGGCCTATTTGGCAGCGTTGAGTGCCGTCGGCATCGACGCTGTGCCGGTTGGTTCGCACGGTGTGACGCTGGGCCAAGCCGTGCCGGTGCAGGCATTGCCAGGGTTCGCGCAAGGGACGGTCTCGGTGCAGGATGCAGCGGCGCAGTTGGCCGCTCCCTTGTTGCTCCATGGGCTGGTGGCGGCGAACGGTAGACCGCGCGTGCTCGACGCCTGCGCCGCGCCGGGCGGCAAGACGGCGCACTTGCTAGAGTTGGCAGATTGCGACGTCACGGCGCTTGATGTCGACCCGCTTCGCTGCGAACGCATCCAGCAAACCCTGCAACGTCTGGGCGTTGGCGCGCAACTCATCACCGCCGATGCGGGGAACCTGGACGCTTGGTGGGACGGGAGACCCTTTGATGCAGTGCTGCTGGACGCACCCTGCACAGCATCGGGCATTGTGCGACGCCACCCCGATGTGCGGTGGTTGCGAAGGGAATCGGACATTGAGCAACTGGCTACCACCCAGGCGCGGCTGCTGCAGACCCTTTGGAAGGTCGTCAAACCGGGTGGGCGTCTGCTCTACTGCACCTGTTCAGTGTTCAAGGCAGAGGGCCAAGAACAGATCGAAACGTTTCTTGCGCACAACAGCAACGCCACATTGGCCCCTTCGCCAGGGCATTTAATGCCCCAATCGCGGGCGAAACCTGAGCCCGTCCCGGACAATCTCGAAGGTGACCACGACGGCTTTTACTACGCTTTGTTGGAGAAGTGCGGCGCTTGAGGCGCTCCGGCTGATCCTTGCCATATTCCTGGGTTGGGGGTTAACGCATCCGGCACTTGGGCAATCGGTGGCGACCGAGGTGACGCAATTGCGTTTTGAGCGAGAGGGTGAGTCGATTCTGCTCTCGGCAGTGGTTGCCTTTGACCTGTCGGCCACGGTGGAAGAAGCGTTGGTCAAAGGCGTGCCGATGATCTTTGTGGCTGAAGTGGAGCTGCTTCGCGAGCGTTGGTACTGGACGGACAAGAAGGTGCTTACGGCCCAGCGGCACATGCGCCTGGCCTACCAGCCCCTTACCCGGCGCTGGCGCCTTCATGTGGCATCGGGCCCGCTGTCCGCCGCGGGCCTGGGCCTCTCGTTGAACCAAAGCTTCGAGACTTTGCCGGATGCGGTCGCCGCGCTGCAGCGGCTGTCGCGCTGGAAGATCGCGGACCTTTCAGACATTGACCTGGAACAGAGTCACTACGCGGAGTTCCGTTTCAAGCTGGATCTTGCACAGTTGCCACGCCCGTTCCAGATTGGCAGCCTGGGTCACTCCGATTGGAACGTTTCGGCTTCCAAGACGCAGCGATTCGCGCTGGAGCCGGTGAAGTGAGCGACTCAGGGGCGCCGCGAAATGTTGCGGAGCGTTTCTCTCTGCAATCCTCGCGCACGCTGCGCTGGACGGTTGCACTGGGTTCGATTGCGATGGTCCTGGTCGGGCTGGTGTTGCTGTTCTTGTTGACCCAGGCAACCAACAACCGTGAGCTGTACGAGCGCAACTACGCGCGCTTGTTCGTCCTGAATGTGGTCGTCGCGGCGTCCTTGCTGGTAGCCATCGTCTGGATTGGTTTCAGGTTGCTGCTGCGGCTGCGTCAAGGCAGATTTGGCAGCCGCTTGCTGGTGAAGCTGGCCGCCATTTTTGCACTGGCAGGCTTTGCTCCGGGGATGTTGATCTACGTTGTCTCGTACCAGTTTGTATCGCGGTCGATTGAAAGCTGGTTTGACGTCAAGGTGGAAGGGGCATTGGACGCGGGCTTGAATCTGGGGCGTGTCACCCTTGACACCTTGTCTAGTGATCTGGCCAACAAGACGCGCCTGGCCTCGATGCAGCTAGCCGAGACTCAGGGGGCGGTCACCCTGCTGCCGATGGAGCGCTTGCGTGAGCAGCTCGGCGCCAGCGAATTGGTGCTTTGGAGCGCGGGCGGCCGGGTACTGGCGGCGGCAGGCGAGTCGCGTTTCAAACTCAGTTCCGAGCGGCCAAGCCAGCAGCAGTTTCGAAACGCCCGAAACCAGCGCGTCATCACCTGGATCGATGGGCTTGAGGATGGCGCCTCGGAGGCAGACGGCGGTCCGCGAATCCGGGCCTTGGTGTTGGTTCCCAACGTGGACGTGGGACTGCTGGGCGAGGCACGGTTTCTCTCGGTGACCCAGTTGTTGCCGCATACGCTGGTGGCCAATGCGCTGGCGGTGACGCAAGCCAACCGCGAGTACCAGGAGCGCGCCCTGGCGCGCGAGGGATTGCGCCGGATGTACATCGGAACGCTGACCTTGAGCCTGTTTTTGGCGGTGTTTGGCGCGATACTGCTGGCGGTAGTCTTGGGCAACCAGATTGCGCGCCCGCTGCTCCTGCTCGCCGACGGCGTGAGTCAGGTCGCTGCTGGCGACCTGACGCCCAAGGCTTCCCTGCTCGGCAAGGATGAACTTGGTGGGCTCACCCGCTCATTTGCCGACATGACGCAGCAGTTGGCAGAGGCCCGACAGGCGGTGCAGGACAGCATGGGCCAGGTCAATGCCGCGCGAGCCAACCTGCAAACCATCCTTGACAACCTCACCGCTGGCGTGATTGTGCTGGACGCGCAAGGCGTCATTCAGTCCTCCAATCCGGGCGCGACGCGCATCTTGAGGGTCCCACTGGCCGCCTTCGAAGGGCGTCGACTAAGCGAGATCGATGGTTTGGAAGATTTTGCGGGCCGTGTTCAGTTGCAGTTTGATTTGTTTCTGGGCGACCGGTCTGAACACGGACTGGACCATTGGCAGCAGTCTTTTGAGTTGGGTGCCTTGGCTGAACGCCTGGGCGGCCAAGCTGACGCCAACAAGGTCACCTTGGTCGCGCGCGGGGCAGAACTGCCCGGCTCGTCGAGGCTGCTGGTGTTTGACGATATCTCAGAGATTGTCTCGGCTCAGCGTTCACTGGCCTGGGGAGAAGTAGCCCGCCGGCTGGCCCACGAGATCAAGAACCCACTGACGCCGATTCAGCTCTCGGCGGAGCGGATGGAGATGAAGCTGCACGGCAAGCTACCGGATGCGGAGCAGGCCATTCTGACGAAGTCGGTCAAGACCATTGTTGATCAGGTCGATGCCATGAAGCGACTGGTCAATGAGTTTCGGGACTATGCCCGCTTACCCGCTGCCGAACTTCACCCGATTGATCTGAACTGCTTGATCGGAGAAGTCATGCAACTGTATGCCGATGAGTCGGGACCCGACGCGGTGCGCCTTGATCTGGATGCGGCCAGTCCGAATATTCTCGGTGATGCGCAGCAATTGCGCCAAGTGGTCCACAACTTGGTGCAGAACGCCCAGGACGCGTGCGAGACAGCGCGACGCGATGACGCCGCCACCCATTTGGTGACCATCAGGACGCAGTGGCTGAAAGCGTCGGATCGGGTTCGGTTGAGTGTCATTGATGAAGGAACCGGCTTTCCCGAGAACATCCTCAAACGCGCATTTGAGCCCTATGTAACGACCAAAGCCAAGGGCACCGGATTGGGCCTGGCGGTGGTCAAGAAAATCGCCGACGAGCACGGTACCCGGGTGGATATTGCCAACCGTCTGGTTGAGGGAAAAGTGCGGGGTGCGCAAGTATCGTTATCATTCGCCACTGAGAATACCGTGCCGAGTTAGTCGCACGGCCAGCTTTCTACACGGAGACGCGCTCTAGACATGGCAAATATTCTGGTGGTTGACGACGAACTCGGCATCCGTGACCTGTTGTGGGAGATACTCAACGACGAAGGCCACAGCGTTGAGGTCGCCGAGAACGCTGCCCAGGCGCGAGCAGCCCGCCTGCGGGATCGCCCTGATCTGGTGTTGCTTGATATCTGGATGCCCGACACCGACGGTGTAACGCTGCTCAAGGAATGGTCGTCGACCGGTGCCTTGACCATGCCGGTGATCATGATGAGCGGACACGCGACCATCGATACGGCGGTCGAGGCCACCAAGATTGGCGCCTTGGCGTTCCTGGAGAAACCCATCACACTTCAGAAACTCCTGAAGGCAGTGGAGCAGGGCTTGACGCGCGGGGCGGTTCGCAAGCCGCCGCCATCGGCGGTGGCGTCGGTTTCCTTGCCAGCGCAGGATGCTGGCGTGCGGGTCGAGTCGGCCCAACTTCTGGCGCCCGACTCGGGTCTTCAATCTGAGCAGAGTTTCATGTTGGACAAGCCTCTGCGAGAGGCTCGGGACGAGTTTGAGAAGGCCTACTTCGAGTACCACCTGGCCAAGGAGCATGGCTCCATGACGCGTGTGGCCGACAAGACCGGACTGGAGCGGACGCACTTGTACCGCAAGCTGAAGCAACTTGGAGTTGACCTTACCCGCGGAAAACGGGCCGGTCCCTGATGCCAGAGAGGCGGTTTGCGCCTTCAAAAAGGCAGCTCTTGGTGCTATAATTTGCGGCTTAGGCCCGGTAGCTCAGTCGGTAGAGCAGAGGACTGAAAATCCTTGTGTCGGTGGTTCGATTCCGCCCCAGGCCACCAGCATTCATGCGCCTCAGCACCCGGTTCGGGTTCTGGGGCGTTTCTGCGTTTAAGCCCGTCCTCGGCACACCGAGGTGTGCGCACCATGTTTCAGGTTCTGGATTGCGATCCTTTGGCCGCCTGAGCTTGCTGATCGGCGTGGTAGCTGCTGCGCACCATGGCGCCGACGGCGGCATGTTTGAAACCCATCTCGTAGGCTGCGGCCTCGAACATCTTGAAGGTATCGGGGTGCACATAGCGCTTGACGGTCAGGTGCGACGTGCTCGGCGCCAGATACTGGCCGATGGTCAGCATGTCGATGCCGTGCGCACGCATGTCCCGCATCACCGCCACAATCTCATCGTCGGTCTCGCCTAGACCCACCATCAGGCCGCTTTTTGTCGGGACCTGCGGGACCAGTGCCTTGAATTTTTGGAGCAGGTTGAGCGAAAAGGCGTAGTCACTGCCCGGACGCGCCTCCTTGTACAGACGTGGCACGGTCTCCAAGTTGTGGTTCATGACGTCGGGTGGGGCAGCCTTGAGGATATCCAGCGCCCGATCGTCCCGACCTCGAAAATCAGGCACCAACACTTCAATCTGGGTCGAGGGCGACACCGCGCGGATCTGGTCGATGCACGCTGCAAAGTGGCCCGCGCCGCCGTCGCGCAGGTCGTCACGGTCGACGCTGGTCACCACCACATACTTCAACTTGAGCTGGGCAATGGTTTTGGCGAGGTTGGCTGGTTCGTTGGCATCCAGTGGATCCGGGCGCCCGTGCCCGACGTCGCAGAACGGGCAGCGGCGCGTGCATTTGTCGCCCATGATCATGAAGGTGGCCGTACCGTGGCCAAAGCACTCGCCGATGTTGGGGCAGGAGGCTTCTTCACACACGGTCACGAGCTTGTTTTGGCGCAGCACGTCCTTGATCTCGTAGAAGCGCGTAGTCGGCGAGCCCGCCTTGACGCGGATCCAGTCGGGCTTCTTCAGGATCTCACCGCCTTGAACCTTGATCGGAATGCGCGAGAGCTTGGCTGCGGCCTTTTGTTTGGCGCTGGCGTCGTAGGTTTCGACCGACTGAACGTCGCGAACCACGTTCGATAGAGGTGGGGGGATGCTCATGGCAGTGTTCCGGTGAGGTTGGGGCCTGTTTCAGCTTCGAGGCGCCAGGTAGGAGACCAGCTTCTGGCCGAATACATCGGCCACGTCCTGCCACGATGCGCGAACGCCGATTGTAGAAAGGTCGATGCTGCGCAGTCCCACATACCCACAAGGGTTGATACGCGCGTAGGGCTCCAAGTCCATCGCGACATTGAGCGCCACGCCGTGGTAGGTGCAATTGCGGCTGACTTTGATGCCGAGCGCGGCGATCTTTCCCAGACCGGTGAAGTCGGGCGCCAACTTGACCGGCGAATCGGCGCCACCGCTGTTTACCGCTGGTGTTCCTTGCGACGGTGACAGCCTCCTCTGGGGGCGTTGCGGCAGCAGCGCGTGGGAGCCAGGATCATCGAGCCGCACATAGATGCCAGGCGCGCCCTCAACGCGATGCCCCGTGACGCCGAAATGAGCGAGCGTTCGAATGACAGCCTCCTCAATGCGGTAGACGTATTCCTTGATGAAATAGCCGGCTCGCTTGAGATCGATCAATGGGTAGGCGACCACCTGTCCCGGGCCGTGGTAGGTCACCTGACCGCCCCGGTTGGTCGCTACCACCGGGATTGCGCCGGGATTCAGGAGGTGGTCACTCTTGCCCGCCAAGCCTTGTGTGTAGACGGCGGCATGCTCGCAGATCCAGACCACATCGGGGCTCGTCTCGGTTCGCGCGGCGGTGTAGGCCTGCATGGCGGCATAGGTGGGCGCATACGCGGTGTGCCCAAGTTGCTCGATCTCGATGCCCATGCGTGACTACAGCACCACTTTGACCATCGGATGGGTGCTCAGTGTCCGGTACAGCTCGTCGAGCTGCTCGCGGCTGGTGGCGGTGACGGTGATGGTCACGCCAAGGTATTTGCCTCCCTTGCTCTCACGCAGTTCAATGCTGGCGGCGTTGAAAGTCGGGTCGAACTGGTGGGCGATCATGCTGATGGCATGGACCAGACCATCGACTTTGACTCCCATGACCTTGATGGGAAACTGGCTGGGGTACTGAATCAGCGATTCAGTGGGAGGCGTCACGGCGGTCATGGTCGTCAAGGAAATGGTGCGGGCGGGAATCGTGCGAAGAATGTCGAGCTTGTCAGCGAGCAGTTCCGCGTGCACAGGCCTTGGTGTGCTCGATGGCAGCCTGGTAGCCGGTGAACAAGCGTTGGAATACGGGGCCCGGCTGGCCCGTACCAACTGCCTTGTCATCAAGCGTCGTTACCGCCAGCACTTCCTTGGTTGCCGAGGACAGAATCAGTTCGTCGGCATCCAGTACCTCCTGACGGGTAATCCGGCGAAGTTCAAAAGCCAGACCCGCGGCCCGACAGATCTCCTCGATCAGCCCATAACGCACACCGGTGAGTACCAGGTTGTCACTGGGTGGCCCGGACAGGGCGTTGTTCTTGACCACCCAGACGTTGCTTGCCGCCGCCTCGCTTAAGTAGCCGCGTCGAAACATGATCGTCTCTACCGCGCCAGCGTCGAAACTGATCTGGCGCGCCATCACCGACCCCAGTAGACTGACGCTTTTGATGTGTGCCTTTTCCCAACGAAAATCGTCCGCGCTGACGCAGGCCACGCCTTGCTCGCGCTGGGTGTCGGTCGGCCGCTTCATCATGTTGGTCATGACAAACACGGTGGGAGTCAGGTCCCGGGGCATGACGTGGTCGCGCATCGCGACGCCGCGCGTGATCTGGATGTACACCAGTTGATCACTGGCCAGGGGAGATAGCTCGGTGGATTCGGCGCAGCTGGCGATCAATCGCCGTGCCAGCGCCTGCCATTCCCCCCGGGTCATCGGATTGGCAATCCGTACCGCGGCCAGGCTTCGTTCCAGTCGCGCCATGTGTTCGTCAAAGCGGAACAATTGGCCGCCATAGACCGGCACGACTTCGTACACGCCGTCGCCAAAGATGAAGCCGCGATCCATCACACTGATTTTGGCGTTGGCGAGGTCGGTGTAGTCGCCATTGAGAAAGCACGGCAGCTTGGGCAGGGTGGTCATGATCGAATTATCGCAGGGGAGGCAAAAGTCCGCGGGTTTCTACGTATAATCGAAGGCTTTGTGGCATGCGCCGCGTGTAACCTGGCCGTAATTTGACATGTCGATAATCAGGCCCGCACACGACTGGGATGCACAGGACGCCGATGCGCAGGGCTCTGAGCCGCTTAGCGCCGCGCAGGCCCAGGCCTTGCGCGAGCAGAGTCCGTCGCTTTCGCCCTGGTGGGTGGTGGCGGGCCAGCTGGCGGTGGCAACGGTGGTGGCGCTGTTGACGTGGGTTTGGAGTGGTCGAGCCGGTGCAGGCTGGTCGGCTGCGTATGGCGGGTTGGTGGTGGTGATTCCTGCCGCGCTCTTTGCGCGAGGACTGATGAGCCGGTTTTCGTCCACGAATCCCGTGACCGCCAGTTTCGGCTTTTTTGTGTGGGACTTTGTCAAGATTTCGGTGAGTGTCGTCATGCTCTTTTTGGCGCCACGGATGGTGACAGACCTGGACTGGTTGGCGTTGCTGATCGGTTTGGTGGTCACGATGAAGGTGTATTGGTTGGCGCTCCTGGTGAGCCCAAAACGTCGAATAGTTTGAAAAACAAGTAGTTCAATATATGGCCGCAGACGCACATGCCCCTACCGCGAGTGAATACATTGTTCACCATCTGACGCACTGGCAAAACAAGCCGCAGACCGAGATTGTTGATTTCACGGTCTTCAATATCGACTCCTTATTTTTCTCGATTCTGATGGGTCTGTTGGGCTCGTTCCTGCTCTGGAAGGGTGCTCGTCGCGCCACCTCCGGGGTGCCCGGACGTTTCCAGGCTGCCGTTGAAATCTTGCTGGAAATGGTCGATGGTCAAGCCAAGTCGATCGTGCATAACGCCACCAGCCGCAAGATGGTTGGGCCCTTGGCTCTGACGGTGTTTGTCTGGATCTTCCTGCTCAATGCCATGGACTTGCTGCCGCTGGATCTCCTGCCAACCGTGTGGGGTTGGATTTACGGCGCCGCTGGTCACGATCCGCATCATGCCTACCTGCGTGTCGTTCCGACCGCTGACCTGTCCATCACCATGGGGTTGTCGGTTTCGGTGCTGTTTATCTGCTTGTTCTACAACATGAAGATCAAGGGCCTGGGTGGCTGGGCGCATGAGTTGGTTTCCGCGCCGTTTGGCACCAGCAAGAACCCCATCTTTGCCGTGATCTTGGGCTTGGTCAATCTGGCCGAGCAACTGATCTCTTTTACCGCCAAGACCGTCTCGCATGGCATGCGGCTATTTGGCAACATGTACGCCGGCGAGCTGGTATTCATGCTGATCGCCTTGTTGGGCGGCTCCTGGGCCTTCTCCACCGATCCTGGCGGCAGCATCATGCTTTTCCTGGTTCACGTGGTGGCAGGATGGGCGTGGGCGGTGTTCCACATCATCATCATCTTGCTGCAGGCTTTCGTGTTCATGATGTTGACGCTGGTCTACATCGGGCAAGCGCACGATGCGCATTGATTTCGCGGTTTAGTTTTTCTTTTTCTTTTTCTTTTTTTCACTCGTTAATCTTAGGAGTCATCATGGAAGTCATTAGTTTTGCTGCTCTGGCTGCTGGCCTGATCATCGGTCTGGGCGCGTTGGGTGCTTGTATCGGCATCGGCATCATGGGTAGCAAGTACCTGGAAGCGGCTGCGCGTCAACCTGAGTTGATGGGCGAGTTGCAGACCAAGATGTTCGTGCTCGCTGGTCTGATCGACGCTGCTTTCATTATCGGTACCGGTATTGCGCTGTGGTTTGCAACGGCCAACCCGTTCCTGGCTCAAATCGGACGTCTGGTCAAGTAAGCCTTTTCGCAACACCTCGCTTGAGGGAGACTTACTGTGAACATTAACGCAACGCTGATTGTTCAGATCATCGTTTTCATCCTGTTGGTGCTGTTTACGATGAAGGTTGTCTGGCCTCCGGTCGCGACTGCCCTGGATGAGCGCATCAAGAAGGTCGCCGACGGGCTGGCTGCCGCCGACAAGGCCAAGGCCGAGCTCTCCACCGCGAACAAGCGTGTGGAAGACGAGCTGGCCAAATCGCGTAACGAAACGGCTGCCCGTCTGGCTGACGCCGAGCGTCGCGCCCAGGCCATCTTGGAGGAAGCCAAGACCAAGGCGGTTGAAGAGGGCAACAAGATCATTGTTGCCGCCAAGGCTGAAGCCGAGCAACAAAGCATCAAAGCCCGTGAGGCCCTGCGCGAGCAGGTTGCCGTGCTGGCGGTCAAGGGCGCCGAGCAGATTCTCCGCAAGGAAGTCAATGCTGGCGTGCATGCCGAGTTGCTGGGTCGCTTGAAGACTGAGCTGTAACAAGGGGCAATCATGGCTGAACTCGCCACTATCGCCCGGCCGTACGCGGAGGCCCTGTTCAAGGCGTCGACTTCTGACTTGTCGTCGGTGGCGAACTGGGTCGACGAGCTCGCAACGATTGCAGCCAACCCCCAGTTGCTGCAATTTGCGGACAGTCCCAAGGTCACCTCTGCTCAGGTCTTTGACTTGATGGTGGGCATTGCCAAGTCTGCCCTGACCGATGCGGCGCGGAATTTTCTGCAGGCCGTGATCGAAAATGGTCGCCTGAGTGTTCTGCCCGAGATTGCGTCGCAGTTTCGCGCGCTCAAGAACGCCCAGAGCGGGTCGTCGGATGCAGTGGTATATAGCGCCTTTGCGATCGACGCCGCAGCCCTGGCTGCCGTAGCGCTTTCGCTTGAAAAGCGCTTTGACCGCAAGCTCAACGTGTCGGTTGAATTGCAGCCGGAGCTGATTGGTGGCATTCGCGTGGTGGTGGGTGATGAGGTTCTTGACACGTCCGTCAAGGCCCGTCTGGAACAAATGAAAGTGGCCCTGACAGCTTGAGGCCGCGCGCCGCAGGTTATTGGCCCAACTAATGAAAGAAGGAAAGAGTCATGCAACTCAATCCCGCAGAAATTTCTGAACTGATCAAGAGTCGTATCGAGGGCCTGTCGGCCAGCGCAAACATTCGAAATCAGGGTACCGTGGTCTCGGTGACCGACGGCATTTGTCGCATCCACGGCCTGTCCGATGTGATGCAGGGCGAGATGCTGGAGTTTCCGGCCGACGCCGACGGCCAGCCCACTTACGGCTTGGCACTGAACCTTGAGCGCGACTCCGTTGGCTCCGTGGTGCTGGGTTCGTACGAGCACATTTCCGAGGGCGACACCGTCAAGTGCACGGGCCGTATTCTTGAAGTGCCGGTGGGCCCTGAGCTCAAAGGCCGAGTGGTCAACGCGCTGGGCCAACCGATCGACGGCAAGGGCCCGATCAACGCCAAGATGACCGACGTGATCGAGAAAGTTGCGCCGGGTGTGATCGCGCGCCAGTCCGTCAGCCAGCCGATGCAAACCGGCCTGAAGTCGATTGACTCGATGGTGCCGGTCGGTCGCGGTCAGCGCGAACTGATCATTGGTGACCGCCAGACCGGCAAGACCGCCGTGGCCATCGACGCCATCATTAACCAGCGGGGTCAGAACATGACCTGCGTTTATGTCGCGATTGGCCAGAAGGCCTCTTCCGTCAAGAACGTGGTGCGTGCCTTGGAGCAGGCCGGTGCCATGGAGTACACCATCGTGGTGGCTGCCACAGCGTCCGAGTCGGCCGCCATGCAGTATGTTTCGGCCTATTCTGGCTGCACCATGGGTGAGTACTTCCGTGATCGCGGCGAAGACGCGCTGATCGTGTACGACGATTTGTCCAAGCAAGCCGTGGCTTACCGCCAGGTATCCTTGTTGTTGCGCCGCCCCCCAGGCCGCGAAGCCTACCCCGGCGACGTGTTCTATCTCCACAGCCGTCTGCTCGAGCGCGCCGCTCGCGTGAACGAAAAGTACGTGGAAGACTTCACCAAAGGTGCAGTCAAAGGCAAGACTGGCTCGCTCACCGCGCTGCCGATCATCGAAACGCAGGCTGGCGACGTCTCGGCGTTCGTGCCGACCAACGTGATCTCGATCACCGACGGTCAGATTTTCCTGGAAACCTCGCTATTCAACGCCGGCGTCCGCCCCGCCATCAACGCCGGTATCTCGGTGTCGCGCGTCGGTGGCGCCGCCCAGACCAACTGGATCAAGGGCTTGTCCGGTGGTATCCGTACCGACTTGGCCCAGTACCGTGAGCTGGCTGCCTTCGCGCAGTTCGCTTCCGACTTGGATGAAGCCACCCGCAAGCAGCTTGACCGTGGTGCCCGCGTGACCGAACTGCTCAAGCAAGCCCAGTACAGCCCGTTGCCGATCTCCCTGATGGGGGTCACGCTGTTCGCAGTGAATAAGGGCTTCTTGGACGACGTGCCGGTTGGCAAGGTGTTGGCCTTCGAACATGGTCTGCACGCGTACCTGAAGGACAAGAACGCTGCCCTGCTGGCGACCATTGAGAAGAACGGCGCCAAGTGGGACAACAAGCCTGCAAAGGATTCCGACAGCGACGAGAAGAAGTCCTTCAAGAAGGTCTGCATTGACGTCGAGGCTGAGCTGAACACCGCCATTGGCGCGTTCAAGAAGACCTTCGCCTGATTTGTCTGAGCTGACTTTTTAGGAGCCAAGATGGCAACAGGCAAGGAAATACGCGGCAAGATCAAGAACTTCGAAAGCACGAAGAAGATCACCAAGGCCATGGAAATGATTTCTGTGTCCAAGATGCGTAAGGCACAAGACCGCATGCGCGCCGCCCGGCCGTACTCGGAGAAGGTTCGCAATATCGCGGCCAACCTTGGGCAAGCAAATCCGGAGTATGTGCACGCCTTCATGAAGGCCAACGACGCCAAAGTCGCGGGCATGATTGTGGTGTCGACAGACAAGGGCTTATGTGGCGGTCTCAACACCAACATGTTGCGTGGTGTGACGATCAAGTTGCGCGAGTTGCAAGCTGCTGGTGTCACGACGCACGCCGTCGCGATTGGAAACAAGGGCTTTGGCTTTCTGAATCGCATTGGTGCCAAGGTGGTGTCGCACGTCACCCAGTTGGGCGACAGGCCGCATCTGGATCGGCTGATTGGCCCGGTCAAGGTGCTGCTCGATGCCTATGCCAAGGGCGAAGTCAGCGTGGTCTATCTGTCCTACACCAAGTTCATCAACACGATGAAGCAAGAAGTGGTGCTTGAGCAACTGTTGCCCTTGTCGGCGGCGCAGATGCAGGCCGATGCAAAGGCCAGCGAACAGGCCGCCGGCGCGCAGCACGGCTGGGACTATATCTATGAGCCAGACCCGCAAGCCGTGATCGACGACCTGCTGGTGCGATACGTCGAGGCGCTGGTGTACCAGGCGGTTGCTGAAAACATGGCCTCGGAGCACGCCGCGCGCATGGTGGCCATGAAGGCCGCGACCGACAACGCTGGCAACGTGATTGGTGAGCTGAAGCTGGTCTACAACAAGACCCGGCAAGCCGCGATCACCAAGGAACTGTCCGAAATCGTCTCCGGCGCTGCGGCGATCGGAGCTTAGGCCCAACGTCCACCGGACGCCCGCCTCGCAAGATTCAAATTTATTGGAGCAAACAACATGGCTCAAGCCCAAGGAAAAATCGTTCAGTGTATTGGCGCAGTGGTTGACGTGGAGTTTCCACGTGACCAGATGCCCAAGATCTACGACGCCCTCAAACTCGAAGGGACGGCGTTGACACTGGAAGTGCAGCAGCAACTCGGTGACGGCATCGTGCGGACCATTGCGCTGGGTTCCAGCGACGGTTTGCGCCGCGGCCTGATGGTGTCCAACACCGCGAACCCCATCATGGTGCCCGTGGGCAAGGCCACCCTGGGCCGCATCATGGACGTGCTGGGCACGCCGATTGACGAGCGCGGACCGGTCAACGCCGAATTGCACGCCTCGATTCACCGCAAGGCGCCCACCTACGACGAACTCAGTCCCTCGCAAGAGCTGCTGGAGACCGGCATCAAGGTGATTGACCTGGTCTGTCCGTTTGCCAAGGGCGGCAAGGTCGGCCTGTTCGGCGGTGCCGGTGTCGGCAAGACTGTGAACATGATGGAACTCATCAACAACATTGCCAAGGCGCACAGCGGCTTGTCGGTGTTTGCCGGTGTGGGTGAGCGTACCCGTGAAGGCAACGACTTCTACCACGAGATGGCCGACTCTGGCGTGGTGAATCTCGAAAAGCTGGAAGACTCCAAAGTGGCCATGGTGTACGGTCAGATGAATGAGCCCCCAGGCAACCGTCTGCGCGTGGCCCTGACCGGTCTGACCATTGCCGAGTCCTTCCGTGACGAAGGCAAGGACGTGTTGTTCTTCGTGGACAACATCTATCGCTTTACGCTGGCCGGTACCGAAGTGTCCGCCCTGCTGGGCCGTATGCCTTCCGCCGTGGGCTACCAGCCGACACTGGCCGAAGAAATGGGCCGTCTGCAAGAGCGTATTACCTCCACCAAGGTCGGCTCCATCACCTCGATCCAGGCCGTCTACGTGCCGGCCGATGACTTGACCGACCCAAGCCCTGCCACCACCTTCGCCCACCTGGATTCCACCGTGGTGTTGAGCCGTGACATCGCCTCGCTGGGTATCTACCCGGCCGTGGACCCGCTGGACTCGACCAGCCGTCAGTTGGACCCACTGGTGGTGGGTGCTGACCACTACGAAACCGCCCGTGCCGTGCAAGGGACCTTGCAGCGCTACAAGGAATTGCGCGACATCATTGCCATTCTGGGCATGGACGAGTTGGCGCCTGAAGACAAGCTGACCGTCGCGCGTGCTCGCAAAATTCAGCGTTTCTTGAGCCAGCCTTTCCACGTGGCCGAAGTGTTCACCGGCTCGCCCGGCAAGTACGTGAGCTTGGCAGAGACCATTCGCGGTTTCAAGATGATCGTGGCCGGTGAATGTGATCACTTGCCCGAGCAAGCCTTCTACATGGTGGGCACCATCGACGAGGCGTTCGAGAAAGCCAAGAAGGTCTGATGACTTTGCGGGACAGATCTTTAGTTCTGTCCCCAACTGATTGAACAGATTAGGAATCGTATGAACACCATCCATGTTGATGTGGTCAGTGCCGAGGAGTCCATCTTCTCTGGCGAGGCGCGATTTGTCGCCTTGCCGGGCGAAGCCGGCGAACTGGGCATCTACCCGCGCCACACACCGCTGATCACACGCATCAAGGCCGGATCGGTGCGTATCGAAATGGCCGATGGGCACGAAGAGTTTGTTTTCGTGGCCGGTGGCATCCTCGAAGTGCAGCCCAACTGCGTCACCGTGTTGTCCGACACCGCCATTCGCGGTAAGGACCTCGACGACGAGAAGGCCAACGAGGCCAAGGCGGCCGCTGAGGAAGCACTCAAGAATGCCAAGAGCGACATTGATTTCGCCAAGGCGAGCTCAGAGTTGGCCGTCATGGCAGCCCAGATTGCAGCCTTGCGCAAGTACCGCCAAAAGAAATAGCCACTCTGGAATGACCTTCTCAAAAGCCCTGGCTGGTCGCAGTCGGGGCTTTTTGTTTTGGGACCCGCCAAGAATCTAACGCAGGTCCGGGGCATCTGGTAACTGGTTGCCAAGGCGCTGCGTGTCCTGCGTCTGCGCAAAGTGCTGCACCAGTACAGCCGACACCTCTTCCATCGCCTGCGTCAGGCCGGTCTCGAAGTCTCCTGTCGAAAATGCAGAACCCATGCGCTGCACCATGGCCTGCCACTCCATCCTGGATACGTGCCGATTCAGGCCCCGGTCGGCCACGATTTCAATCGCGCGTTCGGCCAGCAGGAGGTAGATCAGCACGCCATTGTTGTGCTCGGTGTCCCACACACGCAGCTTGCCGAACATGGTCAACGCTCGCTGGCGAATGATCTCGCGCATCGGTCCCTGGCGCCGCAGGTAGCTGTTGGGCAAGGAGGCCTCAATGCACAGCCGAATCTCGCCACTGTGGCGCTGCTCGCTGGCATGCACGCGCTGCGTCAGCCGCTGCACCAGAAGCGGGTCAATCATGCGGCGCGTGTCCCGCTCGTCGAGCCTGCGATGCCGCCACAGTCGTTGGATGGTCTCAAACATTACCAATCTCCCGAGGCACCGCCGCCGCCGAAATCCCCGCCACCGCCGGAGCTGAAGCCGTCGCTGCTGCTGCTTCCCCCGCCGGAACTCCAGCCGCCCCCACCGCCGCCGCTGCCCCAACCGGTGCCACCGCTGCCACCGGCGGCGTTTGAGAACAGGGTGAACAGGGCCGCCACAAAAGCGGCGATGCTTGCCACCAGCAGGCTCGACGTAATGAACAATGCCACTGCGCCGACTGCACAACCGGCCACGACGGCGCCAAACTTGGCGCCTAGCACGCGACGCACGATCGAGCCGCCAATGGGTACCGCGAAGAAGAGGAAGATCGCCAGATCCATCCAGTCGAAGCCCTGCAGCAGCCCATTGCGGCCGGAGGATTTCGATTCGCCCGGTGTGGGAAGGCTCTCTCCGGCAATACGCGCCGCGATCTGTTGCACGGCGCCGTCCAGGCCCTGTGCATACTGCCCCTGGCGAAAGGCCGGCGTGATGGCGGTGTCAATGATCTGTTGCGCCGCCAGGTCGGGAATGGCACCCTCAAGGGATTTGGCCACCTCCAGGCGCACTTTGCGGTCGTTCTTGGCGACCAATATCAGCAGCCCATCGCCCACGCCCTTGCGACCAATCTTCCAGTCGTTGCCAACCCGGTTGGCATAACTGCTGACATCTTCGGGCTGCGTGCTGGCCACCATCAGGATGACCACCTGACTGCCGCGTGTTGTCTCCAATTCGGTCAGACGTGCTTCAAGGCTGCGCAGATCTTCAGTAGACAGGGTAGCGGTCAAATCGATGACGTGTCCAGTCAATGCTGGAACCGGCTGCACCCCTTGCGCGCGCAGGCTTGGCGCAAACGCTGCGGTCACGCCAAGCAGCAGCGTCAAGAACAGGTGCAGTGGGCGCACAACCGACCCCTGATCCCGTGGGTGTCGCGGGCTTACTTCTTGTCGAAGTTGACCGTTGGCGGCGCCGAGATGGCGGCCTCATTCTGTACCGCGAAGCTTGCCTTGGGCTGGTAGCTAAACACCATCGCCGTCAGATTGCTGGGAAAGCTTCTGGTCAGCACGTTGTACTCCTGCACGGATTGAATGTAACGGTTTCGGGCCACCGTGATGCGGTTTTCGGTGCCTTCAAGCTGTACTCGCAGATCGCGAAACCCCTGGTTGGCCTTGAGATTCGGGTACTGTTCAGAGACCACCATGAGACGACTAAGCGCACTACCCAACTCCCCCTGCGCGGCTTGGAACTTCTGCATAGCCTGCGGGTTGTTCAGCGTCTCGGGCGTCACCTGAATGGAGGTTGCTTTCGCTCTCGCTTCGATCACCTTGGTCAGGGTTTCCTGCTCAAATGCCGCTTCGCCCTTGACCGTGGCAACCACGTTGGGGACCAGGTCAGCGCGCCGCTGATACTGGTTGAGCACTTCACTCCAGGCCGACTTGGACTGCTCGTCGAGCCGTTGAAAATCGTTGTAGCCGCAGCCGCCCAGCGTCAGGGCGGCCAGTATGGAAATGATCAAGCGCAACATGAGGATCCTCCAATATCAAGGCCAGACGGTAGCACAAATGAGGGCCGCGATTCGATCGCCGTGCTCAGCGCAAAAAAGGCGGCAGAATTGGCCTGTTACCCTCACTTCCACACCATGACCAAAGCCACACTATGCGCCGCCGCCCTCAGCGAAGCCATGCGGGCCGAGGCACGGGGGCGCACGGGCTGGCAGCGCAGGCAGGTGCCACGGTGCTTCACCAGGTTGCTGGCGGCACAGCATGGATGACATCGTCAAGCAAGCCATGGCCAAGTGGCCTAGCGTGCCGCATTGTTACGGCTGGCTTGGGCTGGATGCACGCGGCAACTGGTTCATGCGTGACGAGCGCGCACAGGCCAGTGGCCCGTTTTGCGGTGGTGGCCCGCAGGCCAAAGGGAGCTTGCTCAAGCACGAGAAGCTGGTCGAATTCATCGCCCGAAATTACCAGCCGGATGCGCAAGGCTGCTGGCACTTCCAAAACGGTCCTCAGCGGGTCTACGTCGAACTCGAACTCACGCCCTGGGTCTGGCGTCTGGCCTCTGACTTTTCGGTGCGCAGTCACACCGGGCGCGTGGCCATGACCCGCGCGTGCTGGCTCGACGAGCAGGGACGTGTCTATCTGGATACGGATATCGGCTTCGGCTTGGTCCACACCATGGACGTCGGCATCGCGGCCGACGCGGTTCTGCAGGGTCTGTGGGTACCGCTGGATATCGTCAGCCAGACGATGCCGCAGCGGTTCGCCTACGTGACCAGTCCTGACTTGAATCGCGCTGAGTGAGCCTGGTCGCCCGTCGGTGTGTCCACCAACTGGCGGGAGCACAAAAAAACCGGCGCTTGCCGGTTCTTCTTGGGGCCATGGTCGTGGTTACTTGCTCGCGGCGGGTGCCTCAACCTTTGGTTCGGCCAGTTTGCCGCCAGAACTATTGGCAATATAGACCACGGCGCGACCAATCTCCAGCGCTTCGAAATTGCCGCCACCTTGGGCACCCATGGCACCCTTACCCTTGAGCGCCGAATTGAGCAACGCCTCATAGCCGGTCTTGATGCGTGGTGCCCACGCGGCGGCATCAGCCAACTTGGGAGCCCCGGCGGCACCGGTGGTGTGGCAGGCCGAGCACTGCGCCTGGTACACCTCTTCGCCGTTCTTCATGGTTCGACTGGCATCACGAATCTCGACGGCGCCGACTTTCTGGATGCGAGCGGCGACCGCCTTCTCAGGGTTCACGGAACCAGCTGATGGCTTGTGGTCTGAAGTCACGTAGTACACCAGCCCGATGATGCCAAATACAGGCACCACGAAGGAGAAGATGACCGCATTGAGCAACTGCTTGGGAGTCCTGATCGGCCCGGTGTGTGCTTCGTCGTTGCTGTGGTCGCTCATGGGGTCCTTTGTGAATGGGGATGCTGCGAAAGCAGGCCGCGATTATAGAAGGGCTGGCCGGATTGCGCCTACAATGCACGGCTAATCCGAGCGCGGCTGTAGCTCAGTGGATAGAGTATTGGCCTCCGAAGCCAAGGGTCGTGGGTTCGATCCCCGCCAGCCGCACCAGTCAAGCGTTTTCGCAGAATCAAGCACTCACTCCCGTGTACCTTGCCTTGTCATGGCAATGGTCCTCAAGACCTATGTGCCGGTATTGCGGCAAGAGTCCCTCAATCCGTCGATCGAACATCGTGCCTTAACCGTGCATTGTCTGTGCCATGCCGTGTCAGGGGCTTCTCGGCGCCAGCGTCACGTTTGCCGACTCGAACTATGCGCAGGCGTTTTCCACTGGCGGTGATCTTCGGCTCGGCGTTGCTGGAAGCAGTCGCCTACCAGTTCGCTCTGGGCAGCTTCGCCAGCCTGTCATTTGCCGAGAACAGTGGTAGCGGTGCGCTGGCCGACGGTTGTTTTCAATCGGCCTGATCGCATTTGGCATTTCGCGGCGCGCGCTGCATCGGCAAGTGACCATCTGAGGCCAGACCGGCGCTGCCCCGGCACCCGGCTGGGGGCATGTGGGCGGTCAACTTCGCTTGTTGCGAGCCCTTGCGTGCGGTGTCGCACGGACCAGCGGGGCGGCTCGGACTACGCTGCAGTGCCTACTCTGATGAAATCCGAGCGGGCACGCCCGAACTGGGCACTTCAACATTGGAGGGCGCTGTGGTTGGTACCATGAATGAATGCGTTGGCGGCCCAGTCTTTAGGCGGCCTCGGCCTTTGATTCAGGCCGCATGAGCCGACGGTCTGGAAGACTTCTGTCGCAGTCGGTTTGGTGGCGTTGCCTGTTGCTGCTTTGTGCGGCATGCGGCGCCGGGATGGTGATCGCCAAGCCGGATTCAGCGGCGACACTGCTTTCAAGGCAGTTGTCACTTGATGAGCGGCTGCGGTACAACCAATTCAATCGGCCACTGGTCCTTGATTCCACTGAGACCCCGAATCATTTGGCAGGCGACGTCTACGCCGTCGTCGATTACCAATTTGAAGCCGTTCGTGCCGGGCTGACTGATCCGGACCACTGGTGTGACGTGATGCTTCTGCATATCAATACCAAGTACTGTCGGGCGGTACCGGGTCAGTCGGGTGTGATCCTGCGGGTCAATATCGGGAAGAAATCCCACCAAGAATTGACCGATGCGCCGCTACTCGAATTCAACTTCAGCGTCGCCGCTGCAACTAACGAATTTGTAGACGTTGTCCTCAGCGCCAAAGAGGGTCCTCTGGGGACCAGCAACTACCGAATCCAGTTTCAGGCGGTTCCGCTTTCGACCGGCCGGACCTTCCTGCATCTGGCCTATTCGTATGCATTCGATTTCTCGGGGTGGCTGGCCATGCAGGCCTACTTGGGAACCGTCGGTAGCGGCAAGGTCGGATTTACGGCAATTGGCAAACTCAGCAACGGTCAGCCCGACTTTGTCGGCGGGGTGCGCGGCCTGGTCGAACGCAATACCATGCGCTATTACCTGGCAATTGATTCCTTCCTGGACTCTGACCGCGCCGCGCCGGGCGCGCGGTTCGAGACGCGATTGCAGGGCTGGTTTACGGCGGTCGAGCGCTATCCGCGGCAATTGCATGAGATGGATCGGGCGCAGTACCTTCAAATGAAACGGATTGAGTATTTGCGGCAACAGAAGCCGCAATAACCACTACTTTTGGGGCGGCGCCAGGTTCACCCCGCCAGCAGGGCAGCGTTGCCACCGGCTGCGGTGGTATTCACGGTCACGGTCTGCTCGGCACAGAAGCGATAGAGGTAGTGCGGTCCACCCGCTTTGGGGCCGGTCCCGGAGAGGCCCTCCCCTCCGAACGGCTGGACGCCCACGACAGCACCAATCTGGTTACGGTTGATGTAGACGTTGCCTACGTGGGCGCGGTGTGCCATGGCTTGGGCGCGGCTGTCGATACGGGTCTGGATACCAATCGTCAGGCCATAGCCAAGTGCGTTGATTTGATCAATCACGTCCATGGGGTCGCCACTCCAGCGCACGATGTGCAGCACGGGGCCAAAAATTTCCTGGTTCATGTCGGCGATGCAAGCCACCTCAAAGGCCTGCGGTGCAATCAGATTGGCAATGGTGGGCTTTGACGATGGTGCGCCAGCAGAGAGGGTAACCAGGGGCTTGGCCTGCGCGCGCAAACGCGCGAGGTGGGTCTGGATGCCGGCGAAGGCCTCGCGGTCAATCACGGGTCCGAGGTCGGTGGCCAGATCGGACGGATCACCGGCCACCAGTTCCTTGGCAGCGCCCTGAATCATCTCGATCACATGGTCGGCGATCTCGGCGTGAACACACAGCAAACGCAGCGCCGAGCAACGCTGCCCCGCGCTTCTGAAGGCGGACTGCATGACTGCGTCACAAACCTGCTCGGGCAGCGCGGTCGAGTCCACCACCATGGCGTTGATCCCGCCCGTCTCGGCGATCAGCGGCACGATCGGCCCGTCCTTGGCGGCCAGCGCTCGGTTGATGATCTTGGCGACCTGGGTCGAGCCGGTAAACACTACGCCGGCCACACCGGGTGCGGCGACCAGCGCCGCGCCCACGGTTTCACCTGGCCCGTGCAACAGTTGTAGCGCGCCTTGTGGTACGCCGGCCTCGATCAACAGCTTGACCGCTTCCAGGGCCACGCCTGGGGTTTGCTCGGCGGGCTTGGCCAGGACCGTGTTGCCGGTCGCCAGGGCGGCCGCCACCTGGCCCAGGAAGATCGCCAGGGGAAAGTTCCACGGGCTGATGCAGACCCAGGGGCCACGCGCGACCAGTCGCAACTCGTTGCTCTCGCCAGTCGGGCCGGGCATGGCGATGGGCGTCATGATGCGCTGCGCCTCACCCGCGTAGTAACGCAGGAAGTCGATCGCTTCGCGCACTTCGGAGACGGCGTCGCCCCAGCTCTTGAAAGCCTCCTTGACCAGCAAGGCGCAAAAGTGCGGTGTCTGGGCGTCGAGTGAATCTGCCGCACGGCGCAGGATGTCGGCGCGCACAGGCACCGCGGTCTTGCTCCAGGCTTTGTAGCAATCAACGCTGGTTGCCATCACGCTGGGCGTCAAAGTAAGGTCGTGTTCCGCCACGGTCGGGACTTGCGTGGTGGTCAGCGCCGCCAGCAGGGGCTCGCGCATGGACTGCACGGTGAGGTCCAGGCCGGCGCTGTTCTTGCGGTCTGAGCCAAACATGTTGAGCGGCAGGGGCAGCGAGGCCTGCGGCTCCAGGCGAAGCGGCGAGATCAGTAGCTCATCCATGCCCACCGATTCGTCGGCAAGCTGATGAACAAAGGATGAATTGGCGCCGTTCTCCAGCAAACGCCGCACCAGGTAGGCCAGCAAGTCCTTGTGGGCGCCCACTGGCGCATAGATGCGGCAGGCGATCAAGGGGTTCTTCAGCACTTCGCGGTACACCCCTTCGCCCATGCCATGCAGACGCTGCAATTCAAACGGCGCCGCACTGCGGGCGCCCATCTGCAAGATGGCTGCGATGGTGGCGGCATTGTGGGTGGCGAACTGCGGATAAATTGCATCACTGGCATCGAGCAAAGCCTTGGCGCAAGCCAGGTACGAGATGTCGGTGTGGTGCTTGTGGGTGAACACCGGGTAGGTCGGCAGGCCCATTTCCTGGGCGCGCTTGACCTCGGCGTCCCAGTAGGCACCCTTGACCAGGCGGCACATCAGCTTGATCTTGTGGCGGCGGGCCATCCCGGCAATGTGCTCAATCAGCTCCAGCGCGCGCGTCTGGTAGCTCTGCATGGCCAGCCCGAAGCCGGTCCATTGCGGGTAGTGCTGCGCCACTTGCACCGCCAGCGCCTCAAACACATCCAGCGACAACTCAAGCCGGTCGACTTCCTCGGCGTCGATGGTCAGGTTGATGTTGGCAACGGCCGCGCGCTCGCACAGGCCCCACACGCGTGGCATCAGTTCGCGCATCACACGGTCCCTTTGGCCGTCCTCGTAACGCGGGTGCAGTGCGCTAAGTTTGATTGAGATGCCGTCGTTTTTCTCGCACGGCCCGTTGGAGCCAGCACCCCTCGCAATGGCGGCAATGGCGTTTTGATAACTGGCCAGATAGCGCAAGGCGTCGGCATCGGTGCGGGCGCCTTCGCCCAGCATGTCGTAGCTGTAGCGCAGGTTGTCGATCTTGCGCTTGGCGCTGGCGGCTTCGTCCATCGCAGCATCGATGGTCTGACCCAGCACAAACTGGCGTCCCAGCAATTGCACGGCGCGCAGCGTGGCCGCCACGACCGAGCGTGCGCCAAGCTTGGCAAAGAGACCACTGTCGCCAGCTTGGTCGGGTAGGAACTTCTTGCTCATGGCGATGGCGGTGCTCGACAGGCGCGCTAGCGTCTTGTCGCCCGCATTGTCAAAGTCGGCGCGCCCCAGTTGATCGGCGGTCAGCGCGATGGCGGTCTGGGCGTCGGGTACGCGCAACAAAGCCTCGGCCAAGCGCATCAGGGCCAAGCCCTCGGCGCTGGAGATGGGGTACTCCTTGAGCAGGCTCTCCATGGCCCAAAAGGGCGGTGGATGCTTGCGAACCGCTTGTACCCACGGGGTTGCTGCTTTGGCCGCAGCGGCCCAGTCCAGGGACTTTGCCAGGACGCCAAGCCGCTTTGCAACAATGTCTGCCTCCGAGCGGTAGGGGTTGGGTAGACGATCAGGTGTGCGCATGGCGGTAGCTTTCAGATTAGGGTAAACCAGTGAATGCAAGTATGTTGCGCTATGTTTTAATGAATTTCTCGCTAATTTGATTCAATAGTTCAGAATAAAACACCGAAAAGATGGAATCTCTCACTGGTTTGGATCGGATCGATTTCAAGATCTTGAGTCTCCTGCAGGAGGATGGACGCATTTCCAATCTCAAGCTTGCCGAGGCGGTGACCCTGTCGCCCACGGCAGTGTTGGGGCGCGTCCAGCGCCTGACCCGAGACGGCTACATTCTTGGTTATGAGGCGCACCTTAACCCACTCAAACTGGGGGCCGGCATGATGGTGTTTGTCGAGGTGTTGCTGGATCGCACGACGCCCAATGTGTTTGAGCCATTCAACGCTGCGGTGCTGGCGCACCCTGAAATCATGGAGTGCCACATGGTGGCGGGCGGCTTTGACTACTTGCTCAAGACTCGCATGGCCGACATGGCGGCCTATCGGCATTTCGCGGGCACGGTGCTGTGGCGTTTGCCTGGTGTACGCGAGACCCGAACCTATGCGGTCATGGAAGAGGTCAAGAATTTGACGCGGCTGCCGTTGCCCTGATCAACCCGCTCAGACTTGTCGATTTGGTCACAAAGCGGCAAAAATCTCGCGCCAGCCATTCCCAAGTGGTCGGTGTTTTGCCAGAATTCCAGTTTTCTGGAGTCTTTATGAATCTTCGATATGGTTTGTTGGCCGCAGTCGTCTTCGGTCTCGGCTTCAACGCGGGCGCTCAGACTCTAAAGCCCGGTTTGTGGGAAATCAGCAACAAGACGAAGTCCAGCAATCCGCAGACCGACAAGGCCATGGCGGACATGCAAAAGCAGCTTGCCAGCATGCCTGCTGACCAACGCAAGATGATGCAAGACATGATGGCCAAGCAGGGCATTGGCATGTCGTCCGATGGCTCGGCCATGGTGCTCAAGATCTGTTTGACGCCCGACATGGTGGAGCGCAACGAGCTGCCCGCCCAACAGGGCGATTGCAAACACACCATGTCGCCCAGGGTTGGAAGCGTCATGAAGATGTCCTTTTCGTGCACCAAGCCGCCATCAAGCGGCCAGGGACAAATGACGTTTGAGTCCCCGCAGGCCTACACGACAAACATGGTGGTCAATAGCACGGTTGACGGCAAACCGGAGCAGATGACGATGGATTCGCGCGGCAAATGGCTGTCGGGCGATTGTGGCAACGTACAGCCCATCAAGCGTCCCAAATCCTGACCACCGGGTTTGCGGCGTCGGTGCCGTGTGTACTTTCAGCGTTTGCCAAATATGGCAGTACCGACTCGCACCAGGGTGCTGCCCGCGCTGACAGCGGCCTCCAGGTCGTCGCTCATACCCAGCGAAAGTGTGTCCAGTGACAGACCTTTCGCGTTGAGTTGATCCATCAGTGTCTTGACCCGCGTGTGAACCGCTAGCGCTGCGGCGAAGTCCGCGCACGGCTCGGGGATGCACATCAGCCCGCGTAGTCGCAGTCGGGGAAGGCGGGCGACCTGCAGGGCCAGCGTCAGGGCGTCGTGGGGCTCGACGCCCGATTTGTTGAGCCCTTGGTCAATGTTGACTTGAATGCAGACTTGCAGTGGTGACAAGGCGGCGGGGCGCTGCTCATTGAGGCGTGTGGCAGTCTTGAATTGATCCACGGTGTGAACCCAGTCAAAATTCTCTGCGACCAGTCGCGTCTTGTTGCTTTGAATCGGGCCGATGCAATGCCATTCAAGCGGCAGGTGGCGAAGCACGGCGATCTTTTGCACGGCCTCCTGGATGTAGTTCTCGCCAAAGGCTCGCTGTCCCGCATCAAAGGCCTGGACCACCGCCTCGGGTCCAAAGGTCTTGGACACCGCCAACAATTGGACCGCGCCAGGCGCTCGACCGGCCGCTTGACATGCGGCCGCCAGGCGCGCGCGAACATCTTGGAGATTTGCCGCAATCATGGTCATAATTGCTGCAAGCGTACCAAACCATCGAGGAACCCGTGGACATCACCCAACTACTTGCTTTCAGCGTCAAGAACAAGGCCTCTGACTTGCACCTGTCCGCTGGCCTGCCGCCGATGATCCGGGTGCACGGGGATGTGCGGCGCATTAACGTCGAGGCACTGGACCACAAGCAGGTTCACGCCATGGTGTACGACATCATGAACGATACCCAGCGCAAGAACTATGAAGAGTTCTTGGAGATTGACTTCTCGTTCGAGATCGAAGGGCTGGCGCGGTTTCGGGTCAATGCGTTCAACCACAATCGGGGTGCGGGTGCCGTGTTTCGAACCATTCCGAGCAAGATATTGACGCTGGAGCAACTCAATGCTCCCAAGATTTTTGCCGAACTGTCACTCAAGCCACGCGGCCTGGTGCTGGTGACAGGACCCACGGGTTCTGGCAAGTCAACCACACTTGCGGCGATGGTCAACTTTTTGAACGAGAACGAATTCGGCCACATCCTGACGGTGGAGGATCCAATCGAGTTTGTGCACGAGTCCAAGAAATGTCTGATCAACCAGCGTGAGGTGGGGCCGCATACCTTGAGTTTTGCGGCCGCTCTGAAGTCTGCCTTGCGAGAGGACCCTGACGCGATTCTGGTGGGCGAAATGCGCGACCTCGAGACCATTCGCCTGGCCATGACCGCAGCCGAAACTGGCCACTTGGTGTTTGGGACGCTGCACACATCGAGCGCGGCCAAAACGATCGATCGGATCATTGACGTCTTTCCGGCGGAAGAGAAGGAGATGGTGCGATCCATGCTCTCTGAGTCGTTGCAAGCCGTCATCTCGCAGACCTTGTGCAAAACCAAGGACGGACAGGGCCGAGTCGCGGCGCATGAAATCATGTTGGGCACCAACGCCATTCGCAACCTGATTCGCGAGGCCAAGGTGGCGCAGATGTACTCCAGCATTCAGACCGGTAACAACGTGGGTATGCAGACGCTCGATCAGAATCTGACGGACCTGGTCAAGCGTAACGTCATCAGCGCCGCAGAGGCCCGCGGCAAGGCCAAAATTCCTGAGAATTTCCCGGGATAAATGCAGCAAGACAACAGGAGAAGCGTATGAAGGGAATCCTCGGACTCTTGCGACACAAGACGCAGCCCGACGCGGGAGCGGACAAGCTCGATTCGCTCTTGTTCACCACAGCCTTTGCCGGGCAGGGCGTCGATGCCTCGCTGTTGGTCCCCTGGGAAGCGCGTGCTGTCGAGGTTGGCGCGAAACGTCTCAATCCGTCAGTCGGGATCAAGCTGCTGCAGGATTTGTGGACCAAAGACCGCTACACCAGCCACCTCGATCCCGTCGCGATTCAGCGCATCGGGCGATTTTTTGACTTTGCCACGATCCCGGCCAGCCGCGACATCATTCGCCAAGACGAGTATGGCAACTTCATGGTGGTTTTGCTCAAGGGCAACATCGCGGTGGACCGGCTGCAACCCTGGGGTGAGCGCCTGCGCTTGGCCGAGACCCGGCCTGGCGAGATTCTGGGCGAGATGTCCTTGCTAGATAGCGGTATCCGTTTTTCCGCCTGCACGACGCTGGGCGAATGCGAAGTGGCGGTGCTGTCGGCTGAGGGGATGGATGAGATGTTGACGTCGGAGCCGGGCCTGGCTGCCAATCTGATTGCCGTGCTCGCGCGCAAACTGTCGCTGCGCTTGCGCGTTGTGAGTGCGCGACTGAGCGACAAGAAGTGAATCCCAGGGAGCACACACAAGATGGAACGCGATCAAGCCACCAAGTTCATTAACGATCTGCTTAAGCTGATGATCAGCCGCAATGGCAGCGACTTGTTCATCACCGCCGACTTTCCGCCTGCGGTGAAGGTTGATGGCAAAGTCACCAAGGTGTCGCCGCAACCGCTCAACGCCACGCACACCATGTCGCTGGCACGCTCGGTGATGAACGACAAGCAGATTGCCGAGTTTGAGAAGACCAAAGAGTGTAATTTCGCCATCTCGCCGCCCAACGTGGGGCGTTTTCGGGTTAACGCCTTCATTCAGCAAGGCAAGGTGGGTATGGTGATGCGGGTGATCCCGGCGGTTCTGCCAACGATTGACGGACTGGGGGTGCCACAGGTACTCAAAGAGGTCGCGGTGTCCAAGCGTGGCCTGTGCATCATGGTGGGGGCTACCGGTTCGGGCAAATCCACCACGCTGGCGGCCATGGTTGATTGGCGCAACGAGAACTCCTTCGGGCACATCATCACGGTGGAGGACCCGGTCGAGTTTGTTCATGCGCACAAGAACTGCGTGGTGACGCAGCGTGAGGTGGGACTGGATACGGACAGCTGGGAGATCGCGCTGAAGAATTCGTTGCGACAGGCGCCCGACGTGATTCTGATGGGTGAGATCCGCGACCGCGAGACCATGGAGCACGCCGTGGCGTTTGCCGAAACCGGCCATCTGTGTCTGGCAACCTTGCATGCCAACAGTACCAACCAGGCGCTGGACCGCATCATCAACTTCTTCCCCGAGGAGCGTCGCTCGCAGCTGTTGATGGACTTGTCGCTCAACCTCAAGGCCCTGGTGTCGCAGCGCCTGATCGCCAAGCAGGACGGCAAGGGACGCGCCGCCGCGGTGGAAGTGATGCTGAACACACCTTTGATTTCCGATCTGATTTTCAAAGGTGATGTCACCGAAATCAAGGAAATCATGAAGAAGAGTCGCAACCTGGGTATGCAGACCTTCGATCAGGCGCTCTACGATTTGTATGAGAACAACGCAATTACTTACGAGGACACCTTGCGCAACGCGGATTCCCTCAACGACTTGCGCCTGCAGATCAAGCTTAACAGCCAGCGCGGGCGTTCCACCGACCTCGCCGCGGGCACAGAGGGTTTTGCCATCGTATGAGTTCGGGCGGTATCAACGCGCGCAGCTACGAAACGATCGCTTCGCGCCAGGTGGCGTTTCTGGGTTTGGGTGTCATGGGTTACCCCATGGCCGGTCATCTGGCGCTGGCCGGGCACCGGGTGACGGTGTACAACCGCACGGCGTCGAAGGCGTTGGAATGGTGTGACGAGTTCGCGGCGACAGCGACACCCCGGCACGCCCGGACGCCGCGGGAGGCCGTGGCCGACGCGGACATGGTGTTTTGCTGTGTCGGTAACGACGAGGACTTGCGCAGCGTCGTGTTGGGCCAGCCCGACGGGCAGGGTCAACGTATCGCGGATGGTGCGTTTGCGGGCATGAAGCGCGGTGCCATTCTGCTGGACCACACCACCGCCTCCGCTCAGGTTGCGCGCGAGCTTCACGTCGCCGCCAGGCAGCTTGGACTGCACTTTATCGATGCGCCGGTATCGGGTGGTCAGGCTGGCGCGCAAAACGGCATGCTGACTGTGATGTGCGGGGGCGATGCGAGTGCCTTCGAACAAGCCCAGCCAGTCACCATGGCGTTTTCCAAAGCAGTCACGCGCGTGGGCGACAGCGGTGCGGGCCAGCTTGCAAAAATGGTGAACCAGATCTGCATTGCCGGTCTGCTTCAGGGTTTGAGCGAGGCGATTGCCTTTGGTCAAAAGGCGGGCCTCGATATGGTTCAGGTGCTGGAGGTGATCGGCAAAGGTGCCGCGCAAAGCTGGCAGTTGGACAACCGAGGCAAGACCATGGTGGCTGACCAGTTCGAGTTCGGCTTTGCGGTGGACTGGATGCGCAAAGACCTGGGCCTGGTTCTGCAAGAGGCCCGCAGCAACGGGGCACGCTTGCCGGTGACCGCCGTGGTTGACCAGTTCTACGCGGACGTCCAGGCAATGGGCGGGCGTCGCTGGGACACTTCCAGCCTGATCAAGCGATTGCGTTAGGCGCTACCGAACGGCCTCGGATTTCCGCGCAGGGAATGGTCGCGATCCGCGACGTGGTCGTCCTACCTACTTCTTGGTTGGCTCGGCAGTCGCTGATGCAGGCAGCAAGCGCTGCAGTTCTTCCTCGCTGATGATCTCGAGAATTCGAACCACCTTTTGCACACCCGTTGTCGAGCGTGCAATGTCGGTGGCGCGATTGGCCTCGCGCTGGCTCACGCGTCCCATCAGGTAAGTGACGCCGCGCTCGGTGACCACTTTGAACGCCCCGGCGTACAGATCCTTGGCATCGATCAGGCCGGCCTTGACGCGCCCGGTGACCAGTGCGTCGCTGGAGCGTTGCGCAAACGTGGTGTTTCCCAGCACCGCTAGCTCATTGACGATGGTGCGGACGTTGTCAACCCTGGAAACAATCTGCTCCACTTGTTGCTTGTCTTTGTCGTTTGGGACTTCGCCGGTCAACAGCACCTGGCGGTTGTAGCTGGCAATGTTGACGTGAACGCGGTCACCGAGTTGCTCACGGATTCGACTGCCCGAGCGCAATTCAATGCCCTCGTCTTCGAGTTGAGAGCCTGAGGTTCGGCGGTCCAGCGCAACCATGGAGCCAATCACCGCGCCGCCCAGGACGGCGGGCGCGCAGCCACTCACGGCCACGCCCAGGGTCGCTGCCAGGATACTGGCAAGGAAGGCTCGTTGTGTCGACGGTCTCATGTTGATGTCTCCTGATCTCCGAGTAACTGGGCATCGACCGCATCGCAGATGCAGTGCAAGGTCAAGAGATGAACCTCTTGAATGCGTGCGGTTCGATCGCTGGGAACGCAGATGTGCACGTCGGTGTCGCGCAGGCTTTGGCTCATCTTGCCGCCGCCCCGGCCGGTCAGGCCAACGACGACCATTTCACGCTCATGGGCGGCCTCGATGGCGGCCAGTACATTGGCCGAATTGCCACTGGTGGAGATCGCCAGCAAGACGTCGCCGGGCGAACCCAGCGCGCGCACCTGCCGGGAAAAAATGACCTTGAAGTCGTAGTCGTTGGCGATCGCAGTCAGGACGGAGGAATCGGTCGTCAAGGCAATCGCGCTGAGTTCCGGACGCTCACGCTCGTAGCGGCCAACAAACTCGGCCGCAAAGTGTTGCGCATCGGCAGCAGATCCGCCATTGCCGCATGCCAGCACCTTGCCACCACCGGTGACGCAGGTCAGAACGGCCTGCACCGCCGCAGCGATGGGCTTGCTAAGAACCTGCGAGGCTTGGTACTTCAGATCGGCACTGTCAATGAAGTTCTGTTGAATACGGTTTTCCAGCATGGCGCTGATGATAACCGTGCCGCTGGGCGCGCGTGACTGTGCTGGCTCCCGGGGATGCCTGCGCCGCTCCGCGTCCTTAGGCCGCATCAAATGCGCCTTTGAACCAATTGAGCTCACCGGATTCCAGCGCGACCACGTCAAAGCGGCATGGTGGCAACTCGGGCCAGCGCAGCAGGTAGTGTCGCGCCGCGAACACCAGCCTGCGTTGCTTGGTCGCGCTGACGCTGGCTAGCGCGCCACCGTGCCGCGCATTGCGGCGTTGGCGTACCTCGACAAACACCAGGGTTCCGTCAGCCTCGCGCATGATCAGATCAATCTCGCCACCGCCGCGTCCGGGCGTCCGATAATTGCGCTCAAGAAGGCGCAAGCCTGCCTGCTGCAACAGCTTCAGCGCATCGTCTTCGGCCCGGTCGCCCTGCTGTTTGCTGGTGGCCGGTTTGATGATCGCCTTGAATCCGGGAACTACCATTGAGCGCTTCTTTTGCATTGGCCTTGGACGCTGCACATGCCGCGGCGGCTTCGCAGCATTATCCGTCTGGGGCCCTGTATGTCGTGGCTACGCCTATTGGCAACCTTGCCGATATCAGCCTGCGCGCCCTGCATCTCCTGAAATTGGCCGATTGCATTGCGTGCGAGGATACCCGACACACGCAATCGCTGCTGCGGGCCTACGGCGTTGACAAGTCGGCGCACCAGTTGCTCGCGCTGCATCAGCACAACGAGGCGCAGACTGCCCAGATGGTGATTGAGCGACTGCGACTTGGACAACGCATCGCCTACGTGAGCGACGCCGGCACCCCGGCCATCAGCGACCCCGGCGCACGGCTGGTGGCCGCGGTGCGGGGCGCTTGTCTGTTGGCGCTGGCCTTGCCGGGTGCCAGCAGCGTGACCGCCGCGCTCAGCGTGGCGGGTATCGCCACGGACCAGGCTGACAGCGGCCAGTTTGTCTTCGTGGGCTTTCTTTCGTCCAAGGCGACCGTGCGAGCCCGTGAAATTGCCGGACTGGCGCACGAGCACCGCGCCGTGGTGTTGCTGGAGGCGCCGCACCGGATCGAGGCGCTGGCCGCTGCCCTGGCAGAGCTCGGCGACAGGCCGGTCACCATCAGCCGGGAGTTGACCAAGCAGTTTGAAGAGACCGCAACGGTCCAGGCCAAGGCCATGACCGCCTGGCTACAGGAGCAGCCCAACCGGAGCCGTGGCGAATTTGTAGTGGTGTTGCACCCCGTCAGCGTGCCGGTGGACGCGACTACCGAGCAGCGCGTTCTGGCGCTACTCCTGGCGGAGTTGCCGCTCAAGACGGCGGTCAAGCTTACCGCCGAGATCACCGGCGCCTCGCGCAATACCCTGTACGACGCTGCGCTGGCCCTACGCAAATCAATGCCCTGAAAAAGCTCGCCACGCTGGCGCGATCGACGTGCGCGGCGGTTCCGGTCTGTGAGCCACCCCATTTGCGCAAATGGTGAGAAAACGGGACCGCCGGGGCTGCCGACTGTTCGTCTGAGCAAACTTCATTCGCCTACCAGGCTACTTTGACGCCTGCGTTTGAGCGCCTGCGTTGTGAGCCGAGGCAGACGCGCTGCACAGTGCAGTGTGGTTTCAGGTAACGGCTCGCTTTGTCCGTGTTGCACCCCTCGCGTCAGCATTGACGTCGCTGGCATGGCTCGTGCGTAGCGCAGTGGATACGTGATCCGGTGCAATCGTACTTGCTTGCCGTGATGCGACCCAAGACAAGAACGATCCCAGGAGACACCATGAAATTCCCCGTGCCGCAAGTCGCGCAATGCCGATGGCCGTCGCCCAGCAAAGCCTTGGGGCCACATTGGCTACAGTCCCACAGCATCTCATAGGAAATTTCTTAGTCCGTCATCGTTCATTCCTTGCGGCAAATGCCTCAGCATTTGGAAGTGAGAGAACACCGTCATTGCACAGCAATCGATGGCCTCAAAGTACGTGGATTGCCACGTCCTGCGGCCTCGCGATGACGATACGGGTTCAAGGTCCGTGTGCTGTATCGGTCCGGATTCGGGAGACTGGCAATGACGTGTCCATCGCTTCGCGCCTGGACAAGCGGGAATAGCCTCAGCTCCACACAGCACAGGCTGATTGTCTGATTTGGAGAAAACCGTGGACCGATACATCTACTACCGTGCACCCGCCGATAAAGCAGACGCCCTGCGACAACAGGTTCTGCAAATGCACGGACGCATTGCCGCGCAGACTGGCGTGCGCTGCGCATTGAAGCGCCAAGCACAAGCCCACGAAGGCATGCACACGTGGATGGAGGTGTACTCCGGCATCCCTGAGAACTTTGCCGAGCATCTGCAAGAGTTGGTGGCACAGACTGAACTGCTGTCGTTCATCGTGGGGATTCGCCATGTCGATGATTTCATGGATTGCGACGAACTTGAGTGAGCTCCGGGAGAGAGCGCCAAACGCCAGCGGCAGCGGGTTTACCCGGATGATCAAATGGTGAAATGCGCCAATACCGGGCCCGGCGATTTGACGCATTGATCACCTGCCTCTCGGCACGCCTGGTGCCCTGTTGCATTGCAAGCACCACCGTCTGGAAGGTTGTGTCGGCCCCTCAACTGGGACCCTTTCTCCTCTGAGACGAAGGCTCTACAGGTCAACCTGCGCGGTCGGCTGACGCATCGCATTTCGGGGCGCTGGCACGCACCATGCATTACCACTCGTTGAGCGGCCAACGCACAGGGGTGAATGGGTCGCATGGACGACGGTTCACACAACAGACCCAGGAGACACCATGAAATTCCCCGTTCCGCACGACGTCAAGGCCCAGACCATCCCCGGCACCGAAGGCTGGGAGCGCATGTACCCGTACCAGTACCAGTTCGTCACCGACGACCCGGTGCGCAACCAGTATGAGAAAGAGACCTTCTGGTTCTACGACGGCCTGCACTACCCCGAGCCGCTGTACCCGTTTGACACCATCTGGGACGAGGCCTGGTACCTGGCGCTGTCGCAGTTCAACAACCGCATCTTCATGGTGCCGCCGGTGCGTGGGGTCGACCACCGCATGATCAACGGCTACGTCTACATCTCGCCGGTGCCGGTGAAAGACGGCGCCGAGATCGGCAGCCGGGTGCCGCACTTCATGGAGCGCGCGGGCCACTACTACAAGAACTGGGACGCGCTGGAGGCCAAGTGGAAAGTGAAGATGGAGGCCACCATCCGCGAGCTCGAAGCCATCCAGATCCCCCGGCTGGCCGAGATGGAAGACATCTCGGTGGTGATGGATGCGGTGGGCGAGTCCAAGGGCTACCACCTGCTCAAGAACTACGACGACCTGATCAACCTGGGCATCAAGTGCTGGCAGTACCACTTCGAGTTCCTGAACCTGGGCTACGCGGCCTATGTGTTCTTTCTGGACTTCGTGCAAAAGCAGTTTCCCAGCATCCCCGCGCAACGCGTGACGCAAATGATTGCCGGCATCGACGTCATCATGTACCGCCCGGACGAAGAGCTCAAGGGTCTGGCACGCAAGGCGATCGAGCTGGGCGTGGACGATCTGGTTACCAGCAGCACCGAGTGGACCGAGGTGGAGGCCGCACTCAAGGCCAGCGCCAAGGGCGTGCAATGGCTGACCTCGCTCAACCTGTCGCGCGAGCCCTGGTTCAACGTCTCCACCGGCACCGGCTGGTTCCACCACGACCGCTCGTGGAACGACCAGATGAACGTGCCGCTGTCGGGCATCAACACCTACATTGGCAAGCTCAAACAGGGCGTGAGCATTGAGCGTCCCACTGCCAAAGTGTGCGCCGAGCGCGACCGCATCACCGCCGAGTACCGCGACCTGATCGAGAGCGAGGCCGACCGCAAGCAGTTTGACGAGTTGCTGGGTTGTGCCAAGACCGTGTTCCCCTATGTAGAGAACCACCTGTTCTACGTGGAGCACTGGTTTCACTCGGTGTTCTGGAACAAGATGCGCGAAGTGGGCGCCGTGTTGGCTGAACACGGCATCATCAAAGACGTGGAAGACGTCTGGCTGCTGCGCCGTGACGAGATAAAGCAGGCGCTGTGGGATGTGGTCACCGCCTGGGCCACCGGTGTCACGCCGCGCGGCAGCTACACCTGGCCGCCCGAGATTGAATGGCGCAAGGGCGTGATGGCCAAGTTCAAGGAGTGGAACGCGCCACCGGCCATCGGCATCGCGCCCGAGGTGATTCAGGAGCCCTTCACCATCGTGCTGTGGGGCGTCACCAACAAGTCGCTCGCCGACTGGGCCAGCGTGCAGGAGGTGAAAGACCCCGACACCATCACCGAGCTCAAGGGCTTTGCCGGCAGCCCCGGCATCGTCGAAGGCATTGCACGGGTGTGCAAGACCGTGGCCGAGGTCGGGCAACTGCAAGAGGGCGAAATTTTGGTGGCCCCCACCACCTCGCCCTCCTGGGCACCGGCCTTTGCCAAGATCAAGGCCTGCGTCACCGATGTGGGCGGCGTCATGAGCCACGCGGCCATTGTGTGCCGCGAGTACGGCATGCCTGCAGTGGTGGGCACCGGGCACAGCACCAAGGTGATCCGCAGCGGCATGAAGCTGCGCGTGGACGGCTCCACCGGCGTGATCACCATCGCCCGCTGATCCCGCAGGCCATGACCACAGCACTTGCGACAATGGAAACCGCACCGACCGCAGCGGCAGCCAGCGCACCTTTGGTGTGCTGGCTGGAGGATTGCCGCAAGGAGTCGGTGGCCCAGGTGGGGGGCAAGTGCTCGTCGCTGGGCGAGCTGATCCATGCCGGGGTGCGGGTGCCGCCGGGCTTTGCATTGACCACCGAAGGCTTTCGCCACTTCATGGCCGAATCCGGCGTGGCCTCTGCGGTGCAGTCCCTGCTCGAGGGGGTGGATTGCAGCGATCTGGAAGCGTTAGAGGGCATCAGCGCGCAGATTCGTGCGCTGATCGAGTCGCAGCCGTTCTCCATTGAGATTGAGGACCAGGTGGCTGAGTGTTACCGCAAGCTCTCGCTGCGCTGTTGCATGCCCGCAGCACCGGTGGCGGTGCGCTCCAGCGCCACCGCCGAAGACCTGCCCGGCGCCAGCTTTGCCGGCCAGCAAGACACCTACCTGTGGGTGCGCGGCATTGACGAAGTGCTGCACCACATGCGCCGCTGCATCTCCAGCCTGTACACCGCACGGGCCATGGCCTACCGGGCCAACAAGGGCTTTGCCGATGAGCAGTTGGCTATCAGCGTGGGGGTGCAGAAGATGGCCAATTCGTACACCGCGGGGGTCATGTTCACGTTGCATCCGGGCAACGGCGACCGCTCCGTGATCGTGATCGACTCCAACTTTGGTTTTGGTGAGTCGGTCGTGTCGGGCGAAGTCACGCCGGATCACTTTGTGGTGAACAAGATCACGCTCGACATCATCGACCGCACCATCTCCGAGAAGCTGATTTGCTACACGGTCGATACCAAAGCTCAGACCTCGCACGTGATGGACGTGCCGTTCGAGCGGCAACGCGTGCAGTCGCTGATTGACGACGAGATCACCGAGCTGGCCTGGATGGGCAAGCAGATCGAAAAGCACTATGGCTGCCCAATGGACATCGAATGGGCCATCGACAAGGACGTGCCCGCAGGCGGCAATATTTTCATCTTGCAAGCACGCCCTGAAACCGTCTGGAGCAAAAAGCCCCAGGGCCAAGGTAACAAGGCCGCTGTCTCGGCGATGGACTACATCCTCAGCGGCATGCTGGCGGGCAGGCGCGTGAGCTAACCCAAATGGCCCCTTGCCCACCCCACATCACGAAAGAGCCCCGTCATTGCGAGCGCAGCGCGGCAATCCATCGTGGCGCGCAGGCATGGATCGCCACGGCCTTCGGCCTCGCGATGACGAATTTCGCTTCGTCATTGCGTCTAGCCCTCAGCCGCGAGCACAACGCGGCAATCCCCTTGCCCCGTCATTGCGAGGTCGTCAGGCCGTGGCAATCCATGTATTCAGTAGTCATGGATTGCTTCACTTCGTTCGCAATGACGGGCGTCTGTTGCCTTGCCCCCTCGATCCAACCCCTTTATCAACAGGAGAAACCATGAATGCACGTACGGAAGTAGGCCTTATTGACGATCTGCGCAGCTACATTGCCGCGCTGGAAGCCAATGGGCAATTACACCGGGTCAAGACCGAGGTGGACTGGAAGTTTGAGCTGTGCCACGTCTCCAAGGTCAATGAAGAGCAGAAGGGCCCCGGCCTCTTGTACGAGAACGTCAAGGGCTACGACATTCCGGTGTTCACCAGCGCCTTCACCACCTCGCAGCGGCTGGCCATTGCGCTGGAGCAGGACCCGTCCTTGTCGATGAGCCAGCTGTCCAAGAAATGGATGGAGCTGACCACCAAGCAGATGGTCAAGCCCACCTTTGTCGACAACCCGCCGGTGATGGAAAACGTCATCACCGGCGACGATGTCGACATCGAAAAGTTTCCTTCCCCCTGGTTTTACCCGGATGACGGCGGGCGCTTCTTCGTCACCTCAGGCTACCTGGTCACGCAGGACCCCGACACCGGCTGGACCAACCTGGGCACCTACCGCTCGCAGGTGCTGGGCAAGGACCTGCTGGGCTCGCAGATCATCAAGGGCAAGCATGGCGACATGCACATGAAGAAATACGCCGAGCGCGGCGAGCTGATGCCCGCCGCTGCGGTGGTGGGTTGCGACCCGGTGCTGTTCTTGGCTGCCTCCACCCTGGTCAGCGCCCAGGTGGACGAATACGACGTGGCAGGCTCGCTGCGCGGCCGTCCGGTGCCGGTGTTCAAGTCAGACCTCACAGGCCTGACGCTGCCGGCCAATGCCGAGATCATTGCCGAGGGCTGGATCGACCCCAACGAGCTGATGGAAGAAGGCCCGTTTGGCGAGTACACCGGCTACTACTCGGGCAACAAGGGCAAGGACTACCCCAAACCGGTGCTGCGCATCGCGCGCATCCTGCACCGCAACAAGCCCATCATGTGGTCCACCACGGTGGGCAAGCCGATCAACGACATCCACATGATCCAGTCGCTCAACCGCACCGCCACGCTGTGGTACGACCTGGAAACCATGAAGGTGCCGGGCATCCAGAGCGTCTACATTCCGCCGGAGGCTTGCGGGCGTTTCTGGGCGGTGGTGTCGGTCAAGCAGATGTACCCCGGCCACTCCAATCACGTGGGCAACGCGGTGATCGCCAGCACCACCGGCCACTACGGGCTCAAAGGGGTGATCGTGGTGGACCACGACATTGAGGCCGACGACTGGGATCGCATCTGGTGGGCCCTGTCCACCCGTTTTGACCCCAAGCGTTCGGCCCAGATCATCGACCGGGGCCGCTCAACACCGCTGGACCCTGGCCTGCCGATCGATGCCCGCGACATCACCAGCCGCATCATCCTGGACGCCTGCACGCCCTACGAGTGGGCCGACAAGCCCAACGAGATTTTCATGGACCGCACCGTGCTGCAAAAGGTGTCCGACCGCTGGAACGAGTATGGCTTCACCGGTGCCAGCCCAGTGGCCGGCATGATCAACCGCCTGACCCGCCCCGAGGTCAAGGGCAAGGGCAGTAAGTGAGTCGTTTCATCCTGCGTCATTGCGATGGCACCTCAGCTCCCCGTCATTGCGAGGAGGCGCGCACGCGGCGCGCAGGCCTGGTTTCATCAATTCCTGAAAGAACAGAAAGACCATGAAAGTGCTGCGCTATACCCAGGCCATGGTGGACGAGTTTGTCCGCGCTGGCTACTGGACCCACGAGACCTTTTACGACTCCTATGCCCGCAATGCCCGTGAGCTGCCGGACCGCGAAGCGCTGGTGGACTCGCGCCACCGCGTCACCTGGTGCCAGGCGTGCGATCTGGTGGATGCGATTGCCACCGCCTGGGTGCAGGCCGGCATCCCGCAAGAGCGCGCGCATCGTCATTCAGGCACCCAACAGCGTGTACGGCTTTCTGGCGCGTGCAGCGGCTGAGCGCGCCGGGCTGATCTCCATGACCGCCTTTGCCACGCTGCGCCAGAACGAGCTGGAAGACATTCTGGAGAAAACGCAGGCTGAGGTGGCGGTCATTCCGGCGGTGTTTCGCGGCTTCGACTACCTGGCCATGTACCAGGAGCTGATGACGCGCTTTCCCTCGCTGCGCAAGATCTACCTGTTCGATGACACGGTACCGGACGGTGCGCCCGCAGGCACTGAGTCGCTGACGCAGGTGGCGCAGCAGCACCTCACGCGCATCGACAGCGCCGCACTGGATGCGCGGCGCTTTGATCCGTTCTTTGATGTCGCGCTGCTCACCACCACCTCGGGCACCACCGGTTTGCCCAAGCTGGTGGAGTGGCCGCTGGCACCACGTGTGTGCACGTCCAAGGGCCGAATCGACCTGTGGGAGCTCACCCGGGACGACGTGACCATGGCGATTGCACCGCACGCCGGCGGCGCTGCCGGCACACTGACCTACTTCGCTGCGCCCCTGTGCGGTGCCAAGACCGTGATGCTGGAAGACTTCAAGCCCGAGCTGGCCCTGCAGATGATGGAGCGCGAGAAGGTCACAGCCATTGGCGTGGTCCCCACACATTTGGTGCGCATGCTGGAGCAAAACGTCGAGCAGTACGACTTGTCGTCCTTGCGCTTCATCCGCTCGGCTGGCGGCTACCTGTCGCCGCAATTGGCGCAGGAAGCCGAGGCACGGTTTGGAGCGGTCATCACCTCGGATCTGGGTACCCAGGACAAGGGTTCGGTCAGCGGCTGCCGTGTCAGCGACCCCGGCGAACTGCGCCGCCTGACGGTGGGCCAAATGCTGCCCGGCAACCAGGTGCGCCTGATCGGGCCCGAGGGTAACGAGGTGCCGCCCAACGAGCCCGGTGTACTGTGGTTTCGCGGCCCGCATTCGCCAGCTGGCTACTACCGCGACCCGGCCATGACGGCGGAAGTTTTTGACGCTGATGGCTGGTGCACCACCGAGGACGTGGTGAAGTTTGACCAGGGCTGCCTGTGGATTTTGGGCCGCCAAAAGGACGTGATCATTCGCGGCGGCCAGAACATCTACCCGGCCGAGGTCGAAGGCATGATGAACGAGCACCCGAGCGTGGCCGCAGTGGCGGTGGTGGCCTATGCCGACGCCGAATACGGCGAGCGCGCCTGCGCCTTTGTGGTGCTGCGCAATGGCTGCACGCTCACCCTGGACGGACTCAAAGAGTTCCTGGCAACCAAGCGCATGGCCAAGTTCAAGTGGCCCGAGCGGCTGGAGTTCACCGACCAGATGCCCACCGTGGGCGACTCCGGAAAAGTTGACAAAAAGGCGCTGCGATCTCGACTGGTCGATGCACCCCAGGCCGCATGATGATGCGTGCCGCCCTCGACCCGTCATCGCGAGCGCCTCGCAACCCGACACGGCGAGCCGCCTTAGACCCGTCATCGCGAGCGCAGCGCGGCGATCCATGCCGGCCCATGCACAGCGCTGGATCGCCGCGCTGCGCTCGCGACGACGACACCTCCCGCCCCGCAGGTAAAGAACCCGACAAGGAGCCCTCGCCATGATGGTGCGCAACTGGATGCAGGCCAACCCGATGACGATACCCAGCGACACGCTGGTGTCGGACGCCAAGCGGCTGCTGTCCGAGCACAACCTGCATGCCCTGCCGGTGGTCGACCAGGGGCGCTTGCGCGGTCTGGTCACACGCGCCAACATGCTGCGCATGGGCCACTTCGTGCTGCGCAAGCAGGACCCTGACGAGTTCAACTTCTTCGTCAACCGCTTGCGCGTGCGCGACGTGATGGTGCGCAACCCCGCCACGGTGAGCGATGACGACAGCATGCAGGAGTGCCTGCGCCGGGGCCGTGAGCTCAAAGTGGCCCAGTTTCCGGTGATGCACGGCGCGCAAGTGGTGGGCATCATCACCGCCAATGAAATCTTCCAACTGGCCGCCCACTGCCTGAGCAGATGGGACAGCGTCGAACTGGCCAAAACCCATTGACAATACGCCCATGATTGAACCAAAAAATTTGCCGCTGGTGCTGGCCATCACCGGTGCCACCGGTGTGATCTATGGCGTGGAAATGCTGCGCATCCTGCGCGAATTGGGCCAGGAGACGCACCTGATTTTGAGCGAGGCGGCCGGCATGAATCTGGCCATCGAAACCGACTACTCGATTGAGGATGTCAAGGCGCTGGCCAGTGTGGTCTACAGCAACAAGGACGTCGGCGCGGCGGTGGCCAGCGGTTCGTTTCGCACGCGCGGCATGATCGTGGCGCCCTGCACCATCAAGACCCTCTCAGCCATTGCCAACAGCTTCACTTACAACCTGGTGATTCGCGCCGCTGACGTCACGCTCAAGGAGCGCCGCCCGCTGGTGCTGCTGGTGCGCGAGACGCCACTGCACAAGGGGCATCTGGAACTGATGACCCGCGTGGCGGACTACGGCGGCATTTTGCTGCCGCCGATGCCGGCCTTCTATCACAAGCCGCAAACGGTGATGGACATCGTGCACCAGACGCTGGGCAAGGCGCTGGACCAGGTGGGCATTGAACATGATTTGTTCGCGCGCTGGACCGGGCAGGATCGCGGCGGCGCTGGCGCCAAGTAGTTCCATGGCCACGCTGCGGTGGTGGGCCTGCGCACCGCAGAGTGGCAGGCATTACCGTGTATCCGCAGACCGTGGCGTCTATGCCGTGGGTGACATTCACGGTCGTTGCGACTTGCTTGATGCCCTGCTGGCAGGCATCGAGCAACACGGTCGCCAGTCGGGACATGCGTGCCACGTGGTGGTGTTTCTGGGGGATTACCTCAGCCGGGGCCTGGATTCGCGCGCCGTGGTGGAGCGGGTCCGCACCTGGCGGCCGGATCTGCCGGGCGCTGCGACGGTGGTGGCCCTCAAGGGCAACCATGAAGACTTGGCACTGCGCTTCCTCGCGGGCGACCTGGAGGCGGGGCAGCATTGGTTCGACTACGACGGCCTGGACGCACTGGCGCACTATGGTGTTGTCCCGCCCGACCCGCTGGCACGCGACGCTGCCGCCTTGCTGGACTTGCGGCAGCGCTTCGAGCAGGCTCTGCCGCCCGAGCACCTGAAATTTTTAAGAAATCTGGCCGTCAGTCATCGGGAGTTTGACTATCACTTTGTGCATGCTGGCGTGCGACCGGGTGTGGTGTTGGCCGATCAGAGCACTCACGATCAGATGTGGATTCGAAAGCGCTTTCTGGAATCGCACTCCGACCATGGCGCCATGGTTGTCCACGGTCACAGCATCCATTTCGAGCCCGATTTTCACCTCAACCGTATCGGCATTGACACCGGCGCCTATGCCAGTGGGGTCTTGACCTGCCTGGTGCTCGATGGTGCCCAGCGTGCCTGCCTGCAGGCGGTCGGACCCTCGATGAGGTCGTCCGTGGCTGACTGAGGCGCGGTGGCGCCGATTGGGTGCGCGGCAAAGTGAGCCTGCGCCTTCGGTCGCCTAGCGATCGGCCGAGCCGGCGCCCAAGTCCAACTCTTCGCGGTGCCCGAAGCCGTGCGTGTTGTCGATGAAGAACAGCCGTCGTGTGGTCACACGGTACCAGCGAACCTTGGTCAATGCCTTGACGATGGCCGCCGGCGCCTGGGCCAGCTTGCCTACTACCGGGAACTTCTGTCCGTACAAATGACGGGCACGAGTTTCGGCGTCGCCCTGCAGTAGCTCTACCGTTCCTTCCAGTTGCACCCCTTGGATGCCGGGCCAGTCTGCATGGTCTGCCTGAATGGTGACGGCAATCTGGGCGTTATGTGTCAGGTTGAGGGCGTGACGGCTGGTCGGCGAGGAGAGGAAATACAGGTCCCACCCCTCATCCACATAGAACACCGCTGCGGCCCATGGCCCGTCCGGCCCGACCGTGGCCAGCGTGGCGACGTGCAGGCGCTGCAGGTGTTGCCGCACGCGCGACGGCAGGTCCGGGCTCATCAAGCATCTTCCACGTGGTGCATTGCGTAACTCGCGCTTGGGAGCGGTTCGGCGGTGCTCATGCGGGATCGTGGCTGGTGTGCGTGTGCGCCGAGCCGTTTGATGCCGACGATTCTTCATTCAGTCGGCGTAGTCGGTAGGCCAGTTGCGGCCGTGTGATGCCGAGCATGCGCGCTGCCGATGACAGATTGCCCTGGGACTTGTCGACGGCGGTCTCCAGCAGCCTGGCTTCCAGTTGATCAAGCGTCATGACGCCGTTGAGGACGGCATCGCACAGTTCCTGGCTACGGTCCGTCGCGGGGGAGCGTAGATCGCCGTGGGAGTCCAGCCCAAATTCCGAGGACTCGCGCTCATCAAAGCCCGAAAACATGTGGTGCACCTCGATGCGGGTGCCGCCTGGCGCCAGAATGACACCGCGTTCGACCATATTTTGCAGCTCGCGAATGTTGCCCGGCCACGCATAGGTCAGCAACGCGCGCTTGGCTTTGTCGGTAAAGCCCTTGAGCCGTTTGCCGTGGATCGCGCCGTACTTTTCCAAAAAGCGCTTGGCCAGCGGCGAAATGTCCTCCTTGCGCTCGCGCAGCGGCGGAATGTTGATCTGGTAGGCGTTGAGCCGGTAGTACAGGTCGGAGCGGAACTTGCCTTCCTTGACCAACAGGCGCAGATCGATGTTGGTGGCAGCGACCAGCCGCACATTGACCTTGCGCACGGTCTGGCCGCCCAGGCGCTCGATTTCGCCTTCTTGCAACACGCGCAGCAGCTTGGCCTGCGCCGCCAGCGGCAGGTCACCCACCTCGTCGAGAAACAGGGTGCCACCGTTGGCGCGCTCAAAGCGCCCGGCGCGCGAGGCCAGCGCACCGGTGTAGGCACCCTTCTCGACCCCAAACAACTCGGACTCCACCAGATCGGCCGGAATGGCGGCGCAGTTGATCGCCACAAACGACGCCTGGCTGCGGGCCCCGCGCTCATGCAGGGTGCGGGCAAAAACCTCTTTGCCAACCCCGGTCTCACCCAGCAACAACACCGTGATCTGGTTGCCTGCGGCCTGGCGCAACAGCTCGTAGGCGGCGCGAAACGCCGGGGAATTGCCCACCATGTCCGCGGGCAAACCCTCCTTGTCGCCCATGGAGGTACGCAATTGCACCACCTGGGTTTGCAGATCAATGAGCTGCTCGGCAATGGATTCGCGGTTGAAAAAATGAGCATAGGCGCTGGCGTCCTCCCACTCTTCAACCGGCTTGCCAATGATGCGGCAATGCTCGTTGCCCATGCCGGCACACTCGACCTCCTTGTACAGCACCGCTCGCCCCATGAAGGCCGACGTGTAACCGCAGGCGTAGCCAATCTGCGTCCAGCACACCGGCTCATGGTGAATGCCGAAGTAGTGCCGGTGCCATTGCCCCTCCCACGAGTTTTCCCACAAGAACTCGCCGTAAAAGGTACCCGCCACACGGTCCAGTTCAAGCCGGATCTGGGTGACCTTGACGATACCCTCCAACGTGTGCAATTGCGGGCCGGTCAGGAAGGCATCTACATCGCTCAGACTCTGCGCCCGGCTGCGCGCCAACTCAGCGTCGCGCACGCCCGACTCATAGCCCATGCGGGTGAGCAGCCCCTGGGCGCGCGCCATGCCCAACGTGTCGATCAGTTCCTTGCGTAGCAGCGCCTGGGCCTGGGCATGAATCAGTAGCATCCGATGCTCGTGCAGCCAGATCTGCCCGGTCTGGGCGCAGAAATGCACCTGCGAGCGCAAGTCACTGTTGCTGATCACTGGCGGGGCAGCAGGAACGACGCGAAGTTTGGCCATTGCAATCCTTCTTGACAGTCCGACTTGGTCCGAAGCACTCAAAGTGCACAGCGGCGGCCAAGTCAGCCGATCATTCTGAGCCGGATGCGCCCTGGCGACAAGTGCGGGGACCCGCGTGGCGTTTGATCTGGTGCAAACGAAGTCCGAAACGGTGGCTGGCGTATGGGTTAACACCTAGTTGATGCCGCCTGGATGGGCCGTTGAAGACGCGACATGTGAGCCGGCCTAGGCTTGACGTGAGATTTAGTCCCGCTTGTGGCATATTGCGTGGTCGGGTCTCCATCCGATATTGCGCAAAAGTGCCGATTTCGTGGGCCTGGGTTCGACTGCCACCGTGCAAAAGGCCAGGCGCCGCCGTCAGAATGGCGCCAAACATTGAATAGACACTGGATCGGTGCGGTGGAGATGGCGGGCTCGATCGGGAGCAAGCCAAACAAGATCACCAAAGAGGAGTGCGATGAGCTGGCGAAAGAAAGTAGTCTGGAGTGAGGGCATGCTGCTGCAGCCGCAGCACCTCCAACAGCAGGAACGTCATGGCGACCATGTCCGTCATGCGACGATGCGCAGCACCACGCCTTACGCGTGGGGGTTTTCCGAGCTGGAGATCGATACGGCCGCTTTGGCGTTGGGCAAGCTGGCCCTGGTGCGCGCGGTGGGCGTGTTTGCCGACGGCACGGTCTTTGACATGCCATCGGTGGATCCCCTGCCACCGCCGTTTGATGTGCCCACTGCCATGCGTGACGAGGTCATCGTGCTGGCGCTGCCGGTGCGACGTGCCGGAGCCCGCGAGGCTGATCCGGAGGCGTTTGAGGACTTGGTGCGTCACCGTGTGCTGGAGACCGAGGTGCCCGATTCCAACACCGCAGGCGAGCGCACCGCATTGTTGCAGTTGGGGCAGCTCCACACCCGATTGATGGGGGTCAAGGAGAGCACCGACGCGTGGACCACCCTGGGCGTCGCCCAGGTGCTTGAGCGCCGGGTCGACAACCAGTTGCTGCTCGACAAGCTGCGCCTGCCTCCGCTATTGGATGTGGCGGCGCATGCTGTACTCAAAGGCTATGTCGACGAGTTGCACGGATTGTTGCGACAGCGTGGTGAGGCGCTGGCTGCACGGATGGGTCAGACCGGAAGCGGTGGCGTGTCAGAAATTGCCGACTTTCTGTTGTTGCAGACGGTCAACCGAAATGAAGCGGTGTTTGCGCACCTGGCTCGCGCCTCGCTGGTGCACCCGCAAAGGTTGTTTGAGTACGCACTGGGACTGGCCGGCGATCTGGCCAGTTTTCGGGACTCCAGGCGCGTGACCCAGTTCGGGCCGTACATTCATGACGATCTGGCGCTGAGCTTTCGCCCACTGATGGACGACCTTCGGCGCAGCCTGTCGATGGTGTTCGAGCAGTCCGCCATTCGTATCGAGTTGCATGATCGCAAGCACGGTGTTCGCGTGGCGGTGATCAGTGATGTGGAATTGCAGCGTAACGCCGTGTTTGTGTTGGCGGTGACTTCCAACCTGCCGGGTGAGGCGCTGCGGGCGCGATTTCCGACCCAGGTCAAGATTGGTCCGGTGGAGCGCATTCGCGATCTGGTCAACCTGCAGTTGCCGGGTGTCGCCTTGCAGCCGCTGGCGGTGGCGCCGCGGCAGATTCCCTTTCATGCCGGCGCTTGCTATTTCGAGCTGGAGACCCGCAACAGCGATTTGTGGCGGCAGCTTGAACAGTCTGGCGGTATGGCCATGCACATCGCCGGCGACTTTCCAGGGCTGGACCTGGCGTTCTGGGCGATACGGCCCTGATCCCATTCAAGCAAGCTGATTCATACGAGCCACCATCATGAGCACGCCCGATCCTTTTGCACCGTTTGAGTCCGAGCGCACGGTGATCAAGCCCAAGCCGAAGATGCCCAGCGGTCCGCCGCCAAGCGTGGCGCAGCCGAGTTATGGCGCGGCCGAACCCGAGCCAGACCCGATTGAAGTCAGCGCCCTGGGCCTGCTCAATCCGCTGGTGTCCTGTGCGTCGAGCCTGCTTGGATTGGTGGGACACCTGCGTACGCTGTCGCAGGCACCCAATGTGGAGGCTCTGCGCAACTCGGTTGCTGACGCGGTGCGCCGTTTCGAGGCGGCCGCCAACCGTGCGGGCGTGTCCAACGAGAACATCGTGGCGGCGCGCTACGTCCTGTGCACCGCCTTGGACGAGTCGGTCTCGAACACGCCATGGGGCGTGCAGGCGGCCTGGAGCAAACGCAGCATGTTGGTCCAGTTTCACAACGAAACCTGGGGCGGCGAGAAGGTCTTTCAGTTGCTGGCCAAGCTGGCGCAGGATGTCTCCGCCAATCGCCAGTTGCTGGAATTGATCTACTGCGTGCTGGCCCTGGGATTTGAGGGACGCTACCGCGTGATCGACAACGGGCGATCGCAACTCGAAGCGGTGCGGCAGCGGCTGGCGGACCTGATTCGCAAGCAGCGCCCACCGGTGGAGACGGACCTGTCACCGCACTGGAAAGGGCAGGGGCAAGCCGGTGCCGGGCAGCGTCAGGTGATTCCGTTCTGGGTGATTGGCACGGGCGTGGCGACCTTGCTGGCGCTGGTGTTTGTGACGCTTTACTTCATACTCAACAGCCGCTCCGACACAAGCTATGCCGTACTCGCAGGCCTGCGCGTGCCGGGCGTACAGATTGCGGCCGCGCCGGTGGCGCCGGCCAAGAAGCCACGCCTGACCGGATTCCTGGAGCCAGAGATTCGCGAGGGCTTGGTAACGGTCCTGGAGGAAGCTGATCGCAGCATCATTCGGCTGCGCGGTGATCGCTTCTTTGCGTCGGGCAGCGCCCAGCCGATGCCCCAAGCCGAGCCGGTATTGCGGCGCATTGCCCAGGCGCTGGCGCAGGTCAAGGGCGATGTGTTGATTGCCGGGCATTCGGACAACCAGCCGATTCGCTCCCTGCGCTTCCCGTCGAATTGGCATTTGTCTACGGCCCGGGCCGAGAACGTTCGGGCCGCGATGGCTGGCCTGGTGGAACCCGCGCGGATGCGCGCCAGCGGCAAGGCGGATGCCGAGCCGCTTGCCCCCAACGATAGCGCGGAGAGCCGCGCACGCAATCGGCGCGTGGACATCACCTTGCTGCCAGAAACCAATCGCGCCGCACCGGTGGAGGCTGGCAAATGAAAAAAATCTTCAGCGTGATCTTTCATCCCGTGCTGCTGGCCACCCTCGCCCTGTTGCTGCTGGCGATCCTGATCTGGTGGATTGGGCCGATGGTTGCGATTGGGCGCTGGACGCCGCTTGAGAGTGAACTAGCGCGTGCCGTGCTGATCGGTGCCATCTTGCTCCTGGTGGTGTTGCGTTGGGCCTTCGGTCGCTGGCGCGCTCGCCGCGCCAGCCAGCACCTGACAGATGGCCTGGTTCGCGCACCCGCCGGCAAGGCCGAACAAGTGGTAAGCAATGAACAACAGCTCCTGGCCACGCGCTTCAAGGAGGCGGTTGCCTCGCTCAAGAAAATGCGCTTGCACGCGGCCGGGCGCAAGCCGGGCTGGCGCGATTGGCTGTCCCTGTCCGGCGGCCACTACCTGTACGAGTTGCCCTGGTATGTATTCATTGGCGCCCCTGGGGCCGGCAAGACGACCGCGTTGGTCAACTCCGGCCTGACCTTTCCCTTGGCCGAACAGTTCGGGGCCGGCGCCATTCGTGGCGTCGGGGGCACGCGAAACTGCGACTGGTGGTTTACCGACGAAGCTGTGTTGATTGACACCGCCGGTCGCTACACCACCCAGGACAGCCACCAGAGTGAAGACAAGGGTGCGTGGGATGGATTCCTGGGGCTTTTGAAGAAATCCCGTCCGCGGCGGCCACTCAATGGCGTGTTTTTGACCATCAGCGTGGCCGATTTGCTGCAAAAAAGCGCGCCAGAGCGAGCCCAGTTGGCGCAGGCGATCCGTGCCCGGCTGGTCGAGATTGACACGGTCCTGGCCACCCGCCTGCCGATCTACGTGCTGGTGACCAAGAGCGACTTGCTGCATGGTTTCTCGGAGTATTTCGCCGACCTGGGCAAGGAATCGCGAGCCCAGGTCTGGGGGTTCACCTTGCCCCCGAACGAGGGCGGTGAAGGGGCTTCATTGTCGGCACCCGTGCAGCGTGAGTTTGGCTTGCTGGCGAATCGTCTCAATGACGGCTTGATTGACCGCATGCAGCAGGAGACCGACGGCGCCCGACGCGCGGCGCTGTTCGGGTTTCCGCTGCAATTTGCTGCGCTGGGTCCGGTGCTGACGGACCTGTTGGACCAAATCTACGCCGGCTCACGCTTCACGCAACCGCCATGGGTTCGTGGCGTCTATTTCACCAGCGGAACGCAGGAAGGTAGCCCGATTGATCGCGTGGTGGCGAGCCTGGCCCGCAACTTCGGCCTGGCCAGATCCGTGCTGCCTAGGCAGACGAGCAGCGGTCGCAGCTACTTCTTGACCTCACTGTTGCGCGAGGTGGTGTTCCCGGAGCAGCGGCTGGCTGGCGCTGATGTGCGCTGGGAGCGTCGCAGCCATGGGCTGCGACTGGCTGCGCTGGCAACGCTTGGCCTGGTTGCTGTGGCACTGCTGGCCGGTTGGGGCATCAGCACCACCCGCAATTTCGCATACCTGCGTGCGGTTGAAGCGGCGGCGGAGCCGCTGAGACAGAACCTGGCTGCGATGCCGGGCAAGGCGCAGAACCTGGTGGCGGTCGCGCCGGTGCTGCAGAGCTTGCGCGACAGTTGGTTGACCCCCGAGGTGGCCGGTGACAAGGTCCCGCTTTTGATGGGCCTGGGGCTGTACCAGGGCGATAAACTGGCGGGCGCCGCACAGGTGGCGCACCAGCGCGCCCTCAACGACGTATTCCTGCCGCACCTGGCCAAGCGTATTGAAGACCAATTGCGTGGCGCGCAGCGCGACAACCTGGAGTTCAGCTACGAGGCCCTCAAGACCTACCTGATGCTGCACCAGAGCGAGCATTTCGATCCCGAGGCGCTCAAAGCCTGGATCACCCTTGACTGGAGTCGCAGCTTGGATCGCGGGGTCTCCGAAGCTCAACGTGCCAGCCTGGAAACGCAGCTCGACGAATTGATCGCGCAGGGCCCGCCGCGATCGCCACTTGTCATGGACGACAACCTGGTGCGCAGCGTGCGCGCCATGCTGGCCAGCTACCCGCTTGAGCAGCGCATCTTCAGCCGTCTCAAACGTCAGCGCTTGAGCAAGGACGTGCCTGCTTTCAGCATCGCCAATGCGGCCGGACCGTCGGCACCGCTGGTGTTTGAGCGGGCCAGCGGCAAGCCCCTGACAGAGGGCATTCCGGGCTGGTTTACTTTCGATGGTTACCACAAGCGGTTTCAGTCCGCAGTGGAGACGCTGACCCTCACCATGGCCAACGAGGAGCCGTGGGTGCTGGGTCAGGAGCGCAACCTCAAAGAGAAGATCCAGGACGTTGGCGCTCTGGGAGCCCTGACCGATCGCGTGCGCCGCATCTACCTGGAGAACTATGTCAAGGAGTGGGATGCGTTTCTGGCCGACATTCGACTGGTTCGGGCCAACACGCTGGAGAAGAATATTCAGGTCGCGCGCACCCTGTCCGGCGCCGGTTCACCGTTGCAGAGTCTGATGCGCGCCGTGGTGCGGGAGGTGACGCTGGTGCGCTCTGATGGCGACAAGAATGTGGTGACCAAGGCCACCGAATCGGTGCGCAACACACGCAAGGGGCTGGAAGATCTGTTTGGCGGCGATCCTGCCAAGCCGTTGACGGGTGGCAAACCGATTGAGAGTTTGGTTGATGACCACTTCGAGCCGCTGCGTCGCCTGGTGCAGGCAGGTGGGGCGAATCAACCCGCGCCGCTGGACGATGCGCTCAAACTCTTCAACGAAGTCTATGTCTACCTCAATGCGGTGGACACGGCGGTCAAGAGCCGCTCGACGCCGCCGGCCGCCGACGTGGCGGGCAAGCTCAAGTCCGATGCCGGGCGCCTGCCCGAGCCGATTCGGTCCATGATCGAAAACCTGAGCCAGAGTGGTTCGACACAAGCCCGTACGGCCGAGCGCGGCAACCTCAGTCAGGACCTGCGGCCCATTGCCGAGTTCTGTTCCCGCGCCATTGCCGGGCGTTATCCCCTGGTGCCCGCCAGCACGCGTGATGTGTTGCCGGAGGATTTTGGACAGATGTTTGCGCCGGGCGGCCTGATGGACGACTTCTTTCAGAAGCGCTTGGCTCCTCTGGTTGACACCAGCACCCGGCCTTGGCGCTACAAGCCGGTGGGCGAACAGTCGGGTGTTTCGGTGGCCGCCCTGGCGCAGTTTGAGCGCGCGGCCCGGATCCGCGATGTCTTCTTCCGTTCGGGCGCGCGCGTCCCGTCGATGCGGCTGGACTTCATGCCCCGCGAGCTCGATGCCAGCATCACCCAGTTCATCCTTGACGTCGACGGACAACTGGTCAAGTACGCGCACGGGCCGGCCGTGCCGATGGCGGTGCAGTGGCCCGGTCCAAAAGGCAGCAACCAGGTTCGCATTCAGATCTCGCCACCGTCTGCCTCCGGTGCTTCGGGCATGGCGGTGGATGGTCCATGGGCGCTGTTCCGTCTGCTGGAGAAGGCGCAACTGGAGCCCGCAGGGGCGCCAGAAAAGTTCAACGTCACCTTCAACGTGGACAACCGCCGTGCCCGCTTCGAGGTCACCGCCAACAGCGTGCAACACCCAATTCGCCTGGGTGAACTGCAGGCGTTCTCGTGTCCGGAGGGTCTCTGAGCGTGGATACCATTGCCCACATGAGCCGTGGCGATCTGCCTGGCTGGTTCGGCAAGCTGCCGGGCATGGGGGACTTTGCCCAACGGCGTCTGCCCGAGCAATTCCGTTTGGTCTGGGACAATTGGCTGCAGACGGGTTTGTTCGAATTGCGAAACCGCCAGCCTGATTGGGTGGAGCGCTATCTGGAGGGGCCAGTCTGGTTTTTTGCACTCGGCCCGCGACTGGCCGGACCCAACGCCTGGCTGGGGGTGATGATGCCTTCGGTGGACAGTGCGGGGCGTTACTTTCCGCTAACTTTGGCGATCGAACTGGCCGGTCGCGATGGTGCCGCCTTGCGGGCCGAGGCCGACTGGGCCCGACGCTGGTGGGAGCTCAGTGCCAAAGTGGCGATCGCGGCGCTGGAGTCGGATCTGGATGCCAACCGGTTCGAGGCCGCATTGCATGCGGCATTCAGTGCTGACTCCAACGGCACGTCCACGCCCGGCGGCTCTGCGCTGCAACTGCCGTCTGTCGGCCAGTCAATTTGGCGTATTCATCCGGGAGACGACAGCCCCCCCCATCTGACCTGGTCCGGTTTGCCGACGACATCGGCCTTCGATGCCTTGTTCGGCTGCGGTGTTGACCGCGCCAGCGCTGCGGAGACTATCCGATGAATGCGCCAAACGAACTGTCACCCTCACCAGTTAGCCAGGGCCGCGACGGGGCATCGCCAAGCGCTGATGATCAGGTTACGCGCGTTCTCCCAAGCCCGCGCGCCAACCCTGATGCACTGACCCAGCAGCCCACTGTGGCGCGTCCCGCGTCGGGTGGCATGCTTGCCGCGTCCGGGCAGGCCAGCACCGAATGGCTGAACCCGCTTGCGGCGACGCAGGCCATGCCGAGCAGCTCTGGAACGACGAGCAATGCCAACGCGGGTCTGTTACCCAACGGCACGAAACTGGCCGAGTTCGAGATCACGGGCGTCATCGGGCAGGGCGGCTTTGGTGTGGTCTACAGGGCGTGGGACCATGCGTTGGAGCGCGAGGTGGCGATCAAGGAGTACATGCCCTCGTCCCTGGCCAATCGACAGTCCGATGGACGCGTGGTGCCCCTGTCCGAGCGCCACAAGGATACTTTTGACGCGGGCATGCGCAGCTTCATCAATGAGGCGCGTTTGCTGGCCCAGTTTGACGACCCGTCGCTGCTCAAGGTCTACCGTTTCTGGCAGCAGCATGGCACCACTTACATGGTCATGCCACTGTACCGGGGCCAGACGCTGAAAGCGGCCTTGGCCAGCATGGGTGAGCCGGTCGACGAGGCTTGGCTGCTACAGGTGGTGGACCGTGTTACGCATGCACTGGCGATCATGCATCAGGCGAGCTGCTATCACCGAGACATCGCGCCCGACAATATCTTGTTGCTGGAGGATACGGGGTTGCCCGTGGTGCTCGATTTTGGTGCCGCACGGCGCGTGATTTCGGACATGACACAAGCCATTACGGTCATTCTGAAGCCTGGCTACGCACCGGTGGAGCAGTACGCTGAAGTGCCTGACATGACCCAGGGCGCCTGGACCGATGTGTACGCCCTGGCTGCCGTGATGCACGTTGCCATTTGCGGGCGAGCGCCACCGCCCTCGGTGGCGCGCATGATCAGCGATCAGTATGTGGCGCTGGCCAACAACGAGATCTTGAGCAAGCGTTACAGCCATCGCTTGCTGGCCACCATCGACCAAGCCTTGTCGGTGCGGCCCGAGCATCGGCCACAGTCGATGGCAGCGATGCGCGAGGCCCTGGGCTTGCCGGCGATCAGCACGGTTGCCACTATCCCGGCTACCACTCCAGTTCAGGCGCCGGGTCCCAAGGTGGCGCCTTCCCCGGCACCGACGCCATCCCGGCGCGCGCTGTTTCTTGGCGCGGGGCTGGCGATCATGCTGCTTGTGGCGGGTGTGGGGTGGTGGATGTCGCGCCCGGCCACACAGGGCGCGGTGAGCGCCAGCGTGCCCAGTGCCCAGTCGGCTCCGGCAGCCAACCCTACCCCATCTGCTGGCACCTCGGTGTCGCCCGTGCCATCTCGACCGTTCGAGGTGGGGCGTGTGCTGCAGGAACTGATCGCGGGCGGCGCCGGACCGATGGGAGTAAGTGCCGCGCCCGCCATGGATCGCGTGAAGATCGACAAGGATCGGCTTGAGTTCTCGGTCAAGAGCCAACGCGCAGGCTATGTCTACGTCTTGATGCTGTCATCGGCTGGCGATCTACTGCAACTGTTTCCGAATCAGTTGGACAAGCGCAATCAGATACGCGCCCAGGAGGTTTTGTCCTTGCCCCGTGCGTCCTGGGCCATGAAGTCGGGGGGGCCCGCCGGAACCAATCAGTTTCTGGTCATGGTGAGCGAGCGCGAACGGGACTTTGCGGCCTCGGGGATCCAGTATGACAGCGTGTTTGGCCAGTTCTCGTTGCCCGTGCTGGCAGCGTTGGAGGCGGGGCGTGCCAGTGGTGCCCCGTCGCCCTTGCTGGGCAAGACCCTGTGCGAGGCCAATGCCGCATGTCCCGATGTTTTTGGAGTGGCCGGGTTCAAGATTGTGGAAGAGTAGGTGCGTCGTGCATGGACGCGTAAAGGAGAGGTGCTGTGAACAAGCTACATAAATTCAAACGCTGCGCTAACACCAGGTGGCTTGTGCTGCCGGGGCTGGCACTGTTGATGGCCTGCGCCGGGCCGTCTCAGGAGATTCAGCTGCCCGGTGCGGCGCAGAGCGCGGCCACGCCGGTTGCGGGGTCGGAACCCGCTGCGGCCAACACGGCGGGTCAGGCGGCGTCGTTTTCGACCCAGTCGGCCAATTACGTGGCCACCCCCTTTGACAAGCTTCCGGGTTGGAAGACCGACAACCTGGTTGAGAGCTGGCCGGCGTTCCTCGGCAGCTGTTCAGTCCTGTCCGCACGGGGTGGTGAATGGCAAAGGGTTTGTGACCATGCCCGGACCGTCGGGCTCACCAACAACGACAGCGTGCGCGCCTTCTTTGAAAACGAATTTGCGCCTTACCAGGTGCGTGACGACGGCAGCAAGGCTGACGGGGTGGTGACCGGTTATTTCGAGCCGGAAATCAATGGGAGCCGCCAATACCGTGCACCCTTCGTCTATCCGGTTTACGGCGCTCCTGAAGACATGCTTGTGCTGGATGTCCGCAAAGTCAGCAAGGCCACCGCTTCAAGCACCGTGGCGGCCAAGGTCGAAGGACGCAATGTGCTCATTCAAACCGGTTTGAATACCCGAACCATGAACGCGCCAGGTATCTACTTGTTGGACTTGTCCAGGCTGGCGTTTGACTCACCCGACCGCAAAGTCCGACTGAGGATCGACGGCAAACGCCTGTTGCCCTACTACACCCGCGAGGAGATCGAAACCCGTGGCGCGCCCAATGCCAAAGTGCTGGCGTTTGTGCAAGATGCGATGGAGCTGTACGAGATGCAGGTGCAGGGTGCGGGGCGAATCAAGCTAACCGACGGCGCGACGATTCACCTGTCCTATGCCGAACAAAATGGCCATCCTTTCAGGCCTGCCGTAGCCCAGGCAGGCGGCAAGAAGCCGGCGGTCAAGATGCGTGGCGGCTTGGTTGAACTGGACGCCGACGCGCAGGAAGATGACGAGGACGACGCAACGCCAACCCGCACGCGGGGGTTCAAGCTGGTGGCGCCCCCGCCGGGTGGCCGCGTGGCGGTGCCGGGGCGTCGGGCCGACTCGCGCATCACCGGCTCGGGCATCAAGGATCCCAGCTATGTGTTCTTCCGGGAGAACCCGCCAACCGGCGCGGGACCGATGGGGGCCATGAACCTTCCGCTGTCGGCGGGGCGCTCCATCGCCGTCGATCCGCGCAGCACGCCCCTAGGCTTCCCGGTGTTTGTGTCCACCCGCGATCCGAGCGACGGGAAACCGATGCGCCGATTGACGATTGCGCAGGACACCGGGGGCGCGATCCGTGGCGCGGTACGCGCGGACTACTTTTTTGGCAGTGGACCCAAAGCCGCCAACCAGGCGCGACGCATGAAGGCCAGTGGGCAGATGTGGGTGTTACTGCCGCGCGGCCTAAAGGTCGCGGCGGGCGGTGCGCTGGCCAAGACGCGGGGCGCCGGCACCAGCCGAGAGCTGTCGCAGTGCCTGGTCGAAACCGAAGACCAGTGTGTTGATGATCAATAGCGGACCGACGGTGATTCATCATGCGTGAAGCCTTGAGCGCGCAAGAGTGCAGCGAGTTGTCGTCGCTGTGGCGCCGACGTCAACACCTGTCCGAGCAGGAAGTCGGGCGCATCTACTGGGTGGTCGAGAAGACACTTCAGGGTTACAGCCCACCCGAAGTTCAGGCCTTGGGGGAGGGGCGAGAGGAGTTGATTGCCCAGTTCATCTTTTCCAAAATACTGCGGCTCGATAACACTGGCTCCGCGCCCGACCCGACCGATGTGGCACCCGACGACGGTCACAGCGCGCCCTCAAGCTCTTTTGCGCTGTGTGCCTATTTCCGACGCTACTTGATCGACTGCATGCGGGCCAGCTCTTTTCGGCGTCGTGTCGCCCTGGAGGAGCGGGCCCTGGAGAACCAGGCGGAGGAATGCTTGCCCCGTTGTGACAACCTGGAAGACAGCTTGCTTGAGCATGGCTTGAGTTTGGTCAAGGTAAGCGCTGCGGCTCGGAGTTTCATTGCAGCTTTGCCTAACCCTGAGCGGACGCTGCTGTGCGAGAGCTTTGGGCGTGACGCCGAAGGCGGGTTGTCGGGCGTCGCCGCACGGCACGCCATCGCGTCCTACCACTACCGCGCCGGTCGCCTGGGACTGGTTCACAAACGACAAGGCCTGCCGGGCGACTTTGCCAAGACTCTGATTGGTAGCTGGGTGCAGCACGAGTTGGGCATTCCGATTGCTCCCGACAACATGGCGGCGATTCTGGCGGTTTTTAAAATTCTGGGGGTAGAAGCGTCTTATGCTTGATCATCCAGGAAAACATTTTGAAACAGATAGAGCTTTGGCCACCTCTGAGTCAGATTCAGAGGGAGATCGAAGGCGATCAGATGCCGAACGAGTCTGATGGGGCTGACCCGGACCGGCCGGTCATTTGCAATGCGGTGTTGACCCGGTCCCAACAGGGTCTTGAGGGCTCACTGGTGCCAATCAGAGACTGGGTTGACCGCCGATGCTCGGCACTGGCGAAACTGCCTTCTCCGACATGGGCTGAGGGAATTGTGATTGGTGTGCCAGTCGGTCGCACGCTGCACGGACTGTTGTTGGATCAATGCGTGGGGTCCGACCAATGGATTGGGTGGATGACCGCGCCGGAGTGTGATTGGGCCGGCGCCTTTGATGTCTTGCTGGAACCCGAAGACGAGCCCTTTGACCCCATGTGTGGCGTGGTTCAGACGTGGAATTCTGTCACCGTTCGGGCGATGCCACTTGAGTCCGTTCGACTACTCGGACGCTTGTCGCCACATCGGCTGGCGGCTGTGCGGGCCGTGCAGAGCGAGTACCGTGCGGCCCATGACGTCGCGGTGCCACCGGAGCTGGGCCGCATCGCATTGCGCGTCGTGAGTGGGGCGTTCACCGTGTTGACGGGCGCGCCCTTGGCGGCGCAGGACCCTAGGCGAGACTACCAGGCCATTTACCGGCGCGCGGGATCAAGGTTAAGTGAGTCCATGGGCGCGTAAGCCGCGCTCAGACAGCCCTGGGCCGATTGAACGAATAGAAACGAAGGAGTTCATATGTCTTTTGAACCAGTTGGTTTGGATGTAAACGAGGCGCTGCGAACACTGGACTTGGTTCGCAGTGACAGCAATCCACTCGATATCGTGATGCAAGTCAAGGGTGAGCGCGTGGGGCAGATTGAGGGCGAAAGTGACCGCGTGTTTGAGGACAGCAAGCCGCGCATGGATGTCACCGGTTATTACTTTGCCGCGCTGAGTCCGACCGATCAAGGCACCGGTCAGGCGACGGGCAAGCGGCGCTATTCGTCATTGCGAGTAGTCCGTCCGACCGATTCGGCAACTGCTTCCATGCTCAGCATGTTTGCAACCAATGACAACATCACGGTTGACTTGTCCACTTTCAAGGCGGGCGGCGACGCGCTGAGCAAAGACGCGCAGCCTATTTTGAAGATCGGTCTCAAGCAAGCCCGCATACGCACCTATACCTTGCTGGGGGGTGGCGCCGTGGGAGGAGCCGTGGAAATTGTGGAGTTCACGTTCCGCGAAATCGAGATCACCTCGTCGCCCCAGCAAACGAGCGGCAAACGCGGAGCTGTTCGCACCTTCACCGATTCACTGGCCTCGAGGACTTGACATGACCGCCTCTGAACTGTTGAAGGGCGGTGATCCGGTGGCAGCGCTCAAGGCGCTGACCGAGCAAGTTCGGTCCAAGCCGGCCGACACCAAACTGCGTGTTTTTCTGGCGCAACTCCTGTGTGTGCTGGGGCAATGGGAGCGCGCGTTGAACCAACTGACCGTGGCCGCCGAGATGGACGCTTTGGCCGTGCCCATGAAGCAGGTTTACGGTGAAGCCATCCGCTGCGAAGGCGTGCGGGCCGAAGTCTTTGCTGGCAAACGCACACCCATGGTGTTTGGCCAGCCTGACGAGTGGTTGGCGCTATTGATCGAATCCTTGCTGCGCAGCGGCCGGGGCGAAATCGAGTTGGCGGAGAACCTGCGTCAGCGTGCCTTTGATGCGGCGCCGGCCACCCCTGGTGTGATCGACGGCGTCGCATTTGACTGGTTGGCCGATGGTGACATGCGCCTGGGGCCAGTGTTGGAAGCATTTGTTAACGCACGCTACTACTGGATACCGTTTGCCCGCATCGCCGAGATCAAAATCGAGGCGCCCGAGGATCTGCGCGACTGTGTCTGGACGCCGGCCCATCTGCAGTTCGAGAACGGCGGCGAAGCCCTGGCGCTGATTCCCACGCGCTACGAAGGTTCGCAAGACAGTCCCGATGGTGAGGTGCAATTGGCCCGCAAGACCGAGTGGGTCGAGTCCCGCCCGGATGTCTGGACCGGCCTTGGCCAGCGGGTGCTGTCCAGTAGCGTTGGCGAGCACGCCTTGATGGACGTGCGCCTGGTCACGTTTGGAAACGCCCCCACGACGCCACATGGCTGAATTGACGGCGCAAGAGCGCCTGCAACCCTCTTTGCTGGACCGGCTGGTTGACAGCGCGCCCGGTGAACAGGTGGAGGGCGACGACAAAAAAGTACTGACCAAACAAGCGCTGCGCCAGGCTGTCTTGCGCGATTTGGGGTGGTTGTTCAACGCCACCGGGCACAGCCCCGCGTTCGATGACAAGCGGTTCGCGCAGGCCGCCAAGTCGGTGCTGAACTATGGCCTGCCAACACTTTCGGGGCAGTTCGCGTCCTCCTTGCAGCGCAGCAGCATGGAGCAAGCCTTTCGTCAGGCGATCCTGAATTTCGAGCCGCGCATCTTGCCAAAAACGCTGGAAGTCGAATTGGTCATGGATGGCCCGGTGCTCGATAGCCACAACCGGGTTGGCTTGTTGATACGCGGTATGCTGTGGGCCCAACCGGTGCCGCTCGAATTCTTGATGAGAAGTCGAATTGACCTCGAAGAGGGACGCATCGAGATTCAGGATATTTCCCGCTGAGCCAGTGCAGCGAACAGTGCGACGACATGGACCCCAGACTACTTGGCCTTTACGAGCAGGAGTTGCGATACTTCCGCGAGAACGCGGCAGAGTTTGCCCGTGCCTTTCCAAAGATCGCGCACCGATTGGGGATCGAAGGCCACGAGGTTGCCGACCCCTATGTCGAGCGACTGATCGAAGCGACCGCCTTCCTGTCTGCACGCGTGGGGCTGAAACTTGACGCCGAGTTCCCGCGTTTCACCGGGCATTTGCTCGACATTGTTTACCCCAACTATCTGGCTCCGACACCCGCGATGGTGGTGGTCCAATGCCAGCCCCAGCTTGAAGATGCCGGCTTGGGCGTGGGCCCCTCGATGCCCCGAGGCAGTGGTTTGCGCTCTCGCCAGGCGGTGGGTCAGAACACCCACTGCGAGTTCCGCACCGCAGCCGATTTGCGTCTGTGGCCGCTCGAAGTGACCCGCGCCCAGTACTTCAGCTACGCCCCTGACTTGGCGCTCAACCAGCACCCGCAGTCGCGCCGCATTCGGGGCGGCTTGCGCTTTGTGCTCAAGACCACTGCGGGACTGACCTTTGACCAGTTGGCGCTGGACGAGTTGGTGCTTCATTTTGGCGGGGCGGAGGACGTGGCCTGGCAGTTGCACGAGTGCTTTCTGGGCGAGCCGCTCGGGGTGATGCTGCAGCCGCTCTCGGCAAGCGGGGCCGCAGCCGGGGCGTTGCAACACCTGTCGGCTGACCATGTTGAACCAGTCGGTTTTCACGAAGACGAAGCGTTACTGCCGACCACGGCCTGCGGCTTCTCCGGTTATCGCCTGGTGCAAGAGTACTTCGCCTTTCCGCAACGCTTTCAGTTCGCCAAGTTGTCGGGCCTGCGATCGGCGCTGTCGGGCGTGGGGGCATCCGAGCTCGAAGTGGTGGTGTTGTTCTCTCGCGGCGATGCCGCCCTGGAGAAGTTGGTAACCGTGGACAACATCCGTCTGCACTGTGTACCCGCCGTCAACCTGTTTGCCAAGCGGCTCGATCGGGTGGTGATCACCGAAGCGGTGAATCAGTTCCACCTGGTGCCGGACCGAACCCGGCCGCAAGACTTCGAGGTTCACAGCGTGACCGACGTGGTCGGGCACGGCAACCCGAGCACCAGTGGCTTGGTCGGCGCCGCCGCTGAACAGCCGTTTCGACCGTTTTATGCGGCCTTTCATGGCAGTCGCGACAGCCACCCAGCCTACTACACCACCACCCGTGAGCCGCGCACCTTGTCGGAGCGTCAGCGCACGCAAGGCAACCGCAGCAGCCATATTGGCTCCGAGGTCTACCTGCAACTGGTCGATCCCCAGCAGGCTCCCTACTCCTCTTCATTGCGTCAACTGGCGGTGACGGCACTGTGTACCAATCGTGATCTGCCCTTGTTGATGCCGGTCGGAAGGGGTAACGATTTTGATTGCATCGACGCGCATCCGGTCAGTGCGGTGGTGGTGGTGCGCGGCCCGTCCCGGCCGGTGTCCCCGGTGGTGACGGCGGGACTGGGCTGGCGCGTGGTGGACCATCTGGCGCTGAACTACCTGTCACTGGCAGACGCCACGGCACAGCAAGGCGCCGCCGCCCTGCGCGAGATGCTAATGTTGTACGCGGTGCATGCCGATGCCGCGCGCCAGGGGCAGGTGCGCGGCCTGATGTCCGTCAAGTCGAAGCCTACTGTTCGGCGTTTGCCCATGGCGGGACCGATTGCTTTTGGCCGCGGACTCGAGATTACGCTGGAGGTGGAAGAGATGGCGTTTCACGGGCACTCGGTCTTCCTCTTTGGCGCGGTTCTGTCGAGTTATCTGGCACGACATGTGGGGGTTAACCATTTTGTCGAGACGGTGCTGCGTACCGTCGGCAAGGGCGAGCGCATGCGCTGGAGACCGCAATGCGGAACACGCCCGATTTTGTAGCCGCGCGGGTTGCCGAAGCCCTGTCGCCATGGACTGACGAGCCTTGGCGTTACGACTTCTTTGCCGTGCTGCGTCGGCTTGAGGCGGCGGCTGCCACCACGCCGCGCTGGGGTCTGGCCTTGTTGCCGAGTGCGGAGCCGATCCGTGTCGGCCAAGAGCCGTCAATGGCTTTTGCGCCCGCTTCATTCAGCCGTTTTGAGCCGGCCAGCAGCCACGCTCCCCCGCGATTGCGGCAGCAGTTCTTCGGCTACATCGGTCCCAACGGTCCGCTGCCGACGCACCTGAGTGAGTTCATCCAGGGGCGCGCGCTCAATCATGGCGATCAAACCTGGCTGGCGTTCCTGGACAGTTTCACGCACCGCTTTTCAATGCACTTGTACCGGGCCTGGGCGCAGGCACGTCCAGCCGTGGCGCTGGATCGCCCGGGCGAAGACCGTTTTAGAAACCACGTGGGTGCGCTGGTGGGTATCGGCACCCGGGCGCGACAGGGTCAGGACGCGTTGCATGACGATGCCCGGCTGCACTTTTCCGGGAGATTGATTCGCCAGGTGCGCAACAGCGAGGGGGTACAAGCAGTCTTGTGCGCCTACTTTGGTGTGCCTGTCGCGCTTGAACCCTGGGTCGGGCGCTGGATGAGCCTTCCGACCCGTGAGGTGACGCGAATGGGCCAAGGTGGCGTGTCGCGCGCCCTGGGGCTGGGCGCGGTGGTTGGCGCGCGCGTGTGGGATCGCCAGCATCAGGTTCGCTTGCATCTGGGGCCGCTGACGCTGACGCAGTATCACCTGTTCCTGCCGCAGGGATCGGCGGGGCCGGCCTTGCAGGCGTGGATGCGCCAGTTGTTGGGTGATGAATTGGATTGGGATGCCGAGCTGATCCTGATGAAGGATGAAGTTCCGGTTACCCGCCTCGGTTCGGGCCAGGGCTCCAGGCTTGGGTGGACCAGTTGGCTCGGGCGTCAGAAGCGAAGCCGTGATGCCGCGGATGTTCGTGTTGCCAACCGCGTGGTCATTTGAATGTCCTGTGTCCCATTCGTCTTTGCTGCAGTAGGTTTTGGAGGCTCTCATGAGTGAAATCAGTCGTACCGCCTTGTTTGGCAAATTGAATGCGCTTTGCTACAAGGCGGTGGAGGGGGCCACGGTGTTCTGCAAGCTCCGTGGAAACCCTTATGTGGAATTGGAGCACTGGTTCGCCCAACTGCTGCAGAACCAGGACTCGGATCTGCACCATATCGTGCGGCACTATGGGCTCGACGCCTCGGTGCTGGCCAAGGACTTGACCAACGCGCTGGACCGTCTGCCACGTGGCGCCACCGCCATCAGTGACATTGCCGAACAGATTCCGGATGCCATCGAGCGCGCCTGGACCTACGCCACGCTGAAGTTCGGCGAGGGGCAAATTCGCACCGGCTATCTGGTCATCGGCATGCTCAAGACGCCCAGCCTGCGCAACCGCCTGCTGAGTATTTCCAAACAATTCGAGAAAATCAAGACCGAGGACCTGACCGACAACTTCGTCAAGATTTGCGATGCCTCGCCGGAAGCGCAGATGCGCGCGCAGGATGGCACCGGTCTGGGCAGCGGCGCGCCTGGCGAAGACACTGGCGCCATGGCGCCTGCCGCCATGGGCAAGGGCGAAGCGCTGAAGAAGTTTGCGGTGGACCTGACCGAGAAGGCCAAGAAGGGCGAGATGGACCCCATCACCGGCCGTGATGAGGAGATCCGCCAGATTGTCGACATTCTGATGCGACGCCGCCAGAACAACCCCCTGCTCACCGGCGAGGCGGGCGTTGGCAAGACGGCGGTGGTGGAGGGTTTTGCCCAACGTCTGGCGCGGGGGGACGTGCCGCCGCAGCTCAAGGATGTCAAATTGCTGAGTCTGGATCTGGGGCTGTTGCAGGCCGGTGCCAGCATGAAGGGTGAGTTCGAGCAGCGTTTGCGTCAGGTGATTGACGAGGTGCAGGCTTCGCCAACGCCCATCATCCTGTTCATCGATGAGATTCATACGCTGGTCGGTGCCGGGGGCGCCGCCGGAACTGGCGATGCGGCCAATCTGCTCAAGCCGGCCTTGGCGCGCGGCAACCTGCGCACCATCGGCGCCACCACCTGGGCCGAGTACAAGAAATACATCGAGAAAGATCCGGCGCTGACGCGCCGTTTCCAGGTGGTTCAAGTCCCCGAGCCGGACGAGATCAAAGCGATCCTGATGCTGCGCGGAGTTGCTGCCGTTTTGGAAAAACACCATCGCGTTCAATTGCTGGACGAGGCGATCGAAGCCGCGGTCCGTTTGTCACACCGCTACATCCCGGCCCGCCAGTTGCCTGACAAGGCGGTGAGTCTGCTGGACACCGCTTGTGCGCGCGTCGCGGTCTCTCAGCATGCCACGCCACCCGAGGTCGAAGATTGCCAGCGCCGTATCGAGGCGCTCACCACCGAGCAGGAAATCATTGGACGTGAAGCGACGATAGGCATTGATGTGGCCAAACGTTCCGCAACCGTTGACGCCATGATGGTGCTGGCCAACGATGAACTGGGTCGGCTGACTGAGCGTTGGAAGCAGGAAAAAGCGCTGATCGACCGTTTGCTGGAACTGCGTGCCGGTCTGCGCGCGGCCGGTCAGCCGGTAGACGGGGCGCCCGTGGCAGCCGAGACCGCACCCGGTGCCACGCCGGCCCCGGACCGAGAGGCCATGCTGACTGAGCTCAAGACGCTGCAGGCATCCATCGCCGAGGTGCAGGGTGAGCATCCGCTGATTCTGCCTTCCGTGGACGAGCAGGCGGTGGCCTCGGTGGTGGCGGACTGGACCGGCATTCCGGTTGGACGCATGGTGAAGAACGAAGTTGAAGCGGTGCTGCGGCTGGCAGATACCCTCAACGAGCGCGTGATCGGTCAGAAGCATGGCTTGGAGATGATCGCGCGGCGCATCCAGACCTCGCGCGCGCGACTGGACAATCCCGGCAAGCCGATTGGTGTCTTCATGCTGTGTGGCACCTCCGGCGTGGGCAAGACCGAGACCGCGCTGGCGCTGGCTGAGGCACTGTACGGCGGCGAGCAGAACATCATCACCATCAACATGAGTGAGTTTCAGGAGGCGCATACCGTCTCCACGCTCAAAGGTGCACCACCCGGCTACGTGGGTTATGGCGAGGGCGGCATCCTGACCGAGGCGGTGCGCCGGCGCCCCTATTCCGTCGTGCTGCTCGACGAGGTGGAGAAAGCACACCCGGATGTGCACGAGATATTCTTCCAAGTGTTCGACAAGGGCTGGATGGAAGACGGCGAAGGCCGCATGATCGATTTCAAGAACACCATCATCTTGCTCACCACCAATGCCGGCAGTGAGCTGGTGATGAGCATGTGCCGCGACCCCGAGCTGTTGCCCGATCCGCAGGCCTTGAGTGAAGCGCTGAAGGCACCACTGCTCAAGGTGTTCCCGGCCGCCTTGCTGGGCCGAATTGTCACCATTCCCTATTACCCGCTGTCGCCTGACATGATGGGCAAGATCGTCATCCTGCAGCTCAATCGCATCAAGAAGCGCGTGCTGCAAAACCACGGCGTGCCGTTCGAGTACACGGATGCGGTGGTCAAGCTGGTGGTGGCGCGCTGCAACGACACCGAGTCCGGTGGTCGCGCCATCGATGCAATCCTGACCAACACGGTCTTGCCAACCATCTCGATCGAGTACCTCAAACGGCTGGCGGCTGGCGGAGCAATCCATCGCGTGGCGCTGGATGTGGCGGACTCCGATTTCACCTACGCCTTTGATTGACGGCTTGAGTCATGGCTGCGCACCAATTTGAGATCAAGAGCGACTCGCCCGTCGTCGACGACCTGCTGTTTTGGCGTGTGATTGGGCACGAGGTCCTGTCTCAGCCGGCAGTCTATGAGCTGACTGTCTTGTCGCGTAGCGAGCGACTGGATGCCAAGGACATTTTGGGGAAGTCCTTCGATGTGGTGATCAGTTTTGACGACAGCGGCAACAACCCGCATCAACGGCATTGCCATGGCTTTGCCACGCGGCTGCTGCGATTGAGCCAGGTGGGCAGGTACTTTGAGTACCGCATCACGTTGCGATCCTGGTTCTGGTTGCTGACCCGGCGCACCAACGCGCGCATTTTTCAAAACCTCAGCGTCCCGGATGTCATGAACAGCGTGTTCGACGACAGCCCGGTTAGCCCCCACAAGAAGCTCGACAACCGGCTGACCGCCAGTTATGCGCCTAGGCGCTATTGCGTGCAGTACCGCGAGAGTGATTTCCAGTTTCTGTCGCGCCTGATGGAAGACGAGGGCATCTACTATTGGTTCGACGCCCACGACGCCCCCGGCACCATGTACCTGTCTGACAGCAGTGATGTCGCGCACACCACCCTGCCAGCCGAGGCGACGCTGCGCTATGTGGAGGGCAGCGCGGCGGACGCCCGCTACAACGAGATCACCCGCTGGACCAGCGCCCGACGCCTGGAGAGTGGCAAGTACGCCTCGCGTGACAGTGACTTCAAGGCGATTCGCAAGAAGCTCGGCGCCGACATGGACGTGGCGGACGATCACGATCTGGCAGACTTTGAACTGTTTGAATTTCCCGGTGGCTACTTCGCCAGCGCCGACGCGGACAGCCGTGCCCGCGTGCGCGGCGACGAGTTGATCGCCCGACGCGATCGCCACTGGGCCACCACCAGTTGGCCTGATGTGGCGACCGGTCAACGCTTCACCTTCGAGGGTGATCCTGACGGCTCGCGCGACGGCGAGTACCTGATCGCTGGTTGCACCTTCGTTGTTACTCACTCCGGCTACGAGGGTTTGAGCATGCGCGAGTCCGGTGAATCGGTGGCCGATGTATTGGAGGCGCTGCTTGCCGAAGACACGGTCAACGCCGATACGCGTGACGTGGTGCTGGACATCATCCACAGCACGCCCTCACTGCACGACGGGGCGCGCGGGGCCAGCGCCTTCTTGTTGACCACATTGCCGGTGGAGTTGCCGTTTCGCCCGGCGCGCTGCACGCCCCGGGTCACCATGCCAGGTCCACAGTCTGGCATCGTGGTGGGGCCTGCGGGGCAGGAGATTCATGCCGACGAGTTTGGCCGTGTCAAGGTGCAGTTCCACTGGGATCGCTACGGCAAGAGCGACGAAAAATCGACCTGCTATATCCGCGTCTCGCACCCGTGGGCGGGTAAAGGCTGGGGCGGCTACTTCACCCCCCGCATCGGGCAAGAGGTGATTGTTGATTTCCTCAATGGTGACCCGGATCGCCCCATCATCATGGGCCGCGTCTACAACGACGAACAACCCATACCCTACGAGTCGCCCACACAAAGCGGCTTCAAGACACGGTCCACGCCTGGCGGCAATCCCAACCATTACAACGAAATTCGATTTGAAGACAAGAAGGGCAAAGAGGAGTTGACGGTCCACGCCGAGCGCAACATGTCGACCACCGTCGAGAACGATGACAGCACCACGGTCATGCATGACCAGTTTCTTACCGTGGACAACGACCGCACCGCGCGGGTTCGTGGCAATGAGAAGTGGACAGTTGAAAAGGACCAGACCACGGAAGTGGTGAAGAACCAGGTCAACCGCGTCAACCTGATGCAGACCAATACTGTGGGCCTGTCCCAGGTCAACGCGGTGGGGGCGGGCGGCCAGACCAATCAGGTGGTCGGTCCGCAGGCCAACACCTTCGCGGGCGGGGTTACGACCGTCATCACCGGCAACCAGGTTCACATCGTCAACGGCTCACAAACCATTGGTGTCAACGGTAGTCAGAGCACATCGGTGACGGGCGCCGCGACGATTACCTCGTCGGCGGAGCTGAAGATACAGGCAGCATCGCGAAAAGACATCTCCAACGGCGAGACTTCGATCATGGCCAACAGCATCAAGCTGGTGAGCAACACCAATTTGGCGATGATGGCGGTGGGCAACATCGATGCCACGTCGATTGGCTCCAACACCACGGTGTTGGGGTCCAACAGCAGTGGCTACATTGGCATGAACAGCGAGGCCAATTTGGGCATGGCGCGTTCGACCTTCATGGGTATGAGCATCAACAATGCGTTGGGAATGGATATCTCTAATTTTGCGGGCCTTCAGATCGAAAACGCTGTCGCCCTCAAGCTGATAGGCGTGGGTGCGGCGGAGATCGCCTGTCGCACCTTGTCCGCCGAGCAGCAGGGTTTGAAGTCCTTCATGCCCGGTGCCGGTGCGGGCGCGGCAGCGGGCGCTGGCGTCGCCGGCGCGCTGGGCGCGGCGGCCGGCGCGGCGGCCGCCATCGTGGACATCAGCGCGACGTTGAAGCAATACGAAGACGCGCAGAAGGCGCTCAAGGAGGCGGCAAAAGAGGCCGCAGCCGAAGGCTTGCCAGGGCTGGCGGGTCGCCTTTCGAGTTTGGCCAGGGTCGCGGAACGGCGTCGCAGTGATGCATTCGCGACGGCGCTGCCGGGTTACAGCATTGCCGAGGCGGCAGGCGTGGCAACGGTTACGCGCGGGTCAGACGCACTCACAGACCAGGGCAATCAGCCCGGCAATGCCGTCAACAACGCCCCCACCCCTCCGACCAAACCCGGGACGAACGGATGATTGTCTGTGCAAGTTGTTAAGCCGCAAGCCCTGAGTCTGCTGACCCGACCCATCGAGTACCGCAAGCGATTTGGGCTCTGTGTGACTGCGTGTTTGCACGTGCCGTTTGCACAAGGGGAACATGGTGCCTTGTGGGGTGAGCAGTCGATGTGGAATTTTCTGGCCAAGGAGATGGACCCACCTCTAATCGATGAAGGCATGGCGAAACTTACTTCGGAGTTTTTCGTGCACGGCCATGCCTATCCGCCTGCCGCAAGCCCTAATGGGTGTGCGGTCAGGGTTCGGCTTGGTGCGGCCGAAAAAACCTTGTTGGCTTTTGGTGATCGCTATTGGGACGGCACGCGTGCCAGCGCGCCACAAGTCTTCGAGAAGATGCCCCTGACTTGGGCACGTGCTTACGGTGGCCCCGATTTCCCGGCCAATCCGGCTGGTAGGGGGCGACAATCGGTCGACGGGCTGCGCTGGTTGCCGAATTTGGAGTTGCCGCAAAGCCGATTGCTCAAGCCCGATCAGGCGGTCGCACCGGCCGGTTTTGGTGTGCGAGATGTCATGCATCCAGAGCGCGCGCAGTACCGTGGCACTTATGACGGCAGTTACCTCAAGGAGCACTCGCCAGGCTTTGCGCCGGACCTGGATTGGCGCTATTTCAACCTGGCGCCGCAGGACCAGTGGTTCAGCGCGCCATTGCGCGGGGACGAGCCGTTTGAACTTGATCACCTCCACCCCAGTCAGCCGCATATCGAAGGTCAATTGCCGGGCTTGCGGGCGCGCGTGTTTGCCAGCTATCGCGAAATCGACGCCGAACCGACGCTGCGTGAAGTCCCCTTGCGCCTGACCACGGTTTGGTTCTTTCCGCACGCCGAGCGCTGCATTGTGTTGTACCAGGGCCTGGCCGAGGTGGCAGAAGACGATGGGTCGGATGTGGTGGGCCTGATGGGGGCAGTGGAGCGCCTGGACGAACCTAAATCCGATGAGCACTACGCTGGGGTGCTGGAGCTGCGCGCCGACCCGAAGATGGGCGCGATCCATAGTTTGCGAGACAGTGACCTGCTGCCAAACGGCATCAGCAGCTACGACCCCGATCTGGAAGAAACCCAGAAGGTGTTCGCGATGGAGGGCTTGCAGGCCGATGCCCAGTACCGTCGCGCCGAGGTGGATGTCGAGTCGGCGCGCGAGCAGATACGAGCCATGGGCCGCGATCCGGATGCGCTGGGCATCAAAATGCCTGCTCGCGAAAAGCTGCCAACGGGGGATGAGCTGGCAGCTTACGTGGAACGGCAACTCAAGGAGGCGCGGGCCCAACAGTGGCAGGCCTTGGCCGATGTCGTCACCCAGGTCGAAAAAACCCTGGCGTTGACCGAAGAACACAAAATCGACCTGGCCGCTCTGCAGCACCGTGGGCCACCCAAGTACAGCGCCGAGTTGCATTTGGACGAGTTGCGCCGCAGTGTGGGCGCTGGGCAATTGGGAGGCCAGGAGGCCGAGCTCTACGCCAAGCTGATCCAGAACGAGCAAACGCAGCGATTGGGCTACTTGCAGGGCGCGCACATGCAGGCAGCTGCCGCGCGCATGCCATTGTCCGAGGCTGCCAGCTTGCGTGACGAAGTGGGACGTGCGGTGGCCAAGGGCATCCGGCATTTTGCTGGCCTGGATTTCACCGGCGCCGATCTCTCGGCTCTGGATCTTCGCGGCGCCAACTTTGCTGGCACCTGGCTGGAAAGCGCCAATTTTTCCAAGTCCAATCTGTCGGGCGCCGACCTCAGCGGCGCCGTGCTGGCCCATGCCAACCTCAGTGGCGTCATCGCGATTGGCACCAACTTCACTGGCGCCAACCTGGGCCGCGCGCAGTTGAACGGCGCCGTCATGGATGACTCCAGGTTGACCGGGGCTGCGCTGATGCATTGCGCCTTTGCCGGGACGCAGTTTCACCGTGCGCATGTGGAGGCGGCGATGTTGCTGGAGACCACCTGGGGGCAGGCGGACTGGAGTGGCGTGCATGCCTGCGGGCAAACCTTTTACAAGCTCGACCTGAGCGGCATGACGCTGTGTGAAGCGGACCTGTCGGGCTGCAATTTCATCGAGTGCGACCTGTCTGGAGTAGACCTGCGGGGTGCATCCTTGCGCAGCAGCACCTTCATAACCTGCAAGCTCGATGGGGCCCAGTTGCAGTCCGCTGCTGCTGCTGGCCTGGTGTTGGTGGCGGGGTGCACCCTGATCAAGGCCGATCTCACCGAGGCGGACCTAACTGGTTGCAACTTTGGCGCCTCGGATCTAAGCGGTGCTCGCCTGGTCAAGGCCAAGCTGGACGGGGCGAATGTCTCCGAGGCCAAATTCAGCGGGACCGACTGCAGAATGGCCAGCGCCAAAGGGGCGATGTTTCGTCGGACCGATTTGCGCGGTGCCTTGCTGGCGGGCATGAACTTGCAGGACGCAGTGTTGCAACACGCCGACTTGCGGCGCGCCGATTTGCGCAAGAGCAATCTGTTTGGGGCCGACTTGTCGCGAGTTCAATTGGATGGCGATGTCAAGCTCGAAGGTGCTCTGCTCAAGCGCGCGCGAACCTGGCCACGCTTGACGCCAGCCCAACAGGCGGGGGCCGTATGAGCCCCGAGTTATTGTCGGCGGCGGTCACCTTGGGGGAGACCTTGGTTGGCTTGAATCTCAGCAAGGGCCAGTTCTCGAAGATCTTTCTGGGCGGCGGCATTTTCTCCAGGATTGATTTCTCGCAGACCGATTTCCGCGGCGCTGACCTTCGCGAGACGGTATTTGACCAGTGCAATCTGGAAGGCGCCTTGTTTGGTGGCGCGCAGCTCAGACGGGCCGTCTTCAACCAGTGTCAATTGGCGCACGCCGATTTTCGATCAGCCAATCTTCACGCGGCGGTGCTGACCGAATGTTCAGCGATGCATGCCCAGTTTGCCCAGGCTGCGCTGACAATGGCGACCCTGTCCAAGTGCAAGTTCGACCATGCCAGTTGGCGCGAGGCCAATCTAGAGGCCAGCGTCATCACCCAATGCAGCCTGCTTGATGTTTGCGCCGACAGCGCCGACTGGTTTCACACCTCGGTGCTGGAGTGTGACTTGACGCACTTGACGTGGGCGCACGCCACCTTGCGGCGGACCGTCTTTCACAACACGGCGTTGGCGGGCAAGTCGTTTGTGGGCCTGACTTTGGAAGGCTGCATGTTTGCCTCCAGTGACTTGACCGGCGCCGACTTTTCGGCGGTGCCGCTGCGCCAATGCAATTTCCAGTCGGCCAAGCTCGACAACGCCAATTTCAGCCAAGCCAACGCGCCAAACAGCATTTTTTGCCAAGCGTCCGGGACCAGGGTGAATTTTGAGCGAGCCGACCTGCGTCAAGCGTTATTCACGGGCGCTCTACTGAACGACAGCAATTTCCAGGGTGCCAATCTCTACCAGGCGCACTTTGCGGGCGCCCAGTTGGAGCGTTGCAATTTTGCGGCCTGTGATCTGACCTACGCTGATTTCCGACACGCCAAGCTGATTGCTGCGGACATGCGTCAGGCCACCATGTTGCGTGCCTGCTTGCATGGCGCGGCGACCGAAGGCGCCCAAATGACCGACCGCAAGCGCGCCCTGGAGTCTGACCCCGATCTGGCTGAAGCTGAAGCGTGGCAGCCGCTTGCCGGGTAGCTGGAAATGCGATCAAGTGAGACTTTTCAGGACAGACCGGAACGCAGCAACGCGCTGTCCTCAACTGATTAGTAGAAGGAGCAATACCATGAGCAGCACCGTGAAGTCCCCCAGACGTCCAATCAATACGGGAGCCACTGACGCAGACCGCATTCCTTGCTACGCCAGTGGCACGCCGGCCGACTGGTGTGTAGGGGTTGTGACCGAAGTCAAGGATGGTCGGTTTGTCGTTACCAGCGGCAAGTTGCGGGCTCGCGCGTCGAGTGCGGCGAGTTGCCTGCTGGAGCCTGCCAAAGGCGACAGTGTGGCGTGTTTGCGCGTGGCACCGGATGAGGTCTGGATCCTGGCGGTTTTGCAGCGTGAAGAAGGCGCCGAGCAGGTGCTGCGCTGCCGCGGCGACACACGCTGGGTGGTTGAGGGCGGGGCTCTGACGCTGGAGGCCCCGGAAGTCAAAATCCGGGGCGAAGGCCTGGATGTCTCCGTGCAGCGCACCACACTCGCCACCGACACAGGGGAAGTGGTTGGTCGCCAGTTCCGCTTGATAGCAAGCTCGGTCAAACTGATTGGCGGCGTGTTGTCAACCGTGATGGAGCGGGTCCATCACTTCAGCAAGCATTACCTTCGCACGACCGACGGAACGGATCGCGTGTCGGCCACCCATATTGAATGCGAAGCCAAGCAATTGCTGCGAATGGAGGCCGAACATACGCTGGTCAACGGCAGCAAATTGGTCAAGGCGCGTGGTAGCCAGATTCACTTTGGCTAGAAGGGTTAGACCATGTTCGCAAATTGTCAATTGATGGGCACCGACATGGGTTTTCCCGATGTCTGCCTGACTCCCGCGCCGCCGGCACCCGCGCCGATCCCGATCCCCTACCCGAACATTGCCATGGGGCCGATGGCAATTCCAAACTGCCCAACGATTCTCATCATGGGCATGCCCGCGCACAACCTGGGCACCACCATACCCATGACCAATGGCGACAACCCCGGCATCGCCATGGGCGTGGCGTCTGCCACCGTGATGGGGCCGAGTCGACACGTGACCGGCGCGTTCACGGTCTTGCTGCACGGCATGCCTGCCTCGCGCATGACCAGTGTGTCAATTCAAAACAGCACCAACTGCCCAGGTGTGCGATTGGTGCCCAGTCAGGCCTTGGTGTTGTTGTTGGCGCCATGATGGGAGCCCAGAAACCAACTACCATTCGGCTTGGCGTCGAGTATTGTTTGGCAGTGCGTGCTGCGCTGGCCAAGGATTGGAGTTAGTCGGCAATGCAGATTCTGGTTATGAGTCATCGCGGTGTCGCTGTTTCACCGGCGCGAAGTGTCAGCTTCGGGCCGGAGGGAGGCTCCATCGGACGCGCGGACAGCAGCACGCTGGTGCTGGACGACCCGGAGCGCACGGTTTCACGGGTGCACGCGCAGGTTTTGTGCCGGGGGGACCGGTTCTTTATCGTTGACCGGGGCAGCAATCCCTTGCTGTGCAACGGCCACCCCCTGGGCGCAGGGAATGAAGCGGCGCTTGGCAACGGCGACCGGCTGACGATTGGGAGTTTTGAGCTGTCGGTTCAGGGCATCGGCGTGGCGACACAGTCGCACCTGCCCGGAGGAATGCCGGGGCAGACCGCCTCGATGGCCGACGACGATCCGTTCGCCGACTTGCTGGTTGGCCTGGAGTCACCCCGCCCGCAACAGGCAGCGCCGGCGCCGCGGGCCGCCGCAGGTCAGAATGGGGCGGCGCCTGTGCGCTCCCCCTTGTTTGAAGACCCGATGGGCGCACCGGCTTCAACCGCACCCGCCCACGATCCCTTTGCGGACTTGCTCGGGCAACAAGCATCGGGCGCGCCAGGCGGACGCACGGCCGAGCATCTGAGTGATTTTTCCGACTTGGCCATTCCGAGCAGCGGTTCGTCATCCAGTCTGGATCAGTTGTTTGGGCTCGGCCCCTCGGCTGGCGCGGGTGACCCGCTGGCGCTGTCCCCCTTGGCCGACCCCTTGCTGCAGCCCAACACCGCCCACAGCGCCGATCCCATGGTGGCCCTGCAGAGTCAGGCCAAGTCCACTGCCTCAGCGCGCAGCGACCATGTTGCCGCACTGAATCAAGCGTATGCGCCGCCGATGGCGCTACCAGTGAGCCCGGTATCGGTGTCCGAGGATTTTTCAGATCTGGTCGCAAGCCCTGTCGCCCGCGCCCCGGAGCCGCCAGCCAAGGCGGTTTTGTCGCGGGTCGAGGTCGGGCTGGCTTCGGCACCACGCCAACCCGCTCCGGCCCCTGCAGCGGTTTCGCCCAGCACGGCGGTATCGTCACATGAGACCGGCGAACTGATGGCGGCCTTTCTGCGCGGCGTCGGCAGCACGCACCAGATGCCACAAACCATGACGCCTGAACTGATGGAGCGCATTGGCGTCATTTTGCGTGGTGCGACCGAAGGGACGTTGCAATTGCTGCTGTCCAGGCAGGAGTTCAAACGCGAGGTGCGTGCCGAGGTGACCGTGATTGGGGCGCAGCGCAACAATCCTTTGAAGTTCTCGCCGACCGCCGAGGTGGCCTTGGCCCACTTGCTGGGGCCGGGCATTCGCGGCTTCATGCGGCCCGATGAAGCGATGCAGGACGCCTTCAACGATTTGCGTGCCCACCAATTTGGTGTCATGGTGGGCCTGCACGCGGGACTGGCCCACGTGCTGACCCGGTTCACGCCAGAAGCGCTGGAGAAGCGACTGACCGAAAAGACAGCCTTCGATGCCCTGTTTTCGGCCAGCAGAAAGGCCAAGCTATGGGATCAATTTTGCGCCTTGCACGCCAGTATTTCCCAAGAAGCCGAGGATGACTTTCATAACCTGTTCGGCAAGGCGTTCTCGCAGGCCTATGACGAACAAATGGCGCGGTTCAAGGCGGCTGGCTAGTCGGCCCCGCTACCAAGCGCTGAGGAGCATTGTTTGGAAGTTGAAATTGTCGCGTTGTCACGCCAAGGTGGACGCAGCTACAACGAAGATGTGTTCGGTCACTGGAACGATGGACACTTCGTGGCCTGTCTGGTCGCCGACGGAGCGGGCGGACATGGCGGCGGCGATGTTGCCTCGGCCACCGTTCGGTCCAGCGTGCTAGATGCGTTTTCGCGCTCACCCACGATTGACACTGGCGTCATGCGCGCACTGATTGAGCAGGCCAATCTGGCGGTGGTGGCGCGTCAGAGCGAGAGCAGCGCCTTGTCGGCCATGCGAACTACCGTGGTACTGGTAGCGATCGACATCGAACGCAATGAAATGGCGTGGGCGCATTGCGGTGACAGCCGCGCCTACCTGTTTCGTCGCGGCGCGATGGTTGCCCGGACCAAGGATCACAGCCTGGTTCAGCAACTGGTGGCCAGCGGCATGCTGGACGATGAAGGCGCGCGTTTGCATCCGACGCGCAACGTACTGCTCGCGGCGCTCGGCTCGGTCGATGAGCCGCTGGATGTCGCGGTTTGCGGCCCCATGCCACTGCAAGAGGGCGACGCGGTGCTGATCTGTAGCGACGGTTTGTGGGAGCCCTTGGGGGACGCCATGCTGGCCGAAACCCTGCGCGCCTCCCCGAGTCCGTCAACATGGTTGGAATTGCTGGAGCAAAAAGTCAAGGCCCTGGCGAAGCCGGGACATGATAATTACACGGCGTTGACCCTGTGGGCGCATGATGGCGATGTGCTGACGCACCTCATGACACCGTCCCCGCCGGTCCACAGCCCTGAGTGATTTGGCATGACACTTCATTGCCCGTTGAAGGGATTGACTATGCGAAAAACTGATCGATTTGGCGTCAAGCGTTCGCGCATGCCAAGCTCGCTACTGGCGGCCGTCTTGCTGGCTGTCGGCGCGTCGTCGGCGGCCCAGACTGGGCTGTCCTGCAGCAGTCTATTTGGGGCTTTGCTGAGTTCCCCCACACAGTCGGTGCAGGTCTGTTCAACTTCTCTGCAAGGACTCTACGAAGTCGGCATTCGGGATGTTGGCGCCAGTTTGTCTTCCTACGTGGGTGATGAGGCGATTACGACGGCTGCGCGGCTCAATGGACTGGCCGCGGGAGCCAAGTTTGCCAAAGGAAGCGCCAGTCTTGACTTCACCATTCCCGAGCTGAACATCCAGCAGACTTTCGCGGGCGCCACGCGGGTGTCGAGTGCCAGACTGATGCATGACTGGTTGAATAACAACGCTGAGCTGCGCGGTCGGATGTTGCAGCACCAGGCTGCCCACTCAGCAGTCAACCCTGTCACCGGGCCAGGAGGCGTGCTGTCGGGCGCGGTCGGCCTTGACTTTGGTGCCAGCTTTGACGAGGTGGCCACGCGGATTGCGACTACCCAGGCCAATGCCCAGTCTGGCTTGGGTAATTTGATCGGCATTGGCGTGCTGGTGAGTCAGCATGAAATCGCTGGCGCGACGGTGCGCACGCTCTCTGTGCCCTTGTCCTACACCGTACGCAACGACATTGATCCGCGTCGGCAGGCCTTGCTCAGAGGAAGCCTTGGTGTGGTCGACAGCGCCGGAACCAAGTCGCAAAGCGGTCGTCTCTCGGCCGGGTACCGCTTTCCCATGTCCGATGAATGGGCGCTGACGCCCATGGTCGGTGTGTCTTTGTCGGGTTCCAATGACAACGGTTTCTACACGGGTGTTGTGAGTGGATCGATTGCCAGCACCTACCTGATTGAGCGTGACGGATTCGACATTTCGGTCGGCAACATGCTGGGCTACTACCGATCCTTCAAGCCGCCAGGAGTGAGCTACGGCGTTGACCCGGGGTTGCAGGTATTTGCCGTGCGCAATGGCATTTTGATCAGCCAGCCGGTTACGTTGGGCTCACGCAAGATGTCGCTCGAGTATGGTTTGTCCGACACCCGGTACCTTGGTGATGTGCTGTACCAAAAGAGCGCCCAGGACATCAGCATTTCCCTGGGAACCAACAAGAGTGTGTTCTCGGCCCGCAGCTTCTTCAGGGCCACGCTGGCGCTGCAGAAGGTGCGTGATGGGCACGGCGTGGCCCTCAACGTCAATTACTGGTTCTAGGCGTCACGTGTTCTCGCGCGGACGTGCAGGGTGTGTCGGCGTCGCGCTGGCGATGCTTGCCTGCGGCGCTTGGGCTGACTATGGAACGGACCAGACCGGGTTCGCTGCGACTGGCCGCTTTGACTTGATCGAGCAACAACTCGAACCCATGCAGGCAAAAGGGCCGCTTCGCACGCGTGACCAGCATGCGCTGTGCCTGGCCTACGCCAAGTTAAAGCGCTACGACCGCCTGCTGCCCTGTCTGGAGCGGCTTCAAACCCTGGTTGACAAAGGTGACCGGCGCACCCGGATTTTTGGGCTTGATGACGCCACGCCCGCGATTCATTTGATGCGTGCCGAGGCCCTGACGGATATGGGCGACTATGTCGGCGCGCGTCAGTCGGCCAATGAGGCCTTGATCTGGTTGCGCCGGGAGGGTAGTGGTGACCATGACATGGTGGTCAACGCTTACGCGGCAGTCGCCGTGGCGGTAGCCTTGCAGGGCGACGGCACGCTGGCGCGTCAGACCGTGGAGTTGCTCAAAGGATTCAAGGTTGATGGCGATTACAAGCGTGCCAAGGCGATGGCTCTGGCGCGCGCCAGTATGTCCATCGGCGCCTGGGCGGATGTGGTCAATGTGCTGGAGTCCAGCGAGGCTTCGTTTCAGTTTGACAAGATGCTGGACAACTTCTTGTCGGGCGCGGCCTTTTCGGGACGCAACAACTGGGTCTGGATTGAACTACCGCGCGCCTTCATGCTGCACAAGGCGCAGCTTGAGGTTGGGCGCGTGGACTGGGCACGCGCGGGTTTTGATCGTCTGCTGTTGATGGCGGAATTGCCGGTCAATGCCGAGATCTATTGGCAAGTCCTGGTGGAGCGCGCGCGGATCGCGGAACGTGACGCGCAATGGGACAAGGCCATGGAGTTGTACCGCCGGGCGCGGGAAGTGATCGAGAGTCAGCGCCGCTCGGTACGCACCGAAACCAGCAAAATCGGTTTCACCAACGACAAGCAAGCGGTCTACCACGGCATCGTGCGCGTGGCCCTGAAGCTGGGTAACAAGGTGCTTGCTGTTGAAATGGCGGAACAGGCCAAGTCCAGAACCCTGGTGGACATTTTGGCGAGCAAATCTGATTTTGGCTCGCATGGCGTCAAGGCGGGCGAAATCGGTGCCGCGTTTGCCGAGTTCAATCGTCTGGATTCGGAACTCGCCATCCAGTCGCCTGAGTTCAGTGCGGCTCGGCGCACCGAACTGCTGGGCCAGCGGCAGCAGGCACTGTCGCGTTTGAAAGGGCTCGCTCCACAGCTTGCCTCGCTGGTGTCGACAGGCGGTGTCGGGGTGTCGCAAATGGCCGCGGGACTTGCTCCAAAGGAGACCTTGGTGGGTTTCTTCGGAGTCGGTTCGCTGTTGTATGGCTACACGCTTGCTGGTTCGGAAATCCGGATTCATCAACTGGATGGTCAATCCCTCGACACCGACGTTGCTGAGTTTCGTCAGTCGATCAAGAAGCGCCGAAAGCAAACCCGTGAATTGGCGGAGGTGCTGTTTCGACGACTGCTCGGGCCGATGCAAACGAGCTTGTCGGGGCGCGATCTGCTGATTGTTCCCCACGGCAGTCTTCACTACCTGCCATTCGCTGCCCTGCACGATGGCCAGCGTTATGTCGTCCAGGGGCGGGCGATACGTTACTTGCCGACGGCAATGTTGTTGGGCCTGCTGCCCAATCCAAGGACTATCACAGGCGGTGCGAAGGACCAGATCAGCAAGTTACTGATTCTGGGCAACCCAGATCTGGGTCAGGCGACACTGGACTTGCCGGCAGCGCAAGAAGAGGCGCAGGCTTTGCAGACCATGTTTGCCAAGAACAGTGAGTTACTGTTGCGCAAGTCCGCCACGGAGTCGGTCCTCAAGCAGCGCGCGGTCAACTTTTCACATCTGCACGTGGCATCGCACGGTGAATTCTCAGCCGACGCGCCGTTGACGTCTCGGTTACGCCTCGCGGCCGATGGCGAGAACGATGGTGTCCTGACGGTCAGCGAGATATACAGTCTTCATCTGAACGCGGACCATGTCATGTTGTCCGCTTGCGAGACCGGCTTGGGTCAGGTCAGCAATGGGGATGATGTGGTGGGATTGACGCGCGGATTTCTGTACGCAGGGGCGCGCAACGTGACCGGTTCCCTGTGGGAGGTGGATGATGACGCCACCGCAGAACTCGCCAAGCGCCTATACCTCAACCTGAAAAACGGTGTTCCGGTCGGGCGGGCTTTGGCAGAGGCCCAGGAAAGCGTGCTAATGAAAAAGCCGCATCCCTACTATTGGGCCGCGTTCACGCTGAACGGAACGGGACGCTGACTGAACGTCTGAACGTCTGAACGGTTTCAGGTGCATGGCCCGAGCGAAACGGTGCAAACCGCTTCGTGCGCCGCACTCCGCCGGGATCGCGCAGGGCGCGCGATCACCGTATCGGACAGTGCTAGCGAACTTCGGTGGTGGCAATATTCCAACCGAATTTAATCTCCCCACCCAAGCCACCTTTGTCGTCTTGCGGCTTGTACGCATACTCGATGTCTTTGTACGAACAACTTACCTGTTCCATGACATCCCCGTCCTTGGCGCCACCAGGTTGTACAGCGGTAATGAAGACCTCTTTGAGGGTGATCACCAGGTAATCCTTCTGCCCCTCGCCGGCCTTGCGGGCGGTCAATTTGGCGTCCTTGAAGTGCTTGCCGGTGACACACTGCTTGGCCAAAACGGGAGAGGCCGCGTCATACAAATGCGTGAAATGAAAGTCCTGTGCATTTGCCTTGCCCTTGCCAGATCCACCGCCGGAGCTGGCCCCGGAGGCCTGGCTGACGCCCCAGCTCCAGGACAAGATTTCGATCTCGCCTTTGTGGTCCTTGTGGGTGGCTTCGCCTTTGACGCCGTCAAACTTGATGTGAAAGTCGCTACTCATTTTCAATGCTCCTATGAATGGATGGGTGTACCAGCGCGGGTGACAGCTGCGCCTCGATACCACCCGACGATGCATCCTGCCCCTTGGGTGGCTGCAAGTAAAACGAAGCGCCGGGGTGGATTTTGAACCTGTTTCCGCGCGCGCGTACCAAGTCGCCTCAGCAATGTGACATTTCAACGATTTGCGCTGCTTTTCGGTCGTCTTTGCTCATTCTCGTATCGCGCCGACCAGCCAGCCATGGACTGGTTGTCCCGCTTCAAACCGGAGCACTTCGTGTTGCACGGCAGTCGGCATCAGCCCGAATTTACGCAGCGCTTGCACAACATAGTCGCGCTGATGGGCGTAGCGACCATGGGGCTGTAGGTGGTAATGTTCGGTTGTGTCGTCGGGTAGGGCTTCAACGGTGAAGACAAACACACCATCGGAGCGCAAGGCGCTCGCGGCCGAAGAGGCGACTTGATCCAGCTCGCCGAAATAGCACAGCGTGTCCGCACACACCAACGCATCAAAGGTGGCGTCATGGTCAAGCAGGTAGGCTACCAGTTCCTGGTGGTGCAAGGCATCGTAGGTTTGGCGACGCTTGGCCTTTTCCAACATTCCCGCTGATAAGTCGCAACCGTCCAGTGAGCCCGCGAGGTCCCGAATCAAGGGGCCGCACAGGCCAGTTCCGCAGCCAAGGTCGGCAATTGCCAAGGGACGTGACTGGGTCGCAACCAGCTCGCGCAACAGCGCTGCGACCAGTTCCGGGGCTCGGTAACCCAAGGCACTCAGATTCGCATCAAACGTTGCGGCAAAGGCATCGAAGGTTCGCTCCACATACCCATCACTTGCGCGTTGCGGTGCGGCGGAACCGGAGCAGGCGGCAAGGTTGTGCTGAATGACCGGGTTGTCAGGGTCAACCTCAAGCCAATCGCGGTAGAGTTGAGCCGCCTCATCCAGCCGCCCGAGATGGACCAGCGCGCGCGGCACGGCGTTGCGGGCCTGGAGATGGCGGGGCCACAAAACGATCGCGCGGCTGTTGGCCATCAGACCCTCCTCGACCTGGCCTCGCTCCAGCAGCGTTAGCGAGAGGTCGTACCAAGCTTGTGCGCGATCAGGTTGGAGCGACAACACCCGTCGACACAGCGCCTCCGATTGTTCGTGAAGGCCACGACGCCGGTAGATCGTTGCCAGATTGTTCAGCGCGTCAGCGAAGTCGGGATGCAGTGCCAGGCACTTCTCGTAGGCTTCGGTGGCTTCGTCAAATCGGTGCAGCTCCACCAGCACGTTGCCCAGGTTGTTCCACGGGTCGGGCGCAGTCGGTGCGATGGCGATGGACCGCCTGATCAACTCCAGGGCCTTGTCGCTGTGGCCACGCTGGTGCTCCAGGACGCCCAGGAAGTGCAGCGCATCCGGTTGGTCCGGCCAGCGGCCCAGGATCGCCGGCAAGACCTCCTGCGCCTTGGCGACGTTCTTGGTGCGCAGCAACTCGACCGCTCGCCTCAGCAACTGGCGCTGTGCGAGTTTTTCAGCGCCGCTAATGGAGCGCGGCCAGTTGCTCGAAGAGGGCATCCGCGGCTGGACCGGCAGAGTGGCGTTTCAGGCTAGGGGATGAAGTAGCTCACGACTCGGGCCTGCTCCACGGCGCCATCTGGCAGCAGACCAACTGCCGTAAACACCACGGTGTGTGGCCCAGGATGTGCGGCGGACGTTGGCACGGAGAACGAATAGGTTGTGCCAACTTGTAGCAATGAGTACGCGACGCCGTCAAGGCTCGCCGTCACGGAGGCTATCCCGTCCGGGTCGCTTGCGACAACGCTGAATACAGTCAGTGAAACTGTCGAGCCGATGGTTGTTTCCGAAATGGCGCTGAGGGACGTCGGGGAGTTGACGATCACCACGGTGACAGTTAGGCTGACCGATTGCGTCGGCTCGGCCGTGCCATCAAGCTGTCGGCCCGTCGCGGATATCTGCAGCGAATGAGCACCCAGCGCCGTTGACGCGGGCACCGTGACATAATAATTGCTGCCGGACTGAGTGGTCACAATCGCTTGTCCATCAAGGGTGGCGCTGACGCTCACGATGCCTTCGGGATCCACCACCGTGACGCTGTAGGACCCGGCAGTGCCGTAGCCAATGCCCGAGGATCCGATGATCGGACCGATCACCAGTGGCGTATTGATGGCCGTCACGGAGATCGTGAGGCTGACGGTCTGGGGTTGTTCCTTCGATCCATCCGGTGCCTTCCCGGTTGCGCTGAGGACCAGGGTGTGGCTACCGGGTGGCGTGCTCACCGGTAGTGTGACCGAGTAGGTTGCGCCGCTTGAGACCACTGGCACCGATTGGCCGTCGAGCGTCGCGCTGACGTTGTCAATGCCGTTCGGATCAACGACCGTCGAGGAGTAAATCTGAACTTGCCCGGTGGGGTAGCTCGTCGGGCCTGACCACGCACTGGCATTCAGTGGCGTGTTGCCCGGGTAGATCGTGATGTCACGACTCACGAATGCCACGTCTTCAGCCGAGCCGTCCGGCCTCTTGCCGGTCGCCTCAAAGCGCACGGTGTGGGTTCCGGCAGCAGTGCTGGCTGGAAGGGTCACCGCAAAGCCCGAGCCGCTCGCGCTGACTGGCAGCGCGCCGCCGTCCAGGGTGGCGGTGACATTGCCAATGCCGTCTGGATCGACCGGGATGATGCCGAAGGTTTGCGCCACGCCGACGGTGTAGCTGGCGAGACCCGTGATGGTGCCGATGGCCAGCGGTGTGTTGGTCGCGTAGACCGTTATGGTCTGGGTGGATGTCGTGGCTGCCTCCTTGGTGCCGTCGGGGGACAACCCGATCGCGGTGAAGGTTAGCGAGACCACGCCTGCCTTCGTGTCGGCCGGCAGGGTTGCAGAATATTGCGCGCCGCTCTGAACCACAGCAATGGCGACGCCGTTGGCTGTTGCGATAACGCTGTCGATGCCGTTAGGGTCCACCACCGTCGCGCTGTAGGTCTGCGCGGTGCCGATGGTGTAGGCAGAGACGCCGGCTATCGGGCTGATGGTCAGGGGCGTGTTGGCCCGATAGACCGTGACACTCAGGCCCTCGGACCAAGGCAGTTCACGCGTACCGTCGGGCGCCTTGCCGGCGCCGGTGAACACCAGCGTGTGGGTCCCGACGCCAAGATCAGGGGGAAGGGTGATCGAGTATCTATCGCCGACGACCACGATAGGGATCGCCACGCCGTCCAGCGTGGCACGCACATCGGCTACGCCGTCTGGATCGCGAATGGTCAATGTGTAAGTCTGCGGACTACCAACCGTATAGCCAGGCAATCCGGTCAAAGACACAATTGACAGTGGTGTGTTGGTGCCCTTGTCGGTCTGGGCTTCATCGGCAATACCTCCGCAGCCGGACAGAGCCAAGGCCCCGGCGGCAGCGAGGGTCGCCAAAAGTCGATTCAAAACATCAGCCATCAGCGTTCCTGGTTACACGGGAGGGCACGACCCTGCAATGATGCTGTCGCAAAGGGAAGGAGCCTTCCTCATAGGCCCCAGCGCGACTACTTTGCGCCCTTGCCTGAAGGCAGTTTGGAGACCAAGCGCAGGGATACGGTCAAGCCTTCCAGTTGATAGTGCGGGCGCAGGAAGAATTTGGACGAATAGTAGCCAGGTTGTCCTTCTATTTCTTCCACCACCACCTCCGCCGCCGCCAAGGGTTTTTGCGCCTTGGTTGTCTCAGACGAATTGGTCGGGTCGCCATCGACATAGTTCATGATCCAGGCGTTCAGCCAACGTTCCATGTCGGCGCGTTCCTTGAAGCTACCAACCTTGTCGCGCACGATGCACTTCAGGTAGTGGGCAAAGCGGTTGCAGGCGAACAAATAAGGCAGGCGGGCCGCCAAGGCCGCGTTGGCAGTGGCGTCGGGATCGTCGTACTCGGCGGGTTTGTGCAAGGACTGCGCGCCAATGAACGCAGCAAAGTCGGAATTTTTGCGGTGGATCATCGACAGCAGGCCGCAACCTGAGAGCTCCGCCTCGCGGCGATCGCTGATGGCGATTTCCGTCGGACACTTCTGGTCGACGCCACCATCATCGGTCGGGAAGGTGTGTAGTGGCAGATTCTCGACCGCGCCACCGGACTCAACACCGCGAATGCGCGAGCCCCAGCCATATTGCTTGTAGGAGCGGTTGATGTTGGTGGCCATGGCATAGGCGGCATTGGCCCATGCGTACTTGTTGTGGTCGGCGCCTGCCACATCCTCTTCGAAGTTGAATTCTTCGACCGGATTGGTTTTCGCTCCATAGGGAGTGCGCGCCAGAAATCGTGGCATGCACATGCCGATGTACCTGGAGTCTTCGGACTCGCGCAGACTGCGCCAGCCAGCATATTCTGGCGTGGAGAAGATCTTGGTCAGGTCGCGTGGGTTGGCCAGTTCTTGCCACGACTCCATCTGCATCAAGGATGGGCTTGCGCCGGTGATAAAGGGCGCGTGGGCCGAGGCCGCGATCTTCGCCATTTCGCCGAGCAGTTCAACATCGGGGGGGCTCTGGTCGAAATGGTAGTCACCCACCAAGGCGCCGAACGGCTCACCGCCAAACTGGCCGTATTCCTCCTCGTAGATCTTCTTGAACAGCGGGCTCTGGTCCCAAGCCGCGCCTTTGAAACGTTTGAGGTTCTTGCCCAACTCTTGTTTCGAAATGTCCATGACTCGAATCTTCAGGTGGACATCGGACTCGGTGTTATTCACCATGTAGTGCAAACCCCGCCATGCTCCTTCGAGCTTCTGGAACTCGGCGTTGTGCAGGATGCGATTGACTTGTTCGGTCAGCTTCTGGTCGATGGCGGCGATCATGGACTGGATGGTCTCCATGACATCCTTACCAATCAAGGCGGTCTGGCTCAATGCCTGCTGGGCCAGAGTTTGCACCGCTGCTTCGACGGCGCTCTTGGCTTCGTCGGTTCGGGGCTTGAACTCCTTGTTCAGCAGGGAGGCAAAGTCGTTCCCTTCGTAGGTAACACCTTGAAGAGCGCTTTTTTGGGCGAGGGCTTCGGACATGATGGGGGCTCCTGAATGAGGTCGGGTTAAGCCGATGGCGTGGTATCTTGAGCCTTCTTGCTGGCCGCAAGCGATGCCAACAGAGCAGGGTCTTCCATGACCTTGGCCAGGAGCTCCTCCGCGCCGCCCTTGCCGTCCATGTAAGTCACCAGATTCGACAACTGGGTTCGCGCGTCAAGCAATTTATTCAAAGCATCCACTTTCTTGGCGACATTGGCCGGGGAGAAGTCGTCCATGCTCTCAAAGGTCAGGTCAACTTTCATGTCGCCTTCGCCGGTCAGGCTATTGGGAACCGAGAATGCCGCGCGCGGCTTCATGGCTTTCATACGTGCATCGAAGTTGTCGGTATCAAACTCGAGGAACTTACGTTCCACCACCGGTGCCAACGGGTCAGCGGGTTTTCCAGATAAATCGGCCAGTACACCCATGACGAACGGCAACTGGATCTTCTTCTCGGCCCCGTAGAGCTCCACGTCATACTCAATCTGGACGCGCGGCGCCCGGTTGCGGGCGATGAACTTTTGACTGCTGGTGGCCATGGTGGACTCCTTGTTACGATTGACGAATTAAAGGTGTGGGGTGAACGCTTGGTTCAACTCGTGTTGCCACGCCCGGTAATGTTTTCAATACTGCCCAGCGCCTCGGGCGCCAAGTCGGACATGATCTCAAGAAAACTCACGCCAATCAAGCGCTGCGCGCGTTTGATGAGAAGCGGCGCCGGATTGCCGGGCTCGGTCTGCTCAAGGTAGGTTATGACACGGTCGAGGGTCGCCATGGCGTCCTGGCGGCTGCGTAGCTGGCCCGATCCACCAGCCACCGGGCGGCCACCTTCGGAATGGGCGTCGGCGTCGCCGGGCGCGCTGTCCTGCGCGGTGGCATCCGAGCAGGTCTGCCGCAGCAGCGAAGCAATGTCTCGCAACGCTTTGAGGTCAACTTGCTGGCCGCCGCCAACCCGACTATCGAGCAGGGACTTGAGCTGGTCGACCTGATCACGCAAACCGGCACCGTATGCCAGCGACTGAGGTTCGCTGGCCCGTATCTCGCTGATGGCGCCTTCAATCTGCGTGGTGGTGTAGCTGGCCTGGCCCTCTTTGGTGCTCAATCGACCGAACGCAACCTCGATGTCGCGTACGAGCATGGTGCCCAGGCTGCGCGCCGTTCCGACTCGTGCGTCGTGCAAATCGCGCACGGCCATGTCCGCGTCCGAAAGCGGCGCGAGGGCATTGATCCGCATGGTGGGGTCGTTGCCGTCATCGGCGTCAAGCTGCGGGTGGATGGTGTCCCAATAGGTATCGAGCAGCGAATTGAGCAGTTGCAGGCCCATGGAGAAGCCGCTCACACCTTGCAGCCGCGCACAAGCCCTTAGCAGCAGAATGGCGACGCGAACATCCTTGGTGCGGCGCAGCAGTTCATGGGCCTGTTCGGCCACTGCGCGCCAGTCTGGCTCTACGGCGGGGATGACCGAGTCGCCAAACTGCTGCTCGGCCTTGGACCGCGACGCTGCTTCAAGCCCGATGAAGGCAGCGTCGTACTCAAGGTCCTCCCCGCAGGGAAGCGTATCGGACACCGGCGCCAGTAAAGCAGCTATTGATTCAGGTGACAGCATCGGACTCTCGTTAAACGGGGGCACTCCGGCTCAAAGACGATCAGCGGGATGATAATTGAAAGCGTCGAAGTTGGCGCATTTTGGTTGGGGCTGTGATAGGCTTTAGCCAATTTGTTCACAAAGGGTCGCAGTATGAACGCTATTTCGTGGGCTGGGGCGGTGCGTGGTGGCGGCTACGGTCGTAGTGTGTCTCGTGTGCTGGTCTGGGCGAGTGTCTTGGTCGCGGCGCTGACTTTGGTAGCTTGTGCGAGTAAACCGGTTGTTTCGCAAGTCAAGCTGAGTATCGCCGCTGGGGCGGACGTCAACCCGGATGCGCGCAATCGCCCATCCCCCATCACGGTGCGGGTTTATGCGCTGAAATCGGCCGCAACTTTCGAGGCGGCCGACTTCTTTTCTCTTTTCGAAAAGGACGCCACGGTCCTCGGCGCTGATGTGGTCGCTCGCGAGGAGTTGCTAATGCGGCCTGGCGACAGCAAACCGCTGGAAATGAAGCTTCCGCCCGAGGCCAAAGCCTTGGCCGTGTTCGCGGCCTATCGTGATCTGGACCGGGCGCGGTGGCGCGCCGTGCGGATGATTGAGGTCGGCAAGGAAGTCAATCTGCAGATCAAAGTGACCGCGCGTCAGATCACTATCGAGTAAGTGGGTGCGGACCGTTTGGTTCCTGGCCCTGTCGTGTTTCAGGTGCAAAGTCAAATGGTCAATCACATCGCAAGACGAGGCTGTGGTCGAGTTGAACATGGCCATCACATCGTGATGGGCGTGCTGGGCGTCGGGACGGATCAGCCCATGCCCCCAACGGTGAGTCTTTACGCCACTCCGAGCTGAGTGGCCTTTTTTTTGGCTCACCTTTCGAACCCCTTTCAGGCGTAGTAATCGTTACGTAACTAGAAATCCGCCGCTTTTCTCACCTTTTTTGTCGTGTTTTTTGGAGAAAGTGATTACGAATGCGAGTTTACCCCGAGTCGAAACCCTGGCTCGGACTGGTAAACTTGCGCCCCTGATTGAGTCGGTCCGGTTGCGTCCACGGTTGCGTTGGCCCGAATTCATCGAAGTGTAGTGACGGGGCAATCCGCGCGGCCATCCAGCAATCAAGCCGTATCGAGAACCCGACGCGTCGGATCAAAGTGCGTGCGGTGCAAACCGACTAACTCTTATTTAAAGGAAATTGTTGTGCGTTTCAACATGAATCAAATCGTTCGCTCGCTCGCAGGCCCGGTGCTTCTTGCCTTGTTCTCATTGACTTCGGTCCCAGCTTTGGCTCAGGCCTCAGCGCCCGCTACGGTGGCCGCACCGGCCGACGCCGCAGCCCCCGCTGCACCGGCCGCCGTCGCTGCTGCCGCCGGGAAAAAGGCCGAATCCACCGACAATCCTTACGGCGTCGGAGCCATCTGGAAGAGTTCGGATGCCGTCGCCAAATCAGTGTTGCTGATGCTGGTGGCCATGAGTGTGGCCAGTTGGTACATCCTGGTCGTGAAGTTGCTGGAACAGGCAAAGATTGGTCGCCAGGCCAAGAGTGCTGCAAAGGACTTCTGGTCTGCTGGCACCGTGCAGCAGGGTTGCGCCAAGCTTGACGCCAACAGCCCGTTTCGTTTCATTGCAGACGCCGGTCTGGAAGCGACCAAGCAACATGACGGTTTGATGGGTCACGTGCCCCTAAACGATTGGGTCACTATGAGCATTGGCCGTGCGGTCGAACGCATTCAGGCCAGCATGCAAGGCGGCTTGTCGGTGCTGGCCACGGTGGGCTCCATTTCCCCGTTCGTCGGCTTGTTTGGCACGGTTTGGGGCATCTACCATGCCCTGACCGCCATCGGGCTCTCCGGCCAGGCGTCCATCGACAAGGTGGCCGGCCCGGTGGGTGAGGCGCTGATCATGACCGCCATTGGTCTGGCTGTCGCGGTGCCCGCGGTGTTGGCCTACAACTGGCTGATTGGTCGCAACAAGGCAGTGATGAGTGACGTGCGCGCCTTCGGCAGCGACCTGCACGCCGTGATTCTTGGTTCGGTCAAGAAGGCCTGACACCCCGGCGCTGTGCCTTTCAGGAACACACTATGTCAATGAATGTTGGCTCCCCGGATGAGGGCGAAGACGCCGTCATGTCGGCCATCAACACCACGCCCCTGGTGGACGTGATGTTGGTGTTACTGATCATCTTTTTGATCACCATTCCGGTGGTGACGACGTCGATCAAGCTCGAACTGCCCAAAGAGCGTGTCGAGGTTCGAGAGACCAAGCCCGAGAACGTCATCATTTCGGTGGACCCAGCCGGCAACGTGTACTGGTACGACCAACGCATCAAGGACGTTGAAGTGCTGGTGGACAAGCTCAAGAAGGTTTCCACCGTGAAGCCTCAGCCTGAAGTACAGATCCGTGGCGACATGACCTCCCAATACGAGGGTGTTGGCAAGATCCTGTACGCCTGTCAGCGCGCGGGCATCGTCAAGGTTGCCTTCATTACCGAACCTCCTGCCCTGGGCGGTTGAGGTCATACGCAAACAACAAGGATTGATCCCATGGGAATGAACGTCGGAAGTTCAGGCGGCTCGGGCGAACCCGAGGTGATGATGGACATCAACACCACGCCGCTGATCGACGTGATGCTGGTGCTGCTGGTGATGCTGATCATCACTATCCCGATTCAGCTTCACGCCGTCAATCTGGAAATGCCAGTCGGCACGCCGCCGGTGAATCTGATCAAGCCTGAGAAGATCCAGATTGACATTGATGAGCGCAGCATCGTGTATTGGCAAGGATTGCCCGTGACCGCGCAAGAGCTAGAGACCAATATGACCGTGGTTTCCAAGGCGACGGTGCAGCCTGAGGTGCACTTGCGCCCCAACAAGGCTGCCAGCTACGCCGTGTTCACCAATGTACTGGCTTCTAGCAAGCGTATCGGTTTGACCAAGATCGCCGTGGTCGGCAGCGAGCAGTTCGTCCAATGAATACCACCGTCGCCAACGCCTCCATTGGCATGAACTACCGGTACCAGCCCAAAGACCCGACGCGTCGGTTCAAGGGTTTGGTGGTGGTGATCGCCCTGCACGCATTCCTTGGCTACGCCCTGATCTCCGGGCTGGCGCGCAAGGGTTTGGAAATCATCAAAAAGCCGCTTGAGGCAGTGGTGATCCAGGAAGTGATCATTCCGCCGCCACCACCACCACCACCGCCCAAAAAGATCGAACTGCCAAAGGAAGCGCCGAAAGTCGAGGCGCCGCCACCGCCTTTCGTGCCCCCACCGGACGTGCCGACACCGGTCGAGTCAACGGCTCCGACGATTGTGGCAGCAGTGGCGCCGCCGCCGGCCCCCGTCGTGATTGCGCCGCCCCCGCCGCCGGCGCCACCGGCGAAGGTGGTCAACAAGTCCGATATTGGTGTCGCTTGCCCGACTCAGGTCAAGCCTGAGATGCCACGCAAGGCCACACAGGAAGGCATTTCCGGGGTGGTCAGGGCACAGGCGCTCATCAAGGCGGGTGTGGTCAAGGACGTGACCATTCTGTCAGGACCACGCGTGTTCCACGCTGCCGTCAAGGCGGCCATGATGCAGTACAAATGCATCTCGGACGATGGCGAGATCAATGCCACGCAGGAGTTTGCCTTCACCCTGGAGTGACATTCTCAGGTTGGCACGGCGCGCGTCGGAAAGCGCCGCCAAAAGCAAAGGGCCCCTTGGGGCCCTTTGCTTTTGGCGGCGGAGCGGCTTTTCTCTACTTGCGCATCAGGGTGCTCTTGCCAAACAGCGATTCAATCAAGTCCACCGCGACTTCCGCGGTGCGGTTGCGCACATCCAGCGCCGGGTTGAGTTCCATCACGTCCAGGGATGCCAGCCGACCGGTGTCGGCAATCATCTCCATGCACAACTGGGCTTCGCGATAAGTCGGACCACCACGCACCGTGGTTCCTACGCCAGGGGCGATGTCGGGGTCCAGGAAATCGACGTCGAAGCTGACGTGCAGGTGCGTGTTGGCATCGACCAGTGCCAGCGCCAGTTCCATCGCCGCACGCATGCCCATCTCATCGATGTAGCGCATGTCAAACACTTCCAGGCCGATCTGGTGCACAAAGCGCTTCTCGCCCTCGTCGACGCTGCGAATGCCAATCTGGCGAATCCACTTTGGGTTGATCGCGGGGACCTGGCCCCCAATCTCGATCAGTTCCTTGGGGCCATGCCCACACAGACACGCCACTGGCATGCCGTGGATGTTGCCGCTGGGCGTGAGGATGTTGGTGTTGAAATCGGCGTGCGCATCCAGCCAGAGAACGCGCAGCTTCTTGTTGGCCTCCCGACAGTGTCTGGCCACGGCGCTAATCGATCCAAGTCCCAGACAATGGTCGCCACCAAGCAAAATCGGCAAGTGCCCCAGTGCCAGGTCCGCGTGAACGGCATCGTGCACGGCGCAATTCCAGGCAACCACCTCTTGCAGGTGTCGGTAGCCATCAACCGGCGGCAGCCAGGGGTTGGTAGGTCCGCTCAGATTGCCTCGGTCAACCACTTCCAGCCCATGGTGGCGCAGAACTGGAATCAACTGGGCTACGCGCAGCGCTTCCGGCCCCATGCTGGCGCCGCGGCTGCCCGCGCCAATGTCGGTGGGCGCACCGATGATGCTGATGGTTTGTTTCATGACCTGTTCCAGATGTTGTCGCGAAAAAACAAACGCCCGGCCATCATGTAGCCGGGCGTCAGGTGTGGGCGAGCGTCGTCTGGGCACCGGTGTGCCGCACGGCGCCCGGGCGCGATCAGTTGAACGAGTAGCGTGCCTGCAGGTTCATGCGTGACAGGTCGCCAGTTTGGCCGTCATAGGTCTTGCGTTTGCCCCAGATCAGCTCGGCGCCAAGCTCCACATTCTTGATCGGCATGTAGTACAGGTTTGCGTGGAATTGCGACACGGACTTGTTGCCAACATCCAGACCGGTGGCAAGGGCGTAGGCATCCGCCGAGTCATAGCTGGAGCGCGTGCGCCCATAAATCATGGTGCCGCGCAGCTTGTCGTTGAAGGCGTTGGACAGCCCCACGACGAAGCCCTTGGCCTTGTCCAGACGCAGGGTCCCGCCGTCGTTGACGGGGTAATTGGCGCCGATCAGGTACGCGCCGTCACCGTCGCCGTCCACCTGCGTGTACTGGGCCATCAGCGACATGGTGCCGGTGAGCTTGTAGGAGCCACCAACGCCAAAGCCGGTGCCGGTCTTGGACAGGCCGGTGCTGGCGTCACGCTGCTGGTGCGACAGCAAGCGCGCGTTCAGGCCGCCCCAATCAAAGCCTTTGTCGGCTCGCAGCACGATGTTCGGACGCGTTGCGCCGTCGGTTGGCTCTTCCAAAGCGAACTGGAATTTTGCAAATCCCGGGCTGTTGTAGGTGTAGCGAATCTGCGTTGGACGACGGAAGGTCGCGCCAGGCGGGCCGTTGAAGTCAACCGTCTCGGGCAGGTCGTCCAGATCCATGAAAGTGGACCAGGTCTTGCCAATCAGCCAGCTCGCATACTCGCCATAGGCATGGCGCACGCGCAGACGGTTGCGGTTGGCGCCGCCATAGGCGTAAAAGTCTGCCTCCACCTTGGTCGCAAATGGCCCCAGGGCGGTGGGCGTGGATGACTCGAAGCCGAAGCGGGATGTCTCCGCCGTCAACACCGTCTTCCTGGCCTGGTAGGCGCCACCAACCGGCTGCTCCATCACATTGGTGAAGTTGTCGCCCGGTGCCGTGCCCTTGAAGTCCTTGATCAGGTTGGCCTCGGCAAACCCGTACACGCGGATGGAAGTCTCGCTGCCAGGCAGTCGAAAGCCGCCGCCGATATCGCCGCCAACGACTGCATCGGCCTGTTTGATCTCGAGCGCCTCAACCCTGGTCTGCAAGTCGGCCGCAGGTGCCGCGGCGGTGGCAGCCTTCTCTTGTTTGAGCGCATTGAGCTCGGCGCGAAGGGCCTTGAGTTCGGCACGCATTTCCTCAAAATCCTTGGCGCTTTGGGCTTGCGCCGGTACCGCCGCTGCCATCAAGCCAGCTGCCATCAAGCCATAAACCAGTTTGTCGAGCTTCATTGTGTTTCTCCTGCAAAAAAAATCAGTGTGAACCCACCAGGCCCAAAAAGGCGCGAACCCGTTCGTTGCCCTGGTGGTTGAAAAAATCGTCCGGGGTCTGATCGCACGCGATCCGTCCCTGGTCAAAAAACAGAATCCGGTCGCCCACATCTTTGGCAAACCCCATTTCGTGGGTCACCACCAACATGGTCATGCCCCCATCGGCCAGGGCGCGCATGACATCGAGCACTTCCTTGACCATCTCGGGGTCCAAGGCGGAGGTGGGCTCATCAAACAGCATCACCTTGGGCGCCATGGCCAGAGCGCGTGCGATGGCCACGCGCTGCTGCTGCCCCCCCGACAACTGATACGGATGCTTGTGCGCGTGATCTTGCAAACCCACGCGTTTGAGCAATTCCATCGCCTCCTGCTGTGCCTTGGGCTTGGCCGTATGCCGCACCCGGCGCGGTGCAAGCGAGACGTTGTCCAGCACGGTCAGATGCGAGAACAGGTTGAACTGCTGGAACACCATGCCGACTTCACTGCGCAACTTCTGCAGGCTGGCGGTGTCGTCGTTGACTTCGATGCCATCGACCACGATGCGGCCACTGTCATGCGGTTCGAGCCGGTTGATGGCGCGCAACATGGTGCTCTTGCCCGAGCCTGAGGCGCCGACGATCACCGTCACCTCGCGGGCCCGAAACGCGGTCGATACGTCGCGCAAAACTTGATGCGCTCCAAAGGACTTGTTGACGCCTTGCAAGTCAATCAGGGTTTCGTTCACAGCGGGGCTCGCCAGGGCGCTCATTTTTGCCGCCCTTCCACATCAACCTTGTACTCGATGGCGTTGGAGAACTGCGTCATCAAGGTGGTCAGCAGCAGGTAAATACACGCGGTGGTGGCCAGGGTCGGAATCGGCTGGAAAGTCTGTGCCTGAATCCGGTTGCCAACGTTGGTCAGCTCCACTACCCCAATGGCGTAGGCCAGCGAGGAGTCCTTCATCAGCGCCACAAAATTGCTTACCAGGGCCGGCAGCGAGATCTTGAACGCCTGTGGAAACACCACATCCATGAAGACGTAGTGTCGGCCAAGTCCAAGTGCCCGCGCCGCTTCGGTTTGACCGCGTGGGATGGCCAGCAAGCCCGCCCGCACGGCCTCTGCGTTGTAGGCCCCGACGTTCAACGACAAGGCGATCACGGCGCTGGCAAAGTCTGGCAAGTCCATGCCGGGTACCAGCACCGGCAGCGCGAAATACACGAACAGAACCTGCACCAACAGCGGCGTGCCGCGGATCACCCAGATATAGAACGAGGCGATTTGGCGCAGCACGAGATGGCGAGAGGTGCGCCCGAGTGCGGCCACCACGCCCAGCACCACACCGATGGAGCCCGACCACAGGGTCAGCCACAGGGTCATGCGGGCGCCGGCGGAGAACTGCTCGGCGTTGGGGCCAATCGGCTCGGGCAGCCAAGACAGCAGCGTGCCCAAGGACGCCAGAACCACCATCAGGACGACCGCCGCCGCCGCCATGGTGGCGTTGCTGCGCGCGGACCGCCCCCAGTGATCGGGCCAGACGGAAATTAGCAAGGTGAGTCTTTCTTAGGATGGGCAAGCCACTTCACAGGAAGTGGGTCAAGACTCACTTGCAGCGAACGTCTTCTTCGAAGTAACGCTTGGACAGCTCGGCATAGCTGCCATCGGAGATGACCTCGGACAAGGCTTTGTTCCAGGCTGCTGCCAGACCTGCGTTGCCCTTGGGCACGGCTGCGGCGATGCGTTCCACAAACAGCAATTCACCCATCTTCAAGCCCAGACCAGGGTTTTTGCGAATCGCCTCCATTGCTACAAAACGGTCGCTGACCCACGCGTCCGAGCGGCCCGCCACCAGTGCACTGCGGGCATCGGTGTCGGACGGGAAGTTCTTCATTTCCTTGAGGCCGGGGACGTTCTTGACGTTATCGAGGTAGCTGGTGCCAGTTTGTACCGACACCGTCTTGCCTGCCAGATCCTTGACGGTGCGAATGCCCGCCTCCTTGGCCACGATCATGCCGCCCGAGCAGTAGTGCGGATCGGCAAAGGTCACCGCCTTGGCGCGCTCGTCGGTGATGCCGTGCGAGGCGACGGCGATGTCCCAGCGACCCTGACGCAAGCCTGCCAGCAGGGCGTCGAAGCTCAGCGCCTTCCACTCTAGCGTAACGCCCATTTTTTTGGCGATGAGCTCGGTGAGTTCAATCTCGAAGCCGGTCAGTTTGTTGCCCACGAAGAAGTTGAATGGCGCAAACTGCCCCTCGGTGGCGACCAGCATCGTGCCGCCTTTCCTGATTTCCTCGATGGTCCGGGCACTGGTGCCAAACGCGGCGAGCAACGCAAGGGCCATCAATCCTGTTTTCAATCGTTTCAATTTAATTCTCCAAAAAGTGGGTCTGACAATCACGGCAAAGTAAGAGAGGGTGGTAACAATCCCGGCTACTCAGGCGACCACGCGACGCTGTAAATTATGGCGCAGCTATCGGTCGCGCTGGCCTGGGTTTTCCCTGTCTGATTCGAGTTCATCAGGCGAAATAGGGGTGCCATCATCGCGGCTTATGCGGCCCTGAGCAGGGCGGCCGAGCGTGGGGCGACGACGCCAAACAGGTTCTTGGGGTCTTGCATCTGCGGCACCAGATGGATCTCTGAGCCGACGCCTTGGGCCAAGGCGAGGTGGTGAAGGTAACGCAGCGCCGAGAAGTCCTCCAGCGCGAAGCCAACCGAATCGAAGATGGTGACCTGCTGCGCCGATTGACGCCCTGGCGCATGGCCCGCGAGCACCTGCCACAGTTCCGTGACCGGGAAGTCCACATCCATTTGCTGTACTTCACCCTCGATTCGAGTCTGCGGCAGGTACTCGGCAAACACGCGCGTGTCGCCAAGGTAGCCTTGCTCCAGAATGCGGCGGTCCAGCTCGGTCTTGCCGGGACAGTCGCCGCCGACGCCATTGATGTGCATGCCAGGCTCGATCATCTCCAGCGTCAGAATCGTCGCCTGGGTCTTGTCCGCGGTAACCGTAGTCACGATGTCGGCGCCTCGCACCGCATCCGCCACCGAAGCCGACCGAATGATGGTCAGTGCTTGGTTCGCGCCACCGGTCTGTGCCCAGGCGCGCAGGTTGCGCTCCAGCTTGTCGGTGGCGCTGGTGTCCACGTCAAACAAACGCAGTTCGGTGATGCCAAGCATGCTGATGAAGGCAATCGCCTGGAACTCGCTTTGTGCGCCGTTGCCAATCAGCGCCATGCTGGTGCAGTGGGGCCGCGCCAGTGCCTGGGCAGCCATCGCCGAGGTGGCGGCCGTGCGCATCGCCGTGGTCACGGTCAGCTCGCTGAGCAGTATTGGAAAGCCCGTCGCTACTTCGGCCAGCACGCCAAACGCCATCACGGTGGAGAGTCCGTGCGTGGGATTTTGCGGATGACCGTTAACGTACTTGAAGGCGTAGTGTTGCCCGTCCGAGGCCGGCATCAACTCGATCACGCCCACTTCGGAGTGGTTGGCAGTGCGCGGCGACTTCTGGAACTGCTCCCAGCGCAGGAAGTCCTCGCGGATGAAGCAGGCCATCTCAGTCATCATGGTGGCAACGCCGAGGCGGCTTGCCAGCTCCTGCACATTGACTACGTCGATATAGCGCGTCATAAAAGTCGTCTCGCTCGTTTTTTTGAACGCGGCCCGGTCACCGCACAACGCAAGGTTATGACAGCGCGATGTCAATCAAAATAGGATATTTTTGCTGATTTGGCTTGCTTACTAAGCAAAACGGCAGGAGCTAATGCCATTTAGGCAAATCAAGCCTCGGCGATCCCTGTTGGGCGCAGCGGCTGGTGCGCTTGTGGCTATGAGTGTGCGCTGCGAACCGACGCTTCGAGCTCGCCAAAGGCTTCCACCACGTAGTCGCCCAGGCGTTCAAGCTGGGGCAACTCGTCGGTGGCGATCAGGCCGAAGTACAGCGCGCCGGCATAGCTGAACAGCGTGATGTTGAGCAGGTTGCTCGGCGGCAGGGTGCTGATCGGGTGCATCTCCAGCATGCGCGCGCCGCGCAGGTACAGCGGCTGCTTGGGTCCCGGCACGTTCGAGACCAGTGTGTTGCCCGTGGGCGGTAACTGCTTGCTGAGGTTCAGCATTTCGGCGATCTGGCCAAACAGGCCGGTGATCAGGGTGTAGGACTCGATCGCCTCCGGTGCCACGCTGTCGATCATGGTGCGCACATTGCGCAGGGAAAAGCCGATGTTGCGCAGGCGCACGTAGGGGTCTTCGGTCGGCGCCGACAGTTCCACTTGAATGATGCCGATCTTGTTGCCGACGCTCTTCTCGCCCTCGGCGCGAAGATTGACCGGCATCTGAATGGTGATCGGGCGATTGAGGTGCACGCCCTGGTCGCGCAGGTAGCGGTGCAGCGCCGCGTCGACGCAAGTCAGTGCCACGTGGTTGAGCGTGGAGCGCGTGCGCTCGCGGATATCGTTGACCCGCTGCATCGACACCGCTGCCGTGGCAAATTGTCGACCGGCCGTGACCTGGCCGGTCAGCGGGGTGTCGGCACTGGCGACAAAGGGCAGCGCAATGGCGTTCTTGGTGAGCGTGACGCTTTCCAGAAGCAGCATGGTTGCCAGCCGACCGATACCCAGCATCCGCTTGCCGTTGCTGGCCACTTGCGCCCACAGCGACTTCATCATTTCGTCTTTGAAGCGGGTGCGCCCGCCTGAGCCGTGCCGCACGGTCCAGATGGGTTGCTGCGTCATGTCGTCGGCGCGTTCGGAGAAGCCCTGTGCAGTCCAGCGCGCCATGGTCACGCCATCGGCCACCGCGTGGTGCATCTTCTGGTACAGCGCGAAGGTGCCGTCGGGCAGGCCGTCAATGACATGCACCTCCCATAGCGGGCGCCTGCGGTCCAGCCGCGGCGTGTGCAACTTGGACACAAAGGCATACAGCGCGCGCCGGTCGTTGTGACCCTTATCCAGGCGGTCGTAAAAAATGTGTTGGCTCAGGTCAACCTTGTCGAGCGTGCGCCAACTGGGCATGGCAGACAACGAGAACTGGATCACACGGTTGAAAGGTGCCTTGACGTCGGTGGCGGCCAGATAGTCGCGGTACAGGTTCTTCACAAACGAGGCGCCCGCCTTGGGTGGCTTCTTGAAAATCAGCAGTCCGGCGACGTGTTTGGGACTGGCCCCGGACTCGGCAACAAAGAAAGCCAGGTCCAGCAGGGAGAGTTTTCTCATGGTCTTGTCCAGGTCGTAGGGGTCTATGGCCAGTGGTGGGCGCGTCGGGGCTCAGGTCGTCTGCAATTGGAACACGGGTCGGCGCTCTCCCACCAGCAAGCCCCGTGCGTTAAGCAGCGGCTGCGCGCGCCAGGGCCGCAAGGCCTCGCGCTGGGCGTCATCGAGCCAGCCAAGCTGCTCCAGAACCTCCACGCTGGCGGCAAACAAGGCGGGTTTGTTGGCGTCGATGATCTTGATCGCAAAGGCCTCGCCGCGGCACTTGCTGGCCACCACCTGCACGCCGTCGGCGCCGACCTTGGTGACCCAGTCGCCGCGCCCGGCCCGCATGAAGGCCAGATCGTTGCGACGCTGGCCGGACACCATGTCCGGGTGCGCCGTCATGGCTTCCCCCAGGGCGGCAAAACTCTCACCGAATTCGCTGTCCTGGGCGCCACTGGCCAGACGCGCATAGCCATAGGCCAGCGCTGACAGGGGCATGGCGTAGTTGGGAGCGGAGCAACCATCGATACCCATCTTGAAGTCCTGCGCGCTCAATCCGACGGCTCGCGCCACGTCGCGCCGGATCGCCTGTTGCAGCGGGTGCATGGGGTCAAGGTAGTCGTCCAGACTCAGGCCGTGTTGCACGCAATAGGCCAGAAACCCGGCGTGCTTGCCGCTGCAGTTGTTGTGCCGCTCGTCATAGCTCAGGTCGGGCGGTGGCGCCATCTCCAACTGCGTGAAGATGCCCGGCACATGGCAGCCGCAGCGCAGGGCTTTGTAGCTCAGGCCGGTCTTCTCCAGCATGCCCTGCACCTGGGCTACATGGCTGTCCTCGCCATTGTGGCTGGCACACAGCAACGCAAGCTGTTGCGACGAAAAACCAAAGTGTGCCGCACCGCCGCCCTGCATGAAGGGCAGCGCCTGCAGGGCCTTCAGCGTGGACCGCGAGAACGTCAGCCACTGCGCGTCGCCAGCGTGCGCCAGCAGTTGCCGGTGGCGATTGACCACCGCCACGGCGCCAAAGTGCAGGCATTCCCGCGTGCCGCCGCGGGTAAGCTCGATCAAGGGGACAAGGTTCATGGGGGCATTGTGGCTCAAGGAATCCCGGGCATTGCAGTCTTGTCGGAAGTCGTCAGCGAGGCAGCTTGGTACCGGCGTATCGGGGTGCCCGCCTGTCACCCGCTTGACCGCACGCGCCGTGGCCTTGCAGCAGAATCTGCGCATGACGTACATCCGCTCCCCCCTGCAGGCCCAGATTGTTCAATGGCTGGTGCAGCCAGGCGCCCACGTGCGGGCGGGCGAAGTGCTGCTGATTCTGGAAGCCATGAAGATGGAGCACGAGTTGCGCGCCGACCGCGACGGCGTGATTGGTGAGTGCTTCTTCGCGCCCGGCGACAGTGTGCAGGCCGGAGATGTGCTACTAAATATAGAGCTATCGGTTAAGTCTGTGCGCGGCTTGGGGGCTGATTTAATGGATGCGGATGTGGCGCCCGACATCGCCTCGAAACCGTCGGACCACCCCACGGGCACCAACAATGCGGCGGGACCAGCAGTCGGGCCACGCGCCGACCTACAGCGCTTGCAGGCACGCCATGCGTTCACCCAGGACGCCAGCCGCACCGAGGCAGTGGCCAAGCGCCACGCGCTGGGCCTGCGCACCGCCCGCGAGAACGTCGCGGATTTGTGCGACGGGGGTACGTTCATCGAGTATGGCGCGTTGGCGGTGGCGGCGCAGCGCAGCCGCCGCAGCGAGGAAGATTTGGTGCGCAACACGCCGGCCGACGGCATGGTGACCGGCATCGGCAACGTGAACCAGTCGCTGTTTGGCTCGGATGCCTCGCGCGTGGTGGTGATGGCCTACGACGCCACCGTGTTGGCCGGCACCCAGGGCATGCGCAACCACCAGAAGACCGACCGCATGCTGGGCCTGGCCCTGCAACACAAGCTGCCGGTGGTGCTGTTTGCCGAAGGTGGAGGCGGCCGCCCCGGTGACGTGGACTCGGCCGTCGTGGCCGGGCTGCACGTGAGTACCTTTGCCAGCTATGCCCGCTTGAACGGTCAGGTGCCGGTGGTGGGCATCGTGGCCGGGCGCTGCTTTGCCGGCAATGCGGCGCTGTTGGGCTGCAGCGATGTGATCATCGCCACGCAGGCCAGCAACATCGGCATGGGTGGCCCGGCCATGGTCGAAGGCGGTGGCCTGGGCGTATTCAGCCCGGAGCAGATTGGCCCGAGCAGCGTGCAGCACGGCAACGGGGTCATCGATGTGTTGGTGGCCGACGAAGCGGCGGCGGTGGCGGCGGCCCGGCACTACCTGTCGTTCTTTCAGGGGCGCGCGCGCGACTGGGTTGCGCCCGATGCGCAGGCCTTGAGGGACGTGGTGCCCGAGAACCGGCTGCGAGTCTACGACACACGTTTGGCCATGGCGGGCATCGCGGACGACGGAAGTCTGTTGCACCTGCGCAGCGGTTTTGGTCAGGGCATCCACACCGCGCTGGCGCGCATCGAAGGCCGCGCCGTGGGCCTGCTGGCCAACAACCCACAGCACCTGGGCGGTGCCATCGATGCCGATGCGGCCGACAAGGCGGCGCGCTTCATGCAGCTGTGCAACGCGCACGGTCTGCCCCTCATCAGCCTGGTGGATACACCCGGCTTCATGGTCGGCCCCGAAATCGAGACCAAGGCGCAGGTGCGCCACGTCAGCCGCATGTTCGTGGCCGCCGCGCATTTGCGCGTGCCGTACATGAGTGTGGTGCTACGCAAGGGCTATGGCCTGGGCGCCATGGCCATGACGGCGGGTGGTTTCCATGCCCCGATGTTTACAGTCGCCTGGCCGAGTGGCGAGTTTGGTGCCATGGGGCTCGAAGGGGCAGTGCGCCTGGGTTTCCGCAAGGAGTTGGACGCGCAGCCGCAAGGGCCGCAACGCGAAGCCTTGTTTGCGCAACTGTTGGCCAAGCAGGTGGACAACGGCAGCGCCCTGAACATGGCCGCCACGCTGGAGATTGACGCGGTGATTGACCCTGCCGAGACGCGCGAGTGGCTGGTGCGCGGTCTGCAGTCCGCGCCTTGGGTCCCCGCGAGTTCAGGCGGACTGATCGATACCTGGTAGCGATCGTTTGCGCTGGCGAGCGCTGGCCTAGAACCGTGGCAAGTCCGGGTGCGACACCACGCCGTTGCGCACCAGCATCTTGCCGTAGTCGGCACAGCGGTTCAGGGTGGGGATCACCTTGCCCGGGTTGAGCAGGCCCTTGGTGTCGAACGCACGTTTGACGCCAAACATCTGCTCGCACTCCTCGCGCGAGAACTGCACACACATGGAGTTGAGCTTCTCCACGCCCACGCCGTGTTCGCCTGAGATGGTGCCGCCCATGGCCACGCTGGTCTCCATGATCTCGGCGCCGAACAATTCGCAGCGGCGCAACTGGTCGGCGTCGTTGGCGTCGAACAGAATCAGCGGGTGCAGGTTGCCGTCGCCGGCGTGGAACACGTTGGCGCAGCGCAGGCCGTAGCGTTTTTCCATCTCGGCAATGGCCAGCAAAATGTCGGCCAGGCGCTTGCGGGGGATGGTCGAATCCATGCACATGTAGTCGGGGCTGATGCGCCCCGATGCGGGGAACGCATTTTTGCGCCCGCTCCAAAACCGCAGCCGTTCAGCCTCGTCACGGCTGACCGCGATGGCCGTGGCGCCGCAAGTGCGCAACACCTCACTCATGCGGCCGATTTCTTCTTCCACCTCTTCGGGTGTGCCATCACTTTCGCACAGCAAAATGGCTTCAGCGTTCAGGTCGTAGCCCGCGTGCACGTAGTCTTCCACGGCGGCGGTCATGGGTTTGTCCATCATCTCCAGCCCGGCCGGAATGATGCCCGCCGCGATCACGCTGGCCACGGCGTCACCGGCTTTGCGGATGTCGTCAAAGCTGGCCATGATGCAGCGCGCCAGTTGCGGCTTGGGCACCAGCTTGACGGTGACTTCCATGGTCACGGCCAGCATGCCCTCCGAGCCAATGACGATGCTGAGCAGGTCCAGCCCCGGCGCGTCCAGCGCCTCGCCGCCAAACTCGACTTCATCACCCTCGATGGTGAAGCCCTTGACCTTCAGCACGTTGTGAATCGTCAGGCCATATTTGAGGCAATGCACGCCGCCGGCGTTCTCGGCCACATTGCCGCCGATGGTGCAGGCGATCTGGCTGGACGGATCGGGGGCGTAGTACAGACCCAGCGGGGCGGCGGCTTCGCTGATGGCCAGATTGCGCACACCACCTTGCACCACCGCCGTGCGGCTGAGCGGGTCCATCTTCAGAATCTTGTTGAACTTGGCCAGGCTCAGCGTCACGCCCAGCTTATTGGGCAAGGCCCCGCCCGACAGCCCCGTGCCCGCGCCGCGCGCCACCACCGGCACGTCCATGGCATGGCAGGTGCGCAACACCGCTTGCACCTGCTCATAGGTCTCCGGCAGCGCCACCACCAGGGGGCGCTCACGGTAGGCGGTCAGGCCGTCGCATTCATAAGGGGTCGTGTCTTCCTGGTGCCACAACAAGGCGTGGGCTGGCATCACGGTTTTCAGCGCCTGCACCACTTGCGCCTGCCGCTCGTTGCGCTGCAAGGTCTCTGTTTGGTTGGATGGAAGCGGGGCGTTCATGGTGGGGCGTCTCCTGATGGCGTGCAAGAACTTTAGGGCAAATCCGCGGGCAACTGGGTGAAGATTTTTTCAGCGAATGCTGAAAGCAGTTGCGCATGGGCGTGCCGTTATCCCACCGCCTTCTTCAACCATTCCGCAAACGCAGAACACTCCCAACGGTCCATCATGCCGGTGCGCCAGCACAGGTAGTGGGCGTGCGGGCTGGGAACCGAGCGCTCATACAGCCGCACCAGCGAGCCGCGTTCCAGCCAGGGCGCGCCGAGTTTGAGGCGCACCAGGGCTACGCCCATGCCGGCGGCGGCGCCGTCGCACATCAGGCCGATGTCGTTGAACTGCGAGCCCTCGATCGGTTCGGGCCAATCGAGGTTGTTGGCGGCAAACCAGGTGCGCCACGGCTCCAGCGGGCTGCGCAACAGGGCTTCACCTTCCAGATCCTCCGGTGCAACAAACGGACCGTGTTCGCGTACGTAAGCAGGCGAGGCCAGTGGCGTGACTTCGTCCTTGAGCAGGCACACGTATTCCATGTCCGCGTAGCGCCCGGCGCCAAACCGGACCATCAGGTCGGCGTCTTCGGCCACCACGTCCAGCAGCGGGATGGACACCTGCAGCGTCAAATCGATTTCGGGGTAGGCATCGGTGAATTGGCGCAGGCGGGGGATCAGGATCGAGCGGGAGAAGGTCGGTGTGACGGCCAGACGCAGCTTGCGTTTGCCGGGCGCTGCGGCGGAGATGGGGAACTTCTGCAGATTTGCCAATCCCTCGCGCACGTGGGCCAGGTACTCGCTGCCCTCGGTGGTCAGCGAGAAGTCGGCCCGGCCAAACAGCTTGGTGCCGATGATCTGTTCGAGCTGCTTGACCCGGTGGCTGACCGCACTGGGCGTGACGCACAACTCCTCGGATGTTTGCGTCACGCTGCGCAGGCGCGCCAGCGCCTCGAAGGTCAGCAGGCATTGAATCGGCGGGATGCGGGCGGCGCTCATGCTGGCATTGTCACATCTTGCCGGGTGGTGCGCTCGGTACAATACCCAGCCATTGCGCCCCCTTGCCAACTACCGGTAGCCCTCTATGTCTGATCGTCTGGCCGTGCTGCCGCAATACCTCCTGCCCAAGCAGGCCCTGACGGCGCTGGCCGGCAAAGCGGCTGGCGCCCGCGCTGGCAGGCTGACCACTTCGGTGATTGACTGGTTCGTTCAACGCTACCAGGTAAACATGGCCGAGGCCGCCAATCCGGACACCGCCAGCTACGCCACGTTCAACGAGTTCTTCACCCGTGAATTGAAGGCCGATGCCCGTCCCCTGGCGCTTGCAGACCTGATTTGCCCGGTGGACGGCGCCATCAGCCAGTTTGGCGCCATCGAGCGCGATCAGGTCTTCCAGGCCAAGGGCCATCACTATTCGACCACGGCGCTGGTTGGCGGTGACGCGGACCTGGGTGCGCAGTTCGTGGACGGCAGTTTTGCCACGCTGTACCTGAGCCCGCGTGACTACCACCGCATTCACATGCCTTGTGATGGCCGTTTGTTGCGCATGATCTATGTGCCTGGCGCGCTGTTTTCGGTTAACCCGACCACGGCGCGGGGTGTGCCGGGCCTGTTTGCCCGCAACGAACGCGTCGTGTGCGTGTTCGAGTCTCGGCACGGGCCGTTCGTGCTCACCTTGGTCGGGGCCACTATCGTTGGCAGCATGGCCACCGTCTGGCACGGGGTGGTTAATCCGCCACGACTGCCCAAGGTGCGCGAGTGGCGCTATGACGACCAGCGGATGGAGCTCAAACAAGGTCAGGAGATGGGTCGCTTCCTGCTCGGCTCGACGGTGGTGATGCTGTTTCCCAAGGGGCCGCTTGCGTTCAACTCAACGTGGGCTGCGGCCATGCCGATCCGCATGGGCGAGGCCATGGCGCGGTTAACACCCGGCGCTTGACGCGGCGGCAAGCAACGCGTCGGCCCAGGCTTGGGCGTCCTCGATGCGGTCGAAGAGCTTGAAGACCCGCCCCTGCTCGCGGTGGCGTCTGTAAAACAGAGGAGCCATGAGACTGGCACCTTCGACGTCGGGCGCGATGACGTAGGCCACCGCCAATGGGGCCAAACCCTGCTGGTTGACCTCACCCAGGATCACAGCCAGTTCGTCCAGTCCATCGGGTGTGACGAGGGCGCTTTGGCGGATGGTCACGATTTCGACACAGGGCCCGCGCGCCTTGGCGGTCATCATGATGTCGCCTTGCGTCAGCGCGATGGCGCGAACCAGTTCCCGGTTGAATGGCCCGATGGCGTCGTAGCGCAGCACATTGCCTTCGAGCCAAATCTCCACCAGGCCGTGCGGCTTGAAGTAGCCCTCGGCGGCTTCGCGAGTGCTTCGGCGGGGCTCTTGGGTCATGGTTGACGTCGGGCGGCTACTTGAAAATCACCGTCTTGTGTCCATTGAGGATCACGCGGTGCTCACTGTGCCACTTGACGGCGCGGGCCAGTACCTGGCTTTCGGTGTCGCGCCCCATGGCGGTCAGGTCTTCAACTGTTTTGCTGTGTTCCACGCGGGTGACATCCTGCTCGATGATCGGGCCTTCATCCAGGTCGGCCGTCACGTAGTGCGCGGTGGCGCCAATCAACTTCACACCCCGGTCATGGGCTTGGCGGTAAGGCTTGGCGCCTTTGAAACTGGGCAGGAAGGAGTGGTGGATGTTGATGGCCCGTCCCGCCAGTTTGTGGCACAGCTCATTACTCAGAATCTGCATGTAGCGCGCCAGCACCACCAATTCGGCACCCTCATTCTGAATGATTTCGTACTGGCGGGCTTCCACTCTTTCCTTGGTGTCCACCTGCACCGGCAGATGGTGAAACGGCACGTTGTAACTAGCGGCGAGCTGGTAGAAGTCTTTGTGGTTGGAGATGATGGCCCGAATGTCGATCGGCAACAAGCCGCTCTTCCAGCGAAACAGCAGGTCGTTGAGGCAATGCCCCTCCTTGCTCACCATCAGCACCGTGCGCACCGGCTGCGCCGTGGTGTGCAGGCTGAGTTTCATCTTGTGCGGCCCGGCGAAGAAGCCCAACTGGGCTTTCAGATCGGCATAGGTCAGTTGGCGGCATGCAAACTGCACCCGCATGAAGAACAGGCCCGTGTCGTGGTCGTTGTACTGGGCAGCTTCTTCGATGTTGCCACCGTGGTTCAGCAGGAAGCCCGATACGGCGTGCACCAGCCCTTTGCGGTCCGGGCAGGAGAGAGTGAGGATGTAAGTGGAACTCATGGGCGAATTGTCGCAGGACAAGCCACCGAAATCTTCACCCCTATCCCATGATATGAAACGAGCGGTCGGCGCTCGCGTCGCCGGTTCAGGCCGTCAATGCACCACTACCGGGTTTTGCGCCAGTTCGGCATAGCCTTCGAGGGTGTCTTCCACTTCTTCCTGGGTGGGCGTTTTGATTTGCCAGGCCGAAATATGCTGCTGAAACAGCTCGGCCCAGGAGCCATCGAGGTAGACCTCCTTGCCCGAGCGCTTGTCCACGATCTCGAAGCCGTGCCGTGCCAGTTGTGGCACCAGCAGCACCGACTCAATGGCCGCGTGGTCGCCTTCGGACTCAGACCCGATCACGACCGCGTTGGCCAGCATGTGGGTGACCGAAAATGATTCAGAGTCGTAAAGCGTGTGCATGGCTGATTATCCCGTAATCCCTATTACCCCACAGGTGACCACGATTGGGTCTATTTCAAGTGGCTTGGGGGTGGTGCAGGCGGGTCAATGCAGGCCTTCGACCGACTGCAGTTTCTGGTCCAGGTAGGCGCCATTGGGATCGGTCAGGCGGATGCGGGCCGGCAGGTAGCCATGATCCGGGGCCAGCCACAACTCGACTTTTTGGTCATAGGGCTGGCGCGGATTGCGTTGCAGCTTGAGCGTCGCGAGCTCGCCAATGGGCAAGGTCAGCGTTTCCGGTCCCTCCACGGTGAGTAGCCACAGGCTGGCCTGGCGTGGCCCCACTACCTGGATCGTGATCGTCGCGCCGCGGCTGAATCTCTCAGGTTCGCCCGCCACCATCGCCGCCAGTTGCAAAGGCAGGCTAAGCTGGTCCTGGGTGGCGGTCAACAGCGCAGCTTCGGGGGTGTTGGCGCTGAAGGTGACTTTGCCGCCGTCCCGGTCAAAGTGTGCAGCTACTTCGCCGCGAGACTTGTCTGCAAAACGGGTGGGCATCAGACCGTCGGCGCCGATGCTGCCCACGCTGGTCTGGCTGCGCACCGTGACGAGCTTGCGGATCGCCATGCTGGCCTGGTAGTTTTTGCCGTCGTGTTGCCAGAGCATTTCTGCGCTGGCGGTGTAGGGAAACCGGTCGGCCTCGATGTCATAGCTCAGGCGCGCCGATGCCGGGAATTTGTAGGCGCGTGCCGACAGGCCGTCATCCCGAGGTGGCCGCTCGGCAGGCACTTCCAGGGCGGGTTCAGTTGACGGCTCCGCCGTGGCGACTGGCTCGGCGGCTGTTGGACCCACCACCGACAACTCCGGCGGCGGCGTTGCCACGGTGGTGCCGCCCGGCTCCACTGCCGGAGCCGGTTCGGCGCTGGGTTGCGAGGGTGGGCGTGGCTTTGCAGGGCTGGCGCGAAGCTTGGGCGCAGTCGCGGCGCGGGGCGCCACAGACGCCGGTGGTGCCAGGGTTGGGCTGGGAAGCACAATGGTGCGGGTGCTCAGGGCACGCCCCATGGCCGGGGCCTTGCTGTCAAAGTCAAGGCTCGGCGCGCCAAGCAGGAGCAGATGCGCCGCCAACACCGCGCCGGTCAAACCCAGCAGGCGCGCGAGCGACATGCCTGGGGGCGCTTGCAGGGAGTGAACTAGACTTTGCGACATGGGGCGGACGAAATTAGTTTAACAATACGCCACCCAGCACGCGCCCTGTGGGGCTCGCCCGACCCGGACACACTGAACATGAAACTCGCTACCTACAAAGACGGCTCCCGTGACGGCCAACTGGTTGTGGTGTCGCGCGACTTGAGCAGCGCCCACTTTGCGACCGACATCGCCAACCATCTGCAGCAGGTGCTGGATGACTGGAACTTCCTGTCGCCGCAACTGCAGGACCTGTACGAGACGCTCAACCATGGCAAGGCACGCCATGCCTTTGCGTTTGACCCGCGCCAGTGCATGGCGCCGCTGCCGCGCGCCTATCAATGGGCCGACGGATCGGCCTACCTGAATCACGTCGAACTGGTGCGGCAGGCGCGGGGCGCCGAGGTGCCCAAGAGCTTCTACACCGATCCCCTGATGTACCAGGGCGGCAGCGACGACTTTTTGGGCCCGTGCGATCCCGTGGTGTGCCCCAACGAGGCTTTTGGCATTGACTTCGAGGCCGAAGTGGCCGTCGTCACCGGCGATGTGCGCATGGGTGCCACGGCGGCGCAGGCGCTCGAAGGCGTGCGCCTGCTGCTGCTGGTCAATGATGTCAGCCTGCGCAACTTGGTCCCTGATGAACTGGCCAAGGGCTTTGGCTTCTTGCAGAGCAAGCCCGCCACCGCTTTCAGCCCGGTGGCAGTGACAGCGGACGAGCTGGGCGAGGCCTGGCAAGGTGGCCGTGTGCACCTGACGCTGCAGTCCACCTGGAATGGCCGCAAGGTTGGCATGTGCGAGGCCGGGCCGGAGATGACTTTTCATTTTGGCCAGTTGATCGCGCACCTTTGCAAGACCCGCAACGTGCGCGCCGGCTCCATCGTGGGGTCGGGCACTGTCAGCAACAAAGGTGTCGAGGTCAAGGGCAAGACCGAGTGGCCCAAGGGCTATAGCTGCATTGCTGAAAAGCGCGCGATCGAGACCATCCAGGACGGCAAGCCGTCCACCGAGTTCATGCAGTACGGCGACACCATCCGCATCGAAATGAAGGGACTCGATGGGGCCAGCATGTTTGGCGCGATTGATCAGGAGATCGCCGCGCTGGGTCGGCCCTAGCGGGGAGGGTCGTCATTGCGACGGAGGAGGGCCGTCGTTGCGAGCCGTCCGAATCCGGGCCGATCCCGCACGCGGACCTTGAACCAGCATCGTCATCGCGAGGCCGCAGGCCGTGGCGATCCATGCAATTGGGGGCTATGGATTGCCGCGCTGCGCTCGCAATGACGGAGCGGGTTCGCAATGACGACTGGTTCATGGAAAGCGCCGCGCGGCAATCCACCATCATGGGCTGGCGAGTTGCGTGGCAAAGGTCTTGATGCCGCGCAACATCATCTCGATCGAGACGGCCACCAGCACCAGGCCCATCAGGCGCTCCAGCGCCATCACGAAGCGCTCGCCGGCGACCCGCTGAATGCGCTCGGCCAGCACCAGCACCACAGCGCTGACTGCCATGGTGACGCACAGCGCGGCAATCCATTCCATGCGCCGCTCGGGCGCTTGTGACACCAGCAGCAAGACCGTGGCCAGCGCCGAGGGACCGGCAATCGCGGGAATGGCCAGCGGCACGATCAGCGGCTCGCCAACTTGCTCCGGCGCCTGCGCGTCAGAAGGCGGAAAGATCATGCGCAGCGCGATCAGGAACAGGATCACGCCGCCTGCGATCTGCAGGGAAAGTTCGCTCAGGTTCATCACCCGCAGAAAGCTTTCGCCGACAAACATGAAGGTCAGCAGCAGGGCAAAGGCGATCAGCACCTCGCGCAGAATCACCCACGGCCGACGCTCGGGCGCGGTGTGGCGCAAGGCATTGGCAAAAATGGGAATGTTGCCGATCGGATCGGTGATCAGGATCAGCAGGATCGTGGCGGAGGCGAAGGTGTAGTTCATCGGTTGGATGAGGACAGGCCGCCGCAACGCGCCAGTCTGCCCCGCTAAGTTTTAGGCGCCAGAATAGCAGGCGTTGCCGCCCTGGCCCTGATCCGATGCGACCCGCCCCGGCGGCTTCAGTTCACGGAGCCGCCGTGGATGCGCTCAAACTCGGTCTGGCAGGCGATGCAGCGTGGCGCCTCGGGGGCCGCGTGCAGGCGGGCATCGGGGATCTGCACCCCGCAGTCGGTGCATTGGCCATAGGTGCCGGCCTCAATCCGGCCCAGTGCTGCATTGATGGCGGCCAGCTCGGCGGACTCGTGATCATCCAGGGCAAACTCAAGTTCACGCGCCGTGTTGACCTGGGCGCGCGAGTCCTGGGTTTCGCTGAAGTGCTCGGCCGAAGCCTCGGCCCGACCGACTTGCCCGCCGCGCAGCGCGCTGAGCTGCTCCACCACGGCAGCGCGTTGGGTCAGCAGTTGTTGTTTGAAGGTGGCATTCGGGATAGTGGTCATGGTCTACCTTGGTGGAATGGAATGTTTCATCATGCGCCGGGTAAACCCCAGTGTGTTTGATCGAGGTCAAGCCGGGTGGGGCCTTGTCCGCCATAATCCGCGCATGCATTTCTTCCGCAACGCCCGCCAGCTCGCACGGTTCGTGTTGGTCTGGTTTGCGTTGTCGATTGGTGCGGCGGTGGCGTCGCCCGTCATCAAGCCGCAGCCCATGGAGTTGATTTGCACTGGCTCTGGGGCGATGAAAGTGCTGGTGCAGACCGACGAGGGTCTGCGGGAGCTGGTTACCGTTTCGATGGACTGCCCCCTGTGCGTTGCGGTGGGTGCGCCGCCCCCGGCACCGAGCTTTACTGTCGCACCCTCGTTCTCCCTGGGCTATCTCGCGCACGGCATTCCCGCTGCACGACTGGCATCCCTCACCGCTGCGCCGCCACCGGCGCGCGGGCCTCCGCGTTACTCCTGAACCCTTGATTGGCTTGCGACTGCTGCCGCGTTTTATGCGGCGGATGCGCGTTTTCATGTGTTTTGCGGAGTATTCATGCGACTCAATCGCCTCGCCTTTGCCTTGTCGTGGGCCGTTCCCCTTCTGTCAGCAAGCTGGTCTCCGTCGTCCTTGGCGCAAGGCGTGGCTACCGACGCCCAACTCAAGGCGGTCGTTGTCACCGGCTCGGCCATGCGCTCGCCGCTTGATCCGAACCTGCCCAACAGCACTGCCAGCCGCACCGCAGAGCAGCTGCAGGAGCAGAACCTGTTCAACCCGGAGGACGCGCTTGAGCATCTGCCCAGCCTGACGGTGCGCAAGCGTTTCTTTGGCGACCGCAATGCCAATCTGGCCGGGCGCAGCTACGGCACCTTGCAGCCGGGGCGCTCCCTGGTGTACCTGGATGGCTACCTGATTTCCAACTTCCTGGGGCGCTTTGACGCACCGCGCTGGAACATGGTCAACAACGAGGCGATCGAGCGGGTCGATGCCTTGTACGGTCCGTTTTCCGCCATCTATCCGGGTAACTCGATTGGTACCACGGTGGTGCTCAGCGAGCGCAAGCCCAAAGGCTTCGAAGCCTCGGCCAGCATCAAGTTCAACAGCCAGCCCTTCAGTGAGTACGCCACTGATGAGACCTACCTCAGCAGCATGGTCTCGGCGCGGGTGGCTTCGCGCTTGACCAATGGCCTGTGGTTTGCCGCGGCGGTGCAGCACCAGGACAGTGAAGGGCATCCACAGGGGTTTGCCAATATCGTGCAGACCAATGGGGCCTACCCAGCCGTCACCGGCGCCACCACGGCCGTCACGGGCGTTCGCTACGACCTCAATTCGCTGGGGCAACAGCGTGCGCTGTTTGGATCGACCTCGACCGATCACACGGTGCAAGACACACTCAATTTGCGCCTGGGCTACGACATATCTGCCAGCTCCGAGATCGAAGGTCGCGCCTCGCTGTGGCGCAACGACAGTACGGTGACCACCGAAACCTGGCTGCGCGACGCGGCGCTCAATCCGGTATGGAGCGGCAAGGTCAGCGACGGCACTAACAAGTTCAACATTGCGACCAACTTTTTTGCACCCAGCAAGGTCGACGAGAGTCACCGCCAGTTGGGCCTCACCTGGAAGACCAAGCACGCCACCGGCTGGAATACCTCGGTGGTAGCGACGGACTACAAGATTGTGTCCGACCCGAATCGCGCTGCCGCCAATCCCACGCCCGTGGCCGATTTGGGTGGTGCTGGCAGCGTGACCCGGCGCGACGGCACCGGCTGGAACACCTTTGAGCTGCAGGCCGCCTACACACCCGTTGCGGCGGATTGGGGCGGTGGCAAGCATGCCTTGTTGATGGGGCTGCACCGCAACCAGTACACGCTGTCGAACGTGGTCAACAACGCCAGCGACTGGCGCAATACTGAGACGACGCTGAATCAGAACTACCAGGGCAAGACGGCCATCACCGCCGTGTATGTCCAGGACGCCTGGCGCATCAACCCGGCGCTGACGCTGACCGGCGGGCTGCGCTATGAGCAGTTCCGCGCGTTTGATGGTTCGCAGTATTTCGCGGGCACACCACCGGTGCAGTCGGCTTACCCCGAGCGCACGCTGCATGCGTCCAGCCCCAAGCTGTCACTGGCCTGGGCCGCCATGGATGACCTGGTGCTCAAGGCCAGCGCCGGCAAGGGCGTGCGCTTTCCCAATGTGGACGAGTTGTTCAATGGCACCAAGACCGGCACCAGCATCACCTTCAGCGACCCCGATCTAAAGCCTGAAGTGTCGACCGCGCTGGAATTGTCGGCCGAAAAGACCTGGGACCAGCACAGCCTGCGCGTGAGCTACTTCCGCGACGACTCCACCGACACCATCCTGCGCCAGACCGACAGCACCGTGACGCCCTCGGTGAGCCGCGTCAGCAATGTCGACCGGGTACTGACCGATGGCATCGAGGCCGTCTGGCAGGCCAGCAACCTGGGCCTCAAGGGGCTCGACCTGGAGGCCAATGCCACCTGGGCCAATGCGGTGGTGAAAGAGAACACCCGCAATCCGGCCACCGTTGGCAAGCAGTGGCTGCGCATTCCGCGCACCCGTGTGTCGCTGCAGGCCAGTTACCGTGGCGTGGAAAACTGGCTGTTCGCGGCGGGCTGGCGGTACCAGAGTGCGTCGTTCTCCAACGAACTTAATCTCGATACCAACCACAATGTGTACGGCGGCATGTCCTCGGTCAACAAGCTCGATCTGCGCGCCTCCTGGCGTTTTGCCAAGGGCTGGGATTGGGCCTTTGGCGTGGACAATCTGATGGCGAATCCGTCCTGGCAGCATCACACCCTGCCACAGCGCAGCCTGCACACCTCCCTGTCGTACAGCCTGAAGTGAGTAGCCCATGACGAACCGCCTCCACCCCCGCCGCGCCCTGTGCCTGGTCGCACTCTTGTCAGGCTTGGTGGGCGCGCCGCTGATGGCGCAGCAAGCCCATGGTCAGCACCAGCCGGCGCTGGAGGGTGCGGTGGCCAGCGCGCCGGTCGCAGCGGCGAGCAAGCCCGTGGCGCGCAAGCCGCGGCCCCAGATGGGCATCAGCGCCGCGCTGGCGCCAGACGGCGCCTTGTGGGTGGTGGGGCTGACGCCACAGGGCCAGCTTTTTGTGCAACACGCGCCAGCGTTCGCACCGGGAGCGGGCCCGAAGTGGGAGGCGCCTAGGGTGCTTGATACGTCGGGCGACCCGATCTCGGCCGATGGCGAGAACCATCCCAAGCTGGTATTCGGTCCCCATGGCACGGTGCTGATCGCCTACACCCAGCCACTGGCCAAACCCAATACCGGCTTTGTGCGCATGTTGCGCTCGCTCGATGCTGGCAAGACCTTTTCGCCGCCCTTCACGGTGCACGCCGACCGTCAGGAAATCACCCATCGCTTCGAGTCGATTGGCTTTGACGCCAAAGGTGCGCTGCACACGATTTGGATCGACAAGCGTGATTTGGAAGCTGCGCCCAAGGTTGGCAACAAGTCAAGCTACCGCGGTGCTGCCATCTACCGCAACGTGTCGACCGATGGCGGCCTCACCTTCGGCCCCGACATCAAGGTGGCAGACCACTCCTGCGAGTGCTGTCGTATTGCCCTTGGGCTGGGCGCGGACGGCGTGCTGCGCGCGATGTGGCGCCACGTGTTTGAACCCAATGTGCGTGACCATGCCGTCGCGGCGCTGACGCCCGCCACCACGCCTGCCGCCACGCCCACGGCACCACCCATCGTGCGCGCTACCTACGACGAATGGCGGGTTGATGGCTGCCCACACCATGGCCCTGGCCTGGTGGCGGCGGGGGAGGGCTTTCATGCCGTCTGGTTCGGCATTCGCCAGCACGGCGCCGACCAAGGCCCCGGTGTGCGCTACGCCCGCCTCAAGTCCGATGGCAGCCCGGTAGCAGGCACCGTGCAGCGCGTGCCCGATGATCGCGCCGAGCACGCCAGCGTGGCGGCGCACGGTAGCCGCGTGGCGGTGGTGTGGCGCAGCGTCGATGGCATGACCAGCACGCTCAAGGCCTGGCTGTCACTGGATGGCGGCCAGACCTTCCGCGTGGCCACACTCGGCCAGGCCAGCGGCGACAACGACTTTCCCCGCCTGGTGCAGCAGGGCCAACGCATGGCGGTGGTGTGGCGACAGGCCAAGGAGGTACAGGTTTATGAACTCGCTTTCTGAACATCCCCTGATCGGGTTTGACGCGCTACGCTGGCCACGGCGCAGGCTGCTAGGCGCGGCCGCCTTGGCGCCCCTGGCCTCATGGGCCAATCCGCATGCGAAGCATGTCCCATCTAGCTCGTCTGCTTCAAATTCAGTAGCGGACTTCGATGAAACGACCTGGGCGCAACTGCAGCAAGGCGGCCCGCGCCCGGCAGCCTATGTGTTCACCACCACCTATTGCTCAACCTGCCCGGATGCTTTCGACAAGTTGCAAGCCTTCATCAAGGCTTCGCGCCAGAAGGTGGAGTTGGCGGCGGTGGTGATGGATGTGCCGGCCGAGCGCGTGCTGGCCCATGCGCACCACTACGCGGGTGCCACCAAGTTCTTTGCGTTTGACGGGTTTGCCCCGGCGATCCGCCAGAGCGTGGATCCCAAATGGCCCAACGTCACGCCCTACATCGTGCTGCTGAGTCGCGCGGGCGCGGTTCAGCGCAGCATTGGTCCGCCCGAGCCAGCCATGCTCAGGAAATGGCTGGCATGATGACGCGCTGATTGAAATGTTTGTTCTGTTAACCCCTTGGAGACTGTTATGAAATTGAAAGCACTTGCCCTGATTGCCGCATTGAGCTGCGGCGCCGTTTACGCCCAAAGCGTCGAGGTGAAAGACGCCTGGGTGCGCGCCACCGTAACGGGCCAGAAGGCCACTGGCGCCTTCATGAAGATCACCGCCAAAGACGGCGCCAAGCTGGTGGCCGGCTCATCGCCAGTCGCTGGCGTGACCGAGGTGCACGAGATGAAGATGGATGGCGGCGTGATGAAGATGCGCGCGGTCGAGGGCGGTCTGGACCTGCCCGCTGGCAAGGCAGTTGAGTTGAAGCCTGGTGGCTACCACGTGATGCTGATGGACCTGAAAGCACCGCTGGCGGTTGACGGCACCGTGCCGTTGACGCTGACCTTCAAGGACGCCAAGGGCGCAGAGAGCAAGCTCGAACTCAAAGTGCCCGTCAGCGCCAAGGCTCCGATGCAGGGTATGGCCGAGCACAAGCACTGAGTCACGGCGAATCGCCTGATCCCCCAGCGCTGCGCGTTTGTTGATGGCACCGACCTTGCACCTTGAGTCACTGCGCCGCCCTTGGGCGGTGTGGCTGGCGGTGCTGTTGGTGCTGTTTGGCGCCTTTGCGCCCACCCTGTCCCACGGGATCGGGCTGGCGCAAGCAGCGGGTCAGTGGCCCGCCGATATTTGCGTCAGCCCGGCTTCCATGGCCGTGGCTGACAACACCTTGGCCGATTCCCCCGACGGGCGGGAATCGGCGGTTTCTTCACCCCATTGCCCGTTTTGCCTGCTCAGCACCCACGGATTTGGTCCGCCTGCCACAGCTTCTGCGCACCCGTTTGCCTCGGAATCTGGTTTGGATCGCCCGGTTGAGTCGGCACTTTTTTTCGAATCCCGAGTTGCCTGGCTGGCACTGCCGCGCGGGCCGCCCGCGATCAATTGCCTGTGAGCTGAGTGCCGCCTGAGCGGCCCGCCACGGCGCCCCATCTTGCTTGCCGCGACCGACCTTGATTGAGGTCGCGCCGACCGCACCCCTGCGCCGCACTGCCACGGCCGGTCTGCCCCCTTGCCCTATCCGCGCGCTGGTTCTGCGCGTCACTCCAACAAAAAGGTATCCCTATGTTCCACCCCAAAATGCGCATCCTGTCCTGGTCGATTGCCCGCGCCCTGCCCGCGCTCACGGCCCTGTGCGGGCCCGCCTTCGCTGCCGACGACAAGGCGGCGGTGAGCTTGCCCGATGTCACCGTGGTTGAAACCAGACCCCCCGCCCTGGGTGAGACCCAGATCGACCGCGCCACGCTGCTGCGCTTGCGCTCCACCACGGGCGATACCGCCACGCTGCTTGGCAACGTGCCTGGCGTCAGCCTCTATGGCGCGGGTGGCGTCTCCAGCCTGCCGGCCATTCACGGCCTGGCGGATGACCGTCTGCGCATCAAGATTGACGGCATGGACTTGATCGCCTCCTGCCCAAATCACATGAACCCGGCGCTGTCTTACCTCGACCCCTCCAATGTGAGCGCGCTGAAGGTCTACGCCGGCATTGCGCCGGTCAGCACGGGTGGCGACAGCATTGGCGGCACCATCCTGGCCGAATCGGCGGCCCCCGAGTTCGCGGCGAGCGGGCAGGGCCGTCTGATCAAGGGACAATTGGGCAGCTACTTCCGAAGCAACGGCAACGCCAGTGGCGTCAATCTGTCGGCAAGCTACGCTACCGAGACCGTCAGTGCCAGCTACACCGGTGCACTCAGTCAGGCCGACAACTACAAGGCCGCGGGCGACTTCAAGACTGCCACGGCAACCGGCCGCGTCGGGCACGATTTGCCGCTCGATGAAGTTGGCTCCAGCGCCTACCGTACGCAGAACCACGCGTTCGGGCTCGCCTTCAAAAGTGCCAACCACCTGATCGAGGCCAAGCTGGGCGTGCAGGACCTGCCTTACCAGCTTTATCCCACTCAACGCATGGACATGCTGGACAACGTTCAGCACCGCGCCAACCTGCGCTACCAAGGCCAGTTCGACTGGGGCGCGCTCGATGCCCGTGTGTACCGGGAGACGGTCAAGCACCTGATGGACTTTGGCGCCGACAAGCGCTACTGGTACGGCACCCTGTCCGGCGCCGGTGCCGCTTGCGCCCCGATCAGTGGACCACCCAACACTTGTGCCGCTGGCATGCCCATGGAAACCGAAAGCAGCAACACTGGCGCATCCATCAAAGCCAGCCTGGCGCTGGGCCAGCAAGACGACTTGCGGCTGGGCACCGACCTGCAGCGCTACCGGCTTGACGACTGGTGGGCGCCTTCCGGCGGCGGCATGTGGCCTGGCACTTTCTGGAACATTGCCGATGGCAAGCGCGACCGCACGGCGCTGTTTGCCGAATGGGAGGCACGCCGCGGCACCCAGTGGGTGACGCAGTTGGGTGCGCGCTTCGAGCGCGTGCAAACCGATGCCGGCCAAGCGCGCGGTTACAACACCGCCGCCGGCGCCATGGGCAACCAGGTGGTCGATGCCAATGGCTTCAACGCGCGCAGCCACGCGCGCACCGACAACAACTGGGACCTGGCTGCGTTGGCGCGTTACACGGCGGATGCCACGCGCAACATCGAATTTGGCTACGCCCACAAAGTGCGCTCGCCCAACCTGTACGAGCGCTACACCTGGTCCACCTGGACGATGGCGGCGGTGATGAACAACTTTGTCGGCGACGGCAATGGTTATGTTGGAAACCCCGATCTCAAACCGGAGCAGGCCGATACGCTGTCCGCCACCTTTGACTGGCACGCGACCGACCGCAGTTGGGAGCTGAAGGCCACGCCCTACTACACGCGGGTGACCGATTTCATTGACGCCGTGCGGTGCACGTCGGGCGCCGCGTGCACCGCCGCCAATGCCAGCACCAGCAACCAGTTTGTTGTGCTGCAGTACGCCAACCAGTCGGCGCGACTGCTAGGCCTGGACCTGTCCGGGCGTCTGCCCCTGGCCACCACTACCTGGGGTGAATGGGGCCTGAATGGTTTGCTCAATCTGAGCAGCGGCAAGAACCGTGACACTGGCGACGAGCTCTACAACATCATGCCGCCAAACGCCAAGCTGACCGTGACGCACAAGCTCGGCGCCTGGGACAGTGGCCTTGAGCTGGTGATGGTCAAAGCCAAGGACAAGGTCTCGGATGTGCGCAACGAAGTGAAGACGCCCGGCTACGGCCTGATGAATCTGCGTGCCAGCTACAACTGGAAGCAGGCGCGTGTGGACGTGGGCATCGACAACCTGCTTGACAAGTTCTATCGCCTGCCACTTGGTGGCGCCTACGTTGGGCAGGACCGAACCATGGGCATCAACTCGGTGCCTTGGGGGGTGGCGGTAGCGGGCGCGGGGCGCTCGCTCTACGCCGGCGTGACGGTCAAGTTCTGACCGTGTACGCACTGCTGGCGCCGCGTGGCGGCGCTGGTCCCTTTATTCGCCGTGTCCTGAACCGGCCCATTCAAGTTCTCATCATGAAAATGACTCGTTCTCCTATGCACCGCACTTTGTTGCGGCCTCACCAACCCAGCGCGGTCGCGCTGGCCGCTGGCCTGCTGGCCGGCTCAGGTCTGGCGATGGCGCAGACCGTCACTCAGACCGGGCAAGTGGTCCCGGCCACGCCCCTGCTCCTTGCCCAGGCTCAGCCCGCTGCTGCGCTGGGGACGGTCGTGATCACTGCGCGCCGGGTTGAGACCAGGCTGGAAGACGTGCCGCAACGCGTCGAAGTGGTGGATGGCAAGGACATCGACAAAACCATACAGAGCGACCTGACGGACCTGCTCAAGAAGAACGCCAGCGTCGATGTGATTCAGTACCCCAGCGGACTCTCCGGCATCGGTATCCGGGGATTCAGGCCCGAGTTTGGCGGCATCAACCGGCACACGGTCTTGCTGGTCGATGGCCGTCCGGTCGCGGCGGACAACATGGCGATGATCACCGCAGGCTCGCTTGAGCGGGTGGAGGTGTTGAAAGGGCCGGGCTCCGCACTTTATGGCTCTGGCGCCATGGGTGGCGTGGTGAACATGATTTCGCGCCAGAGCCGCGGCAAGCTTGGCGGCCAGGCCAATCTGACTGTGGGTCAATTCGGTGCTCAGGATGTTCAGTTCAGGGCTGGCGGCAGCATCAACGCATCGTTCGACTTCGACTATGCGGGCGCCTGGAACAAGACCGACGATTTCAGAATGGGCAATGGCGATGTCCGGCCCCTGACCGGGCATGAGTACGAGAGCCATTCGATCCGTGGCGGCTGGGACATCAACAAGGATTGGCGCTTGATTGCAAAGTGGAACGAGTGGAAGGGCAATACCGGATCGGCAGGTGACTTGCTTTATGGCACCAACGATCAAGGCGAGAAGCAGATGTCCAACTCGGATCGTGACCTGCGCCTGACGGGGCAGCTCGGCGACCATGCCTTGAGCGCGGCGGTGTTCTCGGGCACACAGTCATCCGAGATGACCAAGATCAGCTCGCGCAACGCGGCAGATCGCCCGCAGTTGCCTGCGGTCAACTCGGCCACCGATCTGAGCTTTTCGGGTTGGCAGGTTCAGGACGCGTGGGCTTGGTCACCCAACAACACGCTGATCTTTGGCGTCGACACACAGAGCGCAAAATCGGTCTCCCGCAGCTACAACCTGGCACTGGCAGGCGCGCCACGCAAGGCCCCCGGCACGGCCGACAACCAGCGCCTCTCCCAGGGCTACTTTGCCGAGAACAGTTGGGTCTTCAACAACGGCAACAGCACGATCTATGTGGGGGTCAGGCGAGACAATATCGCCGTCGAGTCTCTCGATACGCCTTACCGGACCGGCTTCACGCCATCCAGGACCGACTACCTTGCAACCAGCCCGAGCGCGGGCTTCAAGCATCTGCTGGTCGCCGGCTGGCACATCCACGCCACTGTGGGCAAGGCGTTCGTGGCGCCCGATGCCCTGTATGTGACGGGCAACTACGCCACGCCGATCGGTGGCGGGAAGATCGACTACACCTACGGCAACTCCGGCATCCAGCCCGAGCGGTCCCTGACCAAGGATCTGGGCCTTGAATGGACTACCCGTGACGCCAGCGTGGACGTGACTGTTTTCGACACCAAGGTGAGCAACAAGATCACCACGACCAAAGCCAAGAACGGCACTGGCGGCACCACCACCAACTACGCCAATGGGGACGGCAGCAGCAGCATCTTGGGGCTGGAACTGCAGGGACGCTGGGCTTTCGCCGAGCACTACAAGCTGACGTTTGGGAGTACGCGGTACTTTCACAATTGGGACATCGTCAGTGGCAACCGAGTCGATGCCAACAACATTCCACACATTGCGCTCAAGCTTGCGCTCGATGTGGACTATGGGGCCTGGGCCGGTCGATTGGCGCTACGCCATCGCGGCATGATCAAGGACTTCGACTACACGGTGGCGGGCAGTCCGCAAGTCGAGCAAAGTGCCTTTACAGTGGCGGATTTGAGTGTGCGCTACCGCTTCAACACGGCGCAATCAGTGGCGCTATCGGTGGAAAACCTGACCGGTCGTTTCTACACCGAGAAGCAGGGCTACAACATGCCCGGTCGCTTCGCACGAGTGAGTTATCGCCATGAATTCTGACGCCGTCAAGTCGAGCGCCGTCTCCACCAAGGGGTCTCCCATGCAAGCCCTCGCATTGAAGGGCGCCGCGCGCCGGTGGAGCGCCAAGTTGCACCGCTGGAGCGGCCTGGCGCTGTTGGCGTTCCTGCTCATCGCCGGGATCACTGGCGCCATCATGGCGTTTCGCTGGGAGATCGATCGGGCCATCAACCCGAAGCTGTTCGCGGTCAAGCCGCAGTCGCAAAGGCTGCCATTGCAGACCCTGACGGATAGCGTCGAGCGGAGGTTTCCCGATGCCATTGCCACCACGGTTGTGCTGCCCAAGACGAGCGGGGACGCCGCCATCGTGTACATCAAGTCGCGCATGGAGGCGCACGTGGCGCACGTTCACGTGGTCGGTATGAAAGGTTCGGTGGACTTCAACCAGATCTTCGTCAACCCCTACAGCGCCGAGGTGCTTGGGCAGCGCAGCACCACGCGCTTTGTGGCGAGTTGGGAGAACTTTGTGCCCGACATCGTGCGATTGCACTACGCCTTGTTTCTCGACGAGGCCGGGGCCTGGTTCATGGGCGTGTGCGCCGTATTGTGGTTTCTCACCACGCTGGTCGGGCTGGGCCTGAGCTGGCCCAAGGCGTGGCGCTCGCTGCGGCGCTGGACCGGGTTGATGGTGGTGCGTACCGGGCAGGGTGGTTACAAGCTCAACTACGACCTGCACCGCAGTGCCAATTTGATCACGCTGCCGGTGCTGGTTGTGGTGGCGTTTACCTCGGTCTACCTGAACCTGCCTGGCCTGGTCAAACCAGTCGTAAAGGCCTTCTCACCGGCCACCGGCACGGTGGAAGTGCCTGCGGTGGGTGCGAGAGAGTTGTCTGCGCCCAAGGTGGCGGCGGAGCGGGTGATGGCGTCGGCGCGCGAGGCCTTCCCTGGCGCGCGCCTGCACTCGGTCGGGATGGACTACCGCAAGGGGCTCTACAGCGTGCGCCTGCAACTGCCGGGGGATGTCTCGCCCACCGGAAACACCACGGCGTATTTCGACATGCGTGATGGACGAGCGGTGTTCACCCGCAAACTTGCGGACGGCACGGGTGGCGATGTGTTCCAGGCCTGGATGTGGCCGCTGCACACCGGCGGCGCCTTTGGATTGGTCGGACAGTGCCTGGTCCTGCTGGGGGCGCTGGCGTTGGTGATCACCTGCTTCACCGGCTTCAATGTGTGGTCGCGCAAGCGTAGGAGCGAGCGGCGAGCGAGACCGCGCCGTAGCGGGCTTCCGGTTCTTGGGTCGTAAACTCGGAAACGATGGGGGAGCGCACGGCACTCATGGCGCAAAAACCAGCACGTACCGCTATGAATTCCCGACCGGCCTGTTGATGAACATCGCGTTCATTGGCTCGTCTATCGAGCAGCAGGACGAGGCAACCGCCTTGGCCGAGATGAAGACCTTGAAGGCAATGAAGTGCCTTGCCTGAGCCCATACAGCACCGCACGCGGCTCATCCTGGTGCTGGCGTTGGCGCTTTACGCCACCACTGTGCGCGTGAACTACCTGACCGGCGTTCAATAAAAGCATCAATGAGTTGTAGCGCGTGGCTTTGCTCTGCCGTGCCCAGCCTCTCGATGGCCCGCTAGCCGATCAGTCTGAAGCGGGTTCGCCATCCAGTGCATCGAGCCGGTCCAGTACCGCCAGAGCCTTCTGCACATCACCTGTGGCCGCCATAGCACGGAAGTGGTTTTCGGTGTCCCAGGCCGAGAGTGCGTGGGCACTCATTTGCTCCACCAGCTTATTCATGCTCAGGCCCCGGCTCTGCGCCAGCGACTTCAGACGCTACGCCGTCGGCGCGGTCGCCCAAGCAACGTGGCGCCGACGGGCGTCAGGTCGGCCCGGCGGGGCGAGCGCAGTTTTCCAAATAGTCAAACAGTCCCTCGGGCACACGCCCGGAAAACTGCTTGCGGCGATTCTTGGACACCACGCCGTCATTCTGCAAACACATCAAAATCAGGTCTGCCAAGTCATTGGCCTGCACGTCGTAGCGCGCATTGATTTGACGGTACAAGTCGTCGTAGCGTTGCAGAAAAGCGGCTTCCTGTTGCAGTTCCACGTCCAGCGCTTGCTGCGCCATCCGAAAACCAAACTCAACGCAACCGGTGGCATCCCAGTACCGGTAAATGGACGGATGGCCGGTGAACTCAAAGTCGTACCGCCCCTCATCGATCCATCGAACCCTCCACAGTTCTCGCGCGGGCATTGAGAACGCCTTGAGGGTATGCAGGTAGTCCTCTTCGTGGCGTTTCATGGCCACCGATACCGGCAAGATCAATCCGTTGGCCAGGCGCCCGGACTGGCACAAGGTCTGGTGGAACATGAACCTGGACAAGCGGCCGTTGCCGTCCATGAACGGGTGAATGAAGACCAGGCCGAATGACGCGATCGACGCCGCAACAATCGGGTCTAGCTCCGGTTGCTGGGGCGCCGTGTTGGCAAACACCATCCACTGCCGCATCAGTTCATGCGCGAGGTCAGGCGGGGGGGGCAGGTAAGTGATGCCAGCGGCACCACGGGCCGGCCCGCGCAGCCAGTTTTGCTCGGTGCGAAACTGCACCGCCTTGCTAAACGGGTTGGTCACCGCAGACGACTGCAGCTCGACCAAATACTGTTCGGTAACCGGGCGGCCTTCATGGGCTTGTTGCAGCAGTCGGACAAAGTTGCGGGCTTTGTCCTCATCGGGGGCCTCTCGCTCAATGGCAAACGAGCCTTCGGTCTCGTGCAGGTAGGCCCAAGCCAGGGCACGGTCCATCAAGCCCGGCTGCAGGCCGCCCAAGAACGCGTTGACCTGGCTCAGCACATCCGCGTTGATGCCGGCCTGTACCACCTCCGACCGTTCCACGGTGGCACAGTAGGCCGGTGTGCCAAGCCCATTGAAGTTGACGCGCCACTTGGAGTTGCGCTGGCTGCGACCGGTGACGTAACGCCGGGGGTCGAACACGTCCGCCACGGGCCCGCCGATGGCAGGCAGGTCAGACAAAGTCTGGCCGGTCGACACTTCCCAAAGAAAACAGGCAATGCGGACATAAGCCCCGTTTGGCGAATGGCGCAGAGCGCCCAACAGGGTGTCGGGGGCCAAACGCTCCATCGTCTGAACCAAGATGGCCAGGTTGGTGCCCTCATGCTTCAGGGCAAATAGCAGGTGGTCCAGCGCGGCGGACGTGGCAGGCGCCACATCCCGCGGCACCGCCAGATAATCGCCCTCGTCCTGAACCCGTGTGACCGGTCGGACCCGTGCCGGGCGCCGCACCGGGAAGGCGCTTAACGACAAGCTGGTGCGCAGGAACTCATACCCGATCAGGTCCATTTTTCTTTCAGATGTTCAGGATTTTTTTCATTTTAGGCGGTTGGGCTGATATTTTTTTTGGCTCAGTCGATGTTGCCACGTGAACCTGCCCAGCCACCCGCATGCAGGTTCGGCGGGCCTGGGTAATAAGACCCAAAAAATAGCGCCACGCCCAGCACCGTTTACAAGAAAACATGCCATCGGCCTGCCAGAATACCCGGCAACAAAAATGCTGCCAGCCAGCACACGGGGAGGAGATTCACCATGCGCATCCATCACACACGGGCTACGTGGGCGCACGCTCGTGCCCGCTGCTCCCGCCGCAAGCGGTTCATCGTGGTGCTGGTGCTTGCGCTAAGCGCCAGCCTGCTGGGCGCCTGCGCCGCCATCTACAAACCCGCGCCGTTCTGGGGCGCCGGTGGTTACTCCAGCACCGACATCGACGCCAGCACGGTACAGGTGAACTACCTGACCAATCGCACGGCTGATGCCGGCACCGCGCGCGACTACGCGCTGTACCGCTGCGCGGAGATCGCGCTGGAGCGGGGCTTTGATGGCTTTGTGGTGTTGAAGGGTGGGGCGTTTTCGACCACCGGGCCGTATGGCACCACCACGTCTTCGACCATCGTCATGCGCTTGTTCAAGGGGGCGGCGCCGGACAAGAGTGCGCTGCCGGCTGGGGCGCAGGGGGTGTATGAGGCGAGGGCGGTGAAGGCGCGGCTGGAGGCGGGGATCAAGCGATGAGACGGATGTTGAGCACGGAACAATCCGACAATCGAAAACCACGGAAGAAAACCTTGAAGTCACATGAAGACGAACCGATGCTGCGAGCCGAGAGGCGCATGCAACAAAGCTTGCGGGCAATAAATGCCGTGCAGGCCGCACCAATGCCCGCGACCCATCCACCATACGCCGCGAAACCATCACCCAAACCATTCAACCCAGTAGGCTACCCATGACCAAAATCACCACCTCAAGGCTAGCTTCCAAACCATCGAATGTGTGGGGTGCAGTTCTGGCCCTGCTCTGCATGACGCCATTAGCTGCCAGCGCGCAAACACAGGCGCCGAGCAGTGAGGCACCCACAGCCATGACCCAAGCCGAAGTGAAAGCGGCTTACCAAGGCTGTCCGGTGGGCTACTACAGCGGTCCCCGCCCTGGCAAGAGCCGCTACACCAAGGACGACTACCTGTGGGTGGTGACGCCCGAGTTCGCGGCGGCCTACTGCATGCCCCCTGAGTTCATCGACAAGACCTTGAAAGGCGCCGAGGCGATTGCCTACAAGCTGGTGTACGAAGGCGCGGAGAACTGCGGCTTTGGCGGCAACAAGGAAGCCTGCGGTCGGCGCACGGCGCATGGCTTCGAGATTTATTACAAATCGAGTTTGCAACTGCCAAGCCTGTCGCAGACGAAATACAACTACAGCGCGCTGTACATGATTCCTTCGTCGAAGCACTTGATTTCGCAGCACAAGCCACGCGTTGCAGCCGCACACGATGCCTGGGAATCCGAGCGTCCAGGCTACCAGCGACGTTTTAAAGGCTGGGGCCTGGTCGGCGTCAAAGGCCCCAAGCCGGTCTGGCCGATCACGGCCCTGCGCGAGATTCAATACATCGAAGAACTGCTGCCCGGCTACAACTACCTCAGCGTGGAGGGGTCGATGGGCCACTTCTCCAATCCGCGTGGCGAGAAGATGGGTGCCACGCAGTTTGTGCTGGTGCTCGACAAGCTGGGCGAAACCCGTAAGGACGAAGAACGGGACCTCCGCACCGACTACGGCCACGTCATCTACCTGCCCGAGCCCTTCGTGACCAGGATTCGCCAGGTCGACAAGCAAGGCGACCAGGCCTTTCGAGAACTGCTCAAGCAGGCCTTGCCCGAAGCGTTTCGAAAAGCCGCGCCGCAATAAGCCCTTTCAGCACTCAAGGCCAACAATCCCGGAATCACCGATGTCAACCAGGTGTCGCCCGGCCAGGTGATTTACGTCCCGCAAAAGCAGGCCGATGGTAGCGTCACCTACCACTACGCCGGCGGTGCCAGCGTCAACACCAATGCGGCCAACGGCGAATACCACATGGTGGTTCCCAACAGCGAAGGCGGTGGGCAGACCGTGTATTCGCGCATAGTCAACGGCGAGGGGTGGGTGGTCAGCCAGGTATCGACCAACGGCGCAGGAGCTGTCACCTATTCCGCCCAGGCGTATCAGGACTCCTTTGACAGTAGCCCACAAAGCCTGACCGCCTACACCAAGAGCACCGACGGCACTTACGACGCCAATACCGTGCTCGACGACAAGCTGGTCACCTTCGCCGCCACCCCCAGCGCGACCGAGCTTTTCCGCCTGACCGAACTCAAAGCCATCGACGGCGTGGCGGTTGACAACGCGTTGGTCGATGCGGCGATTGCCGACAGTGACATCAACGCCCATGACTTGTTGCTGGCGCGTGGCGCGGTGGGCCAGATCGTCACTTTCGCCAACCCCACCGACTCCGACGGCATCCGCCCCGCCACCACCACCCCCGCCACCCCCTGGACCATCCCCGCCGAAGTACAGCGCCTGGGCGCCTCGCTCACCAGCATCCAGGGCCTGATTGCCGCTATCAAAAGCGGCAACGGCCTGGGCATCGCCACCTCCAGCTTCAACACCTTGGAGGCCCTGACCGGTGGCGTTGATGGCACCTTGGAAGACATCGGAGCCGGGCTCAATGGCGCTACTGCCATTCTGGGTTTGAAAGGCGCGCTGGAGCGGGGTGACATGCTCAGCGCGGTCAGCAGCGGCCTGACCATCAGCAAGATGGCGCTGACCGTGTACCAAAGCACGCTCAGCACCCAGGCGGCCAGCCTGGCGGGCGACGTCAACTTCATCCTGGAACATGTGGCCCCAGGCGCGTACACCGCCAGCCAGGCGGCCGTGGTGGCCGAGCACACCGCGCTGACCGTCAAACTGGACGTGGTCGGCGATGTCATCAAGGGCATTGGCAAGGCGCTGCCGTTTATCTCCGTGCTGATCAGTCTCAAGAACGGCGACTACGAAGGCGCCATGGTCACGCTGGTGGCGATTGCCGCCGAGATGCCGGTCATTGGCTGGATCTATGCCGGCATCAAGCTGATCCAGGGCCTGCTGCAGAACGAAGACCCCCAGGGCGAGGCGCGCCTGATGGCCGGTGGCGCCGATGGCACCGACGTGTGGGTGTGGGCCAATGGCGAGCTCGGTGGCGAGAAGGCCACCAAAGACATGATGCAGGCAGTTTTGCTCAAGGCGCTGGGCGACAGCTTCGCCAGCGCCACCGGGCACGCCATCCTGGTCGACCGCGTGCCCGCTGCCTTAGGCGCAGCTGACTCATCGCCATGGTGGTGCATCGCCTTCGTGCAGAGTTTCGACAAGGACGGCGCCATGATCGAACTCCGGCCCGGGAGATTGCCCGGCTGGCTACCCCCAACATCGTCGAACATTCGTAAGCGCCTCGCCGCGGCGCCATTGCGCCCAAGTGGGAAGTAGCCACTGCCTACCAACAGCACCAAAACAAACTACCCCAAGCCGGCCTGTCCACCCTGGAGCGGGCCAAGCTGGACGGCACGCTGCCGGCGGCCAACACCGATGCCACCCAAGCCGTGCGGCCGATCGTGCTGGACCTGGGGGCGGATGGCATTCGTACCAGCGACCAGGCGACCGGCGGCGCGGTGCTGTTCGACGTGGACAACGACGGCTTTGCCGAGCAGACCAACTGGGTCAGCCCGCGCGACGGCATGCTGGTGCTGGACCGCAATGGCGACGGCCGCATCGACACCGGGCACGAGCTGTTCAGCGATGCGCGCGTCAAGATGGACGTGCGGGGCATGAACGTGTTGAGAGAGATTGACGCCGACGGCGACGAGCTGATCACCAGCGCCGACCCGGTGTTTGGCCATCTGCAGGTGTGGCAAGACATCACCATGGACGGCGTGGCTGCGGCGCAGACACCACTCAGGGAGCGATGCCGCGGCCGGCAACACCGACGCGCTGCAGTTTCTGAGCGGTGTCGCCACCAATCAACTGTGGTTCCGCCACGTGGGCAACGACCTGGAGGTGAGCATCATTGGTAGCGCCGACAAGGCGACCCTGACCAATTGGTACTTGGGCAGTCAGTACCGCGTGGAGCAGTTCAAGACCTCGGACGGCAAGGTGCTGGCGGACAGTGGTGTAGAGGCCCTGGTGACGGCGATGGCGCCGTTCACGCCGCCGGCGGTGGGGCAAGTGACGTTGCCGACCGACTACTGGACGGCACTGTCTGCGGTGATCATGGCCAATTGGGGTTGAGCTGTGACTCGGGATGACGGATCGAGTTGGCTTTGCGATGGTGCATTCCGCCAACCAGTCGCCAGCCGCGCCACATTGGGGTAAGCTGTCAGCAGTTCAATGTTGGCAACCCCTATTTGGAGCGACCATGAGTGATGCACAGAACGCCGGTTTCGGCAAATTTGTCCCCGGCTTTGACTTTCTTCAGAACCTGGCCAAGGGCGCCTCCAACAGCATTCCGCAAATGCCCAACCTGGCCAACTGGGTGGCGCCCACGCTCAACGTCGAGGAACTGGAGAAGCGCATCGACGAACTCAAGGCGGTGCACTTCTGGCTGGAGCAAAACTCCAAGGCGCTGGGCGCCACCATCCAGGCGCTGGAGGTGCAGAAGATGACGCTGGCCACGCTCAAGGGCATGAACTTCAACATGGGCGATGTGGCCAACGCGCTCAAGCTCAAGGCGGCTGACTCGGTGGCCAGTGGCGTGCAGCGCGTCACCGACACGGCCGCTTCTACCGCCAAGACCATCTCCAGCGTCGCGTCCGGTGCCGGTGCGATGGCCAAGTCGGTCGGCAAGGGTGCCGCTACGAAGAAGTCGGCCGGTTCTGTCAGCGCGCTGGTCGATCCGCTGCAACTGTGGGGCGCGCTGACGCAGCAGTTCCAGCAAATTGCCGCAGGCGCCATGAAAGAGGCAGCCACCAACACGGCGGTGGACGCCACCAAGAACATGGCTACCGGTTTGGCGCGCGAGGCCGTCAAGGCGGCCGCCAAACGGCGCGCTACGGGCGCCAAGACGCCCGCGCGCAAGAGCGCCAAAAAGACCAGTCGGGGTTGAGGTCACGCCTGGGCGCGGGCCATGAAGTTGTTTCCCTACGGCCACGCCACCGATCCGCGCTGGCAGATGGCGGCGGCCCTGGTACTGGCCCAATTGCGGGCCCACATGGCGCAGCGCGCCTACGCCAGCGCGCCGACGCTGGCGCTGCTGTATATCACCGACCACTTTGTCGCGGCTGCACGCGACATTTTGGACCACCTCAGCGCCGAGTTGCCCGGCGTGACCGACTGGGTCGGTACGGTGGGTGTTGGCATTGCGTCAAACAACGTTGAGTATTTTGATGAGCCGGCCATGGCGGTCATGTTGTGTGACGTGCCCAGTGACCAGTACCGCGTGTTCTCGGGCGTGGCGCCATTGGGCCTGGGCTTTGCGGCGCATACCGCGCTGGTGCATGTTGATGCGGGCACGCCGGAGGTGGCTGAACTGGTGCAGGACATGGCGCGCCGCACCGACTCGGGCTACCTGTTTGGCGGCGTCTCGTCGAGTCGAGCCGCCAGCGTGCAGTTTGCCGCCGGTGCCGATGGCTACATCAAGGGCCATGGCGCGGCGGGAGGGGTTTTTAGTGGCGGCCTGAGCGGCGTGGCGTTTTCCGAAGCGGTGGGTTTGGTGTCGCGCGTGACGCAGGGCTGCCTGCCGGTGTCGGCGTCGCGCCGCGTCAGCGCGGCCGAGGGCAACGTGGTACTGGCCCTGGACGGGGCGCCCGCCTTGCAGGTGTTGCTGGATGATCTGTCGGTATCACTGGAGCGCCCGCAGCAGGCGCTGCAGGCGGTGCGCGCGACCTTGGTGGGCCTGTTGTCGGTGCCCGACGTGTTGGCCGGCCAGGCCCAGCAAGGCGGCCTGGTTGGCGCACGTGGCAGCGTGATTGAACGCTCTGGCAGCTTTGGCGCGGATGTGATCGTGCGCCATATCATCGGCTTGGACCCGGCGCGTGGTGCGGTGGCGGTGGCAGACCAGGTGCATGAAGGCATGCAACTGGCGTTTTGCCAGCGCAACGTGCAAGCCGCGCGCGCCGATCTGGTACGCATCTGCGCCGAGATCCGCGAAGAACTCGAACCCGAGGAACTGCCCATGGAGACGGCCTTGGCCCTGGCAGCCCCCGAGGCACAGGCAGCGCCCCATCCCGGGCGCGGCATCGCCGGCGCCGTCTATATCAGTTGCAGCGGCCGTGGCGGGCCACACTTTGGGGGCCCCAGTGCCGAGCTACAAATTGTGCGCCGGGCGTTGGGCGATGTACCCTTGGTGGGTTTCTTTGCCGGCGGCGAGATCGCCCGCGACCATTTGTACGGCTACACCGGTGTGCTGACGGTGTTCACCGGTCCAGCATGATTTCACGCAGAATTTTGGAGGAGTTGTCATGAGCATGAAGTGCCCCGCCTGCGGCAAAGAGAACGCGCAAGGGATCAAGTTCTGCAAGAAGTGCGGCGCCTACCTGGCGTGGTCGCCCGCAGCGGGGGAGTCGACCTCGGACTTCCAGCCCACCATCATGGTGCCCGACTCGGTGGATCCGGAATCGGACGCCACGGTTATTCGACCGGTCGCCAGGCCAGCAGCACGTCACGCCCCCGACACGGTGCCAACCCAAGTTGACCCCCTGCTGGAAGCCTTGGCGGACCGACCCGGCCCCAGTTCAAGTCCCCATCAGTCCGAGGAGCCGGGCGAGACGGCGGTGCCTGACACCCCCAAACGTTCGGGCAAGGCAGGCTTGATCATTGGCGGCCTGGTGCTGTTGGTTGTATTCGGGGCCGCAGCGGCCTACTGGTTGCTGGGGCGCGAGCCGACGGCAGAGCGGGCTCGGCCAGCTGCCGTCGAGCCAGCGCAGCCCGCTGTTGCGCCCACGCCAGCACCGCAAATGGCGCCACCCCCTGCTGCAGACCCCGTGCCTGCTCCGGCCCAGCCACCGCTTGCCGCCCCGGCGCCAGAACCGGTGGCCGCGCCAGCCCCTATCCCCACGCCAGCGCCAGAACCGGTCGTCGCGCCACCTGTGCAGCCGACACCCGTGGCCCCCGGCCCCACAGCCAAACCGCGGCCCAAACCTGCACCAAAACCGGCGCAGGGCCCGGCGGCGCCTCGTCCTGCTGCGCCAGCGCCCGCACCGGTACCCGTGGCCCCGCCTGCGCCCGTCGCTGCCGAGCCGCCACCCGCGCCGGCGGGCCCAAGCAGCCCTGCCCAAGCCTGCGAGGGCAAGTCCTTCTTTGGCAAACCCGCGTGCATGAACGAGCAGTGCGGTACGCCCAGGTTTGCCAAGCACGCTCAATGCGTGGAACTGCGCGAACAGAATCGGCGACGCGAGGAGCAGCAGCAGCGCAATTAGGCGGCGGGGGGCCCTAAGCGCCGGACCTCAGCCGGCGCAGACCCGGCGCCGCGTGGCCATGGCGCGGCTACCCGTTGTTGTTATTGTTGTTGTTGTTGTTGTTATTACTGCTGCGTTGCTGGTCCTTCGCCTCCTTGGCGGCGACCAGACCGGGCATGGCCAGCAGCAGTCCGGCGGTGCCGAGCATCACCAGTTGGCCGCTTCGGCTGAAGGCGGCGCCATCGATGGTCGATAACTTGGCGTCGTTGCTCCAGATGGTTTGGGCCTGCTTGGCCTGCGGCACGGCGAAGTTGTGCACCGGTTTGCCCTGGCTGTAGCAGGCGATGTTGCCCTGGCTGTAGAGCAGGTGGTCTTCCTTCAGCCGGGTCGGGTCGGCTAGCCAGCGCACCAGCGTTTCTTCGATCTTGGTGCGCTCCGGGCCGTCTTCAAGCCGCAGGGCGTTGAGAAAACATTCCACGGTGTAGGCGGTGCGCTGCAGGTCAGGTGTTTTCACGGCAAAACCTCTTCATGGCAAGTAGTGAAACTCGAAGTTCTGAAACGGCAGGTTGGCCGTTTGCACATGGTAGAAGGCGTTGTTCTTCTGCTTCTGGTAATGGTACTCGCGCAGGAAGAGGTGGTGACAAACAGGTTGTTGGGCACACCGCGCTGGAAGTGCCGGTGGTGCAGGGCCAGCAGGTCCGACAGGTCCACCTGCAGGTAGTCCGCACCGTAGCGCAGACTCGGCTGCAGGCAGTTGGCGTAGAGCTGGTAGGTAAAGATGTGCTCTTGCTTGGTACGCTGCTCGTCGCCGTAAACCACTGGTGTGTCGCGCAGCAGTTGCAGGTAGAGCGTGTTGCGGATCGGCTCGGTGCAGTGGGCCTGCAGCACGTCGCGGCGCAAATGCAGCATCACCGGGTCGCCCGGCACCAGCGTGTGCTGGGTGCGACGCTGCTTGAACAACTGTGAGCTCAGGGGCAGCTGTTCGTCCGCCAGTTCCAGAATGAAGGCGCGGTCGCTGAACAGGCTTTGCAGCGTGGCATCGGCGTCGATCATGGCTTGCAGGGTGTTCTTGTCTTCGCCCAAGTCGCCCGGCAACATCAATCGCTTGATGGTGTCGGGCTCCGGGGTGCCGACAAAGGCCAGACTGGGGTGCATGGCGTGGGCGTACCGCGCGGCGTAGTCGCGCTGCTCGGCGGGGCGGTCGGCCGGGAACGAGCGCGGGTTGTCAGCGTAGATGGTTTTCTGCAGGTCGCAGGTGTAGGAGCGGCCGTTCTGGTTCTGGTACTTCACCACCGGGCAACCGGTGTGGCAGGTGGAGAGGTGGCTGCAGCGCTGGCAGGCGCCGTCAAAGCCGTGTTGTTGGTGGATCAGCCGGATCTTGCGTGCGCCGTTGTCCAGAATATCGAGGATCGGGTCCTCAAACACATTGCCGTAGCGAAACGCCTCGATGCCCTGGCCACGCACGCAGGAGTAAACCGAGCCGTCGCTCTGCAGCAGGTAAAAGCGCTCGCCACAATTGAAGGCATTGGTGCAGTAAGACGGCTTGAACTCGTCAAACCAGTTGCGGCGCAGGCCTTCTTCCAGCTCGGTGCCGGTGAAGGCAGTCGTGAGCGCCTGGTACAGCGCCTGTTGCTGCGCCGGTGTGGCGGGTGCCAACGCGCCCTCGCCCTTGGCGGCGCGGTTGAGCTCCGAGCCAAACGCAAACATCAGGTTGAACTGGTTCATGTCGAAACCCAGTTCGCGGTGGATGAACCAGATGTCGTCCACCAGCGCCTGCACATCGCTCAAGTGCTCGGCGCTCAGGGTGGCCGAGATCTTCTTGGCGTGCGGGTAACGCGCCAGCAGGCGGATGTTCTCTAGCGTGCGGGGCAGCCAGTCGGTGCCGCCACGGGTGGTGCGGTGGCGCGCGTGCAGCTTCAGTGGCAGGTCGATGCTGGCGCTGATCGACACTTTGTGCCGGTCAAACAGCTCATAGAAGGGCGCGAACTTGAACAGATTGGTCTTGATGTGCGGCGCCGACTTCTTGTGGCCGAGCGCATTGAGTTCGTCAAAGTGCGTTAGGTAGTGGCCGCGAATCATCCCGAACAACTCGTCGAGCACCGGCGCGGGCAGGGTGGTGACCTCGCCGCCATGCAAGGACACATTGAAGGCCAGCACACCCGCTTGCCGCAGGGCATCGAGTGTGTGGCGCAGGGTGTGCACGGCGCGCTGGGCGTCGAGCTTGAGTGCCGCTTCGGTGGTTTGCTTGCCCAGGTAGCAGTAGCTGCAACTGAGGTTGCAGCACAGCGTGGGCACGTACAGCAGGTGGATCGAACGCGCAAACGTTGCTGGTTCGGCAGGCGTTGGCGCGTTCATGGCTCAGGCGCCACTGACATCGGCGTCGCCATTGGCCTTGCGCACTTTTTCGATGATCTTGGCCGATACCTTGTCGAACTTGGCGGCCTTGTTTTTGGCGATCTTGTCCGCCTTGCGCGCGCCGGTTGGGAACTTGTCGCGCTCCAGCACAAACATCTGGCCGTTGGTCGACTGCAATTGCAGGGACCCCTTGGCAGTGGACTGCACCACGCGCTTGACGTTGGCGTAGTACACGATGGATTTGCCGCACAGCAGGTAACGCGGCCCCAGCTTGAGAAACTTGCCCGCCATCAGGTAAGCCAGCGCGGGCACCAGCAGCAGCACCGCGCCGATACCAAAGGTGACCAAGCCGGCCACCACCGCCACGGCCAGACTGACATAGATGAAGCGCAGCCGCCCCGGGCTCACATCGGCCCGGTCAGCGTGCTGGTACTTGAAGAGGGCGAACTCGGTTGGTGTCATGATTTTTGCCTGTTTTAGCCCCGGTCCGGGTAATGCGGACGACCACCCCAGCGTGTCACATGCCGCGAACCAAAGTTTACTGCGGGACGCTGTCAACCACCCGGCCGACTGAGTGCGGTCCGTCTGTGCATGGTTTTGCCGCATTGAGGTTCATTCTTTCGACTGGCAGATTTCAAGGTCTGAGGTGCGGATTAGTCGTGATTGACTACCCTGCGCCCACCTTGCGTTATGTCAATTTCTCCCGGACGGCATTGCCTAACATTAATGTGAAAGCCGTTGTAACAGAGTCGCTTGCATGACGGCCTCGGGCGTATTTAACTTTGATCTCATAGGAGCCTTGATATGACACGGTTTGACAAACTACCCTTGGTGCTGAGCGCTTTGACGGTTGCATTGCTGGGGTGCGGTGCGAACGAGACGTCGACGCAGATTGATGGCTCGGTGTTTGGCCGGGCGCAGGCCTTGCCGCAGAGTACCGGTACACAGTTTGAACGCATCGGGCCATCAAAATCGGCGCGGAGCGCTAGCGCTGCGGCCGCAGCCCGCAACCCGACCGCGACCGAGTTCTTCACGTGGGCGGAAGCAACGTTCCCAACGCTGTTTCCAACCAAGGGAGCGAACCAGACGTTTGAAATCTACACCTACCGCTACTACCCGTCTACGGACTTGATCCTGGCGCTCACGGACAATACCGTCTTGGGCTTGGTGGGCGTGACCTCCAACGCACCGCGCGTGGTCCAGTTGGGCAGCCTGAGTGACTTTAGCTGCCTGGTGTTGCCAGCCTTGTGCACCGGAACACCGGCCGCCATCGATGCGACCAGTGTCGGCACTGGATTGGCAGAGGTGGGTGCTTTCATGTCGGTCTGTAGCAAAACGGGCAAGCTGGGGTCGCCGAGTCGAGCCACGTTGGCCAAAGCCCCGGAGCCGTCCTACATCGCCCGGTCGCTCGAGATGAGACGCGTCAATAGGGCAATCGTGAAGTCAGCCGACAGCGGCCCGGTGCGCGCCACCGGCACTGCGCCAGCGGACAAGCTCGGCGATTGTGGGGGCCGCATGAGCCATCCGGTCTACTCCCACGTCAATGGGATCACCACGGCAACCAATCAATTTGACAACTACTGTCAGACCGACACTGACACGGGCGAGAAGCAAGTGGTCAATGGCAGCCTGTCGTATGTCAAAACCGGCACACCCACCGCGAGCGGGCCGATCACCACCAAGCTTGTCTCCAACAGCCCGGCCGGCCTGTCCTTTATCACCAAGAGTGCCGGCGGTGCCACGCTGACGTCTCAGACTTTTAGCTTCAACAACTACGTCTACACGCCGGGTGTGCCCGGTGGAGACTCGACCTCGGCCAATCCGGACCGGATCCAGATTGACGAGTTTCAGATCGGCGACAGCCTGACCGGCAAGAACTACCGTCAAACCGGCTATACCTTGACCACTTTTGACGTGGCTGGCGGGGGCTCCCAGATGAGCATCAGTGGACGCGGTTATCGCTCAAACGGGGCGTACTACGACATGTCAACCACCACTCCCGTGATGACGAACAAGTCGGGCGATTTCGCCAGTGGCGCCTTTACGTTCAGTGGTGCGGGTGGATCGACGGCGGTAGCGACGCTGGTGCCGGGTAGCGCGCTGCAGGCGACCATGACGGTCAACGGTGTTGCCCTGACCGGTGTGCCCGCATGCACCAACTAGGGCGTTGGCGCCAGGCCTCTGGCGCACGGGGCGTCGGCTCTGCCGTTGCGCCATGATCTTCGTCCGCAATGTCTTACGCGCTCGGTTGCGTAGCGTGATGACCGTTTTAGGCATCGCCGGGGGCGTCGCTCTGTTTGTTGCCATTTCCGCCATCACGTCGGACTTGCAGAAGCAGATCGGCGCGGCGGTAAGTGCCTACAACCTGGAAGTCGTGGTGTACGAGAAGCGGGCCACATCGCCTTTCTCATCCAAGATCACGCGCGCGCAAATGGCGGCCCTAACGACTCAGTTCGGCCAAGCGTTGACGCCGGTCGTGGTGGGCTCATTGAACGAAAAGTGGAATCCCTATGCCATGGTCATCGGGGTTGATTCGAACTTCGCCAAGCGCATCCCCCTGATTGCAGGTGACCGCTTTTCTCAGGGTCGCCGCGAAGTCATGTTGGGCGAGATCAGCGCGCAGCGTCTGGGCTTGGCGCCTGGGCAAACCTTGCGACTCGATGGCGAGGACTACGCGATCAGTGGCGTCTTTCGAACCGGTAGTCGGCTGTTAGATGGCGGGATCATGGCACAGATTGACTATGTGCAGGAGATGCTGAACCACGTAGGAGGAGATGGCCACTTCACGCTGGCACTGCTGCAAACCGGAAACCGCGAAACGAAGGATCGACTTGTCAGTGAAATTGGCGCCAGTTTTCCGATGCTTCGTGCCATTGCGGGGACCGAGTTCGCGGGTTCCCTGCGCCTTCTCAAGGTGGTCGACACGTTTGCGCACACCATTTCGGTGGTCGTGTTGATTGGAACTTGTTTGGTGGTGACCAATACGATGTTGATGGCGGTGGCAGAGCGTACCCGAGAGATTGGAATTTTGATGACAGTGGGCTGGTCGCCGTGGTTGGTGTTGCGGATGCTGGTGGCCGAGAGCTTGCTGCTTTGTACCTTGGGTGCGGCGGTCGGCAACGTGCTTGCATTGGCGCTGTTGAACATTGTCAATCAGATGGAATCGGTCGGCTTTGGCTGGGTGCCGGTGCATCTGACAGCGATCTTGATCCGGGACTCTTTGGCGGCAACGCTGGCGGTCAGTCTGGTGGCCTTGGCATGGCCGGCCGTGGTGCTGTGGCAGATTCAACCCTTGACCGCGCTGCGCCATGAATGAACCCACGCCACTGCTGGCTGTCAGTCACCTGTTTCGTAGCTACGAGGGAGGACTGGTGCAGGCCCTGCGTGATGTTTCATTTTCCGCCAGAGCGGGAGAAGTGGTGGCACTGACCGGCCCTTCTGGATGTGGCAAGAGTACCTTACTGTCCTTGTTGGGCCTGCTGGATCGTCCGACGGCGGGCAGCATCCAGTTTGCCGGGCAGGACACCGCCTTGATTCGAAATCCAAACGCCTTTCGGGCCGCTGACGTTGGATTTGTATTTCAGTTTCATCATATGGTTTCGACCATGACCTTGCAGGAAAACGTTGAGGCGCCCATGGTGGCTCTGGGCCTGCCCAAGCGCGAGCGCCAGGCTCGGGCGTCCATGATGCTTGAGCGCATGGACCTGGTGAGTCGAGCCAACTTTCTGCCTGCCAATGTGTCCGGCGGTGAGCGCCAGCGCGCCGCCGTGGCCCGAGCGTTGATCAATCAGCCTCGGCTGTTGCTGGCGGACGAGCCGACCGGCAACCTTGACAGCACGAATGGCCAGCGGGTAATTGATCTGCTGGTGCAGCACGCCCGTGCGCAAGGCGCGTTGGTGCTGATTGCCACCCACAACCCGGAGATCGCGCAGGCGCTTGACCGGACCATCGAATTGCTGGATGGTCAGGTCGTGTCGGGTCCGTCCCACCAGCGTTTGGGTGGCCCGCGTGAACTGGTCAGGGCAGTTTGAGGGGACGCTACGACTGAGAGCAGTGCCATGAAAAAGATTGACGCCTTTGTTTTGACCAACGTGTTCTTGTTCGTGCTGCTGTGCGTGTTCCGTTACTACGCTCGCTTTGTTCAGTATCGTGGCGCGGCGCATATCGGTGAGTTCTTCGTCTACGCGGCCGTGATCATGCTTGGAATCGCGATCCTGTGGTTTGTCTTTAGGCACTACGAGTTCAATGGCTCGACGTTGCTACTGGTTCAGCTTGGCATCCTGATGCACTTCTCTGGCGCGTTTGTGATGGTCGATAGCCACCGACTCTACGACCAGGTGCTGTTCGGCCTTCGTTATGACAAATACGTGCACTTTGTGAACGCCTTCGCAGCCACCTTGTTGATGAGTCGTCTGTTCGAGATCCAACAGATCGCCTTGACCCGCTCCAACAACGTGTTTGTGGTGCTGGTGGTGCTGGGCCTGGGGGCGGTGATTGAAATCGTCGAGTACCTGGTGGTTCTGACGGTGCCCGGGAACGGCGTTGGCGGCTACGACAACAACATGCAAGACCTGATGGCCAATCTGGTTGGAGCCAGCAGCTTCATGCTGGTCAAGTACCTCTGGGGGTGGCGTGCCAGGACCGAGTCGACGCAGCCAGCAAGTCTGGGCTTGGACACCCTGAGTCCCGTGAAGGTCAAACGCCGCGTGATCGATCCGCCTTAAAGCCCGCTACGAACGCGGCGAACTCGCCAGCGTCCAGCGCCGCGCGAATCTCACTCATCAGGTTCAAGTAGTAGTGCAGGTTGTGCACGCTGGCCAGCATGGGGCCGAGCATTTCGCCGCAACGGTCCAGGTGGTGCAGGTAGGCGCGGCTGAAACCTTCGCGCCCGCCTTGGGCCCAGCTCACGCCGGACGCGCCAGCGCAGGCGTAGCAGGTGCAGGTCTCATCGAGCGGGCGCTCGTCGGTCTTGTGGCGGGCGTTGCGGATCTTCAGGTCGCCATAGCGCGAGAACAGCGTGCCGTTGCGGGCGTTGCGCGTGGGCATCACGCAGTCGAACATGTCCACGCCCTGCGCCACGCCTTCCACCAAGTCTTCGGGCGTGCCCACGCCCATCAGGTAGCGCGGCTTGTGCGCGGGCAGGCGGTGCGGCGTGTGCGCCATGATGCGCAGCATCTCTTCCTTGGGCTCACCCACGCTGACGCCGCCGACGGCGTAGCCGGGGAAGTCCATCGCCACCAGTTGGTCCAGCGACTCCTGGCGCAGGTTCTCGAACATGCCGCCTTGCACGATGCCAAACAGGGCGTTGGGGTTGCCCAGGCGCTCGAACTCGCTGGCGCAGCGTTTGGCCCAGCGCAGGCTCAGCTCCATTGACTGGCGCGCCTCGCGTTCGGTGGTGAGGTGGCCCTTGGTCTGGTAGGGCGTGCATTCGTCAAACTGCATCACGATGTCGGAGTTCAGCGTGGTCTGGATCTGCATCGAGATCTCGGGCGTCAGGAATAACTTGTCGCCATTGACCGGGCTGGAGAACTTGACGCCTTCCTCGCTGATCTTGCGCATCTCGCCCAGCGACCAGACCTGAAAACCGCCCGAGTCGGTCAGGATCGGTTTGTTCCACTTTTCGAACTGGTGCAGGCCGCCAAATTGCGCCATCACGTCCAGCCCAGGGCGCATCCACAGGTGAAAGGTGTTGCCCAGGATGATCTGCGCGCCCATGTCGTCCAGCGAGCGGGGCGTGACGCCCTTGACCGTGCCGTAGGTGCCCACCGGCATGAAGATGGGGGTCTGCACCACGCCATGGTTGAGCGTGAGGCGGCCACGGCGGGCGTGGCTGGTGGGGTCGGTGGTGAGCAGGTCGAATTGGAGCATCGGGCGATTTTAGGTTGTGGTCTTGCGCCAGCGCTTTACAATGATGCTTTACCAAGCTAATTTGTAAAGGAGTTGCGATGCAGTCAGAAGCCATTGTTTCCAGCAAAGGGCAGGTCACCTTGCCTGCCGCCATGCGAGCCAAACTCGGCATTGGGCCGGGTTCGCACATTCAATTTGTGTTGCGCGGCAAGGAACTGGTGATCAAACCGGAACTGCCCATGAGCGCGTACCGCGGCATCCTCAAGGGCTACGACCTCGGAGACATCGAACCGGAGAAAGAGCCAGATCGGGAGTTCGAATGAACGTTGTCGATTCGTCCGGTTGGATTGAGTATTTGATGGACTCCGACCGGGCCGACTTGTTCGCCTCGGCCATTGAAGCCGACCGGCTGTTGCTGCCCACCATCGCCCTGTTTGAAGTGCACCGGGTGCTCAGCCGCAGCCTCAGCGCCAAGATCGTCACCCGTTGTCTGGACGTGATGCGCCTGGGTCGCGTGTTGGATTTGACGACCGCCGCGCCATCGCGGCAGCGGAGGTGTCGCGACCAGCTGGCCATGGCGGATGCCGCCATGTACAGCATGGCGCACGAATTTGGCGCCACCTTTTGGACCCAAGACGTGGACTACAAAGGTCTGCCGGGCGTCAAGTTGTTTCTTAAGCCCTAAGTCCGCAGATTCAAAGGGCGACGCTGGCGCGCGCGCCAGCAGCATCGCATCCCCATAACTAAAGAATCGGTACTGCCCGGCAATCGCGTGCCGGTACAGCGCCATGATGTGCTCGTAGCCCGCAAAGGCGCTCACCAGCATCATCAGGCTGGACTTGGGTAAGTGGAAGTTGGTCACCAGCAGGTCCACCAATTTGAAATCAAATCCCGGTGTGATGAAGATGCGTGTGTCGCCCGATGCCAACCCGGTTTGCGCCCACGACTCCAGTGTGCGCACGGTGGTGGTGCCGACGGCGACGATGCGGCCACCGCGCGCGCGGCAGTCGGCAATGGCCTGCTGCGTGGCCGGGGGCACGTCGTACCACTCGCTGTGCATCTGGTGCTCGGCCAGGTTCTCGGTTTTGACCGGTTGAAAGGTGCCGGCGCCCACATGCAAGGTCACATGGGCGCGCTGCACACCCATGGCGTCGATGGCGGCAAGCAAGGCCTCGTCAAAATGCAGCGCGGCTGTGGGGGCGGCCACCGCGCCGGGGTTCTTGGCGAACACGGTCTGGTAACGCGCGGCGTCTTCGGCCGAATCGGTGTGGGTGATGTAGGGCGGCAGCGGCACGTGGCCGTGGCGCTCCATCAAGGTGTGCGGGTCGTCGCCCCCGTCGTTGGACAGCACAAAACGAAACAGCGCACCCTCGGCGTCGGGCCAGCGGCCCAGCAGGGTGGCACTGAGGCCATCGCGTGTGCCTGGCGAGCCGACCAGGGCCAGCGTGGTGCCCACCTCGGGTTTTTTGCTGACCCGCATGTGCGCCGCCACCTGGTTGCCGCCCAGCACCCGCTCCACCAGCAGCTCCACCTTGCCGCCGGTGGGTTTCTCGCCAAACAGCCGGGCCTTGATCACCTTGGTGTCGTTGAACACCAGCAGGTCGCCGGCGCGCAGCAAGCTGGGCAGATCAGAGAAGATGCGGTCCACCGGCTGCTCGCCAATGCCATCAAGCAGGCGCGACGCGCTGCGTTGGGGTGCCGGGTGTTGGGCGATCAGCTCCGGCGGAAGGTTGAAATCGAAATCGCTGAGCGTGAAAGTACGTGCGGCGGAAGCGTCTGGCTGTGTCATGCGGCTTGAGGGCTGGGGCGCGAAGGCTTTGCCGGCCCGGTCCAAGTTGATTTGAGAAACCTTGTGGGGCAACGTTTGCGCGCTGTCCCGGAGCCATCGGGGCTGTGTCGGGGAGGGCACAATTGTCCCATGCCCGCATCACCTGTCATGCCCGCCAACGCCGCCAAGAGCCCCATGCAAAAGGCGCTGGACCGGCTTGGGCTGACACGCGACATTGACCGCGCCTTGCACTTGCCGCTGCGCTATGAGGATGAAACCCGCATCACCCGCCTGGCCGATGCCCGCGAGGGCGATCACATTCAGATCGAAGGCACGGTCGTTGGTTGCGAGGTGAGTTTGCGCCCAAGGCGGCAGTTGCTGGTGCGCCTGGACGATGGTTCGGAAGTGTGCACGCTGCGTTTCTTCAGCTTCTATCCAGCCCAGCAAAAGGCGCTTGCCGTCGGGGCACGCATTCGCGCCCGTGGCGAAGTCAAGGGCGGCTTTCTCGGGTGGACCATGATGCACCCCGTGACCCGGCCCGCCACGGGTGACCTGCCCACGGCCCTGACACCGGTCTATCCAACCGTGGCCGCGTTGCCTCAGGCCTATCTGCGCAAGGTGGTAGCCAGTGGCCTGTCACGGGCCGAGCTGTCCGACACCATCCCGGCCGCCATGGCGGGCAGAGCAGGGCCGCAGCCGCTGTGGAGCCTTCGTCAGGCACTGCAGTTTTTGCACCACCCCACGCCTGATGTGGCGCTGGCCACGCTGGAGGACCACAGCCACCCGGCCTGGCAGCGGCTGAAGGCCGAGGAATTGCTGGCGCAGCAGTTGTCGCAACTGCAGTCGCGGCGCGAGCGTGCCTTGCTGCGGGCGCCCGTGCTGCAGCCGGCTCACGCCAGGCCGCAGGCGCTTCAATGGGAGTCCGCCGACGCGGGTAGGGGTCGTGTGGCCGTGCCCTCGCTACACGAGCGGCTACTGTCTGCGCTGCCTTTTGCGTTGACCGCGGCGCAACAGCGCGTGGTCGGCGAAATCGCCCATGACATTGCCCAGCCAGTGCCCATGCACCGCCTGCTTCAAGGGGACGTGGGTGCCGGCAAGACCGTGGTGGCGGCGCTGGCGGCGGCCATCTGCATCGAGGCCGGTGCGCAGTGCGCCCTGATGGCGCCCACCGAAATCCTGGCGCAGCAGCACTTTGGCAAGCTGGTGGGCTGGCTGGAGCCCTTGGGCATCCAGACTGCCTGGCTGACTGGCAGTCAGAAGACCAAACAGCGGCGCCTGATGCTGGCTCTGATCGAGAGCGGCGAGGCTTCGTTGGTGGTCGGCACCCACGCGGTGATTCAGGACAAGGTGCAGTTCAAACAGCTTGCGCTGGCCATCATCGATGAGCAGCATCGCTTTGGCGTGGCACAGCGTCTGGCCTTGCGCCAGAAGATGGTCCACGACGATCTTCAGGGTCAGGAGCCGCATTTGCTGATGATGACCGCAACACCCATTCCGCGCACGCTGGCGATGAGCTACTACGCCGATCTGGAAGTCTCCACCATTGATGAGCTGCCACCCGGGCGCACGCCCATCGTCACCAAACTGGTTAACGAGTCCCGCCGCGAGGAGGTGGTGCAACGCATTCGCGGCCAGTTGGCGCTGGGGCGGCAGGTTTATTGGGTGTGCCCCTTGATTGAAGAGAGCGAAGCGCTGGACCTCACCAACGCCACCGAGACCCACGCGCAATTGAGCGCGGCCTTGCCGGGTGTCATGGTCGGATTGTTGCACTCGCGCATGCCGCAGGCCGAGAAGCAGGCAGTGATGGCCCTGTTCACGCAAGGTCAGATGGCGGTGCTGGTCAGCACCACGGTGATCGAAGTGGGGGTGGACGTACCCAATGCGTCCTTGATGGTGATCGAACACGCCGAGCGTTTTGGTCTGAGCCAATTGCACCAATTGCGCGGCCGCGTCGGCCGTGGTGCCGCCGCCTCGGCCTGCGTGCTGCTGTACTCCACCGGCGAAGCGCCGCGCCTGGGGGAGACCGCGCGCGCCCGCCTCAAGGCCATGCAGGAAACCAACGACGGCTTCGAGATCGCCCGGCGCGACCTGGAGATTCGCGGCCCCGGCGAGTTCCTGGGCGCGCGTCAGTCCGGCGCGGCGATGCTGCGTTTTGCGGACCTGGCCACGGACACCCAGTTGCTGGAGTGGGCACGCCAGGCTGCGCCTGTCTTACTGGATCAGCATCCCGCGTTGGCTGAGAAACATGTGGCGCGCTGGTTGGGCGGCAAGGCGGAGTTCTTGAAGGCGTGACTCTTGGAGCCTCGGACCAACCCGCGTATCCTCAGCCCATGCAACGCCTCACCCAAGCTCCTAACCTGGCCATCGCCACCTTGTGGGCCGACGCGCTGGTGGAGGAGGGTATCGCTGCCAGTGTGCAGCGACAGTATCTCGGGGGTGTGGCAGGAGAATTGCCGCCTGACCAGTGCCTTCCGGAAGTCTGGATTCACCATGACCAGCAGCAGACGCGCGCCCGCGCCTTGCTGCATGACTTGCAGCACGTGCCGCAACGTCGCTGGTTGTGCACCTGCGGTGAAATGGTCGAAGGTGGTTTTGAGCAGTGCTGGAGCTGCGCCGCCCTGATGCCGCGCTGAGGCTTCACACAGGCCGCTTTGAGCGCGGGCGCTCTGGTAGGACAATAGCGCCATGACCCTGACCGAACTCAAATACATCGTGGCCGTGGCGCGCGAGCGGCATTTTGGCCGTGCCGCCGAGGCCTGCTTTGTGTCGCAGCCCACCTTGTCGGTGGCGGTCAAGAAGCTCGAAGAAGAGCTCGACCTCAAATTGTTCGAGCGCAGCGCCAATGACGTGACCATCACCCCTCTGGGCGAAGAGATCGTGCGCCAGGCGCAAAGTGTGTTGGAGCAGGCCGCCAGCATCAAGGAAATTGCCAAGCGTGGCAAGGACCCGCTGGCCGGCGCGCTGCGCCTGGGCGTGATCTACACCATCGCGCCCTATCTGCTGCCCGACCTGGTGCGCCAGGTGATCGAGCGCACGCCGCAGATGCCCTTGATGCTGCAGGAGAACTTCACCGTCAAGCTGCTGGAGATGCTGCGCACCGGCGAGATCGATTGCGCCATCCTGGCCGAGCCGTTTCCCGATGCCGGTCTGGCGCTGGCGCCCCTGTACGACGAACCCTTCTATGCAGTGGTGCCGGTGGCGCATCCCTTGGCCAAGCACGACAGCGTCACCACCGAGGCGCTCAAGTTGGAAACCATGCTGCTGCTGGGCAGTGGGCATTGCTTTCGCGACCACGTGCTGGAAGTCTGTCCAGAGTTTGCGCGCTTTTCCAGCAATGCGGAGGGCATCCGCAAGAGCTTCGAAGGCTCCTCGCTGGAGACCATCAAGCACATGGTGGCGGCGGGCATGGGCGTCACCCTGGTGCCGCGCTTGAGCGTGCCCAAGGAAGCGCTGGCCGACAAGCCCCGGCGCAAGCGCGACGAAGATGCCTATGTCAAGTATTTGCCCTTCGCTGGCGACCCGCCGACGCGGCGCGTGGTGCTGGCCTGGCGGCGCAGCTTTACCCGCTATGAAGCCATCGCGGCGCTGCGCAACGCCATCTACGCCTGCGAGCTGCCGGGCGTGACCCGACTTTCATAAGCATATGTGGCTGTCAAGCAATACAGTATTGAGTTTTATGCTATAAAATATATAGCATTTATTGCTATTGACCTGCATTTCGTGAGCCGAGTTTCCCTCTACCTTGATTTGATCCGCTGGGATCGCCCTGCGGGCTGGTTGCTGCTGTTGTGGCCCAGCTTGTCGGCACTGTGGGTGGCCTCGCACGGCTGGCCCGGCTGGCATCTGCTGACGGTGTTTGTGTTGGGGACCATCCTGATGCGCAGCGCCGGCTGTTGCCTCAATGATGTGGCGGACCGGGAGTTCGATCGCCACGTCAAGCGCACCGCGCAGCGTCCGGTGACCCGTGGCGCCTTGACCCCCAAACAGGCGCTGGCCTTTGGTGCGTTGCTGGCGTTGGCGGCATTCGCGCTGGTGCTGACCGTTAACCGGGCGGCGGTGCTGTGGTCGTTCGTGGCCTTGGGCGTGGCGGTGATTTATCCGTATGCCAAGCGGGTCTTTGCCATGCCGCAGGCGGTGTTGGGCGTGGCGTTCAGCTTTGGCATTCCGATGGCTTTTGCGGCCGTGCAGTCGCAGGTTCCACCGCTGGGCTGGCTGCTGCTGGTGGGCAATCTGTTTTGGGTGCTGGCGTATGACACCGAGTACGCCATGGTGGACCGCGATGACGATCTGAAGATCGGCATGAAGACCTCGGCCATCACGCTGGGGCGCTTCGATGTGGCGGCCATCATGGTGTTTTATGCGCTGCACCTGGGTATCTGGGCCTGGGCGTTGGCGCCGCGTGAGCTGGGTGTGGTGTTCTATATTGGCCTGGCGGTGGCGGCAGCCCAGGCAGTCTGGCACGGCAGCCTGATCCGGCATCGACAACGAGAGGGGTGCTTCAAGGCCTTTCGCCTCAACCACTGGCTGGGCTGCAGCGTCTTTGCCGGCATTGTGCTGAGTTACGCGCTGAAATAAAAACGCCGCCCCCCCCCCCAGGGGGCGCGGGATCAGGTGCCGCCAAATTCATCGCCCATTTCCTTGGCGCGGCGCCGGGCAGCATGCATGGCGCGCACGAAGCGGGTCTTGATGTCGTCGTCTTCCATGGACGAGATCGCCGCGTGGGTCGTGCCGCCCTTTGAGGTGACGCGTGAGCGCAGGATTTCCGGGGGCTCGTTGGACGAGTGCGCCAGCTCACCAGTCCCGATGAAGGTGGCGATGGCAAGTTTGTAGGCCTGGTCGCGCGACAGGCCCATGGCGGCGCCGGCATCGATCATGGCCTCCATGAAGTAGAACATGTAGGCCGGGCCCGAGCCCGACAGGGCGGTGACGGCGTCGAGCTGCGCTTCGGCGTCCAGCCACAGCAACTGGCCGGTGGGGGCCAACACTTTTTCAATGCGACTTTTCTCTTCTGGCAGCACGGCGGGCCGAGCGTACAAGGCGGTGATGCCTTTGCCAATCAGGGCTGGCGTATTGGGCATGGCGCGCACCACCCGCTCCGAGCCGACCCAGCGCGCGATGCTGTCGCTGCGGATGCCGGCGGCCACGCTCAGGTGCAAGGCGTTCTTGGTGTGAAACCGCACTTGCAGGGCAGCTTCGCGAAAGGTTTGCGGCTTGATCGCCCAGACCACCACCGACGCCTGTGTCAGGACTGCGCCGGGCTGCGCCTGGGCCGTGATTCCGTAGAGGGACTTCAGTTGCGCCTGCGCGTCGGCATAGGGTTCGACCACGTCAATTTCACTGGCTGGGGTGCCCTGGCTGATGAGCCCGCCGATGATGGCGCCAGCCATGTTGCCGCCCCCTACAAATGCCATTCGTTCACCCATGCTGTCCCCTTTTGATTGCGTTCGGCCAAGCGTGGCCAAGCACGAGTCTAAACAATTGCGGGGCTGCTTGGGTCGGGGCGTCAAGCGGCTGAAGTCGGTTGAGGGTGGTTTGACGCACCGCGTGTTCCCACTGTGCCATCAGGCCGCTGGCCCGCTCGGAGCTCAATGTGGGCAGGAAACGGCGCTCCGCGCGCCACAGCGCCGTAAGCTCATCGGTGCCTTGGTACACGCCAGTGGCCAGGCCAGCCAGGTAGGCGGCACCCAATGCCGTGGTCTCCGTCACGGCGGGGCGAATCACCGGGATGCCGAGCAAATCGGCCTGGAACTGCATCAGCAAGTCGTTGACGCAGGCGCCGCCATCAACCCGCAGTTCGGCCACCGACGCGCCACCGGCCTGCACCGCGTCGCGGCTCATGGCCAGCAGCAGGGCGGCGCTCTGGTAGGCAATGCTTTCCAGGGCGGCCCGCGCGATGTGCGCCACGGTGCTGCCGCGGGTCAGGCCGGTGATGGTGCCGCGCGCATCGGGCTTCCAGTAGGGCGCGCCCAGCCCGGTGAAGGCCGGCACGACCATCACGCCACCCGAATCGGGCACGCTTTGGGCCAGCATCTGCACCTCGCCACTGCCCTGAATCGCATGCAGGCCGTCGCGCAGCCACTGAACCACCGCGCCGCCCACGAAGACGCTGCCTTCGATCGCGAACTCGGGCTGCGCAGTGGGCTGCGCTGCGCTGGTGGTAATCAGGCCGTTGTGCGAGGTCTGGAAGTGGCCGCCGGTGTGCATCAGCATGAAGCAGCCGGTGCCATAGGTGTTCTTGACCATGCCGGCCTTGAAGCAGGCCTGCCCAAACAGGGCACTTTGCTGGTCACCGGCCACGCCACCAATCGGAATCGGATGCCCCAACAGGTCAGGCGCGATCTCGCCATACAGGGCACTGGAGGGCTTCACACTGGGCATCAGGCTGGCGGGAATATCCAGCGCTTTCATCAAGTCATCGTCCCACTGGTTGGTGTGCACGTTGAACAGCATGGTGCGGGAAGCATTGCTGACGTCGGTGGCATGCACCGCGCCCTGGGTCAGGCGCCAGATCAGCCAACTGTCCACCGTGCCAAAAGCCAGTTCACCATTGGCGGCTTGCTGTCGGGCGCCAGGGACGTGGTCCAAAATCCACTTGAGCTTAGTGCCCGAAAAATAAGCATCCACCAGCAGCCCGGTCTTGGCCTGAATGGTGTCGGCCAGTCCGCTTTCCCGCAGGGCCACGCAGGTGGGTTCGGCGCGCCGGTCCTGCCAGACGATGGCGTGGTGAATCGGCAGGCCGGTGTTGCGGTTCCACACCACGGTGGTTTCGCGCTGGTTGGTGATGCCGATGGCCCGAATTTGGCGCGCTTCAATACCCGCCTTGGCCAGGGCCTCGCGGGCAGTGGCCAGTTGGGTGCGCCAGATCTCTTGCGGATCGTGCTCGACCCAGCCGGGCTGCGGGTAGATCTGTGCCAGCTCCATTTGCGCCTGGGCCACGAGCTGGCCCTTGGCGTCAAACACGATGCTGCGTGAACTGGAGGTGCCCTGGTCCAGGGCGAGCAGGTAGGTCATGGATGTTGAGGCGTCAATGCGCCGGCTAAGGATGGCGGGAAATCGCTCTTGTACACGTGAGCAGTGGTGCGGGCAAGTGGCTCATCAGTCCAGGGCCACCTGGTAGCGCACCTCGGCCTGTGTCAGCAGGTTGGGGAAGGGCTCCGGTGGCGGCGCGTCGGTAAAGAGCCGGTCGATCTGTGACAGGGTGGCGACTTCCACCATGGCCGGTCGGTTGAATTTGCTGGCATCGGCCGCGAGCCAGACCTCGCGCGCATGTGAAATGATGGTTTGCGAGACTTTGACCTCGCGGTAATCGTAGTCCCGCAAGGTTCCGTCGGCCTCGATGCCCGAGATGCCGATCAATGCGATATCGACCCGGAACTTGCGAATGAAGTCCACCGCCGCCTCGCCGACGATGCCGCGGTCACGGCCGCGCACCACGCCACCGACCACGATCACCTCGCTGCGCGCATTGGCGCTCAGGATGTTGGCCACATTCAGGTTGTTGGTGATGACCCGCAATCCCGAGTGCGACAGCAGTGCCCGTGCGATCGCCTCGGTGGTGGTCCCAATGTTCAGGATCAGGGAGCAGTCATCGGGGACGGCCGCCGCAACTTCGCGGGCAATGCGGGCCTTGCCCTCGGCATGGAGACTTTCGCGCTGTTGGTGGGCAATGTTTTCGACGGTGGAGCCGGGCGTGCGCACACCGCCGTGAAAGCGCTTGAGCAGCCCCTCGTCGGCCAGGCGTTGCACGTCACGGCGCACGGTCTGCAGCGTCACGTTCAGCTTTTCGGCCAGCTCTTCCACCGTTGCCGAGCCCTGGGTCTGAACCACGCTTAACAGTGTGAGTTGTCTTGGATTGGGGTTCATTCTGATGTCTGGATCGGTGTGGGAGTCGCGCAGCCGAACTGTAAAACGAACGAAAGCGAATACATATAGGGTAATTACTAGGGCCAAACGCGTCAAAACGAACAATAATTCGCGGATTCGAAAATGGGATCGGTTTCAGATGATCGTTTCAAAGGTGGCGTGATGCAGTTGGCTCTTGAGGGCATCAGCAAGAAAGTTGGCGCGCAGTCCTGGCTCTTTGACATGAGCATTGCGCCGCGCAGCGGCGCGGTGACGGTGTTGCTTGGCGCCACGCAAGCGGGCAAGACCAGCCTGATGCGTGTCATGGCGGGCCTGGATGTGCCTTCTTCCGGTCGCATTCTGGTGGACGGCCAAAACGTCGCCGGGGTGCCGGTGCGCTCGCGCAACGTGGCCATGGTCTACCAGCAGTTCATCAACTACCCGTCCATGAAGGTGCGCGACAACATTGCCTCGCCGCTCAAACTGCGGGGTGAGCGTGACATCGCGAAGCGGGTGCGCGAGCTGGCCGAAAAACTGCACATCGAGATGTTTCTGGACCGCTACCCGTCCGAGCTTTCCGGCGGCCAGCAGCAGCGCGTGGCCCTGGCGCGCGCCTTGGCCAAGGGGGCGCCGCTGATGTTGTTGGACGAGCCACTGGTCAATCTGGATTACAAGCTGCGTGAGGAGTTGCGCGAGGAGCTTAGCGCGCTGTTTGCGGCGGGCGACTCCACCGTGGTCTATGCCACGACCGAGCCGGGTGAAGCCCTGTTGCTGGGCGGTTACACCGCGGTCATGGATGCGGGCGAGTTGTTGCAGTACGGCCCCACTGCCGACGTGTTTCACAAGCCCCAGTCACTGAGGGTGGCGCGCGCGTTCAGCGATCCACCGATGAATCTACTGGCGGCTAACGCCAGCGCCCGTGGCGTGCAGCTCACCAATGGCGCGTTGGTGAACCTGGACTTGCCGGCCACCGCCTCGCGTCAACTCACGGTCGGCCTGCGTGCCAGTGCACTGCATGAGCGTCCGGCTGAAGGCGAGGTGGCGCTGGTGGGAAAGGTCGAACTGGCCGAGATTTCGGGCTCTGACACCTTTGTGCACGCGGATACGCCGGTTGGCGAGGTGGTGGCGCAACTGACGGGCGTGCACTACTTCGAGTTGGGATCGTCGGTCACGCTGTATTTCAGCCCGGCACAGATGTATTTGTTCGGCGAAGACGGCGCGCTGCTGCTTGCTCCGGTGCGCGGTGGGGGGCGTTGACATGGCGCGCATCGAACTCGACCTGGCCCACGCCTACCGGCCCAATCCGAAGCAGGACAGCGACTACGCGTTGTTGCCCCTTCGCATGACCTTTGAGGATGGCGGCGCCTACGCACTGCTGGGTCCGTCGGGCTGTGGCAAAACGACTTTGTTGAACGTCATGTCGGGGCTGCTGGCGCCCTCGCAGGGTAGCGTGCGCTTTGACGGTCGGGACGTGACGCGTGAGTCACCGCAGGCGCGCAACATTGCGCAGGTGTTCCAGTTTCCGGTGATCTACGACACCATGACGGTGGCCGAAAACCTGGCGTTTCCGCTGCGCAACCGCAAGGTTTCCAAAGAGCAGATCGCCAAGCGCGTGGGCGAGATTGCTGAAATGCTGGAAATGAGTGACCAGCTCAACCAGCGCGCGGCGGGCCTGTCGGCCGACGCCAAGCAGAAGATATCGCTCGGCCGCGGCCTGGTGCGGCCCGACGTATCGGCGGTGCTGTTGGACGAGCCCTTGACCGTGATCGACCCGCACCTGAAGTGGCAATTGCGGCGCAAGCTAAAGCAAATCCACCACGAATTGAAGCTGACCTTGATCTACGTGACCCACGATCAGGTCGAAGCCCTGACCTTTGCCGACCAGGTGGTGGTCATGACGCGTGGCCGCGCCGTGCAGGTGGGGTCTGCGGCTGACCTGTTCGAGCGCCCCAGCCACACCTTTGTGGGGCACTTCATTGGCTCGCCGGGTATGAACTTCCTGCCGGTGCAGGTGCGCGGGGGCATGGTTCATGTTGCTGGCGTGGCCCTACCACTGCCGCCTGGGCGAACGCTATCCGATGGAGATGTCAAGCTGGGCGTGCGCCCCGAGTATGTGGAGCTGGTCCCACCTGGCACGGTGGGTGCCTTGCCAGTCAAAGTGTCGCGCGTCCAGGACGTGGGAACCCACTTGATGCTGAGCGCGGACGTGGCCGGGCAGACCCTGAAGGTACGGTTGTCCGGCGACGCCGAGCAACTGCTGCCCGGCGACGCCGTGTGGCTCAAGGTCTTGGGTGAACACACCTGCTTCTACCGCGACGAGGAGATCGTGCCATGAGCACTACGACCAAGCCAGTGAATCAAAAAGCCTGGTTCCTGGTGCTGCCAGTCCTGGTCTGCGTTGCCTTCTCGGCCATCCTGCCGCTGATGACGGTCGTGAACTACTCTGTGCAGGACATTATCTCGCCAGACCGGCGGGTGTTTGTCGGCACCGAGTGGTTCGCCGCCATCATGCGTGACGAAGAACTGCACGGCGCCCTGTGGCGCCAACTGGTCTTTTCACTCTCGGTGCTGGCGGTCGAGCTGCCTTTGGGAATCATGTTGGCCCTGTCCATGCCAGCGCAGGGTTGGAAGTCGTCGGTGGTGCTGGTGATCGTGTCCCTGTCCCTGCTGATCCCCTGGAACGTCGTGGGCACCATCTGGCAGATCTTTGGCCGAACCGACATCGGACTGATGGGCGCTGCGCTGCAGGGCCTGGGCATTGAGTACAGCTACACCGGCAACGCCACCCACGCCTGGCTCACCGTGCTGGTGATGGATGTCTGGCACTGGACACCTTTGGTGGCCTTGCTGGGTTACGCGGGCTTGCGTTCCATTCCGGACGCCTACTATCAGGCCGCCAGCATCGATGGTGCCAGCAAGCTCGACGTCTTCTGGTATGTGCAGCTACCCAAGATGCGAGGCGTGCTGATGATTGCGGTGCTGTTGCGCTTCATGGACAGCTTCATGATCTATACCGAGCCCTTTGTGCTGACCGGTGGCGGGCCGGGCAACTCCACCACCTTTCTGTCGCAGTTCCTGACGCAGAAGGCAGTGGGGCAGTTTGACCTGGGTCCGGCCGCGGCGTTTTCGTTGATCTATTTTCTGATCATCCTGCTGATGTGCTTCATCCTCTACAACTGGATGCAGCGCGTCGGCACGCAGGCGAAGGAGGGTGGTCATGACTAATTCACGCTTTCAGAAACGCAGCGTGTTCCTGCTGCTGTACATCGTTTTTGCGCTGTTGCCGATCTACTGGATGGTCAACATGTCGTTCAAGACCAACAACGAGATTCTGGTCAGCTTTTCCTTGTTCCCGCAGCACTTCACCTGGGACAACTACAAGACCATACTGACCGATGTCTCGTGGTACTCGGGCTATATCAACAGTCTTATCTATGTCGGCATCAACACGGTGATCTCGATCACGGTGGCGCTGCCGGCGGCCTATGCCTTCTCTCGCTACAGCTTCCTGGGCGACAAGCACGTGTTCTTCTGGCTGTTGACCAACCGTATGACACCACCCGCGGTGTTCCTGCTGCCGTTCTTTCAGCTCTACACGACGGTGGGCCTGATGGATACCCACATCGCGGTCGCCCTGGCGCACTTGCTGTTCAACGTGCCTTTGGCGGTCTGGATTCTGGAAGGCTTCATGAGTGGCATTCCGCGCGAGATCGACGAGACCGCCTATATCGACGGCTACTCGTTCCCGCGGTTCTTCATCCGTATCTTCTTGCCGCTGATCAAGGCTGGCGTGGGTGTGGCGGCGTTCTTTTGCTTCATGTTCAGTTGGGTCGAGCTGCTGCTGGCGCGTACGCTGACCAGCGTCAACGCCAAGCCGATTGTCGCCACCATGACGCGCACGGTTTCGGCCTCGGGCATGGACTGGGCCACGCTGGCGGCAGCGGGGGTGCTGACGATTGTTCCTGGCGCCGTGGTGATCTGGTTTGTCCGCAATTACATCGCCAAGGGTTTTGCGATGGGGCGGGTTTGATGGAGAGCGGTCATGTTTGAGTGGATGGCATGGACCACCCCGGTGGCGGTCTTTTTTTCGTGCATCGTGTTGATGCTGATGGGCATGACCGTGTGGGAGCTGAAGTCGCCCACGGAACTGCGGCGAGGTTTCCTGCCCCTGGAGACGACACGCGGCGACCGCCTGTTCATCGGACTGCTGTCGGCCGCCTATGTGAACCTGATCTTCGTCGGCATCAGCGGCAAGTTGGTGGGTTGGCTCGGGCTTCAAAGTGAGCCCTCGATCTGGATCAGTTTTGTGGCGTCGATGGGCCTGGTGGTGCTGATCATGCGCCGAGGCTGAGCTCTCAAGGAATCAAGCAACGGCTCATTTCCCCTGGAGCCGTTGCAGCCTTCAAGACAGGGGTTGTTAACATTTGAGGAGATAGACCATGAAGTTGCGGTATTCCGTATTGGCGGTGGCGATCGGCTGCGCGTTGGCCAGCCAGGGTTGGGCTGACGAAGCCGCAGCCAAGAAGTGGATTGACAGCGAGTTTCAGCCTTCGACCCTGTCCAAAGAGCAGCAAACCACGGAGTTGAAGTGGTTCATCGACGCCGCCAAGAAGCTCCAGGCCAAGGGCGTCAAAGAGATCTCGGTCGTGTCCGAGACCATCACGACGCACGAATACGAATCGAAGACGCTGGCCAAAGCGTTTGAAGAGATCACCGGTATCAAGGTCAAGCACGATCTGATCCAGGAAGGCGATGTGGTCGAGAAGCTGCAAACATCGATGCAGTCGGGCAAGTCGATCTACGACGGCTGGATTTCGGATTCCGATTTGATCGGCACGCACTACCGTTACGGCAAGATTCTGAACCTGACCGACTACATGGCCGGGGCGGGCAAGGAATGGACCAACCCGGGTTTGGACCTGAAGGATTTCATCGGCACCAGCTTCACCACCGGACCCGACAAGAAGCTCTACCAACTGCCTGACCAGCAGTTTGCCAACCTGTACTGGTTCCGCGCCGACTTGTTTGCCCGCCAGGATCTGAAGGACAAGTTCAAGGCCAAGTTCGGCTACGACCTGGGCGTGCCGCTCAACTGGAGCGCCTACGAAGACATCGCCGAGTTCTTCACCAATGACGTGAAGAACATCGATGGCAAGCCGATCTACGGCCACATGGACTACGGCAAAAAAGACCCCTCGCTGGGCTGGCGCTTCACCGACGCCTGGCTGTCGATGGCGGGAACGGCCGACATTGGCATCCCCAACGGCAAGCCGGTTGACGAGTGGGGTATTCGTGCCTCGGCCGACGGTTGCACACCACAAGGTGCATCTGTTTCCCGCGGTGGTGCGACCAATTCGCCCGCAGCGGTTTATGCATTGACCAAGTACATCGACTGGATGAAGAAGTATTCACCCAAGGAAGCCATCGGCATGACCTTTGGTGAAGCCGGCCCGGTGCCGGCTCAAGGGCAAATTGCCCAGCAGATCTTCTGGTACACCGCGTTTACCGCCGACATGGTCAAGCCAGGGCTGCCGGTGGTGAATGCCGATGGCACACCCAAGTGGCGCATGGCACCGGGACCAAACGGCCCCTACTGGAAGCAGGGCATGCAAAACGGCTACCAGGACGTGGGCTCATGGACCTTCTTCAAGGACCACGACGCCAACAAGGTAGCCGCCGCATGGTTGTATGCCCAGTTTGTGACGGCCAAGACCACCTCGTTGAAGAAGACCATTGTGGGTCTGACACCGATCCGCGAGAGCGACATCCGCTCCAGCGCCATGACGGCCATGGCGCCCAAGCTCGGTGGGCTGGTCGAGTTCTATCGCAGCCCGGCGCGCGTCGCCTGGACCCCGACCGGCACCAATGTGCCCGACTATCCGAAGCTGGCGCAGTTGTGGTGGAAGAACGTGGCCGTGGCCGTGACGGGTGAAAAGACACCTCAGGCGGCGATGGATAACCTGGCCAATGAGATGGACGACGTGATGGCCCGCCTGGAGCGGTCCGGCATGGCGGTGTGCCCGCCCAAGCTCAATGCCAAGAGCGACTCCGCCAAGTGGTTGAGTACCAAGGGCGCGCCCTGGGCGAAGTTGGCCAATGAGAAGCCAAAAGGCGAGACCATTGCCTATGACGCGCTGCTCAATGCCTGGAAGAGTGGCAAAGCGCGCTGATCAGCAGTGCGTTGATATTGCCAACGCGTGAAAACCTGGCCGTGTGAGCAGTTCTGCCGCACGGCCTTTTTCTTGCGACCTGCTTGGCGCGGCCCCTGCGGGCCAGCTTGAGCGGTCAAAAAGCCGGGAGTTCCGAAGTATGGTTACCGAATATCAGCCTGGCGCGACCCGCCGCGAGTCACTGATGTCACGTCTGGCAGAAGGCCGGCGCTACGACTTGGCGGTTGTCGGAGGCGGAGCCACTGGACTCGGCGTGGCGCTGGACGCTGCCGCCAGGGGTTTCAGCGTGGTATTGGTGGAGTCGCATGACTTTGCCAAAGGCACCTCATCGCGCGCCACCAAACTTGTGCATGGGGGCGTGCGTTACCTGGCGCAGGGCAATATTGGCCTGGTGCGCGAGGCGCTGCGGGAGCGGACGATTCTGCTCAACAATGCGCCGCATCTGGCGCAGCCACTGCCCTTCATCATGCCGTCCTACAAGTGGTGGGAGACACCGTTTTACGGGATCGGGCTCAAGATGTATGACGCTTTGGCGGGCAAAGCGGGCTTGGGCCGGACCGAGTTTCTCAGTCGGGCTCAAACCCTTGGTCTGTTGCCGACAGCTCTGCCCGACGACCTGTGTGGGGGCGTCAAGTATTGGGATGGCCAGTTCAATGACGCTCGGCTCGCCCTGGCGCTGGCGCGTACCGCAGCGAGCCGTGGCGCCCTGCTGGTGAACTACTGCCGCGCCAGCGATCTCCACTACCAGGGGGGCAAGGTGGCGGGGCTGCTTTGTGAAGATACCCAAAATGGCAAGACCTATCGTATTGACGCTCGCTGTGTCGTCAACGCGGCGGGCGTGTGGGTCGATGAGCTTCGGCAAAAAGACGGAGCGGCGAATGGCGGTGACGGCCGGCGTCCCACCAAACCGATGGTGGCGCCCAGCCAGGGTGTGCACATCGTGGTGGACCGCGAGTTTCTGGGGGGCGATGTCGCCTTGATGGTGCCCAAGACGGCCGATGGCCGGGTGCTGTTCGCCGTGCCGTGGCTGGGCAAAGTTATTCTGGGTACCACCGATACGCCGCGCAATGACCTGGCGCGCGAGCCGCAGCCGTTCAAGGAGGAGGTGGACTTCATCCTGAATGAATCGGCGCGCTACCTGCGTCGCGCGCCGAGCCGCGCCGACGTCAAGAGCGTTTGGGTCGGCCTGCGCCCGCTGGTCAAGCCGCAGGACGAAGACGGTGACGATACCAAGGGCCTGAGCCGCGAGCACACGGTGCTGGTGAGCCGCAGCGGCCTGGTGACGGTGACCGGCGGCAAGTGGACAACCTACCGTGCGATGGCCGAGGATGTGCTGCGCCGCTGTGCCGACAAGGGCCTGCTGGAAGACCGCCAGGACGGGGTCACCACGCACTTGAAGTTAGTAGGCGCGCCGGGGCCGGGTATCCCGGTCCAGTCGATTTGTCGGCCACCCGGGATTCACTCCTACGGCGGCGAACAGGACTTTGTGATGAGTTTGCCGGGTGCGCAGACCACCCTGTGCGAAGGCTTGACAGAAGCGATGGTTCGGTTCGCGGCACGCTTCGAGTACGCCGTCAAGGTGGAGGATGTGCTGGCGCGGCGTTCCAGATTGCTGTTCTTGGATGCGCGTCTGGCGGCCACGGTGGCCGCTCAGGTGGGCGAAATCCTTCGAAACGAGACCGGCCTGGATCCCGAACTTGACGCGTTCATGGCGTTGGCACAGCACTACCTGCATTTGCCGGGATGAGGCAAAACATCGACCGGTAATGTCTATTTGGTAAGTGTGTGCTCGCATCCTGAGGCTCGTCGGCAGCCGCATGCTGACTGGCTTGCTGGGGTGGAACTGGTCGAGCAGACGCGGCGCACGAAACCGGCGGCGTGGCCTGCACAAACAATCGCCCAAACCCGTTGACAAGGGACTTGGGCCTCTGGCATAATAGTGGGCTTCGCTTGAAAAAGCATGAAGTATCTGCCTAGCGGATGTGCTGCAAGTGGTTTGCGGTGCTGACGACAGGCCCAAGACTGACTGGAACGAGGTTGCTGACTGGCGAAGGCCGGCCATCCTGGTTTTGGTGCAAGTTGGGAACAAACGAAATGATCCAGACTGAATCTCGACTAGAAGTTGCCGACAATACCGGCGCCAAGTCCGTCCTGTGCATCAAGGTGCTTGGCGGCTCCAAGCGACGTTATGCCAGCGTTGGCGACGTTATCAAAGTTAGCATCAAGGAAGCTGCTCCCCGTGGTCGCGTCAAAAAGGGCGAGATCTACAGTGCAGTGGTGGTGCGTACCGCCAAGGGCATCCGTCGCAGCGATGGCTCCTTGGTCAAATTCGACGGCAATGCAGCAGTGCTGCTCAACGCCAAGCTGGAGCCAATTGGCACCCGTATCTTTGGGCCCGTGACGCGTGAACTGCGTACCGAGAAGTTCATGAAGATCGTGTCTCTGGCTCCCGAAGTTTTGTAAGGAAGTGCCATGAATAAGATTCGCAAAGGCGACGAAGTCATCGTGCTCACCGGGCGCGATAAGGGCAAACGCGGCAAGATTTCGCTGCGCAAGGATGACTCCCATGTGTTGGTCGAGGGCATCAATCTGGTGAAGAAACACACCAAGCCCAACCCGATGAAGGGCATGACTGGCGGCATCGTTGAAAAAGCCATGCCCATTCATCAGTCGAACGTGGCCATATTCAATGCCGCCACGGGCAAGGCTGATCGCGTCGGTATCAAACTGCTGGCTGATGGCAAGCGCGTTCGCGTTTACAAGTCCAGCGGCGAAGAAATTAAGGTGGCATGAGCATGGCACGTCTGCAACAACACTATCGTGAAAAAGTCGCTCCGGAACTGATGGCCAAGTTTGGCTACAAGTCCGTGATGCAGGTTCCCCGTCTGTCCAAGATCACGCTCAACATGGGTGTGAGCGAGGCTGTGGCGGACAAGAAGGTTATGGATCACGCTGTTAGCGACCTGACCAAGATTGCTGGTCAAAAGCCGGTTGTGACCAAGTCCAAGAAGGCCATCGCCGGATTCAAGATCCGCGAAGACCAGGCCATTGGCTGCATGGTGACGCTGCGTGGCGTCCAGATGTTCGAGTTCCTGGACCGTTTCGTCACCGTGGCGCTGCCCCGTGTACGCGACTTCCGTGGTATCTCCGGCCGTGCCTTCGATGGCCGTGGCAACTACAACATCGGCGTCAAAGAGCAGATCATTTTCCCTGAGATTGAGTACGACAAGGTGGATGCCTTGCGTGGTCTCAATATCAGCATCACCACAACGGCCAAGACCGATGAAGAGTGCAAGGCACTGCTCGCGGGTTTCCGTTTCCCGTTCAAGAACTGAGGTGACCCGTGGCTAAAATGGCTTTAATCGAGCGCGAGCTCAAGCGCGACAATCTGGTTGCCAAGTACGCGAAGAAACACGCGGAACTCAAAGGCATCGCCAACGACGCAAAGCGCAGCGACGAAGAGCGTGCAGCAGCCCGTCTGGGCCTGCAAAAGCTCCCTCGCAACGCAAACCCGACGCGTCAGCGCAACCGTTGTTCCATCACCGGCCGCCCCCGTGGCACGTTCCAGCACTTCGGTCTGGCGCGCGCAAAGATTCGTGAAATGGCTTTTGCAGGGGAAATCCCCGGCATCGTCAAAGCCAGCTGGTAAGCAGCAGGAGACCTGAACATGAGCATGAGTGATCCCATTGCTGACCTGTTGACCCGTATTCGCAATGCGCAAATGGTGGCCAAGACCACTGTGAGCGTACCCTCTTCCAAGGTGAAGGTTGCGATCGCGCAGGTGTTGAAAGACGAAGGCTATATCGATGGCTTCAAGGTCAAGAGCGAAGACGGCAAGTCCGAGCTCGAAATCGCCCTGAAGTACTACGCTGGCCGCCCTGTCATCGAGCGCATTGAGCGCGTCAGCCGCCCCGGCTTGCGTGTCTACCGTGGCAGCGATGCCATCCCCCAAGTCCAAAACGGCCTCGGCGTGGCGATTGTGACCACGCCCAAGGGTGTCATGACTGATCGCAAGGCGCGCGCTACCGGTGTCGGTGGCGAAGTGCTCTGCTACGTCGCCTAAAGCGTGACATTGAGGAGAAACTGAAAATGTCCCGTGTAGGAAAAATGCCCGTGACCATCCCCGCAGGTGTGGATGTGTCGCTTAAGGATGACCAGATCAGCGTCAAGGCGTCTGGTGGTGCGTTGTCGTTGTCGCAAAGTGCGTTGGTCAAGGTCGTTAACGACGCTGGCAAGCTGACTTTTGTGCCTGCCAACGACTCCCGCGAAGCCGATGCCATGAGCGGCACCATGCGCCAGTTGGTCAACAACATGGTGGTCGGTGTCACCAAGGGTTTCGAGAAGAAGCTCAGTCTGGTTGGCGTCGGTTACAAGGCCCAAGCGCAAGGCGCCAAGCTCAATCTGGCGGTGGGTTACTCCCACCCCGTCAACAAAGACATGCCTGCTGGCATCGCTGTGGCAACCCCGACCCCGACCGAAATCGTGATCAAGGGTGCCGACCGCCAACGCGTCGGCCAGGTGGCCGCCGAGATTCGTGCAATTCGTCCGCCCGAGCCCTACAAAGGCAAGGGCATCCGCTATGCGGACGAGAAGATCACGATCAAAGAAACCAAGAAGAAATAAGGAGCTGCATCATGTTGACCAAAAAAGAGCAGCGTCTTCGTCGGGCACGTCAGACCCGCATTCGTATCGCCACGCAAGGTGTGGCGCGTTTGACCGTGAACCGCACCAACCTGCATATCTACGCCAGCGTCATTTCTGGCGACGGCGCCAAGGTGTTGGCCACTGCCTCCACCGCAGAAGTCGAAGTGCGCAAGACCCTGGGTGGTTCGGGCAAGGGCAGCAATGTCGCCGCTGCCCAACTGGTTGGCAAGCGCGTCGCCGAGAAGGCGAAAGCGGCCGGCGTCGACAAAGTGGCGTTTGACCGTTCCGGCTTTGCTTACCATGGCCGCGTCAAGGCGTTGGCCGATGCGGCGCGCGAAGCTGGCTTGCAGTTCTAAGCAGATCGGAAAACACAATGGCTAAAGTACAAGCGAAGATGCAGGGTAAGGCTGAAGGGCCTGAAGACGGCCTGCGCGAGAAGATGATCGCGATCAATCGTGTCACCAAGGTGGTCAAGGGCGGCCGTATCCTCGGTTTCGCGGCCCTCACCGTGGTGGGTGATGGCGACGGTCGCGTCGGCATGGGCAAGGGCAAGTCCAAGGAAGTGCCTGCTGCCGTGCAGAAGGCCATGGAAGAAGCTCGCCGCAACATGACCAAGGTGTCGCTCAAGAATGGTTCGATTCACCACAAGGTGATGGGCCATCACGGTGCCGCCAACGTCATGATGGCGCCGGCGCCAAAGGGCACCGGCATCATTGCTGGCGGTCCGATGCGCGCGGTGTTCGAAGTTATCGGCATCACCGATATCGTGGCCAAGAGCCATGGTTCGACCAATCCCTACAACATGGTTCGTGCCACCTTGGACGCGCTTGCTCACGCCACCACCCCGGCGGACGTGGCGGCCAAGCGCGGCAAGTCGGTCGAAGAACTCTTCGTCTAAGCGGGAGCTCTGAAATGACAACACAGCAAACAGTCAAGGTTCAACTGGTTCGCAGCCCCATCGGTTGCAAAGAATCGCATCGCGCCACCGTGCGCGGTTTGGGCCTGCGCAAGGTCAGCAGCACGCGTGAACTGGTGGATACGCCAGAAGTCCGCGGCATGATTAACAAGATCAGTTATCTGGTCAAAGTGCTCTAAGAGGTTGATGATGGAACTCAATGGCATCAAGCCCGCCGATGGTGCAAAGCACTACAAGCGTCGTGTCGGTCGTGGCATCGGCTCTGGGATCGGCAAGACCGCCGGTCGCGGCCACAAGGGTCAAAAGTCCCGCGCTGGTGGCTACCACAAGGTGGGCTTTGAAGGCGGTCAGATGCCTTTGCAGCGTCGTCTGCCCAAGCGCGGCTTCAAGTCCCAGTCTCTGAAGTTCAACGCCGAAGTCACCTTGACTTCGCTGGAGCGCCTGGGTGCGGCCGAGGTTGACCTGTTGACGCTCAAGCAAGCTGGTTTGGTTGGCGAGCTGATCAAGACCGTGAAGGTTGTCAAGACCGGCGCCTTGACCAAGTCCGTGAAGCTCACGGGCATCGGCGCAACCGCAGGTGCCAAGGCGGCCATCGAGGCCGTCGGCGGCAGCGTCGCCTGATACCCGGTTCCCCGAAAGACTTGACAAGTGGCCACTAACGCGACTCAACTGGCAAAGACCGGCAAGTTCGGCGACCTGCGTCGCCGACTGATGTTTTTGCTGCTTGCGCTGGTTGTGTACCGCGTCGGCGCGCACATTCCGGTTCCGGGCATTGACCCGGCGCAGCTGCAGCAGTTCTTCAAGGGACAACAGGGCGGCATCCTGGGCATGTTCAACATGTTCTCAGGCGGTGCCTTGTCGCGCTTCACGATTTTTGCCTTGGGCATCATGCCGTACATCTCGGCGTCGATCGTGATGCAGTTGTTGACCTACGTACTGCCGGCGTTTGAGCAGTTGAAGAAAGAGGGTGAGGCCGGGCGTCGCAAGATTACCCAGTACACCCGTTACGGCACTTTGGGCCTTGCGCTGTTCCAGTCAATGGGCATTGCCTTGGCTCTGGAGAGTTCCGCCGGGCTGGTGATTGCGCCGGGTTTTGGGTTCCGGATGACGGCGGTGTTCACCTTGACCGCGGGCACCATGTTCCTGATGTGGCTGGGCGAGCAGATCACCGAGCGCGGGCTGGGCAACGGTATTTCGATTTTGATCTTTGCCGGTATTGCTGCGGGGTTGCCCAATGCCATTGGCGGATTGCTGGAATTGGTTCGCACCGGTGCCATGAGCTATTTTGTGGCCTTGCTGATTATTGTTTTGGTGGGTGTCGTTACCTGGTTCGTGGTGTTCGTGGAGCGTGGTCAGCGCAAGATTCTGGTCAATTACGCCAAGCGCCAGGTTGGCAACAAGGTCTATGGCGGTCAGTCTTCGCACTTGCCGCTGAAGCTGAACATGGCGGGGGTGATTCCTCCGATCTTTGCTTCGTCGATCATTTTGCTGCCGGCAACGGTTGTGGGTTGGTTCAGCGCGGGCGAGTCGATGCGCTGGTTGAAAGACATCGCCAGTTCCTTGTCGCCAGGGCAGCCGATCTATGTCATGTTCTATGCGGCCGCGATCATATTTTTCTGCTTCTTCTACACAGCGCTGGTGTTCAACAGCCGTGAGACGGCAGACAACCTCAAGAAGAGTGGCGCGTTCATCCCCGGTATTCGGCCAGGTGACCAAACTGCAAAGTACATCGACAAGATCCTGTTGCGCCTGACTTTCGCCGGTGCGATCTACATCACGATGGTGTGTTTGCTGCCCGAGTTTCTGATCTTGAAGTACAACGTGCCCTTCTATTTCGGTGGCACCTCACTTCTGATCATCGTTGTGGTGACCATGGATTTCATGGCACAGGTTCAGAATTACATGATGTCGCAGCAGTATGAATCGTTGCTGAAGAAGGCCAATTTCAAGTCTTCTTAAGCGGTCGAGTGTTATGTCAAAAGACGATGTCATTCAGATGCAGGGTGAAGTGGTCGAAAACCTGCCCAACGCGACGTTTCGCGTGAAGCTGGAAAACGGACACGTGGTGCTGGGACATATTTCAGGAAAGATGCGGATGCACTACATCCGCATCCTTCCGGGTGACAAGGTCACCGTGGAGTTGACGCCTTATGACTTGAGTCGGGCACGGATTGTGTTCAGGGCGAAGTAACAGTTTTAGGAGAATGAAATGAAGGTTTCGGCTTCGGTCAAGAAAATTTGCCGTAACTGCAAAGTAATCCGGCGTAAAGGCGTTGTGCGTGTGATCTGTACCGATCCCCGTCACAAGCAGCGTCAAGGTTAATTGCACGAGTTTTAGAGGACGAACATGGCACGTATCGCTGGCATCAATATTCCGCCGCATCAGCATTCCGAGATTGGTCTTACCGCCATCTTTGGTATTGGTCGCACCCGCGCTCGCAAGATTTGCGAAGCATGTGGCATCGCTTACTCCAAGAAGGTCAAAGACCTGACAGACGGAGACCTGGAGAAGATTCGCGACCAGATCGCTGTCTTCACCATCGAAGGTGACTTGCGTCGCGAGACGACGATGAACATCAAGCGATTGATGGACATCGGCTGCTACCGCGGTTTTCGCCATCGTCGCGGCTTGCCCGTGCGCGGTCAGCGCACGCGCACCAATGCCCGTACCCGCAAGGGCCCGCGCAAGGCTGCTCAGGCACTCAAGAAATAACCGGTACTGAAAGACTACTATGGCAAAAGCTCCCGCCAATAACGCCGCGCAGCGCGTGCGCAAGAAAGTCCGCAAGAACGTTGCCGACGGCGTCGCACACGTTCACGCGTCTTTCAACAACACCATCATCACGATCACCGATCGCCAGGGCAATGCCTTGTCTTGGGCGTCGTCGGGTGGTCAAGGCTTCAAGGGCTCCCGCAAGTCCACGCCGTTCGCCGCCCAGGTGGCGTCCGAAGTGGCTGGCCGTGCCGCCGTTGAGCAGGGCATCAAGAACCTGGATGTCGAAATCAAGGGTCCTGGCCCCGGTCGTGAATCCTCGGTGCGAGCCTTGGCCGCGCTGGGTATCCGCATCAACATGATCGCTGACGTGACGCCGGTGCCACACAATGGCTGCCGTCCACAGAAGCGTCGTCGCATCTAATTTCGTTTCTCAACCAAGCCCACCGCCATTGACTCCGAGTTGATGGCTCCCGCAGTTCGCTGCGGCAGATGACAAAAAGGAAGTTCACGTGGCACGCTACCTCGGCCCCAAGGCCAAACTATCCCGCCGTGAAGGCACTGACCTGTTCCTCAAGAGCGCGCGCCGCTCGATCAGCGACAAGGCCAAATTCGACTCCAAGCCTGGCCAGCATGGCCGCACCTCCGGTGCCCGCACGTCCGACTACGGTCTGCAACTGCGCGAGAAGCAAAAAGTCAAACGCATGTATGGCGTGCTTGAGAAGCAGTTCCGCCGCTACTTCGAAGAGGCCGACCGCCGCAAGGGCAACACCGGCGCCAACCTCTTGTTCCTGCTGGAGTCGCGCCTGGACAATGTCGTTTACCGCATGGGATTTGGCTCGACCCGCGCCGAAGCGCGCCAGTTGGTCTCACACAAGGCCCTGACGGTCAACGGCCAATGCGTCAACATCCCCTCGTACATGGTCAAGGCCGGTGACATCGTCGCGCTGCGCGACAAGTCCAAGAAGCAAAACCGCGTGGTCGAGGCGCTGCAATTGGCGCAACAGGTTGGCATGCCAGCCTGGGTCGAAGTGAACTTTGACAAGGCCGAAGGCACCTTCAAGAGCGTGCCCGATCGCGACCAGTTCGCCGCCGATGTCAACGAATCGCTGATCGTCGAGTTGTACTCACGTTAACTCGCGGCATAGAAAAATCGTTCCTGGGACGCGGGGCACCGCGTTCCAGGCGCTTCACCAGCCTTACCGGTGTAACGAGCCGGGGGTATTGAGAGGAAGTTTGAATGCAATCCAGTTTGTTGAAACCCAAAGCAATTAATGTCGAACAGCTCGGTCTGAACCGGGCTAAAGTCGTTTTGGAGCCGTTCGAGCGTGGCTACGGTCATACGCTTGGCAACGCCTTGCGCCGGGTTTTGTTGTCGTCCATGCCTGGCTATGCCGCCACCGAAGTCACGATCGCGGGGGTGCTGCACGAGTACTCGTCGATCGACGGTGTGCAAGAGGATGTGGTCAACATTCTGCTGAACCTCAAGGGTGTTGTGTTCAAGCTGCACAACCGCGATGAGGTCACCTTGAGTCTGCGCAAGGACGGCGAAGGCATCGTGGTCGCCAGCGATATTCAGACGCCGCACGACGTCGAAATCATCAACCCTGATCACGTGATCGCGCACTTGTCGAACGGCGGCAAGCTCGACATGCAGATCAAGATTGAAAAAGGCCGTGGTTACGTGCCGGGGACCATGCGCCGTTATGGCGACGAGCCGACCAAGTCGATCGGGCGCATTGTTCTGGATGCATCGTTTTCGCCCGTCAAGCGTGTTGCGTACACGGTGGAGAGCGCCCGCGTTGAGCAGCGCACCGACCTGGACAAGCTGGTGGTCGAGATCGAAACCAATGGCGCCATTTCCGCCGAAGATGCGGTGCGCGCCTCGGCAAAAATCCTGGTGGAGCAGTTGGCCGTGTTCGCGCAACTGGAGGGCAGCGAGTTGGCCGCCTTCGATACGCCCGCGCCACGCGGCAACACCCAGTTCGACCCGATTCTGCTGCGCCCGGTTGACGAGCTTGAGCTGACGGTTCGGTCCGCCAACTGCCTCAAGGCCGAGAACATCTATTACATCGGTGATCTGATTCAGCGCACCGAGAACGAATTGCTCAAGACCCCCAATCTGGGTCGCAAATCGCTCAACGAGATCAAGGAAGTTTTGGCTTCCCGCGGTCTGACATTAGGTATGAAGCTGGAAAGCTGGCCACCTGCAGCGTTGGAAAAGCGCTGATTTTTCGAACCCTCGGGGGTTCCACGCAAAGGGCAGTACCTGATACGGCTGCCCATTTAAAACTCAAAGGAAATCTACCATGCGTCACGGACACGGACTACGTAAACTCAACCGCACCAGCTCGCATCGCCTGGCGATGCTGCGCAACATGATGAACTCGCTCATCGAGCACGAAGTCATCAAGACCACCGTACCCAAAGCCAAGGAGTTGCGTCGCGTCATCGAGCCGATGATCACCTTGGCCAAGGAAGCCACGGTTGCAAACCGTCGCCTGGCGTTCGACCGTCTGCGCGACCGCGACAGCGTCGTCAAGTTGTTCAACGACCTGGGCCCGCGCTTCAAAGCACGTCCAGGCGGCTACACCCGTATCCTGAAGATGGGTTTCCGCGTTGGCGACAATGCGCCCATGGCCTTGGTCGAGTTGGTGGACCGTCCCGCAGTGACCGAAGCCCCCGCCACGGACGCAGCGGCGTCCTGATAGGGTATAATCTAAGACTACCGCGCGATGGAGCAGTCTGGTAGCTCGTTGGGCTCATAACCCAAAGGTCGGAGGTTCAAATCCTTCTCGCGCAACCAACAAACTAGCGGTCTTCGCTAGCAGCAAACGCCCACTTCATGTGGGCGTTTTGCTTTTGTGACGAGGTTTGTGACGAGGTTTGTGCCGTCACAAGATCTGTCGATTTCCGGTTTGACCATTGGGTCTGTGACGAGGGCCAACTGGGCGTTCTCGGTTGAGGGCCGCTCTGGGGGGTCGAAGCTGATCCAGAAACGACATGATCCGGAGAGCGGATAGCGCAGGACCATGCGGATGCCATTCCGACTGACTGTTGTCGGTTGCCAGGTCCTATGTTCGTTGCCCCCCCGCCCCCCCCCGTTGGCTTTCACTATCATCCGCGTCGAGTTTGACAGTCAATAGTGGGATTCGGTTCACGAATAGTTGGAAGCGTCACCTTCGATCTTGGCCACCAATCTGCCCCCGCGGGCGGTGGCTCGCTGCCGCCCCGAGCCACCGCCCCCCCAACCCCGGATTCATGGCCTGAGAGCGGACATTGAAGGCTTAAGTCAGGTAGGTAAGACAGCCGGAACGCAGTGGTCGCGCTCGATGCTTTGCCGACGGCCTATCTTCCAGCGATCCTGCCGGTCAGCATCTTCCTCCGTACTCGGCAGGGTTCCGCTACGAAGTCCGAACAAGCTTTCGCCGCTCATGATGAGAAAATCCGATGTATGACCCAAGAGCACCAAGCCCTTGTTACCAATGCGAACGACGACCTTTGGAAACTCGAACGGTCGTGGCAGACGGCAAAGTTCAGCCCCGACGACGGCATCGGCCCTATGGATTCCTTGCATCAGGCAGGCGACTCCCTCGTCGCCGTGATTCGGTCCACGGACGAAGGGTTCGAACCTATCGGGAGCGGCGTGATGATCGGGCCGGGTCTCCTACTCACCGCCACCCACGTTCTGAAAGAAATTGCAGCCACAGGCTCTTCGCCTCTGTTCATGACCTTCCTTCGGCACGAGCTTGGTGACATTCGAGTGTCACCAGTTCCGGGTTGAGCGAGTTCGACGCCCGTCGAAGCACGAGCTCCGACGTCACGCTGGTAAGTTGCACGCTCAATTCTGACGCTCACGTGGATCGCCAGCTCACACTGGCACCGCTCCAGGTCGCACTGCCCCTCGTTGGAGATCGACTGTGGGCCTTTGGTTACCGGCATCACGACTTCGAGGCAGGAACATCTCGCCTTACTCCTTTGGTTTCGTCAGGACTGGTCACCGCCGTGTTCGAACGGACGAGGAGAACGCATGCCCGCAGCCTGCATTGAGCTTGCCATGATACTTTCGGCGGGATGAGCGGCGGCCCTGTCGCCAACGATGATGGATATGTGATAGGTGTAGTTTCTTCCTCGTTCGACGGAGGGCCCAGTTACGTCACATTGATCTGGGACGTCATGAGGCACTCGATCAATCTCACTGCACCGTGGCTACAGAGAGTGGTCGGCGTCAACTATCCTGGCCGCCCGACGACAACTATCTTGGCCGGTCGGAGGCGGGGAACGTGTAAAGATTCGGTATTTGGCTGTCCGGTTTTCTGAATTCCTTTCAATAAATGGCTGTTTGGCAAGCGCAGCGCGTCAGGCCGAAGGCTCCTTCCGGGGAGCTGTGGTCAAGGCATGAACCCCGCAGGGGCTGTCCACAGGCTTGACCTGTGGGCAGATGGCTTGTCCACGGCGGGCGCGTCATGAACCAGAGCCTGCGTTGGTTTTGGTTTTGGCCTACTGGATGTCTGCGCGCCCGGCGGCGGTAACTATCGACGTTCATCTCAAAAATAGTTGAGTGGTGCACAAGGCGGTCAACCGCCGCCAGTGTCATGGCTGGCTCCACAAACACCTCTCCCCACTGTGAGAATGGTGTATTGGCTGTAATGGCCAGACTCTTGCGCTCATAGCGTTCGGATATCAGCTCAAACAAGACGGAGGTCTCCCTTGGTCGCGTCGTACATAGCTGAGGTCATCCAGAATCAGCAAGTCAAACCGGTCTAACTTGGCCAGTTCCTGCGGCAAACGCAGGTCACGCCGGGCAGCCTGCAGCCGTTGCACCAAGTCCGAACAGCGGGTAAACAGTACCCGCCGACCACTATCAATCAAGGCGTGCCCCAAGGCGCACACCAGATGGCTCTTGCCAACACCCGGTGGCCCGAACAGCAGCACATTGGCACCCGGTCAATCCACTCCGGTGCCTTCTGTGAGCGCCATCACCTGCGCCTTTGCACACCCCTGGAACAGCGGCGAAGTCAAAGCTGGTTGGGCGCTTATCCGGGCTCAGGCCCGACTCCATGCGGTGGCGGTCAATGCGGCGGGTTTCGCGCTCATTGATTTCATGCTCCAGCAAGGCCTCCAATAACCGGTGTGCTGGGCCCGCCTTGTCAGACTGTGCGCACAGGTCGCCAGCCGGCCTTGATGGTGGGCAGGCGCAAATCGGTAGGCATCATCCCCGGCGGGCCGACGTACTGGTGACAGTAGTTGTCGTTGTCACCGTTGTAATTGACGCGCGCTCATAGGGCCACCTCAAACAGTTCGTCGTAGGAGGCAAGCAGGGGCAGCGTCACCACCACCTGCGGCACATCTCCCTTGGGCGGCGCCAGTAGTTGGGTCAGCGCGTGCAGGTCAGGCAATTGGTCCAGCTCAATCCAACTGCTCCAATTGTGGGCGAGTTGGGCCTCGTGCCCCTCGGCAGCCAAGACCAGCAAACCCCTCCATCGTTTTACAGGCTTCGCGTTCAGGTCGCTGGGCAGACAGCCGCTCCCACGTTTGGCGGTACACGGGACGGGGGAAGGATGCGTCACGCAACACCCAGCGGGCAAATGCGCCGGGCTTGCGTTTCAAAGCAGCCACCAAATGGCGGTAGTCGATGCCGCGTCCATTGCGCTGGCCGTCTTCTGGTCGTGCTCTGGGTAACGTGAGTACGCATTGACCACCCAGCCAGCATTCCACATGCTGGGCATACTGGCGCACCATCAGCCGGTGGCCAATGAGCTGGCTTGGGGCGCTGTGCAGAGCGCCTTTGAGGTTGAAGACGGCGTGTTTGCTGACCCGCGCGGGAATCTCTTCCAAATTCCGCTGTACGGCGCACCGGCAAGGGTTTGAGCATGGGGCGCTCGGTGACCAGGGCTTGGCTGCACGGGTGTTCATGCTGCACGATGGTGCCCACAAACGTTTCGTAGTCAGCTCGCGTATCAAAAGCTGCGACTGCCGCGCAGAGGCAACGCCTGGTCCAGTGCGGTCTTCAATGAATCATGGCGCGATTCGATGGAGCCGTTCTCGTTGGATTGGCCCGGATTGCAGCGTGTTGCTCGCAGGCCGTAGTGGCTGCACAGGTCGGCATACCGCTTGGTCAATTCTTCCTGCTCGGCCAAGTTGTTGAAGGCCGCCGACAGGCTGTCGGTGCGGAGTTCTTCGGGGGACACCGCCCAATGCCCACAGAGCCGCCTGCAATCCTGTCGACAGCGCCAGAAAGCTTTCGCCGCCATCGATGACTGTGGACGTGGCGCCCATCCCGAGTACGGCCAATGCGAATTGGTACAGCCGGTGTGCGAACGCGGCACCGCCAATCTCGACGTTCAGGTCATCGGCGACGGTGAAGTCCGACAGGCCCCCGTCGTCCTGGGTGGGTGTTCCTGAGCAAAGTAGACCTCCCGCCAGCTCCAAACTTGGCACGCCACAGGCGGATGCGTCTTTGCAATGTTCGCAGCACGCTGCTGTCCCACGACCAGGGTAGCGACGCTGCAGTTCTTCCAGTAGGGTAACGGCGTTGAGTCTGGCATCGCTTTGCAGCAGGGGACGACTTCACTGTCCCAGACCGCGCTCAATGGGTCTTCTCGCGTCGCCAGTTGCGCTGGGGTCTTTGTGATGGCAGGTTTGGCGCATCGTCAATGCGCCGGGCGCTTCCGTTCGCTGATGCCCGCTTGGCTGCGGCCGCTACTTGACTGAACTTGTTGCGGTGTTGTTTGTACTTGTGCACTGGTGGTCCGTGATTCTCTTGCCGGGCATGCCGCCTACCTTCGATGGGTGTTCGATGGTGCAACGGTAGCCCCGCCTCCCGGACCTGCCCGGTTTAGGTCTCTAACCGGCCAAGATAGTTGTCGTCAACCGGCCAAGGTAATTGTCGCCAAACAAGAGAGGAAGGGTCACGCTGCTGTCCGCGCGGGATATCGGGCTTGTCAAGCTGAAGGGGAACGTAAAAGATCTCGTCGCGGCGACGTGGTCAGCGACCATGACTAATGCGGAAATGAAGCAGTTAGTCGACGCCGTTGGACCCGCGCGCGTTCGCGCCACGAACATCGCGCTTGACGACGAGCAGCTCGAAACGTTCATGGACGACCACTCGCAAGACATAGATGAAGCTCTAACTCATGCAGCGATCGAGTACTTGTCTAGCGTGCCTGTAAACACCGCCTGCTCGTTCCTTCGGAGCAATGGAGTTCCTGATGCATGCCTTGAACCTATCCGCAGCTTCACGGTAGAGGACTTTGAAGGGATCGAAGACCTCGATGTGATCTCAAAAACACGAATCGGAGAGGGCGGTATCCTGTTCACGTGTGAGTTTGAACTGAGGACCATCATCTGACTGTCTCTGTGCCCACATCCGTGTACGTGGCCAACACCACATCGTTCGACGCGCATTTCATGAATGCGGACGCTATGGCCGACGGCCAGACGACCATGGACGTGATTCAGCGCATCTGCTTCGAAGCCAAGTTGACCTTTAATAGGGGACGCTGATTACTTTGAGGAAACCCGCATAACCATGACGGGCGTCATTCTCCACGACGCTCTCGCTCAACGTAGCCGAACGAAGCGGGATAACCAATAGAACCGAGAAAGCTATTTACCACACTGCAGTCATTGGCCAGTGGCTGCATTTGGCCCGGACCCGCCCCAACCTTCGAGACAAAGCGGAATTCGGCAGTTTCAGACTCATTGCTTTTATAGCGGGCGTTCAGGGCTAGCGCTCTAGGAGGGTAGCCATCACTGATGATGTATGCATATACGCGGGACGGCCACTTTGCAAACTGCTTCTTGTGTTTCTTGCAGATACGTCCAATGGAGGGAAAGGATTGATCGAGAAGATAGTGTCCAGGTGGGCCGGCCTCAATGCCTCCAAGCCACTCGAACATAGTTGTGAGAAATTGCCCGAGTTCGTAATAGACGATCCTCACGTCAGCCGTACCGACGGACAACTGATGGCAAATGATTTCGAGGTTCTGCGCCATTCGGGAGATGGCATTTTCGTCGCCGCTCCCCTCTGAGAAATAGTCACCGATATACCGATTGGCCCCCTTTCCCGTGGCATATTGCCCGGGCGGACTACCAGAGAGCTCACTGCTCGAACGAAAAAGCTTGATCCAGTGGGCGATATCGTTTGGGCGAAGCGACTCCCGGAACAACGCGACCAACTTGAGAGAGTTTTCCAGCTTTCGCTGCCTCTGGTTTTGAAAGAAGGCGAACAACGCAATCGTTCCCCCGACGATTACGAAGGTGAGTTGAATCCATTCGCGAATTTCCTTCCAATCCATAGTGTCGGCGAGCGTTTTGTGATGTCATTCAGTTTCGGCCTACCAAGCGGAAATCTCAGGCTAACCCTTCGTCAGTCGCTTGGCTTTCCGCGTTGTGTAGTCTATGGCGTGCTGGGTCGAGACCCGGATGTCCATCTCTTGGAAGACCTGTTGCTTCTCGGCTTCCGCGGTTTTATACATGTAGATTCGAGTTAAGACGATCAAGCGCAGGACGCTTTGCGCGAAAGCTTGTTTAGACACCCGTTCGTTAAGCTCGCGCAAATCTTGGAGTGGGATGCGATCCGGTGTCTCCAGCATGCTAGTCATGGCCACAAGCCGGTTAGAGATTGTGTCGTTGTTGTCGACGTAGCGTTTGATAGCTGGCGCCATGCTTTTGGAACCGACGGCTGACCCGATACGCTGGATAAACCAGAACGAGAAGCGCCCGATGATCTGGAAGATCCTGATCTTGACGGCACGATCCCGGTCAGCGGGGTTGGTGGAGCCGAGATCGTCGAGAGCAGCGCCAAGCTCAGCAATAATGTGGTCGGGTACCGCAGAGAAGGCTTCCACGAAAACCCGAAGTCCGCGCAGCCCGCCCTTAAACAGGGAATCGATCAATTTCTGCTTGGAATCTGTATCGATCGACCCGAAGTTTGCCTTTAGCGCCATTCCGAGCAATTCAATGCCTTTGATTAGGCCGTTGACCTCAGCCAGTAGCTTGAGTGCTGCCTGCTCTTCTGCGGATGCGCTATGCGAGTCGGCCCCACCGTTAGCCGCGTCATCGAAGGTCCGCTCTATACGCTGATCCTCAATCTGGACTCTCTCACGGCCATCCTTGCGCTTGCCCTCGTTAAAGACAACGACCGGCGCCTGATCGACCATCTTGTCCAGCGCCTCTGTGTCCTGCTGGAATTGCAAGGGCGCGATCTCCGCAAAACGCGAGTCTACCGCTTCACGCAGCACATCGAAGACGAACTGATCATTGCTGTGATGGGCGAGGAACAACATGGCGTTGCCGTTCTCGCGTACGTGCAAGTTTTCGCAGCAGCGACGGATGAACGTCAGGGTCTCTTGACTCTGCAAGCTCTTCGCAAGGTAGCGCCCCAGAAAAAAGAAGTAGCTGTATGGGTAGCGGAAACCGATGTCGTCGCCCAGTTCCAAGAATAGATTGGTATCGAGCAACATACGCTTGCGTGCATCAAACTTGATCTCTAGGTCAAACCTCTTCTCGAATGCATCATGGAAGCCCCTCAGCTCTTTGTCGGACACACGCTCCTTCTTTACTGAATAGAGGAACCAGGGCAAACTGCGAGCAGTAGTTGAGAATTTCATGCACATGGTCCTGGCGCACGCGGGGCTCAAGAGCCTGCAGAATCATGTATTCGTAGTAGTGACCCAGCGCGCTGTTTTCCAATTCGCCAGCACGGCCGACCTCGATACTTTGCAGCAAAATAAGCACGTAGATCGGGAACGACGGCACCAAGCCGCGGCCTACGATACGTGCAATCACCTTGTCGGCCAGCTCGGCCTCTTGTTCCGGGCGCTGCTTCTTATCGTCGAGCCAAAACCATTTTGAAACCAGTTCGAAGCGCAGCCGGAAACCGAAATCCAACAAGCGCAATTGCACGAACGACCTCAATGAACTGAGATCAGCCGTCAGCAAGGCCTCCCTAAGATCGAACGCTGTGTCGACAGTCGCGATGATTTTTAGGAACTGCTTGTCTAGGTGGTCGAGCACGCTGGACATGTAACGATCAGGGAACTCATGCCGATCAAGATTGTCCAGCAACAGAACGCGCATTTCGGGCTTGGCCTGCAGCACCCTATCTACGGATTCGGCGGCATACTGTTCTTCGGCGCAGCGTTCGATGAGGCGTTGGATATCACGTGCGCTGGAGTTCTTCAGCTTGGCGCCGTTAATATAGATCGGGTATATCCCGCGTTCCAGCCCATCCGCGTACATACGTTTGAGTAGCGCGGTCTTGCCGCTGCTCTGGTCACCCTTGATAAGCGTCGATGACGTATCTGTGGCAAGTTCCTTTGACAACTCTTGGCTGGAGACGATGATGGGGTTCTCGTCGTCGTTTTGCTGCTCCAACTCTGGGTAAACATATAGATCTGCAAGGTCTACTCGCTCTCGCGCTTGGTGAGATACGTTGGAGCCCAAGTCTGTGATGAAGTCCAGCCACTCCGGCTTCAGATTGACGACGCTAGCCTTGGTTGGCAAGGCCTGGTTGAAAGGTTCACCTGCTGAGACGTAGACCGTCCCATTCCAATAGAATTCCGTGGATTCGAGGGTGTTGGCGTGGAAATCTATCAGTGAACCGTTAAAGCCGGATACGGCAGGATTTCCACGCTCCTGCAGCACGGCACCTTCAACAAATAGTGTCAGACCAGTCTCACTGTCACGGTTAGCACCGGTGTTAGATTCGTGCTCGTGACCAGTGAAGCAGATCTCTGCGCATTCACGGGTGAAGCGGCGAAACTCGCGGTATTGGCGAGAGGCGATCCAGTGCGCCGGGTGGTGCATCAGTAAGATCCGCAGAACACCATTGACGTCGGCGCATGCCTGGTGAATTTTGGTTGGAAAGCCGAGACTTCCGGGCTCGGTGCGAATCTCGCAGCTCCACGCGTTATTGACGCAGTGAACCTGCAGCGAGTTGTCGCCCACATTGACCGTGAAGGTGCGCCAGATCGGAGAGTGCGTAATCGCCGCGCCGGTTTCAATATCCTTTGCGAACGCCTGATAGGCATCGAAGATGCTGACGCACTCTTCGACATCTGCCAATTCGATGCTAGAAGGTGCTTCAGCCTTGAGTTGTTTGAGCACGCGTGTGCGCACTCGGGCCCGCGGAGAATCGAAATCCGCGTCATGATTGCCAGGAACAGTGATTATCTCTGGCGCTTGGCCATGCCGGCTCGTGATATCAGTCGCGATGGCACGAATGAAATCCTTCGCGAGGTCGTACTCTGTCGCCTTACCGGACTGCGCGATGTCGCCGGTGACAATGAGGATCACTCGCGAGGCCAGTGGAAGCAGAGGTTGGACGGCTGCAGCGATTTGTGCACTGCGCTTCAGCACCGCATCACCCGGCTCCATAAAGTGAATGTCCGACAGCTGGATCAAAAGCGCACGCGACGCCGTGCTTACACCGGAAATTTCAGCCAAGCTTCCTCCTGAATAATTCTTGTAGCAGAGCGAATACTACAGGCTTGCTCTATTGGCTGAAAACTCGCTATGTGTTACCCAAAAGCAGTCATTCACCAAGTACCGCTTCTGGCCCGAACCGGTCGTCAGCCTTTAGTCTACCGGAGATCCCCCTACCGAGCGGACGATGTTGGCGGTGGTCAGGCGTTCGTCCGCGATCACCGCGCTTCCCAACAAAACACCCGGCCAAACTAAGCTGCCTCGTCGGGAACGTGCTCCATCAGATCTTCAACCCGGCAGTTGAAGTACAGACATAGCCGGTCAACCGTGTCAGTCCCAGTGCCGTACCCCTTTTGATTCAGGATCTTTGACAGGGTCATCCGGTTGAGTCCTGTTGCCGTCGCGACCTCATTGATCGTGATGCGCCTTCCTTCAGCGAACTGCTTCCGTTCGATCATTTCGCCGAGCTTGAATCGGATCATGTCGACAAAAGACATCTGACGATAAAAATATTTATCAAATGACTTGAAAAGTGTGATTGATGGATTAACATAGTCAGCAAGTGATAAATATTTTCATCACTTGCAACTTGATTGTAAAGGAATCCAAAATGGCTGAGCAAACCTACCTCACAACCGACGAGCTTTCGTCGAGGATCAAGTATGACGTGCGCACTATCCGCGAGCGCCTGAAGGACAGCGTTCTACACGAGGGGGTGCACTACCTGCGACCATTTGGCGGACGGAAGATTCTGTACGTGTGGGAGGCGATCGAACGTGACATGAAGGTCATGCCGAGTCGGCACCCGTTTGGAATGAGCGCGATCCCGATGGCCAACGGGGCAGTCCTCCATGGCTAAAGTGACCGCAAGAAAAGAGACCGGCAAGCTGCTGGTCGACTTCACGTACCGGGGCGTACGCTGTCGCGAGCAGACGGCATTGCCCGATACGCCACCAAACCGTAAGAGGGTGCAGTCGCTGGTCGACAAGATCAAGAAGGCGCAGGCCGACGGGACGTTCATCTACCGCGAATTCTTTCCTGCGAGTGCAATGGTAGATCGGTTTGAACCTGCGGCATCGACGAATGTGCCCTTGCTTCCCGAAGTTGGCCAAGAACCCGATTCCCCCCTGTTCCGCGACTTCGCGTCCCAATGGGTAGACGAGCACAGCATCGAATGGCGGCGCAGCCACATCCGCTCCTTGCTGTCGACTCTGAACGGTCGCCTCATCCCTCACTTCGGAGGGAAGGTGGTCAGCAGCATCACCAAATCCGATGTTCTTGAATTCCGCGCCACACTCGCCAAAGTTAAAGGTCGCGGAGAACAGGAAGGGCTCTCACCCAAACGGATCAACGAAATCATGGGTCTGCTACGTCAGATTTTGAACGAAGCCGCCGACCGCTTTCAGTTTACGTCACCCACCCTCAACATCAAGACACTGCGCCTGCGCAAGACCGATGTGGATCCGTTCAGCCTGGTCGACGTGCAGCGCATCCTGGCCACGGTGCGGCCTGACTACCAGGACTACTTCACGGTTCGCTTCTTCACCGGCATGCGCACCGGCGAGGTCCATGGCCTCAAGTGGAAGTACGTCGACTTCGAGCTGCGTGTGATCCGCGTACGCGAAACCTTTGTGCTTGGTGAAGATGAGTACACCAAGACCGACGGCAGCCAGCGCGACATCCAGATGAGCCAACCGGTGGTGCAGGCCTTGCAGCGCCAGTTCGAAGCCACTGGCAAGTTGTCTGAGTATGTGTTCTGCAACCTGATGGGCCAGCCGCTGGACAACAAGAACTTTTCTGACCGGATCTGGTACCCACTGTTGCGCCATCTCGGCTTGGACAAGCGCCGGCCCTATCAGATGCGCCACACTGCGGCCACCTTGTGGCTGGCCTCCGGTGAAGCGCCCGAATGGATCGCCCGTCAACTGGGCCACACCAGCACGGAGATGCTGTTTCGGGTCTACAGCCGCTATGTGCCCAACCTGACGCGGCAAGACGGATCGGCGATGGAGCGGCTGCTGGCCAGTCAACTGGCCACCGGTGCGCTGGTGCGCCTACCCGACGCGACTGGCAACAACGGCGACCGCAACGACGGCCATCTGGCACCGCGAACGGCGCTGGACCAGCCGCGACGTCTCGTGCCGATCGGAGACGTGCTGGGACAGCCACGGCCCAAGCTGCGCGGCATCCATGCCGTTCAGCATCACGCACCCGCAGTGGCGACCCCCATCGTGATACCGGCAATGAGCTCGGGCAACGAGCCCCAACCCCCGCCAATCTGGTTCGGTCATGCCAATCAGCCGCCAGTTCGCTGGCTGAGCTGAGCGACCAACCCGCACACCGACCAGTCCCACTCGACATCGCCGCAAGCCTGCTTGCAGCGATGCGGGGAGGACTTCGCCCAAACAACCTCGAATCAACTGAACCACGGATCCGAACACCATGAAACATGAGCTCATCACCCTGTTGAACGATCACCCCGCTACGCGTTCAAGCGATGCCCACCGACCCCAGAGCGGCACCTCGGCCCAAACTGCCTACCGTGACCGCCTGGCCTGCTGGTCCCTGCGCATCCTGTCTGGTGCCGGTGGCATGCCGTCCTACGTGCAACCAGGACGGGCCAGCCTGGCTTCACTCTCCGAACTGCTGGCTGTGCCGGAACTCGCCGACGTCGCGGCCAGTTCGCATGCCGTCAGTCAGGCCATTGCCGTTGCGGTGCTGTCGCCTTGGCGCCCTCGATCAGACTGCCGGTACCCCGGTGGCACAAGACTGCGGCATGCTGCGCACGGTCAATTGGCTGGCGCAGGGCGCCGGCCTCGATCCACTTGAGCGCGACATCTTCGAGTTTGCCGTGGCGGCTTGCGCCTTCACGCCCTTGCGCTGCGCCCTGGCCAGTTGGAGCGCGATCGGCCACGGTGAAGCCATCAGCGCTGTGGCGGGCGTGCTGCAGGTACCCAGCGACTGCGTGGCCAATGCCCTGCAAGCGCGTGGTCGCTTGCTCAGCAGTGGCCTGCTCAAGTTCAAGGTGCACTTCGAGGAAGTCTTCACCGAGTTGCTTTACCCACCGCGCCGGCTGGTGCAGAGCTTGCCCTACCACGAAGAGGCCCCGGCACTGATCCTGGGCAACCTGGTCGTGCCGATGCCACCAGCACGCTTGAGCCTGGCCGACTTCACCCACCTGCAACACGACATCCGGCTGGCCCATTGCTGGCTGGCTGGTGCCCTGCACGCCGTTGGACAGGGTGAGCCCGCCGGTCACCTGCTGATCAGCGGGGCGCCGGGACTGGGCAAGACCGAATGCGTCCGCGCCTGGCTGCAGGCGCCGGAACTTACACAGCTCTTATCGGTGATCCAGCCGATCCAGCCAATGGAACTGGTGGTGCTGCAAGACGACGGCAATGCGCTCTCGGGTGAAGAGCGTCTGAGCCACTTGCGGCTGGCTCTGAGCCTGCTGCGCCAGACCCCCGGTGTTGTGCTGGTGTTCGACGAGGCCGACGATGTGTTTCGCAGTCACGCTGATGCCATCCTGGGTCGCGGCGACCGGTCTGCCGTGAGCATGGCCAATCACCGTGCCAGTCTGAACCGTCTGCTCGAAGCGTCGCGCCTGCCGGTGGTCTGGATCATGAACCACCCCGAGGTGCTCGACCCGGCGGTGCTGCGTCGCTTCGATGCGGTGCTGCACGTCGAGCCAACCCCTCGCTCGGTCCGTCTGGCGGTGTTGCAGGCACGCCTACCAAACGTTTGCGGCGACACCGAGCGTGGCCAGTGGGCAGACGTGCCTGACCTTACTCCGGCCTTGATCGACCGGTTGGCAGTGCTGCATGACCGGGCGCGTGCCGCCGGAGCCGGGATGGACGCCGCGCTGTGCCGACACTGGTTGCGCCAGCGCCTGCCGGGCAAGGCCACCCGCAATCTGCGCGCCGGCCATGCGCCGTCTGCGCTTTGGAACCCGCAACTGGTCAATGCCAGCGCGGATCTGGTGGCGCTGGCCCAGGGCATTGCCCGCAGTGGCACTGCCCGCATCTTGCTGCACGGCGCACCGGGCACCGGCAAGACCGCCTATGTGCATGAGCTGGCACGCCGCCTGGACCGGCCCCTGAGCGAGCAGCGCGCCTCGGACCTGCTGTCTGCCTGGGTGGGTGAGACCGAGCAACACATCGCCCAGGCCTTTGCCAGCGCGCTGCAGGATGGCGCCGTGCTGTTCCTGGATGAAGCCGACAGCCTGCTGGCGGACCGCGCGCACGCCGTGCGCCAGTGGGAGGTCAGCCAGGTCAACGAACTGCTGGAGCACCTCGGTGAGTTCGAGGGAGTGGTGGTGCTGGCCACCAACCGGCTGTCGGCACTGGACAACGCTGTCTTGCGGCGGCTCGATGTCCGGATCCGCTTCGATGCGTTGACGCCGGAACAGGTATCTCGCAGCTTTGTGCGACTGTGCCAGCAACTCCAACTCGATAGCGATGAAATGGCCGAGTCTCAGGTAGTGCAGCTGGCGGACTTGACGCCGGGTGACTTTGCATTGCTGGCGCGCCGCCATGCCTTTGCGCCCTTTGACGACGCGCAGGCGCTGGCGGCCGCGCTGCAGCAAGAAGCCGCTGCCAAGCCCGGCGCCAAACCCAGCATGGGATTCTGGCCAACGCGGCAAGCCGCTGCAGCGGCGTCGCAAGCGGCGGCGATCAATCTGGCGGCTTTGTTCTGACCAGGGACTTGACGCAAGACCTTTGTCTGGTAGCTTGAATTGAGCAGACCACTACACGCAACCAAACCAATACCTATCACCGCCGCCATGCATCCACAGACCCATCCACCGTAGTGACCCGCTCCCGTTGACACCGTGGCATTGACCCCGGTCGTCAACGCCTGACTCCCCGGCTCCATGCCTTCGTGCAAAACCCGCCATCTGCGGGTTGGGGGAGCGCTTTGCTCCGAATTCTTTGACTCACTTCAGAAAGACCGTCATGACGATTTGCAAGAAACCCGTTCGCCCTCAGCAACCCAACTCCGACATCCGCACGCCCTTGGGGCTGCCTGGTCTGCAACGAGGCTCCGACCTGTTGCGCCGTGGCCCGGCCCGCCAGGGCCGCGCTTCGGGTGGCGCGAGCGGACAGCCGGTGGTGGACATCACCCTGAGTGCCGACCCGCAGACCCTGATCGACAAGCTCCTGCGCTCGGTCGATTGCCAAGCCCTGCGTCAGTTCCTGGCCAGTGTGTTGGCCGAGTCGGACGTGGCACAGGCACTGACCCGAGTGCGCAGCCACGCCAAACCATTGCCCATCACTACTCTGCGTCGGGCCGCCGAGATGGCGCGCTGCTGGAGTGCCTTTGGCGCGCAGGAGCGCGAAACCCTTTTCGTGGCCACGCTGATCCGTGGCGTGCAGGAACTGCTGGCCGATCAGGTCGTGGGCAACAGTTGCACGCCGTCGGAGCTGATGTTTGCCATCGTTCGCTCAGCCCTGCACCGGCTCGACGATGCGGCACCGCGCCAGGCCAGCCTGTTGCGCCTGGCGCTGGGCTGGGGCAATGAAGACGAGATCGACGCCTTCTATGTGCCGCGCATCCAGGACACGGTGCTGCGCGCCCTGTCTTCGGTCGGCCTGATCGCCGGACCCACCGCCTTGCACTGAGTCCTGACCCAGGCCACACCGCATCCCATTTACCCGAAGGAAACGACATGACCGCTCCCAAGAAACACCCCGCCAAAACCACCAAATCCATCCATGGCCAAGACCAAGGCCACGGCCAAGACCACGCCAAGACTGCATCCAAGCCGGTCGCCGACCGCTCTGATGCGGTCGAGGGCCAATTGGTGCGCCTGCATGAACTCAAGGGCTTTGCTGCCTTCTTCTTGCCGGCGGAGCTTGAGCAGATCTTGGGCGAGTCGGACTACCAAGCCCTGCGGGAGGAGCTTCGACGCTTCGCCATTACCGTGATGGTGCGTGACGTGGACCGGCTCATTCACGTGGACCTGCCCGTGATGCTGACGCAGCGTGAACCGCTGCTGCCAAGCAAGGCCGCGACAACCAAGAACCGCCGGACCGCGCGCAAGGGAGCTGACCATGGCTGAGAGCGCCATGGCGGCTACGCTGACGCGTCACCCCTTCACCATCGACGCCCACGGTCGAGCCCAGCTCAATCGAGCGATTGCGCGGGTGCGAACCTCTAGCCTGCGCCAATTCCTGCTGGAGTTGCTGGCGGACATTGAGCTGCGCAAACGCCTGCTGCTGCGCAGTGCCGACCATGACCCGGTGGCGCTGATGACGGCAGCGGCCAACTATGCGAGTGCCAACCCGCAGATCACGCCACGTGAGAAGGAGGCGCTGCACACCGCCGCCTTGGTGGCGCGTGTGCCCGACTTGCTGTGGGAGAGCGCCTGCCTGCTTGAGTCGCCCAACTTGCTGGACGGGCCGCAACTCGTCATCCGCTTGGGCACCGCGCTGCGTTCAGCCTTGAACCAATTGGAGACGCGTGACCCGCCCAACGGTTGGCTGGTGCGCAATGCGGTGGGCCTGGGTGTGTACGAAGACCAGAACGACCACAAGGCCTGGCACGCGGCACGCCTGCAGGCGGTGGTGGCCCTGGCCTGGAGCCAGGCTGGGGCTGCCCGGTGCACCGACGCACTGCCCCGGCGCGCTGCACTGCGCATCGTGGCGCGGGACCAGCGTGTCCATTGACCGCGCATGTCCGAATCCACTCACCTAACCCAACCCAACCCAAGCCAACCCAACCCTTACGGAGCCATCCCATGACCGAGCAAGACCAACCCACCCATACCGACGACCCATCCGTCCAACCCGACCTGTTCGGCGATGCGAAGCGTACGGCAGCCAGTGGATCACCCCCGGTGCGTTCTCCCATCGAGCGACTGCAGCGCAGCTTGGTCATCACCGCGATGCTGTGCCTGGGGGCGCTCAGCCTGGTGCTGTGTCTGGCGCTGCCGGGTCTCTACTTCTATGACAAGCACCAGGGCCAGGTCGTGACATCGGTGCAGGCGGCAGGCAGCGTGATGACGGTTGAGCTGACCAGCGGCTGGCTGATTCGATCCTTGGTTCAAACCGAGCTGGGCTTCTTTGTGCTCAGCCCGGCCATCAGTCTGGACAAGGGCAAGCCGCTGACGCTGGAGCAGCGCGGCAACGCCGAGCGGTATCTGTGTGACGAGCGCCACCGTTGCGCGCGTGTTCTGTAGGTCCTGTCGCGCGCTGGTGCCGCTGCAGTTCCCTTTCCTCCGAAACCCAACTGGAGTATCTGAAATGATTGACGACCTCAACCCAAGCAAGAAGCCCGGCAAAGTCCCCCAACCGGATCCCGAGGACCCTGACAGTCACGAAACCCTGCCACCCGATCCGGACCCAGGCAGCACCTGCCCCTGGGAGGCGCCGTACATCATTGGCCTGCTGGCCTTGATGCTGCTGGCGCTGGTCTGCTGGCCCTACACCTCGGCCTTGATCCGGCGCGTCAGCCATCCGGCGCAAGCGGAGTACCTCGGTAGCGTGCAGTCCATCGTGTTCATCGGTGGTCTGGGCTCCGACACCCAGGTCTGGACCGAGACCCGCACCTTCCTGCTGCGCGGTGCCTTGCACCTCAAGACCGGCACCCCGCTGCAACGCCGCCCCGGCGCCATCGACGACCAGGTCTGTGTCGTCGATACCGAACTCTGCCACCATCTCCTTAGCCACTAGTCTCATGAAAATCCAACTCGCATCCGACCTTCACCTGGAAACCCTTGCGCCCGAGTACGGACCCGAGAACCTGATCCAAGCTGCGCCCGAGGCCGAGCTGCTGGTGCTGGCCGGGGACATCCACGTCGGCACTCGGGCCATTGAGCGTTTGAAGCGTTGGCCGGTGCCGGTGCTCTATGTGGCGGGCAACCATGAGTTCTACGGTCATGCCTGGGAGTCAACCCGGCGGGCGTTGCGCCGGGCCTGTGTCGGGACCCGCGTCCAGTTCCTGGACAACGATCGCCTTGACATCGGCGGTGTGCGCTTTCTGGGCTGCACGCTGTGGACCGACTTCCGCCTGGAGGGCGTGGCGCAGCAGGTGTCGATGGCGTTTGTGCAGCGTGCGCTCAATGACTACCATTTGATCTGCACCGACACGGGGCTCGTCACGGCGGAGCAGACCTTGCAGGACCATGAACGGTCGCGCCATTGGCTGGCGCGGGAGCTGGACCAAGCGCATGCGGGCAAGACCGTGGTGGTGACCCATCACGGGCCGCACCCTTTGAGCGTGCATCCGCGTTACGCAGGCAATCCCTTGAATGGTGGCTTCGTCAGTGACATGACGCCCTTGTTGGACAAAGCCGATTTGTGGCTGCACGGGCATGTGCACGATTCGTTTGACTACTCGGTTGGCCGGTGCCGGGTGGTGGCCAATCCGGCGGGCTACGTCCTGAACCGCCGGCTGATGCGGCAATCGAGGATCGGGTGTTGGAGAATCCGCACTTTGACGGGAGCTGTGTGCTGGAGGTGGGGGATGTCTGAGCCGGGCAGGGTGGCGGTGCGAAAGGTCTCAGGCGGGTTGACGCGATCCGCGTTGACTTACACCGTGACGGTTCGCGGATTCCGGTCGGCGGGTAGGTCGGCGGGAGCATCGACGGGAACAGCGACGGTAGGGCGCCTGGTGGTGCCATTGCCGGCGCTGTTGCTCAATCTCCTGGGCTGGCGGGTCGGGCAAAGGCTGAAGGTTCAAGCCCTTGCGCACGGCCTGGCTCTCTCGGAACGCCGCATGGCCAGTGTGACCCGTGCGGTCATGCCACGCAAGCAAAGCGGCGCCGATCGGGTGCGTTGGCGGCGGCGTTGGCAGCGGGCCTTGCGCAGTCTGCGGCGGGATCCTCGGCAGCGGCGGAACCTCATGCGCAGGAATTGATCCTGATTTGTGTATGACCAGTGCTGAGGGCGAGTCATCAAACGAAGGACAACGGCTATGTGCAATCCAGGGTTGGATTGGCAGGAAGCGAACGTTGAAGCCGACTCAGACCCGTGGTTGAAAACAGCCTTACGCAGGGATAAGTCAAAGCCCCAATGGTTGAACGTCAACAATAGGCCTTGGAAGCTGCCATACGCCGCGTTCCAAAGCAGTCTCTAACTTCTCCCTGGACAGGTTAGGCAGCGCCTGCTGGTCGAGGTAATGGGAGTAGACCCGCGTGCCATGCCACAAAGGCACCAACGTTGACCAGAACCGTGAACCAGAAGGCGTAGAGCAAAGCTTTGCTTACTTGTCTTGTGGCGCAGAAGGTTGTGCAACCAGTGCTCCGGGCCAGCCCCCCAGCAAGAGAGATGAGATGCAGCGTTTGCTCTGCAGTTCGCCAGCGACCAGACACCGCTGCGGACTTGTCGAAGGCGTACGCGAGGAACGCAAGGAAGCTCAGCCCAAGATAGGCCAGAAGTACAGGCGGCGAGAATCCCCAGCGCCAAATTACGAAGGTGTAGATTCCAACGAAGGCTGGGATAGCCAAGACGCGTGGCAGTGTCCACGGCGCAGAAGATTCAGATCTTGGTCTTCGACTCTGCCTTCCGCGTACTGGGTACTGCACCACTCGAGCTTTCTTCTTTCCATCTGAGCCAGTTTGAACCTCAAAGGTCAGCACTTGGCCGACGGATGGTCGGCCTGTGCCGGATGGAAAGGCTTTGATGTGGACGAATATCTCCTGTCCGCCCTGCGCGGGCTCCAGGAAGCCGAAGCCACGCTCGTCGTTCCAAGTCTTGAGTGTTCCGGTGAAACGCATGCTGCGGTGTGTGTTTGCGCTGCCTATGTGATGTGGATCAGCGGATCTTCGGGGAAGCAAGTTTATCCGACGAGATAGACCCGAACTCCACCCGAAGATGCCGATGCCCGATCAATCGGCAAGGCCCGAGGCGTCGAGGTTCTCCGCCAATTTCGCAAGACGGTGAAGTCATTTCCATCCCTAAGAAACCTGTCGCCTATCCTGGCGAAATTTGGCGATCGTCGCGTTCGCGTTTCCCGACCGTTCATTTGGTTACTGTAGCCCAGTGGGCCGTGTGATCGAATGTCGGCTCCCGCTCTTGGATCCAACCGGTCGATGCAGCACATTGAATTCTGCATGAGCAGAAGGAGTGTTGCAGATGAAACAAAGACCTAGGATTTACTACTCTGAGAGACAGAAGGCTTTGATGTGGGAGCGCTGGAAGCAAGGTGAATCGCTTCAACAGATTGCCCAGTTGTTTGATCTCAACCATTCATCGACTCTTGGCATCTTTTGGTTCAGACCGGTGGCATTCGTCCACCTGAGCGACACCGTTCTCAATTGGCGCTGACCTTAGCTGAACGCGAAGAGATATCACGCGCACTGGCGGCGGGACCTCGATCCGGTCAAGTCCTTTTCGGCTTGGACGCGCTGCGTCAATTACGGATGCTAACTCTGGCAGAAATCGGGCAAACTCATCACCGACCAACTTGAGCTGTTCAAACTGCGACAGACGTTGATTCATGCGGCATAACGAAGGGAATGAATCCATGCTTGGTGCAATAGTCGGCGACATCATCGGGTCAGTGTACGAGTTCAAGAACCACCGCAGCAAAGCGTTTGAGCCACTTTTCCATCCCGCAGCCAGGTTTACGGATGACACGGTCTGCACGGTGGCCGTTGCCGATGCGCTTGTTCAGGGGACCCATCCCGCATCATCGTTGCAAACTTGGTGTCAACGCTATGCTGAAAACGGTGGCTGGGGCCAGCGTTTTGCTCAATGGATATTCGAAAGCAACCCTCAACCCTACGGAAGTTGGGGTAACGGCGCCGCCATGCGGATCTCACCAGTTGGCCTGCTGGCCGGGACCGAGGACGAAATCATCCAATGGGCAGATTCAGCAACTGCCATTACGCACAATCATCCGGAAGCTGTAGCATCTGCAAGAGCGGTAGCGTTGGCCATCTTCTGGGCGAGGCTTGGCATGGCGCCGACGGAAATTGCAGCGTTGTTGACACAGCGATTTGGTTATGACCTTAGTCAGACTCCCGATGACATTCGCCCGACCTACAGACGCACTGAGCGTGCATCCGGTTCAGTACCGCAAGCCATCGTCTGCGCTTTGCAATCAATTTCCTTCGAGGATGCCATCAGAAATGCTGTCTCTATCGGTGGCGATAGCGACACTATTGCGGCCATCGCGGGTGGCATTGCCGAGGCAAGGTTTGGGATTCCTGACGAAATTGCAAACCATGCTTGGGCGTATTTGCCGCCCGACATGCGCGCAGTCGTGACTTCTCTTTATGCCGCGCGGCAGACGGAGGCCGGATTGCATGACCGTCCCACAATACCTCAATAGGGGCGACGTCGGTCTGGAACCAGGCTGTCATTGTGATGTGGAAACCCAAGTCCTAGTCCTTGTTGCGTCCGCCTTCGAAGGCTCACCGGGTGAGCCTCGAAGGTCGGGTGCGCGGCCCGACGAAGGCTGCTGCGGTGCCCAACACAAGGCCCAAAGCACTGACTAAACGATCATGAAAACCTCCGCGCCCGCGCTCACCCCGTGAGCCCGCCCCGTTTCAAACTGTCCACTTACGGCATCGACGGACGATGCCGGTACCAAGTCGAAGGAACTGACATGCTGCGAGAACAATGGGGCTTTGACTACACCGCTTCCCAACTGGGACAAGCCGCCGCCACGCGCTAGCTGAGCTTACCGCGCTGACGCAAGCTTCGTCCGAATCAACATGACTCACCCCAGCGCGCTGCGCCTCTGGTCGGCCAGGTACAAGGGCTCGCAGATCGAAGTCTGCGAGGTCAACGGCCGCCACCACTGGATCGCCTCGAAGGAGATTCGCAAGGTCCTGCCCGGCCTGCGCAGCGATGTACAACTGCAAGGGCAGTACCCCAGCGGCTTCAAAAAGCTCGACAGCCGAGCGCGTTACCACTTCAACGAAGCCGCCCTCGTCAGCGAGTTGCAACGCATCGGCAGCCAGGACGGCTTGCTGCTTCTGGCCTGGCTGGAGAGAACCGTCTTCTACCCCGCCCGCCGCAAGCGCGAAGTATTCCCGGCGCCGGCGATGATGCCGCCACCAGTGCAAGCGGCAGAGCCGGAACGCGCCGCGCAAGCTGGCGACCACGACCAGCACCACCACCCACCACCTGCATTTGATGGAGCACACACCAGCGCGACCGGCTCCGCCAGTTGCCACCAGGCGTGTGGTGGCGCCGCCGCCAGCGCACGATCCGATTCACATCCGCTGCGTGCGTGCAGCCTGGCGCTTTCTTGGCGGCAAGGACGGGCTGGCGCAAACCGTTGTCACCGGCGGGGCGGCGCTGGTCTGCTGGACCTTTGTTGTGCTGTTTGCGCTGCAGACTCTGACCCATGACGCCGACTACACCGGCAAGTACTTGCTGCGCCAGTGGCTCGTGCTGCTGCTCATTGCCAGCCTGGCCCTGATGTGTGCAGGGTGGTGCATCGCCGTCATGCGTTGCGCCCTGCGTCGTCAACGCGAGGGGCACAACCTGGTTGTCTCGTTCCTGGCGTTTGTGGGCAGCCTGATGCTGCTGCCCAACCTGATGTCCTTTCCGCTGCTGCTGGCCGACGAGTGGCTGCAGGGGTGGTGGGAGTCCGTCCGGTACGAAGTGACCGTGGCCGACGTGATGCGTATCCCCGATCTGGGCCGGATCGTGGTGCGCGGCGAGCTGGGCTTTGGCAGCTACAAGGCGCTGGAGCAGGCCATTCTTGCCAAGCCCAGGCTCACGCTGGTTCAGATCGAGAGCGCTGGCGGCTACGTGGTGGAGGGTCTGGCCATGGCCCGGTTGATCGAGGCCCACCGCATGGACACCGTCAGCCTGGAGGAGTGCGACAGCGCCTGCACCCTGCTGCTCGCCGCTGGGCAAGAGCGCTACCTGGGGCCAGACGCAGTAGTTGGCTTTCATCGGTCGGGCCGGCCCGGGCGCGAACCCAGCGCATCCTGGACGCCCACCGACCACCGCATTGCCGACTACTACCGCTCGCGCGCTACCACGGAAGAGTTCGTCCGCCTCGCGCTGAACACGCCCTTCAACCGAATATGGACGCCCGAGCCCGGCCAGATGTTTGCGGCAGGGTACGCAACCAAGTGGTGGCGGGAACGCAAGGCGGGGTACTGAGCATGGTGTGGTGAGCTTGATGATCGTCAAACTCGGTTCAAATGGTCGTCTCAAAGACGGGTAAACACCCAGCCACCAGGGGCGATAACCATCAGTCCGGCGACAGCCATCACCTAAGATGTAACCAAACGAAAGCAAGGCAGGGGAAGCAGACATGAGTGAAGTTGTCCGGCTCTACAGGTACAAGAGCTTGCTAAGCGGCCGCCGTGCCGTATCGGCCGAAGACCTGATGGCCGCGCAAGAAGTATCCCGCGCCACCCTCAAGCGCGACATCGCCAAGCTGCGCGACCAACTGCATGTGCCCATACTGTTCAACCGGGACCTGGGTGGCTACACCCTGGAGCAGGGCCACACCGACAGCGAGTTGCCGGGCCTGTGGTTCAGCCAGCAAGAAATACTGGCCCTGGTGACCGTGCAGCAGTTGCTGGAACAGTTGGAGCCGGGCTTGCTGGGCAACAAGCTGCGCCCCCTGCAAGACCGCCTGTCCCACCTGATGGACAAACATGGCTTGGCCAGCCAGGATGTGGCCAAACGCATTCGCATCGTGCATGCCGGCAAGCGCATGGTCATCGCCAAGTCATTTGAGATTGTGGCGGCGGCCACGATGGCGCGAAAGCGCCTCAAGATCTGGCACCTCAATCGCCAAAACGGCATCACCACCGAGCGTGATGTGTCCCCCCAGCGTTTGGTGCATTACCGCGACAACTGGTACCTGGACGCCTGGTGCCACCTGCGCGACGACGTGCGCAGCTTCAGCATTGATGCGATTTCCAGACTGGAAGTGCTGGACGCATCGGCCAAAGAGGTATCGGCCAAGAACATCGACCAAGCCCTTGGCACGGGTTACGGCATCTTCAGTGGCGCCGCGCAAGCCTGGGCCAAACTCAAGTTCACGCCAGAGCGGGCGCGCTGGGTGGCGGGGGAAAGCTGGCACCCCTTGCAAGAAAGCTCCTTTGATGCGGACGGCAGCTATTTGCTGTCGTTTCCGTATTCGGACGACCGGGAGTTGATTGGCGACATCATGCGGTTTGGGGCGGATGTGCAGGTGCTGGCGCCTGCTGGGTTGCGGGCGCGGGTTCGCAAGGGTTTGCACGACGCGGCGGGGCGATACATTTGACAGGCAATTGCCCTCAACCGAGATCGCCGCCTCAGAATCCCACACCATGCCCCTCTACAACGCCGAAATTTCGGCAGGTTCGTCTGCGACCCCGCCGCCGGGCAACTCTCTGCTCGGAGAGCAACGGCACCCCGCCCCGCATCAAGACCTTGCCCTCTAAAGGGGGGCTCCTTGCGGTTCGCCCAACGAGGCCGCGTGGTAACAGACCAGGCCATCGTGGTTCAAAAACATCCTGCAAAAAGACGCCAGCCACCGCCCGCCGGCAGGCCAGGCTCTTCGCAGACGTCGCCTGACCACCCTGGATGCTCAGGCTTGGGAGATGATGGCCGCGTGAGGGGCGAAGTTGTCATTCAATTGCTGTTGGCCGCAGCCATCAAGCACAGCCAGTTGCTTGGCGACTTCATGCTGCGTGTCTAGCCGCACCGCCAGCGCCGACTGGAGCCTGCCCTTGTCGCCAGCTGACTGGCAAGATTTTCTGACTGAGTGCACACACCATGACCCCGCCGTCGCAGCGTGGTCCGACTCCACCAAAGCCAAACTGTTTCAAGTCATTGTCCGTATCCTGGCCGAAGCCAAGTACCTGGAAAGCGCCCATTCGATGAAATTGACACCCCAATTTTTGCATCCTGACGTGCGGCACTACTTGCGTGCCCATGATGAAACCTATGTTCTTGATTGTTTGGAGCGTGTGCGATGAATCTCAGCTTTGACGAGCGTCTCAACCAAATCCTGCCGCGCATCACATCCCGTGATTTCTTGGACAGCAAAGGCCTGGGTAACGAAATCGGTTTCTGGATCTTTGACTATCCACCTGACCGTGAGCTCGATATGCGCAGCTTTGTCTTCGGCACCGTGTTGCCAGCGTTGGCCAAGCAAGTGCCCGCCTTGCGTGCAGACACCATTGATTTGCTGCAGCTGGTAACCAGCTTGCTCGAAGAGCGCAATCTGCTGGACAAAGCCATGGAGATGCAAAAAAACAAGGGTGACGAGAGCACCTTGTCTGCTTTACGCTCGGTGCTCAAAGAAGACAAGATTGCCCAGAAAATTGCTGCTCAACATGACATCGCCAATCTCGACCTGTTGGTCCTAACCGGTGTTGGAGCCGTTTACCCCATGCTGCGCACGCACACGCTGCTCTCGGCCTTGCACCCAATCATGGGAAAAACGCCGCTGCTGATGTTCTTCCCCGGGCGCTACGACGGCCACTCACTGCGCTTGTTTAACACCCTGGCAGAAGACCACTACTACCGCGCATTTCGTCTGGTTCCAGAGACCACCTGAGCCATCACGCCATTGAACTCGACAGACACCGGGGACAAGTAAGAAATGAACATCAGCCAACTTTTCGTCAAACCCATCGACCGCCCCATCAACGGTGTCATCAAAGCCGACCAGATGGACGCCGCCAGCGTGTGGCAAGAGCTTGAAGAGTACGTCGTCACCAAGCAGATCAGCGAATACCTGCGCAAGTTCTTTGACGCCTACCTCGCTGCCATGGATCGCCCGCATGATGCGGCCATCACTGACCGCATGGGCGTGTGGGTGTCTGGCTTCTTTGGCTCGGGTAAGTCGCACTTCATCAAGATCCTTTCGTACCTGCTGGAGAACATCGAAGCGTCCAACCCCGCCACGGGTGAAAAGCGCCGGGCCGCGCAATTCTTCGACCACCAAAAGATCAAAGACGCCATGCTGCTGGCCGACGTGCAGCGTGCAGTCTCAGGCACCGCCGATGTCATCCTTTTCAACATCGACGCCAAGGCCGACAGCAAGACCGACCGTGACGCCATCCTGCAAGTGTTCCTTCGCGTCTTCAATGAAAAGCTGGGCTACTCCGGTGATGCACCGCACATTGCCGACATGGAGCGCCACTTGGTATCCAAAGGTGCGTTGGATTCCTTTAAGGCAGCATTCGCCCAATCCAATGGCAGCACCTGGGAAAAGGAACGCGACGCGGTGGACTTTTTGCGTGATGACATCGTGGTCGCGTTGGCCCAAGCCCTCAAAATGTCCCCTGATTCCGCCGGCAAATGGTTCGACAGCGCCCGCGACGACTACCGCATCAACATTGAAGGTTTTGCCAAGGTTGTCAATGACTACCTGTCCACCAAGCCTACCAATCACAAAGTGATCTTTCTGGTGGACGAGGTGGGGCAGTTTATCGGCGCCAATTCCCAGCTCATGCTCAGCCTGCAAACCATCACTGAGCAACTAGGCACCCAGTGCCGGGGCCGCGCCTGGGTCATCGTCACCAGCCAGGAAGACATTGACGCCGCCATTGGCGAGGCCAACAAGGCCAAGAGCCAAGACTTCTCCAAAATTCAAGGCCGCTTCCACACCCGCTTGTCCCTGGCCAGCAGCAATACCGATGAAGTCATCGGTGAACGCCTGTTGGCCAAGACTGAGGATGCCCATGTGACCTTGCGCGATGTGTTCGCGGGCAAGAGCGACATCATCAACAACCAGCTTAGCTTTGTTGGCAACTCCGTCAGCCTGCGTGCCTACAAAGACGCCGCCGAGTTCGTCGCGGTGTACCCGTTCGCCCCCTACCAGTTCACGCTGCTTCAAAAGATATTCGAGTCCATCCGCAAAGTCGGTGCTACCGGCAAGCACCTGTCGCGCGGTGAGCGCTCTTTGCTGGATGCATTCCAGTCCGCCGCTGTGCGCAACGCAAACCACAGCACCGATGTGCTGGTGCCCCTGTACGACTTCTATCCGTCCATCGAGAGCTTCATCGACGGCATGGCCAAGCGCTCCATCGACGAGGCACCGCAAAACCCCTTGCTGCAGCCCTACGACAGCCTGCTGCTCAAGGCCATGTTCCTGATCCGGTACATCCCCGACATCGTCAAGCCCAACATCGACAACCTGGCCACGCTGTGCATTGACCAGATCGATGCCGACAAACTGGCCCTGCGACGCAAGATCCAGGAGAGCCTGGCTAGGCTGGAGCAGCAGCGCCTGGTCAGCCGCAATGGCGACCTGTGGTTCTTCCTGACCAATGAAGAGCGCGATGTCGCCCGCGAGATCGGCCACGTCGAAGTCTCCTCCGCAGAAAAGTCCCGCCTGCTGGCCGAGCTGATTTACGACGAAATCTTCAACAACCTCACCAAGGTGCGCCACCGCGACACCAAGGCCGACTACGAATTCAACCGCCTGCTCGACGGTGCCCCGTGGCGGCAAGCCAGCCATGCGCTCAGCTTTGAAGTGCTCACCCCGCTGGGTGACGACTATGAAAAGCTGCAAAGCGCCAAATGCATCCTGCGCAGCAGCGAAGGCAATGGCCGCGCCATTGTTCGTCTGGCCGAGGGCGAGCGTTTGGACATTGAGCTGGCCCTGTACCAGCAGATCGAAAAATACATCGTCAGCCCCAAGGCCGACCAGGCCACGCCATCGCTCAAGCGCATCCTGGCCGACCGCAAAGACGAAAACCGCGAACGCCGCCAGCGCCTGGTGCACCAACTGTCCACACTCATCGCAATGGGCGACTTCTATGCGCTGGGCCAATCCGTGCAGATCAAAGCCGCAGGGCCAGACAAGGTGCTGGACGAGTTGCTCAACTACCTGGTGACCAACACCTACAGCAAGCTGACCTACCTCAAGATGCGAACGCCGATCCGCTGGCCGAAATCAAAGCCGTGCTCACTGCCGACAATGTCAGCACGCCCGGCTTGAGCTTGAATGGCGAAGAGGGCAACGCACTGGCCGTCAAGGAAATGCGCGATTACCTCCACCATGCCGCCAGCCACACCCGCGTGCTGCTGTCCGACGTGGTGGACCGCTTTGCCGGCATCCCCTGGGGTTGGAAGCCCGAGTGGGAAACCGTGCTGCTGATCGCCCGCCTGTTCATGGCCGGTGAAATCAAACTCATGCTCGAAGGCTCCGACCTGGACCCCGCCGCTGCGGTAGAGCCCCTGACCAAGACCGCCCGCTTCAAGCAGGTGTCCATCCTCAAGCGCAAAGTGGCCGATGCCAACAGCCTCAAGCGTGCCCGCGAGCTGTACAAGGACCTTTTCCAAAAACTCGGCCGCGAGGAAGAAGACGCCCTGGTGGCCGACTTCCGCGCCCGCTTTGGCGAATGGCAGACGGACCTGAAAGGCTTCACGTTCACAGCCAGCACCGCCCACCACCCCGGCAAGGCCGACATTGACGCGGCGCTTGCCCGCATCGCCCAGCAACTGGCCATGCGCGACAGCTTTTCCTTCATTGAAGCCCTGCTGTCCGCCAAAGACGACTGGCTGGATGCTGCTGAGGACATTCACGACCTGGTCAACTTCTACAAAACGCAAATCACCGCCTGGCGCAAACTGCTCGACGGCCTGCGCGCGTTCACGGACAACCGCGAAGCCTTAAACAAGGTGCCCCAGGCCGCAGCCGCATTGAGCGAGCTCATCCAGATCCGCGACAACCCCAAGCCCTATGGCAAGGTCAACCGCATCGAGCCCCTGCTGGCTACCGTCACCACCATCAACGAACAATTGGCCCAGGAAAAGCGCGAACGCGCGCTGCTGTCCATCGACGAAAAGATCGCCGAAGTGCAGGCCAAACTCACCGCCACGGCTGCCACGCCAGACACCAGCAACAAGGCCCTGCGCCTGCTGCAAGACCTCAAAACCCGCGTGGCCAGCCAAACCAGCATTGCCCAGATCCTGTACCTGCAAGGGCAGGGTGGCGATGCCATGGACGAAGCCATCACCTTGATCGAAGCCGCTGTGGCATCCGCGGCAGCCAAACCCGCCCATATGGCTGAACCTGGCGACTCCACCAAGCCACTTCAAACCGGGGGGCCGAATGTGCCGCCACCGCCTGCCAAAACCACCAAGGTCATTCGCGCGGCGGAACTCTCCAGCAAGACCTATCTGGAAACCGAAGCCGATGTGGACACCTACGTTGCCAAGCTCAAAGCAGAGTTGTTGACGGCGGTGCACGCAGGTCACATCGCCCGCATCCAATAGGGGGACAGTGCAAATTCTCCTAATTTCATAGCTTCTTACCCAATTTATTCGAGGGTTAGAGCCCGATTCGAGCCATAGAAACCCACGCCGTCACACCCATGAACACAGCCAACGTAGAGTCCTGCGCGTGTAAGAGTTCAACGGCCTAAATTCATCTCAGGAGAATTAAATGCAAGCAACGCAATCTTCAAAAAATAAAGCCACTGACAAGTCAGATTCTGGTGAGGTTTTGGAGGTTCGGGGACTCGTTTTTGAAAGAGAGCCTCTTGGGTATGAAGACAAAGACTATGAGGAGGCAGCCAAGTCCGGTAGTTTGGTAAAGCCGGTAGTCTGTATTTCTAACGACGTAACCTTAAGAGTTATTCATTTTCCACTTGAGTTCGATTATGTTGTATTTGACAATTTGCCAAATCTCGAAGAGTTGCATATTGGTGGGGACGGCCCTAAGGACACCTGGGACGCCATGTCTCACAGTTTGCAATGGATGATTTGCCGCAATCTACCTAAGCTCAAAAAGATCACCGTCAACTGCAAAGTGTTGCGATGGCTTGAAATTGATGGTGCAGAGTCATTGCAAAGTATTGATCTGCGCAAGGCAGGTGCCATCGATCGCCTTTCCATTTTGAATGCACCCTCTGTAAAGAAGATTGATGTCAGAGGGTGCAAAAAGTTAAAGGAAATTTCCGGCATGCATCCAACCAAGCAAAGCGAACTTGGAGTTACTGATCAAATCGAAAGCATGCAAGCCAATTCCAAATGTGATGGAACTCTTTACAAGAACATGTCGTTCACTGATGTCGAACATGTTTTATGGACCATCAATTACGGCGTGAAGATAGCCTCTCTCAAAGGGCTTTTTCTTGGAAATGAAGACTTTTGCTATGGCCGTGAAGACGACTCGGACTTCAATAGCTTTAGCTTTCACTTGCTGCGGCCGTTGGAGTTTGTTTACACGGGCGGCACTGGTGAAACATACGCCTATGAGGCTGTGTGCCATGACTTTTCTGACGGCAAATATGGTGCCTACTTTGGGGTTGGCAATAGTACGCAGGAAGAGTGTTTGGACCAGGCATTGGATACCTTGAGTGGTAGTGATTTGAATATTCCAGGCAAGCAGGATCCGACAAATATGCAGATTCTTGAATTCCTGAACAAACTGGTTGCCAAAGAAACTCGATCCTGAATGCGTGTGAACTTACTCCTAATTTGATAGCTACTCACGCAATGTATTCGAGGGCTAGAGCCCGATTTGACCAATAAGATTTCCACGCTGTCACACCCATGAACAAAGCCAACCTCAAGTCCTACGCCCCCCAGGCCCGCAAAGACTTCATCGCCGCAGTCACCGCCCGCGCCAACCTGCTGGGCCTGTCCGACACGGCTGGCACGCTGGAAGTAGCCCCCGCCCAAACCCAGGGCGACGTCACCGTCATCGCAGGCCAAGCCTGGCCCGCCAAGGTCAGCGGCCAGCGCGACCAGCTGATCGAGCGCATCCGCAAAGACGGCTTTGCCCACACCATGGAAGCCGTGGCCTACACCTGGTTCAACCGCTTTGCCGCGCTGCGCTACATGGAGCTGCACGACTACCTGGGCCACGGCCACCGGGCGCTGTCCAGCACCTCGGGTGGGCTGCCAGACATCCTCACCCACGCCACAGACCTGACCAACGAACTCCCTGGCCTGAACGCCGCCAAAGTCACCGAACTCAAACTCGCAGGCAACCGCGATGGCGAGCTGTACCGCATGCTGCTGGTGGCCCAGTGCAACGCCTTGTCCCGCGCCATGCCCTTCCTGTTTGAGCGCATTGACGACGACTCCGAGCTGCTGCTGCCCGACAACCTGCTGCGCAGCGACTCCGTCATTGCCAAGCTGGTGGCAGAGATCCCCGAAGAAGACTGGGCCGAGGTCGAAATCATCGGCTGGCTGTACCAGTTCTACATCAGCGAGAAGAAGGACCAGGTCATTGGCAAGGTCGTCAAAAGCGAAGACATCCCCGCCGCCACCCAGCTCTTCACGCCCAACTGGATCGTGCAATACCTGGTGCAAAACAGCGTGGGCCGCCTGTGGCTCATGGCCAACCCGCAAAGCACCCTGGCCAAAGAGTGGCCGTACTACATCACCCCCGCCGAGCAAACGCCCGAGGTGCAAGCCCAGCTCGATGCCCTCATCCAGACCCGCGTGCGGGAAGACGGCGACACCCTCAACCCCGAATCCATCACCGTGCTGGACCCGGCCTGTGGCAGCGGCCACATTCTGGTGGTGGCCTATGACGTGCTCAAGGCCATCTACCTGGAGCGCGGCTACCAGCCCAGAGCCATCCCGCGCCTGATTCTGGAAAAGAACCTCTACGGCCTGGACATTGACGACCGCGCCGCCCAAATGGCCGGTTTTGCCCTGCTGATGAAAGCCCGCGCCGACGACCGCCGCCTGTTCACCGCCACGGACGATGCCGGCAACCTGCAGCCGCCCAAGCTCAATGTGCTGAGCCTGCAAGAGAGCAAAGGCCTGAGCGTGGACGAGCTTGCCACCCACCTGGCCCCGTTCAAGGTGCAGCGCGCCACCATCACCGCGCTGGTGGAAACCTTTGAGCACGCCAAAACCTTTGGCTCGCTGATCCAGATTCCCTATGCGCTCAAGACGCATCTGGCGGTGTTGCCGGAGGTGCTGGCCTTGGTCAAGCAGAGTGGGGATATGTATGCCAGTGCGGCTGCGGATGATTTGCTGCCGCTGGTGCAGCAGGCGCAGGTGCTGGCGATGCAGTTTGATGCGGTGGTGGCGAATCCGCCGTATATGGGTGGCAAGGGGATGAATCCGGCCGTTAAAGACTTTGCAAAGACCAATTTCCCGGACAGTAAGTCGGATTTGTTTGCGATGTTTATTGAACGTGGTTTTGAGTGGTGCAAAACCGTCGGCTTAAACAGCATGGTGACCATGCAGAGTTGGATGTTTTTGTCATCTTATGAAGCAATTCGGGTGAAATTGATTGGCTCAGCGAACGATTCAAGTCGATTGCTCATTTGGACAGTGCATTGAGCACTTTGTGCCAAGTTTCAGACCACCGCATTTGTTTAAAACCCTTCCAGATGCAACGGCTGAGTAGATTTAAACCAGTTTCCTGTTAGGATGATAAAGGGTCAAGAAAGGTCAGCCAAGAGAGCATTGGCGGCAATTAACAATCGCAAAGTCGTTTGGAATCAGCTGTCCAAAACCTGATGATTTTAAGAAAATTCCGGGTAGCCCGATCTTTTATTGGGTGTCAGAGTGGTGCTATAAAATTTTTTCCTTGTGTCACTTCCTGAGGCCCGAGCCGTTAAAGGGCGCAAAAACGGCATCAATTGATGTTGTTAGACGGTGGAATGAGGTTGACTTTAACAAAATGGAACTAATTTTCAGCGGGAAGAATAAGTGGTTTCCGTACAACAAAGGGTGGTGATTTCCGAAAGTGGTACGGGAACAATGAGTATTTTGTGAACTGCGAGTTTGATGGTATTGATCTTCGCTCAAACTTGTTGATGAAATCTGGCCGACAGATGTCCCGACCACCAAGCTAGATTTTTATTTTAGAAAATCAGTTACATGGTCACGGATTAGTTCAGAGTTATTTTGCGTGAGATTTTCACTGGAGCGATATTTGACTGCAACGGACCAGGCATTTTTCCACGGTAATGAATTAAGGAAGAATTTTTCTGCGCTTTTGTTCTCAAAATTAGCTCTGCCATTTATTGCGGTTTTTGAATCCTACTTTAAACTTTCAGGTTGGTGATTTTAAAAGTACCAATCCTTGTAAAGTTCGATAGAAAATCTGATGCTTAAGAGGCGAGTGAGGATTGCATTTCCAAAAAGATTGGGATTATTTTGAGGTCTCTAGAGATTTTTCTGAGTTTTATCTCACCGCCAATTGTTCTAAGTTGAGTAAATTGCGTGATTCCTGGGAAATGTGGGTGAAAGGACAATGCTTTGATCAAATCAGATCGCAAATCACCTTGGCCCGCGCCGACCGCGAAAAAGACTGCCAGCGCCTGATCTCCTACGCCATCGGCTGCATGATGGGCCGCTACAGCCTCGACGAGCCCGGCCTGATCTATGCCCACGCGGGCAACGTCGGCTTCGAGCCTGGCCGCTACATCAAATTCCCCGCAGACGCCGACGGCATCGTCCCCATTACCGACGAACTCTGGTTTGCCGACGACGCCTGCAGCCGCATCCGCGAATTCCTGCGCGCGGTCTGGGGGCCAGATACCCTGGAAGAAAACATGGCCTGGCTGGCCGAGAGCCTGGGCACCAAGGGCTCTGAGACCCCGGACGAGACCATCCGCCGCTATGTCGCCGACAAGTTCTTCAAAGACCACCTGCAAACCTACAAGAAGCGCCCCATCTACTGGCTCTTCAGCAGCGGCAAGCAAGGTGCCTTCCAGACCCTGGTCTATCTGCACCGCTACCACGAAGGCACACTCGCCCGACTGCGCGCCGAATACGTCGTGCCCCTCACCGGCAAAATCCAAAGCCGCATCGAGATGCTGCAAAAAGACGCCGCAGCCGCCAGCAGCACCGCCGCCCGCAACAAGCTGGCCAAGGAAGTGGAAAAGCTCAAGAAAAAGCACGTAGAGCTACTGGCCTACGACGAACAACTCCGCCACTACGCCGACATGCGCATCACCCTGGATCTGGATGATGGGGTGAAGGTGAACTATGGCAAGTTTAGGGTCGTCACGCAGTTCTCGGATTCCGTTGTGGTTTCTTACCGGGTTGGTGAGTCGGGTGGCATGGCGGACATGCTATACGACGTGCTTCATCTTCAACTCGAATTGGTACAACGTGGATTACTGATCCGCGGAGCCATCACAAAAGGACTTCTCCATCACGACAGTGACTTTGTGTTCGGTCCAGCTCTCAACGAGGCTGCGGAGCTAGAGAAGGTGGCGATGTATCCACGTGTGATCGTTGACCGCGAATTGCTCTCAGCGGCAGGCATCACCACCTCTCAGATTGCTAAATCGAGCAATTCGACCGTCCGAGATGCAGCCAGTCTCGTCGCCCAAGACTTAGACGGCCTCTTTTGTGGACTACTTCAACGTGCACCCGGAAGATTTCTCCGACGAATGGGGGATCTGAGCGAGTACCTCATCAGCCTACGAGACGTGATCAAGGCGCTGTCCTCCAAACGCCAGCCGAGCCTTCGAATGAAGCACTCTTGGCTAAGGCAAAAATTTAACTCAGTGGCAGATGGGCTTGAAAGGTCCGGTTTTCGGTTTTTGGGGCCACACCGAGTACCTGAAGACGAAGATGGCCATATCACTCAGGTCATCCCATTTCGATAGATAAAGCCGAAGTTCTCGCTGCCGGCAAGGCGAATTAAAGGGAGTTCATAAAGATGAAAATGGTAATGGGCGAGATTAATGGAGTGTGGCTGCTCGACCTCATGAATGGTGCTCCGGAGACATGCGAACGCGTGACAGCAGCTGTGGCCTATGCCACGGGCAACTCCCCGTTTTTTGACCATTGCCTGCAGAACAAGCGGCATTTGGAGTTCTATGGACTGTTGGACGAAGACCAAGCAGTAGCAATCGCTGTAATGGAGAAGCTACTGGCAGCGGGCCCGTTTGCTGCCAGCTGTCACTTGGTCAAAGGGCATTACCACCCCAAGGTGATCTGGTGGCATGGGTATGGTGCCTATATTGGTTCTGCCAACTTGACGTCGTATGCGTGGTCGGCCAATGTCGAATGCGGAGTTTTTTACGACGAAGAGGAAATTTCGGGAACGCCATTGCAAGTCCAATTGGAGTTGTTGTTTGACAGAATTCGCCAAATTTCCAAGCCATTGGATTCTGATTTGGTTAAAGCTCTAAAGAAACTTCAATCAACGGCAAGCGCCGCCGATGGCGCCCGCAAAAAGCTAAAGGACCAATTTGACGATGCAACTAAGACGTTCCCCGAGTTCGGCGGATTGACTGCTCCAAACGCGAGTAGCAAGCTCAGTCTATTCGCCGTGGAATGGGAGAACACTTTGCAGTTGTTGCGGGGATTGCGAAAGGAGTTCATGGCGATGAACCTACGACCGAAGTGGGTCGCTGCCGATGCAAATCAAACGGTTCATTTTGACCAGTTCCTCCATGCGTACTACTACGTGCGTGTGAGATTGAAAGAGGATAGTGATGATTCCTCCCGTAGCCAGGAGCGGGTGAACAGGTTTTTTGAGAGAAATAGGGCTGACAAGCTTGGCGCGTTGCGAGAGGCTGCAAATTGGTGGGCATCTTTGGATACCGCCCCACATGGTGAAGATTTCTTTATTGCAACGACCGCCATCGGAATGCGAGAACTATTTGCCAAGGATCGCATTGCCGTCTGGACTTTGGAAGAGTTCAAAGAAGCGATGATGGGTGTCAATGCCTTCAAGATGCACGCGCGGCAGGTCAAGAACAAGTTTTTCGGGCTTCCGCAAGACCACCACGAAACACTAGAGCAACGGTCCAATCGACTGGCAGAGTGGTTATGGAGTCTGGATCGTACGGGAAAGAAGTCGTTACGTGAGATGTGGTTGTTCTTGATCTGGGGAGCCTCGCCACCCAACATGACGGAACGCCTCTGGACAATCACCAAGGATGAACAATGGACGTTTCCTCGCCTTGGGCAAAGTACATTGGGAGAGGCAGTCGGCTGGGCTAGACCTGACGATTACCCTCCCGAAATAATCGAACAAACAAGGCTCTTCGCGCTCTTGGTTACGGTGAGGCTGGGCAATTTTCTTCTGACTAAATCTACCAATGGTGTCGGACTCACACCCAGGGGCAAGACTGGGTTCTTTAGAACATGAAAGTCCTTCGGTCATTCGGCATGAAGAGTTTGAAAGCCATAACAATTGAGGGAGAGGCAATGCCAATATTTCCCACATACTGCCGACTGGCAGATTGGCCAGCTATCCGCTGACACACCTACACGCCTGGCAACCGACCCGTACTACGCGATCCGCAGAAACGTTGCCTCCAAATACTATGACTCAAATTCAGTGTTGCAGTGTTTGTGAAGGATACGGAACACCAGGTTCGCGTTTCGCCAGAAAAGTCGATAGGGACGGGTGGGGCGGCGGATGAGTAAGAAACTTGATCCCCAGAGCGTGCCTCCATCATGGCGGGTCTTTTTGTACGACTCGGTCTTGTTGCCCTTTGAGACCGGAAGGTTGAAAACAAAGGCGGGAAACTTTGACTCGAAGGCGGTGGAATCTTCGATTGGGTTGACGGCAAGAAAAATTGACAAACTAGCTGATCTTCAGCCTTTGGAGGCTCAATATAAGGATGTTGCTGACGAATTCCTGGTCTTCTACAACCCTGAAAAGGGCATGAAGTCACTTTTGAGCGTCTTCGTGATGTGGCCGCACATGGTCATTACAGCCTTTTTGGTTGTTTGAAATTTCAGACGCTTAAGGCTTTGGTTCAGTTCATCAACGTTGCGCCCACACACTAAACGCATGACACAACACCTGACTCTCCAGCCCAGTGCACTGGCTGAATACCAAGCGTGGCTTGGCACCATCAAGCAGCGCATCGTCTCCGTGCGCCTGCGCATGGCGCTGGCGGCCAGTCGTGAATTAATTCTGTTTTACTGGGATCTGGGTGCGATGATTTCCCAGAAGCAGGCCCAAAGCCAATGGGGTGACAAGCTGATTGCGCAACTGTCGGCCGACTTGCACAAAGCCTTTCCTGACATCAAGGGTTTGTCGGCCTCCAACTTGAAGTATTGCCTGCGTTTTTTTCAGTTCTACAGCGCTGACGCGCCAATTGGTCAACAGTCTGTTGACCAATTGCCCTGGGGCCACAACATCCAGATTTTTACCAAGTGCGGTAGCGTTGCGGAAGCCCATTTTTATATCGAGCAAACCCTGGAGCAAAGCTGGAGCCGCGATGTGTTGGCGCTGCAGCTTAAGTCCAACCTGTATGCCCGCGCGGGCAAGGCGGTGACCAATTTTTCCCGCACCCTGCCGTTACCGCAGTCTGACCTGGCCCAGCAAACCCTCAAAGACCCGTACACCTTCGACTTCATGGCCATGACGGCGCCGTACAACGAGCTGGATGTGGAGCGCCAACTCACGCAGCACATCACCCAGTTTTTGCTGGAGCTGGGCAAAGGCTTTGCCTTCATTGGCCGACAGTACCACCTGGAAATGGCGGGCAACGATTACTACATTGACCTGTTGTTCTACCACGTCACGCTGAAATGCTATGTGGTGGTGGAGCTCAAGAACCGCAAATTCATCCCGGAATACGCCGGCAAGCTCAATTTCTACTTGTCGGCAGTGGACAGCCTGCTCAAACGCGAGGACGACCAGCCCACCATCGGCCTGCTGCTGTGCCGCGACAAAAACAACATCGAGGTGGAGTTTGCCCTGCGCGACATGAACAAACCAATGGGCGTGAGCGAATACACCCTGGTGGAAACCTTGCCCGACAACCTGAAGGGTGCGCTGCCAACAGTAGAGGAAATTGAGAATGATTTGCAGCAGTTGCAAGAAGTGGAAGACGGCAATAGCAACGGTGGCAGTCAATGATCAAGATTTCAAAGCAGGCTGACGGCCTGCTTTTGACCTATGCAGTCTGATCACCGATGGCATTGCGCCGACTTCACTTTCCAATCAGAAGCAAATGGACCACGGCATGAAAATCGCCCGGACACCTGAAATCACGCGGCAAGTGCAAGAGGCTGGTGCCTTGCGGTCAGAGATCATTCAGCAGATCAAAGCAGAGTTTCCCGAAGTCTTGTTGGAGAAGAATGACAACTGGAATGCAACTCATCTCCTCAAAACCATTGAACTGAGTGCTGAATCGTTTGACCTCGTTCTTGAGCGCCAACTCCCGAGCGAAATAGGCCGCACGGCCAGCATGCTTTCTGGGCCATTTTTCACGTCTACAGAGTTTCCGGCTCCAACTTCTGAATCTGCATTGCTCTATCCGATTGTTCAAATTGACCTTCGGGCAATTTCGGCGTTGATGGCACTGCCACTGGGCGATGGCTTGTTGCAACTGTGGTATCGCGGTGATGAGTTTGAAGGTGAAGTCATTGTCGTTCCGCGTAGCGCGGTTGTTGCTGAGGCTGTTACGGTCTTTCCGGTCGAGTTGCCGGATGGGCCATTGGCTTCGCTGCCGTTGCATTGGTCATCGGACCCGCTGGGCGATGGAGTCCTTCAAATAGTTGGCCTTCGGTCTACCGGGTTGCAGTGCCAAGACGGCCATGTCGAGATGTATTGCAGTGCCCTGCATGACAAGATGTCGCCAGAACTTCTGCACTTGCTCACGAGGTTTAGAGAGACGGCTACTTTTGTGGACAGCATTCATATGTTTGGGACCTTCTACCCTATTCACTATTCGTCTGATGACGTTTGCATGCGGTGCCTGTTCAACATACCGGATTGGGGGCCATCCGGTTGCAATGCCCAGGTGTTTTACAACGTTGAACCCGATGGAAGCGTTGATTTTTCCTTTATGGATACCGTTCGATGAACGCAATCTGCCATGCTTGAAGCGAATCACGCGATGACTCAACAACGCATCTCTGACAGCCTGACCAACTTGTTTGCCACCCATTCGGTGGTCTTTTGGCACGATGTGGACGGCGAATTTGAATCGGTCGTGGATGGCCTTCAATTGCAAGGCGTGCAAATGGTGCGCCTGGATGACACCCCGGCATTGCGCGTGAAGCTTGACATTGAAAACGCGCCGGATCAACGTTGGTTGGTGTACAGCACCAAGCCCGAGCCGGAGCCGACCAACGATTGGTTGCTGGACGTGCGCTTGCGGGGCAAGCTGTTTCGGGCGGATTCGACTTCCATGTTGCTGGAGGACCTAGGGCTGGTGGCGCAGGCCCTGCGGCACCATCTCAAAGACCGCGCCAAGTTTTTGCGTGCCAAAGACCGGGTAGATAGGCTCAGGCGCCTGGTGTTACCTGGTGACAGTGCGCGAGACCTTGACGGCAAGATGCTCGCAGTGTTGACGCGCTCTGACCAGCCGGAGTTGTTTGCCATGCTGCAGCGGCTCTATGCGGCGATGGTTGTTGACGGTGTGGCCGATTTGACGGCACTGCCGAAGGCGTGGCAAGACATCGCAGCCAACGACCTGATGCCAGCTTTTTGGTCGCTGGTGCAAATGCAGTTGGGCTATGCAGACCCAAACCCCAGCTTGAAGGATTTGCTGATCCGCATCTTGGTGACCGACTTTTGCCGAGGGCTGGAGGGTGAGGCCCCCCGGCAGTTGGCACATTTTGTGTTGCCCGAGCGCACCTTGGCTGCCAATGCCTCCGTATTCATTGGCCGCTGGCGGTCCGACATTGCCCAGTTTGCTAACTACAACGCCCTGTCCCACGCAGTGGCCAGAGAACTCGGTTTGGACACCTTGCTGGCCAGCCATAGTGCCGAGCAACTCGCCGAGTGCATGACCTTTGAAGACGTGGAACTGCGCGTGGTGCAAGACTTGAAGGCACGCATTGTGGCGGGAGCGGGTGCCAACATGGATGTGGTGCGCGCATTGATGGCGCGCCGCCGAGATGGCCATTGGGCTAACCGCATGTTGGCCAGCGCCAGTGAGCGTACGCGTGCCCTGGCGGCGTGTTACGACGCGCTGACCGCTGCCGCCGACTTCTTTAGCTTGAAGGCGGCACATGCGAATGGCTTTAGCTTTGCCGATGCGGCGAGTGCGTTTGCTCAGTACCGTCACGAGCTGTTTCGTTTTGACCAGTTGTACCGCCACTTCCATACGGCTGCCGATGCGGTAGAGCCCACTGGCTGGGCGGTGTTGCACGAGCTGCGAGCGACCATAGAGGGCGTGTACTCGGGTTGGTACATTCCCCAGCTCAGCATGGCTTGGGCCAAGGTCATGGAGGGGCCACAGGGCCTGCTCAACACCTGGATGCTGCCAGGCGTTACGCCCCAACAGGCGTTTTTCGACCGCAAGGTGTTGCCCCTGTTTGACGGCAGTGTGAAGCGGGTGTTTGTGCTGATCTCGGATGCTTTTCGGTTTGAAGTTGCCCATGAGCTGGTGCAACAAGTCAACAGCAAGAACCGGCTGAGGGCGTCCCTGGATGCGATGCTGGGCGTGCTGCCCAGCTACACGGCGTTGGGCATGGCCGCGCTGTTGCCGCACCAGACCCTGGCATACAAGGAGGGCGCCAATGCCGACGTGCTGGCTGACGGCCACTCCGTGGCCACGCTGGACCAGCGCGGTGAACACCTCAAGGCGTTTGGCGGCATCGCGGTCAAAGCAGAAGACCTGATGGCTTTGGGCAAGGACAAGGGCCGCGCGCTGGTGCGGGACCAAAGACTGATCTACATCTACCACGACCGCATTGACATGATTGGGGACAAGCAAGCGTCTGAGACCAAAACCTTTGAAGCGGCAGCGCAAACGGTGCAAGAGTTGGCACAGGTTCTGGGCTTCATCATTCATACCCTGAACGGATCGACCGTGCTGGTAACGGCCGATCACGGCTTCATGTACCAGGAGTCGGCATTGGATGAGGCGGACAAGTCCACGTTGGACGACAAACCCGACGGCACCATCAAGGCCAAGAAGCGTTACTTGATTGGCCGCAACCTGGGGGCTAGTCCCAAGGCTTGGTCGGGCAATACGGCGGTAACGGCAGGCACTGCCGCCGGGGGCAGTCTGGACTTCTGGGTGCCAAAAGGTGCGAGCCGATTCCATTTTGCCGGTGGCGCCCGTTTTGTACATGGCAGCGCCATGCCGCAAGAGGTGGTGGTGCCGCTGATCACGGTGGGCGTGACAGAGGCGGACCACGCGAAGACCAAGTATGTGAGTATCAGCTTGCTGGGCGCAGTCAACAAGGTGGTGACTAACACCCAGCGGTTTGAATTCATCCAGACCGATGCGGTGTCGGAGCGGGTGTTGCCGCGTTCGGTGGTGGTGTCCCTGCGCGACGCACAGTATGGCGACAAACCGATCAGCGATGTGCAAAGCATCACCTTTGACAGCTCGTCGCAACTTCTGGATGAACGCAAGCGTTCGATTTTCCTGACTGTGCTGGCTGGCGCACACGATCCGCACAAGCACTACGACCTGGTGATGCGTGACGCGGTGTCCAATATCGAAGTGCTGCGCCTACCGATCAAGGTGGACCTGGCTTTTGGTAACGATTTCTGAGAATTGACATGACGACAACTGCAACAACTGCTGAAACGCAGGCGAGTGACTTGACCGACACCGGCCTTGACGACTTGCTTAACACGCACTTTGCTGGCAAGGTGGTACGCAAGGACTTGACCAAGCTGATCAAAGAGGGGGCCAACGTTCCGGTCTATGTGCTGGAGTATCTGTTGGGCATGTACTGCGCGAGCAATGACGAGGCGACCATCCAGAACGGGATGGTCAACGTCAAGCGCATCCTGACGGAAAACTATGTGCGCCCGGACGAGGCCGAGAAGGTCAAGTCCAAGGTACGCGAGAGCGGCACCTACAAGGTGATCGACAAGGTCACGGTCAAGCTGAACGAAAAGCGCGACGTATACGAGGCCTTGCTGTCCAACCTGGGCGTGAAAAATGCCGAGATTTCCGACACCTATGTGCGCCAGTTCGAGAAGCTGCTGGTGGGCGGCATCTGGTGCATCGTCACGCTGAAATACCACTATGAGGAGAACCAGCGCGGCTCACCCTTCACGGTGACTGATCTCAAGCCGATCCAGATGCCCAACATGGACATGGCGGCGCTGTTCGAGGCGCGCAAGGCGTTTACGGACGAGCAATGGATTGATGCCTTGATCCGCTCGACCGGCATGGAGCCCAGCCACTTCAAGGAGCGGGTCAAGTGGCACCTGTTGGCGCGCATGGTGCCCTGGTTGAAAACAATTACAACTTTTGCGAGCTGGGACCACGCGGCACCGGCAAAAGCCACATCTACAAAGAGATCAGCCCGAACAGCATTCTGGTGTCGGGCGGGCAGACCACGGTGGCCAACCTGTTCTACAACATGGGCGCCCGCAAGGTGGGGCTGGTCGGCTTGTGGGATGTGGTTGCCTTTGACGAGGTGGCGGGCATCAACTTCAAAGACCACGACGGCGTGCAGATCATGAAGGACTACATGGCCTCCGGCTCGTTCAGCCGGGGCCGCGAGTCCATCAACGCCAGCGCGGCGATGGTGTTTGTCGGCAACATCAACCAGAGCGTGGAGTCAATGGTCAAGACCTCGCACTTGTTGGCACCGTTCCCGGAGGCCATGATTGACTCGGCCTTTTTTGATCGCTTTCACGCCTACGTGCCCGGCTGGGAAATCCCCAAGATGCGGCCGGAATTTTTCACCAACCAGTACGGTCTGATTGTTGATTACCTGGCGGAATACCTGCGCGAGATGCGCAAGCAGAGCTTTGCCGATGCCATCGACAAGTGGTTCAAGCTGGGCAACAACCTGAACCAGCGCGACACCATTGCGGTGCGACGCACCACGTCAGGGCTCTTGAAACTGGTGTGTCCCAACGGCGAATACACAAAAGACTCGGTGCGCAAGTGCCTGGAATACGCATTGGAAGCCCGGCGTCGGGTGAAGGAACAGCTCAAGAAAATCGGCGGTATGGAGTTCTATGACGTTCACTTCAGCTATATCGACCTGGAAGATGGCGTCGAGCGCTTTGTGACCGTGCCCGAGCAGTCCAGCGGGGCGTTGGTGCCCGAGGGCCGTTTGCACCCCGGAACTTTGCACACGATCAGCATGGGGTCGTCGGAAATGCCCGGCATCTACCGGCTGGAGATTCAGTCCATTCCGGGCACCGGTAAAGCGAACGTGTCGGGCCTCGCCCCGCGGGAAGCGGTGCGGGTGGCGTTTGACTATTTCAAGGCCAACTCGTCACGCGTGAGCGCTTCCATCAAGCCAGGTGAACGCGACTTCCATACACATCTGGTTGAGCTGCAAAACACCGGCGCGCCGCAAGCCTTCACGCTGGCCAGCTTCATCGCCTTTTGCTCAGCGGCGCTGGGCAAACCGGTGCAGTCACAGTTGGCAGTAATGGGAGACATGAGCCTGGGAGGTACCGTCGTGCAGGTTCGCAACTTGGCCGAATGCATGCAGGTGGCCTTTGATGCCGGTGCCAAGCGCATCCTGCTGCCCATGTCCAGCGTGACCGACATTCCATCGGTGCCGGGGGAGCTGTTTGCGAAGTTCCAGACCAGCTTCTACTCAGATCCAGTAGATGCGGTGTTCAAGGCGTTGGGGGTGGAGTGAGCTGAGTCTCGATTTAGCTCCGTGTGACATTGCTTTCAGCGCCGTTGCTCAAGGGCCAACCGATCCGGTTCACCGGCGAACAATTTGTCTGAGGATCACGCTGGGCGCTTATCGCAGGTGCGTCGACATCGAAAGCAGCGCACCAGGTTCGAAGTCCAGCAACGCGCAGTTGCGCGGCGTCGCGCTGAGTGCCATCTGCAGGGTCATGTCCATCTGAGTTGAGCGTTACGTCGCAGCATCATCGACAATAACCAACTCATCAACGAATGCCGCTTCAGGGCAGGCGATCGCTTCTTCAATTGCGTCGAAGACAAAGCGAGAAACAACGGGAGTACGAAAGTCGAGGATGACCTTTTTGCGTGGATGCTTGTCGCGTTCGCGCGAAAGAATCCTCGATGTGCTGGCGCAAGGCATTTGCGTCCTGCAGATCGCGAATCAACGCCCGCGGAACCGCGCTTACGGGCGCTGAAGGGTAGAGCGACCCGGCCTCGTTGCGATCATTCACGCTCGCCGCAAACGCAACCAATTGGTCTTTTGAAAGCGCCGAATCGCGCGTGTGAATGTTGAGCGGCGCGAACCCTTCTTCAGCGTAGGTAAGTACGTGAAACTCGGCACGGCGGTTCCATATTGCATTTTGACTTGAGCGCAGAACATTCATCAGATCCCCCGGAGATTAGACGCTACTGTCTCTGTCGACGCGAAATCGATCAGTGGTGTCCGGCCAGTAGTTGAACAAAACCAACTGGTCATCGATCCTCATAGACGCATCGAGTTAAGGCTCCGTCTTGACAATGGAAGTGACCAGGTCGGTGAATGCACATTCAGAATGTACGACATTCATTGCAGTCCAATTGATCGAGGACTCACACTCAACCCCCGCCACGCCGCCGGGGGCACGTGAACAGCAACACCTGATGCCGCTGTGACGCGTCAAACAGAACGCGCTTCATTTGTTCAAGCCGCTGATCATCGCTGTGTACCAACGCATCGTCCAGGATGATCAAGGTGGGCCGCCCGGCCTCCTTCAAAAGGTCGGCATAGGCCAAGCGGCTGATCACGCCGATCTGCTCGCGCGCGCCGAAACTCATTGCCTCACAGTCGCCCGATTCCTGGCCGCGTGTGCCGGGTCGGGTCAGGCGGCCAGGGGTCATGTCTTCGCTGATCTCCAGGGTTGCCTGCGGAAACAGCAACTGAAGGTAGCGCTGCATGTGCTTTTGCAGCGGTGCCTGCAGTCTTCGGGTCAAGGCCTGACGTTTCGCATCCAGCAGGTTCACCAACAAGTCCAGGGCCTCGGCCCGGAGCTTGAGTTCTTTCACGCGTCGCGCGGCACCATCGCACCGTACCGCGAGCTCGGCGCGTTTCTCCTCAAGACCTTGTGCGCCGGCTTCCTCCAGTTTGGCGCGCAACACCGTGATGCTGGTGCTGCGTTCGCGAAACTGTTTGTCGCTTTGTTCCGCGCTGCGTTTGAATCGCTCAATGTCCTGGGCCAGGATGTCCGGTCGTGCGGCCTCCAGCTCGGCCTGAAGAGCCACTACCCTGGCAGACAAGGCATCGAGTTCGGCCCGAGCGTTCAACAGGTTCTGATTCGTGTTGCGCTGTTTGTCTTGTCGCTCGGGCGTCGCCAGCAGGTTCAGCAAGGCGTCGCGCTCGCGCACGGCGCTTTCGTGCCGGGTTTGCGTGGTCAGCAAGGCCATCTGGGCCTCAGAGGCGACTTTCGTCACCGTCTCAAGGTGGGTAGCCGCAGCCGCATGTTGCCTTGTGGCCGCTGCCAGGTCTCGAACGGTTGTGCGGGAGGGGGTGGCAACTGGCTCAGCAGGCCCTGTGCCTCAGCCTTTCGGGAACTGATGGTGACCACCTCAGCGCGCAGCGCATCGATGCCGTCCGGCGCGAGTTGTGAAAGGGCCCGGTCCGCGTGTTTGGTGTCAAGCTGCGCTTGCTGGTGGCTTGCATACCGCGCTTCGGCGTCCGCCAGGTTGGCTACGCCGATGCGTTGCAGGCGTGCCTGGTGGTCCGACAACAATTCGCGCTCCTCCCGCGCCAGTTCGGCCAAATCGGTGCCGCCAGGGATGATGCGGAACTCGCCCACGCCTTCGATGTGCAAGCCCGAGTCCGCCGTGATCAGTTGCTCGCCTTGGCCGGTTAAGGCTTGCCCGGCGAGCGTGACGACGCCAGCGGGCTGCAGATCGAAGCGCAGGCGGGTTGCTGCGGCTTCCTGGCGTATCCGCAGCTCACTCAGTTTGACCTGTTGCTCGCGCAAGCGGGCCATGTCAGGCTTGGATAACACCGTTTCCCCAGCCAGCTTCTGAAATTCCACCAGGCGGCCCTGTTCGGCCGTTGCCTTGGCCAATGTCTCGGTGATGCGCCGCTCGCTGGCTTCGGCTCAGCCGCCATGACGGGTCAGGTCGGCCCGCAAGTCCTCTTGTCGCGCAACCGCCAGAGACTCGCCGGCAGTGGCATGTGCCGTCTGTGCCTCCAGGCGCTTGGCAGCCCAGGATTCACAGGCAGCCTTTTGCGTGCTGGCCAGCGTCTGCGCTTCCAACAAGGCCTGCTCTCGTGACTTCAGGTCCTTCTGCTGCACGTCAAAACCATGCAACTGGTCCTCGATCAGCTTCTGCTTCTCCTTGAGTTGAGTCTGCGCGGCATGATCTGCGGCGAGCTGGCGCTTGCGCTCCTCGATCACAACCATGCGGCCTTCGGCCTGCGCCTGCTCGGCACGAAACGACTCCCACGGCCGTGTTCTCTGATCTTCGGCATCCTGCTGGGAGAGGGTGCCGAGTTGATCGACCTGCTGCTGGTAGAGGGCGATGCGCTGATCGAGTTCTGCCGCCTGCGCGGCGAGCGCGTCGCGCTCGGCTAGGGCTTCAAGGTAAGCTGCTCGCGGCCGACCGGTCGACGTCAACAGGGCGTCGCGTTTTGTGCGCACCGCAGTCATGACGTCATCGCCCTGGCTGCTGGCCACTTCGCCCACCGACTGGTCCAGCGCCTTGCGCAGGTGGTCTGGTGGCATTGCCGACCGACTCGGCGATATCTTGCCCGGTGCCCTGTTCGATCCACAGCAGGCCCGGAATGCCCCAGTGGTCGGGCTTGCTGGCGCCGCGGCCGGGGAACTCGAAACCCAGCAGTTCGGCCAGGTAGTGCTCGGCGTCCTCGCCGTCGTACTGCGTGGCGCCCACCTTGAGCTCGCAGCGCTTCTTGTTCAGGAAGGCTTTGCGCAGGTGCAGGGTCTCGGTCCCGACCTCGAAGTCGAGTTCAACCGTGGGCGAGGCCGATGGTTCACCCCAGGGCAGCAGGTCGTCCACACTGGTGGAGCGATGGCGCTCAAAGAACGCGGCACGAATGGCGCGCAACGGGGTGCTCTGCTAACCTCGTTGGGACCAGCAAACAGATTTAACCCCGGCTCAATGTCGGACAGCTCGAAGGGCTGGCGGAACTGGCGCAGTTGCTCAACCTTGATGTTTAGCAATTTCATGTGGTGCTTCCGGTTGCCTGCCGCTCGGCCAATAGCGTGGTGAGGATGCCCAACGCGTGGGTGGCGACATCGCGCGCATCGTCGTCGCCCTGGGCGCCTTGGCGATCCCGCAGGTCTGCGATCACCTCGCCCACATAACCATCGGCCTTGAGGGCGGCGATGTCGTCGGAGGTCGGCAGCAGGCGCAAGCCGGTCAGGTCTGATTCAACGCTGCGCGCTCTCGCGTGCGCTCGGTTGAGTGCAGAGGCAATCCACTGCTGGCCGGACAGATCGGTTTGCCCGGTCAGGGTCACGTGCAAGACGTCGCGGACTGGCGGCATCGAGCCTGCAATCAGCGCATCCGCATCGCTGTCGACTGACAGTTGGTGTTGCCAGGCTTGCCATGTGAACTTGCCGGTCGTCAAACGGGTCACCACGGGTTCAGAGCCCGGCCCATCGAGCTGGACCAACAGTGCAAACCCCGGTTCGTTGCCCTTGAAGCGATCTTGTTCTGGCGTGCCGCTGTACCAGGTGCGTGCGTCGATCTGCTTGCAGCCGTGCCAATCGCCCAGGGCCAGGTAGTCCAGCCGCGCCGTGCTGGCGCGGTTGGGCGCAATCGGATTGGGCGAGTCAATGTCCTCAGCCAACACGCCTTGCACGCTGCCGTGTGCCAAGCCGATGCGCAGCAGGCCGAGCGAGGTTTGCAGACCATCAAATGGTTCCGTCAAGTCGTTGTAGGTATGCCGCTGGGTCAGCGGGGCGCACAGCGCTGCAAAGCGCAAGGCCGGGAACTCGAATACCTCGCTCTGCAAAGCGAGATGCAGGTTGGCGGGCAAAACGCCCAGGCGCTTGGCCTGAGTCCAGACACTTTCCGTCAGCGCCGCGTCGTGGTTGCCGGGAATCATGATCCAGGGCCCGGCGAAGCCCTGCATGGCGTTGAACAACTTGCGGATGGTGCGTCGGCCACCGTTTGCGCGTCGAATACGTCACCAGCGCGACCAGGATCGCGTCGACCGCGTGCTCACTCGCAAGGCGGGCGATGGTTTCCACCACTTCCAGCCGGGCACTGGCAAGTGCCACGGCATCGTCCGGTGAAAACTGGCTGTATTGGCGGCCAATTTGCCAATCAGCGGTATGCAGGAAACGGGGCACGGAAATTCCTCCTTGATGCGATCTGCTCGGATGCGCTTTGCGCCGCGTGCAGTCCCCATTCGCGGTCTCCTCATGGGGAGTCTGCTGGCCAAGCTCAATCAGCTCCTTGAGCCGCTCCTCCGAAATCACCTCGACCCCCAACTTGCGCGCCTTCGCCGCCTTGCCGCTGCTGGAGCCCGGATCGGCCAGCACCAGAAAGCCTAGGCCCTTGGTGACGTCATCCACCAGTTTGTACCCAGCCGTGCGCAGCGGTTGTTCGTAGCCCGCCTTCTTGCTGCCACTGGGCAACTTGCCACTGATGCAGACGGTCTTGGCTGCAGGGACGTCGTTGGCCTGACTGTTTCGTTCAGTCGGGAAGCACCGTCACCCCGTTTGCAAGCAGCTTGTCAATCACGGCGCCATCGCATCGATGCCGTCTTGAATCTGCCCGCCGATGTTGGGCACGCCAGCCTGCACGGCAGCGTCCGGGTCGCGCAGCAACCTTGAACGCCAGGCCTCCAGCGTATCCAGCGCGCCCTGGGCCGACTGGATCATCAGTTCGACCCGGCGTTTCCCCAGGTGATCGATGCCAAGCGAGCCCAATAGCTGGCTCAGCGTCAGCGTGCGGCTTGCATCAATGGCGTTCAGGATCGATGTGGCGCGTTTCTCGCCAAGCCGAAGCTCCCGTTCAGTGTGGGTGACCAAGTTCGCCAGTTCTTCCGCACGGTCGCGCAAGGTGTACAGGTCGCCCGCATCGGCCAGGTCAAAGCGCTCGATCATGGACTCCAGCACCACATCACCAATGCCTAGAATGTCCAGGCTGGCGATCCAGCGGCGGATCTTGCCGGTGGACTTTTTAGAGCATTCGCTATTGCGGCATTCGATGATCACGCCCTCGTCGCCGCTGCTGATGCGCCGCCGGCCGACCTCGCCACCGCAGAACGGACACGGTCGGCGCCAGAATGGCTTGGCGAGGGGCGGGCGTTCGGTCACCCGGAATGATCTTGGGGATGATGTCGCTGGCCTTGACGACCCAGACCGAGTCCTCAATGGCCAGATCCAGCCGTTCTATCTCGTCGTAGTTGGCCAAGGAGGCGTTGCTGACGGTGGTGCCGCCGATGTCAACTGGGCGCAGTTGGGCGGTGGGGTACAGCCCGCCCGTGTGGCCGCCGCTGACCACCACGCCTTCCAGCACCGACTCGGCACCGGCAGAGTCAAACTTCCAGGCCACCTGGCCTTTGGGTCGACCGGCCGTGACGCCCAACGCGCGTTGGTGGGCGATGTCGTCCACCTTCATCACCACGCCATCGATCCAGATGGGCATGTCGTTGCGAGTCGCCGCCACCTGCTCGAAGTAGGCCACCGCGTCCGGCGCCTGCTCAAATCGCGCGTGGGGCACCAGGTTGAAGCCGAGCTCTGCCAGCCGCAGGGTCTTGTCGGTCTCGGTGGGGAAGTGGGCCGAGCGACCATCGAGTGTTTCATCCAGGTCGAACGCGAAGATGGTCAGGCAATCCGACTGGTGCCCATTCTTTCGGCCCATGATGCCCGTTGC
>JADKEH010000009.1 GCA_016718155.1 Candidatus Rhodoferax randersensis | reverse complement strand
GCTGGGCTGAAGGCTGCCGGGTTCGTGACCGTGGATGGCAAACATGGCCTCGTTCCCTCCAGCGTTCGGGTCACAATGCCGTATTCCCACACCCCCACACCGCAGCCTTGGTGGCCAGCGCCAGCCGCTGCACCGCTTTGTCCTTTCAGCCTCGATCGCGCGCCACTGCCGGACATGGCGGCGTTGTCTTCCGCTGCAACGAGCCAAGCCGACACCTGTCAGCGCGACAAAGGCCGAGAACATGTGCCCATGCTCCAACACATCGCGCCGCCGGGCAGTCAAACTGTCGTTGCCAGGCTGCGTGCGGGCGACACGACCAGTGGTTGATCTTAGCGCAGACGGATTGAAGGCTGGTGCCAGGCTACTGCCGCCAGACGGGCGCTCTTCAGGAGGTGGCTGGGGCCGATCAGGGTGCTGACCTGGGCACCGCTTTTGGGGCGTGTGCAGGACGAAATCAAGCCCTAGCTGATTCAAGTCCTGCCCGAACTGATCAGGCGACTTGGCGAGAATACAAAGCAGCTTGCCGCTACCGTAGACGATGCCCGCCGACATGTCGTCAGCGTAGCCTATTGATTCAACGCATGAAGCTCAGAGGCCACCGGGTCCAGTTTCGCCGTGACCAAGCCGCCAGCGACTACTCCGCCCCGCAAATCACCGCGGCTGAGATGTTTTGCGCGGGGAGCGCCGTGGTGGCTCGCTCACAAACGGCAGTGTTTGCGCGCGGATTGCGCACCGCCCGAAAGTAGTCGCGCTGCGCAAAGTTGCTGCCCACCAGTTCAGATGGATTGGCCACTGGCACATTGCTGGATTCGTCCATCACCGCGATGGGTGCGCCACGCTGGAACAATACGCTCGAGAGTTCAGATCGGCGCGTCGCCGAAAAAGCATGCCGCACTAAAATTTGCCATGAAACGTACCAACGCTTACGTCGTCCGGGGCACGCCCGATGGCGGCAAGTTCGCGCTCCAGCGTATTGGCCCTCCTGTGATTGCTGCCGGCCCAAGGTCACCCTCCGTGACGCTGATCCGCCGCCGGTCCTCCGGCGGTGAGGCAACCCCCGCCGGTATCGCTTAGCTTCCACGCCGCGCGCAGAATCGCCCATTGGGTGGCGAAGGCGCGCCGGGTAGTCAGGTCGGAACTGAGCGACGCCGCTTCCGCCTCGAGCGAGGTGGCCCGCAGACAACGAAGCCAGCGCCGTGGCTACGGTGGGCCGATCGCACCACTGGAACGCGTGGGGTGTCCGATTGGCGTGCATCTGCTTCAACTGTTCGCCCAGCGGTCCAATCCTGCGGCCGCCCGGTCTCGGCGTTGTTGCGGCTGCGAGCACATTGATGAGCACGCTCAAAATAAGCCTGCGCCCAGGGCCACTTCACACCGTTACCCCAGCCGAGGTGGCTCAAGGTCAGGCAAAATCCCTCGGCCTCACCCAAGCTCAGCACCCTGCGGTGCGCTGCCCGCGCGCCTGCGGCAGAGCTGGGCGGTGCGTTCCAGGTGAACGACAACCAGTTGCTCGTGCTCGGCGCGCACCTTCATGTCATCGGCCCCCTGCAGGCCTGGCGCCGCATAAGGGTCGATGATGATATGTAAAAGCGCCATCAGGCCGTGCCTCCACGCGTGCCTCGGGCGCGAAGAAACTGACGATGCCCTCACTGAGCAGATTCCCGCTGCCCCCGACCTCAGCCACCAGGGCGCTTCACGGCAACCGACGGGTCGGTGGCGAGCTCGCTGGCGTTGGCGAATCATGGCGGTGGCTGAATACGATGGAGATAAACAAACGGCGCATTGCCGTCTCCTTGAATCAATGTCCTTGCATTATACTTGGTCCTTGGTGACCCGCGCGCTAAGCGACTGATTCCGACGCCACTGCCCCGTCGTGCGGTGGTAACGGCCCACGCAGCGCATCGCGCTGGCGCTCTCAGGTCCAGTGCGCGCGGCGTCCGCTGGCGCCTTTCCCGCGGCGCTTCATCCATAACCCGACGCTGGCGGCGCGGGAAATAGCAATCGTGAACATGCCAGAAGTAGCCACTGGGCAAGCGCGCAGGTTCTCGAAGTGGCGCAGCCATTAGTAACGCCGAAGCGGATGCGCGTGGTGATCCAACACGGAAGTGAATAAGGCCCAGTTCGAAAAGTATGGTTGCTGTTCCGAGAGTGGTAAGGCTGGCCCTCGTCCGAACGCAGCCCACGTTCGGCGCTGTGGCCGCATGATATCGATCTTAGTTGGCGGGTCAACTGAAAGTTGACCCCAAAACGACGCCACCAGCGGGGAACGGCCGTCTACCCCAGCCACCTGGGTCAGCGTGGTCCAGCAACTGCGCGTGATCCCGGGGTGGTTGCGGTTGTGGTATTTTTGGCGACCATGGCGGCTTCCACCATCATTACGGTCGCTCTTTCAGCCGGGCGCGCGAAACAACGCCGGGCATCTCCGCAACAAGAAGGCATGAATCGACTCGCTGACTGCGGCGACGCCGGGTCAGCCGGGTGGCCACGTCACGATGGTGGCCGCGGTTGTGCTCGATGAAGAGTGTGCTGACAACAGGTGACAGGCAGTCTTTGGCCAACCAACCAAGCCGTGTTCTTGTGGTAACCAGTACCGAGGGTTGTTCAAAACGCCCACCGATCCGGTGATGAGCACCATCGCCACCACGCCATGCACCGGCAGCGCATAATACACCACAAACCAGGCGCTTTGAGGACAAAGGCGCCCCCTTTCGGCACCAGCAGGTTACGTGATCCAGCGGTAGTAACGGTCGGCGCTCCCGGCGCCGGCACCGCGCTCCTTTCAGGCGGGTTGCTGAGGTCCTCCCCAGCCACCAATCAGCAAGGCTGCTACCAAGTAGAAGAAACCGCCCACCGGGGACCACAGGGCCAGCGGATCGCCGGTCGCCATCATCGGCACCGGGCCGATGCCCACGTGTGCGAGGGCACCAGCAGCGACGGCAACCCACGCGTAGCGCTTACGGGGATCGCGGTACGGTTTCAGCCGGAATCGATGGCGTGGACATCAGTTGGGCCTGGTGGGCTCCGGCCTGGGGGATCACAGGGCGGATTGTGCGCGATTTCAACCTGCCGCATCCGACTTACTCCAGCCCTACCCATCTCTGGATCTTTCGCGTGATGGTGTTGCGACCAATGCCCATTTTGAGCAGCTCCCTCACATCTACGCCGCCCTTTGGTACCGAGCAGGGCGGTGCGGATCAACACCGGGACTCGAAGCGCTACGTCAGCGCGTCCCATACGTCGCATGACGACGACCGTTAAGGCAGCAGTTCCATCTCTTCTTCCGGTCCGTCGTCCCGTGACTGCGATCCCTGAAATCCGCTCGCGGCGGGTTCACGCTGGGCGACTGCGAGATCGGGCGATCCGGGTGGCGCATGTCCAGGGGTCGTCAGCAGCGGCAAGGGCGCTTCGCCCGCACTCGCCAGGGGACTCAAGGCCGTCCGCCATCACCGGCGCATTCGGCGCGGGCACACCCACCGGGCCACCGTCAAGAGACCGCCCCCATCCCACCCACTTCCGGCGGAAGATCGCTTGACTCGATCACTGGGCGGCGCCATCACGGTCAGCCAGTGGCAGATGTTCTCCAGCTGGCGCACATTGCCCAGAAACGCAAGACCTGCTTCAACCACGACAGCGCGGCGTCCGAGATTCGTTTCGGCTCTCCCCCAGTTGCTGCGCTGATGTGCAGAAAATGCCGCGTCAACGATGGGGATGTCTTCGCGGCGCTCGCGCAGGGCTGGCAGGCACAGCCGAATCACGTTCAGGCGGGTGAAACAGATCCTCCCGAAACGCGCCGTCCTTGACCCGTTGTTCGGGTTCTGGTTCGTGGCCCGCGTCGGCGCACACGTTGGTCTTGACCGCGCTGTCCTCGCCAACACGGTAGAAATGGCCATCACGACGCTACCCGCAACAGCCGGGTCTGCAGATCGAACGGCATGTCGCCGATCTCGTCCAGGAACAAGGTGCCGCCGTCGGCCTCCTCGAAACGCCGCGGCGCGTGGTCTGCGCGCCGGTGAAGGCGCCGCGCTCGTGGCCGAACAACTCCGACTCCAGCAAGTCCTTCGGGATGGCCGCGGTGTTGATGGCGGCGACGATGCCGTCGCCGTGGCGCGCGGCGAGGATTGTGCAGCGCGCGCCACCGGTTCCTTGCCGGGGCCCGACTCGCCGGTGATCATCACCGTCACGTTGCTTGGCTCAGCCGCCCAATGGCCCGGAAACGCATCCTGCCATGGCCGGCGCCTGGCCCAGCTATTTCGGGCGCCGCGGTGATGCGCTCCTCGGCCACCTGTTCGCGCTGGCTTTCCTGCATCGCGCGGCGGATCAGCCCCGACCGCCTTCGGGACATCGAAGGGTTTGGGCGGGTATTCGAGGGCACCGCCTGGAACGCCGACACCGCGCTGTCCAGGTCGGAGTGGGCGGTCAGCGATGATCACCGGCAGACCGGCGGACTTCTGCGCCTGACCTTGTCCAGCGGCTCGAGACCGGAACCGCCGGGCGTACGGATGTCACTCACCAAAACCTGCGGGCCGTCGTCCTCACCGGGACTATCCAGCGCGGACAGCACGTCGCGTGGATTTGGGTGAAACTGCGCGTCAGGGGTTCTCGCGCAGCAGGGCCTTCTCCAGGACGCAAAGCGGTCGACTGGTCATCATCAACTATCCAGATCGGCTTCATGATGTTAGGACACCCTGGAAAATAGTCAAAACAATCGTGCGGGACAGACCGCAGTTACGCGCAACGAACCAGCCCTGGCCTCAACCTGTCAGGCAGGGGAATCAAAATCTTGAAATCCGTGCGGCCCGGGACTCTCAACCTCGATCAATCCCGTGGTGCTGCTGGACAAACGTCTGCGCCAAGGTCAGCCCCAAGCCGGAACCACCTTCCGTCCTGACACCAGCGGGTAAAGATGCGATCCTTGATCGAGGTCTGGAATGCCCGGTCCGTTGTCGATGACAGCCAGTTCAATGCCAACCTGTAGCGCTGCTTGCCGAAGGTGACCTGGCGCGCGATGCGCAGGTGCGAAAAGTCAGACCCGCATCGCCTGCGCGATGCGTTCGGCCAGCGCGTGGCAGGCGTTGTGGGCCACGTTCAGTACGGTCTGGATCAGTTGCTCGCGGTCGCCTCGAAACTCCGGGATCGAGAGTGTCGTGGTCGCGCACCACTTTTGAGGCCTTTGGGAAATTCGGCCACGATCAGGGCGCGCACGCGTTCGCACACTTCGTGCATGTTGACATCACCCACCATGCGGGCGCCGATGTGGTGCCAACGGCTGTCCACCAGCGTTTGCAGTCGATCAGCCTCGTGGATGATGACCTGGGTGTACTCCTTCAGGTCGCGCGACTCAACTTCCATTTCCAGCAGTTGAGCCCGCGCCCCAATCCCCCAGCGGGTTCTTGATTTCGTGCGCCAGATTGCGAATCAGCTCCTTGTTAGCCTGCGCCTGGTCAACCAGCCGCTCCTCGCGCTCCTGGCGTGCCTGCTGCTCTCGCGGCAACAACGCACCGTCGCTGCGCACCACCGCCACCAGGGTGGCCAGCAGATCGAAGGACTGAAAACGCAAGGACGCCGGCGGCGACGACAAGAACGTTAAAGGGCGCGTGCTCAAGCGCCTATTTTGCCGCAGTGGGCGGCGGCATGCGACCAGTTCGCGGCGAATGCCCGCGATGTCGCCCTCAAGCCGTGCGATGCCGGCCTGAGTTCATTGACGCGCTCTGCGTACTTGTTGTGGTTGCGCGCTTCCTCGGGACGCCGATCCGGCTCACCCTTGTTGTACTCGCGGGTCAACTCTTCAAGGCGGGTCTCGGCGTTCTTCAGCTCGGCTTCCAGGATCTGACGCGAGTCCGAATCGCGAGCGCTGATCCGCAGCGTCGACCTTCTGGCCGGCTGCGCACACCGCTGGCGCGGCCTTGGGTGCGGCCGGACGCGCACCACCCTGAATCACCGTGACATTGCCACCCTCGACCAGCTTGCAGCCCTTGGCCTGCGCGTCGGACACGGTATTGGTGTACTCGTTGCGCAGCGGTAGATGCGGGTCTGGGCAAAACTGCTCGCTACGAAAACGGTAGCTGCGAGGGAATGAATAAGCCGTATTTCATACTATTTAGTCCGTCAAGGCGCGACATGGACGCGCACCAAGTATGCGTCAAGTGCGCTCAAACGCCAAATCAGGGAGCCACAAATCCACAAAAAAGGGATGGCAGCGCCATCCCTTTTCATAACCAACTGTAAGCATCCGCCAGCGCCGGACGCGCTCGATTACGCGAGTAGTACATCTCGAATTCGATCGGATGGGTCGCCATGCGCAAGCGCGTGACCTCGCCCATCTTCAACTCGATGTAGGCGTCAAGCATGCTGTCGGTGAACACACCGCCCTTGGTCAGGAAGCCGCGGTCAGCGTTGAGGCAGTCAGCGCCTGGTCCAGGCTGTGGCACACGGTTGGCATCAACGCATCTTCCTCGGGCGGCAGATGGTACAGGTCCTTAGTAGCGGCTTCGCCGGGATGAATCTTGTTTTCGACGCCATCCAGACCGGCCATCATCAGGGCCGAGAAGCCGAGGTAAGGGTTCATCAAGGGATCGGGGAAACGTGCCTCGATGCGGCGACCCTTGGGGTTGGGCACATAGGGGATACGGATCGATGCCGAGCGGTTGCGGGCAGAGTAAGCCAGCTTGACCGGCGCCTCGTAGCCTGGCACCAGACGCTTGTAGCTGTTGGTGCCGGGGTTGGTGATGGCGTTGAGGGCTCGCGCGTGCTTGATGATGCCGCCCACGTAGTACAGGGCAAAGTCGGACGAGGCCCGCTCCGTCACCCGCAAACAGGTTCTTGCCGTCTTTCCAGATCGACTGGTGCACATGCATGCCGAAGCCGTTGTCACCGACGATCGGCGGGCATGAAGGTCGCGGTCTTGCCGTAAGCGTTGGCCACGTTTTGCACCACGTACTTGAGCACTTGGGTCCAGTCGGCGCGCTGCACCAGCGTGCTGAACTTGGTACCGAGCTCGTTCTGACCGGCACCCGCCACTTCGTGGTGGAACACTTCAACCGGAATACCCAGTGACTCCAGAATCAGGGACATCTCGGCGCGCATGTCTTGCGTGCTGTCCACTGGCGGCACGGGGAAGTAGCCACCCTTGACGGTGGGACGATGGCCACGATTGCCGCCTTCGATCTTCTTGCCTGAGTTCCACGGTGCTTCGTAGTCATCGATCTTGAAGAAGGTACCCGACATGTCGGTGTTCCAGCGCACGTCGTCAAAAATGAAGAACTCGGGTTCGGGACCAAAGTAGGCCGTGTCACCAACGCCGGAGGCCTTGAGGTAGGCTTCGGCACGCTTGGCGATGGAGCGCGGGTCGCGGTCATAGGCCTTGCCGTCGCTGGGCTCGACCACGTCGCAGCTCGCGAACAGCGTGGACTCTTCAAAGAAGGGGTCGATGTTGGCGGTGTTGGGGTCCGGCATCAGCTGCATGTCCGAGGCTTCAATGCCCTTCCAGCCGGCAATGGAGGAACCGTCGAAAGCATGGCCCGACGTGAACTTGTCTTCGTCGAAATGCGACACAGGCACGGTCACGTGCTGCTCTTTGCCACGCGTATCGGTGAAACGGAAGTCAACGAACTTGACTTCGTTTTCCTTCACCATCTTGATCACATCTGCGACGGTCTTGGCCATCAAATACTCCTGGTTAGGTCGTTGGTAAAAAAGCTACAAGGACGGGAATGCAGGTTTTGTGCCAATCAGCGCAAAGGGGTGCGCCCGTCGAACCCCGCATTTTGCCCTGAGTTGCCTCAGGGTTTGCTGACATCCCACAACAGAACAGACATTTGCAGCGCATCAATGCACGCATATGGTGCTAAATTTAATGCACCAAAATGAGCTACGCCGATTTTTGCACCAGTTCGGGGGCCTAGTGAGACCCCTGCCGCGCAATCCCTCCGACAGCCTCGCGTAGGCCAAGGCCACGGCATCCGGCTCGCCCTTCACCCCCAGTTCGATGTGACGACCATACACGGGGTGGTCCACGCTGGGCAGGCTGAACACCTTGACCGCTGCGAAGGTGCTCTCGATATCAAGCATCAGGGGCGTCAGGGCCGCCTCCATGGCCCCAAACACAATCACCGATTGCTCCAGCCAGGCGTCGGCCCGAAACAGATGACGGTAGCGGTTATCCAGGACTAATGATCGTCGCGCCCACCGGGAACACGCCCATGTTGAGGCGGTGCACGTTGTCCGGCCGGTTGGCCTCATAGACCGTGCCCTGCTCTGTGGCCATGTCCTGCATGCGTTGTCGAATCAGCGCCTCGGCCTCGGGGTGCAAGGACAGTGCGACGCCCAGCGCCTGGGCCGCGCACTGGCGGGTGTGGTCATCCGGCGTGGCGCCGATACCGCCGCACGAGAACACCACGTCGCCGGACCCGAAGGCACGCTGCAGTGTGGCCACGATGCGTTGGGGCGCATCACCCACATAGTCGGCGTAGTCAAGCGCGAGGCCGCGCGCCTTGAGCAAATCGATCACTTTGGGCAGGTGCTTGTCGGCACGCTTGCCCGACAAAATCTCGTCGCCAACGATGATCAGGCCAAAGCGCCTGGCGCCCTCACGCAGGGGGTTGGATTGGGTCTGGAGAATTGAGTTCATGAGACAAGGCTATCGGCGTGGAGTTGATCGTTTCAGCTGCAACACCCGCCTGGTGTGGCACAGGAATGAGGGCTTGCGCGCGCATGGCCTGCAAAGCCGCCAGGCAGTAGTGCGTGAACCACAGGGAGGAGAAGGCAAACACCAGTGTGTAGATCCAGATTGCCAGGGGAACCAGAACCACAAACAGGGCTGCAAACATCACCCCCGAGGCCCAGATCAGGCTGGGCGCGGCGCCCAGATAGCCGCTCAAAACGCCGATGCCCAGCAGCCAGCCGCGATGGCCGCGAAACAGCTCGCGCCGCTCGGCAGCACTGGCGTGCTCGGCCAGGGCGTCGTAAGCCATCACACGGTAAGTGAGCCAGCCCCAAATCAGCGGCGGCAACACCAGAATCAGGGGTGGCACCAACCAGAACGGTACGGACACGATCATCGCCAGAACGGCCAGCACGGTCGAACCCAGCGACCAGGCCAGGCCGAGCACCCACGCACCCCCGCGCTTGCGCTCCAGGGCGGCAAAACGCCGCGCCGCCACCAGCTTTACCAGAGCCGGCGTCATCAACAACGCAACCACCAGCAGGCAGACCACCACAATCAACGGGGTGACGGCAAAGATCACGATCAGGGGCGCCACCACGGACTTGAGCGAGCCCAGGCCGATCCCCTGCAGCCATGACCAGACACTGGACATGGCGCTGGACGACTCCAGGCTCGCGCGCGCACGGCGTCAATCGCCTGCTCCCAATAGAAGTAGCCCAAACCCAGCGCCAGGGGCACCATCAACAGCAGCGGCAGCAAGGACAGCACGATGACGCGTGGGTGCAGGCAATACACCACGGCGCGCCAGAAAGAGTCCAGGAACAGGTTCATGAATGGGTTCGCCGTGGGCCGTGAAGGCCAGTCACGCGAACGGCAAAGAATACCAACAAATTCAAACCGTCGCCGCCAGTGCATCCAGGTGGCCACGCGGCGCGCCCTTGCATATCGCACGCCCAGCACTTGCTCAGGCATCCCCAACTGGCGTAAACTGCTGACTAGTTTCACAGACTAGTTACATCATGCAGACAACACCAACAAAACCGGCTACTACTGCCTGGCGACTTCAGGACGCCAAGGCGCAATTTAGCGAACTAGTGGACAACGCTCTGCGCGGTGTGCCTCAGCATGTCACGCGCCGTGGCAAGCAAGCAGTGGTGGTGCTGTCGGAGAATGATTTCGAAGCCTTGCAGCGCCATGCAGCGAACCGGTCCAAGAGACTCATCGGTCTGATCGAACACTTGCTGGCAATGCCGAAGACGCCCGTTCGATCGAAGTCAAAGAAGCAAACCGCTGCCGACACCGTATTCCCCAGCATCGACTTGCAACCGCGTGAGATCGATTTCTCATGATCCTGCTCGATACCGTGGTCTTGTCGGAATTGCGCAAGACAAGACCCAATGCCAGCGTGATGGCCTACCTCAAAGAACAGACCGAAGATGCGACGTTCATCAGTGCCATGTCGATTGGTGAAATTGAGGCCGGCGTTGAACGTCAGCGCAGTCAGAATCCGGCGTTTGCTGTTGAGCTTGAGCAATGGTTGGAGACCTTGGAATTGCAGTTTTCTCACTGCGTCCTGCCGGTAACGCCAGCGATTGCCAGACTGTGGGGGCGCTTGTGCGCTCAAACAGGCAATAAGGGGATCGACAACCTGATCGCCGCGACCGCCCTGTGCCACAACCTCACCCTTGTCACGCGCAACGCCAAACACTTTGAACCCACGGGGGTGCGAGTGTTCAATCCGTTCAGTGATGCGGTCTGATCAAATGCGATCACGTCTGCCACGATCGACGCCTGTCAAAGTTTGGCGGGGTACGAAGCCCCGATAGGGGCGTGGCGTAGGTGACGTGGGCATGTGGACAGGACACTACAGCGCCAGGGTCACGCTGGTGGTGCCGTAGGAGGTACCGCGTGTGGTTGCGCAGGATGCCGATGAGTGTCCGCATCCAGGAACGACTCCGCGAGCATGACGCTGGGTCACGAGCACTCGGCCGCTTGGGGCATGCTTGGGGATGCGCTCCGCCAGGCCGCAATAATCCATGCATGAACCTGATCGACATCCAAGGCGTCCAACTTGAAGTGACGCGTATTGCCGCGCCAACCCCGGCAACAACCCATGCGCCATCCCCAGCTCCAAATCGCGCGCCCATCGTGTTTCTGCATGAAGGTCTCGGCTCGGTCGCGATGTGGCGCGACTGGCCCCGCCTGGTTTGCCAGGCCACGGCTCGGGAAGGCTGGGTCTACTCACGCCGGGGCTATGGCCGCTCGGAAGCCGTGCCCGACGTGCGCGGCCCGTCCACGCAGGCGCAAGGTCAACGCAGCGGGCGACTGCCACCCGACTACATGCACCACGAGGCCTGGGTCGTACTGCCCGCCCTGTTGAACGAGTTGGGCCTGGTCGCGCCGGTGCTGCTTGGCCACTCCGACGGGGCCAGCATCGCCCTGCTGCACGCCAGCCGTCACCCGGTGGCGGCCTGCATCGTGATGGCACCGCATGTGATGGTCGAAGACATCTCGGTGCAGTCCATCGAACAGGCCCGTGTGGCCTATGAGACGGGCCAACTGCGCGAGCGCCTGCAGCGCTACCACACCGATGTGGACTGCGCGTTCTGGCAGTGGAACGACGTGTGGCTGAGCCCGGCGTTTCGCGCGTTTGACATCCGCCAGGACTGTCGGCGCGTCACCGCCCCGGTGCTGGCCATCCAGGGCGAGGACGACCCCTACGGCAGCATGGCCCAGATCGACGACATCACGCTGCCGGCGTCGCAGATTCAGCGCGTCAAGCTGGCAGGCTGCGGCCACTCACCCCACCGCGACCAGACCCAGGCGACGACCGAACAGGTGACCCGATTCCTGCTCGACAAGGCCTGACGCGCCGCGACACCGCCTGCGGACCGGTTCGACACAACGGCGACTTCACGGGCATAACCCGAACGACACTTGCTTAGAGCATTCCGTTCGCTCTGAGCCTGTCGAGGCTTTTGTGCCGAGCTGTTGTGCTGGACTCGCAGCAGGGTGGGGGCACACGCCGCCGTTCGTGTCCCCCGCCCTTCGGGCTCCTCCTTGACCTCACTTTGGCGTGTACCCCCACCCCGCTGCTGCGAAGGGCGGCTTTGTTCGCAGGCCAGCAAACCACGCAACTCGGGGATCAGGCTGCCTGGGTGTTCTGCGCAGGTCAAGGGGGAGCCCGCAGGGCGGAGGACACGGAGCAGAGCATTCAGGCAGCCTGATCCCCGCGCCCGCCAATTGGCGCATGGTCTCTCTTGCAGTCCATCCAGCTCTATTACATCGATGTACAACCAACTGGAATTTCTTGGGCAAGCACGTTGGAGTAAGTGCCATTCCACTTAACCCCGTTTGCACCTGCCGCGCGTATACCGATCACCCCATTCAACCAGGAGATCGTTATGAAACTCATCGCCACGCTGTTCGCACCCCTGCTTCTGAGCGGCTGCGTCAGCCTCGCCACCGCCGCAGCGCTCATCGACGTGTCCGTGATTGACCGCAGCACCGGCGAACAACTGGACGTTTACCGTCACCACGGGCGCCTGTATGTGGCAGGCATCCCTGGCAACCGCTATGCCGTATCGCTGCGCAACAAGTCCGGCGCACGGGTGCTGACCGTGGTGTCGGTGGACGGAATCAATGCCATCAGCGGCCAGGCCGCGGCGTCGGCGCAGTCGGGCTATGTGCTGTCGCCCTGGCAGGCGACGGAAGTGTCAGGGTGGCGCAAAAGCATGGACGATGTGGCCGCCTTCTACTTCACCAGCATCGACGACAGCTACGCCGCACGCACGGACCGGCCGCAGCACGTCGGCGTTATCGGCGTGGCCGTGTTTCGAGAGGCAGAGCCACCCCGCCCCATGCCGTCGATCAGCGAGGCCGAGCGATCGCGCCCGGCCGACAAGGCGGGTGCCAGCGCGGCCGCCCCGGCCCGAAGCGAGTCGCTGAGCAAACAAGCTGAATCGAAAATCGGGACCGGCCACGGGGAACGCATCGAGGCCCCCACCCGCTACACCGATTTCCGCCGCGCCAGCAGTACGCCCGCCGAAGTCATCACCATTTACTACAACAACCGGGCCAACTTGATTGCGCAAGGTGTCATCGGTGGCGCGACGCAGTATGCCCGGCCCAACCCGTTCCCGGGCGGCTTCGCGCCTGACCCCAGATACTGAGCCAACCGGCCACTACCGAAGGTGGAGCAATCGCCCCGCCGACTGGCCGGATGGATCAGGTCGCGAAGATCGGCGCCTGTGGAATCGGGGAGAATGCCCGGACACCCGAGCGGACCCTTCAACGCGCCATGCCCACCTCCTCCAACTTGCGCAGCATTGTTGCCATGCTGCTGGCCGTGGGGTTCTTCTCGCTGATGGATGCGGTGATGAAAACACTGGGCGTCAGCTTCGCCCCGATGCAGGTGGCCGCCATGCGGGGACTGTCAGCCTTGCCCCTGGTGTGCCTCTATGTGCTGTGGCGCCGGGAGGCTCACTTGCTGCTGCGGGTGCGCTGGCCACTGCACCTGCTGCGGGGCGTGATTGGCGTGCTCATGTTGTCCTTGTTCGCCTTTGCTATTCGCGAACTGCCGCTGGCCGAGGCCTACACCGTCTTCTTTGTCGCACCCTTGCTGATCACGGTCCTGTCGATCCCGATCCTGAAGGAGCGCGTGCGCTTAGCGCACTGGGTGGCCATCGCGGTGGGTATGCTGGGCGTCATCGTCGCGATGCGGCCAAATCAGGAGACGTTCTTTTCAATCGGTGCGCTGGCCGTTCTGGCGGCTGCAAGTTGCTATGCGGTCTCCGCCATCACCGGACGGGTCCTGAGTCGAACCGACTCCAGCGTCTCGCTGGTCTTCTGGACGACCACCATGATGGGGGTCGGGGCGGGCGTGCTCGCTTTGCCGCACTGGGTAGCGATTGCACCCGAACACTGGGCCCTGATCCTGGCCCTGGCCACCACCGGCTTTCTCGGACAGTTGGCGATCACCGAAGCCTTTCGCCATGGCCAAGCATCGGTCGTCGCGCCCTTTGAATACACCGCGCTGGCCTGGGGCGTGGGACTGGACTGGGCCCTGTGGCGGACCGTGCCCGACCACTACACCCTGCTGGGGGGAGCCATCATCATCGCCAGTGGCCTGTACCTGATCCGCCAGGAACAAGGCAAGGTGGTTAGCTTGCCGCCCTGAGCCCGATCAGCAGGCAAGTCACTCAGGCCGAGAGTCTTGCCACGTCGTCGGCACTCAGCCAGCGCCACTGCCCCGGAGCCAGGTCGGCCGGCAAATGCAGGCCGCCAATCTGGGCGCGGTGCAAGGATTCAACCCGGTTGCTGACTGCCGCCACCATACGCTTGACCTGGTGGTACTTGCCCTCTGTCAGCGTCAACCGCAGGCAATGACTGGACACTGCCGCACACGCCGCAGCGCGGACGGGTTTGGGGTCGTCATCAAGCACCACGCCCGCCAGCAAGCGCTGCACTTGCTTGTCATCCAGCGGGTGCTTGACCGTCACTTCGTAGACCTTGGGCACGTGGTGCCGAGGGGAACTCATGCGGTGGATGAACTTGCCATCGTCAGTCAGCAGCAGCAGCCCCGTCGTGTCCTGGTCCAGCCGACCGACCGCCTGCACCCCCTGCACAGCGCCCTTCTGCGGTCGCAGGCGCAAGGGCGACGGCAACAGGGTGTAGATGCTCGGGTAGGTGGAGGGCTTCTGGGAGCACTCGGTCTCGATCGGCTTGTTCAGCATGATGTAGGCCTTGTCGTGGTACGGCCAATCGACGCCCTGGACCCGAAAACGCAGGCCATTTGCTACAAATTCAGTAGCAGACTCCACGCACACGGTGGGCATCTCATCACCATCTTGTCGATAAACCTTGACCAGACCCTGTTGAATCAAGCCGGCACACACCCGGCGGGTGCCAAAACCCTGCGAATAAAGAATGTCTTGCAATTGCATTCCCCGAGTATCGCAAGCCGTGCCGGAGCGTGGGTGACGTGGATAATTGCCAACCATGCCCCGCGCTTCCCCCGCCTCCCCCAGCCACACGGCGACTGTGTCCGACGCCATCACGGATGTGGCTGGCATTGAAGTGGGCCACTTTACCGATACGCGCCGTCCCACCGGCTGCAGCGTGATCATCGCGCGCCAGGGGGCGGTGGCCGGTGTCGATGTGCGCGGCGCCGCGCCGGGAACCCGTGAGACCGATCTGCTGCAGCCCTCCAACCTGGTGGAACGGGTGCATGCCATCACGCTGTCGGGGGGCAGTGCCTGGGGCCTGGATGCCGCCAGCGGCGTGATGCAGTGGCTGGAAGAACATGGGATCGGTCTGGCAGTTGGCTTTGGCCTGGTGCCGATCGTGCCGGCGGCCGTGCTGTTTGATTTGCCGGTGGGCGACCACCGCATCCGCCCGGACGCGCGCGCCGGCTATGCCGCGTGTGCCGCTGCATCGACCGCCGCCCCGGCACAAGGCAACGTGGGTGCGGGCGCCGGTGCACTGGTCGGCAAGGCCTTTGGCATCGCGCACGCCATGAAGGGTGGCATCGGCACGGCTTCGCTGCGCGTCGACGGCGTCACGGTTGGCGCCATCGTGGCCTGCAATGCCGTCGGCGACGTAGTGGACCCGTATACCGGCGCGTTGATTGCCGGCGCTCGCACCGTCGATGGTCTGGGCCTGCGCGACACCCGTGCCGCCCTGTTGGCCGGCGAACCGATGGCCCAGGTGCTGGCCGGCACCAACACCACCATCGGTGTGATCGCCACCGATGCCGTGCTGGGCAAGGCCCAGGCGCAACGCCTGGCGCAGGTGGCGCACGATGGCTTGGCGCGCGCCATCAACCCGGTTCACACCATGCTGGATGGCGACACCTTGTTCGCCCTGGCGACTGGTCAGTCCGGCAAGACCGCCAGCATGATGCTGCTGGCCACGCTGGCGGCCGAGGTCACGGCACGCGCCGTCGTGCGAGCCATAACCGCCGCGCGCAGCGTGCGCATCGGCACCGCGTATTGGCCCGCAGCCTACGATCTGCCGCAGCGCGGCGACCCGGCCTAGGCGGCATCAGCACCAACCGGGCAACATGGCCAAGACCCTGCGCGACGCCCTGCTGTCCCTGCGCGAGTTGCTGGTCTCGGGCGGACCGTTTTTGTTGGTATCGCTGGCGTTGCTGCTAGCTGCCTACGTCTGGCTGGACCCCAACCCGCCCAAGCGGGTCAGCCTTGCCACCGGGCCGGAACAAAGTGCCTACGCGGAGTTTGGCAAGGTCTACGCGCGGGCGCTGAAGGCGCATGGCATAGCGGTCACCCTGCATCCCAGCGAGGGCGCCAGCCACAACCTGCGTTTGTTGCGCGAGGGTCGGGTTGACTTGGCGTTTGTTCAGGGCGGCAGCGGCGAGACGCCAGGCCTGGAAGATGCGTCGCTGGTGTCGCTTGGCAGCCTGTTTGTCGAGCCGGTGTGGCTGTTCTACCGGGCCGACCTGGTTCAAAAGACCAAGCCCACACTACCCCTGAATTCGCTGCCGGCACTGGCCGGGTTGCGCATCAATGTCGGAACGGCCGGCAGTGGCGTGCCCAATCTGATGCGCGCCCTGTTTGAGGTCAATCACCTGGAAACCGCGTCGCTCAAGTTGTCACGCCTGGAGCAGACCGAGGCGACCGTGGCCTTTCTCAATGGCGAGCTCGATGCGCTGGTGTTTGCCTCGGCGCCGGAATCGTTGATGGTGCAAATGCTGCTGCAGACACCTGGCGTTGGTCTGCTGGATTTCGCCCAGAACGAAGCCTATTCGCGCCGCCTGCCCTTCCTCACGCCGGTGACGCTGCCGCGCGGTGTGGTGGACCTGGCCCTGGATCTGCCACCCCGGGACGTGCACTTGGTAGCACCCACCACGACGCTGCTGGCGCGCCAGAGCGTTCACCCGGCGGTGCTGCAACTGTTCTCCCAGGCATCCCTGGATATCCACGGCAAGGCGGGATGGTTCAACCGCGTGGGCGAGTTCCCCAAGGCCACGGCCACTGAGTTCACCTTGTCCCGGGAGGCCGAGCGCACCCTGCGCAACGGCGTGCCCTTGCTGCAGCGCTACCTGCCTTTTTCGATCGCCAACCTGATGGAGCGCATGTGGCTGGCGCTGGGCCTGATCGTCGCCATTCTGCTGCCGCTGAGCCGCGTGGTGCCGCCCTTGTACCAGTTCAGGATGCGCTCACGGGTGTTTCGTTGGTATGGCCAGTTGCGCGACATCGAGGACCGCATGGCGCGTCAGCAAGAGCCGCTTGCCGCGCTGCGCGCCGAGCTGGACCAATTGCAGTCTCGGGTGGAGCAGATCTCGGTGCCACTATCCTATGCGGACGAGCTCTACGCCCTGCGCGCGCACATCGACACAGTACGCCAACGTCTGCTCAAAGCTTGACGTCCACGCTGTTGCGCATGGCCACCTGAGCCACGGCATCGAGCGCGCCCTGCACCACGGTTTGCTGGGAAATCAGGCGCATCGCGCCTTCGGCCAACAGCTTGTCAAGCAAACGCTTGGTCATGGACTGCGTGCTGCCATAAGAATTGGAAAACAGGAACAGCGTGCCATGCGGACTGGCCCAGGACAGTTGCGTGCGCTCCCACTTGCCGGCAATCAGCAACTCGACCCAGGTACCGATAGCCATGGCACCGACAGCCGAGACCGGCACGGGCCCAGCATCAACCGGCGCTGGTGGACTCGGCGTGAGCATGTCGTGCGCCGAATCGCCTGGTGCCTGCGGTCCTTGCGAGTCGTTCACCGCCGACTCCATGAAGCCCGATTCCATGGCCTCGGACGGCGCGATCCATGGGTCGTCGTCATCACGCAGATCCAGCTTGGGCCGCTCTTTGACGGCCTTCTTGGTGCGATCCTCCGATGCGACCGGCGCGCCGGGTTTGAAGGCGAGTTGATGCAGCTTCATCAGCAAGTCAAAAAACGCGCTGGTTCGGGTGGCCGGGTAGTCGATCGAGACCAACCCTTCACGCAACCTGGCCAACAGCTTGGGCACCAGTCGCACCAGTTTGCCGACGTTCTTGCGCGTCAGTTCGGGCTGCGCGCTCCAAAGCAAGGCATCAACCAATTCACGGTAGCGCCCAGGATCGTTGCTGCCACTGGTATCGGCCATGCGCGCTTGCGCCATGACCTGGACCCAGGGACCACGCAGGAACGCAAACACCTCAGATGGCACCAGACTGATCTGCGGCATCAGTCCAATCTCACGCGCCATCTTGACCGCCAGCAAATTGCGTTGCTCGGCGCGGCGCAGCGCCTCCACCGCCCGCTCGCGCTCTTGCTGGCGTTCGCGCTCGCGCAGCCCCCATGCTGCCAGCAACTGCTGCAACGCCGCGGCAAAGGGTTCCTCGTTTTCGATGTGCGCCGTGGCCAGCGGCTGGGCAATCTCCATCAAGGGCTGCAAATAGGTGGCGAAACCGCGCGCCTGTTCACTGTCAAAGGCCAGGCTGCGGTCGGTCACCTCCTGCAGCAATCGGCGCGCCGGGTGTTCCCTGTCGCTAAAAAACCGTGGATCGGCCAGGGCCAACTGCAGCAAAGCCGGCTCCAGATCGCGCACCAAGCGCTGCACTGGCGCCAGCAGGCGGCTGTCACGCGCGATGTTGTCCACCATCATGGCCACCACTTCCAGGCTCAATGCCTGGCCCAAGCCATTGGCCTTGCGGCGCAACGCCTCGCCCGGCGACGGCGATGCACCGGACCGAGCTTGGTCGCGCGCTGCCTCGCGCCCGCCTTGTTGGCTACCCAGGCGTTGCATCATGTGATCGACCTGGTTCATTTCCTTGAGCGCTTCAAACGCGGCGGGAACCGTCATCTCGAAGTCTGGCGCAGGAGGCTCCCACGACGGCGAGTTGGCGTCAAACTCACGCGAAAAACGCTGCGCAAAGGTCTCGTCGGTAACGGGGGCCACACCCTCCTGCAATTCCCCCGCCAACAACTGGCGCAGCCGGTCCAGCGTCAACAAGGATTCATCCCTGGCGCGCTGAACTGCCGCAGCCGGGCTCGGCGCGGACCGCTGCCCTCCTGGCGGTTGGGCCGAGGCGCCGCCGCCTGGTTCGCCGCGTCGTGCCGACGCGGATGCGGATGCCGACGCCTCGGGTCGCCTAGAGCCCGCCTCGGGCTCAAAGCCCGGTGTCGCCTGCCCAGCGCCCGCACCGCCAATATGGGCGTAGGCGCCGCCAGTCTGGCGCACGGCGTAGCCCGCGGGCTTGACGCCGCCTTGCTGGAACTTGCCGATCAAGTCCAGGTAGAAGGCCCGCAACGCGCTGCCCAATGCCTCGGCCATGTGCCACATCCAGTCCCGGCGCACCAGATGGCTCACCTGCATTTGCGACACCACCGTTTGCATGGCCTGCACATAGAGCTCCGGGCGCAACGGGTTGCGCGCCGGGTCCACGCTGGGCAGCCCCTGGGCGGCGCATATCAACGCATTGAGGTCGGCCAGTGCCACCTCGGCGGCGGTGACGACCAGTTGTTGGGCGCGAGCACGCTCCACGCTTTCGCTGACCTGCGACTCGTCCATCAGCTCCAACTCGTCAAACCCCACGCTGAACAACGAACGCGTCTGGTCCTGCGCGGCACCTTCGGCAAACGCCTGGCGCAAGGCGCCGGGGTAGCGTTCGCACATCACGGCTTCGAGCTTGTTGAGCTGGCGTTTGGCTTCAATCAGGGCGTGACGCTCGCCCACGGTGTGGGCCTGGTCTTCACGCGATTGCAAGGCGCGCCGCGTGCCCTCCACCACGGCCTGCATCAGTTGATCAGAGCGCGTCAGCGCATCGTTGACAACACGCTGGTACAACGCCGCGTGGGGTCCTGTCACAGAGAGTGTTTCGGAATTCACGCCGCCAGCCCTTTCGAATTGGAACTACTTCAGCGCCTTAAACCGCATGCGGTGCGGACGCGCACCCTCTTCACCCAGACGTTTCTTCTTGTCGGCTTCGTACTCCTGGTAGTTGCCATTGAAGAACGTCCACTGGCTATCGCCCTCACAGGCCAGGATGTGCGTTGCGATGCGGTCAAGGAACCAGCGGTCATGGCTGATGACCAGGATCGATCCGGCAAACTCCAGCAGGGCGTCTTCCAGCGCGCGCAGGGTTTCCACATCGAGGTCGTTGGACGGCTCGTCGAGCATCAGCACGTTGCCGCCGGCGATCAGGGTCTTGGCCAGGTGCAGACGACCGCGCTCGCCGCCTGACAAGGTGCCAACGCGTTTTTGCTGGTCCGCGCCATTGAAATTGAACCGGCCGCAGTAGGCGCGGCTGGCCATCTGGAACTTGCCCACGTTCAGGATGTCCAGGCCGCCGGATACATCTTCCCAAACGGTTTTTTCGTTGGCCAGGTCGTCACGATGCTGGTCCACAAAGGCCATCTTCACGGTGGAACCAATTTTGACTTCTCCGCTGTCGGGCTTTTCCTTGCCAGCAATCATCTTGAACAAGGTTGACTTGCCGGCGCCGTTGGGGCCGATGATGCCGACGATGGCGCCCGCAGGCACCTTGAAGCTCAGGTTATCGATCAACACCCGGTCGCCAAACGATTTGGTCACATTCACGAACTCGATCACCTCATTGCCCAGGCGCTCGGCCACGGGAATGAAGATTTCATTGGTTTCGTTGCGCTTTTGGTATTCGAAGTCGGACAGCTCTTCAAAGCGGGCCAGGCGCGCCTTGCTCTTGGCCTGGCGAGCCTTGGGGTTCTGGCGTGACCATTCCAGTTCCTTCTTCAGGGCCTTGGCGCGGGACTCCTCGCCTTTTTGCTCGGCTTCCAGACGCGCCTGCTTCTGGCTCAGCCAGTCGCTGTAGTTGCCCTTGTAAGGGATGCCGGAACCGCGGTCGAGTTCCAGAATCCACTCGGCGGCGTTGTCCAGGAAGTAGCGGTCGTGGGTGATGGCCACCACGGTGCCGGGGTAACGCTGCAGGAACTGCTCCAGCCAGTCGACCGATTCGGCATCCAGGTGGTTGGTGGGCTCGTCGAGCAGCAGCATGTCGGGCTTGCTCAACAAGAGCCGGCACAGGGCCACGCGGCGCTTCTCGCCCCCGGAGAGCACGCCGATATTGGCGTCCCAGGGCGGCAGGCGCAGGGCGTCGGCGGCAATTTCCAGTTGGTGCTCGGAATCGGTACCGGCCGTGGCAATGATGGCCTCCAGCTCGGCCTGCTCGGCAGCCAGGGCATCAAAGTCGGCGTCTTCGGCGCCGTAGGCGGTGTAGACCTCCTCCAGACGGGCCTTGGCGGTAAACAGCTTGCCCATGCCGGCTTCCACGCTTTCACGCACGGTTTGGGTGGGGTCGAGTTGGGGCTCCTGCGGCAGGTAGCCGATGTTCAGCCCCGGCATGGGAATGGCTTCGCCTTCGATTTCCTTGTCTACCCCAGCCATGATTTTCAACAGCGTGGATTTGCCCGAGCCATTGGTCCCCAGCACGCCAATCTTGGCGCCAGGGAAGAAACTGAGCGAGATGTCTTTGAGAATATGCCGCTTGGGCGGCACGATCTTGCCGACGCGGTTCATGGAAAATACGTATTGAGCCATTGGAGTGTTGCGGTGGTGAAAGAGCGGGAAAGGCCACATTATCGACGCTCGGGCGCACCCAAGCGACGAGAAGCTCGCGCCAGGTGCACAGCGCTACGGCGCCGGATCAACCTGGGTCAGATCATTTTGAAGGGCGCTTTGCGCCACGCCGTCAAGCGCGTTGTCAATCAGTCGCCCGTCCGAGACCACGCGGATCGACCCACGCATGCGCAGGCGGTCCATGGTTCGGCGCGACATGGAGTGCGCCAGGCCACCGTGTGACACAAACATGAACAAGGTCTTGTGCGGGCTTGCCCACGTCAACTGGGCACGCAGCCAAACACCGCCAACCATCAATTCAACCCACGAGCCAATGACCAGGTCGCCCGCCGTCCACGGCCTCGGTGGCCCGGACTCGAGACTGGCCTCCTGCGCGGCTCGCTCGACGCCCAGGTCGGCATCGCCATCGAGATAGCCCGACTCATCGGCCTCGTGATCACCCACCCAGAACTCTGCAGCTTCGGGCGCCGGTACGCCCGCCCCTGCGTCCGCAGCCCCCTGCCTTGGGCCCTCAAACGCCTGTTCGTGCAACGAAATAAGGGCGTCGAAGAACACCGGAATGCGCTCGGCCGGATAGTCAATGCGCTGCAGACCCTGGCGCAGTTTGACCAGCAAGCCGGGCACCATTTCCACCAGGCGGTTGCGATGGCGCCGGGTCAGGTGCGACTGCACACTCCAGATCAGGTCATCGACCATGGCAAGGAAACCGTCGGGGTCCGACGTGCCGTCGACACAGCTCAGTTGCGACTCCGCTACCACCTGCGCCCAGGGTCCGCGCAAGAAACCGCTGACCAGCTCCGCAATGTCCTTTCCCTCCTGGCGCTGATGAAAATCCTGCGCCAGGCGCTGCGCCAAAAGATTGCGCTGCTCCGCATGCATCAGCGCCTTGGCCGCTTCCTCCTGGTGTTGGCGTTGTGTCGCGTCGTCGCGCTTCCAGCCGTTCTCCAATTTCTTGAGGACGTAGGCAAACGCCGCCGCGTCGCCATCGCCCCGAGCCAGCACACTGAATGCCTGCGTGGCGGTTTTAAGAAACCTCTGAACCCCCTCATCGCGAGCACTCGAAAAAGCCAGGCTGCGGTGTGTCAGACGATCCAGAAACAGCCGCGCCGGATGCTGGCGTTCGCTGAAAAAACGCGGGTCCGCCTGGGACAGCTTGAGAAGCACGGGTTCAAGCGATTGGAGCAAGGCACGCACATCGGGCAACAGGCGCTCGTCCCGGCCGAGGTTGTCCAGCATCATGTGAATCACTTCGTCGCCCAACTGCCTGCCCAACTGCTTGCTTTGAGTTGGTTCCCGAGTCACTTGGCTTGGCTGAGCGAGCATGTTGCCCACATTCCCGACTGGCCCATGCGGCGCACTGGCACGCTGCGCCAGACGCTTCATCATGGGACCGACCAGTTGCAGATCTTCCATGGCAACAAAAGATGCTGGAACGGTGTGCAAAAAGTCCTGTGCCCCGGCACCGGTGAAGCCGATGTTGAGCTCACCCGACAGCAGCTTGCGAAGACGATCAAGCGTGAGCAAGGTGCGCGCGACCGAGCTCTCGCTGCCCTTGCCCTTGGTCGAGCCGAGCCCGGCAATCGGCATCCCGACTGGCGTGGCCGGCTCAACGCCCTGTGAACGCAACCAGTCACTCACTTCCTTGTAGAGCTGACGCAGACCGACCCCGAGCAAACCCGAGGCCGGCGTCGTCATGGCAGTACGCTCGCGTTCCTCGGGCACGTGCGCCTGCAGACAGGCCTGCAAGGCCCGCACAAACGATTCCGGCCTGAGTGGATTGAGGTGAGCTTGCACCGTGATCCAACCCAGCAGACTGCTGACCAAGGCATTGACACTGGGAAGCACGTCCTCGACACTGCGAAGGACCTCTTGCTGCGCCAAGGCAAACTCGATGTTGGCATCGATCTCCTTGCTGTCCAGAATCTGCAGATCCTCAAACGTGACCAAGGGTTGCTCGGCCTTCACACTGCTTGCACTGTTGTAGACCGCGGTGCGCAAGTGCGCCGCGAACGTGCTGCGAATGGCGGGGGCCTGGCGGCAAAAATCGCCTATGGCGAGTTTGAGCCAGGGCGGCTGATCGATCACCGACCCTTTGCTGACCGTTCGCGCCGTCGAGGCAGCCAGACCATCCAGCACGCCATTGATCAGCAGGTCCGACTGCTCCAGCACGACCTCGAGGCACGCATTCAGCGTCGGTCGCACCGATGAACGGTCATCCGCCACACCAATACGCCGCAGCACAAAGTTCTTCATCCCATCCCTTCATGATTTGCCACCGCCGCCCCTGCGGGCCTCAACCGACCCAGCAGTTGCTGACCCGCACATGACTGATCTTATTCTCCCAGCAGTACAGGGGTCTGCAAAGCCCTATTTAACATCTTGTTGCGAGTTACTGTCAGGCAAATTGTGCGGTCACGAAAGCATCATCACCGGCCAACTGGCGATTCGTGCGACAATTACAAGGTTCGCGGTGCTTCAGTTGCCCGCGATTTCGGCACCTTGCTGGAAACCGAGCCTTGCGCAACGGTTTCGTTTTTTGTACCCCATCTGCCTTTGACTGACTTGTCGCTTGCGCCTCAAGACAGGCCGATGTCCCAGCGCCCTGGATGGGCGCCACTACTCATGAACTTTGATGAATTGAACCTGGCCCCGGCCATCGTTGCCGCCGTGCGTGAGCACGGTTATGAAACCCCGACGGCCATTCAGACCCAGGCCATCCCGCTCATCCTGGCCGGTCAGGACTTGCTGGGCGGAGCCCAGACCGGCACCGGCAAGACGGCCGCCTTCGTGCTGCCACTGTTGCACAAACTCGACGCCGGGCAAGCCGCGAAAAACAAATTTGGCGGCACCGGCATCCGTGCACTGATCCTCACCCCCACCCGCGAACTGGCGGCGCAAGTTGAAGAGTCCGTCAAGACCTACGGCAAGCACGTCAAACTGACGTCGGCGGTGGTATTTGGCGGCGTCGGCATGAACCCGCAGATCAGCCGCGTCAAGAAGGGCGTCGATATTCTGGTTGCCACGCCGGGTCGACTGCTGGACCTGATGCAGCAAGGGGTGCTTGATCTCGGCCAAGTCCAGATTCTGGTGCTCGATGAAGCCGACCGCATGCTCGACATGGGCTTCATTCACGACGTCAAGAAGGTGCTGGCGGCAGTACCCAGGGACAAGCAGAGCTTGCTGTTCTCGGCCACCTTCAGCGATGAGATTCGCGAGCTCGCGGCCACGCTGCTTCGCAATCCGCAAAGCGTGCAGGTGACGCCCCGCAACACCACGGTACAACGGATCACACAGATCATTCATCCGGTGGGTCGCGGCAAGAAGAAGGCCCTGTTGGCCCACATCATCCAGGAACAAAACTGGAGCCAGATACTGGTGTTCACCCGTACCAAGTTCGGCGCCAACAACGTTGCCGAGTACCTGATCAAGAACGGCATCACAGCCATGGCACTGCACGGCAACAAGAGCCAGGCAGCGCGCACCCAGGCGCTGGCTGGCTTCAAGAGCGGCGACGTGCGCGCCCTGGTGGCGACCGACATTGCCGCGCGCGGCATCGACATCGACGACCTGCCGCATGTCGTGAACTACGAAATCCCCAACGTCTGCGAGGACTACGTGCACCGCATCGGCCGCACGGGTCGCGCCGGGGCGGACGGCACCGCCATCAACCTGGTGTGCCTGGACGAAGAGGGGTTCATGCAGGACATTGAGCGCTTCACCAAGCAGAACATTGCCGTGCAGATCGTGGAGGGCTTCATGCCCGAGCCGGGCGAAAAGGCCGAGCCGATTGCCATGGGCCGCCAGACCATCTGGGGCGGCGCTGGCAAACCACCAAGTCGCGACGTGATGCAGGCAGCCGCCAAGGCCGCTCGCACCGAGATGATGCAACGCGTGCGCGAGAGCAAAGGCACGCAAGGCGATCGGGGTGGCAATGGCGGCGGTCGCGGCGGCAGTGCTGGTCGCGGCGGTCAAGGCGGGGGGCAACGCGGTGCTGGTCAACGCGGCATACCCAATCCAACGGGTGAACTGGCGCCACGCGGTCCATCAAGCCGACCCTCGCAGGGGCGAGGCGGCAATGGCGGCGGATACGGTGGCGGTGGCGGCGGCAACCCACCGGCTCGTTCGGGTCAAGGTCAGCCCGACCCGATGCGCACCAGTGTGGACATGATGGCCGAGCGCGGCGCCCGCCGCGGCGGTGGCGGCTTTGGTGGTGGCAACCGCAACGGAGGTTCCTATGGCGGATCAGGCGGTCGTTCAGGCGGCTCGGGTGGCGCTGGTGGCGGGGGCAACGGGTCTCGTGGGCCGGGAGGTTCTCGCGGCTCTTTTAACCGATAAGCGCTATTCGGCCATTCACAGTGTGGGCCGCCGACCAGCGGCGGTTCAGCACGCCAAGCTGACCAGTCACATCGTCGACATGGGCGTCCTGACTTCCCTGGCAGGGATTGGCCACGTCGACGATGTATTCATCGCCCTGGGAACAACCATCAAGGCCGCAGGCAGCCAGGCGGCGTTTCGTGCGGTCGATTTTGATGCCGTCGTAGCCGTGGCCCGCGCCGCCAGGAAGCTTGGCGCCACCCGGCTGGGTGTCGTCAGTGCGATGGGCGCGGATGCGCATTCCCGCGTGTTCTACAGCCGGGTCAAAGGCGAAATGGAAGACGCGGTTGCCAAACTCGGCTACACGACGCTGGTGTTTGCGCGGCCTTCCCTGCTCGATGGCGATCGCGAGGCGCTGGCGCAGACCACTCGCCCCGCCGAGAGTTTGAGTCTGGCGGCCATGGCGCTGCTCAAACCGCTGATTCCAGCCAATTACCGCGCCATCACTGCAACAAAGGTTGCCAAGGCCCTTCTGTCCGCCATCAACAGCGCTGGCGCTGGCGTGCGGGCGCTGCCCTCGGGTGAGATGCAGGCCATGCGGTGACGCCTGCGGGCACCCAGACGGATTCAGCCTTCTGCATAAAAGCACAGCGTATTGCGTCCTGACGCCTTGGCTTGGTACATGGCCAGATCGGCCCGCCTGAGGTAGTCGTGCGGGCTGCGCAAGGGATCGTCCAGCACCACTGCTCCAATGCTGATGCTGCACTGGTGCCGACAGGGCCCAATGTCGTAGGGTTCGCGCAGCGACTGCAGTATCTTGAGCGCGATGCGACCAGCCTGGACGGTGGCCGCGTCCGCGCTGTCGCCTTCGTCCTGCAGCAGCACCACGAACTCATCACCACCGAGACGCGCCACCGTGTCCGTGGCACGCACGCAGGCCCCCAACCGCCCGGCGACGATCTGCAAGAGCGCGTCGCCGACATCATGACCAAAGGCGTCGTTCAAAGTCTTGAAGTTATCCAGGTCGAGAAACAACAGGGCCCCAGTCTGTTGACTGCGCGCACTCGCCACCAGCGCTTGCTGGATCCGGTCCATCAACAGGCGCCGGTTGGGCAACCCAGTCAAGACATCGTGAAACGCCAGCTGGCGAATCGCCTCCTGCGCCCGCATCCGGTCGGTGACGTCGCGCCCCACGCCGCAGTAGCCAAGAAAGTTGCCCTGACCATCGAACATCGGTGTGCCACTAACGGTATGCCAATAGACATTGCCATCGGGTGCGACGCGCTGGGTCTCGAAGTCATGAAATGGCTGGTGCGACTCCATCACCGCCTGGTGTGCTGCCCAGACCGGGTCGTCCGCGGGCACTCCCGCAATCTCCTGTCGGGTCTTGCCAATCGGTGAGTTCTTCAGAATCGAATTGAAGCTTCGATTGCCAGTCTCCATGCGCACAACCCGGAACTGGTTGTCGATTTCCCAGTACCAGTCGGACGACAACTCGGTCAACCTGCGAAATCGCGCCTCGCTCTCAATCAGCTCTTGCTTGGCCAACTGTGCTTCGGTCACGTCTCTGAAGTGCACCACCACGCCGCGCACCGCCTCGTCCGCCAGGCAGTTGCTCGCCACCGCCGCCAGGTAGCGCCAACTGCCATCGGCATGAGCAAATCGATGGATGGACTCCTCGCCGCTGTTCTCAAACGCCAGCACACGTGCGTGCTCGGCCCACGCCTGCGCGAGATCATCGGGGTGTATCCACTCGAACAGGCTGCGGCCGACCATGGTCTCCCCAGATACGCCCAGCATCCGGACTGAAGCCGGACTTACATAACTCAACTCACCGCGCTCGCCACAAATCACCGTCAACACCGGCGCCTTCTCGGTGAGCGCGCGAAACCGCCGCTCGTTGGCCTCGGTCTCCAGTTGGGCGCGACGCTGCTCGGTGATGTCCTCCACCGTGCCTTCGTAATAGCCTACGGCACCGGTCGCATCACGTACCGCGTGAGCATGAACCCGCACCCAGATCCGTTCACGGGTCTTGTGCCGGTAGACCTCCGACACAAAGTCCCGCACCAGACCATGCTCGGCCAGCAGCGCCTTGAACTGCGCACGCCGGTTCGGGTCCACGTACCATTCGCGGGCGAGGTCCTGTGTGGCCGCCAGCATCTCGGCTTCGGTGTCATAGCCGTCGAGCCGCACCAGCGCCGGATTGGCACGCAGTTGGCGACCGTCCGGACTGGAGCGGTAAGCACCAATGGGCAACAAATCGAACAGTGTTGAAAAGTCGTTATCGGCCACGGATCACACACTCACAGGACAGGCCTGATCGTACCGCAGGCCCTCCAAACCCGTCCAAGGTCTGCCGGCGCAACCAAACACGGCTAGCCGCGCACAAACAGGGTGATCAGTGGATCCTCGCCCAGTTGCCGACTGCAGTGTCCATGCACCGCTGGATCGAACACGGCACCTTGCGGCAACAGGTCGGCCGAGTAGAAGTGCTGGCCCGGCGCGAACACGCGCGAGCTACCGCCCTGCAAGCCGATCTCCATCTGCCCACCCAGAATGAACACCCACTGCGGCGTGGTGGTGCAATGGAACTGGCTGCGAAACCCCACCGGACTGTGGCGCAACTGGTAGCCGCCGCAGGCAAACACTTCGGAGAGCATGGACTGTGGTGAACCCGCACCCAGCGCCAAGGACTCCTCACGAAAACGTGCGCACCCATCGTGGTCGGTAAACAGAACTACTTTGGTGAATTCGGTCATGTCTGGCGCCAGAGATTCAAAGCGCCATTGTGCCCGTGCCGTCTTGCGCCCTTCCACCTCTGCCCGATTGACGCAAAGGCGACCGAGGCACGCGCGGCCGAGGCGCCAACGAGCCAGGCTGCGACAATCATTGGCACAAACAACTTGTGTCAACCGAATCACGATGAGCAAACCCAACCACCTCGAAGCCTGGATGGAACACGAGCGCGCCGTGCGCAAGGCGATGGACGGCGGGCCCGGCCCAGGCGTCGGGCGGCCCGATCAAGTCGCGGGCCTGAGCGGGCTGCAAGTCATGCAAGCCATGCTACGCGGCGAATTCCCCTACCCGCCTATCGCCCAGACCCTGGATTTCCTGTTGATCGACGTGGGGCCCGGGCATGCGGTCTTTCAGGGCACACCGGGCCTGGCGCACTACAACCCCTTGGGCACTGTGCATGGCGGCTGGTTCGCGACCCTGCTGGACTCTGCCCTGGGCTGCGCGGTGCACACCATGATGCCGCCTGGGCGCGGCTACACCACCGCCGAGCTGGGTGTGAACCTGGTCAAAGGCCTCACGACCAAGGTAGCGCGCGTGCGCGCCGAAGGCAAAGTGATCCACTGCGGCCGCCAACTGGCCACCGCCGAGGCCAGGCTGGTCGGCCCGGACGGCACGCTCTACGCCCACGCCACCACCACCTGCCTGGTTTTCGAACTTCCCGCACAATCCAAGGCATGAGATTCCTGCACACCATGCTGCGCGTTGGCAACCTCCAACGATCTATTGACTTCTACACCCAGGTCATGGGCATGCGCCTGCTGCGCACCACCGAGCGCCCCGAGCAGCAGTACTCGCTGGCCTTTGTCGGCTACGGCAACAATCCTGAGCACGCCGAGATTGAGCTGACCTACAACCACGGTGTGGCGTCGTACGAGTTGGGTACTGCGTTTGGCCACATGGCGCTGGGCGTGCCCGATGTGCACGCCATGTGCGACGACATCCGAGCCAACGTCAGCCAGTATGGCGGGCAGATCACGCGCGAACCGGGTGCCGTCAAAGGCGGCAGCACCGTGATCGCCTTCGTGACCGACCCGGATGGCTACAAGATCGAACTCATCCAGCGACCGGTATAGCAGGGGACCGGGGACTCCCACCACCGCTCACGACGGTTTTCCGACGGTTCCTCGCTGCATCCTGCAGTCCGTCGCAAGGCGCTGGCACCGAAGCCGCCTGGCCTCTACAGTTCGCTCATCAGGTCAGCACGACCTGCCAACTGGAGAAGCAACATGTCAACCCTCAGCACACACCGTTTCAGCTTTGTCGGCTTCGCCGCAGCAGTCACCATCACCGTCGGCCTCAATGGCGCCATGTTGGCGGGCTTCGACCAGCTCGCATCGACCCAGGACCAAGCCGCTGGCACCACCCAACTTGTCAAGGTGGAAGGCGCCGCCAAGCAGGTCACACTGCAGCGCGTCGTCATCTCGGCCCGGCGCGCCTGAGGCCAGGCCGTACCGGGTCTCCCTTGATTCACTGGAGCACGCCATGCCGATTCACTTCAAGCCCTGGCAGTCCCTTGCCGCCGTCACGCTTGCCACGACTCTGGGCCTGCTGGGCGCACCGGCCCATGCTTGGGACTGGAGCCTCTCAGGCCGAGTCGCAGGCTCGGGACAGATCACCACCGTGCAGCGCCAGGTCACTGGATTCAAGGGCATTGCACTGGAGTTGCCCGCCACGGTCAACATCGTGCAGGGTGACAGCGAGGGCGTGCTGATCGAGACCGACGACAACATCGCACCGTTGATCGAGACCGTGGTCGAGAACGATCAGTTAAAGATTCGCCCGGCGCAACGCTCTGGTTCGATCCGACCCAAGTCGCTGAAGGTGACCGTCCACGCACGCCAGATTGACAGCCTGTCCATTTCCGGTGCTGGCGACATCCAGTCCAGTCAGATCAAATCAACCAGCTTGTCGACGCGAATCTCCGGCTCGGGCAACGTCCGCATCACCAAGCTCGATGTCGACAGCCTGAGTGTTTCCATTTCGGGCAATGGCGATTTCACCGCGGGAGGCCGGGCTGACTCGGTGCGCTCCAGCATTTCAGGTTCGGGCGACATCAAGACCTCGGCCCTGGCGGCCAAGACCGTCAAGCTCAACATCGCCGGCTCCGGCAACGCGCAGGTATGGGCCAGCCAGGGGCTCACCATCAGCATCGCCGGCTCGGGCGACGTGGGTTACTACGGCGATGCGGCCGTCACGCAATCGGTGGCAGGCTCGGGACGCATCAAGAAGCTAGGCGCAGCACCGGCTACGGGCACTTGAACACGCGCCCCCCGGATCAGACCCGCAGGGTCGTGGTGTCACGCGCCAGTTGCGTGATGCGTGCCCAGTCACCAGACTCCAGTGCGTCGCCCGGCGCCAGCCACGATCCGCCGACACACACCACATTGGGCAAGGCCAGCAATTCGGACGCGTTCTGCAATGTCACACCACCGGTCGGGCAAAAACGCACATCCCAGAACGGACCACTCCAGGCCCTGAGCATGGCGGCTCCACCGGCCTGCATCGCGGGAAAAAACTTCAGTTCGGTGAAACCGTCTTCCTGTGCCGCCATGATCTCGCTGCTGGTGGCCACACCCGGCAGCAGCGCCAGCCCCGCATCGCGACAAGCCTGGCCGACCGCGCTGGTGTAACCGGGACTGACGGCAAAGCGCGCGCCAGCACGCGCCGCAGCCAGCACGTCGCCGCGGTTGCGAACCGTGCCCGCCCCCACCACTGCCTGCGGCACCGACCGGGCAATCGCCTCGATACAGGCCAGCGCTTGCGGGGTGCGCAGGGTCACCTCCAGCATGCGCACGCCACCGGCCACCAAAGCCTGCGCCAGCGGGACCGCGTGGGCGACATCATTCAACACCATCACCGGAATCACCGGCGCGTCCTGCATCACTTGCAGAGCGGTCAACTGTTTCATTTTGTTCCTGATGAAGTTTTCAATTCAGTTGCCCAATGGCGTTTCCACAGAGCGTCACATCTAGACCCGTCATGCATTTTTGATTTCACCTGGCGCACGCCCGTCTATCTCGCACAGTCTCAGAACCAACTGCAGGCACCCTGCTCCGCCGCCAGCGCGCTACGGCGCATGCCGGCAAACAGCTCGCGCCCCATACCCAGTCCGTTGGCGGCGACCAACGCTTCGGGCATGGCGGGCAAGTCGCGCGCCGCCCACTCGGCGTCATCCACCAGCACGTCAAGCGTGCCCGCATCGGCATCGAGACGAATCACATCACCGTCATGGACCTTGGCCAGCGGTCCACCCGCAGCCGCCTCCGGCGACACATGAATCGCAGCCGGCACCTTGCCGGAGGCGCCACTCATGCGGCCATCGGTCACCAGCGCCACCTTGAAGCCTTTGCCCTGCAACACCGCCAGCGGCGGCGTGAGCTTGTGCAACTCCGGCATGCCATTGGCCTGCGGTCCCTGCCAGCGCACTACACACACCACGTCCCGGTCAAGCTCACCCGCCTGAAAGGCCACGTGCAGAGCTTCCTGCGAATCGAACACCCGACACGGCGCCTCAATCACATGCCGATCCACCGGCACGGCGGATACTTTGATCACGCTGCGCCCGAGCTTGCCCTGCAAGAGCTTGAGGCCACCGCTGGCACTGAAGGGCCGTGCCACTGTCCGCAGCACACTTTCATCACCGCTGGCGCCGGGATCCTGCCAACGCAATGTCGACCCATCCTGCACGGGCACGCACGTGTAATCCCGCAGGCCACCGCTGCGCACCGTCAACACGTCCTCATGCATCAAACCCGCGTCGAGCAACTCGCGAATCACAAAACCTGGCCCCCCAGCCGCCTGGAACTGGTTCACATCGGCGCTGCCGTTGGGGTAGACCCGCGCCAGCAAGGGAACCACTTTGGACAGGTCCGAAAAGTCGTCCCAATCAATCACCATCCCGGCCGCGCGCGCCACCGCTACCCAATGGATCAGGTGGTTGGTGGAACCCCCGGTTGCCAGCAGGGCCACCATGGCATTGACGATGCTGCGCTCGTCCACCACACGACCAATCGGTGCAAACTGACTGCTCTGGACGTGCCCGGCAACCGAACGCGCCGGGTTGGTGATGGCCAGCGCGGTACGCACCGCCTCCCGCGTCAACTCGTCGCGCATCGCCGCGCCAGGATTGACAAAAGCCGTGCCAGGCACATGCAGGCCCATGGCTTCGAGCAGCATCTGGTTGCTGTTGGCGGTGCCATAAAAGGTGCAGGTACCGGGGCCGTGGTAGGCCGCGCTCTCGGCCGCCAACAACTCGGCGCGCCCGACCAGCCCTTGCGCCGCCTGCTCGCGCACCTTGGCCTTGTCATTGTTGGACAGGCCCGACGTCATGGGACCGGCCGGCACAAAGACGGTGGGCAGGTGCCCGAAATGCAGCGCCCCGATCAGCAGTCCCGGCACGATCTTGTCGCAGACACCCAGCATCAGCGCCGCGTCGAACACATCGTGGCTGAGCGACACCGCCGTGGCCATCGCAATCACGTCGCGCGAGAACAGGCTCAGCTCCATGCCCGCGGTGCCCTGCGTCACACCATCGCACATGGCCGGCACACTGCCGGCGACCTGGGCGGTAGCGCCAAGCCGGCGCGCCTCGGTCTTGATCAGATCCGGGTAGCGTTGCAGCGGGGTGTGCGCCGACAGCACATCGTTGTAGGCGCTGACGATGCCGATGTTGAGGGAGCGCTCGGCCACCACCTTGAACTTGTCGTTGGCCGGCAAACCGGCGAAGGCGTGCGCCACGTTGGCGCAGCCCAGCCGCTCAGTACCGGGCTTGCGCGCGGCGGCTAGGTCCAGACGCTGCAAATAGGCGCCACGCATAACGGCGCTGCGCGCCTTGATACGCGCCGTCACGGCGACGATCGTTAAGTTGAGTTTCATGAGGATCGGTAACTTAATTACATACCGCATGGTACCGCCGAAACCGCCCCACCGGTGGCACGGCCGTTACGAAACGGTTACCAAAGCCCGCCCCCTTGACCTGCGGACTACATCTGCTTGAACAAGTGCGAGAACGGCCGGCTCACCACCAAGTTTTCGGGACGACCCTTGATCTTCACCGAGGCCTGACCACGGAAATCGCGCGTCACCACGTCGATGGCGGTGGCGTTGACGATGGTTGAGCGGTGGATCTGCCAGAACTTGTTGCCGTCCAGGCCCTCCAGAAGTTCCTTGATCGGCGTGCGGATCAGGGTGTCAAAGTCCTTGGTGGCAACCAGCGTGTACTTCTCATCGGCCTGAAAGAACAGCACGTCGTCCACCGAAATCAGTCGCATTTGGGTGCCGACGCTGGCCTTGATCCACTTGAGTTGCTCCGCACCGGGTGTGAGCTTGGCCGACAACTGCGCCACCAGCGCACCCAGGTCTTGCGTGGGCGCGGGCACTACCGCAAGCCGCTCCTTGAGGCGCTCGACCGCAGCCTGCAAGCGTTCGTCCGAATAAGGCTTCAAGACGTAATCGACCGCGTTGGCCTCGAAGGCCTGCACCGCATACTGGTCAAACGCCGTGACAAACACCACATGGCAACGCAGGTCGCGGTTGGCCGCCAGACTCTTGGCCACCTCCACGCCGGTCATTTCGGGCATCTGGATGTCCAGAAACGCCAACTGCGGCCGGTGCTCGTCAATGGCCTCCAGCGCCGCCTCACCGTCGCCAACCTCGGCCACGATGCTCAACTCTGGCCACAACCTGGCCAGCTTGGCCTTGAGCTGTGCGCGCAGGATCGGTTCATCTTCGGCAATGACGGCAGTGTGGTTCATACGTGTAGTTTCGCAGGTTCGCGCTGGTTCAAGCCGGTTCAGGCACGTCGTTTCTTCAACAGCCACCACACGCCCAGACCAATCAGGATGAACGGCGACAGCACCGGAAACAGCGATACCAAAATCACCGCCGGAATGAAGATCAGCAGCCCCGCGAACAGAAAGCCCAGGCCGTAAATGACCGCCACCACGAGCGCCACGGCCAGCGCCGCCGCACCAAAGCCCAGCAGCAAGCCGACCGAGCCCAGCGCCAAACCTTCCAGGCCGTCAATCTGCAGATCGCCCATCTCCACTGGCAGCCAACCCGTCACCAACCCGACAAAGGCCAGCAACAGAAGCACCGCCAAGCCAACCATCAGCACAATGAACAGGCGCGCCAGCAAGGTAACCCATACGCTGTGGGTCTTGCTGGTGGCGTCCCAGAAGCGCCGCCAGCCCTTGGGTCGCACGCCTGGCCTGGGCTGGTCCTGTGCCACCGGGGCGCTGACGTGGCTCTGGGCCGACTGGTACTGCGCGCTGGTTTGCAGCGGCACCTCCACGGTGGCGACCACGCCACAAGGCTCGTTGGCGATGATCGAGAAACGCCCCCTGGCACCATAGATTGCGACCAAACGCTCACGCAGATTCGTCAGACCAAGGCCGCCGCCGGCCTGCACCGGCGCGTCACTCAGGCCCTTGCCGGTGTCCTTCACCTGCACACACAAGTACTCGCCATCGCTTTGCAGCAAGCGCTGGACCACCACATCGATGCGGCCGCCCTCGCGTTGCGGCTCCAGGCCGTGCTTGATGGCGTTTTCCACCAACGAAGGCAACATCATCGGTGGGAAAGCACAGGCCAGCACATCGTCCGGCGCGCTGATATCGAACACCAGGCGCGAGCCCATACGCATCTGCAGGATGTTGAGGTAGGCGCGCACCAGTTCAAGCTCCTGTCCGACCGTGGACGTGCTCTCGCGCATCTTGGGCAGGGAAGCCCGCAGGTACTGGATCAGGTGACCCACCATCTGGTTGGCCGCTGGCGGATCGACCTCGTTGAGAGCCTGCACGTTGGCCAGCGTGTTGTACAAGAAGTGCGGCTCCACTTGCGCCTGCAGGGCCTGTAAGCGCGCCTCGGTGACCTGGCGGCTGACATTGCTCTGCTCGGCCTCGCGGGTCTTGCGATCAGCCAGGGCCAGCGCGCGCCGCGAACGGCCGATGAAGTACTTGGCAATCAGCAACATCACAAACAAGGGAATGAACGCCAGTATCAGCGCCGAACCCACTGCTACGCGCCACACGTCATGGGTCACTTTGGCACGGATGTCACCCCTGACTTCGGGCGACAGCACCAGCGTCGCACCGGAGCCCGCCCCTGGGTTGCCCAAACGGATGCTGATGGAAGCACCCGACTTGGCACCGCTGGCGCCAAGCTGGGGAGAGTCGGGCATCGCCGGCACCGCGGGCGGGCTTGGAGGCGCTGCTTTCCCCGCAACAGGCGGGATGGGTAGCGCTGGTGGCGTTGGTGACGGTGGAGGCGCGACCAGTGGGCGCGACGGCTCATCCGGGTGCGTAGCGCTGTGCTGCAGTCGACGCATCGCCGCCAGCGCCTCGCGGGCCGACTTCTCATTCTCGCGCGCCGACGCGATCAACTGGTCAAAGGACTTGAGCGTGGCGCCCACGTCCACGCCCTTGTCGCGCAATCTTTCAATTGCGTCGTTCTTGGCCTCTTCGACGGCCTGACGTGCTTCGACCGCGGCCTCGAGCGCCGAGTCGGCGGCATTGGTGGCGGTTTCCAGTGCCGATTGCGCGGCCTCGCGGGCGCTTTCCCGGACCACATCATTGACCTCGTTCTGCGCGCGGACCAGTTCATCGCGGGCCCGCTCGATCTCGGCCAGTGCGCGGCTAAGCTCGCGCTGGCGCTCGGGTTCGGTGGCCCGCTCCTTCATGGCGCTGACCACGCCTTTGGCCAGGTTGAGGGCACGGTCACCAAAGGCCAGGTTGATCTCGCGCTGGATGGCGCGGTTTTCGGCCGACGTCGAGCCGCTGTCGGACAACCGGATCACGTGGATCGGCAGGGCGAACAACACCAACAGGCCCAAAGTGGTCACGCCGCCCAGAATCAGGCCCCACCAGGGCGTCTTGTGAATGAGGTCACCAATTGCTTTGAACATGTTTCTGGCCGCTTGCTGCAAGTTAGAGGTCGCACAACGGGTCGGTCGTGCGGGAATGGTTGCAAGACTACCGCCAGCCCTCTGAATGAGCCAGCGCAAGCGGACGGAATGCAGAAGGCGTGGAATGAATCAACACAGGCAAGCAGCTTTAGCGCGGCCCAGCGGCAGAGCACCGGTTGGCCAGCAGTTGGCTGGCCCGCTGCAGGTCGGTCAGGGTGTCGATATCGGCCACGCAGCCTTCGTCATTCACTATGATTTCGATGGCTGCCTGTGCCCTCAAAACGCCGCCCGCACCCTTGTCTCCCACCAGGCCGGCAAGTGCCAAGCCACACTGCCTAGCAAAACCTACCGGATGACCACGTTGCCCCTGAAATACCGGCACCACAGCCGCGTGCTCCTGCAGCGCGGCCGCCACGGCGAGCAAAGTCTGGGCCTGCACCAGTGGCAGGTCGCCAGGCAGGATCAGCCACCCCTGCGCGCGTGGCGTAGCGCGCACCGCCGCCGCGATGGAGTCACCCATGCCCGCATGGCCGGCATCCTCCAGGTGCCAGGGCAAACCGCTGTCACGCACCGCAGCCAGCGTACGCGCCAGCACAGTCTGGCCGTCGAGCAGTGCCTGCAACTTGTGGCTGGTACCACCTGAGGCAACAAAGCGCTCACCCCGGCCAGACGCCAGCACGATAACGGTGGGGGCGTTGAGCTGGATCGGGACGGCTGGGAACGAGCTCATTGAGGGTTCGGCCTGGCGTTCTTGACCTGCACCATCTGCGCCACCACCGACACCGCAATCTCGGCCGGGGTCTTGGCATCGATCGCCAGCCCAACTGGCCCATGCAGGCGCGCCAATTCGTCGGGCGTGACGTCAAAGTGCTCGGCCAGACGTTGCTTGCGGTTGGCCTGGTTGCGCCGCGAGCCCAAGGCGCCAACATAGAAGGCAGGCGACTTCAAGGCCTCCATCAGGGCCATGTCATCGAGCTTGGGGTCGTGGCTCAGCGCCACCACCGCCGTGTGGGCGTCGGGCTTGAGTTCGCGCACCACATCGTCGGGCATGCCCGGCACGCGCCGTGCACCCAGACTGGCCAAGTCCAAAGTGGCGGCGTACTCCTCGCGCGGATCGCAGATCAGCACCTCGAAATCGAGCATGGCCGCGATCTGCGCCACCGCCTGCGACAACTGCCCGGCGCCCACCAGCAGCAAGCGCCACTTGGGGCCAAACACGGTGGTCAGGCTCTGGCCATCGAACTGCATGGCCTGGCCGCGCTGCGCGCTTGCCAGCGTCACGGCACCCGTGGACAGGTCCAGTGTGCGTGCCACCAGTTCGTGCGCGGCCGTCCGGGCTAACAGTTGCTCAACCCAGCCCATGTCGTGCAAGGGCTCCTGCACCAACCGCAGGGTGCCGCCACAGGGCAGGCCAAAACGCGCGGCTTCTTCCTTGGTCACGCCGTAGGCGATGGTATTGGGCAGACTGCTGGCGCCGTCGCCTGCGCCAGCGCGCCCGCCCTGCAGTGCGGCCTTGGTGCGCGCGATCAGGTCGTCCTCGACGCAGCCGCCCGACACCGAGCCGCTGACCACGCCGTCATGACGCACCGCCAGCAAGGCGCCCGGCGGGCGCGGCGCGCTGCCCCAGGTTTCAACCACTGTCACCAGTGTCACAGCGTGGCCGGCCCGCTTCCAGGCCAAGGCATCGGCCAACACTCTTAAATCGAGACTTTCCATCTACCCATCCTTCAGCCGCAAGGCAATTGGCACAAGTTTCTATACTGTCGTCATGACCAATATAGCCGACCTGCGAAAGAGCTACGAGCGCCATGAACTCAGTGAGAGCGCCTCGCACAGCGACCCCCTGCAGCAGTTTGACCAGTGGCTGCACGAAGCCATCGCCGCCGAAGTGCCCGAGCCCAATGCCATGACACTGGCCACCGTCGGCAGCGACCTGCGCCCGAGCACCCGGGTGGTGTTGATCAAGGGTTTTGATGCGCAGGGCATCGTCTGGTACACCAACTACGCCAGCCGCAAGGGCCAGGAACTGGCCGGCAACCCCTATGCCGCGCTGCAATTCCACTGGGTCGAATTGGAGCGCGTGGTGCGCATCGAAGGCCTGGTGCAAAAGGTCAGCAACGAAGAGAGCGACGCCTACTTCCACACCCGCCCGCTGGACTCACGCATCGGCGCCTGGGCCTCCCCCCAAAGCCAGGTGATCTCCGGGCGCAGCGTGCTGGTGGCCAATGCAGCCAAATACGGCGCCCAATTTCTGCTGCAGCCGCCGCGCCCGCCGCACTGGGGTGGCTACCGGCTGCAAGCGCAGCAATGGCAATTCTGGCAAGGCCGCAAGAGCCGCCTGCATGACCGCCTGCGCTACACGCCCCAAGCCGATGGCGGCTGGCTGCGCGAGCGCCTTGCCCCTTGAAGTCCGGTCGCAAGCGCCGCGCCATGCGGGCCTGTGGTGTCTACAAACGGGTGAACGGGCACGTTGACCGCAAGCCCGAACACTCCGTCAAGCCGATATTGGGGACTTGGACACTGTGCCCGTTGTGCTCGGTTCTGACTGCTTCGAAGTAGCAGGTCGGGAGACGGCCGTCGTAGTGTTGTCAGCCGCGCATGTGGCGGCGGCCTGCGCGGCGACGCCGTCGAAGCCCCACAGCATCGTGCCGTGAATGGCGAGTGCCGCCCCCAGTGCAAGGGCAAGCCCTATGACGCGGGTAGATCGGTCTGTGGTGTACGGCATGGTGGCCCTTTCGTGCAAGCCGGTGTGGCTCGTTGGGAGCAAATGTAGTGACCCAGTCCGCCCTTGGCGCCCCCTTTGCGACCGGTTGCATGACGGCGCGACAAATCGCCCACCGGCGCTGACGGACAGCGACCAGCATCAGCCCTTTGGTCCAACTATCCAGGGCGCCAGCGACTCGATCGGACCCGGATGTCCAAACAAAAAGCCTTGGTAGTTGTAGCAGCCTTCCCCGCGCAGGAAGTCGCGCTGGTCGGGGGTCTCCACGCCTTCGGCGATCACCATCATGCCCAGGCTCTGACCCAGGGCAATGATGGCGCTGGCAATAGCCGCGTCATCCGGGTTGGTCAGCGCATCACACAGGAATGACTGGTCGATCTTGAGTTGGTCCAGCGGCAGGCGTTTGAGGTAGGTCAGTGACGAGTAGCCGGTACCAAAATCGTCCAGCGAGAAGCCCACCCCGCGACGCTTGAGTGCGGCCATTTTGCGGATGATGTCTTCGACGTCACTGACCAGCAGACTTTCGGTCAATTCCAGCTTGAGGCGCGACGCTGGTGCGCCGGTGTTCTGGAGCACGGCCAACACCTCGTCCACAAAATGCTCGCGGTGAAACTGGCGTGGACTGACATTGACGGCCAGGGTCAAGTGCGCCGTTGCCTCCTGCCGGGACCACTGCGCAAGCTGCGCACAGGCCGTCTCCAAAACCCAGTGTCCAAGCGGCAGGATCAGCCCGGTCTGCTCGGCCATCGAAATGAAACGCCCAGGCATCACCAGGCCATACTCGGGGTGCTGCCACCGCACCAATGCCTCGGCACCGGTCAAGCGGCCTTGATCGTTCACCTGCGGCTGGTAGTGCAGCCGCAACTGGTCATGCTCCAGGCCATAGCGCAGGTCCACCTCCAGCGCGGCACGGGCGGTCACGGCCACTTGCATGTCCGGGTCAAAGAATCGCAGCGTGTTGCGCCCGCCGTCCTTGGCCTGGTACAGCGCCAGATCGGCACGCTTGAGCAATTCATCGACCGAGTCATGCCGATCGTCAAACAGCGCGATGCCCAGGCTCGCACTGCCGTGGTGCACCAGCGTGTTGAACTGGTAAGGCGCCCTCAGCGCGGCAAGCACCTTTTCGCCAACCGCCTCGGCCTGGCTGGCGGCATCGGTCACGTTGGCATCGAGGTTCTGCAACATCACCACGAATTCGTCGCCACCCAGCCGCGCCACAGTGTCACCTTCACGAATGGCGGCGTTGAGACGCCCGGCCACCTGCTGCAGCAGGAAGTCACCTTGCGCGTGTCCCATGGTGTCATTGAGGGTCTTGAAGTGATCCAGGTCGATGAACAGCAAGGCCCCGTGGCTCTGGTTGCGCCGGGCGCTGGCCAGGGCCTGTTTCAGGCGGTCGGTCAGCATTCGCCGGTTGGGTAAGTTGGTGAGCGAATCGTAAAACGCCAGTTGCCGAATCTCTGCCTCGGCCGCCTTGCGAACCGTGATGTCGGACAGCATGCCGACATAGTGCGTGACCTCACCTTGCACGTCACGAACTGCCGAAATTCCCAACCATTGCGGATAGACCTCACCGTTCTTGCGCCGGTTCCACAATTCACCCTGCCAGACGCCATGGCGCAGAAGATCGTGCCATAGCGCACCAAAAAAGGCACTGCTGTGTCGGCCCGACTTGAGCAGGCTGGTGTTCTTACCAACAGCCTCTTCGGCGCAATAACCGGTGATCGCGGTGAAGGCCTGGTTGACCCGCTCAATCGTGCCATCCGGGTCAGTGATGACCATCCCCTCCTGCGCATCGAAGGCCGCGGCCGCGATACGCAACTCCCCCTCGGCGAGTTTGCGGCTGGTGATGTCACGCACATACGCGCTAAACGTGAACACGCCATGGCGCTGCAGCGCCGCCACCGTCAGTTCGATCGGGAACTCGGAGCCGTCGGCACGCATGCCGATAACCTCGACCCGGCGCCCAATAATCGTCGGTGTCGACGTGCGCATGTAGCGCGCCATGCCGTCCCGATGCGCCTGTCGGCTGCGCGGCGGCACGATCAAGTCGGCGACATCGCGCCCCATGGCCTGTGCCGCGGTATAGCCAAAGATGGCCTCGGCCTGGTGGTTCCAGCCGATCACACAACCATCTTGGTCCATGTTGATGACGGCATCGAGTGCTGCGTCAAGCAGCAACTTGGTCCGCTCCAGGCTGTCGTTGAGCGCGTCCACGGCGTTATGCAGCTCGACCTCGGCTTGCCTGATCTTGGTGATTTCCCGATCAAGCACCACCAGCGCGCGGCGCTCGCCCACGTCGTCACGAAGCGCGAGCATGCGCACTTCGAATACGCGCACGCCGCCAGCTTCGTTGACCATGCGCTGTTGCACCAGAACGGGTTCGGGCGAGTTCCACGCCTTTTCATCCTCGATGATGCAGGCCCGATGCAATTCGCGGTAACCCGGTCGCTCGACGGCCATTTGGCCATCGGTCTTGCCGTACCAGTCAAAACCCTGCAACTTGAAGCGACGCTGGCCGGCCTCGTTGGTGATCAGCCAGTGCCCCTGTCCATCCTTGAAGAAGATGGCATCGGGAATGGCCTCGATCAATGCTGTCAAACGATCCTTGGCAACGCGCTGCGCCACGTCGTTGCGCCAGCGCTCGGTGACATCCTGCAAGGAACCCACGCAACGCTCGGCGCGACCGTTTCGGTCAAACACAAAGTCAAGCTGGCTATGCGCGCGACGCACCTCCCCGCCCACGACAATGCGAAATTCAAGGTCGTAACGCTGCCCCTTGATCGCCTGGCGCCAGTGCTGTTCCAACTCGACACGGTCATCGGGATGGACGTGGTCCATGAACATCTGCAAATCGACGGCGGTGCCGACTGGAACCCCAAAGATGCGGTAGGTCTCAGCCGACCAAATCACCGGGCTTTGGCGCGTCAGGCGCCCCTGGGTCAGGTCTTGCGCCCAGCTACCCACACGGCCCGCGGCCTGCGCACGTTTCAGATCGGTCTCACTGGCTTCCAGCTCGGCCGTGCGAACTGCCACCAGCGCCTCCAGATGGCGCTTGTGTGCGCGCAAGTCACTCAGGAGTTTGAACAAAAGGGCCAGCGCGACGCTGAACCCAAGTGCGGCCGCCATCTTGGCCGACAGACCCCACGACGCCACCCAGGCCTGCAGTGGCCCGGTGTCGCCCGGTCCAACGGGATGGGCCGCGCCGTACCAGATCACCACGGCGCAAACCAGCAACGCCAACAGAAACACCAGGACCGCCACCACGCGCGGCGTCATTGGCTGTCGCGACTCAACGGGCACCATGATGCAAACAAAGAACAGAGGGGTACGTGGCGACCCGACCCCCAGCTGCGTGGGCGCACAAAAAATGACCTGTCAGGGCTCGGATACTCAAGCGCATAGTGACCGCAATGCGGACCTGTCGTTTAACCCTGGTCGAAATTCTTATGCGTTTCGCCCATTATCGGATCGTTTGGCGACCCGGGCCCGACACCAAGTGAATATCGCCCCACTCTTGCTCTGCGCTAGCTGGAGTGGGCAGTTTTTTCCCACCCGACATCAAGAACGGCCCCGTCATTGCGAGCCTCCAGTTCCGGGTCTGAACCGCACACGGACCTTGAACCAGATGGCGTCACTGCGAGCGCAGCGCGGCAGTCCATGGATTCAGGAGTCCTGGATTGCTTCACTGCGTGCGCAATGACGAAGTTCTTTGGCGCTAGAACTGCCCCTGCAGCCCCACCTTGATGCTGCGCCCCGGCAACGGGGCTTTGCCCGGCGCGGTGTGCGTCAGGATCGAGCTGGCTGAATACGCCAAAACGTCGCCCGCATTGTCCAGCCGCGCAAACAGCAACAGGTTCGCAGCGCCGGCTTGCACGCGGTGCGTCAGCGCGGCATTCCAAAGCGTATAGGCGCTGGTCGGCAGTTGCCCACTGGGCACCCGCGTTTGCGCCGCAGCGTGGTTGAGCCCGACACTTCCCGTCCACGAGCCCTGAGTCCATAGCAGAGTGGCGCCTAGGCGTGCCGGCGCGATGCGGGGCAGCGGCTCGCCGGTATCACCATTGCGCGCACGCACCACGTCGGCGCGCAACTGCAAGTCAATCACCGCTGGACGCTCGGCCAGCCGAACGTTGGCGCTGGCCTCCAATCCATGAAAGCGCGCAGGCAGTTGCCGGTAAACATATTCCGGCAGCAGCTCAGCCGCACAGCCGGACTCGGTCGACGTGCCGTCGCCGCAATCCGAAACGCCCCCGACGGCGCCATTTCCCTCGGTGTCGCGGTCCAGGCCCGTCGCACCCAGAGCGATGTAGTTGCTGAACCGGTTGACGAATGCACTTACTGCCATCCGGTGAGCGCCATCTTGCCAGTTCAGGCCAAGGTCGAGATTGGTGGACTTCTCCTTGGAAAAACCGGCGTTGCCCACCTCATAGGCATGGGTGGCGATATGAGGGCCGTCGGCAAACAACTCATAGTCCTTTGGCGCACGCTGGCTGTAGGCCACATTGCCGGTTAGCTGCCAGCCGGGCGAGAGCTTCCACAGTGCGCCCAGTGCGTAGCTACCTGGCCGAAAACTTCGGCGGACGGATGCAAAGCGCGCGACCAGGGGGTTGGCGGACGACTCAACCCGGACCGACTCCAGCCGGGCACCAAAACTCAGCTTGCCCCAGTCCATGGCGAGCTCCTCGTAGGCGAACACGGCGGCTTGCTGGGTTCGGCTGTGGGGCGCAAAAGCCTCGGCGCCGTCAGCGGAAAAGCGCACGCTTTCGGCCTGCAGCCCGACCAAGCCGTCCAGGCGTCCGATCGGGGCGTGACGGGCCTCCAGGCGCAGGTCAACGCCGCGGTTGCCAAACACCGTGCCCACCTCGGCGCCCTCAAATTCGGTGTGTTGGTAGTGTGTGCTGCTGAACTGCGCCTTGACACTTTGCAGCGGGCCGCCCAAAGCGCGCCACTCACCCTGCAACGCATAGCGGTCGGACTTCATGGCAATCGTGACCTCATCCTCGGCCACGGTGCCGTAGTCACTTCGCAAGCCACTGAACGAGGCACCCAGGTAGCCATCCTTAAACAACAGCGAGCCGCCCAACGCGCCACCCTGGCTGTCACTGGCTGAATTGCAGATTCGACTGGCCTGCGCCGCAGAGCCTGGCCGACTGCACGGCAGGACCACGGGGACGGCCACATCGTCGGTGCCACGCTTGAACATGTCGGCATGCAAGGCATAGCGGTCTGTGCCGGCTTCGATGACGGCGCCACCGCCGCGCTCCCTGTTGCCACTGGCCCAGCCCAGACTCGCTTTGCCGCCAACACCACCCTTGCCGTCAAACTGGGCCTCGCGGGGGATGCGACTGTCGATCACGTTGACCACGCCGCCAACGGCACTGCCGCCATACTGCAGCGCACCAGGTCCGCGTAACACTTCGATGCGCTCGATGCTCAGTGGGTCGGCGCTGACCGCATGGTCATAGCTTAGGCTGGAGGCGTCTACCGCCGCGCCACCGTTGTTCAGAATGCGAATGCGGTCACCGTCCAGACCACGAATGATCGGTCGGCTCGCATTGGGGCCAAAGTAGGTGCTGCTGATGCCCGGCGTGCCGTCGAGCGTCTCGCCCAGTGTGGTCTTGGTCCGCAGCAGCAGCTCAGTGCCGGAGTACTGCGTCACGGGCGCTATCAGGTCGGTCGCGCCGAGCGGATTGCCGGTGACGGTAACGGGCGCCAGCGTGGTCGCGCCGACCGGTTGCGCCTGGGCGCAGAAGTACGAGAGTGAGCCCACCGAAACGAGGGCGAGTGAAAATTTGTTCATGAAAAGGTCCGTTGAATCGAGACAACAAGTCAGGCGCGAGCGCTGACCAAACGATCAGCGGGCGGCCACTGGCGAGAGGGATTCAAGGAACCGTGGGAGGCCCGCGCGCCTGAAATTGCGCGTGCCAGCGGGCCACGGCCAGGCCCGAAAGAACCGAAAGAACAAAGGGTTGCAGCACCAGCGGCAGCACCCCGGCCACCACTGCGGGCAGCGCGTCAGCGTGACTGACCTGGTCGTAGAGCCGACACTCGGTCGGGCTGTCTGAATGACCAAACGCCGCCATGAGGGAATCCCCGGACCCTGGCTGGTGTGTAGCGCCGTGGTCCGACACTAACCGCCACTGCGCCTGCGGCCCCGACCCACTGGCGCCGCCGTGCACCACGCCATGCACCAGACCCCAGGTCTGACTGAGCACCAGGGCCAACGCCAGCGCGAGCAGGCAGCCCAGGGTGGCCCCATGCCGCAGACGGGTACCGTGTGCCAGCCAGGCCATTGGTTTACTTCACGCCCACCGCATCGGTCATGCGGTAGTACAGGCCGTAGGGGTCATCGGCGAGCACCAGAAAACGGCCTTCTACAACGACCGGCTCCATGCTGTACTTCACGGGCGTCTTGGTCTTCACCTCGACCATGCTCTCAGGACCGCCCGGCACACAAAACCCGCAGGTCATGGGCACTGAACTCAGCAGAAAATGGGTTTGCTTCTCGCCCGGTTCCAGCGGCATCATGAAGCCCTGAATGCGCTGATTTTTTTGATGCAGGGCCATGACCGGCGCAGGGAACACCGGCAACAAGCGGTTCTTCTCTTGCCTGGTCTTGACGGTGGTCAGAACCGACCAGGCGACCACGTCCGCGCGTTGCGGCAAGGGGGCAAAGGGGCTGTCCGGGCTGTGCACGCCAGGGCCGCTGCCACTGGGAATACCGCCCGCAATTGGTGGGCTCAGTTGCGCCACGGCGGCCGGTGGCAACAGGGCCATCAGCACGCTCAAGATAAATGTGATCCGCTTCATTCCATGACCCCGTGTGTCGACCGGACATCCCTGATCAGTTGAGGACAGAGCGTCGCTATGCTCCGGTCTGTCCCGCAAGGTCTCAATGTTCATGTTTCATGCCGCAACTCTTACCAATAGCTAGACCCTTGCAGGCGGCCTGAAGTTCCTTCTGGCAAGTCTCTTCCGGCTTGCCGGCCTCCAGACACTTTGCAGCCGCCTCATGGGCGGCGGCCATGGCGCGGTGGCGGGCAATGTCCTGCTTCTTCTCGGCATCGCCATGTTTCTCGGCTGCTACACAAACCGTAGCAGTTAGGGCAATGGATAAAAGGACTGTGGCTATTTTCTTCATGCAAATCACCTTGTGTTCAAGAGTTCACCGGCATCCACCCGGTAGGCACCAACCGCCGGAATGAGGGCCGCGAGAACGGCCACCAAGGCCGCCAGCAGCGGTATCCACGCCTCGGCGCCAACCATCAGCCAGCCGCTCACCGGCAGCGACTTCTCGGTCTGCAGCATCAAGCCTACCAGACCTGTCAAGAGGTGGCCGCCGAGCAAACCCAGCGCCGAGGCCAGCAGCGCCAGCCACAGCGCCTCGCAGGCCAAAAGTCCGGCCAACTTGCCCGGGCTGGCACCCAACATGCGCAGCATGGCCAGGTCAAAGCGGCGCTCGCGCACCGCATTCCACAGTGCAATGAACACACTCAAGCCCGCCGTCAGCAGCAACACCGCGCCAAACCCGCGCAGCACGTCGGTGCCAACACCCATCATGCGCAGCAATCGGGTAACCTCCACCGCCGGGGCCGCTGCCTGCATGCCGGTGGCGCTGTTGACATAACGCGGCAGGGTCACCGCCGCCAAGGGGCTCCTGTACTGGATCAATGCCATCGTGACTTCGCGCTCGGCCGCCATCGCCGCACGATCCGACTCATCCTGCGCCTGCGCCTTTTCGTGAACTTGCCAGACCGACTCGGTCGCGGTGAGAATCAAACGGTCCAGCACACACTGGCACGGGGCCAGCACGCCGCTGACCACAAAGGCGTTGTCATCGTGGGCATGGCCGCCACCACCCAGACCGTGCGAACCCACGAATTGTTGACCAACTTTCAGCCCGGTTGCGGTGGCTACACCGGCGCCCAAGACGGTCTGCATCGGCGCCTGCCACAGGCCACCCTGGGCCACCGTGGCGCCGTAGTGGTGGACGTAGTCCGCAGTCGTTCCGACCAGCCGAAAACCCCGAAAACTGTCACCCAGGCTCAAGGGAATCAGTTTGGCCACACGCGGGTCCTGCTGCAGCGCCTGTACCTCCGCCAGGGCGATGTTGCCGGGTGGCACATCGATGTGGAAAACGCCAGCCAGAATCAGTTGAATCGGACTGCCCTTGGCGCCCACCACCAGGTCGATGCCGGCCAGGTCGCGATCGAAGGCGCGCTCGATCTGCTCGGAAACCAGCAGCACCAACGTGATGGAGGCCAGTCCGAGCGACAGCAGCAGCAAGTTCAGCGCCGCTGCCAGCGGTCTGGCCCACAAGTAGCGAAACGACAGTGCCAGCGTCTTCATGGCACCGGCCCATCGATCAGCCCTGGCCCCGGGCTCTCCCCGCTGTGCAGTGGCAGCACCTGGGCCTGCGCCAGCGCGACCAGCACCCGCGCGTCATGGGTGGCAATCACCAGCGAAGCCCCGCAACGGCTGGCCGTGGCCTGCAGCAGCGTCAGCGCGTCGCGCGCGTTGTCATCATCAAGGCTGGCCGTCGGCTCGTCCGCCAGGATCACTTTGGGCGCCAGCAACACTGCCCGCGCCAGCGCCACGCGTTGCGCCTGCCCGCCCGACAACTGCCAGGGCTTGCGCCTCGCCAGATCGGCCACCCCCAGTGACGTCAACGCCGCCTCAATCGCACCCGGCGCCGTTGGCAAACCAGCCGCGAAATAGACCAGCGCCAGGTTGTCGGCCACCGAAAGAGCGTCACTCAAATGCAGCTTCTGCGGCAGGAAACCAATGGTTCGGGCGCGCCAGGCATCGCGGGCGGCGCTCGACAGCTGCCCCATTGCTTGCCCCGCCACGGTGATGTCGCCAGATGTCGCTCGACGCAGCCCCGCCGCCAGCGCCAGCCAGGTGGACTTGCCGGACCCCGAGCCACCGCGCAGCAGCAGCACGCCACCTTGCGTCAGCTCGACATCGGCAAAACGCAACGAGGGGCCTTGCGGGTACTGGTACTGGAGAGCCCGGCTCGAAATCATGCGTCGAATCTACTCGCAAAAGTTGGCGGCACAACAGCACCTTGCCCCGTGCAGGCCGTTGCGCGCGACTTCACGCCTTGACCAGTCGCGCAAAGGTCTTGCGGAATTTCGCCACTTTGGGCGCCGCCACCGCCATGCAATAGCCCTGGTGCGGGTTCCTGGCGAAGAAGTCCTGGTGATAGTCCTCGGCCGGCCAGTAGTTGGCCAGCGGCAGCACCTCGGTCACGATCGGCTGGTGATAGACCCCGCTTTGCGCCATCTCGGCGATGAGCGCGCGTGCCAGCGCCTCGTGCTCGGGGTGCGACCAATAGATGCCGCTGCGGTATTGGGTGCCGCTGTCGGCGCCCTGGCGGTTCAAGGTGGTTGGATCGTGGATGACAAAGAACACCTCCAGGATCTCGCGCGCGCTCACTTCAGCCGGATCGAAAGTCAGCTTGACCACTTCGCAGTGACCGCTGTCGCCCCGGCACACCTGCTCATACGTGGGCTGCGCCAGATGACCATTGCAGTAGCCACTTTCGACGTCGGTGACGCCCCGTACGTTGACAAAAACGGCTTCGGTGCACCAGAAGCAGCCTCCGCCCAAGGTGATGGTTTGCAGAGCTTGTGACATGGGGTCTCCTGATACGTTGCGGGGCGGTCGACCGAAGCGTCTGGACCGGTTCCCCGACGCCTGTTTTGCCCGCGCATCTTATGCGGGCACGCCGGTTGACCCGGTGCGCCTCATGGTAATCCCTGAGGACTTTGGGCCCTATTTCTGGGCTTTCCTGCCACGTCGTACCAGTATCATCGGTGCCACCTGGCGCTGCCACCACGGGCCTGCCGGGAACAAAGTCACTGGTGCCGGGTCACGCCCGGTTTGGCCCCTTGGCGTCATTTCCCTGAACTGAAAGAACTACAAGATGTCGTTGCTCAAGACTCTGGTGCTGGCCACCCTGGCAAATGTGTTCGCCGCAGCCGCCATGGCCGCGACCCTGGATGTTGGTGGAGTCAAGGTCGACGACAGTGTCGCCATTTACAACAACACCCTGCGGCTTAATGGTGCCGGTTTGGTGGGCGGCGCCAAAACGCCCCACTATGTTGTCAATGTCTACGCCCGGGCCCCGTTTTCGAACCTGGACGAACTCTTCAAGACGCCAGGCCCCAAACGACTGGTCGTGACGGCCCTGCGCGACCTCGACACCGACCCGATCGTCAAAATGTTCACCCGTGGCGTCAACGACTCGGCCACCAAGGGCGACATCGCCAAATTGGTCCCGGGCATGGGCAACCTGGAGAACATCTTTCGAACCAACAAGGTCATTCGCAAAGGTGACGTGATGATGATGGATTGGGTGCCCATCACCGGTCTGGTCATCTACATCGGCGGCAAGGTGCAAGGCGCACCGTTCAAGGAGCCCGAGTTCTTCCGTGGCGCGATGTCGATCTGGATGGGCGACTCTGCGATGGACGCCCCGCTGCGAGACGAACTGCTGGGCCGCACCAAAGTGGCGCGCTGACCGCCGACCTCTTCTGGGCTGCAATCGCCCAGGAGCCGTGGATGACGGGTGTGGATGACGCCTTGACGGGGCAGGACTCGATTGGTACACTAATAACCAATCAGTCATTAACTCCATGCCCCCTGTCTCGAAATTGCTCTGCGACGCCGTCTGTGCTCCGCACGCCAAGCGCGAACGGCGCAAGGACGCGCGTCCCGGCGAGTTGCTCGATGCCGCGCTCGACCTGTTTGTGGAGAAGGGGTTCGCTGCCACGCGGGCCGAAGAAGTGGCCAAACGCGCTGGCGTTTCCAAGGGAACGCTGTTCCTTTACTTTGCCAGCAAGGAAGAGTTGTTCAAGGCGGTGGTCCGCCAGAACATCTCGGGCCGCTTCACCGAGTGGAACGCCGAGTTCGATGCCTTCGAGGGCAGCACACCGGACATGCTGCGCACGTTCATGAGCTTGTGGTGGCAACGCGTCGGTGCCACCAAGGTCTCTGGCATCACCAAGATAATGCTCACCGAGGCCGGCAACTTTCCGGAGCTGGCGCACTTCTACCAGAGCGAGGTGATTGCACCGGCGCACGGCTTGATTCGTCGCATGTTGCAGCGCGGCGTGGATCGGGGTGAGTTCGCGCCGATCGACCTGACCTATGGCATCTACGTGGTGCTGGCGCCGATGATCTTTTTGCAGATCATCATGAACTCCAAAAGCGGCTGCCTGACCGACGGGCAGGACGAGGCGCTGGCGCCAGAGCAGTACATTGCCGTACAGGTCCAGTCCATCCTCAATGGCCTGCGTGCGCGCCCAGCCGACACCCTCAATCAGCGGGAAAGTGAGCCAGGTTCGCTTCGCGCGTCCTCGGTTAACTCCCCAAGGCATCTTTAAAGGACCTTTTCACGATGAAACGCTGGTTGAAGTGGGGCGCCGCCGCCCTGATTGTGGTGCTGCTTGCGGTCGGTGTGGCGCGAGCGCTGGCCACTCGCAAAGCCCAACAGGTGGCGCTGGCCGAACAAGTTGCGCAACGTGCTCAGACCGTGCTCGACCTGTCGAGCGCCGATGTGCTGCAGGCCAAGACGCGCGAGCTTGCGCTGGCCCTGGCGGTCTCCGGGCCACTCAAGGCGGTCAACACCGCCTTGGTCAAGGCACGTGTGGCGGGTGAACTGCAGGCGTTTACCGCGCGCGAGGGTGAGCCCGTCAAGGCTGGGCAGATCGTGGCGCGCGTCGAGCCAACCGAGTACCAGGCGCGACTGCGCCAGGCCCAGCAGCAAGCCGCTTCGGCCAAGGCACAAGGCGATATTGCCCAGCGCAGCTTCGACAACAACCGCTCTCTGGTGGATCAGGGCTTTATCTCGAAAACCGCCCTGGACACCTCCAGCGCCAGTCTGGCTGCAGCCCAGGCCACTTACCAGGCGGCCCAGGCAGCCGTGGACATGGCGATCAAGGCACTGGATGACACGGTGCTGCGTGCACCGATTTCTGGCACGGTGTCGCAGCGCCTGGCACAGAACGGCGAGCGCGTGGGCATCGATGCACGGGTCATTGAGATCGTCGATCTGAGCCGCCTTGAGTTGGAGGCAAGCGTCAGCGCCGCCGAATCCATGGACGTGCGAGTAGGGCAAACTGCCAAGCTGCGAATCGAGGGCGCCAGCCAGGGCGTCACCGCCAGCGTGGTGCGGGTCAACCCCAGTGCCGTGGCGGGCAGCCGCGCCGTGCTGGTGTACCTGGCCATTGACAACCCCAGCGGCCTGCGCGCGGGGCTGTTCGCGCAAGGGTCGCTTGAAGTCGGACGCAAGCAGGTGTTGACCCTACCGCTGAGCGCGGTTCGCACCGACAAGCCCGAACCGTACGTGCAAATGCTGGTCAACAATGTCGTTAAGCACCAGCCCGTGGCGCTGGGTGATCGCGGCGGATTCGACGGAACGGCGATGGTGGCGATCACGGGCTTGCCCGAGAACGCCACCCTGCTGTCCGGCTCCGTGGGGGCGCTGCGCGAAGGCACCGCCGTCAAACTCAGCGCCGCCGCCAAGTAGCCCGCCCATGTGGTTTACCCGCGTCAGTCTCAAGAACCCGGTGTTCGCCACCATGGTCATGCTGGCCATTGTTGTGCTGGGTTTGTTCTCGTACCAACGCCTTCAGATCGACCAGTTCCCCAACGTCGATTTGCCGGTGGTGGTGATCAGCACCGACTACCCCGGCGCCTCCCCCGAGGTGGTGGAAAGCGAAGTCACCAAGAAGCTTGAAGAAGGCGTCAACTCGATCGCCGGTATCAACGCGCTGACCTCGCGCAGCTACCAGGGACAGTCGGTTGTCATCATCGAGTTTCAGCTCCACATCAACGGACGCAAGGCGGCCGACGATGTGCGCGAGAAGGTCTCGCTGCTGCGCCCGAGCCTGCGCACCGAGGTCAAGGAGCCACGCATTCTGCGCTTTGACCCATCCAGCCGCTCGGTCTGGTCTTTGGCGGTGATGCCAGCAGTGGCTGATGCCAAGGCCCCCCTCAAGCCACCGTCAGCGGTGGAGCTGACCAACTGGGCCGACCAGGTCCTCAAGAAGCGCCTTGAGAACGTGCGCGGCGTGGGCTCGGTCACCGTGGTGGGCGGCACCAAGCGCGAGATCAACATCTACCTCGATCCCCAGGCCCTTGAGAGCTACAGCGTCACGCCCGATCAGGTCGTGAGCGCGGTGCGCAGCGAGAACCAGGACGTGCCGGTTGGCGCGATCCGCTCTGTGGACCGCGAACTGGTGGTGCAGATCGACGCCCGCATGCTGCGCCCAGAGGACTTCGGCCGCATCATCATCACGCGCAAGAACGGTGCCCCGGTACGCATCGACCAGGTGGCGCGCGTGGTCGACGGCGCGCAAGAAGCGGAGAGCCTGGCGCTGTACAACGGTGCGCGCACCCTGCTGCTGAGCGTGCAAAAGGCGCAGGACGAGAACACCATCGCGGTGATCGACGGCCTGATGAAGACCGTGCAGGAGATGAAGGACCAGGTGCCCGCCGGCATCCGGCTGGAGCCAGTTACGGATGGGTCACGCCAGATTCGGGTGGCGGTGGAAAACGTGCGCCGCACCCTGATCGAAGGCGCGCTGCTCACCATCCTGATCGTGTTTCTGTTCCTGAACTCGTGGCGCTCCACCGTGATCACCGGCCTGACCCTGCCGATTGCGCTGGTTGGCACGTTTTTGTTTATGAACATGTTTGGCTTCACCATCAACATGATCACCCTGATGGCGCTCTCGTTGTGCGTGGGCCTGTTGATCGACGACGCGATCGTGGTGCGCGAGAACATCGTGCGCCATGTGCAGATGGGCAAGGCACCCTACCAGGCGGCCATGGACGGCACCGAGGAAATCGGCCTTGCGGTGCTGGCCACCACACTGTCCATCGTGGCCGTGTTCCTGCCGATCGGTTTCATGGGCGGCATCATCGGCAAGTTTTTCCATGAGTTCGGCATCACGATCGTCGCTGCCGTGATGATTTCGATGTTTGTCAGCTTCACCCTTGACCCGATGATGTCGTCGATCTGGCACGACCCCAGCATCGAGGCTCACGGGCGCCATGGCCTCAATGCCGACGGCACGCCGCGCGCGCTGACGCTCTATGACAAGACCATCGGCCGCGTCACGGGCGCGTTTGACCACCTCACCGACGCCATGTCGGACAGCTACCAGGGCATTTTGCGCTGGTCGCTGCAGCACAAGCTAGCAACCCTGGGTCTGGCGTTGGCCGTCTTCATCACCAGCATCTTCATGGTGCCGCTGCTGGGCACCGAGTTCGTGCCCAAGGCCGATTACTCCGAGACCTCGCTGAATTTCTACACGCCGGTTGGCTCCTCGCTGGAAGCGACCGAGTCCAAGGCGCGTCAGGTCGAAGGCATCCTGCGCCAGTTTCCTGAAGTGCGCTACACCCTGGCCACCATCAACACCGGCAACGCACAAGGAAAGATCTACGCCAGCATCTACATCCGCTTGGTAGACCGCACGGCGCGCCAGCGCAACGTTGATGAGCTGTCCGCCGCCATGCGTGAACGCCTGCGACAGGTGCCCGGCATCACCGTCACCCATGTGGGCCTGCTCGACCCGGTGGGCGGACAAAAGCAGATCGAGTTCTCTATCCAAGGCCCTGACCAGAATGAACTCGAACGCATCGCGCAAGGTGCGCTCGACAAGGTTCGCGCCATTCCAGGTTTGGTGGACCTGGACTCCAGCGTCAAACCCAACAAACCCACGGTGGAAATCTCGGTGCGCCGCGACGCGGCCTCCGACCTGGGCCTGTCGGTCGGCCAGGTTGGCAACGCCTTGCGCACGCTGGTGGCGGGCCAGACGGTTGGTAACTGGCGTGCCAGCGACGACCAGACTTACGACGTCAACGTGCGCCTGGCACCCGAGGCCCGCAACCAGGCGAAGGACTTGGAGCGACTGCCCTTTGCCGTGACCAATAGCCAGGACGGCAGCACCCGCATCGTGCGGCTGAACCAGATCGCCAACGTCAAGGACGCCACCGGCGCCAACCAGATCAACCGGCGCGACCTGACGCGCGAGGTGGCCATCAACGGCAATGTGTACAACCGCTCGGCGGGCGAGGTGTCCAACGACATCAAGACCGTGATGGAAGCCATCAAACTGCCGCCTGGCTACAGCTACAAGTTCGGTGGCTCCACCAAGAACATGACCGAGTCCTTCGGTTACGCCATCTCGGCGCTGGTGCTGGCGATTGTCTTCATCTACATGATTCTGGGCAGCCAGTTCAAGAGCTTTCTGCAGCCCCTGGCGCTGATGACCTCGCTGCCGCTGACCTTGATTGGCGTGGTGCTGGCGCTCCTGATGTTCCGCTCGACGCTGTCGATGTTCTCCATCATCGGTGTGGTGATGCTGATGGGGCTGGTGACCAAAAACGCCATTTTGCTGGTTGACTTTGCCATCCGCTCGCGCGAGCCCGGCATCGACGTGGACGGCCAGCCGGTGCCCGGCCTGGAGCGCTCGGAGGCCTTGCTGATGGCGGCCAAGGTGCGTCTGCGCCCGATCCTGATGACCACACTGGCCATGATTTTCGGGATGATGCCGCTGGCTTTTGCGCTGACCGAGGGCTCGGAGCAGCGCGCGCCGATGGGACAGGCCGTGATTGGCGGCGTCATCACCTCGTCCTTGCTGACCCTGGTGGTGGTGCCGGTGGTGTATTGCTACATGGATGATCTGGCGCAATGGCTGCGCGGGCTTTGGACCTCGAAATCAACTCGCAGCCGGTAAAATTTGGCAGAATGCGCTAATATACCCCCTGGAGTAATTGAAATGAACCTGGAACAAGCCCGCTTCAACATGATTGAACAGCAGATTCGCCCGTGGGACGTGTCGGATGCCGACGTGCTGCACTTGCTGTCCGTAGTCAAACGGGAAGACTTCGTACCCCTGGCGCACAAGGCCCTGGCTTTTGTCGACATGGAGATTCCGTTGCCGGGTGGCCAGTGCATGCTGGCGCCCCGCGTCGAGGCGCGCATGCTGCAGGATTTGGCCCTGCACAAACACGAAACTGTGCTGGAAGTCGGCGCCGGTTCAGGCTTCATGGCGGCCCTGCTGGCGCACCGTGCGCAACGCGTCATCTCGCTGGAAATCAACGCGGAACTGGTCGCCCTAGCACGCAGCAACTTGCAAAAGGCCGGGATTCACAATGCCGAAGTGCGACAAGCCGATGGCTCGGTCGGCACCCATTCGGAAGGCCCGTTCAATGCGATCGTGCTCAGTGGCTCGGTGGCTGAGGTGCCGCATGCACTGCTGGCCCAGCTCAAGGTGGGCGGGCGGCTGATGGCGATTGTGGGCGAGGAGCCGATGATGCAAGCCACCATCGTGACCCGCACCAGCCAGACTGACTACCGCACCACCACCCCCTGGGACACCGTGGCGCCGCGCCTGCTGAACTTTCCTCAATCGTCGAAGTTCACGTTCTGACCACTCCGTGACCATACCAGCCCTGCACCCATGATTGACCAAGTCCGACCTCGCGATTTGGGCGTCTGGCTAGACACCGTCCGTCACCTGGGCGAGCCGGTGGTGCTCGATGTGCGCGAACCCTCGGAACTGCGTCGCGCCAGCGTCCAGACCGATGGCTTTGACCTGATCGAAATGCCCATGGGCCAGGTGACCCAGCGTCTGCCCGAACTTGATCCCGCCAGGCCTGTGGCTTGTTTGTGCCACCACGGCGTGCGCAGCATGCAGGTGGCGGCATTCCTGTCCGCGCAGGGTTTTGCCCGTGTTGCCAATGTTGCGGGCGGCATCAACGCCTGGTCGGCCGAGCGTGACCCACGCGTACCCGCATACTGAATTGCCCCAGCTCGCTGCCCTTGCGCCCCTCACAAAGGTTTCCCATGAAGATGCTCCGCCCCATGCCCTTTTTACCCCTGTTGCCCCTCGCTGCCGCCATCGCTCTGGCCCTGTCACTGCCCGCTAGCGCGCAAAGCCTGGTAGAGCTGCACGCGGCGGCACGCACTTTTGATGCGGCCTACCAGTCGGCCAAGTCGCAGTTTGATGCCTCTATTGCCAAGGCCGATCAATCCAAGGCGGGTATCTTGCCCAGCGCCAACCTGTCCGCCGGTGCCTCACGCACTAACCTGGTGAGCAGTACGCCGAGCACGCCTGAAGTCGAGCGCACCTTCGGCGCCAACACGGCAACCCTCAGCGCCTCGCAACCGCTGTACCGCCCGGCCAACTGGATCGGCTACGCGCAGGGCAAGAAGGGCGTGGACGTGGCACAGGCGCAACTTGTCGCGGCCGAGCAAGATTTGATCATTCGGGTCGGGACGGCCTATTTCGACGTGCTGGCCGCGCAGGACAGCCTGACCTTCGTCAAGGCCCAGAAAGCGGCGGTGGCCGAACAATTGGCCTCGGCCAAGCGCAACTTCGAGGTAGGCACCTCCACCATCACCGACACGCGCGAAGCACAGGCCAGGTACGACCTGGTGATCGCCCAGGAGATTGCCGCCGAGAACGACCACCGCATCAAACGCATTGCGCTGGACCAGTTGGTCGGCAAGACCGACGCCAACCCCAAACCCTTGGCGCTACCGGTGAACCTACCCGCCTTGCAACCCGCCGAGGTGGACGCCTGGGTCCAGCAAGCCCAGGCCGCGCACCCCGGCATTGCGCAGTCCAGGCTGGCACTGGAAGTCGCCAAGCTGGAAACCGAGAAAGCCAAGACCGGCCACCTGCCGACACTGGACGCCACCGGCAGCTATACCGCCACTCAGAACCGGGGTGGCTCCTCCACCGGAGCGACCGACAGCCGCAGCAACGTGGCCTCCATCGGCCTGTCCTTCAACCTGCCCTTGTTCGCCGGCTTTGCCACACAGAACCGCATCAAGGAAACCCTGGCGCTGGAGGACAAGGCCAGCAGCGACCTGGACGCCACCCGACGCGCGGTGGCGCAAGGCACCCGAACCGCCTACTTTGGCGTGCTGTCGGGCCAAGGTCAGGTCAAGGCGCTGGAAGCGGCCGAGGCTTCCAGCCAGAGCGCCTTGGACGCCACCAAGCTGGGCTACCAGGTGGGGGTGCGCATCAACATCGATGTGCTCAACTCCCAAAGCCTGCTGTTCCAGACCAAGCGCGATCTGGCCAAGGCACGCTATGACGTGTTGTTGACTGGCCTGAAGTTGCGCCAGGCCAACGGCACGCTCAAGGCCGACGATCTAGGACCAGTCAACGCTTTGTTGGCTCCGTAGCACGCGCCAATCTCTCGTGGGCCGTGACCACTGCACTGGTTGCAGTGGCGTGTTACATTGCGCCTCCTGATTAAAGGGCTTCAATGAAACGCGTCTTCAAATGGTCTGCTTGGCTGGTGAGGAGCTTGATAGTCGGCGGGCGCCCTGCTCGCTCACACCTGGTTCTTCAAACGCCTGTCCATCAACTGGTTCTACAACCGGGAGTTCATCCAGTTCACCAAGGAGAACCCGGAACTGCTGACGCAGTTGCGCTTGCTTGAGCAAGTAGGCATCCGCTCACACAACGCCGAGTTGACCGACGCCTCGCAGGCGCATGAAGACAGGCAATTCGCCATGCTCAAAGCCAGCTACGACAACTTGCACCGCTATGACGCGAGCGGCTACACCGGGCAGGACCGCATTTCCTACGAGGTCTTCGACTACTTCATCGGCACGCAAACGCGCGGCGAAACCTGGCGTTACCACGACTACCCGGTGAATCAATTGTTCGGCGTCCAAAGTCAGTTGCCCAACCTGATGACGCAAACTCAGCAGGTCAACGACGCAACCGATGCCGAGCATTTCATCGCGAGGCTGGCTCAGTTCCCACGCAAGCTGGAACAAGTCACGGAAGGCATCAAACTGCGCGAAGCTCGCGGCATCGTGCCGCCCAAATTCGTGGTGGAAAAGGTGCTGGATCAGATCAAAGGCTTTGTCGCCCCCGGCGCCAAGGGCAACCCCATTACGATCGGCTTCAAAGAGAAACTTGCCAAAATAGCGCCCGAGAAATTGGACGCCGCTCAGCGCACGGCTCTGCAGACACGGGTGGAGGCAGCGGTCGAGTCGAAGGTGATTCCGGCCTACCAAGCGCTGTCCGCCTACTTCGAAACCTTGCGCCCGAAAGCCACGCACAACCATGGTGTCTGGGCGCTGCCCGATGGCGACAAGTTCTACCAGTACGCGATCGAAGCCAACACCACCACCAAAATGACGGCGGATCAGATTCATGCGCTTGGCTTGGCCGAGGTGGCACGCGTTGGCGCCGAGATGGACCAGATTCTGACTAACGCGGGCTACACCCAGGGCACGCGCGCCGAGCGCATGCACAAGCTGGCCAAGGCACCCGATCAGCTCTATGCGGACACCGCCGACGGGCGCGCGCAGATTCTCAAGGACTACCAGACCATCATTGACGAGGTCACCGCCGGTCTGTCACCGCACTTCAACGTCCAGCCCAAGAGCAAGGTGGAAGTCAAACGGGTGCCCGAGTTCACCGAGAAGACCGCGCCCGGCGCCTACTACAACCCAGCGCCGATGGACGGCTCCAAGCCCGGCACCTTTTTCGCCAACCTGCGCGACGTCAGCGAGACGCCGCGTTACGGCATGCGCACCCTGGCCTACCACGAGGCGGTGCCGGGCCACCACATGCAAATCGCGATCGCTCAGGAACAGAAAGGGCTGCCCGTGCCCGCGCCTTACCGCCTACATGGAAGGTTGGGCCTTGTACGCCGAGCGCCTCGCCTGGGAACTGGGCTATCAGAAGAATCCGCTGGACAACCTGGGGCGACTACAAGCCGAGATGTTCCGCGCGGTGCGCCTGGTGGTCGACACCGGCATGCACAGCAAGCGCTGGACGCGCGAGCAGGCGATTGACTACATGGTGGCCAACACTGGCATGCCCGAGGCCGAGGTGGTGACCGAGATTGAGCGCTATCTGGTTGACCCTGGCCAGGCACTTGCCTACAAGGTTGGCATGCTGAAGATTCTGGAACTACGCGAACGCACCAAGACGGCGCTGGGCGCCAAGTTCAAACTGAGTGACTTCCACGACGAGGTCCTCAAGAACGGCGCCATGCCGCTGCAGGTGTTGGAGCGCGTCATCGACGAGTACATTGCCCGGATCAAGGCCGCCTAAGCGACTCCATTAAGGCCGGTGATCCAGGTCCGATCAACGCCTTGTTGCCAAGCAGGTCCAGCAGTGCATCACAGGTCCGGTCCAGCGCACCGCCGTGCGCCTGGGCAAAACTGACCGCCGCAGCGCTGCGACGCGAGCGCTCCGTTGGCTCAGCGGCCAGCGCCAGCGCCAGCTCGACCGCACGACCCAGATCAGGTGCACGCTGTGCCGCGCCAGCAGCGGCAGCCAACTCCGCCGCTTGCGCAAAGTTGAAGGTGTGCGGGCCCATCACGACCGGGCAAGCACAGGCGGCCGCCTCGATCAGATTCTGTCCACCCAGCGGCTCAAAACTGCCCCCCAGCAGGGCCACGTCAGCCAAGCCGTAGTACAGGGCCATCTCGCCCAACGAATCGCCCAGCCAGACGGTGCGCGGCTGCGTGGGCGCGTCGCTCGGCCCGCGCGCGGGCCATTCGCTACGCCGGGAGACGGTGAAACCGTGACGCTGAATCAGCGCCGCCACCTCTGCAAAGCGCTGCGGATGGCGTGGCACGATCAGCCACTGCACCGCGTCGGCGCCGCAGGCCTGGCCGTCGGTCGGCGCGGCAGTCAGCAGGTCCAGCAGCGCGGCCTCTTCGCCCTCGCGCGAAACCGCCAGCATCAGCACCGGCTTGGCCTGCGTCGCGCGCCACGCCCTGCCCTGCGCCAGTTTGTCGGCGTTAGGGCTGGCGTCAAACTTAAGGTTGCCGAATGCCGCCTTGACTGGCGCCCCCATGGACGTCAGGCGGTTCGCGTCGTCCGCCGTCTGCGCCCATACCGCCGTCAGGGCACGGTAGGCCGGGCGCGCCAGCCAGGCCAGGCGACGTGTCTGCCGCAGCGATTTCTCGCTCAGGCGTGCGTTGGCCATGACCAGGGGCACGCCCCGCTCGGCGCATGCCGCGCAGAGGTTGGGCCAGATCTCGGTTTCCATCAACACGCCCAATCGCGGCTTGAAGCGGGACAGGAAGCGCCGCACCGCGCCGGGTGTATCCCAGGGCAGCCATACCTGCCGGTCGCCGGGGCGCAGCAGCGTCACTCCCTCGGCGCGCCCGGTGGCCGTGCTGTGCGTCAACAACAGGCGCATATCGGGTAAGCGTTCACGCAGTCGTCCGATCAACGCAGCCGCGGCCCGCGTCTCACCCAGCGACACGGCATGCACCCAGAGGTAGCCGCCGTCCACTTGGCCCGCTTCAGGTGCGTAGCGGCCAAAGCGCTCCTCGATGTGCTGCTGGTAGCCCGGCTCCAACTCGCCTCTGCGCTTGAGCTTGCGCCGCAGCAGTGGCAGACTGAGCCACATCAGCAGCGAATAGAGCGCGCGCGTCACAACGCACCCTCGGGCTTGAGCGGCGCAGACCGGTACACCTGTTGCCAGGCTTGCCAGACCGTCTGCACCGACGGCGCGGGGGTGCCAAACACACTGAGTTGCCTCGGCGCGCCAGTAGTGGTCAGCGGGCCGGTTCGCCAAGCGGTATCGAAGTTGTAGAGCTGCACATGGGGCAGGTCCAGCGCGACCGCTATGTGGCTCAAGCCACTGTCCACGCCAATCACGCCAACACACGCACCCAGGGCATCGACCAGGGCGTCCAAACCCAGCCTGGGCCAGATCACGGCATTGGGTAGGGCCGCCGCGATCTCGCTGGCGCGCTGCGCTTCCTCATCGTTGCCGTGGGGCAGCGCCACACGCAAGCCCTGCGCATGCAGTGCCTGACCGAGCGCGATCCAGTTGGCCACCGGCCACAGCTTGTCAGCGCGCGAGGTGCCGTGCACCAGTGCCACCGTGTGGCCCGTGACAAGTGGCTCGATAGCTATTGATTTTATAGCAACAGAAGTAGGTCTCACCTCAGTCTGCAGCCCGAATGACATTGAACTCGGCACCTCATAGGCGAGCGCCCGTGCGGACAATTCGCGAGAACGCGTCAACGCGTGGATGTGCGCCGGCAAAGGCACTGCCACGTCGGCCACCCAGCGCGTCGGCGCCTCGTAGCCCGAACCCTCGGTCTGATTCGCCATCGCATAGCGCTTGCCTTGCGGCGCGAGGCGCGCCAGCCACGCCACCAGCGCCGACTTGCTCAGGCCCTGCAGGTCGAGCACCGCGTCGTAGCACTCACTTTGCAGATCGGCCTTGAATGCAGCGAAAGCCTGGCGCGTGTGCGCAGACAAAGGCGCCTTGCGCCAACGCCGCAGCTCACACTCGATCACCCGGCCCACGCCCTCGCAGCGGCGCACCAGCGGCGCGAAGCCGCGCTCCACCACCCAGTCGATGCGGGCACCCGGCACGGCGTGCCGGATGTCCTGCACCACCGGCATGGCATGCACCACATCGCCGAGCGAGGACAGTTTGACGATCAGGATCTTCATGACCAGAGAGCACCGCTCCACGTTTCACGCCCGGAAGCGTGGCCGCAAGCGCCGACGCCGACCGATTTCAACGTGCCGTCCACCCCACATTGCTCGGTAGCGCCCCGGCCGTGGCAATGGTGGTACTGGGGTCTGACCCCCCTTTCGACCCTTCCGTGACGCTCTGCCAATGCGCAATGGGCCAACCGCTTCATGCTTCATCCAAACGGTTCAACGTCGCCTCTTGCAAGAACTGGTTTGCATGGCGCTTGACGCCCTCGGACACCGGACTCCAGACTCGCAAAGGAAAGCCGCTGGGCAGTTGAGCCTGCACGCGCTCCATGACGCCATTTACGCCCTGTGACATGCGAAGCATCGCCTCCCAGACACCGGGCGCGCCACAGCGTTGCGCCAAGGCCTGCCAGTGCCGCACGCGAATCTCGCGCAGTTTGTAATGCGCACTCTTTCCGCGCAGGGCCATCGCCAGCCTGGCGTCATGTTCGGACACGAGGTTGGGACCTTCGCCGATGATCGGCCATGCTGACAACACGTCGTACAAGGGCGTGAGTTCAAAAGTTCCGCCACGTCGGTGAAACAGGGAGAAGTTCTTGGCGTGCCCGTCGGTTGCGGCCAGCAACCAGAAGGCAAACTGGGCCAACGCAAAACGCATCCGGTCAGCTTCGACTTGGGCGCTGCCGGCCAGTACGTCCAGGCAGGTGTACAAGGAGGGGCCACCGTCAGCCTCGTACTTCAATATCGGCCCGGTGCCGGTGGCCTGGCACAGGTCCTCCTGCGGCAGTCGGGCAATCCATGCGCCGGGCGGCGGGACAAACCCCGAAACGTTCTGGCCGCCCATGGCGATGCCCCGCCAGCGCCGATCAAAGCGCTCGACCACCAGCACCTTTTGATCGCCAAAGACGGCCATTTCTGTCTCCGCCACCGGCAATCCGAACGCGCGAACAATCTGCGCGCAGAGCCATTCGTTCTCGACCGATTCGCTCATGTTGGCGCGCATGTTACCCACCAAACCGAGTGGCAGCTTCAAGATGTGCGTGGTAGGCGTGGCGCAGTGAGGGCGGTGCCAGGTGTCGCCAAATCGCACCAGCGCGGTCTTCTCCTGGGCACCGGCAATGGAGACGCGTAAATCATCGTCGTCGATGGGGTGCTGACCCAGCGGCACCGTGGAGGTGGTAGCCCGCAACAGGCGTTCGACCTGGTCCACCGTCAGCGGCTCGGCTTCGACACGGTCCCAGCCCTGCGGCTGCATGCCTTCGGGCAATATCTGCACCGCGCCAACGCAGTCCCGGCCGATGGCGGCGAGCAAGTCAAATGCGGCGGTGGACCTCGTCTTGAAACGCGCGCTCAAACGCCCACGGATGGCGGCGCTGTCGGGCAACAGGTTTTCAAAGTAGTTGGCGACCGCATCGCCTCGGTGTTCGCCATTGCCTGCCGTGATGGGCAGTGACAGGGACAGTGCTCGGCCGGCGTCCGAAGCCGTCCACTGCGCGTCGTATCGAAAGGTCTGCACGTTATTGCGCGAGGTGGCCCAGACGCCAACATGCGCCCCATTCATCCAGATGTTCAGTGCGCTGGCCATGCAATCACCAGTCGACGGTCTGGTCGCCAGTGTCCGGTGGAGCGGGTCTCTGCCCGACCGTGCCGGTGGCACTGATCGTTGGGGCCGGTGCCGTGATGTCGGCAGCTCCATGGGCGATCGGCATCGGCTCCAGGCTGACCTGCACACCCAGCGCGGCGAGCACGCGCAGGAGTTGATCAACACTGACCGACAGCGGATCGCCCTCAATTCGGGCGACACGGGTCTGGCTCAAACCAAGCCGACTGCCCAGGGCAGCCTGGCTCAGTCCACGCGCCTTGCGAAGGGCCCGCAGGTGACTCGAGAGCTGTGACGGAATCTGAACTAAGTGGCCCATGGCGCATATTATGCGGCTTGCAGCATATAGTTTATTTATGCTTTTTTAGGCATATTAGGAAATTATGCTTTATTGAGCATATACAGCCATTGTGCGCATTGGATGCGAGCGACATAAGGCCACGCTCAAGGCCAACTCATAGCTGCCTGCTGCGTTTCATGACGATGCGGAACCCTCATCACGCCAGTAGATCACGCGCCGCGTCCATCTCGGCGTGCTCAAACGCAGGTGCGAAGTCATCCAATTCACCAGGGCTCAGGCCCACCTCGGCACACAGCGCTGCGGTGCGCCAATCGCACACGGCGGTGTACACCTCGGCCAGCACCTTCAAAGCGGCTGCGGGCTGCAAACTGAAATAGGCAGCCTGTGCCATCAACATGTCCAGCGACGTGATGGGACCGGTGTTTTCGCTGAGCCAGGTTTTGGACTCCCGGTCTTTGTCCGGGAACGGATTGAGGTCAAACTGCGGAGCCAGACGCCAGTGGCCCTGGCCTTGATGCAAGAAGCCGAGGTTTTGCAAATGATCGTCCACGTTGGTGATCAGCAGGTTGAACACCAAACGTCGCCACAACTGCCGGGCGTCGTCAGAGGGGTTGGCACATTTGGCGCGGATGACGTCGGCGATCTCCGTGTAGCTGCGCTCTTCATGGCGCCCGGCCTGCAGCATCGACGCGGCCGACAAATAGGGGATGCGGGCATGCTCGGGCGTACGATCAAAACGCCGAATGACGGCCACCGGCGTGTCACCCACCATCACCACACGAGCTGCAGCCGCGTCAATACCAGCACGCAGCGCCAGACGTAGCGCCAACACCTCGGCTCTGGTGACGCTGCGCGCATCCATCAAGCTGGGGAACTTTCCCAGCGCCAAACTGCCATCGACATCCAGCACGGTGCACTTGGGCCGCATGCCCCCCAACGATGTTCCCTTGCCCTGCAAATACCGCAGGTCTTCTGCCGTTTCGGTGCCCCCTTCCACCGCCCGGCTGGCGTCAAACATCCGCTGCAACTCCACCAGAGGCGGTGTCGCACGTTGGCCCTCCTCCACGGTGGCCACAAATCGGCCCGAGTCGTCTTGCAGACGCAGCGCACCGATGCGGCTGAAGTCATCCACCGCGCGCAAGTAGTCCAGCGCATTGAGGGCCGACAAGTAGGGATTGCGCTTGCGCGCCTTGGCGTGCGCACGGGCAATCACGCGCCGGCCCCAGGCATCGGGCTCTGAGTCGGCCAGGGCGAAGGGAAAACACGAGTCGTCCTTGGAGGGCGCACGCCGGGTCACGTGGCCCGCACGCAATGGCAAGTCTGGCGACACCTCAAATCGTGCCGGGTCGCTCAACCAAGCCTTGTCATAAGCAAAGGAAGAGTATTCGCGGGCGCCATCCTTGACAAAACTGAGTTCACCCAGCAGGTGCCCAGCCTTGCCTATGCTCACGGTAAGCTGCTTTCTGAGGGTGGGCACGCTCACAGCGCCCCCGCGTGTTTGGTAGGTTTGCGCGTGCGAACACGCTTGGGCAGTTGTTCGTCCATCAAGGTCAGACCGATCATGTCTTCGCCAGTGTCCAGCAACTGATTCAATCGTTCCAGCTCTCCAAACACATACAAGGCACGCGCCAAGAAATGCAGCGGAATGCGCGGGTCGCCTTTCTCCAATCGCCGCACCGTCGCCAGCGAAGCGCCAATGCGCTCAGCCAACGACCGCTGCGTAAGTTGACGGCGTCGGCGCGCCAAGGAGATGTCGCGACCCAACTTGGTGACGGCACGTTCGACTGGAAGGGGAAGGGACAAGGAAGTCAACTTAGCAACCCTACAAGACTACTTATATAGTTTAAAGAGTCTGATAGGAGTAATTATAGGTACCATGGGCCGTCAATGCGCCGCCGCGTCGATCACCGCGCCGGGCTTGACCGAACGCAGCAGTGCCAGCATGTCCGCTTCAATTCGGGCTAGCGCCTCTGGCGTGTGACCCTCAAAACGCAGCACCAGTACCGGCGTGGTGTTGGACGCGCGAATCAGGCCAAAGCCATCGGGCCAGTCGACGCGCAGGCCGTCGATGGTGGTCAGCACCGCCGGGGCCTCGAAACTGGCCCCCTCGACCAGGCGGGCCACCAGCGCATGGGGTTCGCCCTCGGCGCATTTGACGTTCAACTCAGGCGTGGAGAAGCTGGTGGGCAAGGCATGGAGCACCGCGTTGCCATCAGGCGAACGGCTGAGGATTTCAAGCAAACGGGCGCCGGCATAGGTGCCGTCGTCAAAGCCGTACCAGCGCTCCTTGAAGAAGATGTGACCGCTCATCTCGCCACCCAGTGGCGAGTCAATCTCCTTCATGTGGGCCTTGATCAACGAGTGGCCGGTCTTGTACATCAAGGGCACGCCACCTGCTGCCTCAATCGCCGGCGCCAGGCGCTGGGAACACTTCACATCAAACACGATGGTGCCGCCTGGCACACGGCTGAGCACGTCACGCGCGAACAGCATCATTTGGCGGTCGGGGTAGATGGTTTGGCCATCCTTGGTGACGATGCCCAGGCGATCGCCGTCACCGTCGAAGGCCAGGCCGATTTCGGCATCACCCTCTTGCAGGGCGGCAATCAGATCGCGCAGGTTCTCGGGCTTGCTGGGGTCGGGGTGATGATTCGGAAACGTGCCATCCACCGCGCTGAACAACTCCGTCACCTCGCAACCGAGCGCACGGAAAATATCGGGCGCCGAGGCGCCGGCGATGCCATTGCCGCAGTCCACCACGATCTTCATGGGACGCTCAAGCGCAATGCCTTCGACGATGCGCTGGCGATAGGCTGGCAGCACGTCCACGTGCCGGCTCTGCGCGCCGGCGCGCAAGTCCCATGACGCCTGCTCCATCAGACCCCGCAGGGCCTGAATCTCGTCGCCATAAATGGCACGCCCACCCAGCACCATCTTGAAGCCGTTGTAGTCCTTGGGGTTGTGGCTGCCGGTGACCTGGATGCCGCTGCTACACAGCGTGGTGGCGGCAAAGTACAGCATGGGTGTGGTCACCATGCCCACATCGATGACATCCACGCCCACGGCCATCAGGCCCCGCATCAGCGCTGCACTCAGCCCCGGCCCGCTCAGGCGCCCATCGCGCCCCACGGCGACCGTCGCCTGCCCCTCGCGCAGGGCCAGTGTGCCAAAGGCGCGTCCAAGCGCTTCGGCCACCGCCTCGTCAATCGTGCTCGGCACCACGCCGCGAATGTCGTAGGCCTTGAAGATGGACGCGGAGAGTTGCATAAGTGGGGTTCCCGGAAAAAGAAAGGCACGCGTTTTGGGCGCACTGGATTGTAGGCGGGCACAACCCGGCCAACGGTGCATCCAGGGTACCGGGCAAGCGCTGCAGGCCGCTTCCTGCCGTCAGCAGGGACATGTCCGAAAACGGCCAGTCAAGGGCTGCCACGCGACTATCATGACGCCATGGCCCAGCATCCTGCACCCTCCCACGACGACGCCTGTTACCTGGCGCTGAAGGCCAAGGACGCGCGCTTTGATGGCTGCTTCTTCACCGGTGTCACGTCCACCGGCATCTACTGCCGCCCGGTATGCCGGGTGCGCACTCCGAAACGTGAGAACTGCCGATTCTTCGAGCATGCGGCCCAGGCCGAGCAGGCGGGTTTTCGCCCCTGCTTGCGCTGCCGCCCGGAACTTGCGCCGCGCGGCAACACGGGCCACACTGCGCCGGCATCTGGCGCGTGGTCGATGCAAGACGCCTCGCGCATCCTGGCCTGGCAAGCGGCCAGCCTGCTCGACACGCCTGATGCCTGGGGTGAGGCCCTGCCCAGTGCTGGCAGCCTGGCAGAGCGGCTGGGTGTCAGTGATCGCCACCTGCGCCGCATTTTTGAGGCGCATTTGGGGGTGTCGCCCCTGCAGTACCTGCAAACGCGCCGCCTGCTGTGCGCCAAGCAGTTGCTGTGCGACACCAGCCTGCCCGTGACGCAAGTGGCTGCCCTGAGCGGTTTCGCAAGCCTGCGCCGCTTCAACGCCGCGTTTGTCCAGCACTACCGGCTGGCGCCCTCACAAATACGTGCACAAGCGGTGGGGACGGCGCGTGGCAGCGCCCAGACCGGCCTGGTGATGCGACTGGCCTATCGCCCGCCCTACGATGTGGCGGCGATGCTGGGTTTTTTTGAAACCCGCGCCATTGCGGGTCATGAACAGGTGCTCCAGACGCCCAGCGGGCCCTGCCTGCGCGCCACGGTCCGTGTGGCCCGGCAAGGGGTGGCGCACACGGGCTGGATCAGCCTGCGGTTCAACACCGAGCGCTGCCAAGTCGAAGCCGAGGTCAGTGAATCGCTGCGCGACGTGCTGCCCGTGCTGCTGCACCGCCTGCGCGCCCTGCTGGACCTTGATGCGGACCCGCGTGCCATCAACGAGCTTTTGCATGCCAGCTTTCCGCAGGGCGACGGCCTGCGTGTACCCGGCACTCTGGACGGCTTCGAGCTGGCGGTGCGGGCAGTACTGGGTCAGCAGGTAACCGTGGCTGCCGCACGTACGCTGGCAGCGCGTCTGGTGACACGCTTTGGTGAACCGGTGACGACACCGTGGCCTGGTCTGGACCGATTGTTCCCCACCCCCGAGGCGCTGGCGCATGCCAGCGCCGACGACCTGGGGCAACTGGGCATCGTGCGCCAGCGGCAGGCGGCAATTGTGGCCTTGGCCAACGCCGTGCTGGCGCGAACACTGTCCCTGCACATTGGTGCCGATGTGCCCGCCACCATCGCCCAACTGATCGCGCTGCCGGGCATTGGTCACTGGACCGCGCACTACATCGCAATGCGCGCCCTGCGCTGGAGCGATGCCTTTCCAGCCGGCGACGTGGCCTTGCACAAAGCCATGGGACTGGCCGGTCGGCCCCATGCCGCGCGCGAGGCCGAACTGGCTTCCCACGCCTGGCAGCCCTGGCGCAGCTATGCGGTGCTGCGGGCGTGGCACTCGCTAAGCCCCGCCACGCCGAGCGAAGCCAACGCATCCCGCGTCATCCAAAAGCCGCGTCGAGCAGCCAAGCCCCCATGCGCTGCAGAAAGTGAACTGACATGAGATTTCCAAGCAACACGGTCCAAAGCCGCATCACGAGCCCGCTGGGTGACATGGTGCTGTCCGCCAGCACGCAGGGCTTGTCCGGCGCCTGGTTTGAGGGGCAACGCCACCAGATTGACGCGAGCGACTGGCCGCTGTCTCCAGAGCACCCGGTCTTGAAGCTGGCCGCCGCGCAACTGGCCGATTACTTCGCGGGCCAACGCCGGGTGTTTGACCTGCCGCTGGACCTCAGCACCGGTACGCCGTTTCAACAGACCGTCTGGCGTGCGCTGCTCGCGATTGCGCCCGGCGCTACACGCAGCTACAGCCAGCTCAGCCAGGACATCGGCCGGCCCATGGCCGTGCGCGCCGCCGCGGGGGCAGTCGGTCGCAATCCGCTGAGCATCATCGTGCCATGCCACCGCGTGTTGGGGGCCGATGGCACACTCACGGGCTACGCTGGCGGCCTGCCTCGAAAGCGCGCCCTGCTGCAACGCGAAGGCGCCACGTTCTCCACTGACGACCAACAAGGATTGCTTTGACCACGCACGCCCCCTCCAAGCCATGGCGGCTGGACTTCATACTGCTGGCCGCCATCTGGGGCTCTTCCTTCCTGTTCATGCGGCTGGGCACGGTCGAATTCGGCGCCCTGCCCACAGCCGGTGTGCGGGTTGCCATCGCCTCGCTGTTCCTGCTGCCGCTGCTGCTGTGGCGTGGCCTGGGCCCCGAGTTGGCCCGACACTGGCGGCGCGTATTCTTGGTGGGCTTGCTCAACTCCGGCATTCCTTTTGCCTGCTTTGCCTTTGCGTTGCTGTCCATCAGCACCGGACTGTCCTCAATCCTGAACGCCACGGTGCCCTTGTTTGGGGCGGTGGTCGCCTGGGTCTGGCTCAAGGACCGGCCACATGGCTGGCGCACGCTGGGCCTGGCGATCGGCTTTGTGGGGGTGGCCATGCTGGCTTGGGACAAAGCCAGCTTCAAGCCCGATGCCTCCGGCCTGTCCTCGGGTTGGGCCGTGCTGGCCTGTCTGCTGGCCTGTCTGTGTTATGGCATCTCGGCCAGCTACACCAAGAAGTACCTCGGCGGCCTGCCCGCGTTGGTAACCGCTGCCGGCAGCCAGCTTGGCGCCACGCTGGGCCTGGCATTGCCGGCACTGTGGTTCTGGCCCAGACAGACACCAAGCGCCACCGCCTGGCTGTCGCTGCTATGGGTGGGCGTAGTTTGCACCGGCGTGGCCTACGTGCTGTACTTTCGGCTGATCGAGCGCATCGGCCCGGCACGATCGCTGACCGTGACCTTTGTCGTGCCGGTGTTTGCGGTCTTCTACGGCGCGGTGTTTCTGGATGAGACGGTCAACGCCTGGATGCTGCTGTGCGCGGCCATCATCGTGTGCGGCACGGCCCTGGCGGCCGGCCTGATCAAGCCCGGCCAAGCCAAACCTGCTACCTGCCAACCTTGAAGTCAATCGACAACAGAAACCACAAGATCAGCGTCGGGATCACCACCGGCAAGGCAAGAAACGCGAACATGAGCGCGGTCTGCAGAAATGTGGCGATGTCACGGCCCCACATCTTCACCAGCTCGATGAGGTCTACGTTCCAAAAGTGCGCCTGCTGCTTGCTCATGCCCCCGACGATACCGCGCATGGGCCAGTGCTGCAAATGGGTGCAGCGGAGTTGGAAGGACCGAGATGGCGGATGAAAGCCCGCAAATGAAATTGCCCTGCAACATGGACTGTTGCAGGGCAATCTGCTTTGGCGGAGTGGACGGGACTCGAACCCGCGACCCCCGGCGTGACAGGCCGGTATTCTAACCAACTGAACTACCACTCCTGGTAGATAGCTTCTGGCACCTTGCGATGCCCAAGCGCTACAAACTTGGCGACCCCACGGGGATTCGAACCCCGGTACCTACCGTGAAAGGGTAGTGTCCTAGGCCTCTAGACGATGGGGTCAAAACCTTGGAACTATTAACCAGTTCTCGCAGAATTATCGCTCTACAAATTAAGGGTTCGAGACCCTCACGTCAGAAATTGTTGGTGGAGGTAAGCGGGATCGAACCGCTGACCTCTTGCATGCCATGCAAGCGCTCTCCCAGCTGAGCTATACCCCCGACAAGATCTGATTCACCTCCAGAAAGATCGGAATCGCGTTAGCGCTTCCCCATTTCCTGAGCCTTGAATTATAGCCTGAAATCTCAGACCCGACTCAAGCGGGCCAGCACTTTTTCGCGATCACACAGCTCCAGCACGGCGTCGAGCGACGGCGTCTGCGCCGTACCCATCACCAGCACGCGCACCGGCATGGCCAATTGCGGCATCTTCATGCCGGTCGTCGCCAGCACTTCCTTGATGGCGGCGGCAATCGCCACCCGACTCCATTCGCAGCCAGTCAACTTGTCCGCCAGATGGGTCAGTGCCGGACGTATTGCCGGCGTGACGTGTTGCGTCAACTCAGTTGCGTCCGGCGTCACCTCAGCATAGAACTTGGCGGCCCATGCGGCCAGCGCCACTGTGGTGTCACTGCGGTCCTTGAACAAGGCGCACACCTGCGGCAAGTGGCTCCCCACCACAGCGTTCTCCAGGGCAATGCCCAGCTTGCCCAATTGCTGCGCCACCAGAGCCGCGAGTCGACTGTTGTCCGCCTGCTTGATGTACTGAGAGTTGACCCACAGCAGCTTGACCGGGTCCCACTGCGCGGGGCTCTTGTTCAGGTGCGTGCCATCGAACCAGTCCACCAATTGCGCTGGGCTAAACAGCTCTTCGTCGCCATGGCTCCAGCCCAAACGCGCCAGGTAGTTGAGCATGGCCTCAGGCAGGTAGCCACCCTCCTCGTACGCGGTGACGCTGACAGCACCACGGCGCTTGGACAGCTTTTGCCCGTCGTCACCCAGGATCACCGGGCAGTGTCCAAACTGCGGCAAGGGCGCGCCCAGCGCGTTGAAAATGTTGATCTGCCACGGCGTGTTGTTGATGTGCTCGTCACCACGGAACACATGGCTGATCTGCATATCCCAATCGTCCACCACCACGGCGAAGTTATAGGTCGGAATGCCATCGGTACGGGCAATGATCAGGTCATCGATCTCGTGGTTGCTGATCGTGATGGGGCCTTTGACCAGATCGTCCCAAGTCACGTCACCATCGGGCGGATTGCAAAAACGGATCACCGGTTGCACGCCGTCGGGAATGGGCGGCAGGGTCTTGCCAGGCGCCGGACGCCAGCAGCCGTCGTACAAAGCCTTCTCGCCGCGCGCCTTCTTGGCCTCGCGCACGGCGTCCAGTTCTTCGGGCGTGCTGTAACAGTAGTAGGCCTTGCCCTGCGCGATCAACTGGTCCAGCACCTCTTTGTAGCGGTCCAGGCGCTGCATCTGGTAGATCGGCCCTTCATCGTATTCCAGCCCCAGCCAGCGCATGGACGCCAGAATCTGGTCCACCGAATCCTGCGTGGAGCGGGCCACGTCGGTGTCTTCAATGCGCAGCACGAACTTGCCACCAAAGTGGCGAGCATAGGCCCAGGAATACAAGGCGGTGCGGGCGGTGCCCAGGTGCAAAAACCCGGTGGGTGATGGGGCGATGCGGGTGCGGATTTTGGCGGTCATGTCAGGTTATCCAGGCCAAGCGCAAGGTCGGTCTTCAAGTCTTCGATGTGTTCAAGGCCAACGGCGACACGGATCAGACCCTGCCCGATTCCAGCCGCTTGTCGCTGGTCTTCAGTCATGCGCCCGTGCGACGTGCTGGCCGGGTGGCAGATGGTGGTCTTGGTGTCGCCCAGATTGGTGGTAATTGAGCAAACGCGCACCGCGTCGATGGCGGCAAAGGCATTGAGGCGCAGCGCCTCGGGTGTGTCGCCGTGCACGTCGAACGACAACACCGCCGCGCCGACCCCCTTGCCACTGGCAGATTGCTGGCGCATGGCCAGCGCGTGCTGCGGGTGGCTCGCCAGACCGGGGTAGTACACGTGCTTGACGGCGGCGTGGCCCTCCAGCCAGGAGGCCAGTGCCAAAGCGCGCTCGGACTGTGCCTGCATGCGAATACTCAGCGTCTCCATGCCCTTGAGCACCACCCACGCATTGAATGGCGACAGCACCATGCCCGCGGTGCGGGTGATCGGCATGAAGACATCGTCCCGGTAGCGCTGCGCACAGCAAATGGCGCCCGCCATGACGCGCCCCTGGCCATCAAGGTATTTGGTACCGGAGTGAATGATGAAGTCCGCACCAAAGCGCTTGGGCTGTTGCAACGCCGGGCTGCAGAAGCAGTTGTCCACCGCCAACAAGGCACCGGCGTTATGTGCCAGGTCAGCCAGCGCTTGAATGTCGCAAATGTCGGTCAGCGGATTGGTCGGTGTTTCGGCAAACAGCAGTTTGGTATTGGGCCGAATGGCGGCCCGCCACGCCTGCACATCGGTTTGCGAGACAAAGGTGGTGCTGATGCCAAACTTGGAAAACTCCCCGGCAAACAAACGGATGGTGGAGCCAAACACCGACTGCGAACACACCACATGGTCACCGCACTTGAGCAAGCCCATACCCAGCAACAGGATTGCGGACATGCCAGTCGCAGTGGCCATGGCGGCCTCGGTGCCCTCCAGGGCGGCCAGGCGCAACTCCATGCCGGTGACGGTGGGGTTGCTCACACGGGTGTAGGTGTAGCCCTCTTCTTCCATGGCAAAGCGACGCGCTGCAGTGGCTGCATCGGGCTGCACAAAGCTGCTGGTGAGGTACAAGGCCTCGGAGTTCTCGCCGTACTGCGACTTGTCGACGGCCGCGCGCACCGCCAGCGTGTCTGGATGCAGGCCTTCTGGAAGCGACTTGGCCATCATGCGCCATCCCCCGGATTGGGCAGCGCCAGGCGCGAGCCCTCGCCATCGAGCTCGTCACCACCCACACGCGAGCGGTTGAGGCGTTCGATGTCTTCCGCCGTGATGTCGCCGGTGACGTAGACGCCATCGAAGCACGAGGCATCAAATCCGGCCAGCTTGGGATTAAGCGCACCGATGGCGCGTTTCATGCCATCAACATCCTGGTATATCAGGGCATCGCAGCCAATGATGGCGCGAATCTCTTCGACCGTGCGGTTGTGCGCCACCAGCTCGTCGCTGGTGGGCATGTCGATACCGTACACATTGGGGTAACGCACCGGCGGCGCGGCGCTGGCCAGATAGACCTTGCGCGCACCGGCGTCGCGGGCCATCTGCACGATCTCCTTGGAGGTGGTGCCACGCACGATGGAATCGTCCACCAGCAGCACATTTCGGCCCTTGAATTCGCTGGCGATCACGTTGAGCTTTTGCCGCACCGACTTCTTGCGCACGGATTGCCCCGGCATGATGAAAGTGCGCCCGACGTAGCGGTTCTTCACAAACCCCTCGCGATACGGCAGCCCCAGCAACTGGGCGAGCTGCGCCGCGCTGGGTCGACTCGATTCAGGGATCGGAATCACCACGTCAATTTCGCTGGGGGGAACCGTCGAAATCACGCGCTTGGCCAGCGTCTCGCCCAGATTCAGGCGGGCCTGGTAGACCGATATGCGGTCCATCACCGAATCGGGGCGCGCCAGGTAGACAAACTCGAAGATGCAGGGATTGAGCGAGGGGCTGTCCGCACATTGCTGGGCGTGGACTTTGCCCTCCAGATCGACGAACACGGCCTCGCCCGGATCGATGTCGCGCTCGAACAAGTGCCCGGTGCCCTCCAGGGCGACCGACTCGCTGGCCAACATCACGGTCGCCTCCGCGCGCCCCATGCACAAGGGCCGAATACCGAACGGATCCCGAAACGCCAGCACGCCGTGCCCGGCAATCAACGCGATCACGGCATACGAGCCCCGTACCCGCCGATGCACATTGCGCACGGCGGCAAACACGTCACCCGGTTGCAGCGGCAAGCCGCGCGTGGTGCGCTCCAGCTCGTGCGCCAGCACGTTGAGCAGAACTTCGGAGTCACTCTCGGTGTTGATGTGCCGATGGTCGGTGTTGAACAGCTCGGTCTTGAGCGCCTGCGCATTGGTCAGGTTGCCGTTGTGCACCAGCACAATGCCGAAGGGAGCATTCACGTAAAAGGGTTGCGCCTCTTCCTCGCTGTAGGCGTTGCCGGCCGTGGGATAACGCACCTGGCCAAGCCCGCAGTTGCCGGGCAAGGAGCGCATGTTGCGCGTGCGGAACACGTCGCGTACCATGCCCTTGGCCTTGTGCATGAAGAACTTGCGCTCTTGCTGGGTGACGATGCCCGCAGCGTCCTGCCCCCGATGCTGCAGCAGCAACAGGGCGTCATAGATCAACTGATTGACAGGTGCGTTACTGACAACGCCAACGATTCCACACATCAGGGCAGGTACTTTCCAGACTCTTCAGGCAAAAAAGGCTTCAATCCCTTGAGCGAGGTCGTCAAGACGTCCGCACTCGTGGATTGGCGCCACCACTCACTCGACTTCGCCGGCGTCATGCCGATCACCACCGTCGCGGCCAGCAACAGAACCAGGCCACGCACCAAACCAAAAGCAGCGCCCAAAGCGCGATCCACCGGCCGCAGCCCGATCGCCGCAAACAACTTCCTGACCAGCACGGCGACCAAGCCACCGACCAGCACCGAGCCGACAAACACGGCTGCAAAGCCCGCCCCGTAGCGAACCGTTTCGCTGGCGCCAGTCAGTGGCAACTGGTGCCCCACGTCGGACGCGAACCATTGCGCCAGGAAGAATGCCGCAATCCAGCTCAGCACCGACACCACTTCATAAACCAGCCCGCGCCAGACCCCCAACAGCAGCGATGCCAGCAAAACGGCAGCACATATCCAGTCCAACACGGGCATGACGGGTCTCGACCTACAAAACGAGCACAGCCGCCGACATGTCCAGTTTCTTGATCTTGGCGACGGCCTCGTCGGCCCCGGCCCGGTCAGCAAAGGGGCCAACCCTCACCCGCGTGCGTCGCCCGTCTTTGGTCTCGACCACCTGGGTGTAGGTCTTGAGCCCAGCACGCTCCACTTTCAGACGCGCCTCCCGAGCTTTGACCGCATCGGAGAAGGCACCCACCTGCACCACAAAGCGCCCTTCTGCCGCAGGCGGCGCTGTCGGGGCCTCTTTGCCGTCCAGAAGCGCCTGCGCCTTGGCCGCCTCATCAACCTTGGCCGCAGCAGGGGTGGGCGCCGGAGCTTTACCATCGGCCTCACGCCTGGCCACTACAGCCCCAACTGCAGATGCGCTGGCGGTCGGTGGCTGGAGAACCTTTTCATCCGCCTGAGGCGGGGTCGCCTTTTCTGCCGCAGGCGCTACGGCTGCACTGCTGCTGACCGCTGTCGGCGCAGTGGCAGGCGCCGCCACAGGAGTCGCGCCTGCTACCGCCCTGGTCGGTGCTGCCTGGACCACCTCGGCCAAGGGTTTGACTTTGGTCTTGTCTGGAATTTCGATCGGCATGTCGACGGAAATCGGTCGTGGTTGCCTGTCAAACAGAATCGGAAAACCGATGACACCGGCCAGCACCAGCACCGCCGCGCCCAGCAGGCGGTGCTTGGCACGCCGGCGCATGGTCTCGATGCTCTCGGGTTGGGGGGTGGCGGCAGACTGGTCTTCGCCGCCCTTGCGAAACTTGAAAAAGGCCATGTCGTGGGAACTCAGATGTTCAGAGGTTTGGCATGTGCTGAGCTTGAAGGCGTGGAACGCCGTCCTTCAAAATCCCGCCCACGGTGTAGAACGAGCCAAAGACCACGATTCTATCAGTGGGGGTGGCCGCGCCGATGGCTGCCTGCAGCGCCTGGGTCGGCTCGGCAAAGGCCTGTCCAGAGGCATCCGCTCGCCGGTTCTGCGCCTGCCACCGCGCCAGCAAGCTCGAAGCGGTCGCCGCCCGAGGTGTGGGCAGGTCAGTGAAGTACCAGCGATCGACCAGGGGGCCGATTTTGGCCAGCATGGGTGCGAGATCTTTGTCCGCCATCGCGCCAAAGACGGCGTGGGTGCAGGGGTAGAAACCCATGGCATCCAGATTGGCTGCCAGGGCCGCCACGGCGTGCGCGTTGTGCGCGACGTCCAGCACCAGCATGGGCTGACCGGGAACGATCTGGAAGCGCCCCGGCAATTCGACAAAGGCCAGCCCATTGCGAACCGCTTGCGCAGTGACCGGCAGGCGTTCGCGCAAGGCCGTCAAGGCCGCCAAAACTCCGGACGCATTGACCAGTTGGTTGGCACCGCGCAACGCCGGATAGGCCAAGCCGCTGTAGCGCCTGCCGCGCCCCGACCAGCCCCACTGCTGCTTGTCGCCCGCGTAGTTGAAGTCGACGCCAAAACGCCACAGGTCGGCGCCCACCTCCAGGGCGCGATCCAACACGCTTTGTGGCGGCACCGGATCACTCACAACGACCGGTCGTCCGGTGCGCATGATGCCGGCCTTTTCGCGCCCAATGCGCTCACGGTCACTGCCCAGGAGTTCCATGTGATCAAGGTCGATGCTGGTGATCACGGCGCAGTCGGCGTCCACGATGTTGACAGCGTCCAGCCTGCCACCCAGGCCAACTTCCAGAATCACCACATCAAGCTTGGCGCGCGCCAGAAGATCGAGGATCGCCAGTGTGGAAAACTCAAAGTACGTCAGCGACACCTCGCTCTCACCCACGCAGCGCGCGGCCTCGACGCGCTCGAACGCGCCAACCAGCGCCATCGCGTCGACCGGATCGCCGCTCAGGCGCAAGCGCTCCTCAAAGTGCACCAGATGCGGCGAGGTGTAGACCCCGGTCCGGTAGCCTGCCTGCATCAGAATGGCCTCCAGCATGGCGCAGGTTGATCCCTTGCCATTGGTGCCGGCCACCGTGATCACGGGGCAGTCGAAACCGATCACCATACGTTGCGCGACGGCCTTGACGCGCTCCAGCCCCATGTCAATGCTCTTGGGATGCAGTTGCTCGCAATGCGCAAGCCATTCAGAAAGGGTTTTCATAGCGGTCGCCATTGTCGCCGACGATGCCTTGGGCCAACCCCGCTCGCGGTGGATCACGCCGGGGAGGAACTCCTTCGGGCAAGTTCGAGAACAACTTCTCACTTTGCACAATTTGTTACACGCCTGAGTCAATCCGTTCACCCATCGTTCAGCTTGCGTGACTAGACTTCACCATGCCCACACTCAACCCATGAGGCTAAACATGAAACGCACCATACTGTTCTCTCTGCTGGCGCTAGGCGCCGCAAGTTCTTTTTCCCAGGAAATGGGACGCGTCATTTCCAGTACACCGGTAACCCAGCAGGTAGCCGTCCCCAGGCAAGTCTGCACCACTGAACAGGTGATGCAGCCCGGCAACAAGTCAGGCGCGGGCGCCTTGGTGGGTGCCATTGCGGGCGGCGCCATCGGCAACTCGATCGGCCACGGCAACGGCCGCGCCGCAGCCACGGCAATTGGTCTGCTCGGCGGCGCCATCGTTGGCGACCGCATCGAAAGCGGTGGACCGGGGCAAGTCCAGAACGTGCAGCGTTGCAGTACGCAAACCTACTATGAGAACCGCACCGTCAGCTACAACGTCGTCTACGAATACGGGGGGAAACAGTACAGCGTGCAAATGGCGTCGGATCCGGGTCCGTTCGTGCGATTGCAGGTGACCCCTATCGGATCAACCCAGGCACCTGGTCCGGCGCCCGTGTCGGCCACGACCTACGTAGAACCACTTTACCCGGCTGACGGAACCGACCAGAGCAGCTACCGCTACTACGACGCGCCGGTGGTCTACACGGCACCAGTCGTGCAACGCTACTATCGACCAGCGACGGTCTATGTCAACCTGGATTACCAGCGCCGCCCCCATTACCCGCATCACCACCATTACGACCGGCGCTAAGAGGCCTGGCCGGGGCCGGGCCGCAAACGGCTACCATTTCGGCTGTTCATCCACTACCTTGTTCAGCCATGACCACCTCCAGCATTGCCAATGCCACCGTTGCAACCCAGGCCAACGTCTACTTTGACGGCAAATGCGTCAGCCACGGCATCACCTTGGCCGATGGCACCAAGAAATCAGTTGGCGTGGTGTTGCCCGCCACCCTCACCTTCAACACCGGTGCACCGGAGGTCATGGAGTGTGTTGCCGGCAGTTGCGAATACAAACTGTCCGGAACAGAGACTTGGATCCGCTCGCACGCCGGCGACCGCTTCAGCGTACCGGGCAACTCCTCGTTTCAGATTCGCGTCACCGAGCCCTACCACTACATCTGCCACTTCGGCCAGTAGCCAACGCTAAACCACCTGCGGCTCGGGCTCCAGCAGAATGCCAAAACGCTCGTAGACGCTGGTCTGGATCGCCTTGGCCAGGGTCATGACTTCGCCGCCGGTGGCGCCGCCCCGGTTGACGAGCACCAGCGCCTGCTTTTCGTAGACACCCGCCTGCCCAACCGACTTGCCGCGCCAGTTGCACGCGTCAATCAGCCAGCCGGCCGCCAGCTTGACCGAGCCGTCTGGCAGCGGGTAGTGCACCAGCTTGGGATCACGGGCGATGATGTCAGCACACTGCTCCGGCGTGACCGTTGGGTTCTTGAAGAAGCTGCCGGCGTTGCCCAATACGGCAGGATCAGGCAGTTTGCCGCGGCGGATGTCGCAGATCCAGTCGTAGATTTGGCGCGCCGACGGTTGGGACACTTCGGTTTCCAAAACCTTCTTCTCCAGATCGGCATAGCCGACGATGGGCTTCCAGGGCTTGGGAAGGCGAAAACGAACCGTGGTAATCAGCGCCCGCCCCGCCAATCCCATACCTTGCTGTGGGACGCTACCGGGAGCGGCGCCGGTCGGGCCGTGCTTGAACACCGAATCGCGGTAGCCAAAGCCGCACTGGGCCGCGTTGAGGCTAAAGATCGCCCCGGTCTGCAGGTCGACCGCATCGAGCGACTCAAAGCGGTCCTGCAGCTCCAGCCCATAGGCGCCAATGTTCTGCACTGGCGAGGCGCCCACGGTGCCAGGGATCAGGGCCAGGTTCTCCAGTCCGGGGTAGCCCTGGTCCAGCGTCCAGGTGACGAAGTCATGCCAGCTCTCGCCCGCCCCCGCCTCCACGATGTAGGACTGGTCAGTCTCCTGCAGCAGGCGCCGGCCCATGATTTCGACTTTGAGCACCAGCGCCTTGACGTCGCCGGTCAGCACGATGTTGCTGCCCCCGCCCAGCACAAACTTCTGTCTGGGGCCCCATTCCGGATCGGCAAGAACCTGCTGCACATCGTCGCAACGGGCCACGCGCAGCAGGAAATGAGCCTTGGCAACGATGTGAAACGTGTTCCAAGGCTCCAACGGGACATTTTTCTCGACTAACATTGAGCAATTCTCTCATTGCCCTGTTTCTGGAATTCCGCCATGCCTTCGTTTGACACCGTTTGTGAGCCCAACCTGGTCGAAGTCAGGAACGCCGTGGACAACACTGCCAAGGAAATCGCCACGCGCTTCGACTTCAAGGGCACCCCTGCCGCGATCGAACTCAAGGACAAGGAGATCACCGTGATTGGCAACGCCGAGTTCCAGTTGACCCAGATCGACGACATCCTTCGCAACAAGCTCACCAAGCGCAGCGTGGATGTACGCTTTCTCGACACGGGTGACGTGCAAAAGATGGGCGGTGACAAGGTCAAACAGGTGATCAAGGTCCGCAATGGCATCGAGACCGAAGTGTCCAAGAAGATCCAGCGCATGATCAAAGACAGCAAACTCAAGGTGCAGGCCGCCATTCAGGGAGACGCGGTGCGCGTCACCGGCGCCAAGCGCGACGACCTCCAGGCCGCCATGGCGCTGATCAAGAAGGACATCGCCGATGTGCCCTTGAGCTTCAACAACTTCCGTGACTGATGAAAACCGCATGCCTGCTGCTGGTGTGTGGCCTGTCCCTGGCCGGTCTGGCGTCGGCCCAATCGGTGGCGCTGACTGGCATGCTGGGCCGCAAGGCGCTGCTGATCGTGGATGGCGGCGAGCCCAAGAGCCTCGCTGCCGGGGAAAGCCACCGCGGCGTCAGGATTGTCTCGACTGAAGGCGATAGCGCCGTCGTCGACATTGCCGGACAAAAGCACACGCTCAGAGTCGGCGAATCGCCCACCAGCGTCGGCGCCCAAGGCGGCAGCACAGGCGGCACCAAGGTTGTGCTGACGGCCGGCGGCGGTGGTCACTTTCTGACTTTGGGGCAGATCAACGGCAGTGCGGCCCAATTCGTGGTGGACACCGGCGCCACTTTCGTGTCGATGAGCGAGCAAGATGCCGCGTTGGCCAAAGTCAACTACCGCACCGGACAACGTATCTCGATGAGTACCGCCAACGGCGTGGTGCCGGGCTGGCGCGTCAAGCTCAACTCCGTGCGCATTGGCGAAGTGACGGTGTACGACGTAGATGCCGTCGTCACGGCCAGCGCCATGCCGTATGTGCTGCTGGGAAACAGCTTCCTGACGCGATTTCAGATGACTCGCACCAATGACCAGATGGTTCTTGAAAAGCGCTATTGAGAGACCCCTGTGAGCGTTCAGAACGAAAACGAATACGAAGACTTGCTGGGTCTGTGGTCGGACCTGGAGTCCGGTTTGGGCGTTATCCTGGGTAGCCCCGGCAGCATCCAGGAGTTTGAACAGAGGGTCAGGCAATACGACCGCTGGATGCAGACCCTGCTGCAACGCGACGCCGACGTCGGCTTGTACCTGCTGTTCCAATTAGCCACCAATTCACCGGTTGGCTACAGCGCCTCGCACTCGCTGGTGAGCGCGGTGCTCTGCCATCTTGTTGCGGCCGAGCTGCAGCTCAGTGCGGCCGAGCGCGACAGCCTGATCCACGCCGCGCTGACGATGAACATCGCCATGACGGCGCTGCAGGACGAGTTGGCCGGACAGGAAGAAAAGCCCAACGCCGAGCAGCAAATGGCAATCAAGACCCATGCTGTCAAAGGCGGCATGATGCTGGCCAACCTGCACGTCACCGATCCGCTGTGGCTAGACGTGGTCAGTCAGCACCACGATGATTCGAACGACCATGGCACGCTGCAGTCGCTCTCTTCGGCGGCGCGCCTGGGGCGCATTCTTCGCACCGTCGACCGCTACGCGGCCATGATCAGCCCACGTAAATCGCGTCTGGGCCGCAGCTCCACTGACTCAATTCGCTCGATCATCGGCTCCGGCGCACACAAAGACGAGGTGGGTCACGCCTTGGTCGGCGCCGTTGGCCTGTGCCCGCCTGGCACCTACGTGCGCATGGACAACAATGAACTTGCGGTGGTGATCCGGCGCAGCAACACTGCCAACTTCCCCTACGTTGCGGTCGTCATCACCAAGGCCGGTGAGCCGCTACCCCAGCCGCGCCTGCACCGCACGGCCGATGCCACACCCAAAATCCAGGCCGCGCTGGCCGCCTCGGCGGTGCGCGCGCGCATCAACCATCACTTGGTGCTGCAGCTTGGCGCCTACGTGGCCCAGCACCCCTGATCAGGACTTTGCTTTGCCACCGAGTCTGGACTCGGTACCTTTGACAAGGCGTCCGATGTTTTCTGCGTGCCGGTAGATCAGCAGCACCGACATGCAGCTGATCGCCAACAGGACACTTTTATCCAGGAACCAGGCGACCCGATCACCAAAGATGTAGTAAGCCGGCGCAAATACCGCCGCACTCAGCGATGCCAGTGACGAATAGCGGAAGAAGTAAGCCATGAGCAACCAGCTGGCTGCCACCGCCAGACCCAGCAACGGGTTGATGCCCACCAGCACCCCCAGCGCGGTGGCCACACCCTTGCCGCCGACAAAGCGAAAGAACACCGGGTACAAGTGCCCAACAAATGCGGCTAGGCCCACCATGGCCAAGGTGCCCTCCTCCAACCCATAGGGTTTGCCAAACGACCGCACCAACATGACTGGTAGCCAGCCCTTCATGGCATCGAGCAACAGGGTCACAACGGCGGCCGCCTTGCTGCCCGAGCGCAGTACGTTGGTGGCGCCGGGGTTCTTGCTGCCATAGGTGCGCGGGTCGTTCAGACCCATGACACGGCTAACGATCACCGCAAACGAAAGCGAGCCGATGGCGTAGCCCACCAAAACGGACAGAAACGGAAAAAACGGTTTGAGGGATTCCAAGACTTGTCTCCTGCGTGGGCCCGTGAATCAGACCTGAGTGGGCTATTCTGCCAGCGCGCACTGCACGGGCCTGGCGCCGAGCAACTCCACGCACACCTGCGGATCGAGCCCAACCAGGTAGCCGCGCCGCCCGCCGTTGATCAAAATCTTGGGCAAAGCGAGGATGGTTTCCTCGATGTACACCGGCATGGCGCGTCGCGTGGCAAACGGCGAGGTGCCGCCGACCAGGTAGCCGCTGTGCCGGTTGGCGACCTCGGGCTTGCAGGGCTCGACCGACTTGGCGCCGATCTGGCGCGCCAGATTCTTGGTGGAAACTTTGCGGTTGCCATGCATCAGCACCACCAGCGGTTTGGCATCCTGGTCCTGCATGATGAGCGTCTTGACCACGGCAAAAGGATCAAAGCCGAGCACCTGAGCACTGTGCTGCGCGCCGCCGTGTTCCAGGTATTCGTACGTGTGTTCGGTGTAGGCGATTTGGTTCGCCTTGAGCAACTGTGTGGCGGGGGTTTCGCTGACGTGTTTGACCATGGTCCGAATGCTACTGCGCGATGTTGCGATGTTGCCAGCGATTCTTGTCGATCTCGGCCGCAGCGGTTCAATGGACGGTGTTCCCGGCCGACCATTGACCGAATTGAAGCAGGCACCGCGTAGCCGGGTTCGCGCGTCAGTCCGCCTGTCTCGCCCGCGCCTCCTCCTGCAAGCGCAGAACCCGGCGCTGCACCTTGCCAGTGGTGGTCATCGGCAGCGCCTCGACAAACTCCACCTCCTTGGGGTATTCATAGGGCGCCAGCTTGTCCTTCACGTGGGCCTGCAACTGCGCCACCAGTTCGGCATCAAATTGTGCTCTAGCCTCGATGGCATATGGTCTATTAGCTATAAAAACAGGAGCAAGCACAACATAGGCCTTGACCAGTGCACCGCGCGCCGCATCGGGCTTGGGCACCACAGCCGCATTGGCCACCGCCGGATGCTTGACCAGGCAGTTCTCGATCTCGCCGGGGCCGATGCGGTAACCGGCTGACTTGAATACATCGTCGGCGCGGCCCTGGTACCAGAGGTAGCCCTGCTCGTCCTGAATGGCCAGGTCACCGGTGCGGCACCAATCGCCCGAGTATTTGGCCCGTGTCGCCGCGTCGTTCTTCCAGTAGCCCAGGAAGAAGATCGGGTCCGGCTGGCCATGCACATCAAAGCGGTTGATGGCCACATCTCCCGCCACCCCAGTCGCGCATGGCCGGCCGTCTTCGTCAATCACGGCCACCCGATGCCCTGGGTAGGGCCGCCCCATGCTGCCGGGTCGGGCGGGCCAACCCATGGCAAGATCGGGCAACTCGCCGCCGGGCCGCCCCAAGGCGGGTTGGGACCCCTCGGGGGGCAGCGCAGTACGCGAAGCGACCAGCGTGGGGGCACAGTTTCCCACGATGTAGTTGACCTCGGTCTGGCCGAACATCTCGTTGACGGTCACCCCCAACTGCTGCTGGCAATAGTCAAACACCGCGTCGCCCACTGCCTCACCGGCGCTCATGATGGCCTGCAGCTTCAGCTTGAATTGCTGGCGCACGCTGGCGCCTGGACTGCCAGGGCAGGCCTTCATCATGGCCTTGAGTGCGGTCGGAAACAAAAAAGTGTGCGTCACGCCACAGTCGCGCATCAGACCCAGCGCCACTTCGGGGCTGAATCGGCCTCTGAACGCGACGATCGGACGGCCGAAGTAGAGCGAGGGCAGCAAGGCATCCATCAGCCCGCCGGTCCAGGCCCAGTCCGCCGGGCTCCAGAACACAGCCTGCGAATCGGCGTTGTCCCGACCATCAAAGCCAAACCAATTCTGGCTGCAGACGAAGCCACTCAAATTGCCGATCAGGGCGCGATGCGGGATCAGCGCACCCTTGGGGTTGCCGGTGGTGCCACTGGTGTAGATCAGGATGGCGGGCTCTTCGGCCAGCGTGGGCACCGGCTCAAAGTGCCCAGACGCCGCCGCCAGCGCCACTTGGTAATCGGTGTCGGCCCGCGCCGCCGCAGCACCCACGCCGATCACACTGTGCAAGCCAGGACAGCTCGCCCGGATACCCAGCACGCCATCGATGGTGGACTCATCGCAAATTGCCAGCACCGCGTCACTGTCCTGCAGGCGGTACTCCAGCGCCTGCGGGCCGAACAACTGCGACAGCGGCATGGCCACCGCGCCCATTTGCAGTACCGCCATGTAGGCCACCGCAGTCTCGAATCGTTGTGGCAGCACGATGGCCACCCGGTCGCCCCGGCTCACCCCTTGCTGACGCAGCACGATGGACAAGCGGTCGGCCTGCTGCTGAAGCTCCGCGTAGCTGAGAAACTGCCCCGTCATGCCCGGTTCATAAGCATGGATAGCTACTCTTCTTGCAGCATCGCCGGCCTGTGCCCAGCGCTGGCAGCACGCCTGGGCAATGTTGAAATGCACCGGCACCAGCCAGCCAAAGCCACCGTGCAAGGCGGCATGGTTGTCTTGAAGTTGACTGACGCGCACGATCGGCCTCCGTATGATGATCCGCAAATTGCCAAACAAATTCTAGTTAGTTGAGGACAGAGCGGCGCCTCAAGCCGGTCTGTCCCGCAAGGAATCACTATGTACCAAGTCAAACGTCCCTCGCGCGGCGAGTTCGTCCGTATCCGCTGTCTCGATTACCACGTCCGCGTCTGGGGCCAACCTCAGGCGGGCGAGGCCCCGCTGGTGATGGTGCACGGTTGGATGGATGTCGCCGCCTCCTACCAATTCATGGTGGACGCGTTTGCGCAGGACCGCTACATCATCGCACCGGATTGGCGCGGCTATGGCCTGACCGAGTCCGGCCCGGTGGACAACTACTGGTTTGCGGACTACCTGGCCGACCTTGATTTTCTGCTGGACCACTACGCGGGCGACCGGGCCGTCGACCTGATCGGACACAGCATGGGCGGCAACATCGCGATGCTGTATGCCGGCGTGCGCCCCGAGCGCATCCGCCGGCTGGTGAATCTGGAAGGCTTTGGCATGCCCGTAACGAAGCCATCGCAGGCGCCCGGCCGCTATGCCAAGTGGATGGACGAGCTCAAGAAGCTGCATGCCGGCGAAATGGACCTCAAGGCCTACGACGACGTGCAAGGCGTGGCCCGGCGCCTGATGAAGACCAACGCGCGCCTGGGCCAGCACAAGGCGCAGTGGCTGGCGCAGCACTGGGCACGCGCCAACACGCAGGGCAAGTGGGAAATCCTGGGCAGCGCGGCGCACAAAGTATCCAACGCGCAACTCTACCGGGTCGATGAGGTGCTGGAGGTGTATCAGCGCATCACCGCGCCTACGCTGGCCGTGGAGGCCAGCGACAACAGCCTCAACCAGTGGTTTGACGGCAAATTCACGCTGGAGCAATACCACGAGCGACTGAAGAAGGTTGCCAACGTGCGCATCGAACGAATCGAAGATGCCGGCCACATGATGCACCATGACCAGCCAGAGCACCTGGCGCGGCTGATCGAGGCATTTCTGACGCCAGGCGGCAAGAACGACTCGGACGCCGAAAGTGTTCGGTCATGAGAAAATGGCGAGTTAATTGAACCGTACAACCTCAGGACTCGCATCATGGAAGCAGAACGCATCAACCTCATTGGCACCACCCTGGCGGACCTGAGCAGCCGGACCCAAGAGTTACGGGGGTATCTTTGACTACGATGCCAAAGCCGAACGCCTGAGGACCGTCAACGCCTCGCTGGAAGACCCCACCGTCTGGAACGACAGCAAACGCGCCCAGGAGCTGGGCCGCGAGAAGAAGACGCTGGACACCGTGGTCGTCACACTGGACAACCTGACCAGCGAGCTGGCCGACAACACCGAACTGTTCGACATGTCCAAGGAGGACGGCGACGAGGCCGGCCTGCTGACCATTGAAGCCGAGACTGCCAAACTGGCCGGCATCATCGAAGGGCTGGAATTCCGGCGCATGTTCAACAATCCGGCTGACCCGCTGAACGCTTTCCTGGACATCCAGGCCGGTGCCGGGGGCACCGAGGCCTGTGACTGGGCCAGCATGCTGCTGCGCCAGTACCTCAAATACGCCGAACGCAAGGGCTTCAAGGCCACCATTGAGGACGAGACCGCCGGTGACACCGCAGGCATCAAGGGTGCCACCATCAAGGTCGAGGGCGAATACGCCTTTGGCCTGCTGCGCACCGAGACCGGCGTGCATCGTCTGGTGCGCAAGTCGCCGTTTGACTCCTCGGGCGGACGCCACACCTCGTTTGCCTCGGTGTTTGTCTACCCGGAGGTAGACGACTCGATCGAGATCGACATCAACCCTGCCGACGTGCGCACCGACACCTTCCGCGCCAGTGGCGCCGGCGGTCAGCACATCAACAAGACCGATTCGGCGGTGCGATTGACCCACCTCCCCACCGGCATCGTGGTGCAGTGCCAGGACGGCCGCAGCCAGCACAGCAACCGCGATGTGGCCTGGAAACGGCTGCGCTCGCGCCTGTACGACTTCGAGATGCGCAAGCGCATGGAAGAGCAGCAGAAGCTCGAAGACACCAAGACCGATGTTGGCTGGGGCCACCAGATCCGCTCCTACGTGCTGGACAACAGCCGCATCAAGGACCTGCGCACCAATGTCGAAGTCAGCGCCACGCAAAAAGTGCTTGATGGTGACCTGGACGTATTCATCGAAGCCTCGCTCAAGCAGGGCGTGTAAGCCACCTCACTGATAACGCGCCATCCGAACCGAGGGTGGCCCTGGAACCCCTGGAGAACAAACATGCTCAATGAAGGAATCGCCACCGCCGTCCATCGCGAGGACTACGTGGCTCCGGCATACTGGATTGACAGCGTCAACCTGACCTTTGACCTGGACCCAGCCAAGACCCGCGTCCTCAACAAGATGACGCTGCGGCGCAACCCCGACGTAGCGTCGCAGGCGCTCAGGCTCGACGGCGAAGAGCTTAATCTGGCGCGGGTGCTGGTCAACGGGCAGGGAACCTCGTTCAAGATCGACGGCAACCGGCTGGTACTGGAAGGACTACCCCAGGAGGGCAGCTTCGAGTTGGAGATCTTCACCACCTGTGCGCCGATCAAAAACACACAGTTGATGGGCCTGTACGTCAGCAACGGCTCCTTCTTCACCCAATGCGAAGCCGAGGGCTTCCGACGCATCACCTACTTCCTGGATCGCCCGGACGTGATGGCCAGCTACACCGTGACCCTGCGCGCCGACAAGGCCAAATACCCGGTGCTGCTGTCCAACGGCAACCTGGTCGACCAGGGGCCTGTGGAAGGCGCCGGCAACGAAGGCCGGCACTTCGCCACCTGGGTGGACCCGCACAAGAAGCCGTCCTACCTGTTCGCGCTGGTGGCCGGTCAACTGGTTTGCAAGGAGCAGCGCATCCGCTCGCGTTCCGGTCAGGACCATTTGCTGCAGGTCTATGTGCGCCCCGGCGACCTGGACAAGACCGAACACGCCATGAATTCCCTGATGGCCTCGGTCGCCTGGGACGAGGCACGCTTTGGCCTGCCACTGGACCTGGAACGCTTCATGATTGTTGCAACCAGCGACTTCAACATGGGCGCCATGGAGAACAAGGGCCTGAACATCTTCAACACCAAGTTTGTACTGGCCAATGCCGCCACCGCCACCGATGCGGACTACGCCAACATCGAGTCGGTGGTGGGCCACGAGTACTTTCACAACTGGACCGGCAACCGCATCACCTGCCGCGACTGGTTCCAGCTCAGCCTGAAGGAGGGGCTGACGGTGTTCCGCGACCAGGAGTTCAGCCAGGACCTGTGCGCCGAACCCTCGGCCCGCGCGGTAAAACGCATCGAGGACGTGCGCGTGCTGCGCACCGCTCAGTTCCCGGAAGACGCCGGCCCAATGGCGCACCCGGTACGGCCCGACAGCTACATCGAGATCAACAACTTCTACACCGTCACGATTTACGAAAAAGGCGCCGAAGTGGTGCGCATGATGCAGACGCTGGTGGGCCGCAAAGGGTTCGCCGACGGCATGACGCTCTACTTCAAGCGCCATGATGGGCAGGCGGTGACCTGCGACGATTTCGCGCAGGCCATCGCCGACGCCAACCCGGACTCGGAACTGGCGCGCCATCTGGTGCCGTTCAAACGCTGGTACGCACAAGCTGGCACGCCCCACGTGCGGGCCAGCGCAGTACACGATGCGGCAGCGCGAACCTACACACTGACCTTGGCGCAACGATGTGCCCCGCCGATGGATCAACCCAACCAGCAACCCTTCGTCATTCCGGTGGTGTTGGGACTGGTCAGCGCAGACGGGACCGATCTGGCCTTGCAGCTCGGCGACGAGACGGCCGCCGCTGGCACCTCCCGAACACTGGTACTGACTGAAGCCAGCCAGACGTTCACCTTCATCAACGTTGCCAGCGCGCCCGTGCCGTCGCTGTTGCGTGGATTCAGCGCCCCGGTGGTACTGGAGTACGACTACTCCAACGCTGAGTTGCTCGCATTGCTGGCCCATGACAGTGACCCCTTCAGCCGATGGGAAGCGGGTCAACGTCTGGCCCTGCGCTGTGCCCTGGCCGCGATCCAGTCCGAGGTAGTTGCACGCACCACCAGCATCCTCGACGAGGCATACATCAGCGCCATGCGCAGTGTCCTGCGCCATCCGGCACTGGATGCCGCATTCAAGGAACTGGTGATGACCTTGCCGTCAGAGAGCTACATTGGCGAGCAGCTTGAGGTCGTCAACCCCCAGCGCATCCATGCCGTGCGAGAGGCCATGCGCCTGCAGTTGGCAACCGCCTTGCACGAGGACTGGCAATGGGCCTTCGAGACCCACCGCAAGAATGGCGCCTACCGGCCCGATGCCACGTCAGCCGGACGCCGCGCTTTGGCCGGTCTGGCGTTGCACCAGTTGTGCCTGGCAGCCAGCAAGAGCGCTGACCCGATCTGGCCGGCCGCCGCCTACCAGCAATTCAAAGACGCGGGCAACATGACCGACCGCTTCGCCGCGCTATCGGCACTGGTACACGCCAACCATGCGCTGGCCCCGGTGGCGCTCAACGACTTCCATGCTCTGTTCCAGGACGAAGCGCTGGTGCTGGACAAGTGGTTTGCCCTGCAAGCCGGCGCCTGCGACCATGGCGGCAATGTGTTGCCCATTGTTCGTCAGCTGATGCAGCACCCCGACTTCACGTTGCGCAATCCCAACCGTGCCCGTAGCCTGATCTTCAGTTTCTGCAGCGCCAACCCCGGCGCATTCCACCGTGAAGACGCTGCCGGTTACGTGTTCTGGAGCGAGCGCGTGCTGGAACTCGATGGCATCAACCCGCAGGTCGCGGCGCGCCTGGCGCGCGCACTGGACCGTTGGGCCAAACTGGCCGAACCCTACCGCAGCGCCGCGCATGAAGCGCTCAAGCGCGTTGCGGCGAAAACAGACTTGAGCACCGATGTGCGCGAGGTCGTGACTCGGGCACTGGCCAATCAATCCAAGACTGAAGGCTGAACACACCATGGCCGCCAAGATTTCCCTGACCCGCTACCTGGTTGAACAGCAACGCGCAGACGGTTTGATTCCCGCGCAATTGCGATTGCTGCTCGAAGTGGTCGCGCGCGCCTGCAAGAGCATCAGCCAGGCCGTCAACAAAGGCGCCCTGGGTGGCGTGCTGGGCAGCGCCGACAGCGAGAACGTGCAGGGCGAGGTGCAGAAGAAGCTCGACATCATCGCCAACGAGGTACTGATCGAAGCCAACGAATGGGGCGGCCACCTGGCAGCCATGGCCAGCGAGGAAATGGATGGCATCTACGTGGTGCCCAACCGTTACCCGCAAGGCGAATACCTGCTGCTGTTTGACCCGTTGGACGGCTCCAGCAACATCGACGTCAATGTGAGCATCGGCACGATATTCAGCGTGCTGGTCAAGCCGGAGGGCGCGGGCGTGTCCGAGCAGGACTTTCTGCAGCCCGGCTGCAAGCAGGTGGCCGCCGGTTATTGTGTGTATGGCCCGCAGACCACCCTGGTGCTCACGGTCGGCGATGGCGTGGCCATGTTCACGCTGGACCGCGAGCAGGGCTCCTTCGTGCTAACGCACGAACACGTCAAGATTCCGGCCGACACCAAGGAATTTGCCATCAACATGAGCAACATGCGCCACTGGGACGCCCCAATGACGCGCTACATCGAAGAGTGCCTGCAAGGCAAGGAGGGCCCTAGGGCTAAGGACTTCAACATGCGCTGGATTGCCAGCATGGTGGCCGACGTGCACCGTATCCTTACCCGCGGCGGCATCTTCATGTACCCATGGGACAAGCGCGAACCCGAGAAGGCCGGCAAGCTGCGCCTGATGTACGAGGCCAACCCCATGAGCTGGCTGATTGAACAAGCCGGCGGCGCCGCCACCAACGGACACCAACGTATCCTCGAACTCGAGCCCAAACGGCTGCACGAGCGTGTCAGTGTCATTCTGGGCTCGAAGAACGAAGTCGAACGTGTAACCAGCTATCACAACGGGCTATAATTGAAGGCTAAGCCGGTGTAGCTCAGTCGGTAGAGCAGCTCATTCGTAATGAGAAGGTCGGGTGTTCGATTCATCTCTCCGGCACCAATCGCAAAGGGCCCCTAACTGTCATGGTTGGGGGCTTTTTACCGTGTTGCAGATGCGTCAGATAGAGCACCACCTAGTCGGCTGGAAACAACTTGCCAGTCTTACATCGGCACCACATGCAATGCGCGGGGCCCGGTCATCGCTTCGAACGCCAACCGGACTAACGGTCGAACCGTTGGGTTGAGCGGCAATCACTGCCACCTATACTCGCGAGTTATGTCGGGGCGGCCAACTCCACTTGTTGGCGCCCTCTCCCTGGCCTGGTTGGGGCCACTCACCGATTGTTTGATCCAAAGAGATGTCATCCGCGCCGGTGGAACTCCAGAAAAAGAGCGACGAGTTCTACGTCAAATGGCGCGCCTGCGCTGGCGATTGTGGCTTTGACGAATTTGTCGAGTTCGCTGTCTCTCTGTCGAGTTTCTCCGCTTATTTGCACAGCAAGGGCCTGTCGGGTCTGCACCAGATTTCCCACGGCCTGGAGCAACAGGTGCTGGCGCTGTTTGCGGATGAGTCGAGCCATCACATTCCACCCGGCACTTTGAGTGATTTGAGCAGCCGAATTGAGGGTCTGCAGACTCGCGTGGCCAACTTCATCGACAGCAACACCGCGCCGCCAACCGAACAGCGTCGCGCCAACAGCGAGCCCGTACTCGCGACAGAGTCAAGCTTTGTTCACCATATGTGGCTGCTCGGCAGCGCATCCGAGCCTTGGCGCGACCTGATCACCCAACTCAAGTATTTCGGCATACACACCCATGTGTTCGACTGGGCTGACGTACCCGCTGAGGCAGCAGAGCCGGCCATCGTGCTGATCGACGGCGGCGACCTGGCCCTGGAGGAGACTTGTAAGAAGGTTCAGAACCTGCGCGCCAGATTCTCCGCAACCGACCTGATCGCCCACAATCTGGGGTCCGATTTCAACAACCTGAAAATGGCGCTGGCCGCCGGCTGTGATTCTTGCTTCGCCCACGGCACGCCCGATGCGGTGATCATGGCCAAGATTATCGAAGTGTGTGGCCGCGACGAAGAACCGCCCTACCGCGTACTGGTTGTGGAAGACTCCTGGACCGCCAGCAAATCAATTCGACGCACGCTGGAACAGAGTGGCATCGAGTCGTTTGCAGTCACCAAGCCAAGTGAAGTGTTGCTGGGCCTTCGGCACTTTCAGCCGGACCTGATCCTGATGGACATGTACATGCCGGACTGCACCGGGGTGGAGGCGACGCGCGTGATCCGTCAGCATGCCGAGTTTCTGTCCACACCCGTGGTGTACCTCTCTGGTGACTCGGATGTCGCGCTGCAGGTGGATGCGCTGCGGCTGGGAGGCGATCACTTTCTGACCAAACCCTTTAACCCGGTCATTCTGAACGCGGTTGTCAAAAGCAAGATCGAGCGCTACCGCACGTTGCGTCGATCGATGCAGCATGACAGCCTGACCGGAATGCTCAACCACCTGACCTCCAAGGAACGCCTGCAGACGGCGGTCAAGGCTGCTGAAGCCACCAATGAGCCGCTGACTGTGGCGATGATCGACATTGACCACTTCAAGAGCGTGAACGACAGCTATGGTCATCCCGTGGGCGACCAGGTCATTCGCAGTCTGGCGTGGCTCCTCAAGCAACGGCTACGCAAGACCGACCTGGTTGGGCGCTACGGCGGCGAGGAGTTCATCGTGATCCTGCCCAGCTCGCACGCCGAACAGGGGCTGGAGGTGCTGGACCGGATCCGGCGCGACTTCGCGGAAATAAGGTATCCCTTCCGGGAGACCTGGTTCAACACCACGTTTTCAGCGGGCCTGTCCCAGTTTCCAAGTTCCATCAGCGCCGAGATCTTGATCAAAGACGCCGATGATGCGCTGTTTGAAGCCAAACGCCTTGGCCGCAACCAACTGATCTGGCGCCACTAAATCAGCGCGACCATCGGTCACATCGGCTGCTGATCACCGAATAAGAAACTGCGTGCGCTCCTTGCCGTCAATCCACTTTGGCGCCTTGCCGCGACCGGTCCAGGTTTGACCGGTCGCCGTGTTGCGATATTTGGCGGCGACTTTGGCACCAGCGCGGGCAACGCGTGCCTTGGTCGATGGGAAAACATCCTGTGCGGTCAAACCAAACTCGGAAATCAAGGCCCGCACCTGGGCAATGGCGGTACCGGTTTCCCGCTTCTTTGCTTCACGAATCTGGAGTTCGAGGGATTCGCGCTGTTCAAGCAGTTGCTTATAAGAAGTCATATTGATGCATCCATGAAGTGAGAAAATGGTCCAATTATCCGGCAAAACCAAAATATTATAGAGTTGATGCCATTGATTATGAAGCCCTGGTAACCACATCGTCACAAATTCCATCGTCCAAATTCAGATTCACATTTACATTCAGAGTTTCATGTCAGTTTATCTAATAGGTGATATCCAGGGTTGCGATTCGGCGTTGCAGAAAATGCTCGACAAGATCGCTTTTTCACCCAGCCGTGATCAGTTATTCCTGCTTGGGGATTTGGTCAACCGCGGGCCGAACTCGGCCGGGGTGCTGCGCCGTCTCATGGCCTATGGAAGCTCGGCGCAAAGCCTTCTTGGCAACCACGATCTGCACCTGATGGCGCTGGCACAGGGCCTGCGCAAGCCTCACCGTAACGACACCCTGGACGATATTCTCGGCGCCCCCGATCGCGGCGCGATGCTGGACTGGCTGCGCGGCCAGTCCATGGCCAACCTGACCACCCTCCATGGGCAACCCCTGTTAATGGTCCACGCGGGCGTCCTGCCGTGCTGGACCGCGTCACAAACCCTGTCCCTGGCGCACGAGGTTGAAGCCGTGCTGCGCGGCGACGGACTGAGCGAGTTTCTCCAGAATATGTACGGAGACGAGCCAAGCCAGTGGAGCGACGATCTGCCTGGGGCGGCTCGTCTGCGGATCATTGTCAACGCCCTGACCCGGCTGCGATTCTGCACCGCCGACGGCACCATGGAATTTGCCACCAAGGATGGCGCAAACGCCACGCCGCCGGGATATTACCCGTGGTTCGACGTGCCAGGGCGCCAAAGCGCCAACGTGACGGTGGCTTTTGGACACTGGTCCACGCTAGGGTGGCTGGATCGCCCTGATGTCATGGCGCTGGACACAGGTTGTGTTTGGGGCGGCTGCCTGAGCGCGGTGCGCCTGGGGCAGGCGTCGGGTACCGCCGGGCTCACACGAGAACTGATCCAAGTCAAATGCCCGCCGTCACAGTCGCCCAAGTCCGACAAGGACCGGGCTGCAGGCCGCGCTAGGCGGATTTGAACAGGGCAGCGACCCGACGCTTGGGCTTGATATTGGCCGAGATACTGCGAACACTGGGCCGCGCGGTCGCCTCCCATGATGGCAAAGTGGCTGCCTCCGCCAGTGCCGGGGGTTCGTAGGGCCGGTCAAACAAGGGATCGCTCGGCGCGCTGGGTGTGAACCGCTTGTCTTCGCGTCGATCAGGTCGCTCGGCACGCGCATGCTGCCCGTCCCGGTGTGGGCCACGCTGCGGTGCCGAACCCTGATTGAAGCCCCGACCCTCATCACCAGCACCCTGGGCATACATGCGCCGCCCATCGTTAATGCGCCCCTGCTTTCGGATGTCAGGCGTGTCCTCCTCGAACTCGATGGCCTCAAGTTCGATTTTGGTCTTGATCAACTTCTCAATGTCACCGACCAGTCGGGCGTCGCTCTTCGATACAAAACTGACCGCCAAACCGGACTGTCCGGCGCGGCCGGTGCGGCCGATCCGGTGCACATAATCTTCCGCGTTGAACGGAATATCGAAATTGAAGACAGCAGGCACATCCTTGATATCGAGGCCGCGCGCCGCCACGTCGGTGCAGACCAGCAGATCAACTTCGCCTTTCTTGAACGCATCCAGCGCCTTCAGCCTCTCATCCTGACTCTTGTCACCATGCAGAGCGGTGGTATTGAGGCCTTCACGCTCCAATGAGCGTGCCAGACGGGCACATCCGAGCTTGCTGTTGACAAACACAAAGGCCTGCTTCAACTGCCGCTGCTTCAGAATCTGATGCAGGGCGTGTCGCTTGTCGTCGTCCCCGACACTGTAAAAATGCTGCTCCACGGTCGAAGCCGTGGCGTTGGAACGGGCCACCTCGATGGTCAGTGGGTCTTGCAGATAGCTGCTCGCGAGGCGCTTGATTTCAGGTGAGAACGTGGCCGAGAACAGCAGCGTGGTGCGCTGCTTTGGCAGAAAACTCAAGATCCGCTGCAAATCCGGCAGAAAGCCGATATCGAGCATGCGATCGGCCTCGTCCAGCACGACGTACTCCACCTGGTTCAGCACAGCGTTCTTGGCTTCGATGTGATCAAGCAGACGCCCGGGCGTTGCAACCAGGATTTCGACGCCGCGCTTAAGCTCTAAGGTCTGGGGCTTCATGTCCATGCCACCAAACACCACTGTGCAGCGTATCTGGGTGTACTTTGCGTAGGCCTTGATTGCCTGCGCCACCTGATCGGCCAGCTCACGTGTGGGCAATAGCACCAAGGCGCGCACGGGGTGACGGGCGGGCGAGGTCGAGGCATTCTCATGCTTGAGAAGGCGCTGCAGCAGGGGCAGCGAAAATGCGGCTGTCTTGCCGGTACCGGTCTGCGCCGCGCCCATCACATCGCGCCCTTGCAGGACCTTGGGAATCGCCTGCGCCTGAATCGGAGTCATGGACTCGTAGCCAAGATCGGCGACGGCCCGAGACAGCGATGCCGCAAGCTGCAGTTGGGAAAATGAATCCAGTGCGGATTCCGTGGCGGAGTCAGTCATCAATACCTAACGGGATGGGCCACCACACCGGCGGCTGGGATTAATCGTCAAAATTGCCCCAATTTCAGGACAACCCCGTATTATCCCTTACAACGCACGGCTTCACTGAAGTCTTGCATACTGGCGGCGTGCTGCTTTCAACCGGCAGACCGCCAACGTGCTAGCGCATGCGCAGGCGATCCAGATTGCTCTCGGCATCGCGCAGGCGGTCCCGGGCCCGACGCATGTCACGGTCCAGGTCGGTAAGCTCGTCGCGGATGCGGCGACGGTCTTCATCGGTCTTGGCGTCGCGCAGGCGCGTCTCCAGGGTCGTGCGCCGAGCTTCGAGGTTGCGCAGATCGCCTCGTGCCTCGTGCACTTCGCGTCCAACGTGGAATCGGCGGCGAAACTCGGCATCCACCGTGACAGGACATACGCCACGGTAGGACTTCCCATCCAGCCCCAACCTGACGGCGTTCTCAACCCTGCAGTATGAAACCAGCCCCTGATCGCGCCCCTGCAGGTAGCGCGGCGTGTCCACTCCGACTTTGGCCTCCGCGCAGTCCCTGACCCGATCATTGAGCGTCGACAGGGGCTCACCCGCCAGGCCATCGCGCAGGCCCACCTCGGCCCAGTTGGCCACTTTGCATTCGTTGGGGGTCATGGTCGTACAAGCACCGAGCGCGACCACTCCAAGCAGGGTGGCCAGCAGCCGCAAGACTCTCTTGATCATCATCACCGCACCCCTCTCAAACTCCTCAGGCCTTGGGCAACGTAACCCCGCGCTGGCCCTGGTACTTGCCGCCACGGTCCTTGTAGCTGGTCTCGCAAACTTCGTCGCTCTCGAAGAACAGCACCTGAGCGCATCCCTCGCCCGCATAGATCTTGGCCGGCAAGGGCGTCGTGTTGGAAAACTCCAGTGTCACAAAGCCCTCCCACTCGGGCTCGAACGGCGTCACGTTAACAATGATGCCGCAGCGCGCATAGGTACTTTTGCCCAGACAGATCGTCAGCACATTGCGCGGAATGCGGAAATACTCCATGGTGCGCGCCAGCGCGAAACTATTCGGAGGAATGATGCAGACGTTGTCGTAGAAATCGACAAAACTCTTCTCGTCAAAATTCTTCGGATCCACCACCGTACTGTGGATATTGGTGAACACCTTGAACTCCGGTGCGCAGCGAATGTCGTAGCCATAGCTGCTGGTGCCGTAGCTGATGATCTTGCTACCGTCGCGCTCCCGAATCTGCCCCGGCTCGAAGGGCTCGATCATGCCGGTTTGTTCAGCCATGCGCCGAATCCATTTATCGCTCTTGATGCTCATTGTTTGAAATTCCTGCTGAATCAATCATCACCACACCAGCGTCGCCCACCGTAGGCAAAAAAAGGTGCCTCGGCTGCAGCTCAAGCAGCATTGTAGGGGCTGCCAAACGTCAAAAAAGCCGCCAGGACATGACTCCTGGCGGCTCTGTGATGGGTGTACGAACGGCTTAAGCAGTTTCGCCGTAAACCGACACTGTGATGTCAACCACCACGTCGGTGTGCAAAGCCACACTCACCGTGCTGTCGCCGACGACCTTGATCGGGCCATTGGGCATACGGATCTGGGACTTGACCACTTTGTAGCCCAGCTTGCCGAGTTCCTCAGCGATGTCGGCATTGGTGACTGAGCCGAACAGACGACCGTCCACGCCAGCCTTCTGAGTAAGTTTGGCGGTAGAACCGGCCAGCTTTTCGCCCAGGGCTTGGGCCTCGCCCAATTTCCCGGCGGCAGCCTTTTCGAGTTCAGCGCGACGCACTTCGAACTCTTGCTTGGCCGCCTGCGTGGCACGGCGGGCACGGCCAGAAGGAATCAGGAAGTTGCGAGCGTAGCCGTCTTTGACACGGACGATTTCACCGAGGTTTCCAAGGTTAATGACCTTGTCGAGCAGAATAATTTGCATGATTGGGTTCCCCTTAGATGCGGTGCTGGTCGCTGTACGGCAGCATCGCGAGGAAACGCGCGCGCTTGATGGCGGTATTGAGCTGGCGCTGGAAAATGGCACGTGTGCCGGTGAGGCGCGCGGGAATGATCTTGCCATTCTCGGCAATGAAGTCGCGCAGGGTGTCGATGTCTTTGTAGTCGATCTCTTCGACGCCTGTTACGGTGAAGCGGCAAAAGCGCTTGCGTTTGAAGAGCAGATTTTGTGCGGGGCGCTTGGGGCGCTTGTCTTTGCTGAAACGTTTAGGTCCGGCCATGATGATTTCCTGATGGTTCTGGGGTGCAAGCGCCGATCAATGCCGCTGCTTGGCGCCCCGAAATTAACAACTATTCTTGCGAAAATTCCTGAATGTGAAACTCGACGTGTTTGCCCTTGAGAGGTGTGGCCAGAAAGCCACCGAACTTCCAGCTGCTGCCAATGGCCTGCTTCGCAAGCCGCTCGGCCATGACTCCGAAAGCCACCGCTTTGACCCCTGCCTTGACCTGCCTGAGCTGCCCCGCTTCGCTGAGTTGCGAAGCGTGTTCCAGCCTGAGATTCAAGGCTGGCAGTCCGGCTGGCGTGTATCGCAAGGCATCCACCTCGGTGATACAGGCCGTGAGATCAAGCCAATTGGAAGCAGTGTTCACTCCTCGTCGGCAATCAGGTCCTCAAGCCTGGTACTCGGCCTGTTGCGTCTTGCGGGCGTCTTCACGCTCGACGGTTTTCATCATCGAAGAAGGTCCGGTGTCGGCCTTCTTCTTCAGCACCGTCAGGTGACGCAACACGGCGTCATTGAACTTGAACGCATGCTCGAGTTCGGCCATCACAGGCTGGTCGGCCTCGATGTTGACGCACAGATAGTGAGCCTTGGCCAGCTTGTTGATCATGTAGACCATCTGACGACGGCCCCAGTCCTCAACACGGTGCACCTTGCCACCGCCGGCAACAATCATGCCCTTGTAACGTTCGAGCATGGCGGGAACCTGCTCGCTCTGATCCGGGTGGATCATGAGAATGATTTCGTAATGACGCATTGATACTCCTTGTGGATAGCCCGACGCGGGCGAAAAAGCCACCCCCAGCGTCTAATTGAGGTGTGGCAAGGCGAAGCCCGCGATTATATGCCATTGCGCCGCAATGGCTAAATCTCCGCTGGCCCGGTCCAATCGTCGTTGCCCTTAACTCGCAGCCAGTTGCTGCCAGGTGGAGATAACCGAGTCTGGATTGAGCGAGATGGACGAGATCCCCTGCTGCGCCAGCCAGAGGGCAAAGTCTGGGTGATCGCTGGGACCCTGGCCGCAGATGCCGATGTATTTGCCCTCCGCCTTGCAGGCCGCGATGGCCATGCTGACCAAGGTCTTGACCGCAGGGTCACGCTCGTCAAAATCGGCCGCCAGCAGTTCCAGGCCGGAGTCCCGGTCCAAGCCGAGTGTGAGCTGGGTCAAGTCGTTCGAGCCAATCGAGAAACCGTCGAAATACTGCAGGAAGTCCTTGGCCAGAATCGCGTTGCTCGGGATCTCGCACATCATGACCAGCTTCAGCGCGCCTTCGCCTTGAGCATTGGCGCCTTCGCCGCGTCGCAGCCCGTGCGCCGCCAGCAATTCCGTGACCTTCTTGGCCTGGCCCAAGGTGCGCACGAACGGGACCATCACCTGCACATTGTGCAAACCCATGTCAGTGCGCACCCGCTTGAGCGCCTCGCACTCCATGGCGAAGGCCTCGCCGAACTCGGCGCTGACATAACGCGCCGCGCCGCGAAAACCCAGCATTGGATTCTCTTCCTCCGGCTCGTAGCGGCTGCCGCCGATCAGCTTGCGGTACTCGTTGCTCTTGAAGTCCGACAGGCGCACGATCACCGGCTTGGGCCAGAACGCCGCGGCGATGGTGGCCACACCTTCGGCCACCCGGTCCACATAGAAGGCACGCGGCGAAGCGTGACCGCGCGCCACTGACTCCACCGCCTTCTTCAGGTCGGCGTCCACATTGGGGTAGTCCAAAATGGCTTTGGGATGCACGCCAATGTTGTTGTTGATGATGAATTCGAGCCGCGCCAGTCCAACGCCTGAATTGGGCAACTGGCAGAAATCAAAGGCAAGCTGCGGATTGCCCACATTCATCATGATCTTGACGTCGATCTCGGGCATGGTCCCGCGCTGCACCTCGGTCACCTCGGTCTCCAGCAGGCCGTCGTAGATGAAACCGGTGTCACCCTCGGAGCAGCTCACTGTCACCAGCATGCCATCTTTCAGGACTTCGGTGGCATGGCCGCAGCCCACCACCGCCGGAATGCCCAGTTCACGCGCGATGATGGCGGCATGGCAGGTACGCCCGCCGCGATTGGTGACGATCGCCGAGGCCCGCTTCATCACCGGCTCCCAGTTCGGATCAGTCATGTCGGTCACCAGGATGTCGCCCGCCTGCACCTTGTCCATCTCGCTGATGTTGTGCACCACGCGCACCGGCCCGGTGCCGATCTTCTGGCCAATCGCCCGGCCCTCCACGATCACCGCGCTCTTCCCCTTGAGCTTGTAGCGGTGCTCCGCCTTGCCCGCCGCCTGGCTCTTGACGGTTTCGGGTCGGGCCTGCAGGATGTACAACTCGCCGTCGAGTCCGTCCTTGCCCCACTCGATGTCCATCGGACGACCATAGTGCTGCTCAATCACCAGCGCGTAGCCCGCGAGCTTCTCAATATCCACATCGGTCAATGAGTAGCGGTTGCGCAACTCGGCAGGCACTTCCGTGGTTTTGACCAACTTGCCGCCATGTGCTTTTTCGTCGGCCGAGGTGAACTGCATCTGGATCAGCTTGGAGCCCAGGCTGCGCCGGATCACCGCGCGCTTGCCGGCCCGCAGCATCGGCTTGTGCACGTAGAACTCGTCGGGGTTGACGGCGCCTTGCACCACGGTTTCGCCCAGACCGTAGCTCGACGTGATGAACACCACGTCACTAAAGCCGGATTCGGTGTCGATGGTGAACATGACGCCCGCTGCACCCAGGTCCGAGCGCACCATGCGCTGGATGCCCGCGCTCAAAGCCACGTGTTCGTGCGCAAAACCCTTGTGCACGCGGTAACTGATGGCGCGGTCGTTGTAGAGCGAGGCAAACACCTCGCGAACCTTGTGCAGAATCTCGTCAATGCCATGCACGTTCAGAAAGGTCTCCTGCTGCCCGGCAAAGGATGCGTCCGGCAAGTCCTCAGCCGTTGCGGAGGAGCGCACCGCGAAGGTGGCCTCGGGACGACCCGCGCTCAAGGTAGCAAAGCTGTCGCGGATGGCCTGCTCCAGGTCAGCGGGAAAGGGCTGCGCCTCAACCATGGCGCGAATCTCGGCGCCCACCTGTGCCAGGGCACGCACATCCTCGGTATCGAGCGCGCCGAGCCTTTCGTTGATGCGGCCGCTCAGGTTCTCGAAGGCCAGAAAGTCCCTGAACGCATGCGCCGTGGTGGCAAAACCGGTGGGCACTTTCACACCCGTTGGCAGGTGTGAAATCATCTCGCCGAGGCTGGCGTTCTTACCGCCAACGGCCTCGACATCGGTCATTCTCAGGTTTTCAAACGGTACGACCAGGTCGGTCGGGCTGAAAAGTGCGGACATGGGAAAACTCCAGAAGTTGAAACCGGCTCAATGCAACCCCCAGCACGTTCTGGTCCGACCGGGGCGCCCACGCAGACGGCATGACACTGTTGTTGTTCAAGTGGGTCAAGGGACTGCATGGATGAAATGGGATAAATTGGGGTCATTGTAGGACCCGACCAGCATTTGCTGTCGCGTCGTGCTTGCAGATTGCTGAACACCACTACCCACCCACCGCGCCATGTCCAACCGCACCGTATTCTTCATTTCAGACGGCACCGGCATCACGGCCGAGACCTTTGGCAACGCCATCCTGGCTCAATTTGAGACCCGGGCCCGCCATGTCCGGCTGCCCTTTATCGATACCGTGGACAAGGCACACCAGGCCGTGCGGCAGATCAACCACGCCGGTGCCGTGGATGCCAAGCGGCCGATCGTGTTCACCACGCTGGTCAATATGGAGGTGCTCAAGGTCATCCAGGAAGGCTGTCAGGGCATGCTGCTGGACATGTTTGGCACCTTCGTGCACCCGCTGGAGCAGGAGCTGCAGATCAAATCTCACCATCGCGTTGGTCGCTTCAGCGATGCCAGCAAGAGCAAGGAATACCAGAACCGCATCGAGGCGATCAACTACTCCCTGGCGCACGACGACGGTCAGTCCCACCGCGACCTGGAGCACTCCGACGTGATTCTGGTAGGTGTCAGCCGCAGCGGCAAGACCCCCACCTCGCTCTACCTGGCGATGCAGTATGGACTCAAGGCGTCCAACTACCCGTTGATTCCGGAGGACTTCGAGCGTCAACAGTTACCGCCAGCGCTCAAGGCCCATAAGTCCAAGCTGTTTGGATTGACTATCCAGCCAGAGCGGCTCAGCGAGATCCGCAACGAACGCCGCCCCCACTCCAAGTACGCCTCGCTGGAGAACTGCCGCATGGAGGTGAGCGAAGCCGAAGCCATGATGCGGCGCACCGGCATCCGCTGGCTATCGACCACCACCAAGTCGATCGAGGAAATCGCCACCACCATCCTGCAGGAGATCCGACCGGAGCGTTTGACCTATTGAGCCATTGAAGTGCAGAGCGACCGCACCACCACAGTTCCATGAGCGAAAGGAGGGTCGCGTGCAATTGGCGCCTTCATTCCAGTGCACTCGGCGGTCGCTGTACCACCTGGTCGAGATCATCTCCGCGTCGGCAGACTCCAAAGCCAGGTACCGACCACGACGCAGGATGCGCCGGGTATCCAGCGCACGTGCGCGGGCAGCAGCCACCACGCAATGGCGGAGCTGAGCGCCATCATCACCCAGGCCAGTTGCTTGGCGCGCAAAGGCACCGCGCGGTTGGCGCGCCAGTCATGCACCATCGGGCCGAAACGCGGGTGGGTGAGCAGCCAGTGCTCGTAGCGGGCGCTGCCTCGGGCAAAACAGAAAGCTGCCAGCAATACAAAAGGCGTCGTGGGCAACAAGGGCAACACGATGCCGACCACCCCTGTGGCCAGCGCGACGCCTCCGCCCGCCAGCCACAGCACGCGCTGCCAGCGCGGTCGATCCGGCACGGGACCTGCCGCCGCCGCCGGGGCGTCGTGCTTGTTAGAGGCCAAGGGCGGCAATTCCGGCCTTGGCAATCTGCGCGTCTTCGCTGGATTTGACACCGCTGACCCCCACCGCGCCCAGGCACTGACCATCCTGCATGATCGGCACACCCCCCTCCAGCAACCCTTTGATTTCGGGTGCGCTAAGAAATGATGTGCGCCCGCCATTGACCACGTCCTCGTAAACCTTGCTCTCGCGTCGGCCCAGCGCAGCGGTATGGGCTTTGGCCGGTGCAATGTGGGCCGAGATCGCGGGGGCGCCATCGAGCCGCTGCAACCACAGCAAGTGACCGCCATCGTCCACGATGGCGATGCTGACCGCCCATTGGTTAGCGAGGGCCTGCGCTTCTGCGGCTGCGGCGATCACTTTGACGTCGGCGAGTTCCAACGTGGATTTGGTCTTCATGAGATATCTGACTCCTGATTGAACATGTCCCCAAGCATAGTGGCTGCCCGACCGGTCAGCCAAGCCGCCCAGGGTCGGGGTGTCCTTACAAAAAAGTACCCATTGGCGCCCAGAACTTATCTGCCGGGCCTTGATCCAAACTAGAATCCACCCCATCTGCGGTCTGCAGGTACCAAGGAGTATGAAACATGTCTGATCACATCCAATCTATCGACCCAAGCGCGGGCTACGGTCAGGTCGCATCCGCCGAGCAGCGCAACAAGGTGTTGCGCAACACGTACTGGCTACTGGCGTTGAGCCTGTTGCCCACCGTGCTGGGCGCCTGGCTGGGCGTTGCCAGCGGCATGACCAAGTCGCTAACAGGCGGAATCGGCCTGATCGTCTTCCTGGGCGGCGCCTTCGCCTTCATTTACGCCATTGAGAAAACCAAGAACTCGGCCGCCGGTGTGCCGGTGTTGCTGGGCTTCACCTTCTTCATGGGTCTGATGCTGTCGCGCCTGATCGCGATGGTGTTGGGCTTCAAGAACGGCCCCGATCTGGTGATGACAGCCTTTGGCGGAACCGCGGGTGTGTTTTTCGCCATGGCCAGCCTGGCCAGCGTGATCAAGCGCGACATCTCCGGCATGGGCAAGTGGCTGTTTGTTGGCGCGGTGACCTTGATGGTGGGCGGCATCATCAATGTGTTTGTGGGCTCCAGCGCCGGCATGATGGCCATCTCGGTGCTGGCCATTGGCATCTTCAGCGCTTACATGCTGTATGACGTCAAGCAAATCATTGACGGTGGCGAGACCAACTACATCAGTGCCACCCTGGCCCTGTACCTGGACATCGTCAACGTTTTCCAGAGCCTGTTGGCTCTGTTGGGGATCTTCGGTGGTGAACGCGACTGAGCTTGACCAGCGCGCAAGCTCTTCCAAGAAAAGGCCCTGCGGGGCCTTTTTTGCGCCACTCAATACCCGGCGCCACTTGCCGATAACACTGGTATGCCAACCTTGTCCCACCTGATTGCGCGCCTGCTGCTCGCTGGCGTCGCACTGCTGCTTAGCGGCTGCGATATTCCCGGCATGGGCCCCGACCCGGCAATTGCCCGGCGTGAGGCGGAAGCCAAGGCCATTGGCGGTGGCTGCCGCCATGGCTTGCGCAGCATCGAAGACTGCTACAGCCTCAATGAGCGCGCCTCCAAATCCGCCGTCTTCGAAGGCTGGAAGGAAATGGACCAGTACATGCGCGAGAACAAGATCGAAGGCGTGCGCGCGGTTGAGGCCAAGTCGGCGCCCGCCGAAGAGATCCTCCCGGACGACAAGAAGGCTGGCACCAAGGGCGGCGCCGACGGAAAAGACAAGGCCGGCGCTACCAAACCCAAGGCAGCCGAGAAATCCGGCGACCAGTCCCCCGAAAAACCTGCCAAGAAGGCCGCCCAGTAAACCAGGTCGCTGGGCCCTCAGTCCACCCGCTCGAAGACCGCAATGCTCTCCACGTGCGCCGTGTGGGGGAACATGTTGACCACGCCCGCTGCGGTACAACGGTAACCCGCCTGATTGACCAGCAAGCCCGCATCGCGTGCCAGCGTCGCCGGGTTGCAACTGACATAGACGATGCGCTTCGGGCGTGTCCAATGCTCGGCGCCGGGCGTGCGCTCGGCGTGCTCAGGGTCAACCCGCTGCTGATGCAATTCAACCAAGGCCTTGGCCAACGCGAAAGCGCCTTCGCGCGGCGGATCGACCAGCCACTTGTCCGCGATGCCATCCCTGACGAGCATCTCCGGCGTCATCTCAAATAGATTCCTCGCTACAAATTCAGTAGCTGATAACTCTTTACCAGCGGGCCTTACAGCCTGATTTATCTCGAAATTTTGACGTGAGCGGGTGACCAGCGCCTCGCTGCCCTCAATCCCCAGCACTTCGCGCGCCAGGGTGGCTAGCGGCAGCGTGAAGTTACCCAGGCCACAAAACCAGTCGATCACCCGCTCATCCCGACCCGGCGCCAACAAGCGCAGCGACCGGGCCACCAACACGCGGTTGATATAGGGGTTGACCTGCGTGAAGTCGGTCGGCTTGAAGGGCATCGTCACCCCAAACTCGGGCAGCGCGTAGTCCAGGGGCAATTGGGCCGCTTCGCACTGGTCGTCAAGCAGGCGCACCGTCTCGGGTCCCTTGGACTGCAACCACCACTGCACGCCGGGGTGGCGCGCGCCAAACTGGCGCAGGCGCTCCAGGTCGGCGGTACTGAGCGGCTCCAGATGCCGCAGCACCAGCGCAATCACACTGTCACCACACGCCAGCTCGATCTGCGGACACGTGTCCCTGGCATCCATGGCCCCAATCAGCTCGCGCAACGGGACCAGCATGGCGCTGACCTGCGCCGGCAACACGTGGCACTCGGTCATGTCGGCCACATAGCGGCTCTTGCGCTCATGAAAGCCGATCAACACCGCGCCTTTCTTGAGCACATGTCGCACCGACAGGCGTGCCCGGTTGCGGTAGCCCCAGGGCGGCCCCTCGATCGGGCGCAACACCTGCTCGGCCTTGACCTTGCCCAGATGCCACAGGTTGTCTTCCAGTGCGCGTTGCTTCACCGCCACCTGCGCCGCCGGGTGCAAATGCTGCATCTTGCAGCCGCCACAGGCCCCGGCGTGCAGGCCGAAGTTGGGGCATCGGGGTTGCACCCGCTGCGACGACTCGCGGTGAATCGCAGTCAGCGTGCCCTGCTCCCAGTTGTTCTTGCTTCGGTTCACGTGGGCGCTGACCAGTTCGAACGGCAGCGCCCCCTCGATGAACACCACCTTGCCATCGGCCTTGCGCGCCACGCCCTGGGCGTCGAGGTCCAGCGATTCGACCGCCAGCCAGCCCGGCGGCAAGGCGTCTTTGATTGTTTCGTCGTCAGTCATGCGCCAATTGTCCCAGAGCTTGGACCAGGTCAAACTCGCTGGCCCGCAGTCCGCGCAAAATGGGGAGGTGCCCGAAACACTTGCCCGAACTGTCGCCGCCAAAGCGCCGCTTTGGCTCAAGCTGTTGGCAGTCGCCTTGGTCTATGCCGCACTGTCCCGCTTGGCGCTGGCCTGGTTTTCGGTTGACGGTGTCTTTGGCGTGTTCTGGCCCGCCAGCGGCCTGGCGCTGGCGGTACTGCTGGTGGGCGGGCCGCGCTATGCGGTCGGGGTGTTTTTGGGCGTGCTGCTGACCGAAGCGTGGTCGGGCAATGCAGGCTGGTCATCACCAGTCTTTGCCACTGGCAATACGCTTGAAGCCCTGATTGGCTACGCCTTGCTCAACCGTGGCAAGCGCTTTCAGATCGACGACTGGTCGCTGCGTGCGTACCTGCGCCTCGCCCTGCACGCCGGTGTGCCCGCGGTCAGCGTCAGCGCCTGCGTCGGTACGCTCACGCTGCTGTGGCTGGGCCGATTGGGTGCCAATCAGTTTTGGCCCAGCCTGCTGCATTGGTGGATGGGCAACCTGCTGGGCATCGTGCTGGTGACGCCACTGGTCCTGCTGTGGCGGCGCTGGCCGCGCCTGAACCCCTGGCCGCAACGCTTGCCTGAAGCCACCCTGGTGCTGGGCGTCTCGCTGCTGTTTGGGCAGGTCGTCTTTCTGGAATGGTTGGCCGACTCGCTGGGCCTGGTGGCGCGCCAGGGCTATTGGATGTTCTTCTTTGTTACGTGGGCGGCAATCCGGCTCGGCTCGCACGGCGTGGTGTTGCTGCTGTGCACGGTAGCGGTGCAAGCCCTGCTGGGCGCCCACAACGGGGTCGGGTTCTTCGCCAACGACCTGGTCAACGAGCGTTCCACCGACCTGTGGTTCTACATGATGAGCCTGTCCTTGGTGGGCATGTCCTTAAGCGCGTATCTGGCCGAGCTGCAGCGTACTGCCGACTCACGGCGCATTGCCGCCATCGCCTTTGAGTGCCAGGAAGGCATCGTGGTCATGGACGCCGAGGGCACGATACTGCGCGTCAACCAGGCATTTACCAGCATCACCGGCTACACGCAGGACGAGGCACAGGGCCAGACCACTGCCCTACTCCGGTCAGACCGGCACAGCGCGGCGTTTTATGAAGCAGTCAGGGACGAGGCCAGGCGTTGTGGCTCCTGGCAAGGCGAGATGTGGCACCGCCGCAAGAATGGCGAGGACTACCCAGACCGAGTCACCTTTACGGCGGTTCGAGACGACCAGGGCCAGGTCACCCATTTCGTGGGCAATTTCACCGACGCCACGACCGCGCGGCTGCAGGAACAGCAACGCCTGCACAACGAGTCCCTGCACCGCGACGCGCTGGTGCGCGAGGTGCACCACCGCATCAAGAACAGCCTGCAGGGCATCATCGGCGTGCTGCGCCAGTGTGCGCAGAACTACCCGCAAACCGCCGAGCCAATTCGCCAGGCCATTGGCCAGGTGCAAGGTATTTCGGTAATCCATGGCCTGCGCGGTCAGTCCAACCCGTCGTCGGTGCAACTGTGTGAGTTGACACAAGCCATCGCCAGCGAGGTGAGTGCCTTGTGGCAGGCACCGGTGGCGGTGGACCTGCCCCAACCGTGGGCCGCCTGCACGCTGGCCGAGTCCGAGGCGGTGCCGATGGCACTGGTGCTCAACGAGCTGATCCACAATGCGGTCAAACACGGCGGCAAGGCGCATGGCGATGCCCGCATAACCCTGCGCAAGGCCGAACAAGCCGACCACGTACTGATCACCATCACCAACACCGGCCAACTGGCGCCCGCTGGGCAGCAGGCAAAAGACTCGCAAGCCGGGCTCAAGCTGGTCAAGAGTCTGCTGCCGCGCAGCGGCACCGAGTTTGACCTGCAGCAAGTCGGCCATCAAGTCGTCACCACCTTGCGCGTGACGCCGCCCGTCATTCGCCTTTTGAAAGACCCTGCCCTGTGAACAGCTTACCCCCCGCGCACCACGGCGCACACCTGCTCCTGGTGGACGATGACCGCCTGGTTCTAAGCACCTTGTCAGCCGGCCTTGAACAGGCCGGCTACCACCTCAGCGTGGCCGAATCCGCCGAGGAGGCCGAGGCCCAGTTGGCGGGCGGCCTGCGCCCGGACCTGGCCATCATCGACGTGCGCATGCCCGGGCGTGGCGGCTTGCACCTGGCGCAGCGCCTGCGCGAGCTGGACCACATTCCGTTCATGATGTTCAGCGCCTACGGCGACCCCAAAATCGTGGCGCAGGCCACGCATTACGGTGCCTTGGGCTACGCCGTCAAGCCCCTGGACACGGCGCAACTGCTGCCAGCCATCGAGGCCGCGCTGGCCCGCGCCAACGAGCTGCATGAACTGCGCCAAACGCGCGAGCAGTTGCAGCAGGCCCTGGAAGGCGACCGTGGCATCAACATTGCAACCGGCATCGTGATGGTGGAATTCAAGCTCGGGCGCACCGAGGCGTTCAAGTTGCTGCGCGACAAGGCGCGCGCCCAGCGACGCAAGCTGGCTGACCTGGCCCGCGACACCATTGCCGCGCGGGAATCCCTCAATTTGATCAAGCTGCCACATGACCCGGGACCGTAGGCCCCGTTTCGATGTCACCGTTTCAATTGACGCGTTGTAACCATTCTGATACAAAGGTCTATTCGATCCGCCCCTGCACCTGGCGTCGAACCCTGAGGCCCTGAACATGCCTCGTTAACCTGCCCTCGCGCTGCTCACGCGGTCGAGGACGCTGACGAACAGTCCCGCAAAAGACGGGCTGCATGCATGTTCAAACACGGCGACCCTCCTTCCGTCAAGACCACATCCCACCCGCCTCGTACCGGCTGGCCTTTGCACGCGCTGGTGCGCCGCGCCTACCTGAAACATTCCCTGGGCAAACGGCTGGCGATGTTGATGGTGCTGGCGGCAGCGGTGTCCGCGCTGCTGGCGGGCATGGGCATTCTGGGCCTGAAGACTTCCAATGAAAGCCTGCACGAGGTGTACGAACACCGCATGGTGCCGGTACGCGAGCTCTCGCGCATTCAGCAGCTCATGATGAGCAACCGCTTGATTCTGCAGGTGGCCTTGAGCGCCGTGCACGTGGAGACCGGACCGGCTCAGGCGGCGCGCCTCGCGCTGAATGCCGACGCCGCCCAGGCATCGGCGGACGCGATTGCTCGCAACATCGAACTCATCAGCGCGCGGTGGGCGGCCTATGCCAGCAGATCGTTGACCCCTCAGGAAGCCGACCAGGCGGCGAACTTCGCCAGCCAGCGCGCGCGCTACATCGAGCAGGCTTTGCGCCCGGCCATCGTCGCCTTGCGTGCCAACAACTATGCCGCAGTCCAGCGCAGCGCCAACGACGCCGGTCAGTTCTTCGAAGACATGGCGCCACAGCTCGAAGCCCTGAGCCTGCTGCAGTTCAATCTGGCCCAAGCCGCCTACCAGACCGGAACCGAGCGCTACCAGCGCACCCGCTGGCTGTCGCTTGCTGCCTTGCTGGGGTCGATGCTGATGATGACCTGGCTGGGCGTGATATTGATCCGCTCGATCGTGCGCCCCTTGCAGCGCGTGATCGACACCTTTCGCCAGATCTCGATGGGCCGCTACGACACGCTGATCCGGATTGAAGGTGCCGATGAAGTCAGCGAAGTGATGCACGCGCTGCAGGCCATGCAGAGCAAACTAGGCGACGACGAGGCAGCGATTCACAAGCTGGCCTTCTACGACCCGCTGACCCAGCTGCCCAACCGACGTTTGCTGCGTGATCGGCTGCAGCTCGCGCTCAACGCCAGCGCACGCAACCAGCTCTATGGCGCGGTGCTGATGATTGACCTGGACAACTTCAAGACCATCAACGACGGCAAGGGCCACGACGTAGGCGACGACCTGCTGGTACAAACGGCCCGGCGCATCCAGAGCTGCCTGCGCCAGACCGACACCGTGGCGCGCCTGGGCGGCGACGAATTCGTGGTGATGCTGGAGAGCCTCTGCAACGATGCTGGCCTGGCTGCCGTGCTGGCCGAGGGCATTGGTGAAAAGATCCTGCACACCATCCGCCAACCCTGCGTGCTGGCCGACCAGCCGCATGAGCACACCGCCAGCATTGGCATTTGTCTGTTCCCGGACTTTGGCACCACGATTGATGACTTACTCAAGCACGCCGATCTGGCGATGTACCAGGCCAAGGCCACCGGCCGGGACACCCAGCGCTTTTTTGACCCCCAAATCCAAACCGCGCTGGAGGCGCGCCTCATCCTGGAGGTCGAACTGCGTCAGGCACTGCCCCAACATCAGTTGGAGTTGTTCTACCAAGTACAGGTTGACAACACCCAGCATGTGCTCGGCGCCGAGGTGCTGCTGCGCTGGCGCCATCCAACGCGTGGCATGGTCGGGCCGGCCGAGTTCATCGCCATCGCCGAGGAGTCGGGGCTGATCGTGCCGATAGGCGAATGGGTGCTGCGCAGCGCCTGCGAGCAGCTCAGGCACTGGCAGGGTAGCCCAGGCACGGCGGGCTTGCTGCTCAGTGTCAACGTCAGCGCACGCCAATTCAGGCAGGCGGACTTCGCCAGCCTGGTGCGCCGGATCAGCGAAGAGACAGGCATCGACACCAGTCGGCTCAAACTGGAACTGACCGAGAGCCTGGTGCTGCACAACGTGGACGACACCGTGACCAAGATGAAGGCCCTCAACCAGTTGGGCATTGAGTTCTCGATGGACGACTTCGGCACCGGCTACTCGTCCTTGTCGCAATTGAACAAGCTGCCGATTGCCCAGCTCAAGATCGACCGCAGCTTTGTCAGCCACATCACCCAAAACCGCAGTGACGCGGTGATCGTGCAAACCATCATCGGCATGGCCAATAACCTTGGCGTGACGGTGATTGCCGAAGGGGTCGAGACCGAAGAGCAGCGTGCGGTGCTGGAGCGCCTGGGCTGCCTGAGCTATCAAGGCTACTTGGCGGGCAAGCCGATGCCGCTGCGCGAATTTGAAACCGTGGTGATGCAGGCCATTTCGGCCGACGCCAGTACTAGGGAGAGCAGCCAGTGAACAACCTGAAAATATCCACCCGCCTGGGTCTGCTGATCGGCATCATGTCGGTGCTGCTGATCGGCATCGGCTCCATTGGCCTGTTTGGCATTGCCAGGTCGAATCAGGCCTTGCAGTCCGTCTACGAGGACCGGACCGTGCCAACCGGCCAGATTGCGGAAATCCAGCGCCAGTTGCTGCGCAACCGGCTGGCCATCGCGGTCTCGTTGGTGACGCCAACGCCCGAGGCCATCCAGGTCGCTACCGCCGAGGTCGAGGCCAACATCACAGCCATCGGCAAGGTTTGGGACGCCTACATGGCCACCACCCTGACGACCGAAGAGGCGCGGATCGCCAAAAAATTTGCCGAGGACCGCGCCAGGTTCGTGCAGGAAGGCCTGCGTCCGGCAGTCGCCGCCTTGCGCGCCAATGACATTGAAGGCGCCAAACTTCTGGTCGTGGAGCGAATCCGCCCGCTCTACGGCCCGGTGAACGACGGCATCCAGGGCCTGCTAACGCTCCAGCTCGACGAGGCCAAGCGCGAGTACTCCACCGCGCTGGAGCGCTACACCACCATCCGCATCGTGGCGATAGGCTCTATCGTGCTTGGCGTGCTGTTTGCCGCCTTCTTCGGGCTGGCACTGATTCGTGGCATCGCGCGCTCGCTCGGTCACGCGGTGGAGATCTCGAATGCCGTCGCGCAGGGCGACCTGAGCCAGACCATTGACGCACAAGGCCGGGACGAAGTGGCGCATTTGCTCAGGTCACTGCAGGCCATGCAGGAGAACCTGGGCCAGGTGGTTTTCAACGTCCGCCAGGGGTCCGAGGGTGTTGCCACTGCCAGTGCCGAGATTGCGCAGGGCAACAACGACCTGAGCGCCCGCACCGAGAGCCAGGCCAGCGCGCTGGAGCAGACCGCATCCTCAATGGAACAGCTCAGCGCCACCGTCAAGCAAAACGCCGACAGCGCCCGCCAGGCCAACCAGTTGGCGTTAAGCGCCAGCGCCACCGCGGTGCGTGGCGGCGAGGTGGTGGCCCAGGTGGTCGCAACCATGAAGGGCATCAATGAATCGTCGAAGAAGATTTCCGACATCATCAGCGTCATCGATGGCATCGCCTTCCAGACCAATATCCTGGCTTTGAACGCGGCGGTGGAGGCGGCCCGTGCCGGCGAGCAAGGCCGCGGTTTTGCCGTGGTGGCCACCGAGGTGCGCAGCCTGGCCGGGCGCTCCGCCACGGCCTCCAAGGAAATCAAGACCCTGATTGGCGCCAGCGTCGAGCGGGTCGAGCATGGCACCCTGCTGGTGGACCAGGCTGGCACCACGATGGCCGAGGTGGTGGGTGGCATCCGGCGCGTGACCGACCTGATGGGCGAAATCAGCGCCGCCAGCAACGAACAAAGCCTGGGCGTTTCGCAGGTCGGTGAAGCGGTGATGCAGATGGACCAGGTGACACAGCAAAACGCTGCCCTGGTAGAGGAGATGGCCGCCGCCGCCAGCAGCCTGAAGTCACAGGCGCAAGAGCTGGTGGGCACGGTGGCGGTGTTCACGCTGTCGGGCAGCACCTCCCAGAAAACACCTCCAACCGCAGCCGCCGTCGCGTGGCGCGCACCAGCCCAAGCCGGACCAGCCTTTCGGGGCGCTGCACCGCGCGGCAAACTTGGCAGCCATCGCCCCCCTACCCTCTCACCGGGCACACCGCGCCCAGCCCAGCCTCCCAAAGCACTGGCACACAACGCGTCGGCAGGTGGCGACGATGACTGGGCAAGCTTCTGAGCGCACCCGGACCTTGAACCTGATGGCGTCACTGCGAGCGCAGCGCGGCAGTCCATGGATTCAGGAGTCCTGGATTGCTTCACTGCGCTCGCAATGACGAACGCACCGTCATTGCGAGGAGGCGCAGCCGACGTGGCTTTTCCATGGTGGCGCGCCAACCGTGCTGCCTGAGTCAATCCTGCTGACGCCCTGGCGATAGTGATTCGGCGAGGCAGCGGCTACACTGTTTTCGTTGGTGGCCAGACATAGCCCGCACTGACGCACCCGCCTTACCCCTGTTCAGGAGAAGCCACCATGAACGCTCGTCACGAGCCCGCGCTGCACAACCCCTACCTGGCCGATACCCATGAGGTCACCAACACTTCTTGCGAGTTGAGTGACTTCAACATGTTCACGCAAGACGCGGCGCTGCAAGAAGCGGTGCAGCGTGAAGGCGCGGCCTGGGCCGAGCCTTCGCTGCTGCAGTTCGGCACGTTGACCGGCTCGGCCGACTACCTTGAACTTGGCAATCTGGCCAATCGCCATCTTCCCGAATTCGACACCCACGACCGCTTCGGCAAGCGCATTGATCTGGTGAAGTACCACCCCGCGTACCACCAGTTCATGAAGACTTCGATTGAGCATGGGCTGCACTCGTCACCCTGGACCCATCCGCGTCCCGGTGCCCACGTGGCCCGCGCCGCCCACAGCTACCTGCACAGCCAGGTCGAGGCCGGGCACGGTTGCCCGATCACCATGACCTTTGCCGCGGTCCCGACGCTGCGCTTGCAGCCGGAGCTGGCCGCCCTGTGGGAACCCAAGATCACCGCCCGCATCTACGACCCGCGCAATGTGCCGGTGGCGCACAAGCAGGGCCTCACGATTGGCATGGCGATGACCGAGAAACAAGGTGGCTCGGACGTGCGCAGCAACAGCACGCACGCTTACCCGCTGGGCCAGGAGGGGCCGGGCCAGGCCTACGAACTGGTTGGCCACAAGTACTTCGTGTCGGCACCGATGTGTGACGCCTTCCTGGTGCTGGCGCAGTCGCGCGGCGGCCTGTCGTGCTTTTTGCTACCGCGCTGGCGACCCGATGGCAGCAAGAACCCGATGCAGATCCTGCGCCTCAAGAAGAAGATGGGCAATGCTTCCAATGCCTCCTGCGAGACCGAGCTGCGCGGCGCGCTGGCCTGGATGGTTGGCGAAGAGGGCAAGGGCGTGCGCAACATCATCGAGATGGTCAGCATGACCCGCTTTGACTGCATGATCGGCTCCAGCGCGGGCATGCGCATGGCCGCCTCCCAGGCACTGCACCACTGCGCGCACCGCTCGGCCTTTGGCGAGGTGTTGAACCAGCAGCCGCTGATGCAAAACGTGCTGGCCGATCTGGCACTGGAGAGCGAGGCCGCCATGACGCTGACGCTGCGCATGGCGCGTGCCATGGATCACCGTGACCAGGAGCAGGAAGACCTGCTGGTACGGCTGGTCACCGCGGTGGGCAAGTACTGGATCTGCAAACGCACGCCGGGGCATGCTTACGAGGCAATGGAGTGCATTGGCGGCAGCGGCGTGATGGAAGACAGCATGATGCCGCGCCTGTACCGCGAAGCCCCGGTGAACGCCATCTGGGAGGGCAGCGGCAATGTGCAGTGCCTGGACGTGCTGCGTGCCATGTCCAAGACGCCTGCGGTGGTGGATGCCTTCCTGGCCGAGGTCATGCTGGCCAAGGGTGGCCATGCCGCGCTGGACCGCTATGTTGCCAAACTGGCCAGCGACTTGTGTGACCGCGCCGATCTGGAATACCGCGCCCGCGACTTGGTGGACCGCATGGCCTTGGCGCTGCAGGCCAGCCTGCTGGTGCGGCATGCCCCGGCCTTTGTCAGCGATGCCTTCTGCCGCTCGCGCCTGGACCAGCTCGGCGCCCACAACTACGGTGGTCTGCCGCGCGGTGTTGACACGACGGCCATCATTGAGCGCGCCACGCCGCGCATGGGCTGAACGCTGGAGATACCCCTGATCAGTTGAGGACAGAGCGTCGCTTCGCTGCGGTCTGTCCCGCAAGGTCTCAGAAGAGGGCTTCTTTGCCGATGCCGCGGCGCGTCAGATGCCGCTTGAGTTTGAGCAAGGCTTCGTTTTGCACCTGGCGCACCCGTTCGCGGGTCAGACCCAGCCGGGTGCTGAGCACATCCAGGGTCTCGGGCTCGCTGTCATACAAGCCAAAACGACCTTGCAGCACTTCCTTTTCCCGCCCGGAGAGGGTCGCCAACCACTCGCCCAGCAGGTGCTCGACTTCGTGCGCCTGCGTCACGTTGTCGGGATCCATGGTCAGCTCGTCGACCAGCGTGTCACCCAAGGTCTGATCATCCCCGCCGCGGTCCAGCGAGGCATCCAGAGAGCGCGGCATTTCCGCCATCGCCAGCAAGTCCGCCACGGTGGTGGGATCGCGCCCCAACAGCGACGCGATGTCCTCCACCCGGATGCCGTCCGGGCGCGCCGCGACAAAAGCCGCGTCGTTCTCCAGCGCCCGCCGGGCGCGCAACACCTGCTGCAACTCGCGCACCACGTTGACCGGCAAGCGCACGGCGCGGCCCTGGTACATCAGGGCGCGGTCCACCGACTGGCGAATCCACCAAGTGGCGTAAGTGGAGAAACGAAAACCGCGCTCGGGGTCGAACTTGTCAATCGCGTGCATCAGCCCCAGATTGCCCTCTTCAATCAGGTCCGACAGCGGCACGCCGCGGCCCATGTAGCCCTTGGCAATGCTGACCACCAATCGCAAGTTGTGCTCGATCATGCTCTGGCGGGCGGCGAAGTCCCCGGCGCGCGCCTGCATGGCAGTGGCGTACTCTTGTTCCGACGTGAACAGTTGCGTGCGGCGCACGCCCTTGAGGTACAGGCTCAGCGAGTCACCGGATTCCTGCGCACCTTCGGACAAGGCGAGCGCCTCGGACACCCCCTGATTGGCCGGCAGGTCGCCGCTGGGCTGCGTCTCATCACCAAAGTCCTGCATGGGGTCGACCGACTGGGCCGACCGGTGCGCTGTGCCCCCCGAAAGCTGCGGGCCATCGAGAAGGCCTGGCCGTTTGGGGGAGCGTCTGGTCATGGCAGCACGATCATCACCTGCCCGGCAGGTACTTGGCCGGATCGACCGGTTTGCCTTGTCGCCGAACCTCGAAGTGCAGCTTGACGCGATCCGCGTCGCTGTTGCCCATCTCGGCGATCTTCTGGCCCTTGCGAACCGTCTGATCCTCCTTGGCCAACAGCGTCTGGTTGTGCGCGTAGGCCGTCAGGTAGGTGTTGTTGTGCTTGAGGATGATCAGGTTGCCATAACCCCGCAGACCAGCGCCGGCATAAACCACGCGACCATCGGCGGCGGCCACCACGGCATCGCCCGCCGCACCACTGATGTCCAGGCCCTTGTTCTTCTGCTCATCAAACCCGGCCAGCACCGCGCCATTGGCCGGCCAGATCCAGGCTAGCTCGTCCTCGCCGGTCGCCGCGACTGGCGCGGCAATGGGGGGAACGGGGGCGGGCGCTGGTGTCGCCACAGCCGACGCAGGGGCCGCGGCGGTCGATGCAGACGCAGACGCAACGGCAACTGGCTTGGCAACTGGCGCCTCCGGCACGGGCGTCACCACCACCGATGCCACGGGCGAAGACGGCACAAAGCGGGCACCCCCAGCCGCCGATGCGGTGACTGCGCCAGCCGCCACCGGTGGCGCCACGCGCAGCACTTGCCCGACCTCAAGCTGATTGGGATTGTCCATGCCGTTCCAGCGCGCGATGTCACGCCAGTTTTGGCCACTGTCCAGGCCAATTCGGATCAGCGTGTCACCCGCGCGCACCGTGTAGTAGCCCGGTTTGCCGGCGTTGTCCGACACGGTAGCTGGCTTGACCGCCCCCGTTGCTGGCTCACCCGCGCCGGGAGTGATCACACTGACCGCGCGCGTCTGAGCCGACCCGCGGTCTTCCACCGGGGCTTGATTGAGGGTACGGAAACTGCACCCTGCGCTCAACATGACGCCAAGCAGCGTTGACACCAGCACACCACCACGACCGAACGAACCAGACATATAGCTTTCCTTCATGCGATGCCCGATTTTAGGGGGACAAAGTGAACTGCCTCAAGCACGGTCTGCCGCACCCCAAGCGCCGTTTTGTCAACGACCATCAGGACCTGCATCCCGATGCCGCCGGCGCCGGCCGAAACCGGAGCGACCAAACGCCCCCCCACTGCGAGCTGATCAATCCAGGCCTGCGGAATCGCTTCGCCCCCGGCCGCCGCGATGATGGCGGCATACGGTGCCCCTTTGGCATAGCCAAGCATGCCGTCGCCAAACAGCAGGTGCAGATTAGGCACACGCAAATGCCGCAGGTTCTCCCGGGCCTTGTCGTGCAGGCCGCGCAGGCGTTCGATGCTGTAGACCTCGGCGGCCAGCAAACTGAGCACCGCCGCCTGGTAGCCACAACCGGTGCCGATCTCCAGCACGCGCCCGAGCTTGCCCGGCGCACCGTTGCGCAGCAGCTCGGCCATGCGGGCCACCACGCTGGGCTTGGAAATGGTTTGCCCCAGCCCGATCGGCAGGCTGGTGTCTTCATAGGCCTGGTTGCCCAGTGCGCTGTCCACAAAGCGGTGCCGCTCGATCGTGCGCATGGCCGACAAGACCTGCGCATCGTTGACGCCCTGCTGTTGCAGCCTGAGCACCATGCTGCGGCGCACCGCTGTCGAATCCGGCCCATGACCATGCGCCAGCCTGGGCGACAGCGCGGTGGCCGGTGCGCGGGCACTATGCATTGGTGGCGCAGGCTGGCTCGCCGCTCGCACCGGGGTGGGCCGCCCGGAGGACAGATCCAAGCGCGCCGGGAACAGCGGGCGCTGCTTCATGCGGGCCTCAGACATCCACCACCGGCAGCGACACGCCGGCCATGCGCGCTGCCGTTTGCGCCCAATAGCCAAGGTGATCGTGATCCGTGAGATCCACCTTGAGTGGCGTCATCGACATATGCCCCTGCAGCGTGGCATGAAAATCGGTCCCTTCGGCATCGTCCTTGATGGCGCCTGCCGCGCCGATCCAGTACATGGTTTCGCCGCGCGGGCTGGTTTGGGTGATCACCGCCTCGGCCGAATGGCGTCGTCCCAGGCGGCACAGCTTCATGCGCCCGATGCGCTCATAGGGCAAATTTGGAATGTTGACATTGAGCAGCCAGGGGCTGTGTCCGATGACCTGCAGCTGCGACATCTGCGCCACCAGGTCCCTTGCCTTGCGCGCAGCAGCCTGCAAGTGCTCCCAGCCTTGTTCGACCTGGGAAAACGCAATCGCCGGTACACCAAAAAGGTAGCCTTCCATGGCCGCGCCGACGGTGCCGGAGTAGATCGTGTCGTCTCCCATATTGGCGCCATTGTTGATGCCCGAGACCACCAGATCGGGACGGTAACCCAACAGCCCGGTCAGCGCGATGTGCACGCAGTCGGCCGGCGTGCCGTTGACATAACGAAAACCATTCGCAGCCCGCGTGACGTAAAGCGGCGAATGCAGCGTCAGCGCATTGGACTTGGCGCTGTTGTTCTGTTCGGGCGCGACGACTTCGACATCGCCGAGTTCCTTGAGCGCCTCAAACAGAGCCACAATGCCGGGCGCTTGGTAACCATCGTCGTTGGAAATGAGAATTTTCATGGGTGCGTCGCGTTCCAGGCGATTGTAGGGGGACCGCTCCCGGTCACGCGTGGGACATTGGCAATGCCCCGATGCCGATATATTGGGCGCTCTTAACTGGAGGATTCCTGATGCATGCCTGGCTTTGTGAAAACCCGACCGGAGTTGAGGCTCTGACCTGGAAGGAACTGCCCACCCCCGTGCCGAAGGCTGGCGAGGTGCTGATTGCCATCAAGGCTGCGAGCCTGAACTTTCCCGACCTGCTGATTGTTCAAAACAAGTACCAGACCAAGCCACCGCTGCCCTTTGTGCCCGGTGCCGAGTATGCCGGCGTGATCGAGGCAGTGGGCGAAGGCGTGACGCACCTGAAGGTCGGTCAACCGGTAGCCTGCCTGTCCGGCACGGGTGGCTTTGGCACCCATACGCTGGCGCCGGCGGCGCTGTGCATGCCCTTGCCGGCGGGCTTCCCGTTTGTCGATGCGGCGGCCTTCATCATGACCTATGCCACGGGGCACCATGCACTGGTGGACCGGGGGCAGCTCAAGGCCGGTGAAACCGTGCTGGTACTGGGTGCGGCAGGCGGCGTGGGCACGGCGGCCATTCAGATCGCCAAGGCCATGGGCGCGAAGGTCATTGCCGCCGCCTCCAGCGATGACAAATGCGCGCTGTGCACCCGCATTGGTGCCGACGCGACCATTAACTACAGCACGCAGGACCTGCGCGCGACGCTCAAGACCCTCACCGATGGCAAGGGACCGGACGTGATCTATGACCCGGTCGGTGGTGATCTGGCCGAACCCGCGCTGCGCTCCATCGCTCGGCGCGGCCGCTATCTGGTAATTGGCTTCGCCGCAGGCCCGATCCCCGCCCTGCCCTGGAACCTGCCGCTGCTCAAGGGCGCCTCCATCGTCGGCGTCTACTGGGGCGACTTCGCGAAGTACGAGCCCAAAGCCAACGCCGCCATGATGATGGAACTCGCGCAGTGGTACGGCCAGGGCAAGATCAAGCCGGTGATTGACAGCACGCGGCCCATGAGCGAGCTCAAGGCGGCGCTCGAGTACATGGGTTCGCGCAGCGTCAAGGGCAAGCTGGTGATGGTTAACTAACCCAGGCTGCCAGCGCTGCGTCATGGCGGGTCCGCCAAAGGTCGGGACGTGCGTCGCCTCACATTGGCGCCCGCACCCGCGGTTTGGGTCAGTCTCCTTAACGCCTATGCAGCCGCCTTTGCCAACACCGCGTTGAAGGTCACGCTGGGGCGCATGACGGCGCTTAGTTTTTGCGGGTCGACCAGGTAGTAGCCACCAATGTCAGCCGGCTTGCCCTGCACTGCCTTGAGCTCTTCGGTGATCTTCTGCTCGTTGTCCGCCAGTTCTTTGGCCAGTGGCGCAAAGTGGGCCTGCAGCGCCGCGTCCTCGGTCTGCGCGGCCAGCTCCTGGGCCCAGTAAAGGCCTAAGTAGAACTGGCTGCCGCGGTTGTCCAACTGGCCGGTCTTGGGAGACGGGTTCTTGTTGTTATCCAGCAGCTTGCCGGTGGCGGCGTCCAGTGTCTTGCCCAGGATCTTGGCCTTGTTGTTGCCGGTCTTGATCCCCAGGTCTTCGAGTGAGACGGCCAGCGCCAGGAATTCACCCAGTGAATCCCAGCGCAGGTGGTTTTCTTCGACCAGCTGCTGCACATGCTTGGGCGCAGAGCCACCGGCACCGGTTTCGTACATGCCGCCACCGGCCATCAGCGGCACGATGGACAGCATCTTGGCGCTGGTTCCCAGCTCCATGATGGGGAACAGGTCGGTCAGGTAGTCGCGCAGGATGTTGCCCGTGGCACTGATGGTGTCGAGACCGCGCACCACGCGTTCCAGCGAATAGCGCATGGCCCGCACCTGGCTCATGATCTGGATGTCCAGCCCCGCAGTGTTGTGCTCGTGCAGGTACATCTTGACCTTGGTGATCAACTGTGCTTCGTGCGGGCGGTAAGCATCGAGCCAGAACACCACCGGCATGCCGGAGTTGCGGCCGCGCGTCACCGCCAGTTTGACCCAGTCGCGAATCGCCGCGTCCTTGCACTGGCACATGCGCCAGATATCGCCCTCTTCCACATTCTGGCTCAGCAGCACTTCGCCAGTGGCGATGTCGGTGATGTTGGCCACGCCGTCCTCAGAAATCTCAAACGTCTTGTCGTGCGAGCCGTATTCCTCGGCCTGCTGGGCCATCAGACCCACGTTGGGCACGGTACCCATGGTCTTGGGATCGAAGGCGCCATGCCATTTGCAGAAGTTGATGATTTCCTGGTAGATGCGGGCAAAGGTTGACTCAGGCATCACGGCCTTGACATCCTTCAGGCGGCCATTGGCATCCCACATCTTGCCGCCGTTGCGGATCATGGCGGGCATGGACGCATCGACGATGATGTCGTTGGGCGAATGGAAGTTGGTGATGCCCTTGGCCGAATCCACCATCGCCAGCTCGGGGCGGTGTTCGTGGCAGGCGTGCAGGTCGCGCTTGATTTCGTCCTGCTTGCTTTGCGGCAACGTGGCGATCTTGTCGTACAAATTGGCCATGCCGTTGTTGACGTTCACACCAATCTCGTCAAACAGCTTGGCGTGCTTCTCGAACGCATCCTTGTAAAAGATCTTGACGCAGTGGCCGAACACGATGGGGTGGGACACCTTCATCATGGTGGCCTTGACGTGCAGCGAGAACATCACGCCGGTCTTGCGCGCATCTTCGATCTCCCGCTCGTAGAAGTCGCACAGCGCCTTCTTGCTCATGAACATGCTGTCGATGACCTCGCGGTCCAGCAGCTTGGTCAGCGGTTTGAGCACGATGGTCTTGCCGCTCTTGGTGATGAGCTCCATCTTCACGTCACGGGCGCGGTCCAGGGTCATGGACTTTTCACCGTGGTAGAAGTCGCCGTGGTGCATGTGCGAGACGTGCGAGCGCGACGCCTGGCTCCACTCGGCCATGCTGTGCGGGTTCTTGCGCGCGTACTCCTTGACGGCGCGCGGGGCACGGCGGTCGGAGTTGCCTTCGCGCAGTACCGGATTGACGGCGCTGCCAATGCACCGGGCGTAGCGGGCGCGAATGGCCTTCTCTTCGTCGGTCTTGGGGGCCTCGGGGTAGTCGGGGATGGCGTAGCCCTTGGACTGCAGTTCCTTGATACACAGCATCAACTGGCCCACGGAGGCGCTGATGTTGGGCAGCTTGATGATGTTGGTTTGAGGCAGATGCGTCAACTTGCCCAGCTCGGCCAGATTGTCTGGCACACGCTGTGCCTCGGACAGGCATTCCGGGAAAGTGCCCAGCACGCGGGCTGCCACCGAGATGTCGGACTCGGCCACTTCGATGCCGGCCGGCGCCGCAAACGTGCGGATGATGGGCAGGAACGCAGCCGTGGCCAGCATCGGGGCTTCATCAGTCAGCGTGTAAATGATTTTGGAGGGTTCGGTAGTCATGGGTGTCTCTTGCTTCTAAGGGATATGTGATACAGACAGACTGTATGCGATGCACACGGGACTGCCACACCTACACCGCAAGCGAATGTTTGATTGACATCAAAAAATGGGGGAAAGCCCCTTTCCTGACGTCCAGCTTGGCACCACCAACAAGCATAGCCAGTGCGGCAGCCCCTGTCGGAGTTCGGCGAACCCGCCGAAGTGTGCGTGTTGGTGCCTACGTCAAACTGACCCAGGCTGTCAATTCTGCGTGACGCGGCCAGGGATCCGTGAAATCGTTGCTGGGTGCAGGATGGTGCTGCGTCATGGTGGATCAGTCAAAAGTCGGCACGTGGGTCCAAATCGCGTCGGCGCATACACCGCTGGCCTGGAAGGGCTGACTTTGAACGTGCTGCACCGGTCATTTAAGAGCGTGACCGAATGGCTGGAAGTGCCGGTCGGCGTGGTGGCGGGATAACTTGCAATTCGGATATACGTAACTACAATAATCAACACGCAAATTGAGTTCGACCCGGCCAAAGATGTTCTGAACATCAAAAACCACGGCCTGTCACTGGCTATGGCGGCCGAGTTGGAGTGGGATTTGCTGATAAGCCATGCAGACGACACCCTGCATGACTATTACGAGCAGCGCATGGTGGGCTTTGCGCCCATGGGTGACACGCTGTACTGTGTGGTGTTTGTAGAGCGCGAGGCCGACTTGATTCGCATCATCAGCTTGCGCGTAGCCGAAAAATACGAGGTGAAACGTTATGCAGCCAACTACAGTTAAAACACTTTCCGGTCGGGTTTTGAGGCTGCCGACGGATGAAGAGGATGCACGCATCCGCGCTGGTATTGCGGCTGACCCCGACGCACGAGAAGTCAGCGATGCTGAATTCGCCTTGATGCGCCGCCCTGGGCGACCGTTGGGCAGCGGCACCAAGACACAAATCACCCTGCGCATTGATACTGACATTGTGGAAAAATTCAAGGCATCCGGCGATGGCTGGCAAACCCGGATCAATGAGGTTCTCAGGGCGCACGCGTGACCGACAAGCAACGATTCGCCAGCGTGTGGGGTGCGATTGAGAACACACCTCAGCAGTCCGTTGGAATGGGCGTGCAGTCTGAGTTAATGATGAACCTGCACCATGAACCAGACAAATGCACCTGCAGGAAGTGATCGAAAGTTGGAAACCGTCTAACATCCGCCCTTACATCGAGCGCCAAAGAGAAAAGCCTGCTACCGATTGGATAGCAGGCTTTTCATATATCAATTGGGGTGGCTGATGGGGCTCGAACCCACGACAACAGGAATCACAATCCTGGACTCTACCAACTGAGCTACAGCCACCGTAGCTTTTGATTATAACTGCTGCCGATCACTGAACTGCCGCAAGCGGGGAATCAGCGCTGAGTGGTGCCGGGCGCGACACCTTCATCTGCACCTTGAAGCGATCCTTGAGCAAGGCATAGTAAGCCTGACCCTCGGCGACGGTCCACCATTGGGCGTATTGGGCACGGTCCTGCTTGGCGGCGTCGGCGGCGGGTGCGTCGCGCGGGATGGCCTTGACGACCTTGACCACGGCGTACCCCTGCTCACCCAGATCGACGCCCACGAAGCCTGGCAACACGCTGGTATCGGCCCGCAGTGCGGCATTGAGCACCGGCTGGGGCAAGTTCTGCGGCCGATCACGCGACACCACCACCGCGGCGGGCAAGCTTGCCGCAGCCGGGTTGCCCTTCCAGGCGGCCAGCTTGTCCGCGCCGTCCTTTTTGGCGAGCTCGTTGGCGCGCGCGGCCACCACGCGCTCACGCACATTGGCCCGCACATCGGCGAACGCAATCGTCTTGGCTGGCGTGTACTGGGTAATGCGTGCCGACACCAACTGGCTGGACGCCGTCTCAACCGCTTCGGTATTGCGCTTCTTCTCGATCGCATCCGGTCCAAAAATGGCGGCCAACAACTTTGGATTGGCCAGTACGCCAGTGGCACCTGGCGCGGGCTTGCGCGTCAGCCCAGTGGCGGTGCGGATCTCCAGCTTGAGCTTGTCGGCCACAGGCTTGAGGCTGTCAGACTGCTCGTACACGCCGTTGGTAAATGCCTCGGCGGACTCGGCAAACTTGCGCTGCGCCTGTTGCGTCTTTAGATCGGATTCAATACTTGGGCGCAGCTCTTCAAAACTGCGCTGCTTGGGGGTCTTGATATCGGTCAGCCTGATGATATGGTAGCCGTACTCGGACTGCACCACCTCGCTGATGTCGCCTTTCTTGAGCGCAAACGCCGCATCCGAAAACGCCTTGACCATGCCCGAGCGTTTGAAGAAATCCAGGTCGCCGCCATTGGCAGCCGAGCCGGTGTCCTGGGAGTTCTTCCTGGCCACCTCGGCAAAGCTCTCAGGCGCCTTGCGCAGGGACTGCAACAACTCCTCTGCCCGTGCCTTGGCCTTTTGCTGCTCCGCCGGCGGCGCCTCCTTGGCGGCATTGATCAGGATGTGGCTGGCGCGGCGCTCTTCGTCGCCGCTCAGGCGCTCGGCGTTTTGCTCGTAGTAGCCTTTGACATCGGATTCGTTGAGCGTGACGGTCTTCTTGATGGATTCGAGATCCAGCACGAGGTACTCGATGCTGGCTGCCTCGGGCGCCTGAAACAGCGGCTGATTGGCCTTGTAAAAGGCATCCAGTTCGGCTTCGGTCGGTTCAACCTTGCCGGCAAAATCGGACGGCTTGAAAGTGGCCACCTGAATCTCGCGTTTCTCAAAAAAGGCATTCAAGGCAACATCAGCCAATGCCGCGGCAGCGAAGCCGCTGGCCGTCACGGCCTCTTGAACCTGACGAACCGAGAGATCCTTGCGCACACGCACCTCAAAGCCTTCCGGAGTCAGGCCCTGGGCCGCCACCAGTTGGCGGTAACGTTCGCGGTCGAGCTTGCCGTCAGCGCCTATCAGCGACGCGATCGCCGGCACCTGCTGCAACTCGCGCGCCAAACGGGCGTCGCTGGTGGACAGCTTCGACTGCTCCGCCGCTTGCGCCAACACGTTCTCTTGCACCAGGCGTTCCAGTGTGGCATAGCGAAGTTCGGGGGAATCGAGCAGCTTGATGTCCAGATTCGGACGCGCCGCGCGCAGACGCTCAATCTCGTTCTTGTGCGCAAAGTCCCACTCCTGCTGGGTAATGTCGTGGCCGCCGATCTTGGCCACCGTCACACCTTTGTCGCGGAAACTGTTGTACCCATCAATGCCGAACAACACAAAAGACGGAATGATCAACAGGAACAACAGGCCCATCATGATCTTGGTGTGCTGGCGAACGAAATCAAACATGCCCGGACCTTCTAGTCAGAGGACGGCGCCGGGTGCCCGATTCAAAAACAAAAGGCGAACACGATGTTCGCCTTGGTGGTGGGTGCTGACGGGTTCGAACCGCCGACCTACGCCTTGTAAGGGCGCCGCTCTACCAACTGAGCTAAGCACCCCACCGTTACTAACCTGGAATCAGTTCAAAGCGTCCTTCAACGCTTTGCCTGGCCGAAACTTTGGCACTTTGGCTGCCTTGATTTTAATCGCAGCGCCGGTCCGCGGATTACGGCCCACGCGCGCGGCACGTTTGCCCACGGCGAAAGTCCCAAATCCCACCAGCGACACGGAGCCGCCCTTCTTCAGTGTTGTCTTGACGGCGCCAATGGTGGACTCCAGCGCGCGGGTGGCGGCGGCTTTGGAGATGTCAGCGTGTTTGGCAATGTGCTCAATCAGTTCGGTCTTATTCACAAATGTCCCCTCGTATGGAAGCAGAGTTGATCAAAATGTCTCTTCAAAAATCTCCCCACACCTGGCTCGGGCAGAATTGGCCGGCAATGTCGAGCGGGAGATGGTGCGCAGCTCGCACTGCTGCACGTCATTAAAGCCACTGGACTTCCCAGTGTCAACATCACATGCAGCTTTACAACAGTGCGGAGGCGAATTCTATTCGGTTTTGCGGCGCGCCGCTCGATCGCGCAAGATCTTAAGACGCTGTGGCAAATGATTGCCTCTGGCGAGCAGCGAGTGCGCTAGGCGCCGCAATGGCCCGACCCAGATCTTCGGTGGTGGCCGTGCCACCAAGATCAGGCGTGCGCGGTGCGCCGCTGTCTGGCGCCAGCACTGCTTCGATGGCCGCCAGCACCGCGTCGTGCGCCGCCTGTGCCCCAGGAACTCCAGCATCAGCGCGCCGCTCCAAACTTGGCCGATCGGATTGGCGATGCCACGGCCCGCGATGTCAGGTGCCGAACCGTGCACCGGCTCGAACAAGGACGGAAACTGCCGCGACGGATTGAGGTTGGCGCTGGGCGCGATGCCAATGGTGCCAGTACAGGCGGGCCCCAGGTCGCTCAGGATGTCGCCAAACAAGTTGCTGGCCACCACCACGTCAAAGTGGTCCGGCCGTTGCACAAAGTGGGCCGTCAGGATGTCGATGTGGAACTTGTCCACCCGCACCGCCGGGTACTGGCGTGCCATGGCCTCGACGCGTTCATCCCAATAGGGCATGGTGATGGCAATGCCGTTGGATTTGGTGGCGCTGGTCAGGTGCTTCTTGGGCCGGGACATGGCCAATTCGAAGGCGAAGCGCAGCACCCGGTCCACGCCGATGCGCGACATCACGGTCTCCTGCATGACGATCTCGCGCTCGGTGCCCTCGTACATGCGCCCGCCAATGCTGGAGTACTCGCCCTCGGTGTTCTCGCGCACGATCATCATGTCGATCTCGCCAGCAACCCGCGCACTGCCGTCGCGGCGCACCACCGGGGCAATGATGCCCGGCATCAGGCGCGCCGGGCGCAGGTTCACGTACTGCTCAAACTCGCGCCGAAACAGCAGCAGTGAACCCCACAAGGACAAGTGATCGGGAATCTTCTCGGGCCAGCCGACGGCACCGAAGTAAATTGCATCGTGTCCGCCGATCTGGTCCTTCCAGTTGTCGGGCAGCATCTTGCCGTGCTTCTCAAAGTAGTCCCAGCTGGAAAAATCGAAGTGGTCAAACTGAAGGTCAATGCCGAACTTGCTGGCCGCCGCTTGCACCACGCGCAGGCCTTCGGGCATCACTTCCTGGCCGATGCCGTCGCCGGCAATCACGGCGATTCGTTCTTGCTCATGTGGACTCTTTTCAATCCTGAAAAAGCCACCACACAGGCCTTGGACGTGCCGGGTACCCGCCGGGCTGGCGCACCACCAACGCCACGCCCACCGCGGTGAGCGCGGTACCAGCCACGGTCAGCGCCGAGATGGGTTCGGCAAACAGCACCCAGGCCATCAGAGCCGTGGCGGGTGGCACCAGGTACATCAGGCTGGTCACGGACGTCGCCGCACCGCGCTGGATCAGCAGATACAGCAGCGAGCTGCCGCCCAGCGTCAGCGCCAGTACCGACCAGGCCATGGCCCAGCGCAGCTCGTCGTTCCAGTGCATGGTCTCGACTTCCAGCAAGGCCAGCGGCAAGGTCAGCAACAGCGCCGCGCCGAGCTGGACGACATTGGCGGTGCGCACGTCGCAGGGGGTAACAAAGCGCTTTTGGTACAGCGTCCCCAAGGTAATGCCGAGCAAGGCGGCAATCGCGAACGACATGTTCAGCCAATTGGCCTCACCCCCGTGACCGAACTTGCGCGACACCACCATCACCAGACCGATGAAACCCAATACCAACCCGGTCCATTGCCGCGCGAGCACTTTGCCGCCGGTGGCGGACAGCCAGATCGCCGTCAGCACCGGCTGCAGTCCAACGATCAGGGCCGACAGGCCCGAGCCCATGCCCGCTTTGACGGCAGCCCAGACGCCCCCAAGGTAGATCGCGTGCATCAACACGCCGGTCACGCCCAGGTGCAGCCACTGCGAGCGTGTGCGCGGCCAGAGCACACGGGCCAGCACAATCCAGGGAACAAAACACAGAATCGACAAGGCGTAGCGGACCGCCAGAAACTTCATCGGCGGCGCGTGGGGCATGCCGTACCGCGCCACGATGAAACCGGTACTCCAGATCAGCACGAACACCACAGGCATGACCCGGATCAGGGCCCGGTCGTCAGGGGCCGTCACTTCACCCTGGCCCGAATCTCGGGCAGCGCCTTCTGCAGGTAGTAGACCATCGACCAGACGGTCAACAACGCGGCAATCCAGATCAACCACACGCCCCAGACATGGGTGTCGATCAGTCCGAACAGGCGGCCATCAAACAGCAGAAACGGGATCGCCACCATTTGCGCCACCGTCTTGAGCTTGCCCACCATGTGCACTGCCACGCTCTTGGAAGCACCAATCTGGGCCATCCACTCACGCAGGGCCGAGATGGCGATCTCGCGCCCGATGATGATCAAGGCCACGAACACGTCGGCGCGGCCCAGGTGCACCAGCACCAGCACACTGGCACAGACCAGGAACTTGTCGGCCACCGGGTCCAGAAATGCACCAAAGGACGACACCTGGTTGAGCTTGCGCGCCAAGTAGCCATCGAGCCAATCGGTCGCGGCGAACAGCACAAACATGACGGTGGCAATCAAATTGCGCTCAGCCTGCGAGGCCATCGACTCGGGCAGGTAGAAAACCCCAACGATGAGCGGGATCGCGACGATGCGCGTCCAGGTCATGATGGTGGGGATGGTGAAGAACATGCTTGTGATTGTGGCACGAGCCGGCGCCCATTCGAGCCCAGGGCTCAATGCAGCGCCCGGTAGATGTCCTCGGCCAGCTCGCGCGAGATGCCCTCCACGCTGGCAATGTCCTCCACACTGGCCAGCCCAACGCCACGCACGCCGCCAAACCGCTGCAACAGGCGGGCGCGGCGCTTGGGGCCAATGCCGGCGATTTCCTCCAGCTTGCCACCGCTTAAGCGCACCTTGGCGCGCTGTGCCCGCATGCCGGTGATGGCAAAGCGGTGCGCCTCGTCCCGAATCTGCGCCACCAGCATCAAGGCCGCAGAATCCTTGCCGAGGTAGACCTTGTCGCGCCCATCGGCAAACACCAATTCCTCCAGCCCCACCTTGCGCCCCTCACCCTTTTCCACGCCAACGATCAGCGACAGGTTCAGGCCCAACTGCTCGAACACGTCGCGCGCCATGCTGACCTGGCCGCGCCCGCCGTCCACCAGTACCAAATCCGGCAAGCGACCGCTCAGCGTGGCGGGCTCGCCCGAAGCCTGCGCCGCTTGCAGCGCCTGCGCCAGCTTGCCATAGCGCCGCTCCAGCACCTGGCGCATGGCGGCGTAGTCATCCCCCGGCGTGATGCCCTCGATGTTGAAGCGGCGGTACTCGGCGCTTTGCATTTTGTGGTGATGAAACACCACGCACGAGGCCTGCGTCGACTCGCCAGCCGTGTGCGAGATGTCAAAGCACTCGATGCGCAAGTCCTCCAGGCTGTCCGGGGCCAGGTCCAGCGCATCGGCCAGGGCACGGGTGCGCGCTTGCTGCGAGCCCTCTTCGGCCAGCAGCCGGGCCAGTTGCAACCCGGCATTGGTCTGCGCCATTTCCAGCCAGACGCGGCGCTGCTCGCGCGGTTGGTGCTGGGCGCTGACTTTGACGCCGGTACGCGCCGACAAGGCCCGCAGCAACTTCTTGCTGATCGGCTCACTGGTGACTAGACTGGGCGGCACGGCCACGTCAATATAGTGCTGGGCCACGAAAGCCTCCAACACCTGCACCTCCACCGAGGGGGCATCCTCTCCCGCATCATCATCGTCCTCACCACGCAGCGCCACCGCCTCGTCGACGTGCACCGGGAAGTAGGGCCTGTCCCCCAGGTGGCGACCGCCACGCACCATCGCCAGGTTGACGCAAGCACGCCCGCCCTGCACCTTGACCGCCAGCACGTCGACATCCCGGTCACTGACGTTGTCCACCGATTGCTGGTGCAGCACGTTGGACAGCGCCGCCACCTGGTTGCGCAACTCGGCCGCCTGCTCAAACTCCAACGCTTGGGCGTGCGCCATCATGCGCGCCTCCAGTTCGCGCATCACCTCTTGCGCGTCACCGCGCAAAAAGCGCTGACCACGAGCCACGTCCTGCGCGTAATCCTGCGCCGAGATGTGGCCGACACAGGGTGCCGAGCAGCGCTTGATCTGGTACAGCAGGCAGGGCCGGGTGCGGTTGTTGAACACCGCATCCTCGCAGGTGCGCAGGCGAAACACCTTCTGCATCAGCAGGATGGCCTCCTTGACCGCCCAGGCGCTCGGATAGGGCCCAAAGTACTGATGGCGTTTCTCGACCGCGCCACGGTAGTAGGAGACCCGGGAGAAGTTACTGCCCACGGGCGCGCCGGGCACTGCGGTGCCGGCATCCCGCTCGGCCGGCGCCTTGGCTGTGTCTGCCCCGCGCGCGGGCGCTGTCATCTTCAGATAAGGGTAACTTTTGTCGTCCCGAAACAGGATGTTGTACTTGGGGTTGAGCGTCTTGATCAGGTTGTTCTCAAGCAGCAGCGCCTCGGCCTCCGAGCGCACCACAGTGGTCTCCATACGCACGATCTTGCTGACCATGTGGCCGATGCGTGTGCCGCCGTGGTCCCGCCGGAAATAGCTGGCCACCCGCTTCTTGAGGTTGATGGCCTTGCCCACGTAGAGCACCGCGCCCTGGGCGTCAAAGTAGCGGTAGACACCGGGCAACGATGGCAACCCGGCGACTTCATTCAACAGAGCTTCTGAATGTGCGTCAATCATGGGGCTTGATTGTCATGCCTACAACTCCGGCGCAATCGCCTGCACATAGTCCATCAGCGCCCCCAGAATCTCCTCAGCTCGCGCATCTGCCGTCTCCGACAAACTGTCCAGCTCGGCCAAGAGCACGTCCACACTGCGGGCACCGCCCTCACCTTCCAGCAGCCACGCCACTCGGTGCGCTTCCCAGCGCTGCGCCTCTTCTGGCGTGAGCGTTTCAGCAAAGTTGCGGGCACGGTAACGAAACAGCAATTCGCCGAGCCGGTCGTCGTCAAAGCCGATGCGGTGGTGGGCCAGTTCGGCAGGCGCCAGCGCACGCAACTGATTCAGTCGCCGCCGATCGGCGTTGCCGACAAAACCGCCGTAGAGGTCTTCGTCCACGTCGGGCGTGGCTTCTTGCGGGCGTTTGAAAACCTCCGGCCAGATGGCGCTCATATCGGGCAGGCCGCGCGCCTTCTCGGCATGAAGCAGCGCCGCCTCCATGTCCACGCCCCACTTGGCCGCCATGGCGGGGCTCAAGGTCTGCAGCTTGCGCACCACCATGGGCGACTTGTTGAGGTGAACCGACTTGAGCGGCAGGCGCTGCACGCCTTCGGGCAGCTCTGTCGATTTGCTGAACAAACGCAGGCGCAGCGTGGCCACGTCGAGCAAGGCCAGCTCGCTGGGGTCATGCGCCAGGTCCCACGCCAGCAGCTCGTTTTTGTTGGTCGGGTGGGTCGCCAGCGGCCACATGATGGCGAGACAGCCGCGCTCGGGCGGGAACATGCCCGACACATGCAAGAAAGGCTGGGCCGCCTGCGCACTGGTGGGCAAACCCAGCTCCGCCGCGACACGGTCTTTTTTGTGAAGGCCCAGGCAAAAATCAAAGAGTTTGGGTTGTGCGCCGCGAATCAGCCGCGCCAGGGCGATGGTGGCGCGCACGTCGGACAAGGCATCGTGCGCGGCCTCATGCAGCAGGCCGTTGGCACGCGCCAGGTCTTCCAGCTTGAAGCTGGGCTTGCCGTCAACTTTGAGTGGCCATTGAATGCCCTCGGGCCGCAGCGCGTAGGCCATGCGCACGACGTCAAGCAAGTCCCAGCGGCCGCAGTCGTTCTGCCATTCGCGTGCGTAGGGATCGATCAGGTTGCGCCAGAACATGAAGCGTGTCACTTCATCGTCAAAACGAATCGTGTTGTAGCCCACGCCGATGGTGCCAGGCTGGGCCAGCAGTTGCTCGATTTGCGCGGCAAAGGCGTGCTCGGGCAAGCCACGCGCCAGGCACTGCTGCGGGGTGATGCCGGTGATCAGGCACGAGGTGGGATCGGGCAAATAGTCGTTGGCAGGCTGGCAGTAAATCATCACCGGCTCGCCCAGCTCGTTCAGTTCCGCATCGGTACGGATGCCGGCAAACTGCGCGGGCCGGTCACGACGCGGGTTGAGACCAAAGGTTTCGTAGTCGTGCCAGAGAAAGGTGTGCAGGGATTTCGGGGGCATGACTTGATTGTGCCCCGCACTCGGAATGATGGCCAAACTGGGCACAATCCACCGCATGAACGCCGCGCCTGCCCCTGCCCTGCCTGCCTCGCCTACGTACCTGCCTTGCAATGGGACATTTTCTGCAAGGTGATCGACAACTACGGCGATCTCGGCGTGAGCTGGCGCCTGAGCCGCGAGCTGGCCGCGCGGTGCCAACGGGTGCGCCTGTGGGTGGACGATGCCAGCGCCCTGCAGTGGATGGCACCGCTTGGCTGCGCTGGGGTGGAAGTCCGGGCCTGGACCCAGCCGCTGGCGCTGCAGGGGGTGGCGGCCGGTGAGGTGTTGGTGGAAGCCTTCGGCTGCGAGATTGCTCCTGAATTTATAGCTATTAACGCCTATAAACAAAGGGCTGGAGGCAACAAAGTCGCATGGATCAACCTGGAGTACCTGTCCGCCGAACTCTATGTGGAACGCAGCCATGGCCTGTCGTCGCCGGTCCTGCGCGGGCCTGGCACCGGGCTGACCAAGCATTTTTTCTATCCCGGTTTCACGCCACGCACCGGCGGACTGTTGCGCGAGCCGCACCTGCTGCAACGCCAGGCTGGTTTTGACCGCACAGAGTGGCTGCGCCAGCACGGCATCGAATGGCGACCCAAAGAACAACTGGTCTCCTTGTTTTGCTACGAACCAGGCGCCTTGCACCAGTTACTGGACCAGTTCGCCCACCAACCCGCGCCGACCCGGCTGCTGGTAACGCCGGGGCGCGCCAGCGACGCCGTGCAGTCCGCGATGGAGAAAAAAAACCGGCTGCAACCCCTGTGGAACAAGCGTGGAATGCTATCGATTTCATACCTGCCAGCGCTGGACCAGATCGACTTCGACCATTTGCTGTGGAGCTGCGACCTCAATTTTGTGCGTGGCGAGGATTCGCTGGTGCGCGCCTTGTGGGCCGGCCGGCCGCTGGTCTGGCAGATCTACCCCCAGCACGACGACGCCCACCACGGCAAACTCGAAGCCTTGCTGGACGCCATCCAGGCCCCCGCTTCGCTGCGCCGGTTTCACCGCACATGGAACGGCGTGGATCAGAGCCCGCTGGAGCCCCTGGCGTTGCCAGCCTGGGGCGAAGCGATCCAAGCCGCCCGCGCCCAGTTGCTGCAACAGCGGGATCTGGTCAGCCAACTGCTTGAATTTGTGGACTCCGTCCGGACTTGAACGGCTGGGCGGTCCAAAAGGCATTAAAATTCAAGGCTTTGCGGAAATGGACCGGATTCTTTGTCCACTCCGCCTCGAACTGCCGCGCGAGCCAGCGTACCCACGCTTTGAGCGGCCCCTGAATGGAACCCCCTACTACTATGAAGATCGCTCAAGAAATTCGCGCCGGCAACGTCATCATGCACGGCAAGGACCCGATGGTCGTGCTCAAGACCGAATACAGCCGCGGTGGTCGCAATTCCGCCACCGTGCGCATGAAGCTCAAGAGCCTGATCGCCAACTTCGGCACCGAAGTGGTGTTCAAGGCCGATGACAAAATGGACCAGGTCATCCTTGAAAAGAAGGACTGCACCTACTCCTACTTCGCCGACCCGATGTACGTCTGCATGGACGCCGAGTACAACCAGTACGAGGTCGAGGCCGAGAACATGGGCGACGCGCTCAGCTACCTCGAAGACGGCATGGAAGTCGAAGTGGTGTTCTACGACGGCAAGGCCATCTCGGTCGAACTGCCCACCAGCGTGGTGCGCGAAATCACCTGGACCGAACCCGCCGTCAAGGGCGACACGTCCGGCAAAGTGCTCAAGCCCGCCAAGATCGCCACCGGTTTCGAAGTCGGCGTGCCAATCTTCGTGGCGCAAGGCGACAAGGTCGAAATCGATACCCGCACGGGCGAGTACCGCAAGCGCGTCTGAGCGGGTTTTCTGCTCGACGACAAACAAAGCTCCTTCGGGGGCTTTTTTGTTGTCTGTTTGTTTGCCTGACCTCGCACGGGTGCCAGATCTTGCGCCGGCGGGCGGCTGCGGCCCCCCCCTTTCCCCCCTTTTTTTCCCCCCGCCCGCCGGCGCAAGACCCGACACCAGAAATTCGGTGTAGGCTATCCCCATGAATCCTGAGATCACCGAACCGACCGCAAACCACTTACAGCCGGGCAACGGGAGCGCCAGCCCCGCCAGTCTGGCGTTGCGCCGCGTGCTGATTGACACCTACCACGAGAACGTGGCCTACATGCACCGGGACTGCGAGGTCTACCGGGCCGAAGGCTTCAAGGCTTTGTCGAAGGTGGAGATTCGGGCCAATGGCCGCCGGGTGCTGGCCACGCTCAATGTGGTGGATGACGAGGCCATCGTGGCTTGCGGTCAACTGGGCCTGTCCAAGGCGGCCTTCGCCCAGATCGGCGTGCCGGAGGGCCACACCGTGTCGGTCTCGCAAGCCGAGGCACCCGAATCCATCAGTGCGCTGCACCGCAAGTTGGGCGGCGAACGGCTGGGGCCGGACGACTTCCGCGCCATCGTGCGTGACATTGCCGAACACCACTACTCCAAGATCGAACTCACCGCTTTTGTGGTGGCCACCAATCGTGACGAACTCGACCGCGAAGAGGTGTATTTTCTGACCGAGGCCATGATCGAGGCCGGTCGCCGACTCGACTGGCATGAACCGCTGGTGGTGGACAAGCACTGCATTGGCGGCCTGCCTGGCAACCGCACCTCCATGCTGGTGGTGCCGATCGTGGCGGCACACGGCATGCTGTGCCCCAAGACGTCCTCGCGCGCCATCACCTCGCCGGCCGGCACTGCCGACACCATGGAAGTGCTGGCCCAGGTGGAACTGCCGATCGAGAAGCTGCAGGACATCGTGCGCAATCACCGTGGCTGTCTGGCCTGGGGCGGCAGCGCCAATCTATCGCCCGCCGATGACGTGCTGATCTCGGTGGAGCGCCCGCTCTCGCTGGACTCGCCCGGCCAGATGGTGGCGTCGATCCTGTCGAAGAAGATCGCCGCCGGCTCCACCCACTTGGTGCTCGACATCCCCATCGGCCCCACCGCCAAGGTGCGCTCCATGCCGGATGCGCAGCGCCTGCGCCGCTTGTTCGAATATGTGGCCCGGCGCATGAAGATTTCGCTCGACGTGGTGATTACGGACGGCCGCCAACCGATCGGGTTTGGCGTCGGCCCGGTGCTGGAGGCGCGCGACGTGATGCGTGTGCTGGAGAACGATCCACGCGCACCCATCGACCTGCGACAGAAGGCCTTGCGCCTGGCCGGGCGGTTGATCGAGTGCGACCCCGACGTGCGCGGCGGAGACGGCTTTGCAATTGCGCGCGACATCCTGGATTCGGGCCGTGCCCTGGCCAAGATGAATGCGCTGATTGACGCCCAGGGACGCAAGGAGTTCGATCACAACCACCCGCCTCTGGGCGCGTTGAGTCTGGAGGTTCGCGCGGAACGCGACGGCATCGTGGTCGGCATCGACAACCTGCAGATCGCCCGCATTGCGCGCTTCGCCGGTGCGCCCAAGGTTCCGGGCTCGGGCGTGGACTTGCTGTGCAAGCTGGGGGATCCGGCGCGCGCCGGGCAGCCCCTGTACCGGATCTACGCCGCCTACGCCTCCGACCTGGAATTTGCACGCCAGGCCAGCGCCAAGTCCAGTGGCTACACCGTCGGCGACGCGGACCAGATGTCACACGTCTTTGTGGAGTTCTGATGCTCGTCCGCCCCAAACTGCTGTGTTTTGACGATGAACTCGCCCCCGCGCAGCGCATTGCCCAGGCCGCCGACATTGAACTGACGGTGATCGAGCGCCACCGCTTTCCGGATGGCGAACTCAAGCTGCGCTTGCCCAGCGGCCTTAAGGGGCCGGTGGCGCTGCTGCGCAGTCTGGACCACCCCAACGAGAAGCTGGTTGAGCTGCTGCTTGCCGGCCAGACTGCCCGCCAGCTTGGCGCCACGCAACTGACGCTGATCGCGCCCTACCTGGCCTACATGCGCCAGGACATGGCGTTTCGCCCGGGCGAGGCGGTCAGCCAGACCATCGTCGGTCGTTTTCTGGCCTCGCTGTTTGACGCCGTGATCACGGTCGATCCGCACCTGCATCGTGTCGCCACGCTGGAGCAGGCGGTTCCGGTGCCGCAGGCGGTTGTCGTCAGCGGCGCACCCCTGTTGGCCGATCTGATTGCCAAGCACCATCGCTCGCCCTTGCTGATGGGCCCCGACGGCGAGTCGGCGCAGTGGGTGGCCCAGGCAGCAGGGCGGCATGGCTTTGACCACGCCGTCTGCACCAAGGTACGCAACGGCGACAAACAGGTGGCCATTGCCTTGCCAGACACCCCGCTGGCCGGACGCGCCGTGGTGCTGATCGACGATGTGGCCAGCACCGGGCGCACCGTGGCCCAGGCGGCACGGCTCGCCCTGCAGGCCGGTGCGGCCAGCGTCGATGTGGCAGTGACCCACGCGCTGTTCGCCGACGACGCGCTGCAGGTGATCCTGGAGGCTGGCGTAAGCCAGGTCTGGAGCACCGACTGCATTGCCCACGGCAGCAACGCCGTGGCCATTGCCCCCCTGCTGGCGCAGGCGCTGCTGGCGCTGCACGCCTGACCCCCAAAACCCCTGACCTGCCGGAAAGACCCGCGATGGATGCCGCTCTCAACCCCAATGACCGAACCCTGGCCGACGCCTGGGCCGAACTGAAGTACCACTTTGACGCCGGCACGCCGCTGGAATCGGATGCCTACCGGGTGGCGTTTGCCGACCCGGAATTCCTGTTGCGCCGCGAGACACGCGGCATTCGCATGCAGCTTGAGATGCTCAAGCCCGACCTGGACCAAAAGGCCCTGGGCATCGAAAACACCATCGTGGTGTTTGGCAGCGCACGTTTCGTCTCGCCCGCCGAGGCGCAGGCTGCCATCGACGCCGCCACCCTCAGCGGCGACGCCGCCGAGATGGCGCAAGCCCAGCGCCAGGTGCGCAATGCCCACTGGTACGAGCAGGCACGCCTGTTTGCGCGGCTGGTGGGCGGCTACAGCCGCCAGCACCCGCGTGAGAAGAGCCTGTTCATCTGCACTGGCGGCGGCCCCGGCATCATGGAAGCCGCGAACCGCGGCGCCCACGAGATGGCCGTGCCCACCGTGGGCCTGAACATCGGGCTGCCGCATGAGCAGCACGCCAACCCCTATGTGTCGCCGGAACTGAGCTTCAAGTTTCACTATTTCGCGATGCGCAAGATGCACTTCATGATGCGCGCCAAGGCGCTGGTGGCATTTCCGGGCGGCTTCGGCACGCTGGACGAGCTGTTCGAGGTGATCACCCTGGTGCAGACCAAGAAGGCCAAGCCGGTGCCCATCATCCTGTTCGGCTCTGACTACTGGAAGCGCTTGCTCAACCTGGACGTCATGATCGAGGAAAACGTCATTTCGCCGACAGACCTGTCCCTTTTTCAGTATGTGGACGACCCGCAACTGGCTTGGGACACCATCCGGAACTTCTACCAGCTGTAGGGACATTCGCCACAACGCAGGCCAACCGCCGCAGTCGGCGTTGAAATTGGAAACAATGGCGCTATAATCCAAGGCTTTGCTGGCAAACTCCCGCTGCCTGATCAAATTTAAGCGGGGGAAATCGCAGCTTGTTCACCCAGTGGCCCGATCTTCCCTGGACCGAAGACTGCACATTTTGGACACCCTTACGCAATGACAATGATCCGTGTAAAAGAAAACGAGCCCTTTGACGTGGCCCTGCGCCGCTTCAAGCGCACCATCGAAAAACTGGGCTTGCTGACTGACTTGCGTGCCCGCGAGTTCTACGAAAAGCCCACCGCCGAGCGCAAGCGCAAGAAGGCCGCCGCCGTCAAGCGCAACTACAAGCGCATTCGCGCCATGCAGTTGCCCAAGAAGATGTACTGATCCAGTACCCTTTTTCGGCCCCAAGAAGCTCGCCGAGGACGCTCAGGCGGGCTTTTTGCTTTGTGGGCCGACCTTGTTCACATCAGGAGCCAACCCCATGACACTCAAAGACCAGATCACCGAAGACATGAAGACCGCCATGCGCGCCAAGGACAGCGAGCGCCTGGGCACCATCCGCCTGCTGCTGTCGGCCTGCAAGCAGAAGGAAGTCGATGAGCGCGTGGTGCTGGACGATGCGGCCGTGGTCGCCATCATCGACAAGCTGATCAAACAGCGCAAGGACTCGGTCACCGCCTTTGTCCAGGCCCAACGCATGGACCTGGCCGACAAGGAAAGCGCCGAGATCAAGGTGCTGCAGGCCTACCTGCCGCAGCGCCTGAGCGCCGACGAGGTGCTGGCTGAAGTCAAGCTGATCGTGGCCGAACTCGGCGCCAAGGGGCCGGGCGACATGGGCAAAGTGATGGGTGTCGTCAAGACACGCCTCGCCGGCAAGGCAGAGATGGGTCAGGTGTCGGCGGCGGTCAAGGCTGCGTTGGCGGCCTAGCGTTTCAACTCCCCGCCACCTTCATCCGGTTCACCAGAATCGAGCCCACGGTCTTGGCGCCGTAGTTGTAGCTGTCCGCACCCACCGCTTCGATGCCCTTGAGCATGGCCCTCATATTGCCGGCGATGGTGATCTCTTCCACCGGAAAGGCGATGCGCCCCTTCTCCACCCAGAAGCCGCTGGCGCCGCGCGAATAGTCGCCGGTGACGTAATTCACGCCACTGCCCATCAGCTCGGTGACGAACAGGCCGGTACCGAGTTTTTGCAGCATGGCGTCGAGGTCATCACCAGCACGGGTCAGGCTGGAGCTCAGGATCAGGTTGTGCGAACCGCCGGCATTGCCGGTGGTCTTCATGCCGAGCTTGCGCGCTGAATAGCTGCTCAGAAAATAACCCTGGACCTTGCCTGCCTTGACCACGGCACGTGGCTGAACCTTGACACCTTCATCATCAAAGGGGGAACTGCCCTTGCCACGTTTGACAAACGGGTCTTCCATGATGTCAATGTGTTTGGGAAACACCTGTTTGCCCAGCGAATCAAGCAGGAAGGAGCTCTTGCGGTACAGCGCACCACCACTGATCGCCTGCACAAAACTGCCCAGCAGGCCCGCGGCCAGCGGGGACTCGAACAGCACCGGGCACTCCAGCGTGGCGATCTTGCGCGCATGCAGACGGCTCAGCGCCCGCTCTGCGGCGTAGCGGCCGATGGCCTCGGGCGAAGCCAGGTCGTCGGCACTGCGCTGCGAGCTGTACCAGGCGTCGCGCTGCATGTCGTCGCCCTTGCCGGCAATCGGCGAGACCGACAGCGACTGGCGCGAACTGGCGTAACCACCCCGAAAGCCGCGCGTGTGGGCGCTAAAGAAATGCGACTGCTGGGCCGACACTGCGGCACCCTCGCTGTTGGTAATGCGTTTGTCCGTTTGCAGGGCCGCCGCCTCGCAGGCCATCGCCAGTTTGGCGGCCTGCTCGCTGTTGATGAGCCACGGGTGGAACAGATCCAGATCGGTGCGCTGGTCCTGGCTCGCCTGCACGTCTCGCGCATCCGGCAGCCCGGCCATCGGGTCTTCAGCCGTGAAGCGCGCGATATCAAAAGCCGCCTGCACGGTCTGTTTGATGGCGGCTTTGGAGAAGTCCGAAGTACTGGCATTGCCGCGCCGCTGGCCCACATACACGGTCACGCCCAGCGACTTGTCGCGGTTGCGTTCCACGTTCTCCAACTCGCCCTTGCGCACGGACACGCTCAGGCCACAGCCCTCGGAGGCTTCGGCGCCGGCATCGGTGGCGCCGACTTTCTTGGCATGCGCCAGCGCGGTGTCAACCAGTTCTTCGAAGAACGCCTGGCTGTAGCTGAATCCGCTGTGCTCATTCGGGCGGGACCGGGGGGGTGTTGGGTTTGTTCATATCGGAGGCTATGATACCGGGGCTCGTCCTGTGGGTCCGCCCCACCCCGTCTGTCTCTCGCCCGCACCCCAACCATGTCACGCAAACCCACCAAAGGCTACTTCGTCAAAGGCCAGTTCGTCGCCTTGGGCAGCGAGCTTGATCTTGAACTCAAACGCGAGCTAAAAGGCAGCGACGAGCCCAGCCGGACCGAACTCAAACACGAGAGCGACGCGCTGCAAAAGCTCGGCACGGAGTTGCTGGATTTGCGCGCCGACTTGATGGCGCGGCTGGACTTGTCGGAGAAGTTTCGCGACGCCATCACCGAGGCCAAGCGCATCACCAACTTCGAAGGCAAGCGCCGCCAGATGCAGTTCATTGGCAAGCTGATGCGCTTGCTGGAGCCGCAAGTACTGGAGCAGATTCGCCAGGCGCTGGACGAGCAGCACAATGGCTCGGCACAGGAGAACCTGTCGCTGCACCAGGCCGAACAATGGCGCGACCGCCTGATTGCCGACGAGGATGCCTTCGGCCAATGGATGGGCGCCTTCGCCGACACCGACTCGCAACAACTGCGCGCGCTGATTCGTCAGGCGCGCAAGGACGCCAAGCCCGAGAAGCCCGGCGAGGCCCTGCGTCATGGCCGCGCTTACCGCGACATCTTTCAGATCGTGCGCCAGCATTTGGCCGGCGCGATGAACGAAGCCGGAGACAAGGCATGAATACGCCCACTGTGACAGCCCACGATGCGGTCAAGATCGGCATCGTCTCGATCAGCGACCGCGCCTCGACCGGCGTGTACGTCGACAAAGGCCTACCCGCGCTGCAGGACTGGCTGACCCGTGCACTCAAAAACCCGCTGCAGTTCGAGCCACGGCTGATCCCCGACGAACAGGTCGCCATCAGCCAGACCTTGATCGAACTGGTGGATGCGGGTTGCGCCCTGGTGCTGACCACCGGCGGCACCGGCCCGGCTTTGCGCGACGTGACCCCCGAGGCCACGGTGGCGGTAGCCGACAAGGTGATGCCCGGCTTTGGTGAACAGATGCGCGCCATCAGCCTGAACTTCGTGCCGACCGCGATTCTGTCGCGTCAGGTGGCGGTGATTCGCAAACAGGCCCTGATCATCAATCTGCCGGGCCAACCCAAATCGATCCAGGAAACGCTTGAAGGCGTGCGTGATGCCGCCGGTCAGTCCGTGGTGCCCGGTATTTTTGCAGCGGTGCCCTATTGCATCGACCTGATTGGCGGGCCTTATCTAGAGACCGATGACGCGGTGTGCAAGGCGTTTCGGCCCAAAAGCGCCATTCGCGCGCAATGACGCACGCCAAATCGCCGTGGAGCCAGGCTGCGCCAGGCCACTGGTGTTGCCCCCAAGGGGGTGGCGCTCAGCCGCATGACGGTGCCCTACTCCCCCACCAACTGATTGAGCTTGTCGGCCTCGAAGCATTCCTTGAGCGCCGCGTCGCCCGGCACGCAGTCGGTGCCGGCGCGATTGGCCTGCAGGGTCTCAATGGCCTTCCACAGCAGGGCAATCTGATGCTCCTGTGACGAAGCATTGTTGATCAGGCCATGCATGGCCTGGCTCAGGGGGTCATCGTCCAGGGTAATGCCGTAGGCGCTGAACTTACGCTCGGGCGCGGTCACGTCGGCGCTTTCTCCGGCCTTGCTCGGGATGATGCGTGCCGGAATGCCTACGGCGGTGGCACCGGCCGGCACCGGCTTGATCACCACGGCGTTGCTGCCGATCTTGGCCCCATCACCCACCACAAAACCGCCCAGCACCTTGGCGCCAGCACTAACCACCACGTCCCGGCCCAACGTGGGGTGTCGCTTCACGCCTTTGTAGAGCGAGGTGCCGCCCAGCGTCACGCCCTGGTAGATGGTGCAGCCGTCGCCGATCTCGGCGGTCTCACCCACCACCACACCCATGGCGTGGTCAAAGAAGACGCGCTCGCCAATGATGGCGCCCGGGTGAATCTCGATGCCGGTCAGCCAGCGCGCCACATGCGAGATGAAGCGGCCCAGCCACTTGAGGCCGTGCGTCCAGCACCAGTGCGCGCGCCGGTGCAGCACCAGGGCGTGCAGGCCGGGGTAACAGGTGAGCACCTCCCAAGTGCTGCGGGCAGCCGGGTCACGGTCGAGGATGCATTGAATGTCGGAGCGAAGGCGGGCAAACATGCCCCCTAGTCTAGTTGAGGACAGAGCTTGCCGCTGCGCGGCTGCGGTCTGTCCGGCAAGGTGTCAGACTAGTCGCTGCTCGGATCTGCCTGGCCACCTGGGGATTTATGGCTGGCCGCGCCGCGATCCATCATCTTGGCAATGCCGCGCAGGATGTGAATCTCCTCCTGCGTCACGCCTGCACGGTTGAACAACTGGTTCAGGCGCGGCATCAACTTCTTGGGCGCTTGCGGGTCAAGAAAGCCGATCGACACCAGGGCGCGCTCCCAGTGCGCCAGCATGCCCGCGAGTTGCTGTGCGTCGGCCAGTTGCGTCGAGACGGCGGCCGCCTGCACCGCGAAGCCGCCCAGCGCCAGGCGCCACTCATAGGCGATCACCTGCAAGGCGGCACCAATATTGAGCGAGCCGAATTGCGGGTTGCTGGGAATGCTCAGCGCCACGTGGCAGCGGTACACATCCTCGTTGCTCATGCCGAAGCGCTCCGAGCCGAACAGGAAAGCGATTCCATCAGGTACCCAATCTGGCCGCGCGCTGAGTGCCATATCGGCCTCTGTTCCTTTCTGTGTGATCGATGCATGCTCATTTTGTGATAGCAATTCGAAGTGCTCGCGTGGCGTGCGCGTCGGCGGACCAAAGTCACGCGGCGTCATGGCGGTGGCGCACAGGTGCGTGATGCCGTCCAGCGCCTCGTCCAGCGTGCCGACGATACGCGCCTTGGCCAACACGTCCAGTGCCCCGCTGGCGCGCTGGATGGTCTCTTCGCGGCGCAGCACGTTGGCCCAGCGCGGCGCCACCAGCACCAGTTCGTCAAAACCCATGGTCTTCATGGCGCGTGCGGCGGCGCCAACATTGCCGGCGTGGCTGGTGTTGATCAGGATGAATCGGGTTGTCATGGGGCAATTGTCCCCTGTCCGCATGGCGTGTCTCTGTCTCGTGACTCGTCGCTGGCGCGCAGCGGCCAGCCGGCGAGGGTACTCAGTTGTTGGAATCAGCTACGACCGGTGGCGACCCATTTTGCTGAGTGGTAGCAGTCGCGACGCTCGCGCCGTGAACGCGTTGGTCGAGACCAGTCACCAAATAGGGCCCCCCTTTCCGCCCTGGCGAGGGTGGAAAGGGGTTGGGGGATAGGGGGTGAGCTTAGGGGGTGCCGCCGCAGATAAGTGGGCGCCTTCAGGTTTCATGAGAAAATCGACGCCCAAGCGGCCCGCATCGACGGGTCTGTCAGCTGCTCTTACCCCCACAATTTATGCCGCCCCCCAATCTGCACCCCATGATCAATGTGGCCATCAAGGCCGCCCGCGCCGCTGGTGCCATCATCAACCGCGCCGCGCTGGATGTGGAAGCGGTGCGCATTTCGCAAAAGCAGGTCAACGACTTCGTGACCGAAGTCGATCACGCGGCCGAGCAGGCCATCATCGAGATGCTGCTCACCGCGTATCCGGGGCACGGCATTCTGGCCGAGGAATCGGGCAGCGAGCATGGCGCCAAGGACAGCGACTATGTCTGGATCATCGATCCGCTGGACGGCACCACCAACTTCATCCACGGCTTGCCGGTGTACTGCGTCAGCATTGCGCTGGCGGTCAAGGGCAAGGTTGAGCAGGCCGTCATCTACGACCCCAGCCGCAACGACCTGTTCACCGCCACCAAGGGGCGCGGCGCCTACATGAACGACCGGCGCATCCGCGTCTCCAAGCGCACCCGCATGCAGGAGTGCCTGATTTCCACCGGCTTTCCGTTCCGCCCTGGCGACGATTTCAATGCCTATTTGCGCATGATGGGCGAGGTGATGCAGCGCACCGCCGGCTTGCGCCGTCCCGGCGCCGCCGCGCTGGACCTGGCCTACGTGGCCGCTGGCTTTACCGACGCCTTTTTCGAAACCGGTCTGCAGCCCTGGGATATGGCGGCGGGCTCGCTGCTGGTAACCGAAGCCGGTGGCCTGGTAGGCAACTTCACCGGCGAGAGCGACTTCCTGCACCAAAAGGAATGCCTCGCCGGCAGCCCCAAAATCTACGGTCAACTGGTTGGGATTCTGGGCAAGTACAGCAAGTTTGCGGGCGCGGGCGACAAGGCGGCCGTGCGTCAGGCCACGCCCATCCTGCACACGCCAGAGTCAGATCATCCAACTGACTGACGAGACCGCCTGCTCGGTCGAACGTAAGTCAAGCGCCTCGACCGGCACCGGTCGGCCAAACAGATAACCCTGAAACACACAACACCCGTGGTTGCGCAGCAGCGCGTGTTGCTCGGGTGTTTCCACGCCTTCGGCGACCACTGTCAGGCCCAGGCTGCGCCCCAGCGTCAACACCGCCAGCGCAATGGCGGCGTCGTTCGGATCGGTCATGACATCGCGCACAAACGACTGATCGATCTTGAGCTGCTCCAACGGCAGCCGCTTGAGGTAGGCCAATGACGAGTAGCCGGTGCCAAAATCATCCAGCGCAAAACTGACCCCAATCGAGCGCAGTTCGCTCATTTTCTCGATCGCGTCGTCCATGTCGCTCAGCAACAGGCTCTCGGTGATCTCCAGCTTGAGCCGATAGGGGTTGGCGCCACTGACACGCAATAGTTCCAGCACCTGCGTCGCAAACTCGGCGTGGCGGAACTGGCGCGCACTCACATTGACCGCTATCGTCAGGCGCGCCGTTGCGGGCAGGGCCGACCAGGCCACCAATTGTGCGCACGCCTGCGCCAGCACCCACTGCCCGAGGGGCAAGATCAGCCCACTCTGTTCCGCCACCGGGATGAATTCAGCGGGCGATACCAGTCCACGCTTGGGATGGCGCCAACGCACCAGCGCCTCGACGCCGATCACGCGGGCAAGCTCATCCACCACCGGCTGGTAATAAAGCAGCAGTTCATCGCGCTGCAGGCCCAGGCGCAAGTCCCCTTCCAGTTCGGCCCTGGCGGCCACCACCACCTGCATTTGCGGGTCAAAGAAGCGCAGCGTGTTGCGCCCTGCGGCCTTGGCCTGGTACATGGCCAGATCGGCCCGTTTGAGCAGATCGTCGACACTGCTGAGTTGGTCGTGAAACAGCGCAATGCCGATGCTGGGTGTACTGTGGTGCTCCTGCCCAGCCAGACGGAAAGGCTGGTTAAGGGTCGTCAGAATCTTGCGCGCCACCGATTCGGCCAGAGCCGCCGCCTCACCCACTTCGCCGCCCAGCTCTTCGAGCATCACGACAAACTCGTCACCACCCAGGCGCGCCACCGTATCGGCGCCGCGCACGCACTCGCCGAGTCGGATGGCGACCTGCTTGAGCAACTGGTCCCCGACGTCATGGCCCTGGGTGTCGTTGAGGTCCTTGAAATTGTCCAGATCGATAAACAGCAGGGCGCCGGGCCGTCGGGCCCGGTCACCCAGCGCCAGCGCGTGCTGCAGCCGGTCCATCAGAAGCCGCCGGTTGGGCAGCCCGGTCAGCATGTCGAAAAACGCGAGGCGCTCGATCTTTTCCTCGGCTTGCTTGCGCTCGGTGATGTCGGTGGTGACACCATTCCACACCACCCCTCCATCGGCCTGCGCCTCCGGCATCGCCTGACCGAACAACCAGGTCACGGAGCCGTCCGGAAAGCGCAAGCGGTACTCGTGACGCCAGGGCGTCAGGTCGCGCGCCGACACCTTCAATGAGGTCAGAAAACCAGATAGATCATCGGGGTGGTGAAGCGCCAGCGTGCAACTGGCATCGTGCAACAACTGGTCGGGGGTGACGCCGCCGTACATCTCGCGCACCGTCTCGCTGATGTAGAGAAACTGAAACCGGCCGTCTAGAGCGCGTCGCAACTGGTACACCACGCCGGGCACGCGGCTGGTGATTTTCTGGATGAACGCCAACCGATCCTGCAAGGCCAGCGCCGCATTGCGCTCGGTCGTGACATCCTGCACCACGCCAAAATCGAGCACCGCCACGCCGCCCTGGTAGCGCCGGTGCATGCGCGCGCGCAACCAGCGCACCCGGCCATCCGGATGCGCCCAGCGGTATTCCACTGTGGCGCCGTCCAGTCTGGCGCGCGCGGCCTCGAAGGTCGGCCGATCCTCGTCCAAGATGCGGCTACGCCCCGCCGTGGTACTGCCGACACTGCCCGGCTCCAGCCCGGACAGCGCGTACAGGCCCCCTGACCAGACCAGCCCGTCTCCGCCGGGCCGAGACACCCAATGGCCCACCGTGGCCAGGCTCTCCATGGATTCAAACAGTGCAATCTGCTCATTGAGGTGGCTGTTGCTGTCCTTGAGCTTTTGTTCGCTTTGCGCCAGAGCGGCCTGGGCGGCGCGCGCGGCCGTCACATCCTTGAGGTAGCTCAGGTAATAGCTGGTGCCGTCGATCTCGATGCGCGAGCCGTTGAGCTGCAAAATACGTTGCTCGCCGTCCATGCGCTTGAACGGCAGATCCAGGTTGCGCAAGTGCCCGGTGTCGCGCATCGGCGCTGTGCCAGCGTCGCGCTCGGCGGTGTCGCGCCAGAAGCCCAGATCGATGGCGGACCGGCCCAGCGCCTGGTCAAAAGACACGCCGGTCAGTCTGCACCACTCCTCGTTGACGTCCACATACACGCCATCGGCCGCGCGGCTCATGGAAATTGCCACCGGGCTGTCGCGGAACACCACCAGCAATTGCTGCTGAGAGCGCTCCGCCATCCGCTGCACCTGGGGGGCCCCCAATCCATCCCAGAACTTGGCCACCACCCGATTCGCCGCCGACTGGAACGCAAAGAACTGGTAAGCGCGTCCCGACAGCATGCCCTCGCCCAGGGTGGCCGCAGGCCCCACCACCCCACCCTCGCGCGCCACCGCCGCCAACTCGTTCGGCAAGGTTGTCACACGCAGACCGGGAAACAAGCTCAGCAGCGGCCGCCCGATGTAGGGGCCGCAGGGCTTGCCAAGCAGCTTGTCGGCCATGGCATCGGCGCGCACCAGTAACAGTTGACCGGCAGGATCAAGTTCGAACTCCAGCGTACCCAGCAGCGCGCCCGAGGCCTGCACCACCACTCGCAGGCGCTGCTGGGTGGCCTCAAGCTCAGCGCGCAGGCGCTCAATTTCGGCAGCCAAATGGGCCGGGACTTGGCTGGTCACAGGGGTAGGTTCCACATTGAGTACAAAGTGTCTCGGACATTGTGCCGCAAGTGGCCGATTTGCCGCGCACGCATGGCTGCGGCCAGAACCAACCGAGCGGCGCTAGCCCGTGATCGGCGCGGGCCTGCCAAACAGGTAGCCCTGGAAGGCCAAGCAGCCACACTGCGCCAGGAACTCGTGCTGGCCGATGGTCTCGACACCCTCGGCCACCACCGTCAGTTCCATGCTGTGGGCCAGCGACAGAATGGTGCGCACGATGGCGGCGTCGTTGGCGCTGTGCAGGACGTCGCGCACAAAGGACTGATCAATCTTGAGCTGATCCAAGGGCAGGCGCTGCAGGTAGCTCAGGGACGAGTAACCGGTGCCGAAGTCATCCAGCGCAAACCGCACACCTATCGAGCGCAATTCGCTCATCTTGGCAATGGCGTCGTCCACATCGCTGACCAGCAGGCTCTCGGTCAGCTCCAGCTTCAGCCGGTACGGGTTGGCGCCTGTGGTGCGCAAGGTAGTGAGCACCAGGTTGACAAAATCAGGGTGTCGAAACTGGCGGGCACTGACGTTGACGGCCATGCTCCAGCCCCGGGTGCTGGCCTGCGCGCTCCAGGCTACCAGTTGTCGGCAAGCCACGTCCAGCACCCACTGCCCCAAGGTCAAAATCAAACCCGACTGTTCCGCCAAGGGAATGAATTCGCCGGGTGGCACCAAACCACGCAGCGGATGTTGCCAGCGCGCCAGTGCCTCGACGCCGGTGGTCTGGCCCTGCGCATCCACCACCGGCTGGTAGTGCAGCAGCAGTTCTCCGCGTGCCAGTCCGTGGCGAAGGTCCGCCTCCAATGTGGCGCGCTCGGACACCGCAGTTTGCATTTGCGGGTCAAAAAAGCGCATGGTGTTGCGTCCAGCGGCCTTGGCCTGGTACATGGCCAGGTCAGCCCGCTTGAGCAACTCGTCGGCGCTGTCTTGCTGGCCGCAGAACAAGGCCACGCCAATGCTGGGCGAGCTGTGAAGCCATTGTTGCGCCAATTCAAAGGGCTGGTTCAAGGAGGCCAGAATCTTCTTGCCAACGGCTTCGGCCTGCGCCGCTGCCTGCGCCGCCTGCTCGCTCAGTTCATCGAGCATCACCACAAACTCGTCGCCACCGAGTCGCGCCACAGTGTCCGTCTGGCGCACACACCCACTCAAGCGCATGGCAACCTGTTTGAGCAATTGGTCGCCGACCTCGTGCCCTTGGGTATCGTTGATGGCCTTGAAGTCATCCAGGTCAATGAACAACAAGGCGCCGTGCGCGCCCCGGCGCTGACCGACCACCACCGCTTGCTGCAGCCGGTCATAGAGCAGGCGCCGATTGGGCAATCCGGTCAAGGCATCAAAAAAAGCCAGCTTCTCGATCTGCGCCTCTGCCAGCTTGCGCGAGGTGATGTCGCAGCCAATGCCGCAGTAGCCGCGAAACACCCCGGCCTCATCAACGATGGGCTCACCGCTGACCGATATCCAATAGGCCATGCCGTCATCGCGACGTCGCTCCAGTTCCAGTTCGCGAAAGACCTGGTGCGCCTGCAGCGCCGCACGGTGCACCTGCCAGTCGGCCTCGGTCATATTGCAGGCGCCAATCTCCCAGCGCGTCTGACCCAGGTCAGCGGCCTCCAGGCGTTGGGTCTTGGCCTCGCGGTTGCCCTCGAACTGGACGAAGCGGAACTGCTCGTCCTGCATCCAATACCAGTCTGATGAGAGCCGTGTCAGGCTGCGAAAGCGCAGCTCGCTGGCGCGCAGCTCCTCATGCACTCTCTGTTGCTCGGTGACATCGGCATAGGTGCGCACCAAGCCACCGTCTGGCAAGTGGCGGGTTGCCACCTGCAGCACACGACCAGATGGTGTGCTGCGTAAATAGTTGCCAGGCTGGCTGGACAGAACACCGCCAGCCAACTGCTTGCGAGCTAACGCGTCGACCCGCTCAAAGTTGTCTCCGAAGTCACCCCGCGCCAGTTGAAACTGAACCACTTCGCCGAAGGTCGGCTGCATTGCCAACAAACTCTCGGGCAAGTCCAGCAGTTCGATCAGGCGCTGGTTGTGCACCGTGATACGTCCGTCCCGGTCCAACATGACGATACCCTGGCTCATGCTGTCGAGCGTGCTCTTGAGGGCCTCGGTGCGCTGGGCCAGCAGCGCCGCGGTGCGCTCCAGCTCTTCGAGCGCCAGGCGTCTTTGCAGCTCGGTTCTGCGCTCATGAACCAGTTGCCCAATGGTTTTGCAAAGCGGGTCCAGAAAGGCAACGTCGTGGTCGTGGAACCCACCGGGCTGGTTGGCCAGCCCGATCATCGCCACCAGCTTGCTGCCGTGTTCGATTGGTATCCCCAGGAAGGCATTGAGCGGCGGATGGCCCTGCGGCAACCCGCAGCGCCGGGGGTCGTTGGCCGGGTGGTTGGCAATCACCGGCTTGCCGCTGACCAAGGCAACGCCAAACAGGGATTTCAAATTGGAGAACACCATGCCACCCGGCGTGTGTTGCGCATAGAGTGCGCGGGTGGCGTCGTCCCAGGCGATGTTGGTGATGGCGTAGGTCTTGAGGTAGGGTTGCGACTCGGGCGTGTACAACACCTCGCCAATGAAGCCGTATTCGGCCTGCGTCAACTTCAGCAGCTCCGTCAGCAACCCCTCGAACACAACGCCGGGGTCACTGCTGTCGATCACCAGCGACTGTGCCCGGCTGATCGCGTGCAGCATCCGGTTTTGTCGAACCACCGGGTCCATCGACGCGCCCGGCATGGACGCCGGGTCAGATCCGGGTGGCGGCGTCGTCATGGCGATTGCCTGGCACGGGTGTGGTCATGGCCCAGACTCTAGCAGCCTTGCCCGCAGTGCGGTGGCCCCTGGTTGCCGCTGCGTCGGCAGTGGGCAGCGCCCCCGGTGTTGCTAGACTTCACGCAATGACCGATCCCGACAAAGCGCACACCCCCATGATGGCCCATCATTAGCGCAACCTAGCATTCATGCGGGTTAAATCCTGATTTTTCCGTTTTTGTCGGCATCTTGACGGCGCGTTTTCAGCACCGTTAGACTCACCCTCCGCGCCCTGCTTCACTCCCCGCTCACCAATGAAGATGGAGCCTCTTTGGATCGCGTTTTCGCCCCTGATTGGCGCCCCAGAAAGTCCGCCAAAACGCAGTTTTGACACCCCGAGCAAACAACAAATCGGAGCCCTCCATGTTCGCGCCGATTGAATACTGACCCACCCTGCCGATTCAATATTGACCCAGGACGGATAGCTGCCGTTTGAATTGGCAACTGTGGATAAGTGTACTCAATGCTCTGCTTTTGACTTCCTTCCCTGGTTCTAGTTTTTGTCTGCAGAACCTGCACGGGGAAAGGAGCGAAGGGCGTAGCCCGTAGCGGATTTCCCCGTGCGCGGGCGCGTCAGAACGGTTCGTCCGGCGACGCGGCCTTGGCCTTCTTGCGCGAGTGCTCGCGCTCCTTGATGCGTGACTTGGCCGCCACGCTGCTCTGGTTGTACCGATGCGAGTTGTTGCCCGTCTCGACGATGTGGCAGTGGTGGGTCAGCCGGTCCAGCAGCGCGGTGGTCATCTTGGCGTCGCCGAACACGCTGGTCCACTCCGAGAAGCTCAGGTTGGTGGTGATCGCCACGCTGGTGTGCTCGTACAGCTTGGACAGCAGATGGAACAGCAACGCCCCACCGGCCTGACTGAACGGCAAATACCCGAGCTCATCAAGGATGACCAGATCCATTCGCAAGAGCGACTGCGCGATCCGCCCCGCCTTGCCCTGGGCCTTCTCGGCCTCCAGCGCATTGACCAGGTCGACCGTGCAGTAGAAGCGCACCCGCAAGCCGCGCTTGGTGATGCCAGCCACCCCGATCGCTGTGGCCAGGTGCGTCTTGCCGCTGCCCGGCCCGCCAATGAACACGACGTTCTGCGCCGTGTCCACAAACTCCAGTGTGGCGAGCTTGTCGATCTGGCCCTCGTCGATCTGCGCGGCCGATTCGCAGGCGAAGTCAAACCCGGCCAGATCACGGTGGATCGGAAACCTGGCCACCTTCATCTGGTGGCTGATGGAGCGCATCGCCCGGTCCGTGTACTCGGCCTGCAGCAAATGTTCGATCAACCACTTGGAGGCCGCGATCTGCGACTCGCCCTGGGCCAACAGGTCCGTCCAGGCACCCACCATGCCCAGCAGACGCAGCTCTTTGAGTTCGGTGGCGACATCACGACGCATGGCTGACCTCCACCTCGCCACGCAGACTGTCGTAGCGGCTGGTGTTGGCCAGCGGTGCCTGCGTCAGTTGCAGCGTGGTGGCCACCGAATCGGGCACCGGCGCTGCATTGAGCCGAGCCACGACGTTGAGGACGTGCTCGGCACTGAGTGCACCGGACTCCACCACCAGGTCCACCGCCACCAGCACGGCCTCCAGGCCCGCAGTGGGCACGGCGGCCAGCACCTGCGCCATCACCCTGTCGCCGCCGGCGTGTCGCATCAAGCCCAGCCTGAGCCGCTGCAGTGGTGCCGGCAGGTCGGCAAAGGGAGCGCCATTGCGCAAGGCCCCGGGCTTGCGCTGCACCAGGGCGATGTAGTGCTGCCAGTCGTAGCGGATGTGACCGCGGTCAGCCAGTCGCTCATGGCTGGCGACGATGGCGTCGGCCGTGGCGATCTCCACCCGCGTGGGATACAGCCGAGTGCTGACCCGGTGGTTGGCCAACTCACACGGCGCCGAGTACCGGTTGCGCGCCACCGAGACCAGGCAGGTGCTGCTCACCCGCGAAGGCTTCTCGACGTAACCATCAAACGGTGTGGGCATGGGCATCATCTCCAGGCGTTCTTGCTCCAGCATCTCCAGCACGCTGAACCCCTTGTACTCCGGGTGGCGTAGCTCGCCCCACAAAGCTCGGCATCGCTCACCCAGCCAGGCGTTGAGATCGGCAAACGATCCCCACTGGATCTTCTGGGCATCGAGCCATATGCGCCGGCGGCTGTCCTGCACGTTCTTCTCCACCACCCCCTTCTCCCAACCGGAGGCCACGTTGCAGAAGTCGCTATCGAACAGGTAGTGCGCGCACATCGCCGTGAAGCGCGCATTGACGACACGGCCCTTTCCTTTCTTGACCTTGTCCACCGCCGTCTTCATGTTGTCGTAGATTCCGCGCCGCGGGATCCCGCCCAGAGCCGTGAAGGCCCGCGTATGGGCGTCAAAGAGCATTTCATGGCCCTGGCTGGGGTACGCCACCAGCCAGAAGGCGCGGCTGGCACACAGCTTCAGGTGGGCAACCTGCAACTTGTAGAAGATGCCGCCCACCACCATGCCCTCATCGCTCCAGTCGAACTGGAAAGCTTCACCCAACTCGAACGCCAATGGCACAAATGCCTTGGGCGCGTTGCCCTCGTGCTCGCGCCAGGCCCGGATGAAATCGGTGACGCGGCTGTAACCGCCGGTGTAGCCCGCCGCCTTGATCTGCACAAACAGCGCCTTGGCCGTGCGACGGTTCTGCTTGGTGCGGTGCGCGTCGGCTTTGAGGGCCATCTCCAGCGCCTGGGCAAACGCCGTGAGCTTGCACGGCATCTCCTTGCGCCGGTACGTCGGTTTGGCCACCTCCGCGGTATCTCGCACCCACTTGCGTATCGTGTTGCGAGACAGCCCCGTGGTCTTGGCTATCTCGTGCAGCGACTTCTTGCCGCGGGAATAAAGCCGTCTGACTTTGCCCAACATTTCCATGGTGATCACCTTTGTTGCTCCTGCCCAAAAAACGGGCAGAGCCAGTAAAACACCTGGGTCAATTTTGGGTCGGCACAACCTCTATAAGTGGGTCAGTTTTCGGTCGGCGTCAACACTCTTGGCGCATCCGCTCCACCCAGGGGCCTGCGTGGGCTTATCTTTCATGGCTATGCGCCATTTCGGGTTGTCCACGTCCCGAACCGTCGCACATCCCCGTTTTGCCCCCCGCCCGGCGATTTATGGCCACTCCCCCCCCCCACCCCCGCAGGTTGCCCCCACCGACCCACGCCCGGCGTTTCCTTGATGGCTTCCCACTCGCGGATGTCCGCGAACGAATAGGTCTTGTGAAAGGCCCCGATCAACAGGGTCAGGGTCTTGGCCTGCTTGTTGAGGGCAATGCCGGTGTCCGCCTCCGCATGGTCGAAGCCTGAGCCTTGCGACACCCCCGCTTCCCGCAGCATCGCTTGATGCGCCGCCTCGCGCTTGCTTGCCCGATGGATTAAGAACCAGACCAGCAGGCCTGTGGGCACGCAGCCCACCAAAAAGAGCAACGGCCCGTCGCTCTTCACCCCAAGGCTGCCAATGCAAAAGAACACACCCCAAAAAATCGCACCTGTCCATAAAAAACCCATCACCCACTCCTTATCCAAATTGGTTTACTTTCACGTCGCGCCCAAATGCAACGCGAATTCTACCCAATAGGTTGACACTCAACCTTTTAAGACCTTCAAACAAAGGAGTTGAAACACGACCATTCAAGTTGATTGGAGTTACACATGGATTCAGCACGACAGCGACAGATCGCCTCGGCTGTCGGCGCGTGCATCGCGCGCAGGCGGCAGGAGGCGGGGTTCACACAGGAAGATGCCGCAGCAAGGCTCGACATTGGCAATGAGGCCGTCTCGCGCATGGAGCGCGGAGTCGCCGCGCCTACGCTTGGGCGTCTCTTCGAGTTCGCAGACCTTTACGGATGCAGGGTGGATGAGCTTCTGCTCGAAGCTAGCGACCGCGACGCCGACCAAGCCGCTGCCATTGCCCATCAAATCGCGGGGCTGTCTCCCGCAGATCGCCAGCTCGTGGCGGGCATCGTGGATCAACTGACCACGCACCTGCGCAAGAGGCCTGCCGACAAGCGCAAGCCGTAGGCTCCGGCAGCTCGCTGCGCCGCCGCGACTGGCCAGGTCAAAAAAGGGGGCAAGACCCCCGTGGTCACAAGAGGCCGCGCTCCGCGAAGGACACCACACGCCCGCCCGCGACCACCATGTGGTCGATCACTCTCACGTCGATCATGCCCAGCGCGGTTTTGAGCGTCTGCGTCAGGTATTCGTCCGCCCTGCTCGGCTCGGCGACTCCGGATGGATGGTTGTGGGCCAGGATCAACGCCGCCGCGTTGAGCTGAAGCGACGCCTTGACCACTTCCCTTGGATAGACCGACGTTTGGGTCAGCGTGCCCCGGAACATTTCGCGGCATTCGATGACGCGGTTCTGCGCATCCAAGAAGACGACGGCGAACACCTCGTGCTCGAGCTGCCCGAGCTTCAACGACAGGTAGTCCTTGGCCGCATCGGGCTGCCCAAGGCCGCCTCGCGGACAAACATGCTGTCGAGGCATGTCCGCGCGGTGGCGATGATCGCGTCGACCGACGCGGGGATGAATTGGCCGTCCGCATTGACGGTGAAAAGTCCGAAGTGGGTTTGTTGCGCCATGTCGCGCTCCTGGTAGCAGGCGGGATTGCCTGCTGGCCGTCCATCGGGCCGCAGCGCAGCGGTCAAGGCTGCCAACGGCCGAAGGACGCGAGCGCATGGCTCCCATGCGCGATGGCCTTGACGGCGAGAACGGTCTGATAGGCTGGCAGAAACAGCAAGCCCGCCCCTCCGCACACCACTACCTCTTCGTTTTCGTCCTTTCAGCTTTCGGCTACGAAAGCCATTTCAAAGCCCGCTCGCCCTGCGAGCATGTTTCAGCGGCGCCTCCGCCGCAACCGTTGCGATGCCTGTCGCCTCCAACGCCGCTCGAACGGCGCTGGCCTCGCCCTTCAAAACCGCGAGCCAAGGCTTGGCGAACTTCCTGTGGTCCGCCAGCTTCGCCCATCGGCTCGAAGCGGCTTCCGCGGGGGTCATCCATACCGCCCGCAGCTTTCCATCGAACAAGGCCTTGAAGCGCTCGCCCCAATGCGGATCGGCCTTGTCCCACGCTTTGCCGACCAAGGTCGCGCGGCCCCGGTCGGAGCGCGTAGCGGGCTTGGCGAAAAACGGGGCTTGAATCGTCATGAACCCGTAGATTCCGCCGACGACGGCGGCATCGAAAGACGACTCGACGGTGATGCTGTCTTGATAGGCCCGAAGATGACCCATCTTGTAGAGCACCTTTTGGTTTTGCCCCACCGCCCCTTCTCGAATGGGCTTGAGCATTTTCAAACGCGGTAGAGGTGGAGCCTTTGATGCGGAGGCAGACTTGGCCACCTTCTTTGGTGGCTTGCGCATTTCAGCCAATTCGGAAACGGATATGCCCAAGTAGATCGCCGCCAGCTCCTCGGGCAACGTGGTGTCGTCGTTCATGCCCGCGATTTCGTTCCGAATCCGGGCCTCTGACATCAATTGATCAAGCGACTTCTTGACCCGTCCGCCCGTCTTTTGCTTTTTGGCGGGCGCCGTCTCGACGTCCTGTTCGGATTCGACTACTTCAACTGACATCGCGCCTCGCCTTTCTTCCTTTATTCCATGCCGCGATTATCGTGGCTTGCGCTGGGATGTCCTCCCCTTGGGCCTGGGATCGATCACGGCCACCTCCGCATCCGGCAAACGCGCAGCACTGCGAGGCCTCAACGCGTTGTAAACCGCTGGTGCCACCTTCCAAAATTTCCTCTTCAACCTTCTTCATCCGGTCCGCGATGTCCTCCCATTCCGGGGTCGTGTAGCGGCCCAAGGTTTCGCCTCCCGCCACTCCGTGCCCGAGCATTCGCTTGATCTGCCGGTCGGTCAGCCCCAACTTCTCGCACGCCGCTCCGAATGTTCGGCGCAAGTCGTGCCCGCGCACCACCTTGATGCCCGCCTTGTCGCGCACCGTCTGCATCGCTACGGTCGGGTCGGAGTAGTAGCCCTTGAGCGAATTCGGCGACATCGCTGGAAACACCCAGACCTCTCCTTCGAGTTGGCTTTCGCGGCGCAGCTTCAAGAGCTCATACGCACAAGGCCCAATCGGGAATTCATGGTCGCTCCGGTTCTTCGCGTCATTGATGCGGACTACGCGTTCTTTCATGTCGATCCAGCGGTCGCGCTCCGCTTCAGCCTCGCTGATTTGATCGCGCCATTTGACCGAACGGCACTCGTCCCCGCGCAGGCCCCACAGCAGGTCCAGCAGCATGAAAATCGGCGGCGACCGGGTTCTGTGCCTGGTATTCCCACGCCGCCTTAACAAACGGGCCTACGGTCGTGCCAAACGACAGGAGATGCGGACGCCCTTTGCCTTGTAGGAGCGCTCGAGTTCTGTCCGATCCCGATACTTGCTCTTCGTTTTAAGGATCGTGAAGGGGGTTGTAAGTCAGCGAAAGGTGCTCGGCCTTCGGCATGGGCGTTGTGGATTTCGTTCTCATCGGGTTAGGACTCGCGTCAAAATAAGTTGACTATATTTTAGAAGTGTGGTTTAGTGCGGTTATGCAAGAAGAAGCCGCACTGCAAGCAATCGAATCAAGGTATCGCTCACTGAGCGTGTTGATGGATGAGCGCATGCGCAGGCAATGGGCGGCGGCGGAATCGCGCACCTATGGTTGGGGTGGAGTGCGTGCCGTTGGTAGCGTGATAGGAATGTCGCCCAACACCATTCGCAAGGGATTGGCGGAGCTGTCAGTGCGTGACGAAGACCCCGACGCGCCGGTGGTGTCTGGTTTGCGTCGAGCGGGCGCGGGGCGCAAGCGGCACACCGAGACCGATCCGCAATTGCTGCAAGCTTTGGAGAGCCTGGTCGAACCCACAACGCGAGGCGATCCCGAATCGCCCTTGCGATGGACACTCAAGAGTACGACCCAGTTGGCGAACGAGTTGACCCGTCAAAAGCATCCGGTCAGCCCACGCACGGTTGGGCGCCTGCTCAACTACTTGGAGTACAGCTTACAGGGCAACCGCAAGACGCTGGAGGGCAGCGCGCATCCGGATCGCAATGCCCAGTTCGAGTACATCAATGCCAGCGTGAAGCGGTTTCAACAGCGGGGCCAGCCGGTGATCTCGGTGGACACCAAAAAGAAGGAACTGGTGGGCGCGTTCAAGAACGGCGGGCGCGAGTGGCAGCCCAAGGGCGAACCAGAGAAAGTGAAGGTCCACGATTTCCTGGACACCGAGCTTGGCAAGGCCATTCCCTATGGCGTCTACGACATTAGCGAGAACCAGGGCTGGGTGAGCGTGGGCATTGACCACGACACCGCGCGCTTTGCAGCCGAGGCCATCGCGCGCTGGTGGAAGAAGATGGGCTCCAAACGCTATGGCGATGCAAAGGAGTTGTTGATCACCGCCGACGGTGGCGGCAGCAACGGCAGTCGTTGCCGCTTGTGGAAAGTGGCGCTACAGGAATTGGCGACCAAGCTGCAAATGCCAGTGCATGTTCGTCACTTCCCGCCTGGCACGAGCAAGTGGAACAAGATCGAGCACCGCATGTTCTCCAACATCACGCGAAACTGGCGTGGCAGGCCACTGGTGAGTCACGAAGTCATCATCAAGCTGATTGCCAACACCACGACCAAGACCGGACTGAAGATCCAAGCCGGACTCGACACCGGCATCTACCCAACGGGCATCACCGTCACCGATGAAGAACTGGCTGCGCTCAATCTCAAACGCGCCGACTTCCACGGTGAATGGAACTACAAGCTGCTTCCTATTCGCAATAAATAATGATCATGTTATTTTGACGT
>JADKEH010000008.1 GCA_016718155.1 Candidatus Rhodoferax randersensis | reverse complement strand
GCGGTGCCGGCGCCACTCACGCTGCGGTGACGTCCACCGTACCCGCATGATCACCGACGCCGGTAGCGCCGATGGCTCAGGGCCCACTGGTGGAGATCGAACCAACATCAGCGCAGATGCCGCGCGACATCAACGCCGCTGGCGCGAGCTGGCGCCCGCCTGGAAGCTGCCGGCCAGCGATGACTATCCTGTCAGGCCGCTGCCGCAGCAGGAAGTGCAGTGCTGCCGCACCGAAGCCAGCTCACCCGTGCCCCAACTGCGCCGGCTGGGCCCCAGTCCCGAAAGCATCCTGACACCGGGCCGGCGGCAGGCCACCGGTGTACGCGCTGTTGTAGGGTCTGACCGAGCAGACCGCCACATTCTAAATGGCCAGCCGGCGCGACGCCTGGTCGCCGCCCGGGCGAGACTGTGGCACGGCGACTTTGCCACCTACTGGCGTGCGCCGCCGGGTTATACCGGGCGCTTGCCGGACGTAGCGGCCAGTGGTTGCGCGCCCTGGCGGCGCAACAACCGGCTCGACGGCGTGCCGACGCCAGTCTCTCTGAAAGTAGCCACGCCCAGCCTGGTTGCCACCCTGCGCCAGCGCGTGCGGAAATCCAGCGCGCTCGGGGCCTACCTTGAGCCCCGACACAGGCGGCCCAGGTCCCACATGACCCTGATGCAGCTCGACAGCGCCATCGACAACGATCAGCCGCGCCTGCAAACCAACGTGCCCTGAGCCTATGTCCTACATTCTCGAAGCCCTCAAACGGGCCGACGCCGAACGCCAACGCGGCGCCGTGCCCGGCTTGCTGGCGAGCCAGGTGACGACACCGCTTGCCGATGCGGCCTCCGCTAGACACAAGCATTTTGTTTGGGCGGCCGTGACGGCGCTGGTGCTGGGTGGCATGGCAGCGGGCCTGTGGCGCTGGCACGTGCCGGCCTCGATGCCCGTGGTTGCAGCAGGCTTGCCGAGTGCAACCGTAGCCGGGTCGGCGCAACCGAGCGTCGCAACGCCAAGCCAGACGAGCGCCGTGCCGGCCGTGGCTGCGCCATCGCCGGTCGTCACCAGACCCAAGCCGGTCGCTCGCGCCACGCCACCCCTCGCAGCCACTCCGCCCGTACCCCCTGTCGAGCCGGTGGCAGTGGCGCCGGTGTCCCTGGCATCGAGCCCGCAAGCGGCTTTGGCTGGCGTCGCGCTGCTTGGCGAACTGCAGGACGATATCCGCCGCCAAATCCCGGCGCTGAGCATCACCGGCGTTGTCCATTCGGCCAACCCGGCGCAGCGGCTGCTGGTGGTCAACAACCAGGTGCTGACGCAGGGCAGCCTGGCCGCGCCGGAGTTGCGCCTGGAGGAAATCGAACCCAGGAGCTCGGTGTTCAGTTTCCGGGGAACGCGGTTTCGGTGGTGCACTAGCAGCGTTGCGCCGGTTTTGAATTAGTTTGCTTTTTGTCACAAATCAACCACCCGGAAGGTCATTAATTGTCATCCAGGTATCCAATACAGTACAGGCCATGGAAAAGCCCAAGCCGCAATCGGTCGAGCCGCCCCGCGCGGTGTTGTTTGACGCCTATGGCACTCTGTTCGACGTGTACAGCGTTGGCCTGCTGGCCGAGCAGTTGTTCCCTGGTCAGGGGCAAGCTTTGAGCGTCTTGTGGCGCGAAAAGCAGATCGAGTACACGCGGCTGGTCAGCACCAGCAACTACGGCGCGCACTACCGACCGTTTTGGGAGCTGACCCGCGCGGCGCTGATCTATGCTATAAAAAGATAGTAACTGGTGCGCAAGCTGATTGGGTTGCGGGTGGATTTGATGCGCAGGTCGAGCGACTGATGAACCAATACCGGCATCTGTCTGCCTTCCCCGAGAACAAGGCGGTGCTGCAGGCGCTGAAGGACCGGGGCGTTGTCACCGGCATCCTGAGTAATGGCGACCCCGAGATGTTGGGAATCGCCGTGCGCAGTGCGGGCCTGGACGGATTGTTGGACCACGTCATCAGCGTGCACGGAATTCGCAAGTACAAGACCGCGCCCGAGGCCTATGCCCTGGGCGAGCAGGCGACCGGACTGGCCGCCAGGCAAATCGCCTTTGTCAGCAGCAACAGTTGCGGCTACCAGACGCTGTGGGTCAACCGCTACCAGTTGCCATTTGAGGAACTGGGCACGCAACCCACCCGCAGTGGTAGCAGTTTGCGCGATGTGCTGGGGTTCTTTCCCGCGAATCAAGGTGTCGCTTGAGCACCCCCCGCCTCGTCATTGGGTCGCCGGCATCCACTGTGGCGCACCGCAAGGGGATTGCCCGTCGCTGTCGCTCCTCGCTGACGGGACGACGTTCCTTTCACAGTTTTCCCATCCTTTTTGAGGCCCCACCATGACCACACGCACCCCCATCCACCGCCTGCAAGTTGCCACTGTCTTGCACGAGTTCATTGATACCAAAGTGCTGCCCGGCACCGGTGTCGCCAGCGCCGCCTTCTGGCAGGGCTTTGATGCCATCGTGGCCGATCTGGCGCCCAAGAACATGGCCCTGCTGGCCGAGCGTGACCGGCTGCAAACCGAGATCGACGCCTGGCACAAGGCGCACCCCGGCCCGATCACGGCGGGGGACCCTTCCAAGCCCACTGACATGACGCAGTACCGCGCCTTTCTGGAGCGCATCGGCTACCTGGTCGAGAACCCCAAGAAGGCCAAGATCAACACCTTCAATGTGGACGCCGAACTGGCCAAGCAGGCCGGCCCGCAACTGGTGGTGCCCATCACCAACGCCCGTTATGCCCTCAACGCCGCCAACGCGCGCTGGGGCTCGCTGTATGACGCGCTGTATGGCACCGACGTGATCTCCGAAGAGAAAGGCTGCGAGAAGGTCGGCAAAAAGGGCGGCTACAACCCCAAGCGCGGCGCCAAGGTGATTGAGTACGCGCGCTACGTGCTGGACCGCACCGCGCCGCTGAAGAAGGGCTCGCACGTCGGCTCCACCGGCTACCGCATCAAGGACGGCCACCTGGTTGTGTCCCTGGCCGGGGGTGGCACCAGCAAGCTGCAGCACGGCAGTCAGTTGGTGGGTTACCAGGGCGACGCCAAGAACCCGAGTTCGGTGCTGCTGGTGCACAACGGCCTGCATCTGGACATCCAGATCAACCGCGCCACGCCGATTGGCGCCAGCGACCCGGCCGGCGTGTGTGACCTGGTGGTGGAAGCCGCGCTGTCCACCATCCTGGACCTGGAAGACTCGGTGGCGGTGGTGGACGCCGACGACAAGGTGCTGGCCTACAGCAACTGGCTGGGCATCCTGCAAGGCACGCTGACCGAGAGCTTTGAGAAAGGCGGCAAGACGCTGACCCGGGGGCTGAATGCGGACCGCGTCTACACCCCGCCATCGGGCAAGGGCCGCTCGGTCACGCTGCACGGCCGCTCGCTGATGTTCGTGCGCAATGTCGGCCACCTGATGACCAACCCGGCCATTTTGTACACCGCAGCCGATGGCAGCACGCGCGAAATCCCCGAGGGCATCCTGGACGCGGGGGTCACCACCACCATCGCCCTGCACGATTTGAAGCGCAGCAAGAAGGACGCCATCCGCAACTCGCGCAAGGGCTCGGTCTACATCGTCAAGCCCAAGATGCACGGCCCGGCTGAAGTGGCCTTTGCCGCCGAGCTGTTTGCCCGCGTCGAGAAGATGCTGGGCTTGCCCGACAGCACCGTCAAGCTCGGCATCATGGACGAAGAGCGCCGCACCAGCGTCAACCTCAAGGCCTGCATCGCGGCGGCGTCCAGCCGGGTGGCCTTCATCAACACCGGCTTTCTGGACCGCACCGGCGACGAGATGCACACTGCCATGCACGCCGGCCCGATGATCCGCAAGGGCGACATGAAGACCAGCGCCTGGATTGCCGCCTACGAGAAGAACAACGTGCTGGTGGGCCTGAGCTGCGGCCTGCGCGGCAAGGCGCAGATCGGCAAGGGCATGTGGGCCATGCCGGACCTGATGGCCGAGATGCTCGAAGCAAAAGATCGGCCACCCACGCGCCGGCGCCAACACCGCCTGGGTGCCCAGCCCGACCGGCGCCACCTTGCACGCGCTGCATTACCACCAGGTGCTGGTGAGCGACATCCAGAAGGACCTGGAGAAGACCAACTACAACAAGGCGCGCGACACCATTCTGGGCGGCCTGCTGCAAATCCCGGTCACCGCCACGCCCAACTGGAGCGAGGCCGAGAAGCAGCAAGAGCTGGACAACAACGCCCAGGGCATCCTGGGCTACGTGGTGCGCTGGGTCGACCAGGGCGTGGGCTGCTCCAAGGTGCCCGACATCCACAACATCGGCCTGATGGAAGACCGCGCCACCTTGCGCATCAGCAGCCAGCACATGGCCAACTGGCTGCACCACGGCGTGGTGACCAAGGCGCAGGTGACCGAGACCTTCCAGCGCATGGCTGCCGTGGTGGACAAGCAAAACGCCGGCGACCCGCTGTACCAGCCGATGGCCGGCCGCTTCGACCAATCGGCCGCTTACCAGGCCGCCTGCGAGCTGGTGTTCAAGGGCCTGGCGCAGCCCAGCGGCTACACCGAGCCGCTGCTGCATGCTTGGCGGCTGAAGGTGAAGGCGGTGGTTGGTGGTTCAAAAGCAGGTCAGTAGCTGCCGACGACCGTCGTGGCGCAATGTCAGCAGCACGAGGTGATCGAAATCAAGCCCACGCGGCAAGCCTTGGCGGTGTAAATTACCCGTTGACTTGAATTTGTGGAGAAATCATTGTGCAAATCCACTACTGTCCGGTTAAATGGTCCGCGCCGAGAAGGAGATCAAACACTGGCGCGGCTTGCAGGCTGATTTTGTTTGGTGCCGACTTGAAATCCTGTTGCCAAAAACCGAGTACTTTCCCTGGGTTGACTTTCCCAAGGAATTGGCATGTACGTTGGCAAGACCCTGTTCGCCCAAGTCATGGAGTTCGTGCCGTGGACGAGCTTCACGCGCATCGTGGATCGCCATCAAGGCAACTCGGGTGTGCGCACGCTCACCTGTGCCGAGCAGTTCCGGGCCATGGCCTTTGCGCAGCTCACCTGGCGCGAGAGTCTGCGCGATATCGAGGGCCAGCCTGGGCGCCAATGCCTCCAAGCTCTACGCGATGGGCTTTCGCTCGCCGGTCAAGCGCTCCACGCTGGCAGACGCCAACGAATCGCGCGACTGGCGCATCTGGTTCGATCTGGCCACCTTGCTGATTCGCCGCGCGCGCAAGCTTTACGCCAGCGAGTCGCTCGGTGTCGAGTTGGACAACACCGTGTACGCGTTGGACTCCAGCACCATCGATCTGTGCCTGAGTCTGTTCGACTGGGCGCCGTTTCGCTCGACCAAGGCCGCCATCAAGCTGCATACGCTGCTGGACCTGCGTGGCGCCATTCCGGCATTCATCCATATCAGCGACGGCAAGCTGCACGACGTCAATGTGTTGGACTTGTTGACTTTCGAGCCCGGCGCCTTTTACGTGATGGATCGCGGCTACGTGGATTTCGCGCGCTTGTACACGCTGCATCAGGCCGGTGCCTTCTTCGTCACGCGGGCCAAGTCGCCGATGGACGCCAGGCGCGTGTACTCGACAGCCACGGAGCGCGCCAGCGGCGTGATCTGCGATCAACTGGTGATGCTCAATGGCCATTACTCGGCCAAGAAGTATCCCGAGCATCTGCGGCGCATTCGCTTCAAGGACCCAGAGTCGGGCAAGACTTTGATCTTTTTGACCAACAACACGGCCTTGCCTGCGCTGACAATCTGTGCGCTGTACAAGAGTCGCTGGCAGGTGGAGTTGTTCTTCAAGTGGATCAAGCAGCACCTGCGCATCAAGAAGTTTCTGGGCACCAGCGAGAACGCGGTCAAGACGCAGGTGTGGTGCGCCGTGGCCACCTACGTGCTGATCGCCATCGTCAAAAAGGAGCTTCAACTTGATGCCTCGCTCTACACTTGTTTACAGATCTTGTCGGTCTCGGTCTTCGAGAAAACCCAGCTTTCATGCGCCTTGCAGCCCGATGAGCCACCAATCGAACCGGCTGCGGACGCTAACCAATTGATTTTGTTCAGCTTTTAACCGGACAGTAG
>JADKEH010000007.1 GCA_016718155.1 Candidatus Rhodoferax randersensis | reverse complement strand
ATGCCCAGTTCCGCTTGGGGCCGCATCGCGCCACCAAACGCCCCATTGCGTAGCTCGACGCCCGCCAGCGAGGCATAGCACGCACCAAAGCGTCGCGCCGCCCTGCTTTGGTGCGCATTGGCCGTCTGAAACCGGAGCAACCCTGGCACGAGCCTTGCTGTACTCCATGGTGTGACTGTGAAACTCCGTGGGACAGAAACGTGCGCCGCGACACGCTGTCCTCAATTGACAAGGACGCTCCATGAAGAAACCCAAACTGGTGATGATCGGCAACGGCATGGCGGGCGTGCGCACGCTCGAAGAGTTGCTGAAGGTGGCGCCAGACCTGTATGACATCACCGTGTTTGGCGCCGAGCCGCACCCCAACTACAACCGCATCCTGCTCTCGCCGGTGCTGGCCGGCGAGCAGACCATCGACGAGATCGTGCTCAATCCGTTCGAGTGGTACACCGACAACCACATCACCCTGCACGCGGGCAGACGAGTGGTGTCAGTCGACCGCGTCAAGCGCATCGTGCACGCCGAGGACGGCACAAAGGAGTCTTATGACCGCCTGTTGATGTGTACCGGCTCCAACCCCTTCATGCTGCCCGTTCCAGGCAAGGACCTCGAAGGCGTGATGGCCTACCGCGACATCGCCGATACCGAGGCCATGATTGCCGCCGCCGCCAAGTACAAGAATGCGGTCGTAATTGGCGGTGGTCTGCTGGGCCTGGAAGCGGCCAACGGCCTGATGCGCCGCGGCATGACCGTCACGGTGGTGCACGTGATGCCGACCCTGATGGAGCGCCAGTTGGACGCCACCGCCGGCAAGATGCTGCAGAAGTCGCTGGAAGACCGCGGCATGACCTTCCTGATTGGCGCCCAGACCCAGGAACTGGTGGCGGGCGACAGTGGCCGCGTTCGCGCCATTCGTTTCAAGGATGGCACCGAGGTGGCGGCCGATCTGGTGGTGATGGCGGTGGGCATTCGGCCCAACACCGAACTGGCGCAGGCCATGCGCCTGCATTGCGACAAGGGCATTGTGGTCAACGACACCATGCAGACCATTACCGATGCACGCATCTACTCGGTGGGTGAATGCGCCGCGCACCGGGGCATTGCCTATGGGCTGGTGGCGCCGCTGTTCGAGCAGGGCAAGGTGGCGGCCAATCACCTGGCGCAGTTCGGCATCGGGCGCTACGTGGGCTCGCTCACGTCGACCAAGCTCAAGGTCACCGGCATCGATTTGTTCAGCGCGGGCGACTTTTTGGGCGGCGAAGGCACGGAAGAGCTGGTGATGAGCGACCCCTGTGGCGGCGTCTACAAAAAGCTCGTCATCAAGGACGACAAGCTGGTCGGCGCCTGTCTGTACGGCGACACGGTGGATGGCAGTTGGTACTTCAAACTGCTGCGTGATGGACGAAGTATTCACGATATCCGCGACAAGCTGATGTTTGGCGAGTCCAACCTGGGCGAAGGCGGTCACGAGGGGCACAACAAGGCCGCCACCATGCCGGATGACGCCGAGGTCTGTGGCTGCAACGGTGTCACCAAGGGCACCATCTGCAAGGCGATCAAGGAAAAAGGCCTGTTCACGCTGGACGAGGTGCGCAAGCACACCAAGGCCAGCGCCTCGTGTGGCTCTTGCACCGGGCTGGTGGAGCAGATTCTGATGTTCACTGCCGGCGGCGACTACTCGGCCACTCCCAAGACCAAACCCATGTGCGGCTGCACCGAACATGGCCACCAGGCCGTGCGCGACGCCATTGTGGCCAACAAGCTGCTCACCACCGCCCAGGTGATGCACTTCCTGGAATGGAAAACGCCCAACGGCTGTGCATCGTGCCGCCCGGCGCTGAACTACTACCTCATCAGCTCCTGGCCCAAAGAGGCCAAGGACGACCCGCAAAACCGCCTCATCAACGAACGCGCCCACGCCAACATTCAGAAGGACGGCAGCTACAGCGTAATCCCTCGCATGTGGGGCGGCGAGACCACGGCCGCTGAGCTGCGTCGCATTGCCGACGTGGTGGACAAGTACCAGATTCCCACCGTCAAGGTCACCGGCGGCCAGCGCATCGACCTGCTGGGTGTGAAGAAAGAAGACCTGGTGAACGTGTGGAAAGACATCGGCATGCCCAGCGGCCACGCTTATGCCAAGGCGCTACGCACGGTCAAGACCTGCGTCGGCTCCGAGTGGTGCCGCATGGGCACACAAGACTCGACCCAGATGGGCAAGGACCTGGAAAAAGCCATGTGGCGCATGTACGCCCCGCACAAGGTCAAGTTTGCGGTGTCGGGCTGCCCGCGCAACTGCGCCGAGGCGGGCATCAAGGACGTCGGCATCATTGGCGTGGACAGCGGCTGGGAGATGCACATCGGCGGCAACGGCGGCATCAAGACCGAGGTGGCCCACTTCTTCACCAAGCTCAAGACCGCCGAAGAAGTGCTGGAGTACACCGGCGCCTTCATGCAGCTGTACCGCGAGGAAGGCTGGTACCTGGAGCGCACCGTGCACTACCTGAACCGCGTGGGAATGGACTACGTGAAAAAGAAGATTCTGGATGACGCCGAAAAGCGCAAGGCGCTGTGGGCGCGCCTGCAGTTCAGCCTGGACGGCGAGCCCGATCCCTGGTTTGAATTTGAGGCGGCGGAGGTGGACACGCGGCAGTTCGAAGCACTGGCGATACCGGCCTGATCACCAGCGATTGACGAAAAAACATGCTGCTGGAGCTCTAGAAATGGGCTCTGTCAGCTATAAAAGGAATAGCAAAATGAGCGATTGGAAGAAGATTTGTTTGGTGCGCGACATCCCTGTGCTGGGCGCACGCCGCGTCGCGCGCCCCGTTGGCATGGACGTGGCCGTGTTTCGCAACGCGCAAGACGAAGTGTTTGCCTTGCTGGACCGCTGCCCGCACAAGGGCGGCCCGCTGAGCCAGGGCATTGTGTTTGGCACCAGTGTGGCTTGCCCCTTGCACAACTGGACCATTGGCCTGGCGGACGGCTGCGCCAAGGCACCGGATGACGGCTGCACACCGAAGTTCAGCTTGAAGGTCGAAGACGGCGCCGTGCACCTCGACGCGGACGAACTGGCCACGCTGGCCCTCGATCTGGCCCGGCCGGTGGCGGGCCCTGGCTGCAAAGAACACGCGTAGATGGTCAAGGCATGACGATCGACGTCGTCCGCTGGGACACCCTTGAACAGACGCCATTCGCCTGCTTGCCCTCTCGCTAAGTTAGTCGATTGGCTGCTTCAGCGGTTTGCCGCTGGAACATTGGCAGTTGTCAGGCGACAATCCGCACGGAACCCTTACAGTTGCCGCGCCGAGAAGGTGTCGCAGCCCTTCACGCTGCCGTTCTTCAAGCCGTTGTTGAACCAACGCTGGCGCTGGGCGCTGCTGCCGTGGGTGAAGCTCTCGGGCACGACCGATCGACCGCTTGATGCCTGCAGCGCGTCGTCACCAATCTTGGCAGCCGCGTTCATGGCTTCTTCGACGTCCCCCTGCTCCAGCAACTGCCTCGCCGCCTGCGCATGGTTGGCCCATACGCCGGCAAAGCAGTCGGCCTGCAACTCCAGCCGAACACTCAGCGCGTTGTATTCGGTCTGGCTCACGCGCTGGCGCATCTGGTCCATCTTGGCGCTGATGCCCAGCAGGTTCTGCACGTGGTGGCCAACCTCGTGCGCGATCACGTAGGCCTGCGCGAAGTCACCCGGCGCACCCAGGCGGCTTTTCAGCGTCTCATAGAAACCAAGGTCAATGTAGACCTTTTGGTCGCTCGGGCAATAGAACGGCCCCATGGCCGCCTGCCCCTGCCCGCAAGCGGTCGGCGTGGCACCGCGAAACAGCACCAATTTGGGCTCTGTGTAGGTGGCCCCACCTGCGGTGAACACGGCCTTCCAGACGTCTTCGGTGTCGGCCAGCACGGTTGAGACAAATTTGGCCATGGGGTCGTCCGCCGGGGGCTTGTGTGCAGGCGCCTGCTGGGACTGCGGTGCCGCACCGCCACCACTGAGCAGGTTCAGTACGGTCATCGGACTGATCCCGAATAGCCAGGAGGCGATCAGCGCAATCGCGATAGAGCCAATGCCGATGCTGCGACCACCCAGGCCCCCGCCGCCACCCCCACGGCGGTCTTCCACGTTGTCTGATTCGCGGTTGCCTTCCCATTTCATGGCGTTGCTCCAAGTGAATTGTCTAACCGCGGGTACCGATGCGGCAAAGTGGCACCATGGTACAACCCGCCCGCCCCATCCGACAGTGCCTGCCACGCTATACTAATTTTGCCTCTGACGACCTCGCGCCACACCCCGATCTGCAAACCCCAACGTGCCGCACACCTCGCCCCTATCGGCTTTCCAGATTTCTGCGGCGCGCTTAGTGCGCCTGGACCCATGAACGCCCACTCCACGCTCGACTGGGGCATCGTGGCGGTGTTCGTCACGGTCTATATCGGCATGTTTCTCGGAGGCCTGCCGCGGCTCAAGCTCGACCGCAGCGGGGTGGCGCTGCTGGGTGCCATTGCGGTCATCGGGATGGGCGTGATGAACACCGAGCAGGCGGCCAAGTCGGTAGACCTGCCCACCATCTTGCTCCTGTTTTCCTTCATGGTGGTGTCGGCGCAAATGCGGCTGGGCGGCTTTTACCATGCGGTCATGCTCAGGGTGGCCGCCCTGCCCCTGGGGCGCAAGGGCCTGCTGGCGGCGCTGATTGCCGTGGCTGGTCTGCTGTCGGCGATATTTTCCAACGACATCATTTGTCTGGCCATGACGCCGGTGGTGGCCCGGCTATGCCTGCAGCGTCGGCTCGACCCGGTGCCCTTCCTGATCGGCCTGGCCTGCGCGGCCAACATCGGATCGGCGGCCACGCTGATTGGCAACCCTCAAAACATGCTGATCGGCTCGGTGCTGCACTTGCCGTTTTCGGCCTACGTCCGCCTGGCGTTGCCGCCCGTGCTCATCAGCCTCGTCGTGCTATGGGCCTGGCTGGTGTTCCGCCTGCAAGCTGCGACGGTGGACATGCCCGCACCACCAGCGGCCGACCCCGGCGACGAGCCTGCCTTTGACCGCTGGCAAACCGTCAAGGGCCTGTGCGTGGCGGGCGCCCTGCTGGTGGTGTTCCTGTTCACCGACTGGCCACGCGAGGTTGCCGCCCTGGTGGGCGCGAGCGTCCTGCTGCTCAGCCGGCGCTTTCACTCCTCGCACGTACTGGGTTTTGTCGACTGGGAACTGCTGGTGCTCTTCATTGGCCTGTTTGTCGTGAACCATGCGTTCGGAACTACTGGCCTGGCCGCACAGGGGGTAGCCTGGCTGGCGCAACAGGGCGTGCATCTGGGTGAGCGCACGCCGCTGGTACTGGCCAGCCTGGGCCTGTCCAACCTGGTGTCCAACGTGCCGGCCGTGATGCTGTTGCTGCCCCATTTGCCAAACGGCCAGGCGGGCGTCACATTGGCACTGGTCAGCACCTTCGCGGGCAATCTGTTGTTGGTCGGCTCGATTGCGAACCTGATTGTGGTGGACCTGGCCAAGCGCAACGGTGTTGACATCGACTGGGCCGCGCACGCCCGTGTCGGTATACCGATCACCTTGCTCACGGTGGGCATTGCTTGGCTGTGGCTGGGGTGAGCAACCTGCTTTCACAAGCGTGATTGCGATCGAAGGGCAACTCCAGGATAAGCAAGATCCCATAAGCAGCCACGCGGCAACTCAGCCTGCAGGTTTGACGATGCACGCTGGAGCGGTGACTTTGTGGGCGTTGGGCCTTGTCTGGCAGCGGTGCTCAATCGCCGATGCGAGCAGAAAACAGGTATATGAATCAAATACCAAGAATCTTCTTGGCGTCGCCCAATGCCTTCATCGACTCATCGTGCTTGCCGGATTTGTGGAACTTCTCCCCGTCGGCTCGCAGCGACTGAACTTTGGTCAAGTCGGCCGCAGACAGCTTGGGTTCGGTAGCGATCTTGGCATCAATGGCTTTCATCTCGTTCGGGCAGTTGTGGGCAAAGGCGCTGGCGCTGGCAAGAACCAGTGCGCTGATCAGGATTTTCTTCATAGTGCGGTCTAACGGACACCAGGAGATACTGGCGCCCGCATTTTCCACTGGCGGGTTTGGATCGCGCTGCCCACTCACGATAGGCACGATCACAGTAGTGCCTTTGTCGCGGCTTCGCCCAACACTGCCGCGCGGGCACGGTGTTTGCGACTTGTCGCTCTTTTGGACCGTCTCGAACACTCTGAACGTTTCACCTTGATGATGGCGAAGTCTGCGCATTCCTTGACCGATAGACTTGACAAGCTCGACCTGGCGCGTTCGAATGAAAATGCGACTTTCAGTCGCGCGAAAGGAGTTCGATCATGGATTTGAATGAAGCCATCAAGGCCCACGGCGAATGGAAAATGAAGCTGCGTGGCGCCATCCAGGCCCAATCGACGCTGGATGTCGCCACCATTGCACGGGATGATTGTTGCGCGCTCGGTAAATGGCTGTACGGAGAGTCCCGTGCGCGTTTTGGGGCGCTGGCGTCGCACAAGGAGTGCATCAAACACCATGCAGTCTTTCACAAACAGGCCGCCCAAGTGGCCACCACCATCAACAATAGGCGCTACCCCGAGGCGGAAAAAATGCTGGGATCCGGAACGCCCTACATCGCCGCGTCCCAGGCGGTCGTCATGGCTATCGGAACGTTGAAGCGGGAAGCCGGCTTGTAACCCGCGAAGCTTGTTCGGCTTTCGCCGACAATCGACGCATGGGCATCACGCACTACCTCAAGGAAATCGGACGTGGCAAAGATGGCGCGCGGTCGCTGAGCCGCGAGCAGGCGGCCGATCTGCTGGGCCAGGTTCTCGACGGCAGCGTCACTGACCTGGAGGTCGGCGCCTTCTGCCTGGCCATGCGGGTGAAGGGGGAGACGGCGCCGGAGATGGCGGGCTTCCTGGACGCCACCCACGCGCGCATGAATCGGTTGCCGGCAACCGTCACGCCCATGGTGGTGCTGCCCAGTTACAACGGCGCACGCAAGCTGCCCGGCCTCACACCGTTGCTGGCTCTGCTGCTCGCGCGCGAGGGTTTGCCGGTGTTGATTCATGGCACGGCTACCGAATCGAGCCGTGTCTTCACGTCCGAAGTGCTGTCAGCGCTTGATATACCTGCGCAAGTAGCTATTAAATCAGTAGCAAATGGCGAAGTGGCGTTCGTGCCCACCGCCCTGTTGTGCGCCGGCTTGCAGCGCCTGCTGGACGTGCGCCGGGTGATTGGCCTGCGCAACCCGGCACACAGTCTGGTCAAGCTGATGAACCCCAGCCTGGGCCGGAGTCTGGTGGTCGGCAGCTATACCCACCCCGAGTACGCGCTATCGATGGCGGCCACGGTGGAACTGATGGGCACTGATGCCATGCTGCTGCGCGGCACCGAGGGCGAGTCGGTAGCGGACGCCCGACGCGTGCCCAGAATGCAGGGCTTTGTCGCCGGGCGGTCCATCGACTTGCAGGAGTCGCAAGGCGGCACCTTGGCCACCCTGCCGGATCTGCCCGCCCAGATTGACGCCCCCAGCACCGCCGCTTACATCCGCCGAGTGATGGCGGGTGACAGCCCGGTGCCCGCGCCCATTGTCTTTCAGGTGGCGCACCTCGTGCGGCTGATTTCCTTGATGTGAGCGGCGCGGCAATTTGATCCGCCTACACTCGGCGGCATGAGAGATTTTGATGCGGTGATTGTCGGCGCCGGGGCAGCCGGTCTGTTCTGTGCCGGCGTGGCCGGGCAACTGGGGTGCAAGGTACTGGTGCTGGACCATGCCGCCAAGGTGGCCGAGAAGATCCGCATTTCGGGCGGTGGGCGCAGCAACTTCACCAACCGCGACGTATCGGCCACCAATTTTCTGGGCGCCAACCCCAACTTCTGCCGCTCTGCCCTGGCGCGCTACACACCGGGCCACTTCATTGCGCTGATGCAGCGCCACGGCATCGGTTTTCATGAAAAGCACAAAGGGCAGCTTTTTTGCGACCGCTCCTCGCAAGACCTGATCGACATGCTGCTGGCGGAGTGTGACGCCGGCCACGTCACGCGCTGGCAGCCTTGCGCCGTGCGCGGCGTCCGCTACACCGCTGACGACGATTCAACCGCCGGGGTTGCGCACTACCACATTGACACTGACCGCGGACCGATCCGCACACCCAAGCTGATCGTGGCCACGGGCGGCCTGTCGATCCCCAAGATCGGCGCCAGCGATTTTGGCTACGGCCTGGCGCGTCAGTTTGGCCTGCGCATCGTCGAGCCGCGCCCCGCGCTGGTGCCTTTGACCTTTGACGCCACGGCATGGAGCCCCTACGCCGAGCTGGCTGGCCTGTCCCTGCCGGTCAACATCGAGACGGGCACGAAGAAGAGCAAGGCCGCGTTTCGCGAAGACCTGTTGTTCACGCACCGGGGTCTGAGCGGCCCGGCAGTGCTGCAAATTTCGAGCTATTGGCAGCCGGGCACACCGCTGCGCATCAACCTCGCGCCTGATCATGATCTGCCAGCCGTTCTGCTGCGCGCCAAGGCTGTGTCCCGCAAACTGATTGCCAACGAGCTGACCGCCTGGGTGCCGTCGCGCCTGGCGCAGACCTGGACCCAGAGTCCGCAGGCCGCGCCCCACGACTGGCAGCGCCCCATCTGCGAGGCCACCGACAAGTCGCTGAACGCTCTGGCCGAACGGCTCCAGCGCTGGGAGCTGACGCCGTCGGGTACCGAGGGTTATGCCAAGGCCGAGGTCACCGCTGGTGGTGTGGACACGCGGGACCTGTCCAGCCAGACCATGGAGTCCAAGCAACCCGGCCTGTACTTCATTGGTGAAGTGGTCGATGTCACCGGCTGGCTAGGTGGCTACAACTTCCAATGGGCCTGGTCGAGTGCATTTGCCTGCGCGCAGGCGCTGGCGGCCGGGCGGGTTGGTGCAGGAAGACAACCGCCTGCTGTATAGAATGGCCCGCTTACCCTTCCGATGAACCCCACGCCGAGGCCCGAACACAATTGGGGCCCCTGGTCGCCATCCGACCCACCATGACAGCCACACCATTGGTTTTGCGCTCCCCTACCCGTCTATTGACACTGCTCGCACTGTGCGCAGCCCTGCTGACGGACCCCACCCTCCTCAACGCCCAAACCGCCCGTGTGGTCCCCAAGCCGAGCGAGCAGGCTTATGCCGGCGTGATCACCGTGGACGTGGACCTGACCGATCTGGAGCGCAAGATCATGGCGGTGCGCCAGTCGCTGCCGGTCAGGCCCGGCCCCCTGACACTGCTTTACCCCCGCTGGATACCGGGTACCCATTCACCGACCGGTTCAGTCAGCCAACTGGCAGGCCTGCACATCACTGCAAAGGGCCAGAAACTCGAATGGCGGCGCGACACGCTGGACATGTATGCCTTCCATCTCGATGTACCGGCTGGTGTGAGCAGTCTGGAGCTGAGCTTTCAGCACCTGTCACCTGTATCCGAAGCCAGCGGGCGTGTGGTCATGACGCCGGAGATCATTGGTCTGCAATGGAACACCGTGGTCTTGTACCCCGCCGGCCACGATGCCAGCGCGATCCAGGTTCGTCCCAGCGCCAGACTGCCACGCGACTGGAAGCTGGCCAGCGCACTTGATGAGCGGGCACGCGAAGACGACCGAGTCCACTTCGAGGACGTGACGCTCGAAACGCTGGTGGATTCACCCTTGTGGGCGGGAAAGTACACGCAGCGTGTGGCACTCGATACCGAAGGCTCGGCCCCCGTGTACCTGAACCTGTTTGCCGATTCACCCACCAGCCTCAAAGCCAGCACCGAGCAACTCGACGCGCACAAGGCCCTGGTGCAGCAAGCCGATCGCCTGTATGGCTCGCGCCATTTCAAACGCTACGAATTTCTGTTGGCATTGAGTGAATACTTCACGGGCATTGGCCTGGAACATTCCGAGTCCAGCGAGAACGGCGTGCGCCCGAATTACTTCACGGAGTGGGCCAAGAGCGCACCCCGGCGCACGCTGCTTCCGCACGAGTACACGCATTCGTGGAACGGCAAGTTCCGCCGCCCGAGTGACCTGAACACGCCCAATTTCAATGAACCCATGCAGGACAGTCTGCTGTGGATGTACGAGGGGCAGACCCAATACTGGGGCTATGTGCTGAGCGCGCGCTCCGGCCTGGTGTCGGTTGCAGATTCCATGGACAGTCTTGCCCAGACGGCCGCCTGGCTCGACGCGCGCGCGGGCCGCACCTGGCGCAACCTGCAGGACACCACCAACGAGCCCATCATCAGCCGTCGCGGCGCGCAGGACTGGCGCGACTGGCAGCGCGGCTCAGACTACTACGATGAAGGCACCCTGATCTGGCTCGATGCCGACACCAAGATCCGTGAACTCAGTAGCGGCAAGACCAGCCTCAACGACGTGGCCAAGGCCTTCTTCGGAGTCGAAAACGGTCGAGTCAAGATCCTCCCCTATGGCTTCGACGACGTGGTGCGCGCGCTCAACACCGCCGCCCCACACGACTGGGCCACCTTCTTGCACCAGCGTCTCGACAGCCACGCGCAGCCGGCGCCCCTGGACGGCCTGACTCGTGGCGGCTGGAAGCTGGTCTACAGCGAACAGCAAAGCGAGTACGCCAAAGCGTCCGAGGCCACGCGCAAGAACACGGGCTTTGGCTACTCGCTGGGCTTTGATCTGGACAAGGACGGCAAACTGACCCAGGTGCGGTGGGGCGGACCGGCATTCAGGGCGGGACTGACCCCGGCAGTGCAACTGGTCGCCGTCAACGGTTTTGCCTACAAGCCCGATCTGCTGCGCGAAGCCATCACGCAGGCCAAGGACGGCAGCGGCGTCGAGCTGCTGATCAAGGCCGCCGACCGCTACCGCAGCGTCAAGATCGACTACCGCGACGGCCTGCGTTACCCCAAGCTCGAACGTATTGCGGGCACGCCGGATCGGGTGACCGAAATTTTGTCGGCCATGAAGTGAGCCTGGGCTGGCGCCACACCCCACCACACATGACAAAGGCCGGTAGCTGTCGGCGAATCGCCAGCTTCCGGCCCTGCCAGAAATCTTCGGCCCGACGGAGGCCGACTCCGTGCCGTGGATTGCGCCTACTTGTAGCTACCGTCCGCCTGCTTGATCAGTGTCTCGCCTGTGAACGCGTCGGTGATGACCATTGCGCCCGAGGTCAAACAATCGGCGACGGTCTGCATGGTTGTGGTGCCCTGCATGCTCATCGTGATCGGGTTTGTAACGGTGATGAAGGGCGACTGGCTGGCAGCAAGGGCTGGACCCATTTGCTGGGTGATGTCGTAGCAGACATTGCTGTTGACGGTGAGGCTCGAATACCCTGCTGGCGCATTGCGAATGCACGATGAACTGACACCCAGCGCCGACGCCATCGACTCAAACGGATTGGGCAGACCGGGGATGTTCATGACGATACCGGTCAACTTGAACGACTGCGTGTTCTGGGTCACCAGCACGTTGACGCCCGTGGCTTGCGCTGCAGTGGGGTTGCAGATGCCGGTGGTTGGCAACGCAACGCACCCGTTTGTTGTGACGGTAATGGTGTTGCCCGACTGCGCATAGTTGAAGCCGGCCGGTGCGCTGGCGGTGCTGCAGGACGCCACTGACGCGGGTGGTGTGGTGGATACCACGCTGAAACTGATCACTCCCCCAACGGTTACCTTCACATTGGTGAACGTAGTGCCCCCAACGACGATGCTGGGCATTGACAAGACATTGGTGGCCGGGTCATACGAGTCTTCAGATCCCGGCACCCCCGTGTTGAAGCTGACCAGGCTGCCGATACTAATGACCACGTTGTAAGTTACTCCGCCCACCTTGAGGGAAGGAATCGTCAGGTGACCGGTTGCAGGATTGAAGGTGGCCGCCTGAGCGACGTTGCAGCAAGCCAGTATCGCCAGCGCGACCAGTTTCAGACCAAATCTCATAACAAATACCTTTTGGTGATTGAAGGGAAAGAAGAAAACACAATGATGTGCCGACCGCACCGTGCTGATCGCTGGAAAGCCTGCGCCGACAGTATACAACTGGGTACCCCCGTGCAACGTGCAGCGGGACACGGCACGGGTCGGCGCCACCACGCCAACGCGGCGAACCGCGGGAAAACACCGATAAGAAAGGTCTCGCGCTGACTTGAATTAGTTATATCTCATAACAATAATTCAAGCTCACAGGAAGCGCACCATGAGCCACCCCCACCTTCATTTCGAACGCTGCGGCGAGCAGCAGGAAGTTGCCGTCATCCGGCTTGCCCGTAACGCCAAGCGCAACGCCCTCAGTGACGAACTGGTGCTGGCGCTGCGCGACCTGTTTGACAACTTGCCCGCTGGCGTGCGCGCCGCCGTGCTCGACGGCGAGGGCGAGCATTTCTGCGCCGGCCTGGATTTGAGTGAACTCAAGGAGCGTGACGCGGCCGGCGGCCTGCACCACTCGCGCATGTGGCATTCGGTCATGGAGCGCGTGCAGTATGGCCCGGTGCCGGTCATCGCGGCGCTGCACGGCGCGGTGGTGGGCGGCGGGCTGGAGTTGGCCTGTGCCTGCCACATCCGGGTGGCCGACGAGACCACCTATTTCGCCTTGCCGGAAAGCTCGCGTGGCATCTTTGTCGGCGGCGGCGGCGCCGTGCGCATCCCGCGCCTGATCGGCACGGCGCGCATGGTGGACATGATGCTGACCGGGCGCGTGTACAACGCCCAGGAGGGCGAGCGCATCGGCTTTGCCAGCTACCTGGTGCCCAAGGGGCAGGCCTTTGCCAAGGCGCTGGAGCTGGCCCAGAAAGTGGCAAAAAATGCGCCGCTGACCAACTACGCCATCACCCAGGTGCTGCCGCGCATTGCCGAGGCGCCGGGGGACCAGGGTTTTGTGACCGAGTCCATGATGGCCGGCATCACCCAGAGCGCGCCCGAGGCCAAGGAATTCATGCGCGCTTTTCTGGAAGGTCGCGCGGCCAAGGTGCGCGGCAACTGAACGAGCAGCCACCATGACCCCCATCACGTTTCGACCCCTCACCTTTGGCGTCACCCGTGTCGAGCGCCGCGAGGGCGCGCCGGGCAGTTGTTACGTGACAGCGCAGCAGAGCCTGCGCGACCACCCGTCGCGCCTGACCGACCGGCTGCGGCATTGGGCGCTGACAGCACCTGAGCGCACCTTCCTGGCCCGGCGCCTGCAGCTTGCCGACGGCAAGTCTGGCGACTGGCGCGAAGTGACTTATGCCCAGGCCTGGGCCGCCGCGCGCAGCATCGCCCAAGGCCTGATCAACCGTGGCCTGAGTGCCGAGCGACCGGTGGTGTTGCTGTCCGAAAACGACCTGGAGCACGCGCTGCTGGCCATGGGCTGCATGGTGGCCGGCGTGCCCTTTGTGCCGGTATCGCCGCCCTACTCCTTGGTCAGCCAGGACTACGCCAAGCTGCGCCATGTGCTGGGCACGGTCACACCCGGCCTGGTGTTCGCGGCGGATGGCGCGCGTTACGGCAAGGCCATCCAGGCCTGCGTTGGCGACGAGGTGGAAGTGGTGCTGACCCAGGGCACGCTGCCCGACGCGCGCCCCAGCACCCCCTTTTCCGAACTGATGGCCACCCCGGCCACGGACGCCGTGGACACCGCCATGCAGGCCACCGGACCGGACACCATCGTCAAGTTCCTGTTCACCAGCGGCTCCACCACCTTGCCCAAGGCGGTGATCAACACCCACCGCATGTGGTGCGCCAACCAGCAGCAGATGACGCAGTCGATGCCGGTCATCACCGAAGAGCCCTTGGTGCTGCTGGACTGGCTGCCCTGGAACCACACCTTTGGCGGCAACCACAACTTTGGCATGGTGGTCTACAACGGCGGCACGCTCTACATTGACGACGGCAAGCCCGCGCCGCACCTGATTGGCGAGACCCTGCGCAACCTGCGCGAGGTGGCGCCCACGGTGTACTTCAATGTGCCGGCCGGCTTTGAAGCCATTGCCCAGGCCATGCAGACCGACGCCACGCTGCGGCGCAACTTGCTGTCGCGGGTCAAGATGTTCTTCTACGCCGGCGCGGGCCTGAGCCAGCCGGTGTGGGACAGCCTGAGCGCCTCGCAAGAGGCCGAACTGGGGCAGCGCATCGTCATGACCACCAGCCTGGGCATGACCGAGTCCAGCCCGTTTGCGCTGTTCGTGACCAACCCCAATGTGAAGGCCGGCGACCTGGGCGTGCCCGCGCCGGGGCTGGAGATCAAGCTGGTCAAAACCGGCGACAAGACCGAGCTGCGCTACCGCGGCCCCAACATCACGCCGGGCTACTGGCGCGCAGCGGAAGAGACCGCCAAACACTTCGACGACGAAGGCTTCTTCTGCTCGGGCGACGCCGTCAAGTGGATCGATGAGGGTGATATCCACCAGGGCCTGAGGTTCGATGGCCGCATTGCCGAAGACTTCAAGCTGGCGACCGGCACCTTTGTCAGCGTCGGGCCGATGCGCAACCAGCTCATCGCGGCGGGCGCACCCTGTGTGCAAGACGTGGTGATCACCGGCCTGGGCCAACACGAAGTGGGCGCCATGGTGTTCCCCAACCTGGCCGCCTGCCGCGCCCTGAGTGGCCTGGGCGCTGAGGCCAGTGTGGCGCAGGTGCTGGCCAGCGCGCCAGTGCAGGCGCATTTTCAGACCCTGCTCGACAAGCTGGCCGAGCGGGCCACCGGCAGCGCCAGCCGCATTGCGCGCCTGTGCCTGCTGGCCGAGCCACCGACCATCGACCGCAGCGAGATCACCGACAAGGGCTCGATCAACCAGCGCGCCGTGCTGGCGCAGCGCGCCGCCACGGTGCAGGCGCTGCATGACGACACCCTGCCCGGCTTGCTCAAGCCCAGCGCAAATGGACATACCAGCTGAACTGGTCGCCCCCAACCAATCCATTCAACAACCCATTCAAGCACCCCTCATGGCTTCTGCTTACCCCGGACTCTTCAACGCCTTCGCCGACATCTGGATTCTCGACGGCGTGCGCACGCCGATGGTGGACTACTGCGGCGCGCTGGGCCACATCTCGCCCACCGACTTAGGCATCAAAGCCGCGCGCGCCGTGCTGCAGCGCAGTGGCGTGGCGGGCGAGCAGATCGAATCGGTGCTGACTGGCAACATGGCACCGGGCGACTTCGACCAGTTCTTACTGCCGCGCCACATCGGCCTGTATGCGGGCGTACCGCTGGCCGTGCCGGCGCTGATGGCGCAGCGCATCTGCGGCACCGGCTTCGAGCTGTTTCGCCAGGCCGGCGAGCAGATTCAGGGCGGCGGCTGCCAGACCGCGCTGCTGGTGGGCACGGAGAGCATGACGCGCAACCCGATTGCCGCTTTTGAGCACCGCACCGGCTTCAAGCTCGGCGCCGAGGTGGCGTTCAAGGACTACATGTGGGAGGCGCTCAAAGACCCGGCCGCTGGCATCAACATGATCCAGACCGCCGAGAACCTGGCCAAGCAATACGGCATCAACCGCGAGCAGGTGGATGAGTTTGCCTCGCACTCCTTCGCCAAGGCGGTGGCAGCGCAGCAAGCGGGTTTTCACGCCGGCGAGATCGTGCCGGTGGTGTCAGAGAAGTTTGAGCTGGAAGGCCATGTGACCCGTGGCATTCGGCTGCAGGGCAAAGTCGCCGAGGTCAGTCAGGACACGCATGCTCGCGTCTCGCCAGTCGAGGTGCTGGCCAAGCTGCGCTCGGTGTACGAGGGCGGCGTGCAGACCGGTGGCAACAGCTCGGCCTTGGTCGATGCCGCCGCTGCCTCGGTGGTGAGCTCGGGCGCCTATGCACGGCAATGGTCTGAAGCGCAGGGCCGCAAGCCGCTGGCGCGCTTGCTGGCCGCCGCCGTGGTGGGCGTGCCGCCGGCAACCATGGGCATTGGCCCGGCACCGGCGATCCGCCTGCTGCTGGCGCGCGCCGGCCTGAAGCTGGACCAGATTGACCGCTTCGAGATCAACGAAGCACAGGGCGCGCAAACCCTGGCGGTGGGGCGTGAACTGGGCCTGGACCTGAGCCGGCTCAACGTCAACGGCGGCGCCATTGCCCTGGGCCACCCGCTGGCCGCCACCGGCGTGCGCCTGACCATCACGCTGGCGCGCGAGTTGCAGCGTAGCGGCCTGCGCTACGGCGTGGCCAGCGCCTGCATTGGCGGCGGCCAAGGCATTGCGCTGTTGCTGGAGAACCCGAATGCGAGTTGATTTCACGGCCGTGCGAGTGCGGCATAGCGAGCGCCGCGCGGCAGCCTTTCCCCGTCATTGCGAGTCTCCCGAATCCGGACCGATACCGCACACGGACCTTGAACCAGCATCGTCATCGCGAGGCCGCAGGCCGTGGCGATCCATGTATTTTGGGGTCCTGGATTGCTTCACTTCGTTCGCAATGACGACTGGTTCATGGAAAGGAGCGACAGCTACGCGGCAATCCACCGCGGCGCGCCGCCACCATGGATTGCCGCGCTACGCTCGCAATGACGTGCAAGCCAATTCCCACAAGCACTTACCGTTATGGTAACGATAGCAGATTAGAAAGGGACACACACATGAAGACACAAGGACACAGCGCCCTGGTCACCGGCGCTGGCTCCGGCCTGGGTGAGGCCACCGCCCACGAACTGGCCCGACTCGGCGCCAAGGTGGCGGTGCTAGACATCAACCTGGCCAACGCCGAGAAAGTGGCGGCCGACATCAACACCGCGCACGGCGCCGGTTGTGCCGTGGCCTGCCATTGCGACATCACCGACACCGCCAGCCTGCAGGCCGCGCTGGCCAAGGCCGCGGCGGCCCAGGGGCCGGCTCGCATGCTGATGAACATCGCCGGCATCGGCAGCGCCAAACGCATCGTCGGCAAGGATGGCAGCGCCGCACCGCTGGAAGACTTCGTACGCGTGGTCAACGTCAACCTGATCGGCACCTACAACGCCAGCCGTCTGTTTGCCGCCGAATGCGCCAAGCTGGAGCCCCTGGAAGACGGCGAGCGCGGCGTGATGCTGTTCACCGCCTCGGTGGCGGCCTATGACGGCCAAGTTGGCCAGCAGGCCTACAGTGCGTCCAAGAGCGCCCTGGTCGGCATGACGCTGCCGATGGCGCGCGACCTGGCGCAGCACGGCATCCGGGTCTGCACCATCGCGCCGGGTCTGTTTGCCACGCCGCTGATGAAGACCCTGCCCGAGCCGGTGCAGCAGTCGCTGGCTGCCAGCATTCCGTTCCCCGCGCGGCTGGGCAAACCGGAAGAGTTTGCGCAATTGGCGGCGCACATCGTCACCAACACGCACCTCAACGGCGAGGTGATTCGCCTCGACGGCGCGCTGCGCATGGCGCCGCGCTAGGCCCAGGACCGACCGACCGACCATGAGCAAGACCATTGTTTACGAATTGCAGGTCATGTTTGGCGACTGTGACCCGGCCGGCATCGTGTTCTTCGCCAACTTCTCCAAATGGATGGACGCCGCCTCGCACAACTTCTTTGTGCAATGTGGCGTCCCGCCCTTTCGGGAACTGGTCAAGACCACCGGCATCTTCGGCGCGCCGCTGCTGGAAATTCATACCAAGTTCATGCGCCCGGCCACCTACGGCGAGACTTTGCAGATTCACACCTCGGTGCAGGAGTGGCGCAGCACGGTGTTCATCAACAAACACGTGGTCATGCGCGGCGACGAGGTGCTGTGCGAAGGCACCGAGACACGGGCCTTCTGCGTGCGTCGCACGGACGACCCCGACCGCATCAAAGCCGTTCCGGTGCCGCCCGACATCCTCGCAAGATGCACCTGACAACGATCCCGCCCGTCCTTCCCACCACAACCACACAGGAGACAAACCATGAAAGCAATCAGAACCCTCGTCGCCGCATCCGTGGCCGCCCTGCTCGCTGGCGCCGCCCAGGCCGACATCAACATCGGCATCAGCCTGCCGCTGACCGGACCCACGTCGGCACTGGGCATTGCCAGCAAAAACTCGATCGCCCTATGGCCGACCAGCATCGGCGGACAAAAGCTCAACGTGATCATTCTGGACGACGCCACCGACCCGTCCCAAGCCACCAAGAATGCGCGCCGCCTGGTGAGTGAAAACAAGGTGGACATTCTGTTTGGCTCCTCATCCACGCCAACCGCCAACGCGGTGGCCACGGTGGCGGCCGAAAGCGGCACGGTGCAACTCACCTTTGCCCCCATCGACGTCTCCACCGCCAAGTCGCCCTGGTCCTACAACCTGCCGCAGTCCACGCTGGTGATGTCGCACGCGTTGGTGGCACACATGAAGAAGACCGGCGTCAAGACGGTGGGCTTTTTGGGTTACGCCGACGCCTTTGGCGAGCTGTTCCTGCGTGACATGAAAGTCAAGATGGCGGGGACCGATCTCAAGTTCGTATCGGAAGAACGTTTTGCCCGCACCGACACCAGTGTCACCGGTCAGGCGCTCAAGGTCACCGCCGGCAACCCCGACGCGATCCTGATCGTGGCCTCGGGCAGTGGCGCGGCCATGCCCCACAAGGCCCTGATGGAGCGTGGCTACAAGGGCAAGATTTACCAGACCCACGGCGCCGCCGCGCGCGATTTGATGCGTGTCGGCGGCAAGGATGTCGAAGGCGGCTACGTGGTGGCCGGCCCCGGCATGGTGGCCGAGCAACTGCCCGCCAACCACCCCAGCAAGGCGGTGGCCCTGGCGCACGTGCAGGCCTGGGAGAAAGTCCACGGCGCGAACAGCCGCAACACCCACGCGGGCCATGCTTATGACGCCTCTGTGGTGCTGCAGAAGATCATTCCCGCGGCGCTCAAGTCGGCGCAGCCCGGCACCAAGGAGTTCCGTGGCGCACTGAAGGCCGCCCTGGAAAATGCCGGGCCGATTGCGCTGTTCCACGGCACGATCAACTACACCGCGACCAACCACGCCGGTTACACCGATGACACGGGCGTTATCCTGCGCATCACCAACGGCGACTGGAAGCTGCAGTAAGCATGGACTTGTCGATCGCCAGCATTCTGTTGCTAGACGGCCTGACCAACGGCGCGGTCTATGCGTTGTTGGGCCTGGCCACGGTGCTGGTGTTCGCGGTGACCCGTGTCATCTTCATCCCGCAAGGCGAGTTTGTCACCTACGGCGCGCTGACCCTGGCGATCCTGCAAACCGGCCAGGTGCCGGGCACGGTGTGGTTGTTGATGCTGCTGGCCTTGCTGGCGGCGCTGGCGGAATGCTGGCAAAGCTGGCAGCGCCATCCTTCGCTGGCCAGCGCCGGCTTGGCAGGCGTCAGGGTATTGGCCCTGCCGGTGGTCATCGCCCTGGTCACGCTGTGGGCCGCACCACTGCAGTTTTCCTTGCTGGTGCAGGCCACCCTGTCGGTCGCCATCGTCACCTGCTTCGGGCCGCTGGTGTACCGGCTGGCCTATCAGTCGCTGGCGGACGCGAGTTCGCTGGTGCTGCTGATTGTGTCGGTGGGGGTGCACTTTGCGCTCACCGGCCTGGGGCTGCTGTTCTTCGGCGCCGAGGGTTTTCGCAACCCCCCGTTTTGGGACGCACGCTTCCAGTTGGGGGCGGTCAGCCTGACCGGTCAGGCCCTCATCGTGGCGCTGGCATCGACCGCTCTGATGGTGTTGCTGTGGCTGTTCTTCGAGCGCACGCTGTACGGCAAGGCGCTGCGCGCCACCGCCGTCAACCGCTTGGGCGCACGCCTGATGGGCATCTCGTCCCAGGCGGCGGGCCAGCTCACCCTGGCTTGTGCCGCGCTGATCGGTGCCCTGTCCGGCCTGCTGATCGGCCCGAGCACCACGGTGTTCTATGACTCGGGCTTTCTGATCGGCCTGAAAGGTTTTGTGGCCGCCGTGATCGGCGGGCTGGCCAGTTACCCCGGCGCGGCACTGGGCGCGCTGCTGGTGGGCGTGATCGAGGCCTTTGGCTCGTTCTGGGCCAGCGCCTTCAAGGAAGTGATTGTGTTCACCCTGATCCTGCCGGTGCTGCTGTGGCGCTCGCTGACCAGTGGCCATCACGGTGAGGACCACTGAGGTGCGCCAACAAACATGGGGTATCTGGGCGTTGGGTGGCACGATCGCCCTGCTGGCGCTGCTGCCGGTGCCCGAATTCTGGATCACCCAGCTCAACTACATCGGCCTGTCCGCCATGGCGGTGCTGGGGCTGGTGCTGCTGACCGGCATCGGTGGGCTAACCTCATTCGGCCAGGCGGCCTTTGTCGGCATCGGTGCGTACACCACCGCCTGGCTGACGGTGCACGCTGGCCTGTCGCCCTGGCTCACCTTGTTCATCGGCGTGGGTTTGACCGCCGTCAGTGCCGTGATTCTGGGCTGGCTGACGCTGCGCATGTCGGGCCACTACCTGCCGCTGGCGACTTTGGCCTGGGGCCTGTCGCTGTACTACACGATGGGCAACCTGGACGCGCTGGGCAAGTACGACGGCCTGCTGGGCGTGCCGGGTCTGTCGCTGCTGGGCTGGCAGTTGGGGCAGGGCCGGGTGTTCTTTGTGCTGACCTGGGGCATGGTGCTGCTCTCTGCGGCGGGGCTGCTGCGCCTGCTGGACTCGCGTGTGGGCCGCGCCATGCGCGCGCTCAAAAACGGCTCGCAAATGGCCGAGTCGATGGGCATCGACACGCTACGGTTCAAGATCGGCATCTTCGTCCTGTCTGCCATGCTGGCCAGTGTGTCGGGCTGGCTGTATGCACATTTTCAACGCGCGGTGAACCCCTCGCCGTTCAGCGTGCACGTGGGTATCGAGTACCTATTCATGGCGGTGCTGGGCGGCGCCGGGCATGTCTGGGGCGCCGTGGTCGGCGCCACGGTGACCAAGCTGCTGGCCGACCAGTTGCAGGTGCTGCTGCCGCGCCTGCTGGGCAGTAGCGGCAGTTTCGAAATCATCGTGTTTGGCGTACTGCTGGTGTTGACGCTGAAGTACGCGCCTGAGGGCATCTGGGCCTTTGTGGACCGCCTGCTGCCCAAGACGCCACGCCCGGTGGATTGGCAACACGCCGCCGCCTTGGCGCAGCGCCCCAAGCCCGGCGTGGGTGAGGTGGTGCTGCAGGCGCGTGACCTGCGCAAGACTTTTGGCGGCCTGGTGGCCGTCAACGCGATCAACTTCGAGGTCCGGGCCGGCCAGATCGTCGGCCTGATCGGGCCCAACGGCGCGGGCAAGTCCACCACTTTCAACCTGATCACCGGTGTGCTGCCCTTGAGCAGTGGACAGGTGAGCTTTTGCGGCGAAGACATCACCAACCTGCCCTCGCGCGAGATTGCCAAATGCGGCATTTCGCGCACCTTCCAGCACGTCAAGATGATCGCCGACATGACGGTGCTGGAAAACGTGGCGCTGGGCGCCCATTTGCGCGGCCAGCGCGGGACAGCATCGGCCATGCTGCGGCTTGATCGCCACGAGGAACAGTCCCTGTTGCGTGAAGCCGAACTGCAACTGCGCCGCGTCGGCATGGGTGACTACCTGCACGAGCTGGCCGGCAACCTGGCCATGGGACCGCAGCGCCTGCTGGAGATCGCCCGTGCCTTGTGCGGCGACCCCGTGCTGCTGTTGCTCGACGAGCCCGCCGCCGGCCTGCGCCACAAGGAGAAACAGGCGCTGATCGGTGTGCTGCGCCAGCTCAAGGCGCAGGGCTTGAGCATTCTGCTGGTGGAGCACGACATGGACCTGGTGATGGACATCAGCGACCGCATCGTGGTGATGGAATTCGGCACACGCCTGATCGAGGGCACGCCCGAAGAGATCCAGGCCAGCCCCGCCGTGCGTGCGGCCTACCTTGGCACCGAGCACTGAGGTCGCGCCACCATGTCATCACCTCTGCTCAAAGTGCAAGGATTACACGCCGGCTATGGCAAGGCCGAAGTGCTGCGCGGCATCAATTTGCAGGCGAACGCCGGCAGCATCATCACCGTGATCGGGCCCAACGGCGCGGGCAAGTCCACCCTGCTCAATGCCTTGATGGGGGTGCTGCCCGCCACCGGCAGCATTGAGTACGCGGGCGAGTCGGTCACCCGGCTGCCGCTGGAAGAACGCGTCATGCTGGGCGTGGCCCTGGTGCCCGAGCGGCGCGAGCTGTTTGGCAGCATGAGTGTGGAGGACAACCTGGTGCTGGGCGCCTACCGCCAGGTGCGGCTGCGCAACCCACGCTGGCGCGCGCAGATGGAAGTGGTGTTCGAGCTGTTTCCGCGCCTGCTGGAGCGGCGCACGCAACTGGCCGGCACCCTCTCTGGCGGCGAGCGCCAGATGCTGGCCCTGGGCCGCGCACTGATGTCTGGCCCGAAGCTGCTGATGCTCGACGAGCCCAGCCTGGGCCTGGCGCCGCTGGTGGTGAAGGAAATCTTTCGCACCATCGATGCCTTGCGCAAGACCGGTGTCACCACGCTGCTGGTGGAGCAGAATGCCCGCGCCGCGCTGGAGACCGCGGACTATGGTTACGTGCTGGAAATGGGCGAAATCATGCTGCAGGGGCCGGCCTCGGAACTGGCCACCGACCCGCGCGTGATCGACACTTATCTGGGGACCGCGCGCAAGAAGCCCGGCGCCACCACGTCACCATGACCACCAAGTCGAACGTGCCCTTCGTCGAAGAGGTTGACACCCGCTTCCTGGAGAGCCTGCTGGGCTACAACGCGCGGCGCACCGCCCTGGTCCTGATCGAGCCCTTTCTGGAGCGCATGGCGGTTTATGACGTGCGCCCGGTGGACTTTTCGGTGCTGTCGCTGATCACGCACAACCCGGGCATCACCTCGCGGCAACTGTGCAGCACGCTGGGCATCCTGGCGCCCAACCTGGTGGGCATGGTCAAGTCGCTGGAGAAGCGTGGACTGATCATGCGCCAGCCGCATCCCCATGACGGCCGAGCCATGGGCCTGCACCTCACCGCCAGCGGCAAGAAGATGATGCGCGAAGCCGAGCAAACCGCCTTCGAGCTGGACTCGGAGGTCGCCGCGCGGTTGACAGCCAACGAGCGCACCACGTTGCTCAAGCTGCTCAAGAAGGTCTACCAGTAGCCGGGCCCGCCATGCCACCCTCGACCCACCCTGACCTGCCAACGCCTGCGCTGCGCTTCTTTGCCGACCTGTCGGTGCAAGTGGGGCCGCCGCAGGAAGTTGGCCAAAGTCTGCACGGCCGGCGCCGCCTGATCCCGATTATGGGAGGCAGTGTGACCGGTGTAGGCTGGACTGCCAAGGTGCTGCCCGGCGGCGCCGACTTCCAATTGATCGTGAACGACCACCTGGCCGAGTTGGATGCGCGCTATTGCCTGGAGACCGACGGTGGCGACCTGATCTATGTGCACAACACCGCCCTGCGCACTGGCACGCCAGCCCACATGGCTCAGCTTGCGCGCGGCGAGCCGGTGGACTCGGCACACATCTACTTTCGCTGCTGCCCGCGCTTCGAGACGGCCTCACCCGCGCTGGCTTGGATCAGCGAGCGGCTGTTCGTCGGCACCGGCGCGCGCCTGCCCGAGCGGGTGGTGATGCGCTTCTTCGAGCTGGATTGACAACCCCGTGGTGCCCCTTCGCTCCGACTAAATACGGCACCCCGTTTACACCTAAACCGGCTGCAGGAAATCGTGGCTGATGTGGGAGCCCAGGTCGTTGATGCGGTCCAAAAACTGGGTCAGGTAAGCGTGCAGGCCCATGGCCAGTACCTCGTCGATGCGGCCGTACTGCAATTCAGCGCGCAGCTTGCCTGCCCGGCGCAGCGTCTCACTGCTCGGATCGTCGCTGACCTTGCCGAGGTTGTTGACCACCTCGTTGACGCTGGCGTGTAGCGAGCGTGGCATGTCCGCACGCAAAATCAGCAGGTCAGCCACGCGCTCGGGTTTGATCACGTCACGGTAGACCTTGCGGTAAATCTCAAAGCCCGAGACGCTACGCAAAATGGCGCTCCAGTGGTAGAAGTCGTACTCCTGGTCGCGGGCGTTGGCCGTGCCATAGAAGTCAGTCTCCAGGGCATGAAACTTCACATCCACCAGCCGCGCCGTGTTGTCCGCGCGTTCCAGAAAGGTGCCCAGGCGCATGAAGTACAGGGCTTCGTCCATCAGCATGGTGCCCAGGGTGACGCCGCGCGACAGGTGCGAGCGAAACTTGACCCACTCAAAAAACTGGGCCGGGTCGCGCTCGAAGTCACCCGCACGAATCATGCGGCGCACCTCCAGCCAGGTTTGGTTGTGTGTTTCCCAGACCTCGGTGGTGAGCGTGCCACGCACGGCGCGGGCATTTTCACGCGCGGCACTCAGGCACGACATGATGCTCGACGGATTGCTCTCGTCCTTGACCATGAAGTCCAGCACATCGTTGGCACGCACGTCGCCATGCTGGTAGTTGTAGGCTCCCAGCAACTCGCTGATGGACAGCAGGCCCTCCCAGCCCACTTGGGCGACCGCTGCGGACTGCGGCAACAGCGAGGTCTGGTAATTGACATCAAGCATTCGGGCGGTGTTTTCCGCGCGCTCGGTGTAGCGCGACATCCAGAACAGGTGATCAGCAGTGCGACTTAACATCTAGAACTCCTCAGGACTCCAATATCCACGTATCTTTGGTGCCGCCGCCTTGGGACGAGTTGACCACCAGCGAGCCTTCTTTCAGGGCTACGCGGGTCAGGCCACCGGGCACCATCTGTACAGACTTGCCGCACAGCACATAGGGCCGCAAGTCAATGTGGCGCGGCGCCAGACCGCTCTCAACGTACGTTGGGCAACTCGACAAACTCAGCGTCGGCTGGGCAATGTAGCCATCTGGGCGTGCCAGAAGGGCTTGGCGGAAAGCCTCGATCTCGGCCTTGCTGGCCGCTGGCCCCACCAACATGCCGTAGCCGCCGGCGCCATGCACCTCCTTGACCACCAGCTCACTCAGGTGTGCCAGGGTGTAGGCCAGATCCTCGGGCTTGCGACACATCCAGGTCGGCACGTTGTTGAGAATCGGCTTCTCACCCAGGTAGAACTCGATCATGGCCGGCACAAAAGGGTAGATCGACTTGTCATCGGCCACGCCCGTGCCCACCGCGTTGCAGATGCTGACGTGGCCCGCGCGGTAAGCCTCGATCAGTCCGGCGCAACCCAGCGTGGAGCTGCTGCGAAACACGCGCGGGTCCAGATAGTCGTCATCCACCCGCCGGTAAATCACATCGACCCGGCGCGGCCCGCGCGTGGTGCGCATGTAGACAAAGTTGTCGCGGGTAAACAGGTCCTGGCCTTCCACCAGTTCGATCCCCATTTGCTGGGCCAGAAAGGCGTGCTCAAAGTACGCGCTGTTGTGCATGCCCGGCGTGAGCACCACCACCGTGGGCTCGGCCGTGGTGGCCGGGCTGCTTTCACGCAGGGTCTCCAACAACAGGTCCGGGTAGTGCGCGACCGGCGCGACCTTGTGGGCGCTGAACAGCTTGGGGAACAGCCGCATCATCATCTTGCGGTCTTCCAGCATGTAGGACACGCCACTGGGCACGCGCAGATTGTCTTCCAGCACGTAATACTCGCCCTGCCCCTGTGCGTTGGCCGCGCGCACGATGTCGATGCCCGAGATGTGCGAGTAGACCTGGTTGGGCACGTCCACCCCTATCATCTGGGGCCGAAACTGGGCATTGCGCTCGACCTGATCACGCGGCACCAGTCCGGCCTTGAGGATGTCCTGCCCGTGGTACACATCATGGACAAAACGGTTCAAGGCCGTCACGCGTTGAACCAAGCCGCGCTCCATCATGGCCCAATCCTGCTGGGAAATGATGCGGGGGATCAGGTCAAAAGGGATCAGACGCTCGGAACCTGCCCCCTGTTCATCCTTGTCGCCATACACGGCAAAGGTGATGCCGACGCGCCTGAACACCATCTCGGCCTCGTCACGTCGGCTGGCCATGACAAGCGGATCCTGGCGTGCCAGCCACTCGGCAAAGGTCTGATAGTGGGGGCGCACGGGAGCCGCGTCAGACGCCTGCCCGTAGGGCACAGCGGTGTACATCTCGTCGAATTTCTGCATAGGTCGCGCCTTTGTCAAATAGGGGCAGAGCGTGTCGGCGCATCTGTCGGTTCGGCAAGCTCTACAGCAAGCAAGCTTCGAGCCACCGGCAAGCGCCAAGCCCGGACCGCTCCACTATGGCACAAGATGATGCCAGTAGCGCCGATTGGTTTCACGCTGGCACCACACCAAGTCGGGCTGTGCGCTGTTCCAGCTTGCTGCACCACAGTGGGGCGAATCGACCACCCGCACCTGTCGCTGCGCGTAGCGCGCCAAGACCGATGGCACCGGGTGGCCAAACCGGTTGCGATAGCCCGCTTGCACCACGGCAATGCGCGGCGCCACCGCGTCGATAAAGCCCGCGCTGCTGGAGCTCGTGCTGCCATGATGGGGCACCAGCAGCACATCGGCTTTCAGTGGTGCGCCACGTTGCACCAGGCTGGCCTCCTGCTCGGCTTCGATGTCGCCCACCAGCAGGGCACTCTGGCGTGGGTTGCTGATGCGCAGCACGCAACTGATGGCATTGGACTTGTGCGCCAGCGCGTAGTCGCCCGCCAGGGGGTGCAGCAGCTCAAAATCAACACCGTCCCATTGCCAGCGCTGTCCCGCCACGCAGCGCGTCGCCGCGCGCTGGGTCTGCAGCGCATGCCCCTCCTCGATCGAGCTGAGCAGCGCGGCTTGCGGCTGCATCGCCAGCACCGCTTGCGCCCCGCCGGTGTGGTCGCTGTCGCGGTGGCTCAGCACCACCGTGTCCACACGTTCCCCCATGGCACGCAACAAGGGCACCAGCACGCGGTGCCCGGCATCGCTCTCGCGGCTGAAGCGCGGCCCGGTGTCGTAAACCAAGGCATGGCTGGCGGTGCGCACCAGCACCGCATTGCCTTGGCCGATGTCGGCGGCCAGCACTTCGAACTCTCCAGGCAAAGGACGCGGCGCCTGCCACAGCAGCACCGGCAGAATCAGCGGCAGGCCCTGCAGGCGCAGCGCCAGCGGCCAGCGCATCGCCAGCAGCAAGCCACCGGCCAGACCCGCCGCGCCCACCCATAGCGGCGCCTGCGCCACCGACACCGTGGCAAACGGCAAAGCCGCCAAGGCCTGCAGAAACACCGCCAGGGCAGCAATTGCCCAGGCCGTCAAATCCCACAGTGGCGCCAGCACCACCCCCAGCATCGCCAGCGGTGTGATCACCAGGGTCACCCAGGGAATCGCCAGGGCATTGGCCAGCAAACCCACCACCGACACCTGACCGAACAGCAGCAAGGTCAGCGGTGTCAGGGTGAGGGTCATGACCCACTGCTGCGCAAACATGGACTTCGCCCACCCCCGTGCGCCGCGTGGCTGCGCCGGGGCCGAACCAGGATCGGTGACAAACAGCACCGCCACCGCCACGAAACTGAGCCAGAAACCGGCCTGCAGCATGGCCCAAGGGTCCACCAGCAGCACCACCACACACGCCAGCAGCAAGACATGGGGCCAAGGCCATTGCCTGCCACTCCAGTGCAGGGCCGCCACCGTGCCCAGCATCAACACGGTGCGCTGCGAGGGGACGCCCCAGCCGCTGAAGTAGGCGTAGGCAAAGGCCAGCAACACGCCGCCGAGCAGCGCCGCCGTTGGGGCCGGTAGCGCCAGGCACAGGCGGCTGGAGCGTCGCCACAGGGCGCCCACCAGCAGGGCTGTCAGCCAGGCAAACATGGTGACGTGCAAGCCAGAGATGCTCATCAGGTGCGCCACGCCCGTGGCGCGAAAGACATCCCAGTCGGCGCGCTCGATGGCATTCTGGTCACCCACCACCAGGGCCGCAATCAGGCCCGCCGCCTGGCGCTGGCCAACGCGTTCGAAGATCCGGTCCCGCACCCACTGACGCGCCTGCTCGACCGGATGCACGCCCGTCTGCGCCAGGCGCCGCGGCGCCGGATCGTGCGGGCCGGCGCGCACATAGCCAGTGGCCCGCAGGCCCTGCTCCCAAAGCCACAGCTCGTAGTCAAAGCCGTGCGGGTTGAGGTTACCGTGTGGTGCCTTCAGGCGCACCGTCATTTGCCAGCGCTCGCCAGCGCGCACATCGGGCGGTTGACTGGACGCCAATCGTTCAACCCCGATACCTTGATCGGTGGGCTCGGCCGACGCTGGCGCGGCGCCATACCAGCTCAAGTAGATTCTGGATGGCAGCCTGACGGGCTGACCGCCCTCGCGCGCCGACCGCACATCGAAACGAAAGCGCAAGCCAGTGTCAGAGCGCTGCGGCATGGCCGCCACCACGCCCACCACCACGATGTCGCGCCCCTCCAGCGCTGAAGCCAGAGCGTTCTGGTGCAGCATCAGGCCACGCAGCCCGGCCACGCCCCCCGCAACGCTGGCCATGGCCAGCAGCACCAGACCGGTGCGCCACGATCGGACGTCCACACGGACGACCACCAGAGTCCACACCAACAGACCCGCCAGTACCAGGTACACATAGCTGGACCACGCCCACAGGGATGGCTGCTGCAACTGCAAGGCCGTGCCGCCCACCATGCCTACCAACGCCGGCAGAATCAGGGAGGCTTGTTGGCCCCAAACGCAGGGAGCCGACGCCGCGTTCACGACGATTGTTTGAACGCCATGACTGCCTGATTGCGCAGGGTCCTGAGCAGGGCCAGTTCCTTCTCGTTGAGCACCAGGCTACCGGGCACGGCCTTGTCGGCATAGATCAGCCCGAACGGCTTGCCCTTGATCTGCAACGGCAACAGCAAAAAGGTCGGCGCATTGACCGCCTGCTTGTACCAGGCTGGCAGGCGTGCAGCCATGCGTGATTCGGTGGCGTCACTGATCATGGTGTCGGCGCCCTTGTTGCACACGGCCGTAAACAAATCCGCCTGTGCTTGCAGCGAAATCTTGAAGCAAGACACCAGCTTGTCGGTATCGGCGCCCAGGCCGAACCGGCCGGTCAGGCAATCCGTCTTGGCGTCGCGCATGCAAAAGACAATGCGATGCAGCGCCATGGCGCGGTAAATCGTCTCGATGATCATGCGCAACAAGTCGCTAAGCCGAAAATCCTCCACCATGGCGTTGGTGATGTCCTGAATTCCGGCAGTCAGGACCTCGGCCAGATTGACCACCGGGCCAGTCGAGGCTGCGGGCAGTTCGGCAGAACCCGCAGGCTGCGTCGCATGCAGCTCCAGCGGGGACAGTGCGTCGCTGGCCCCTGGTCCGAGCGCATGGGTCGATGCCGCCAGGTCCGCCGAGGCGACCGCATCTGGGATCTTGAGCAGTCGGGCTGCCGCCGAGCCGGGAACAACCTTCAGGTCCATCGCCCGTGCCATCTCAACGAGCTTCAGGCGCGCCGTGGCCGTGGCACTTTGCATCTCTTTGGGGCTGACGCCAAGCGTCTTGGCAAAGCGGGTCACCACGCCGGCCAGCCGGGCATCAAGCTCTTTCGGGGGACAGTGCAGCAAGGCGTCCGCGGTTTCGTTGGCGGCCACGGCGATCCAGCGCATCCGCTCGGCATTGTCCTCGGCCACCCTACCGGGCGGCTCGGCGGCCGGTTTTCGCATGCAGCGCTGAATCGCGGCGGGCAAGCCCCAGGCCTTGGCCACGCCAACGCCCAGTTCCTCGTAGCTCAAGCCCAGAACGCTGGCCGATGCCAGCGCCTCCGTGACCGGATGCTGGCGCGCCAGGGTCTGTGCACGAATGGCCGCAGCCTCCTCGGGAAAATAGAACTCCGCCAGCAGGCGCCCCAGGTTCTGGAACATCGAGCCGATGAACGCCTCCTCGGCGTCGCGCGCGCTCGGACACAACTCACCGGCAATGGAGCCCGCCATGAGTGAGCGCAGGAACTCCGCCTTCAGCAGGTTGGCATGCGCCTTGTCCTGCATGTGTTCCAGCAACACCAGGCTCAGCGCCATGTTGCGAATACCGTTGAGGCCAACCAGGCCGACGGCACGCGAGACCGTACTGATGGCGCTGCCCCGGGCGTAATGGGCACTGTTGACCAGCCGCAACAGCTTGTTGGTCAGGGCGATGTCCTTCAGGATTTCGTTGGTAATGCTGCCAACGCTTTCCTTGTCGGAGCTGGCCATTCCCTGGATACGCACCATCGAGTCCGACATCGCCGGAAAATCCGTCTTGTGCCGCATCCGACGCAGCAGGAAGTCAAGCGTACCGCTGCCGCCGCCAGCCGGGCCAGTCTCACCCTCGGCCCGGGGCGCCCCCGAGGTCTGAGCGACCCACTTCGCCAGCTCGTCCCTAAATACCTGGGCACTGGCGTGGCGCTGCGCCGGTTCGCGAGCCAAGGCACGCATGGCGACGGCGCGCAGTCGGTCGTCCACTTCGCGCGGCAAATCGGCCGGCAACATCAACTGCTCATGCACCACCTGGTAGATCGCCCGGTACGGGTCGCGCTCGGCGATCAGCGGCTTGCCGCCGAGCATTTCCACCAACACGATGCCGGCCGAAAAAATGTCCATCGTCGGCGATGGCATGGCACCGATGGCGGCCTCGGGGGACATATAGCCCGGTGTGCCACACCCTGGCACCGCCGCCTGGACGGCGGTCGTGCTGCTCATCCGCTGCGCAATGCCAAAGTCCATCACCAAGGCCTTGCCGGCCGCGTCAATCAGGATATTGCTCGGCTTGAGGTCACGGTGCACCACGCCCTCGGCATGCGCCACGACCAGCGCATCGAGCACGTCGATCATGATTCGCACGGTGTCCGCCGCGGGCAGCGCACCTTGTTTGCGGATCAAGTTGGCCAGCGTTTGGCCCGCCACGTATTCAAACACCAGGTAAGGCTGTTGGTCCTGCACATCGGCCTCGAATACCGGCACGATGTTGGCAGCCTTAAGCCGACTCACGCTGCGCGCTTCCTGCAGCCACTGCGCCAGCGCCGTGGTGTCCACACCCTTGGTGCCGCGCATGATCTTGATCGCCACTTCGCGTTCCAGTCTCGGATCAAACGCGAGCCAGACCATCGACTGCGCGCCCTGTCCCAACATCTTTCGCAGCTCAAAGCGCCCCAGCATGGCCCCTTGCGCCAGCACCTTGCCCGAGCTCATTCGCCGGACGGTGGAGAGGGGAGAGAAGTCGGCCATGGCTCAGTAAGCGAGAAGGAATGAGTGCGCGTCATTACAAGTATGACACCACCGCGCCCCGCCAGCGCGACCGACCCCAGGGTCGGCTACTTCAACTGAACCGACCCCGACACCGACACCATGATGGTGGTCTTGCCCGCCTCCAACGGTATCGGCGCATCCGAGGCAAACGACTTGGCTTCCATGACCATCGCGCGTGGGCGCGGCTGTAGTCCCTGGTCGTTGGCATTCACGGCCACCTCACGCAGCGTGAAGGATGTAAACCCGAAGCTCTTGGCAATCTCGCTGGCGCGCGCCTTGAAACGATCAATCGCCACGCCTTGCGCATCGGCCTCGGCCCTTAGTCGCTGTTCTCGGCTGAGCGCAAAGGACGTGCCCGCCACGGTCAGGCTCTGGATGCGCGCGGCGGCTAAACCAATGCGGGCAAAGTCACGCCCCTCCAGGGACAATTCAACCGCGCCCTGCCAGCCATTGATCTTGCCATCGCGCGTGTAGCGGGGATGAAGATTGAAGTGACCGGTTCGCACGTCCATTTGTCCGGGCTGGGCAGCCTTTTTGGCCTCGGTCAAGCCAGCATCCAGCGCCGCCTTGAGCTGCGCCTGGACCGTGGCCGCATCAGGGCCGTCGCGGCTGGTGCTCAGCCTGATCACGAGCAGATCCTGCTGGACGTCGATGGCCTCGCTGGCACTGAGCTGAACCACATTCTGAAGCGGCGCCGGGGCCGCGGCGGTGGGTTGAGACCACGCAACCGTTGCACAAAGCAGCCAAGCACTGACACCGATACCCGCCAACTGGGTTGTTCTCACCTTGCAATCCTTTGGTAAAAGTGACCGGGCACCGGTTGCGCCCAATCGTGCCGCCTCGCTCAGCGGGCAGGCCCCGCATTGTCGCGCTGTTGCAGCCGCAACTGCTGGCGCAATTCTGCGCGCTCTGTCGGGGTCAGCCGCCGCGGTACCGCGTCGGGTGCAGCGGGCGGCAGCAAAACCGCCTGCGGGACCTGGCGCGGACGCAATGCGGCGCGCAACGCAGCGCGGCGTAGCTCGCGCTCGGCTACGGGCTCCCCGGCCTGCGACGGCACGCCCGGGTCCGTTCGCTGGCCGGGCGCAGCGGCGGACTGCGCCACGGCAGCGGTGGCAAGCAGGACAAGAGCGGGGAGTGACTTCAGCATGGTCATGGTGCAATCTCAACGCGAAGACTGTAGTCGGGGTTTACGTGCCTATCTGTACGTCCTTGCTTTCTGGGGCAACATTTGTAACAGTATGTCAATTGCGCGGGATAACCCCAGCAAATGCGGCGTGGGCCCTGCAAAATCGGGTTTGTTACAAATTCAAGATTGACCATGAACCAGACCGCCGGAAAAATCGACAAGATCATCGTCGTGGACGACGACGCCCGCATCCGCGACCTGCTGCGGCGATACCTCACGCAGGAGGGCTTCGAGGTCTTTCAGGCCGAAGATGGCAAGGCGCTGACCCGCATCCTGCTACGCGACACGGTAGACCTGATCGTGCTCGACCTGATGATGCCCGGCGAGGACGGCCTGTCGATCTGTCGGCGCCTGCGCGCCAACAACGACCGCACGCCGATCATCATGCTGACGGCCAAGGGTGAGGACGTGGACCGCATCGTCGGCCTGGAAGTTGGCGCCGACGATTACCTAGCCAAACCGTTCAACCCACGTGAGCTGCTGGCTCGCATCCATGCGGTGTTGCGGCGCCGACCCTCCCTGGAGGCGCCCGGCGCCCCATCGAGCGAAACCGAGGTGGTGACTTTCGGGCCCTTCACCTTTGACATGGGAGCCCGTGCGCTGCGCAAGGATGACGGTGACTTGCCCCTGACCACCGGTGAGTTTGCCATGCTTAAAGCCCTGGTGCGCCACCCGCGTGTGCCGCTGTCGCGCGAAAAACTGGCGCAGTTGGCCCGCGGACGGGAGTTCGAGCCCTTCGATCGCAGCCTGGATGTGCAGGTGTCCAGATTGCGCAAACTGGTCGAAACCGATCCCGCTACGCCACGCTACATCCAGACGGTTTGGGGCGTGGGCTACGTCTTCATTCCGGACGGTGTCGATTGATGCCATCGGGCAGCCACCGCAGTTCCATCCAGGAGGTCAGCAACCCAGCACCGCTGGGGACCATGCCGGCCGAGCTCAGTCGTGCGCCCAAGCGGGTGGGTTTGAGCCTGTTCTGGCGCACGTTTTTTCTATTGGCCTTGCTGCTGCTGGGCAGCATTCTGGCCTGGCTGCAGACCCTGCGCGCCCTGGATTTTGAGCCGCGCGCGATCCAGACCGCGCAGCAAATTGCCTCGCTGGTCAACCTGAGCCGGGCCGCCCTGATGCATGCCGACTCGATCGCGCGCGTGTCTCTGCTCAAGACCATGACCGACCAGGAAAGCGTGCGCATTGTTCCGCGCGAGCCGGGCGACCGCTACGAGCCCTTCAGCACCGATGCCCTGGGTCGGCGCATCTCCCGTGAGTTGAGTTCCCGCCTGGGGCCGGGCACGGTGGTTGCCAACAGCGTGAACGGAGAAGACGGCCTGTGGGTTGGCTTTGTCATGGACGATGACACCTACTGGATGCAGACCGACAAGTCGCGCTTCAATCAGACGGGCGGCAAAACCTGGCTGATCTGGCTCGCCACCGCCGCCGCTTTGTCGCTGGCAGGTGCTGCCCTGATTGCGCGGCTGATCAACCGGCCGCTCAAACAACTCTCGTTTGCGGCCAGTCGGGTGCGCGAGGGTGACTTCGAGGCCAGCAGCCTGGACGAAAACGTCGCCACCAGCGAAATCCGGGCGGTCAATATTGGCTTCAATCGCATGACGCAAAAGCTCGCCAAGATCGAGCAGGACCGCGCTGTCATGCTCGCAGGCATTTCGCACGACCTGCGCACCCCGCTGGCAAGGTTACGCCTGGAGACCGAACTCAGCGTGACGGACGCGGAGGCGCGCACCCACATGGTTGCCGATATTGCTCAGCTTGACGCCATCATCGACAAGTTTCTGGATTACGCGCGCCCGGGCACCATGGAATTGGTTCCGGTGCGCGTGCGCGAGGTGCTGGAGACCTGTCTGTTCGCGCTCAAAGACCGCAACGACGTGCAGTTCAACGTGAGCGTGGCAGATGACTTGTTGGTGTTGGCCGACGACGTCGAGCTCGGTCGAGTGCTGACCAACCTGTTGGAGAACGCGCGCCGCTATGGCAAGTCCGTCGATACCGGCATTGCCGTCATCGACACTGTGGCCAAGGCACGCGACCGCTGGGTACTGATACGCGTGCGCGATCACGGTATGGGCGTGTCTCAGGAGCAACTCAACAATCTGACCACGCCGTTCTACCGCGGTGAAGCCGCCCGCACCGCAGCCAAGGGCGCCGGCTTGGGGCTAGCCATCGTCGAGAAGACCGTTTCCCGCATGGGTGGCAGCTTCGTGCTGAGTAACAGCTCTACCGGCGGACTGTCGGCGCTGCTCAAACTGCAGCGCGCGCCGCACAGCTCGACCCGCTGAGCCCATGCCGCTCTTGGGCGCGGCGCGCGTGGGCGTGCCGCTGCTGCCGCCGCCGTCAGCCTGCCTTTGCCACCCTCAGCAGGACCACCGCGCGCGCTTCGATGGCCGCACCCTGCCCCACCGGTCCGAGCTTTTCTGCCGTCTTGGCTTTCACGTTGACCTGCGCCACCGCCACGCCCAGCGCCTGCGCCAGGCGCTGGCACATGGCGGCGCGATGCGGCGCCAGCTTGGGCGCCTGGGCGATCACGGTGCTGTCGATGTTGCCAATCTCAAAGCCCTGCGCGCGCACCTGGCGCGCCGCCTCGGCCAGCAGCAGCATGGAGTCGGCGCCGGCAAAGCGTGCATCGGTATCGGGAAACAGCGTGCCAATGTCGCCCAGGGCTGCTGCACCCAGCAGCGCATCGGTGATGGCGTGGGCCAGCACGTCGGCATCCGAATGCCCCAGTAGCCCCAAGTGATGAGGAATGGTGACCCCGCCAATCACCAGGCTGCGCCCTGGCACCAGCGCGTGTACGTCCCAGCCTTCACCGATTCGCATAGTCATTCGTTACCTCCCGACGGATTCATTGAACTCGTGCGCGCCAGCAGCACGCTCTCGGCCAACGCAAAGTCCTGCGGGTAGGTGACCTTGAAATTCTGCGCGCTGCCCGCCACCAGCTTGGGCGCCAGGCCTATCTGCTCGATGGCACTGGACTCGTCCGTGACGGCGTCGCTCGCTTGCTTCAACGCCTGCGTCAAGGTGCCTAAGCGAAACATCTGGGGCGTTTGCGCCAGCCATTTGTCGGCACGCGCCACGGTCGCCGCCACGCGGCCTGCCACCGCCTGCTTCAGCGTGTCGGGCAGCGGCAAGGCCAGCAGCCCACCCACCGCGTCGCCCAGACAGGCATCGATCAGTGTGTTGATCAACTCCGGCGTGATCAGGCAGCGCGCGGCGTCATGCACCAGCACCCAGTCGTCGGCCTGCGCACCGGCGCGCGACAGCCAATTCAAGCCATTCAATACACTCGCAGCCCTAGTGGTACCGCCACAGTCAGCTACTGAAATGGTAGCAAACGAGCACGGCACGAAGCCATCCCCCGGTGCCACTACCACCACGGTTCCCGCCAGACGCGGCACTGAGGCGAAGGCCTGCAGGGTATGCAGCACCATGGGCTGGCCCGCCAGGGCCTGGTACTGCTTGGGACCCGCAGCACCCGCCCGCGAACCCGACCCCGCGCAGGGGATCAAGGCCCAGAGCCGTGGCTGGTTGGGAGAAATCTGGTCGTGGTCAGTCATGGATTGAGGCCCCATTCTAGAATCGAGCCTAAAACCGGCTTCCGCACACCCCCCACCATCGTCGTGAGGGGTGTTTTCTATTGGTGCCAAGGCACAAGCACTCACACATGGACTTACCCAAACTCACCGTCGGCAAACGCTTCGCCCTGCCCCGCCCGGCGGGCTCGGCCGACGCCCTGCTGCTCGCGCAATTGGCCCAGCGCGACCGGGCCGCCGGACAACTGACCGCCATCGTCACCGCCGACGCGACCGACGCGCAGCGGTTGATGGATGAGATGGCATTTTTCGCACCCGAGCTGCGCTACGCGCTTTTTCCGGACTGGGAAACCCTGCCCTACGACAGCTTTTCGCCGCACCAGGACCTCATCAGCGAGCGCCTGGCCACCCTGTGGCGCCTGCACGCGGCGGGCCACCAGCGCGACAAGGACGGTGGCGTGGATGTGGTGCTGGTACCCGCCACCACCGCGCTGTACCGGCTGGCGCCGCCGAGTTTTCTGGCGGGCTACACCTTTCACTTCAAGACCAAGCAAAAGCTCGACGAGGCGCAGCTCAAGGCGCAGTTGACGCTGGCGGGCTACAACCACGTCACCCAGGTGGTGAGCCCCGGTGAATACGCAGTGCGCGGCGGCCTGATCGACCTGTTCCCGATGGGCTCGGCGGTACCGTTTCGGGTGGACCTGTTTGACGACGAGATCGACAGCATCCGCACCTTCGACCCCGACAGCCAGCGCAGCCTCTACCCGGTGCCCGAAGTGCGCCTGCTGCCGGGCCGCGAGTTCCCGATGGACGAGCCGGCACGCGCGCGCTTTCGCAGCCGCTGGCGCGAGCTGCTGGAGGGCGACCCAACCAAGAGCCGCCTGTACAAAGACATGGGCGTGGGCGTGGCCAGCGCGGGTATCGAGTACTACCTGCCGTTGTTTTTCGACGCCACGGCCACCGTTTTTGACTACCTGGGCGCCAACGCCACGCTGGTGTTGCATGGCGACCTGGACAACGCTTTTTCGCACTTCTGGCAAGACACCCAGGAGCGCTACCGCTTGGTGCGAGGCGACCCGCAACAGCCCGCCCTGCCGCCCGAGGCGCTGTTTCTGGACGCCGAGCAGTTCTATGCACTGACCAAACCCCACGCGCAGTTGGCACTGCGCCCGAGCGTGGAGGATGTGCTCGACAACGCCTGGTTCCAAAAGCTCGACAACTTGTCGGCCGTGCGCGGCGCCGACGACCCGCTCGCGCGCCTGAAGAGCCATGCGCGCAACACCGTGCAGCGCCTGCTGATCCTGGCCGAGAGCGCCGGGCGCCAGACCAGCCTGCTGGACTTTCTGCGCTCGGCCGAGCTCAGCCCGCCGGCGTTTGATTCACTGCAGGAGTTTGAGCACAGCGAGGAGAAATGGGGCATTGCCACCGCCGCACTGAACGTGGGCTTCAGTTGGCTGGGGGGCGGCATCGACTTCGTCACCGAGACCGAGCTGTTTGCCACTGGCCCGACCGCACGGCGGCGAAAGAAGCAGGAACAGGTCAGCGACGTTGAGGCCCTCATCAAGGACTTGAGCGAGCTGAAAGTGGGCGACCCGGTGGTGCACAGCGCGCACGGCATTGGTCGCTACCAGGGCCTGGTCAACATGGACCTGGGGCAGAAGGACGCCCAGGGCGAGCCCGCCGTGCAGGAGTTTCTGCACCTGGAATACGCCGACAAAGCCACGCTGTACGTGCCGGTGAGCCAGTTGCAACTGATCAGCCGCTACACCGGGGTCAGCGCCGACGAGGCGCCCCTGCACAAACTCGGCAGCGGCCAATGGGAGAAGGCCAAGCGCAAGGCCGCGAGCCAAGTGCGCGACACCGCCGCCGAATTGCTCAACATCTACGCCCGCCGGGCCACGCGCGAGGGCCACGCCTTTCGCTACTCGCCACACGACTACGAGGCCTTCGCCAACGACTTTGGCTTCGAGGAAACCGCCGACCAGAAGGCCGCCATCCATGCCGTCATTCAAGACATGATCAGCCCGCGCCCGATGGACCGGCTGATTTGCGGCGATGTGGGTTTTGGTAAGACCGAAGTGGCCCTGCGCGCCGCCTTTGTCGCCGTCACTGGCGGCAAGCAGGTGGCCTTTCTGGCGCCCACCACGCTGCTGGCCGAGCAGCACTACCAAACCCTGGTGGACCGCTTTGGCAAGTGGCCGGTGAAGGTGGCGGAGATGAGCCGCTTTCGCTCCGGCAAGGAGATCACCACTGCGCTCAAGGGCGTGGCCGACGGCACCATCGACATCGTGGTCGGCACCCACAAACTCTTGAGCCAGGACACCAAGTTCCACAACCTGGGCCTGTTGATCATCGACGAGGAGCACCGCTTTGGCGTGCGCCACAAGGAACAGATGAAGGCCCTGCGCGCCGAAGTCGATGTGCTCACGCTCACGGCCACGCCCATCCCACGCACACTGGGCATGGCTTTGGAAGGCCTGCGCGATTTGAGCGTGATTGCCACCGCGCCGCAGCGCCGCCTGGCCATCAAGACCTTTGTGCGCACGGAGGGCAATGGCGTGATCCGCGAGGCGGTGCTGCGCGAACTCAAGCGCGGCGGCCAGGTCTACTTCCTGCACAACGAGGTGGAGACGATCGAGAACCGCCGCAGAAGCTGGAGGAACTGCTGCCCGAGGCGCGCATCGCCGTGGCGCACGGCCAGATGCCCGAGCGCGAGCTGGAAAGCGTGATGCGCGACTTCATCGCCCAGCGCTACAACCTGCTGCTGTGCTCCACGATCATCGAGACCGGTATCGACGTGCCCACCGCCAACACCATCGTGATGAGCCGCGCCGACAAGTTCGGTCTGGCCCAGTTGCACCAGTTGCGCGGCCGCGTGGGGCGCAGCCACCACCAGGCCTATGCCTATTTGATGGTGCCCGATATCGAAGGCCTGACCAAACAGGCCAGCCAGCGCCTGGACGCCATCCAGGCCATGGAAGAACTGGGCAGTGGCTTCTACCTGGCCATGCACGACCTGGAGATTCGCGGCGCGGGGGAAGTACTGGGCGAGAACCAGAGCGGCAACATGCTGGAAGTGGGATTTCAGCTTTACAACGAGATGTTGGCCGAGGCCGTGCGTTGCCTGAAGGCCGGCATCGAACCGGACCTGCTCGCGCCACTCAACGTCACCACCGACATCAACCTGCACGCCCCGGCGCTGCTACCGGACGACTACTGCGGCGACGTGCACCTGCGCCTGAGCTTCTACAAGAAATTCGCCACCGCCAAAACCGCCGAGCAGGTCGATGCGCTGCAAGAGGAGATGGTCGATCGCTTCGGCAAACCACCGGTGCAAGCGCAGACCCTGGTGGATGTGCACCGCCTGCGCATCACCAGCCAGCCCTACGGCGTGCAGAAAGTGGATGCGGCGCCCGGCGTGATCACGATTACTTTCAAAAAGGACCCACCGATCGACTCGCTGCGCATCATCGAGTTGATCCAGAAAAATCGCCACATCAAACTGGCAGGCAACGAGAAGCTGCGCATCGAACGCGCGCTACCCGACCCGCAGGCGCGTGCCCAGATGGTGCGCGACGTGTTGCGCAGTCTGGGTCCGGTGCGACCACCTCAGGCGGCAAGCGTAGCACCGGCCTGAGCATTGGTGCGGCCTCGCAAGGCAAAGTCGGCGAGGCAGGCCCAGTGCGCTTCCATCCCCGCGCGTTTTCTGCCATCATGCGCCAAGCAGTCTGCAGATCACTGTTGGAGCGTACATGGGTCAAAGCGGTCTCGTTATCTCGACCAAGGTCAATGATGAACTGGCAGTGCTGCGCACTGTGCTGGGCCATTTGCCGGTCGGAATCTCGATTTTCGACCGCGATCTGCAACTGGTGGCGGTCAACCACCTGCTGATTGAATGGCTGGACTTTCCGCCTGAGATGTTCGCACTCGGCCTGCCCAGCCTGGAGCAGCTCACCCACTTCAACGCGCGCCGGGGCGAGTACGGACCGGGCGACCCCGAGCTGCAAACCGCCGAGCGCATGACCTTGGCGCGCAAGGGCGAATCACACCGTTTCAGACGCCCGCGCCCCGATGGCCGCGTGCTTGAAATCATTGGCGAGCCGCTGCCGGGGGGTGGTTTCATCAGCATTTACATGGACGTCACCGAGCATCAGCACGCCGAGGAGGCCCTGCGCGAGCAGGCGCTCTACCTCAAGAGTGTGGTGGAGCATTTGCCCCAAGCGATCTCGGTGTTCGACCAACACCTGCGCATGAAGTCCTGGAACGACAAGCTGCTTGACGTGCTGAGCCTGCCCGCCGACAGCGTGTACCAGGATGTGCCGTTTGAAGACCTCGTCATGTACCCGGCCAAGCGCGGTGAATACGGCCCCGGCGACCCACAAGAACAGGTGGCGCAGCGGCGCGCCAAAGCGCTGCAGTTTGAGCCCCATCGCTTTGAGCGCACGCGCCCCAATGGCCGCACGCATCTGGTAGAAGGCCGCCCGATGACGATGGACGGCGAGACCGTTGGCTTCGTCACCAGCTACACCGACATCACCGAAACCCGCCAGCGCGAATCAGCCTTGGCGGAGAAAACTGCGCTGCTGCAAACCCTGGTGGACAACCTGCCCAGCGGCGTGAGCGTGTTCGACAAGGACCTTAAGCTGGTGCTGTTGAACCAGCAGGCCGCTGACCTGCTGGGGTTCCCGCCCGAACTGATCGCGCAGCAACCGGATCTTGTGACCCTAGCGCGCTGGAACGCCGAGCGCGGCGAGTACGGCCAGATCGACGTGGACGCCTTCCTGGCCGACTTGCTGGCCAAGGCCAGCGAGCCGCAGCCGCACCGCCTGCAACGCACCCGTCCCAACGGCACGGTGACCGAGATTCGCGGCGCACCCATGCCGCACGGCGGCTTTGTCAGTATCTACACCGACGTCACCGAGCAAAAGACCATCGAACACGAGCTACGCCACCAAAGCGAGGTGTTCCAGACGCTGGTGGACAACATCCCCGGTGGGGTCACCCTGTTCGGTTCCGACGAGCGGCTGCTCGCCCACAACAAGGAATTCGCGCGTCTGCTGCAGTTCCCGCCCGAGCTGTTCGAGGGCAATCCAACACTCGAGCGCTTCTTGCAGTTCAACGCCGCACGTGGCGAATATGGACCGGGTGATCCCCAGGAGCAGGTTCGGCAGATTCTGGCGCGCGCGCGCCAGCACGTGCCGCACCAGTTCGTGCGCACGCGGCCCGACGGCACCATCCTGGAAGTGCGCGGCCTGCCCTTGGCCGACGGTGCCTTTGTCACCATCTACACCGATGTCACCCAGCAGCATCTCGCGGCAGAAGCGATCGAGCGGCTGGCCCACCGCGACACCCTGACCGGCCTGGCCAACCGCTACACGCTGGAGGCGCGGCTGGACCAACTGGTGGCCGACGCGCGGCGCCACGACCGGCGCCTGGCCGTGATGTTTCTGGACATGGACAATTTCAAAACCATCAACGACACGCTGGGGCACGCCGTGGGCGACCAGTTCCTGCTGGCCACCGCCACAAGACTGGCCGCCTCGGTGCGCGACAACGACATCGTGGCGCGACTGGGCGGCGACGAGTTCGTGGTGGTACTGGCCGAGGTGGTGGATTCGCACGCTGCCACCAGCGTTGCCACGCAGATTCTGGAGACCCTGCGCCAGCCCATCGTTGTTGGCGCGCACACGCTGCGCGCATCGGCCTCCATCGGCGTGTGTTTCTACCCGCAGGACGGCGACAGCCGAGGCGCCCTGATGCAAAGCGCCGACATTGCCATGTACCACGCCAAGCGGGCTGGCAAGTCAACCTACCACTTCTATGACGCCACCATGATGGCCCAGGCCAGCGCCCGCCTGGAAAGCGAGCGCGCCTTGCGCGAAGCGGTGGAGCGGCAATTGTTCGAACTACACTACCAGCCCCAGATGGACAAGACCGGGGAGCGCCCCGTCGGCGTGGAAGCGTTGATCCGCTGGCGCGCCAGCGGCGGGCAACTGATTGCGCCTTTGACCTTCATACCGCTGGCCGAAGAGATCGGGCTGATCGATGCGATCGGCCACTGGGCGCTGTGTCAGGCCTGTGGCACCGTGGCGCGGTGGCGTCAGAACGGCTTGCCAGAGTTGGGCATGGCGGTCAACCTCAGCGCCGTGCAGTTGCGCAACCCCGCTTTACCCCAGGCGCTGGCTCAGTTGTTGCGGCAGACCGCTCTGCCGGGGGCGGCACTGACGCTGGAGATCACCGAGTCGGTCGCCATGCAAGACCCGCAAGCCTGCATTGAACGACTGGACGCCATCCGCCAACTCGGCGTGCATGTGGCGATTGACGACTTTGGCACCGGCTACTCGTCGCTGGCCTACCTCAAACGATTGCCGCTGGACTACCTCAAGCTCGACCGCGCCTTTGTCGAAGACTTGGAGACCGACAGCAACGATGCCGCCATTTGCGCCGCCACCATTGGCCTGGCGCACAACCTGGGCCTGTCGGTCGTGGCCGAGGGCGTCGAGACCGCCGGCCAGCATCAGTACCTGGCAAGTCTTGGTTGCGACGCCTACCAGGGCTTCCTGTTCAGCCGGCCACTGAGCGAAGCGGACGCTTATGCCTGGTTGATCCAGCGCGTGGCGCAAAGCCATCAGCCTGGCGCGCAACGCTGACAATTCAATGTGATTTGCCGCCGTTCTCACACGGCATTCCTCCCAGTAGCAGTTCACGTGGCAGTTGACCAACATAATTGGCAAACACTTATATACTCAAGCACGTAGTTACCCTGGAGCAGAACCATGAATCAAGTCACGATTTACATGGAGCCGACTTTGCGCACCTTTTGACTGGACTTGTCGGGACAGCCATCATCGATCAGCCACCCTCCGCGCATACTCTGGAGGTGCTGAGCCAGCAAGGTGCGCCGGTCGAGTTTCATGCCAAACTCAACCGCGACTCACTGGTGCAAATTGTTTGTCAAATCGGCAGGCAGCCAACATAGACCAAGCGCAAAAAGCTACAAAATGTATAGCAACCCGACCCACCATGCGATCGAAATTGGCCCCGGCCTGTTCATTCAAGGGATCAAGGCGCCGCTCAAGCTGGCCCGGTTCAAGTTGATCGCTTTTGACATGGACTCGACCCTGATCGACATTGAGTGCATTGACGAAATAGCTGATGTCGTCGGCAAAGGCCCGGAAGTGCAAGCCATCACGGAGGCCGCCATGCGCGGCGAAATCACCGACTTCGAAGAAAGTCTGCGCCGCCGCCTGGCGATTCTGGCTGGCACGCCGGTTTCCGCCTTGCAACGGGTATACGAGCACCGATTGCGCCTGAACCCCGGCGCGCTGCAGCTATTGGCCTATGCGCGCTGGGATGGGCTCAAGATCTTGCTGATCTCTGGGGGGTTCACCTACTTTACGGACCGCCTAAAGCCCCGACTTGGGCTCGATTTCGCTCGCTCCAACGTGCTTGAAATTGTCGACGATGCGCTGACCGGCCGCCTCATCGGGCCGGTGATTGACCAGCACGCCAAGCGCGACAGCGTGGCCGAGGTGTGCCACCAGATCGGGTGCACCCACGACCAAGTGATTGCCGTCGGCGACGGCGCCAATGACCTGGAGATGATGAAGCTGGCGGGCTTAAGCGTGGCCTACCGGGCCAAACCCAAGGTGCGCGAGTTTGCCCATGTTTGCATCGACACAGGCGGACTTGACCGCCTGCTAACGGTGACCGAACCATCGGTGGCCTACCGCCACCTGTAAGCCGCCCAGGTTGGGTACACCCGCCCAACCCAGCCCTCGAGGCATGGATGGGCATGGGCACTCACTCAGACTCAGGCGGGTTCCGGCACGCTGGGCAGACCGGCCAGGGCCATCGCCAGTTCGCTCTCGTCGTAATGCTCGTCGGTCAGTTCACCGGCAAAGTACTTCTGGTAGGCCGTCATGTCAAAGTGACCGTGGCCGCACAGGTTAAACAGAATCACTTCGGCCTTGCCCTCGCGTTTGCAGCGCATCGCCTCGGCAATGGCGCCCTTGACCGCGTGATTAGCCTCTGGCGCGGGCACGATGCCTTCGTTGCGGGCAAACAGCACACCGGCTTCGAAGCACTCCACCTGGTTGTAAGACACCGCTTCAAGCAAGCCCAGTTCCTTGCAATGCGACACCAGCGGTGCCATGCCGTGGTAGCGCAGGCCGCCGGCATGGAAGCCCGGTGGCGTGAACTGGCTGCCCAGCGTGTGCATCTTGGTCAGTGGCGTCATGCGACCGGTGTCGCCAAAATCATAGGCGTACTTGCCGCGCGTCAGGGATGGGCAGGCAGCCGGCTCGACCGCGACGATGCGTGACTTCTGACCGCCACGCAGCCCGTGCCCGATGAAGGGAAAGGCGATGCCGGCGAAGTTGGAGCCGCCACCGGTGCAGCCCACCACCACATCCGGCCAGGCATCGGCCATCTGCATCTGCTCCATTGCCTCCTGGCCGATGATGGTCTGGTGCAAGAGCACGTGATTGAGCACCGAGCCCAGCGCGTACTTGGTGTCCTCGCGCTGCACGGCCAGTTCCACGGCTTCTGAAATGGCGATGCCCAGGCTGCCGGGATGGTCGGGCCGCAGGGCCAGCACCGAGCGACCGTACACCGTCTCGTTGGAGGGCGAGGCCACGCAGCGCGCGCCGTAGGTTTCCATCACCGCGCGACGGTATGGCTTCTGGTCATATGAGACGCGTACCTGGAAGACCTCGATCTCCAAACCGAACAAGGAGCCCGCGAACGCCAGCGAGGTGCCCCACTGCCCGGCGCCGGTCTCGGTGACGAGGCGCTTGACGCCTGCTTCCTTGTTGAAGAAGGCCTGCGGCACCGCGGTGTTGGGCTTGTGGCTGCCCGCAGGGCTTACGCCTTCGTACTTGTAGTAAATCTTGGCGGGGGTTCCCAGGGCCTTTTCCAACCGATGTGCGCGGTACAGCGGAGCCGGACGCCACAGACGAAACACCTCACGCACGGGCTCGGGTATCTCGATCTCGCGCTCCTGGCTCACCTCCTGCATGATCAGCGCCATCGGGAACAACGGCGCCAAATCATCGGGACCTACCGGCTGCAGCGTGCCCGGATGCAGCACGGCCGGTGCCGGCTTGGGCAAGTCGGCCTGGATGTTGTACCAAAACCGTGGCATCTGCTTTTCTTCCAACAGAAACTTAGTTTGCATGCTCATGAATGCCTCCTGATGTGTTGCGGGACAGACCTTCAGCGCGACCCGTAACTGATTAAGGGATGTTTGAAATACGCTCTGGAATACCAATTTGGCCGTATACAGTATGCACGGGTTTGGTTTTGAAGAGAAGCATCACCAGATGCAGGTTTACCCCTACCTCCTGTCGGCGTGGCTCGGCACCGCACGGCACCTCCCGCAGCGTCTAAGATGACGGTTTTGCCCTGGGAACACCCACATGAAAATCGAAACGCTGGCCGTCCATGGCGGCTACACCCCCGAACCAACGACCAAGGCCGTGGCCGTGCCGATCTACCAGACCGTGGCCTATGCGTTTGACAACACGCAGCATGGCGCCGACCTGTTCGACCTGAAAGTGGCCGGCAACATCTACAGCCGCATCATGAACCCGACCAACGCGGTGCTGGAAGCCCGCGTGGCGGCGATGGAGGGTGGCCTTGCCGGACTGGCCGTGGCCTCGGGTATGTCGGCCATCACCTACGCGATCCAGACCATTGCTGAAGCCGGTGACAACATCGTCTCGGCGTCCACTCTGTACGGCGGCACCTATAACCTGTTTGCCCACACTTTCCCGCAGATGGGCATTGAGGTGCGTTTTGCCGACTACCGCGACCCGGAGTCGTTTGCCAAACTGATCGATGCCCGCACCAAGGCGGTGTACTGCGAGTCGGTCGGCAATCCGCTGGGCAACGTCACCGACCTGGCCGCGCTGGCCGCCGTGGCCCACGCGCACGGCGTGCCGCTGATCGTGGACAACACGGTACCCAGCCCCTACCTGTGCCGACCGTTCGAGCATGGCGCCGACATCGTGGTGCATTCGCTGACCAAGTACCTGGGCGGCCACGGCACCACCATCGGCGGCATGATCGTCGATTCGGGCAAGTTCCCCTGGGCCCAACACAAGGCACGCTTCAAGCGCCTGAACGAGCCCGATGTCAGCTACCACGGCGTGGTCTACACCGAGGCGCTGGGGCCCGCCGCGTACATCGGGCGGGCACGCGTCGTGCCGCTGCGCAACACCGGCGCGGCACTGAGCCCGATGAACGCCTTTCAGATCCTGCAGGGCGTGGAGACCCTGGCCTTGCGCATGGACCGCATTTGCGAAAACGCGCTGCGTGTCGCCAAACACTTGCGATCACACACCAGCGTGAGCTGGGTCAACTATGCCGGACTTCCCGACCACCCTGACCATGGCCTGGTCAAGAAGTACATGGGGGGACGCGCCTCGGGCATCATCAGCTTCGGTCTGAAGGCTACTGACAGCCTGGAGGCCGGCGCGCGTTTCCAGGACGCGCTCAAGCTGTTCACCCGCCTGGTCAACATTGGCGACGCCAAGTCGCTGGCCTGTCATCCGGCGAGCACCACGCACCGCCAGCTCAACGCCGAAGAACTGGCCAAGTCCGGCGTCAAGCCCGACATGGTGCGCCTGTCCATCGGTATCGAGCACATTGACGATCTGTTGCAAGACCTCGACCAGGCTTTGTCCATGGTGTGACAGAAACTGGCAACGCGCACAAATGCCCCGTGTTCGGGGCATTTTTTTGGGCTATTTTTTACAACACGGCGAACTTAACAGGGCTATGATGAATCAAGCCATTTGAGAACCGCGCTCGCTGCAAAGGGCGCACCGATCAAAGGAGAGTTGCCATGAATGTCTTCGCACGTTATCAGGGCCGCTTTGAGGCTGCCCAGGAAGAAGAGATGTCGATCCAGGACTACCTGGAGTTGTGCAAGCGGGATGCTTCGGCCTTTGCAAGTGTGGCCGAACGCATGCTGATGGCCATCGGCGAGCCCGAGCTGGTGGACACACGCAGCGATGCGCGCCTGTCGCGCATCTTCGCCAACAAGATGCTGCGTCGCTACCCGGCCTTCAAAGACCTCTACGGCATGGAAGAGGTGATCGAGCAGATCGTCTCCTACTTCCGCCACGCAGCGCAGGGGCTGGAAGAAAAGAAACAGATCCTGTACCTGCTCGGTCCCGTTGGCGGCGGCAAATCGTCGCTGGCGGAGAAGCTCAAGTCCCTGATCGAACTGGTGCCGATCTACGCCATCAAGGGCTCGCCGGTGCACGAGTCGCCGCTGGGTCTGTTCAACCCGATGGAAGACGCGCAGTTGCTGGAGGATGATTTCGGCATTCCCCGGCGCTACCTCGGCACCATCATGAGCCCGTGGGCCGTGAAGCGCCTGCACGAGTATGGCGGCGACATCACCCGCTTTCGGGTGGTGAAGCTACGGCCCTCGGTGCTGTCCCAGATCGCGGTATCCAAAACCGAGCCCGGCGACGAGAACAACCAGGACATTTCGTCGCTGGTCGGCAAGATCGACATCCGCAAGCTGGAGACCTACTCGCAGAGCGACCCTGATGCCTATTCCTACTCCGGCGGCCTGTGCCTGGCCAACCGGGGCGTGCTGGAATTCGTCGAGATGTTCAAGGCCCCGATCAAGGTGCTGCATCCGCTGCTGACCGCCACCCAGGAAGGCAACTACAAAGGCACCGAAGGCTTTGGCGCCATTCCGTTTGATGGCCTGGTACTGGCCCACTCCAACGAGGCCGAGTGGCTGACCTTCAAGAACAACCGCAACAACGAGGCCTTCCTGGACCGCATCTACATCGTCAAGGTGCCCTACTCATTGCGGGTCTCGGACGAAATTCACATCTACCAGAAGTTGCTGACCAACTCGTCACTGTCCAAGGCGCCCTGCGCGCCCGACACGCTCAAGATGCTGGCCCAATTCGCGGTGCTGTCGCGCCTGAAGGAGCCCGAGAATTCCAGCATCTTCTCCAAGATGCGGGTCTACGACGGCGAGAACCTCAAGGACACCGACCCCAAGGCCAAGAGCCATCAGGAGTACCGTGATTTCGCGGGCGTGGACGAAGGCATGACCGGCCTGTCCACCCGCTTTGCCTTCAAGATTCTCTCGCGCGTATTCAACTTCGACCACCGCGAGGTGGCGGCCAACCCGGTGCACCTGATGTATGTGCTGGAGCAGCAGATCGAGCAGGAGCAGTTTGCCCCCGAAGTGGCCGAGAAATACCTGCGCTACCTCAAGGAGTACCTGTCACCGCGTTACGCCGAGTTCATCGGCAAGGAAATCCAGACCGCCTACCTGGAAAGCTATTCCGAGTACGGCCAGAACATCTTTGACCGCTACGTGACCTACGCCGATTTCTGGATTCAGGACCAGGAATACCGCGACACCAACACCGGCGAAATTCTGGACCGGGGCGCGCTCAACGACGAACTGGAGAAGATCGAGAAGCCCGCCGGCATCAGCAACCCGAAGGACTTCCGCAACGAGGTGGTCAACTTCGTGCTGCGCGCCCGCGCCAAGCACGATGGCCAAAACCCGGCCTGGACCTCCTACGAGAAGCTGCGCGCGGTGATCGAGAAGAAGATGTTCTCCAACACCGAGGAGTTGCTGCCGGTGATCTCCTTCAACGCCAAGGCCAGTGGTGATGAGCAGAAGAAGCACCAGGATTTCGTCAACCGCATGATCAGCAAGGGCTACACCGAGAAGCAGGTACGCCTGCTGTGCGAGTGGTACCTGCGGGTGCGCAAGTCTTCCTGAGCGATGTGCCCATGCTCTGATTGAAAGCATCCCATGACGGTGCGCATCGTAGACCGCCGGTTCGACAGCAAGCACAAGAGTTCGGTCAACCGAGGGCGCTTCATCGAGCGCTTCAAGGGCCAGATCCGCAAGGCGGTGTCCGACGCGATCAACAAGCGCGGCATTCGCGACATCGACGACGGCGAGAAGATCGGCATCTCTGGCAAGGACATCGGCGAACCCCAGTTCCAGCATGGGCACGGTGGCGTGTGGGAGACCGTGCGACCTGGCAATGATCGTTTCAACAGCGGCGACCAGGTCGAGCGCCCACAAGGCGGCGGCAGTGGCCAGGGTCGGGGCCAGGCCAGTCAGGAAGGCGAAGGACTCGATGAGTTCATGTTCACGCTGACCAAGGATGAGTTCCTCGATATATTCTTTGACGAACTGGCCTTGCCCAATCTGGTCAAGCAGCATCTGGCCCACGTCGAGCAGTACCGGCGAGTCCGCGCCGGCTACACCCAAAGCGGCGTGCCCACCAACATCAATCTGGCCCGCACCATGCGTGGCGCGGCGGGACGACGCATTGCCGTCGGTGGCCCCTACTCGGCCCAACTGCACGCACTGCTGATCGAGCTGGAGGCCAAGCAGCACAAGCTGGCCGACGACGACCCCGAGCTCGAACGCCTGCGCCGCGAGATCGCGCGTCTGCGCGCCAGGATCGACCGGGTGCCTTTCGTGGACAGCTTCGATCTGCGCTACAACAACCGCGTGCGCGTTCCGCAGCCCAGCACGCAGGCGGTGATGTTTTGCCTGCTCGATGTGTCAGGCTCGATGGACCAGGAACGCAAGAACATTGCCAAGCGCTTCTTCATGCTGCTGTACCTGTTCTTGACACGCAACTATGAACGCATCGAGGTCGTGTTTATTCGCCACCATACGGTGGCCAGCGAAGTCGACGAGGACGAGTTCTTCACCTCGCGCGAATCGGGCGGCACGGTGGTGTCGAGCGCGCTGGAACTGATGTACACCATCATCAAGGACCGCTATCCAAGCAGCCAATGGAACATCTACGGCGCGCAGGCCTCCGACGGCGACAACTGGAACGACGACTCCCCGCGTTGCCGCGAACTGCTGGAGCAGTCGCTGCTGGCGCTAACGCAATACTTTGCCTACATCGAGATCACCGATGGGCCGCCGCAGAACCTGTGGGAGGAGTACACCCGCCTGCAGGCGACACACGGTGACGCGTTTGCCATGCAACGCATTGCCACGCCGGCCGAAATCTATCCCGTGTTTCGCGAGCTGTTCAAACGCCGGGTCCAGCCATGACACTGGACAAAATCCCCGCCCTGCCCCTCGGTTCGGAATGGACCTTTGCGGCGTTGGAGCAGTACGACCAGGCCATCAACAAGGTCGCCGCGCACTACCGGCTGGACTGCTACCCGCACGTGCTGGAGCTGATCAGCGCCGAGCAGATGATGGACGCCTATGCCTCCATTGGCATGCCGGTGTACTACAACCACTGGTCCTTCGGCAAACACTTCCTGGCCACGGAAGGCCGCTACAAACGCGGCCAGATGGGCCTGGCCTACGAGATCGTGATCAACTCCGACCCCTGCATCGCCTACCTGATGGAGGAGAACACGCTGCCGATGCAGGCGCTGGTGATCGCCCACGCGGCCTACGGCCACAACTCCTTCTTCAAGGGCAACCACCTGTTCAAGCAGTGGACCAGCGCCGACGCCATCATCGACTACCTGGTGTTTGCCAAACAGTTCATCGCGCAGTGCGAGGAGCGCCATGGCGTGAGTGTGGTCGAGCGCCTGATCGACGCCTGCCACGCCCTGCTCAACCTCGGGGTGGACCGCTACAAACGCTCGCCGCCCCTGTCGCTGCAAAAGGAGACCTTGCGCCAGCAGGAGCGCGCTGACTACCTGCAGGCGCAGGTCAACGACCTGTGGCGCACGCTGCCGCCGCAACTTGAAGTCAGCCAGGCCGAGTTGGAAAAGCGCTTTCCGGCCGAGCCCGAGGAGAACCTGCTGTACTTCATCGAGAAGAACGCACCGCTGCTGGAGCCGTGGCAACGCGAAGTGGTGCGCATCGTGCGCAAGATCGGGCAATACTTCCACCCGCAGCGCCAGACCCAGGTGATGAACGAAGGCTGGGCCACGTTCTGGCACTACACGCTGCTCAACACGCTGTATGAGCAGGGCGCGCTGTCGGACGGCTTCATGCTGGAGTTTCTGCAGTCGCACACCAACGTGGTCTACCAGCCGCCCTACAACAGCCCACACTACAACGGCATCAACCCCTACGCGCTGGGCTTTGCCATGTGGCGCGACCTGCGCCGCATCTGTGAACATCCGACCCCGCAAGACCGCGAGTGGTTTCCCGACATTGCCGGCTCCGACTGGCGCGAGACCTTCGAGTTTGCGATGCAAAATTTCAAGGACGAGAGTTTCATCGCGCAGTACCTCTCGCCGCAGCTGATGCGCGAGTTCCGCTTCTTCTCGGTGCTCGATGATGAAGCCAGGGAGAAACTGCAGATCCAGGCCATCCACGATGAAAGCGGCTACCGCACGCTGCGCCGCCAGCTCTCCGAACAGTACAACCTGGGCAGCCGCGAGCCCAACATCCAGGTCTGGAATGTGGACCTGCGCGGCGACCGCTCGCTGACGCTGCGCCACTTCGTGCACCAGCGCCGGCCCCTGGACGAAACCAGCGCCGCGGTGCTGGAACACGTCGCCTACCTGTGGGGCTTTACCGTGCGCCTGGAAAGCCAGGATCAGGATGGCAAGGTCAGCCTGGTTGCCGAGCGCATGCGCGAAAAGCGCGGCGACCGCGGCTCCAGTCCTTAAGGTATACGGCACTCCTTCAAGGTGTTTGCCCAAGAAATGCCAGTTTTCTGGTAGATCGATGCATAGGGCTGGATCGACTGCCAACGAGAGCAGGCGCCAATTGGTCGGCGCGGGGAGCAGGCTGCCTGGGTGTTCTGCTCCGTGTCCTCCGCCCTGTGGGCTCCCCCTTGACCTGCGCAGAACACCCAGGCAGCCTGCTCCCCAAATTGCGTGGTTTGTTGGCCTGAGAAAAGAGAAATAGAATCCCTTCGCAGCAGCGGGGTGGGGGTACACGCCAGAGTGAGGTCAAGGAGGAGCCCGCAGGGCGGGGGACACGAACGGCGGCGTGTGCCCCCACCCCGCTGCGGGTTCAGCACAATAGGTCCGCACACCAGTCTGGCGAAATCGGTCACCTTCACAGGCGCTCGATCACCGATCGCCCCGGCCGCACGGCAAACTGCGCCAGCGTCTCGATGCCGCTGTCCTGGCGGCTCACGTCCTGCACCACGCGCAAGGTGGTGGTAAGCCGTGCGGGCGTGAACTCCGCCACGCCATAGCCTTTACGCTCGCACTCGGCAAACACGAAATGCGGATTCTCGACCAGGCGCTCGGCCAGCTTGCCATTGCCGCCTGAGCGCGAGGTGATGCTGGTGCCGCAGAATTCGACACCCACATTGGCGCTGGCGGCCTGGGCGTAGTCGGCCTTGACGTGACCGACCCAGTTCTCATGCACATCGCCACCCAGGAACACCGGGTTGCCAACCGCCTGCCGCTGCAGGGCATCGGTCAGACGTTGCCGCGCGCTGGCGTAGCCATCCCAGCCATCGTTCCACAAAAACTGCTCCGGGCCGGGTCTGAAATCGCGTTGCCCCACCAGCGTTTGCTGGCCCAGCACGTTCCAGGTGACGGCTGTTGCACCCTGTTGGCCAAGTTCCTGCTCCAGCCATTGTTCCTGGGCCTGCCCCAGCATCGACCGCGTGGGATCGTCCCATTGCGGGCAGTGTCTGGGATTGACAGTCCCCGACCCGCGTCTGCCATCCTTGGTGCAGACCTGGGGGTCCTTGTACTGGCGGGCATCGAGCAGGTACAGCTTGGCCAGGCGCCCAAACGGCACGCTGCGGTAGATTCGCATCTCGGCACCCTCGCCGAGCCCGGCCAGCGCCCGGGTCAGCGCCGAGGCACTGATGGGCATGTGTTCGTAGTAGGCTTGGTACGCTGCGGCACGGCGCGCCAAAAAGTCGTTGGGGGAAGCCGGGTCGAACATGCCGCTGTCACCGGCTTGCTGTCCGGCGTAGTCGTTTTGCACTTCATGGTCGTCCCAGGTCATCAGCCAGGGGCAGTGCGCGTGCATCGCCTGCAGGTCGGAGTCGCCCTTGTACAAAGCGTAGCGGCGCCGATAGTCGTCGAGCGTGATCACCCAGCCGCCGCCTGGCGTGCGCAACTTGCTGGTCGTTCCGGGGTACTCGTAGATGTAGTCACCCAGGAACATGACCGCATCCAGATTCTCGGCACGCATGTGCCGCCAGGCACTGAAGTAGCCATCCTCCCACTTCTGGCACGACGCGTAAGCCAGCCGCAGGCGTGCCACTGCCGCCTCGGGTTTAGGAAAGGTCCGCGTGCGCCCCACGGCACTGACCGCATCGCCGCTCATGAAACGGTAGAAGTACCAGCGGTCCGGCTCCAATCCCCGAACCTCGGCATGCACCGAGTGCGCCAACTGCGGCACCGCCAGCACCTGTCCAGTTTGCACTGGGCGCAAAAAATTGTCGTCGTGCGCTATCTCCCAACGCACCGCAACCGGGTCACGCCCCACGCCAGCACTAAACCGGTCGCTGGCATGCAGGCGCGTCCACAGCACCACGGAGTCGTGTGTCGGCGAGCCGCTGGCAACGCCCAGGCCAAAGGGGTTGTGATGCCACCGGGGCTGCGCCAGCGCAGCCGGCGCCAGCCACAGGCCACCTAACCCTGCGCCAACCAGCGTTATCACCTGGCGTCGGTTCAATCGGTCGTCGATCATTCGTTGGGGGCTTTCGCAACTTCGGTTGTGTCGGTCTGGCCGTCGCAGCCGTGACAAGCCAAGCCGCCACGCTTTGCGCCGATCCTGCATGATAGCGACGGGGCCAACCCCGACTCTCGGTAGACTGCCGTCTTGAGCACCGACAGGTCACACAAAGGACATCTCGATGGAAGCACTCAGCCCGACCGATTCCGCTTTCCTGTGGATGGAGACGCGCAGCCAGCCGATGCACGTGGCGGGCCTCAACATCTACACACCGCCGCGCGGCGAAGCACACCACCTGCATCGGTTTCTGACCGGATGGCGCAAGCACCTGTCGGCGCACGCCCCGTTCAATTTGCGCCCGGTGCTCAAATTGGGTCTGTGGTACTGGGAGGAGGATCAGGAGTTCGAACTGGACTACCACCTGCGCCATGTTGCGCTGCCGGCGCTGATCGACGGCGTCGCCGGTGCCAGGCTGATGGCGCGCTCCATGTCCACAGACCCGCACCACAGCACGCCGCCGATCTGGGCGCAACCGGCGCCCCGACGCAGCAAACCGGAAACGGCCGTAACGCAATCCACGGCACAGCGGCTGCTGGGAGCACTGAGCGCCGCGACGCGGGCCGGCGGTCAGTTGCTTCCGGGCATCGGCGCCGGCCTGTGGGACATGCTGGAGGGCCAGCAAGCCAACACCACGTCCGCCAGGGCCTTTCAGGCGCCGCCAACTGCCTTCAATGTCGAAATCTCGGGCTCGCGCCGCTTTGCCGCGCAGTCCTATTCGCTGGCCCGCCTCAAAGCCATTGGCGCTGCCAGCGGCGCCACCGTCAACGATGTGACACTGGCCATCTGTGCTGGCGCACTGCGGCGCTACCTGCTCGCGCACGACAAGTTGCCCAAGGCCCCGTTGATCGCCATGGTGCCCGTGTCACTGCGCGAGGACGCGCAAGACACCGGCAACCAGGTCAGCCTGATGCTGGCCAACCTGTGCACCCACGTGGCCGATCCCGTCAAGCGCCTGCAATGGATCATCGAATCCACCCAGGCCGCCAAGGAGCGCCTGGCCAGCATGCCGCGACTGCAAAAAATGGCGCACGGCATGACCACCATCGCACCATTGGGGCCCGGCATTCTCACCGGCACGGCCCGCAAGCACCCGGTGTTCAATGTGGTGATCTCCAATGTGCCCGGCGTCAAGGAGACGCTGTACTTGAATGGTGCCCGGCTTGACGAGGCCTATCCCGTCTCGATCCCCACGCACTACCTGGCGCTCAACATCACCATCAGCGGTTACGCCGACCACCTCGGCTTTGGTTTCATCGCCTGCCGCCGCTCCGTGCCGTCCCTACAACGCTTGCTGGACTACACCGACGCGTCAATTCAGGAGTTGGAGGCCGCACTGCACACATCCAAGCCGGCGAAGCGTCCGATCACCCGACACAAAACGGCCCCCGCCACCAAGACCGCAAGCAAGACACCGACGTCGGCCGCACGCGCAAGCCGTGGCAAGACGCCCAAACCCTGAACCAGGCAGACCAAGACCATCATGCCCAAGACCCTGGCTCACCATCTGAGCGTGGCCGGCTCCACCCTCTCGTCCACCCTGGGCGGCTGGCGCGGCACCAGCGTTATCCATGCGGCCACGCAACCACCCAAACCGCTTGCACTCTATGACATGGAAGGTAGCCCGGCCTGTCGGCGCGTGCGCGAAGCTTTGACTTCGCTGGGCCTGGACGTGCAGGTCTGGCCCTGCCCACAGGGTGGCCAACGCTTTGCACCCAAAGCGAAATCGCTGGGCGGCACGCAGGGCCAGCCGGTGCTGGTTGACCCCAATGGTCCAGCCACCCTGACCGACGCCACATCCATCGTCGAACACCTGTTTCAAACCTATGCCAAGCGCGCAACGCCGCGCAACTACCGCGCCAGTGGCGCGGACAGCCTCATTGGCGCGGTCGGCGCGCTGGTGCGTCAACAGCGTGGCACCCAGGCGCGCGTGTCGCGCAAGCCAGGCAAGCCCTTGGCGCTGTGGAGTTTTGAGTCGAGCCCCTATTCACGGCTGGTGCGCGAACGCCTGACCGAGCTGGAACTGCCCTACACCCTGCACAACCTGGGCAAGGAACAGTTCGCCGACATGGGTCCGGCCGCCATGCGCGTACGCCCCGGACCGTACCGACCCAAAGCCGGTGGCAAGCGCGAAAAGATGCTGGCTCAGCTGGGACGGGTACAGGTGCCCTACCTGGAGGACCCCAACACGGACGTCAAGATGTTCGAGTCGGCGGCCATCATCGACTACCTGGAGCAGACCTACGCGCTGTGATGGCCGGCGCAAGGTGCGGGATCGAGGGGGCCGACTAGAATGGCAGGGACCTGCTTCGCTTCAGGCCCGCTGCCCTTGCGCCACGCCCCGCCACCCATGACCCTCCTTGCCCACCTGCACCACCTGACGCGCTACCAGTACGACCGCGCCGTCAATCTGGGCCCCCACATCGTTCGGCTGCACCCGGCGCCCCATTGCCGCACTCCGATTGGCGCCTATTCCTTGACGGTGCGGCCATCGTCGCACTTCATTCATTGGCAACAAGACCCGCTGGCCAACCGGCTCGCCCGCCTGGTGTTCACGCAGCCCTGCACCGAGTTCGAAGTCGAAGTGGATCTGTCCGTCACCCTGACTGAGCTCAATCCGTTTGACTTCTTCCTGGACCCTTCGGCCAACGCCTACCCCTTCTCCTACAGCGACTCGGATCAGCGCACGTTGGCGCCCTACCTGTCGGTGGAGTCGGCGTGTGGGGCGTGGCCACGCTTCCTGGATCTGGCGCGCGAGCTTGATCGACCGGCGAGCGACACCGTGCAGTTCCTGATCGCGGCAAACCAGCGCATTGCCCGCGCGATCACCTACGGCGTTCGCCATGAAGCTGGCGTGCAAACCCCTGAACAGTCCCTGGAACTTGGCAGCGGCTCCTGCCGCGATTCAAGCTGGCTGCTGGTGCAGTTATTTCGCCGCCTTGGGCTGGCGGCACGCTTTGTGTCGGGGTACCTGATTGATGTACTGGTGTCGGCGCAAGGCGACGTGCCGGGATCGCCAGATTTGCCGAGCCGCTCGGAGTTGCACGCCTGGTGCGAGGTCTATCTGCCCGGTGCAGGCTGGATCGGCATGGACCCGACCTCGGGCCTGCTCACGGGCGCGGGACACATTGCGCTGGCTTGCGCACTCGACCCGGCCGCTGCGGCGCCTGTGGAGGGACGCGCGGACATAGCCGAGGTCCGCTTCAGTCATCGCATCGACATCCAGGTCTCCAAAGCTGAAGTGCCAAAATAGTCCGTTCCTTTTTTGAGAGTCAAACTTTCCCATGAGCATCTACACCACCCTGACCGAACTTGGCATCACCCTGCCGCCCGTAGCCGTGCCAGCTGCGGCCTACGTTCCCTTTGTCCAGACTGGCAACCTGGTTTTCCTGAGCGGACACATCGCCAAAAAAGACGGCAAACCGTGGGTCGGGCAGCTCGGCAAGACCATGGGCACCGAAGAGGGCCAAGCCGCCGCGCGCGCCGTCGCCGTCGATCTGATGGGTACGCTGCACGCCGCCGTGGGCGACCTCAACCGCGTCACGCGCATTGTCAAGCTGATGTCGCTGGTCAACTCGACTGGCGAATTCACGGAACAGCATCTGGTCACCAACGGCGCCAGCGAACTGATTGGCAAGGTGTTTGGGGACAAGGGCGCCCACGCCCGCAGCGCCTTCGGCGTGGCCCAAATCCCGCTGGGTGCTTGTGTCGAAATCGAATTGATTGCCGAACTGGGCTAACCGACAAGGACCCTTGTCCACCCTGCGTCTTGACAAGGCACTGTCATGGCGAGCCCCCGAACCCGGCCCGATACCGCACCCGGAGCTTGAGCCAGCATCGTCATCGCGAGGCCGCAGGCCGTGGCGATCCATGGGTTCAGGAGTCCTGGATTGCTTCACTGCGTTCGCAATGACGATGTTCCTTCACGTTGAGTCTCACGGATCGGGCAGGCGCTCGATGGCCTGACCGGCCGTGGCCTGCAGCTGGGCGGCATTGACGCGCTGCGGTGCGATTTGCGCCAGAGGCAGCAACACGAACGCGCGCTCGGCCATCCGCGGATGCGGGACCACCAGGGTGGGACTGCTGATGGAGCCGTCGCCGTAAAGCAAGAGGTCCAGGTCCAGGGTGCGGGGCGCATTGCGAAAAGGTCGCGCTCGCCCGGCAGTGTGCTCCAGGGCGTGCAGTTCTGTCAGCAGCGCCGGGGCGGTCAGCTCGGTGACAACTTCCACCACCGCATTGACGAAATCCGGGCCGGTGGCATCGACCGGCGCCGAACGGTACAGGCTGGAGCGGCGACGTAGCGCGGTCCCCGGCAGTGCTGCAATGGCGTCCATGGCCAGCAGGATGCTGGCACTGGCATCGCCCAGATTGGCGCCCAGGCCGATGTAGGCGGTAACGCCAGCCAAGGCGGCCTCGCTCAAGTCCCGGCGTCGGACCCTGGGGTACCGTCTCGGGTGTTGGTGCCACCGCGACGGCGACGGCGCCGCTTCTTGGGGGCGTCCGACCCGGACTCGCCCAGCACCGCGTGCATCGGCTCACCCTGTTCCCCCGGTGTCGGTACCGCTGCCTCGCCGGTACCGGTTACCTTGGCAGCACGCTGCACGCGCGCCGAGCGCGGACGCGACTGTTGTTCCTCGCGAACCTGATCGACCATGTCCTGGCGCAAGTTGTCGTCAGCCACGCTGAACTCCTGCCACCAGTCGGCCAGCACGTCTTCAACCTCGCCCGAATCAGCGCGCAAGCGCATGAAGTCAAACGCCGCCCTGAACCGCGGCTGCTCGACCAGGCCAAACGGCGCACTGCCAACACGCTTTTCGAAGCGCGGCTGCATCATCCAGATTTCGCGCATATCGCCAGCCAACTTGCCGCGTCCCGAGACATCCCCGATACGGGCGTTGAAGACATCGTCAATCGCATCCTGCAAAGCCGGGTGCCCGTGCTGCCGTTGCGCGACGCGCGCGGCCCAACCGTCACGCACATCGGCCCACAGGACACAGGCCAACAGAAAACTCGGCGCCACTGGTTTGCCCTCGCCGACGCGCCGGTCGGTGTCCTTGAGCGCGGCGTTGACAAAGACCTGGTCAGCGCGTTCCACCACCACATCCAGCAGCGGGTAAATGCCGCGCGCCATGCCCAGCGCCTTGAGCTGCGCAATCGACGCCAGGGCGTGCCCGGTCTGCAGCAGTTTGAGCATCTCGTCAAACAATCGGCTTTGCGGCACATCGGCCAACAACTCCTGCGACTTGACCAGCGGCGCGGCGGTTTTGGGTTCCAGTTGGAAACCCAGGGCGCTGAGCTTGGCCGCGAAGCGCACGGCGCGGATGATGCGAACCGGGTCTTCCCGGTAACGCGTGGCCGGGTCGCCGATCATGCGGATGACACGCTTCTTGGCGTCCTTGATGCCGTGGTGGTAGTCCACCACGATCTGGGCTTCCGGGTCGTAGTACATGGCATTGATGGTGAAGTCGCGTCGCACTGCGTCTTCTTCCTGCGGGCCCCAGACGTTGTCGCGCAAGACCCGCCCGGTGGAATCGACCGCGTGCTTCATGCCGGCCAGTTCGCTCTTGCTGGTGCGCTCGTTGCCGGCCACGGCCTCGGCCGCGGCGTTGTCCATATAGGCGCGAAAGGTCGACACCTCGATCACCTCGTGTTCACGCCCCCGCCCGTACACCACATGCACGATGCGAAAACGCCGCCCGATGATGAAGGCCCGCCGGAACAGGCCCTTGACCTGCTCGGGGGTGGCATTGGTAGCCACGTCAAAGTCCTTGGGCCGCAAGCCGACCATCAGGTCACGCACCGCGCCGCCCACGATGTAGGCCTCGAAACCGGCGGCCTTGAGGGTGTGCACCACATTCAGGGCCCGGTCATCCACCAGGGAGGGATCGATGCCATGCGCCTCGACGCCGACTTCCTCGCGTTTGCCGAACTGGGCTTGCTTGCCCTTGCCTGCGGTCGGGGATTTTCCCAACAACTTGTCAATGAATCGTTTAATCATATTTCCTGTGGGAATAACTCAAGTATGCGCCATCCGCGCGCCGTCGCCACGGCCCGAAGCCGCTCGTCCGGATTGGTCGCTACCGGGTCGGTGACCAGTTCCATCAAGCTCAGATCGTTGATGGAATCGGTGTAGAAGGTGGTCCGCACATCGTTCCAGTCCAGTCCTCGGCTGCGGAGCCACTGACCAACCCGCGTGACCTTGCCTTCGCGCGCCGAGGGAACCCCCTCGATCCGGCCCGTAAACCAACCTGCCGAGTCGCCGCTGGTGTGGCGCTCCAGTTCGACGGCAATCAACTCATCAACCCCAAAAGCCCGCGCGATGGGCGCCGTCACAAACTCGTTGGTGGCGGTGACGATCACCAGCGCATCGCCCGCCTGGCGATGCTGTTCAACCAGCGCACGTGCCTGCGGCATGATCACCGGCAACACCACCTCTTGCATGAAGCGCACATGCGCCGCATGCGAGTCGGCCTCGCCCCGGTGCCGAATGGCCTCGGTGGCAAAACGCACATAGTCCGCAATGTCGAGCGTACCGGCGCGGTAGTCAGCAAAGAAGGCATCATTCTGGCGCTGGAAGGCGACCGGATCGGTCCAACCGATGGTGGTGGTGAAGACTCCCCATGAGTGGTCGGAATCGATCGGGATCAGGGTGTGGTCTAGGTCAAACAGGGCAATTCGGGGCTTCACGACTCATCCATCATCGATTTGATCAGCGGTATCGTCACGCCGCGTTTGGTTTGCAGGGCGTAGCCATCGATCAGGGCCAGCAACTCCATCAGGCTGCCCAGATCGCGGCTGAAACGGGTCAGCATGAAGTCCATCACCTCATCACCAAGAAACACCCCGCGCGCATCGGCCGCCTGTCGCAGCACGGCACGCCGCTCGGGTTCACTCAGCACCCGCAGCCCGAACACATGGCCCCAACCCAGACGCGTGCGCAAGTCATCCCGCAGCGACAGGTCGGCGGGCGGGCGATCTCCCGCGGCCAGCACCGCGCGCTGAAGACTCTGGGCATTGACGAACCAGTTGAACGCACAATGCTGCTGTTCGGCGGTGTAAAGGTGCACGTCATCGAGCAAGACAGCGCTCCAGGACTCATCAAACTCACGAGGCTCCAGCACCGAGGCATCCAGCCAACCGACGCGCTCGCCCTGCTCGCGCAGGGCCTCCCGCACCGCCTTGAGCAGATGCGTCTTGCCGCTGCCGCTGACGCCCCACAGGTAGCACGGCACCGGCGAGCGATTGGTCACGCCCGCGCGCTCACCGGCCCAGATCAGCAAGTGCTGGAGCACGGCCTCGTTGGGACCGGCCAGGAAACTGGCCAGTGTTGGCCCCGTGGCCACACCCATGTCAAGCACTAGCTGCTTCATCGCCGGGCTTCAACCCTGATAGAGCTTGCTGGCAAGATAGCCATCGCGGCCACGGCGCAGCGCCACCAGCAGCACCGCGCTGGCAGGCAAGGCGATCAGCACCCCCACAAAGCCAAACAGCTGCCCAAACGCCAACAAGGCAAAGATCACCGCCAATGGGTGCAAACCGATGCGCTCGCCGACAAAGCGCGGTGTGAGGTACAGGCTTTCGACGACCTGACCGAGTCCGTAGACCACGGCAACCATCGCCACCGCTTTCAACGGCCCAACCGTGCTGGCGAACTCAAGTAGACCAGCCAAGGTTGCCAACACCAATCCCAAACCAAAACCCACATAGGGCACGAAAATCGCCAGCCCGGTGAAGATGCCAATCGGCAGCGCAAGGTCCAGCCCGAACAAGGCCAGACCGATGCTGTAAAACACGGACAGAATCAGCATCACCAGCAGTTGCCCACGCAGATACTGCCCCAATACCTGGTCGGCCTCTCCAGCAAAACTGTCATAGGCACCACGCAGGCGCGGCGGCACCAGTTCCAACACTTTTTGGACGAAACGGTCCCAGTCCATCAACAGGTAGAACAAGGCCACCGGTATGAGAACGGCATTGCCGATGATGGCAAAGGCAACGCTGCCACCGAGCTTGAGCGAGGACAGCACCGAGGAAAACGCATCCTCGAAATTGGCGTTGAGGTACTTCAGCACAAAGCCCTTGATGTTGTTCACATCGAGCGAAAGGTTGATTCCAAACTGCGCCAGGAATGGCTTGAGGGAGTTGTTGATGCTGTCCAGCAGGACCGGCACCTGCTCACGCAACAGCGGCATTTCCTTGGCCAGAATCGGAATGATCAGCAGCACCACACTCAGCACCGCCAGAATGAAGGTTAACTCGACCACGATCACGGCCAACAGTCGCGGCAGTCGGCCACGGCCGACCGTATCGAGCCAGTTGACCACCGGGTTCAAGGCATACGCCAGCACCGCGGCCACCACAAAGGGCGTCAAGACGGGCGCCAGCAGCCATAGGGTGATTGCCACGAAGGCGGCGATCAGGGCCCAGGCGCCGACTCTTTTTTGGTAGAAAGTGAATTGCATGCGAAGTGACGAAGGCGAGCCCTGAAAAACTGGGCAAATTCTAGCGGGGTCAGGCAATCTGCCCGGCCTGACGCACTGTACCTGACCACGCCTGGCTTCTCCACCCTCTGTTGCAGCCTGTGTTGCATCGGGCGCGCGGTACCCACTGGGTCAGCACCCGTGCCGGCAGTTTGTAAAGCGCCGTCAGCTCTTGGCGCGGCGCAGCGCGGCGGCGCGTTCGGCCATCACGTCGATGTCGAGCCCCTCCTGCTCGTTCTCCAGATACATCTCCAGATCGAGTACCGCCTGGCGCGTGTTGCCGAGCTCGGCATGGGCCAAACCACGATCCCGGTATTCACCCCAGGCCTGTGGCAGCAGAATCGTTAACCGGTCCTGCACCGACACCAGTCGCTGCCAATCTCCCTGCGCAGTGTGAACTTCCTTGAGGTTGCGCAGCATGCGGGCAATGATGTCGCGTGGCGGGCTGGACTGCAGATAAAGACCCAAGGGAACCTCCTGCTCGTCAAGGAGACCCGTCTTTTGCCGAAACGGCTCCAGCCGCTCGGACAGCTCCTCGCGGCTGAGCGAACGGCCATCCACTGGATCGATCACCACCTGGCCTTTTGGCAGGTTGACCTTGATCATGAAGTGCCCTGGAAACCCGACACCCCTGGCTGCCAGACCCAGGCCGTGGGCGAGCTCGATCCACAGCACCGCCAACGAGATCGGGATACCGCGGCGCGTGCGCAACACGACGTTGATGAAGCTGTTGTCGGGGTCGTGGTAGTTGTTGACATTGCCACCAAAGTTCAGATCCCGGAAATAGAACTGGTTGACAGCCCGCAGCTTCTGCAAAGGCACCGCATCAGAGGGGATACGGCGGCGCAACCGAGCCAGCAACTGATCCACCTCGCCGAGAACCTGCGCGACGTCCAACTGGGGGTACTCGTCCTGGGCCAGGCTGACAGCGGTCTCCAGCAGGGGGAACTCCGCATCGCTCTGCACCAGTGCGGCGAAATACTCCAGTGGCGTCGGTACCGCGTAAGACAATTTCATGAATCTCTCGCTCAAGAGCCAGAAAACCGCAACCCTCGCTACATTGTGCAACGCATGCGGCAAATGATGACCCGGTTTCTACCAGCGGCGCCAGCAATCCGACCGACGGACTGCACCCGAACTCAGGGTTTGAGCAGCTGCCGCAATTTCAGGCCACTGGCCCAGATCGCCAGGAAGTAGATCAGCGCCGAACCCACCAGCACCCCCCCCAGCAGCCCCACCCGCTTCCAGCCCTCGGACGCCATCTGGGTCCAAGCCACCGCACCGGCGGCCCACATCAGAAACACCGCCAACAATGCGCTGGCAGCCAGCACCTGCACGGCGAACAGTCCCCAGCCCGGTCGAGGCCGGTAGCTGCCGCGCCGAACCAGGCCGATCGCCAGCCACAACGCATTGATCAGGGCGCCAAGCCCAATCGCCAGGGCCAGCCCCGCGTGGGCCAACCGTGGGACCAGCACGAGATTGAACAACTGCGTGATCAGCAGCACCACGATGGCAATACGCACCGGGGTCTTGATGTCCTGGCTGGCGTAGTAGCCTGGCGCCAGGACCTTGATCGCGACCATCCCGAGCAGGCCCACGCCATAGCCGGTCAACGCCAGGCTGGTCTGGTACGCATGTTCAGCGGTGTAGGCCCCGTGCTGAAAGATGGTCGCCACCAGCGGCAACGAGAACGTGAGCAAGGCTACGGCGCAGGGCACCGCCAGCAACACGACCAGCCGCAGGCCCCAGTCCAGCATGGCCGAGTACTGGTCAACGTCGTCGGTCGCTTTGGCCGATGCCAGACGCGGCATCAACACCACCCCCAGGGCCACGCCCAGCAACGCGGTCGGGAACTCCATCAGGCGATCCGCATTGCTCAGCCAAGTGACACTGCCCGGCGTCATGTAGGAGGCGTACTGAGTGTTGATCAGCAACGATATCTGTGATACGCCCACGCCAAACAAGGCCGGTACCATCAGTTTGGCCACACGCCTGGTGGCGGGGTCCTGCCAGGCAGCCTTCACCGCCCGCCAACGCAGGCCCACGCGTGGCAACAAGCCCATTCTGTACAAAACAGGCAACTGCACCCCCAACTGCAGCACGCCGCCCAGCATGACGCCGCCGCCCAGAGCATAGATTGGCTCGATCCCGTGCGAGGCGAACCATGGTGCCCCGATCCACGCCGCGCCGATCATGGCCAGGTTAAGCAGCACCGGCGCCGCCGCCGGCAAGGCAAAACGCCGCCAGGTATTGAGCACACCCCCACACAATCCCGCCAACGAAATGAACCCCAGGTAGGGGAACATCCAGCGGGTCATGAATACCGCCGCCTCCAGGCTGTGCGGGTTCTGCTTCAAACCACTGGCCATCGCCCACACCAGCAGGGGCGCAGCCAGCACACCTACGACGCAGGTCAGCACCAGGACCCAGGCGAGCACGGTGGCGACGCGGTCGATCAACAGTTTGGTGGCCTCCTCGCCCTCTTGAGCCCGCGTGATACCCAGTGTCGGAACAAAGGCCTGACTGAAGGCGCCTTCAGCAAACAGGCGGCGAAACATGTTGGGGATGCGAAACGCCACGTTGTAGGCGTCGGTCATGGCGCCGGCCCCAAAGGTCGCGGCAATCAGCAGGTCTCGCACCAGGCCGGTCACGCGCGAAGCCAACGTCAACAGGGAAACCGTATAGGCAGATTTGAACAGACTCACCGCGCCAGTGTAGCCGCCCAAATCAGGCGGCGGCGCGCGCAGGGCCAGCCTGGGAACACCCTGATACAATAGCGGGCTTTGCTGGCATCATCCTCAGACACAAGGAACTACTCATATGGCATCTGGAAAACCCAAGAAAAAGAACCCGCGCCTGGCGTCGGGCCGCAAGCGCGTCCGTCAGGACGTCAAGATCAACGCCGCCAACACCTCGCTGCGCTCGAAGTACCGCACCGCCGTGAAGAACGTGGAAAAAGCCGTTGCCGCTGGTGACAAGGTCAAAGCCACCGAGGCATTTGGCAAGATGCAAGCCGTGGTGGACACCGTGGCGGACAAGGGCATCTTCCACAAGAACAAGGCCGCTCGCGACAAGAGCCGTCTGTCAACCAAGGTGAAAACCTTGGCAACCACCGCCTGATCTTCAGGCAAATCGCACGGATACCTGATTGATTGCGGGACAGACCGCAGCGACGCGCAGCGTAGCAAGCTCTGTCCTCAATCGATCAAGCATCTGCCGTTTGTAACGGGTGCGCTGCCAGCAAAGCAAAAAAGCCGTCGCAAGACGGCTTTTTTGTTGCCCGCTCCACTGAGCAAATCTCCGCACCTACTGCGCCACGGACCCCGGCGCTTCAAACCGCAGTTGCAAGTCGTTGTCCTTGGCGAAGTTCAGGCAAAAATCCCAGGCCATCACGTCATGGTCATGCAGGTCCCGGTGCACGATCACGCACTTGATGCCGCCCAGGGTGGTCGGTATACACCACGGCGAGTAGGCCAGATGGCTGCCCGGCTGTGGCCCGCCCGGGCGAAACTGGCTCATCACACCGGCCAGGCGCTCCGCCCAATCGCTGGGGCGAAAAGCCTTGCCGGCCTGGGTCAAGCCCAGGATGAAGACTTCTTTGGCGGAGTTGGGAACCATCGGCGCAATGCTTGGGGGGGTAGGAAGTCAAGGCGTTGTTGCAACGCACAACAATTCTATCCTATCTTATGTCTTATAGAAGACTTACAAGACCCCCCGAAGACCTGTGCGTCGGCATTGCAGTGATACCGCATTGTCATGAAACCCGCCGGGCGCACCGCCTAGAATGCTGCTTCAACGGCCCGCCATTGAACGGGCCGCTTCGTTTTGGTGACCCCTCTGGAGCTTGAAAATCATGAATGCCGCAGCACCCCAATTCATCGAAGCCGCCTCGCCGCACGTCATGAACACCTACGGACGCGTGCCGATTGCGCTGTCGCATGGACAAGGCTGTCGAGTCTGGGATGTCAACGGCAAGTGCTACCTGGATGCGCTGGGCGGCATTGCCGTCAACACACTGGGCCACAACCACCCCAAACTGGTGCCTGCTCTACAGGACCAGATCGGCAAGCTGATCCACAGCTCCAACTACTACCACGTGCCCAATCAGGAAGTGCTGGCCAAAAAGCTGGTGGAGCTGTCAGGCCTGACCAACGTGTTCTTCTGCTCCACCGGGCTCGAAGCCAACGAAGCGGCACTGAAGCTGGCACGCAAGTTCGGTCACGACAAGGGTATTGAGCGCCCAGAAATCGTGGTCTACGAGAAGGCTTTTCACGGCCGCAGCATTGCCACCCTGAGCGCCACCGGCAACGTGAAGGTCCAGGCTGGCTTCGGCCCGCTGGTGGAAGGCTTCATCCGGGTGCCGATCAACAACATCCAGGCCCTCAAACAGGCAACTGAAGGCAATCCGAATGTGGTGGCCGTCTTCTTCGAGGCGATCCAGGGCGAAGGTGGCGTCAACCCCATGCACATGGACTACCTCAAAGACGTGCGCCAACTGTGTGATGCCAAGGACTGGCTGCTCATGATTGATGAAGTGCAATGCGGCATGGGTCGCACCGGCAAGTGGTTCGCCCACCAGTGGGCCGACATCAAACCCGATGTGATGCCGTTGGCCAAAGGCCTGGGCTCCGGCGTGCCGGTGGGCGCCGTGGTGGCGGGCCCCAAGGCGGCGGGGATCTTTGCACCCGGCAATCATGGCACCACGTTTGGCGGCAATCCGCTGGCCATGCGCGCCGGTGTGGAGACCATCCGCATCATGGAAGAAGATGGCCTGCTCGCCAACGCCACCAAGGTGGGCGCGCACCTGGCCAACGCGCTCAAGCGTGAACTCAGCACCGAACTGGCCAGCGGACAAGTCAAGGAGATTCGTGGCCAAGGCCTGATGCTCGGGATCGACCTGGCCAAGCCCTGCGCCGCCCTGGTGCAGCAGTGCGCCGACAACGGCCTGCTGATCAGCGTCACCGCCGACAGCGTGGTGCGCTTGGTGCCCCCACTGATTCTGAGCGAGGCTGAGGCCGACCAGATCGTCGCCCTACTGTGTCCGTTGATTTCTATTTTTCTGAAGGAACACGCATGAGTTCGCTGCACGCCGGTATCCCCAGCACGCTGCCGCAGGGTGCGCCGCCGGTTCGGCACTACCTGCAGTTCGCCGACTTCAGCGCCGACGAATACCACTATGTGCTACAGCGCGCTGCCTTCATCAAACACAAGTTCAAGACCTTCGTGCGCCACCAGCCCCTGGTGGATCGCACCCTGGCCATGATCTTCGAGAAAGCCTCGACCCGCACCCGCGTCAGCTTCGAGGCCGGCATGTACCAGATGGGCGGCAGCGTGGTGCATCTGACCACGGGCGACAGCCAGTTGGGCCGCGCCGAACCAATAGAAGACAGCGCCAAGGTGATTAGCCGCATGGTGGACTTGGTGATGATCCGCACCTTCGAGCAGACCAAGATCGAGCGCTTCGCGGCGCACTCACGCGTGCCGGTCATCAACGGTCTGACCAATGAGTTCCACCCCTGTCAGATCCTGGCCGACATCTTTACCTACATCGAGCACCGTGGCGCCATTCAAGGCAAGACGGTGGCCTGGGTCGGCGACGGCAACAACATGGCCAACACCTGGCTGCAGGCGGCCGATATTCTGGGCTTCAAGGTCCACGTCAGCACCCCCGGTGGCTACGAGGTCGATCAGGCCGTGGCGGGTGTCCGGTCCAGCGACAGCTACCAGGTGTTCGCCGACCCGATGCAAGCCTGCGCCGGTGCCGACCTGGTCACCACCGATGTCTGGACCAGCATGGGCTTCGAGGCCGAGAACGAGGCACGCAAGGCCGCCTTTGCCGACTGGTGCGTGGACGCGGCCATGATGAAGGCAGCCAAGCCGGACGCCCTGTTCATGCACTGCCTGCCGGCCCATCGGGGCGAGGAAGTCCAGGCCGAGGTGATCGATGGACCCCAGTCGGTGGTGTGGGATGAGGCCGAGAACCGCATGCATGCCCAAAAAGCGCTGATGGAGTACCTGCTGCTGGGCAGGCTGGCCTGAACCATCCGGTGGCGCAGGCGAGGCATCCCTGTCTGAGCTGCGGCGCCTGCTGAATAGTTTAGGTTTAATGTATTTTTGACCGCTGTCGGGTATTACCGACACCAGGGTTTTCGAGGGAGTGATACCGTCACACCCTCATGAAAAAGATCTGGGACATTTCACCTTCCGTCAACGCGCATTCGCTCGTCTTTCCGGGTGACACGCCGTACCAGCAACGTTGGTCGGCAACCCTGTCGGCGGATTGCCCGGTCAACGTCAGTGCGCTGACCCTGTCACCGCACGTCGGCGCCCATGCCGACGCACCGCTGCACTACGACCCGCAGGGTGCGGCCGTCGGCAGCCTCGACCTCACCCCTTACCTCGGGCCATGCCGGGTTATCCACTGCATTGGCTGTCATCCCTTGGTGACCTGGTCGGACATCGCCCACGCCACGAACAAGCTGCCCGAACGCGTCCTGGTGCGAACCTACCAGCGCATGCCGCAAGACCGATGGGACCCCGACCTCGCGGCATTCGCCCCGCAGACCATTGCGCGGCTGGCTGACCTGGGCGTGACCTTGATCGGCATCGACACCGCCAGCATCGACCCCGCCAGCAGCAAGACCCTGCCCAGCCATCAGGTGGTGCGGCAACGCAATCTGCGCGTGCTGGAAAACCTGCTGCTCGACGAGGTCCCCGAAGGCGACTACGAACTGATCGCCCTGCCCCTGAAGCTCACCCAGGCCGACGCTTCGCCGGTTCGCGCGATATTGAGAGCCCTATGACGACACTGCGGAATTGCCAACAATTTGATGCGCAAGACCCCTTGCGAAGTCTGCGCGACCAGTTCCATTTGCCGGCGGGGGTGATCTACCTGGACGGCAATTCACTGGGCGTGCTACCCAGGACCGCTGCCGCGCGCGTGGCCGAGGTGGTCACCAAGGAGTGGGGCGAAGGGCTGATCCGATCGTGGAACAGCGCCGGCTGGTTCGAAGCGCCACAGCGTCTGGGCAACAAGATCGCGCGCCTGATCGGCGCCGGCCCCGGTGAAGTGGTGGCCACCGACAGCACCTCGGTCAACTTGTACAAAGTACTCAGTGCGGCGTTCACCTTGGCACAGCAAGATGCCCCGCAGCGCCACAAGATAGTGAGCGAGCGCAGCAACTTTCCGACCGACCTCTATATTGCGCAAGGCATGTGCAAGGAGCGCGGTTGCGAGCTGCAGTTGGTGGAGCCCGATGGCATTGCCGCGGCACTGACCCCGGAGGTTGCCGTGCTGATGCTCACCCATGTGAACTACCGCACCGGCGCCATGCACGACATGGCAGCCCTCACCGCCGCCGCCCACGCGGCAGGCGTGTTGACGGTCTGGGACCTGGCGCACAGTGCGGGCGCCGTGCCGGTCGATCTGACCACTGCACGGGCTGACTTTGCCATCGGCTGCGGCTACAAATACCTCAATGGTGGCCCCGGCGCGCCCGCCTTCGTCTGGGTCAACCCGCGGCATGCAGACCGCTTCTGGCAACCACTGTCGGGCTGGTGGGGGCATGCCGCGCCGTTTGCGTTCACACCCGACTACCAGCCCGCACCAGGCATCGGCCGCTACCTGTGCGGCACCCAGCCCATGATCAGCATGGCAGCCCTGGAATGCGGCGTGGACAGCGTGCTGGCGGCCGAAGCGATCGGGGGTATGGCAGCGCTGCGCGCCAAATCACTGACCCTGAGCGACCTCTTCATTGAACTGGTGGAAAGCCGCTGCGCTGGCCACGGCCTGACGCTTGCCACGCCCCGCGAGCGCGGGCGGCGCGGCTCACAAGTCTGCCTGGCCCGAGCGCACTCGGCAGAGCCATCCGGCACTTCAGGGGCCTACGCGATGATTCAAGCCTTGATTGCGCGCGGCGTGATTGGCGACTTTCGGGCCGGCGACGGCGAGCAGCCAGACATCCTGCGCTTTGGCTTCACGCCGCTCTACACCCGCTATGCCGACGTCTGGAACGCGGTCGAACAGCTTCGGCAAGTTCTGCAGACCAGTGAATGGCAGGCCCCTCAATTCAACCAACAGCAATCGGTGACCTGACCATGTGCCCCCATCACGCCAAACCTGCCGAAAACCAGTCCGGGGCATCGGCTGCCCCGGAGCGCATCGTGATTGAAGAAGGCGCGCAACTCGACTTCAGCCAGTCCATGAGCTATGGCGACTACCTGCACCTGGACGCCATCTTGGGCGCCCAGCACCCGCGCTCCAGCATGCACGATGAGATGTTATTCATCGTGCAACACCAGACCAGCGAACTCTGGATGAAGCTGATGCTGCATGAACTGCGCGCCGCGATTGCCAACGTCGCCCAAGACGAGCTCGGCACCGCCTTCAAGATGCTGGCGCGGGTGAGCCGGATCATGGAGCAATTGGTGCACGCCTGGGATGTGCTGGCCACCATGACACCCCCGGAATACAGCGCGATACGCCCGCATCTGGCCAGCTCGAGCGGCTTTCAGAGTCACCAATACCGATGTATCGAGTTCGCTTTGGGAAACAAGAACGCCGCCATGCTCCAACCGCACGCGCACCGCGCCGATTTGCTGGCGCAGGTGCAAAGCGCTTATCAAGCGCCGTCGCTGTACGACGAGGCACTTCGCCTGCTGGCCCGCCGGGGCCTGGCGGTGCCAAGCTCCCACACCGCGCGCGACTGGACCCAGCCCTACCCGGCCAGCGCGGAGGTCGAGCAAGCCTGGCTACAGGTCTACCGCAACCCCAAGCAGCACTGGGACCTGTACCAGTTGGGCGAGGAGTTGACCGACCTGGAAGACGCATTTCGCCTCTGGCGCTTTCGCCACGTCACCACGGTCGAGCGGGTCATTGGTTTCAAGCGCGGCACCGGCGGTACGGGTGGCGTGAGCTACCTGCGCAAGATGCTCGACGTGGTGCTGTTTCCGGAAATCTGGACGCTGCGAACGTCCCTGTAACGCGTAGCCCGCGGCAGCGAACCTGGGAGCGCTGCGGCACGCCTCACGCGCCATACAGCCAAGGCAGGTCGAGCAGACGCGCGCCCAGCAGGCGCAACGACCAGTCCCGCCCCCAACGCACCGGGCCGCTGGCGTGGAATATCTCGCCGTTGCGGATCGAGCGCGCCTGCACCCGGGCGTTGCGCTGCCAACGCGCGCCAGCGTAGTGGCCCAGCGCCTGAGCGACTTTGCCCGGCGCATCACCAGACTCACCCAGGGCGCGGCCCAGCTCCGCTGCATCTTCAATCGCCATGCCCGCGCCTTGTGCCAGATAGGGCCGCATCGGGTGCGCCGCGTCGCCCAACAGGCCCACCAGGCCCTGCGCCTGCTGCTGGGCGCCTGCCATCGGCGGGCGATCGCACAAGGCCCACAGGCGCCACTGCGGAATCGCCTCGACCAAGGCGGTCAGCGCAGGGCACATGTCAGCAACGGCGGCACGCAGATCGGCGGCATTGGTACCGTGGTCCCAACTCTGCAGGTCAAGCGGGGCCTGACCCTGCACAATGCCCACCACATTGAGCCATTCGCCCCCACGCACCGGGTACTGCACCAGGTGCAGCTTGGGGCCGAGCCAGGCCGTGACCTGCATGCTGCGCAGACGCACAGGCAGGCTACTTTGCCGCAACAGGGCTCGGTAAGCCAAATGGCCGGTCACGCGTGGCGCGCCGTCGCCCAGCAGTTGGTGGCGCACGCGGCTCCATAGGCCATCTGCGCCGATCAATGCATTGCCGTCCACGCAGGCGCCCGCGCAGGTCGTGACCGAAACCGCCGTGGCAGTCTCGGTGAAGTTCAAGACTTCACTGCTGACGCGCAAATCGACATCCTCGCGCTGGCACACTGCCGCCAACAACAAACTCTGCAGATCGGCCCGGTGTACCGTGGCGTAGGGCGCGCCGTAGCGCAGCAACGTGCGCTGGCCCAAGGGCAACTCGGCCAGAATCAGGCCCGACACCGCATTTTTGACCTGCAGGCGCTCCGGGAAAGCCGCCACCCCCGCCAGCGCCGCGCTTAAACCCCAGCCGTGCAGAATACGCACGACGTTGGGACCAAGCTGAATGCCCGCCCCCACCTCGGCAAACGCCGGCGCCCGCTCCAGCAGGCGCACACCCCAACCCGCGCGCGTACAGGCCAGTGCGGCCGCCAAGCCGCCAATCCCCCCGCCCGCGATCACAATTCGTCTTGCCATATGGCGACGATTCTGCCGGATTCACCCTTGCCGCGCGCCGCGCAAGCGCAGGCATCGGTGATGGGTGATTCGTGCGCTGTGCTATTCGGTCACGCAGCGGACCCCTCATCAATGCAATTGCCGCTTTGGCAACGGGGCTCCAGAAGTCCGCGAATTTGGTTCCGATCGATCACACGCTCGGTCTTGAAATACAGCAGGCAAGGTCTGAAGTCCACTCGCGCAGCGCTGCTCCAAGTGCGACCGCTACCTATTTCTTTGCGTTGCTGCCCTACGTTGTCATGAGTCGATGCTTAGCTATGCTGTACAACATAGCTACAATGTAGCCTTATCGGACTTACCTACCGCTCTGCCCTCAACTGGTTTGGAGACTGCCATGATCACCGTCACTTCCGTAGAAGCTCAGAACCGCTTTGGCCAGTTGCTCGATACCGTGCAACGCGAGCCGGTCACCGTCACGCGGCATGGGCGCACGGCTGCGTTCATCGTGTCGCCACAGGACATGGAAGAACTGACCATTGCGCGCGGCAAACGCAGCAAAGCAGTGGCCGAATTTGAGGCGTGGAGCCAGCGTGCCGCCTTGAGCGCCTTGCCCGCGGCTGCGGATCTGACCGATGAAGAGGTGGTGCATATGGTGAAAGCGCCTCGGTGAACCGCCTGCGGCGCGTGGTGTTTGATACCAGCACTTTGGTCAGTGCAGCACTTCGGGTCGGCTCGGTCCCCCATCGTGCACTGGCCCACGTGTTGTCGGCGGGTGAGGTTTGCGTCAGTGCGGCCACCCTGGCGGAACTGGAGGAAGTGCTAACGCGTCCCAAGTTCGACCGATACCAGTCAGCCGATGCTCGGCGCGGGTTTGCAGCCATTGTGCGACGACATGCCGCGCTATTCACGGTGTCCGAAGGCACTGAGTTCAATCTGCCATCGCCTTGCCGGGACCCCAAGGACAACAAATTCCTGGCACTGATTCAGGCGTGCGAAGCCGACGCGTTGGTCAGCAGCGACGCCGACTTGCTGGTTTTGCACCCGTGGCAGAACGTGCCGATTCTGACACCCGCAGCGTTTCTGGCAATGGCAATACACAAGCATCGGTAAGGCATCAGCTTCAAGACAAAGACCACTGCTCACGGCCAAACAGACTCCGGGCCACCCAACCACTGCGGCACCAGGTTGATCCGGTTTTCGACGGCATAGCCCGCGCTACTGCGTGCTGTAATGCCAATGCGCTGGGCGCGCCTGCACGCAACGCACGCACAACACAAGACCTTGGCGACCCACAGGGGCGAACCCTGGGCGTGGAAGCAGAGTACCGTTTCAAATAGGTTGGTCTACCGATCGAACGCGCAGTCGAAGCATTCGTGCAATGTCGGCCCTGCCCAGCTCCTGCGCCAAAGACAGCGCGGTGCTGCCATCCAGCGGTTCGTCAACCGCCACGCCGCCGCTGGCCAGAAATAGCTCAACGGCCAACTGATCGTTGCGACGAATGGCCGAGAAGAACTGCGCTGCATCAAAGTACTGCAATCCCATCGCCGTGAGTTCCTTGCGGGCATCCAGTGCGGACCATTGGCCGACCGCCGGCAACCCCAACACCACCGGCGGTAACCCCGCCTGCGCGACAGGCGTGACTGGCTCCGCTGCCGACCGGACCAAACTGGCGCCCGACGCCGCACCACTGGAGACGGCCGCAACTGGCCCTTGGGGCGCCGGATCGGCACCGGGATCACCTTTCCTGCGTGGCACGCGGCTGGCATCAAGCAGATTTTCAATCCGCGCAAAGACCTCGAACCGGGAGAACGGCTTCTTCATGAAATCGTCGGCACCGATGCGGTTGGCGTAGAACTGCTCGGTGGCATGCTCATTGCCACTGATCATGATGACCGGAATGTGCTGCGTGGCAGGGTCCTTGCGGATGGCGCGCAGGGCGCCAAACCCATTCATACCCGGCAGGATGATGTCCAGAAAAATCAGGTCGGGCTGCTCCAGGGCAACCAATTCCAGGCCCTGTTCGGCATCCATCGCTTCCTGCGTGATGTAGCCCGCGGAACGCAGAATCCTGCGCAAGGCCGCCACAACGGTGGCCGAGTCGTCAATAATGAGCGCCTTGGCGCCGCGACGAGCGTTCTTGCGTTTGCGGTTGCGTCGGTCGGCCGTACCCGCTGTCGCGCCTGCAGCGTCACCCAGTGCCGCTCGCTTGGCTTCTGCGGGCGGCGCCTCGTTCTTCTTTGCGGTTCCCCAGAACCGGTCAAAGATGCTCATAATGGTGCCTTATCGTTTTGGGTGGTGCTGCGCATTCGATGCAGTATCTCAGATCAACGCGTGTGTGCCGAATTCTGCACGAGGATTGGCGCCAATCCGGGAACCGGGTTCGCCAGTGCGCGAAGCAGTTGATCCACGTTTGATGATCCTCAACGAGCCAGAGTCTGAAGCGCTTGACACTTCGCGAGCATTCACATGCACAAATCATTACACTTTGGCTTGCGTTCGCTTGCAACACCGTGATAAAAAAGACACCATGAATTGGACCCTTACGAAAATTGCCACCAGTCTGATGGGACTATTGGGTCAGCCTGAAAAAAAGGTATCGGATTCGACGCTGGACAACCGGTGCGAAGACATTCGTGAGGCGATGCTGGCCATTTTGGATCAATGCGGGAGCGACGCCACCACCAACGCCGTTTCCAACCGGGTCTGCTACGCGCGCAACGTGGAGTCTCTTTGGTATTTGCGCGGTGCCATCATGGCCCAGCTCACCATCGCTGTTGGTGAGCCCAAGGCACGCGAAGAGCTGGCCCGCGTGACAGAGATGTTCAAAGGCTACTTGCCAGCCGGTTTGGGGCCCCGCTCCCGTGCCCGCGCCCGGGCTTCGCGCAAGTGATCCGCCTTGTCGGCCTCAGGCCAGCAAGGCACGTACCACATCGACGCTTCCGTCACTGACTGTGGTGAACTGAAAGCCCACGCGGTAGCCTTTGCCGCTGACCAGTACGCTGTGCACCGACTTGGCGACCGCGGAGATGACACGCGGTTGACCACGCAAGCTCACGTCGCAATCGATCAGGCAAAGGATACCGGGCTTGACTGGGTCATCCAGCAACGCGCAAAAACCGTTGGCAGACAAGTCGACCAAGCGACCCGTTTGCTTCAATCCTGCATCGGTAGCCAGCCTGACGCGCCCTGTAACGGCCTTGCGTGGCGCGGCCCTGGCTTCCTGCCCCACGGCAACAGCCGACTTGGCAGCAGCTCCCGCCAACGGCGACCCTCCAGGGTCTCGGCCGACAAAAATGATGCCGTTGGTGCTCGTCATTGTTTTGGCTCCCCGAGAATTTGCGCCAGCCGTCGCTATGCAGCAGGTTCCCTACATCATACGGCCTACTCGACTCGCGCGATTCGCACGGGCTTGAAGCCAAGATCAGCCACTTTTCCCTTGCGGCCTCGCAGCGCCCGCGCGTTGTTGAGGCTGCGGATCTCCAGCGTCTCGTCACGTTCCTTGCCGCCGCGCCCGATACCGTCGATGCGCACGCTGCGGGTGTAGGCCGCAGCACCGGCCAACGAGTCCTTGGACTCCAGGTCGATCAGCATCAAGCCACGCCCGCCGTTGTTCATGCTCTTGAGCTCGCTGATCTCGAAAGTCAGAATCCTGCCAACCGTGGACGCACAGGCCACATGGGTGGCTGCGGCCAGCAGCTTGGGAACCAGACCTCCGGCAGGCCCGGGCATACTGCCCACGGCACCCGACACGACCGAGGGCTGGCACAGGGTTTCACCGGCATTGCAGGTGACAAACGCCTTGCCCGCCTTGAGACGTGACACCATGGCCTCAACACTGGCCAGGAAACCATAGCCGGCCGAGCTGCTCAGCAGCAGGACCGCCGAGCCGGGCCCGGCAAAGTAGGCCGTGATCTGGGTTCCCGCTTCCAGTTCAATCAGCGTCGTCACCGGCTGACCATCACCGCGCGCGCCGGGCAGCGCCGACACCGGCACCGAGTAGACCCGCCCGTTGCTGCCAAACACCAGCAGCGTGTCCACCGTGCGGCACTCGAAGGTGCCGTACAGGCCATCACCCGCCTTGAAAGCAAAGCTGGCGGCGTCGTGGCCGTGGCCGGTGCGCGCGCGCACCCAGCCCTTGTCGCTCACCACCACGGTCACCGGCTCATCGAGCACCCGCACTTCGAGCACCACTTTCTTCTCGGCCTGAATCAGGGTACGCCGCGCGTCGGCAAACAGCTTGGCGTCGGCCTCGATTTCCTTCACCATCAGGCGACGCAGACTGGCCGGGTTGCCCAGGATTTCTTCCAGGCGAGTTTGTTCGGTACGCAGCTCGGAGAGTTGCTGCTCGATCTTGATGGCTTCCAAGCGGGCCAGTTGACGCAGGCGGATTTCCAGAATGTCTTCGGCCTGTATCGCGGAGAGTTTAAAACGCTCCATCAATGCCAATTTAGGCTCATCCGACTGGCGAATGATGGCAATCACCTCGTCAATGTTGAGCAACACCAGTTGGCGGCCTTCGAGGACGTGAATGCGCTCCAGCACCTTGGCCAGACGGTGATTGGAACGCCGCTCAATGGTGCGATGGCGAAACTCGATCCACTCCATCAGCATCTGGCGCAGCGACTTCTGCGTCGGCCGGCCGTCCAGACCAATCATGGTCAGGTTGATCGGCGCCGAAGTCTCCAGACTGGTATTGGCCAGCAGCGTGGTGATCAGCTCACTTTGCTCGATGCGGCTGGTCTTGGGCTCAAACACCAAGCGCACTGCCGCGTCCTTGCTGGACTCGTCGCGCACCAGGTCCAGCACCGCCAGCACGCTGGCCTTGAGCTGGGTTTGCTCTTGTGACAGGGCCTTCTTGCCGGTTTTCACCTTGGGGTTGGTGAGTTCCTCGATTTCTTCGAGCACGCGCTGGCTACTGACCCCGGGCGGCAGTTCGGTGACGATCAGTTGCCATTGGCCCCGCGCAAGTTCTTCAATTTTCCAGCGGGCACGCACCTTGAGCGAGCCGCGCCCGCTGCGGTAGGCATCCGCGATGTCCGATGCTGAACTGATGATCTGACCGCCCGCCGGGTAGTCCGGTCCCGGAATCAACGCAAACAGCTCGTCATCGCTCAACTTGGGCGTTTTGACCAGGGCCACGCAGGCGTCCGCAATCTCGCGCAGGTTGTGGCTGGGAATTTCGGTGGCCAGTCCCACCGCAATGCCGCTGGCGCCATTGAGCAGGTTGAAGGGCAGACGCGCGGGTAACTGACGCGGCTCTTCGGTAGAACCGTCGTAATTGGGAATGAACTCGACCGTTCCTTCATCGATTTCGTCGAGCAGCAGGCTGGTGATCTTGGCCAGCCGCGCCTCGGTGTAGCGCATGGCGGCGGCTCCGTCGCCGTCGCGGGAACCGAAATTGCCCTGCCCGTCGATCAGCGGGTAACGTTGCGAGAAATCCTGCGCCATGCGCACCAGCGCGTCGTAGGCAGCCTGGTCACCGTGCGGGTGAAAACGACCCAACACATCCCCCACCACGCGGGCGGACTTGACCGGCTTGGCGCCGGTGGTGCCATTTGGTCCGCCAAAACCCAGACCCATGCGCGACATGCTGTACAGGATGCGCCGCTGCACCGGTTTTTGGCCGTCGCACACATCGGGCAAAGCACGGCCCTTGACCACGCTCAGCGCGTATTCCAGGTAGGCGCGCTGGGCGTAGCTGGCCAGGTTCAGTTCGTCATCGCCTCCGTCAGGCGGAGAACCAGGCGGGAAATCCAAAGCAGTTTGTTCGCTCATAGGGGAATCAGGAAAATCACTTGAAGTCGGTCGAGATCGCGGGTGCCGGCGTCGGCATGTTGCCGCGCTGCCTGGCGCCCCCTTGCAGTTGCATGCGCACCCGTGACGGTGTGGTCGCGGGCTGGCCGACGCCCGCCGGTGGCTTGAGCGCAGCATAGAGCTGCATGACGGTCTTGACGTAGTCCTGCGTCTCTTTGAAATTGGGCACCCGGTTGCCGGCCTTGCGCACTGCGCCTTCACCCGCGTTGTAGGCCGCCAGCGCGAGGTCAAGCTGTCCCGCAAACAAGTTGATCAGGTCACGCAGGTAACGTGTGCCAGTTCGGATATTGATCTTGGGGTCGGTCAGCTTCTTCTCCACCGAGCTGCGTCGGTCAGCTTGCACGCCATAACGCTCGGCGGTCGGCGGCATGATCTGCATCAACCCGATGGCCCCCTTGGGCGACACCGCCAGTGTGTCGAAACCAGACTCGGTCGCGATCACGGCCTTGAGCAACTCGTAGTCCACGCCATGGTCACGTGAGGCATCGCGCAAATTTTGTTTGATCAGCCTGTAATTGGGCGACACGTCGAAGAAAACCAGAAGTTTGTGTGGCACTTCCGGCAGCGTTGCCGCTCGCGGCGTATCACTTAACGGGGCGACGCCCAGTCGGGTGTCAAAGCCCTGATCACCCTTGAAAAACAGCTCGTAACGCTCGTCCAGGCGTTCCGACGCGAGGTGTGCCACACCTTGCCCGTCAATATAACCCCAGACATCCGCGTGCGCCAAGCCACCCGCCAGTACCAGCATGCACGCAAGCGCCAGCCGAAACGCACCCAGCCAATGCCGCACGAAAGCGCCACACCAACGCATCACACGTCCACTTCCACCGCATCACCATGCAGTTCCATCAGCTCGCGCCGCGCCGCGGCTTCGCCCTTGCCCATCAGCTTGGTGATCAGGGCTTCGGTCTGGGCAAAGTCGATCGCGCCCAGCGCTATCGGCAACAGGCGGCGCGTATCGGGGTTGAGGGTGGTGTCCCACAACTGCTCGGCATTCATCTCACCCAAACCCTTGAAACGGCTGATGGTCCAGGCGCCCTCGCGCACACCCTCCTTGCGCAGCTTGTCCAGAATGGCGGTGAGTTCGCCCTCGTCCAGCGCATAGGCCTTGGAGGCCGGTTTCTTGCCGCGTGCCGGTGCATCCACCCGAAACAGCGGCGGGCGCGCCACGTACACGTGGCCGGTCTCGATCAGCTTGGGGAAATGCCGGAAAAACAGCGTCAGCAACAACACCTGGATGTGCGAGCCGTCCACGTCGGCGTCCGACAGGATGCAGACCTTGCCATAGCGCAAGCCGCTCATGTCAGGGTTGTCGTTGGGGCCATGCGGATCGACTCCGATGGCCACCGAGATGTCGTGGATTTCGGTGTTGGCGAACAGGCGGTCGCGGTCCACTTCCCAGGTATTGAGCACCTTGCCGCGCAGGGGCAGAACCGCCTGGCACTCCTTGTCGCGGCCCATCTTGGCGCTACCGCCAGCGGAGTCGCCTTCCACCAGAAACACCTCGTTGTGGGCCAGATCACGGCTTTCGCAATCGGTCAACTTGCCCGGCAACACCGCCACGCCCGAGCTCTTGCGCTTTTCAACCTTTTGCCCAGCCTTCTGGCGCGTCTGCGCGGCGCGGATCGCCAGTTCAGCCAACTTCTTGCCGTACTCGACGTGCTGATTCAGCCACAACTCCAGCGCCGGGCGCACAAAGCTGGAGACCAGTCGCACCGCATCGCGCGAGTTCAAACGCTCCTTGATCTGCCCCTGAAACTGGGGGTCCAGCACCTTGGTGGACAGCACGTAATTGGCCCTGGCAAAAACGTCTTCGGGCAGTAACTTGACACCCTTGGGCAACAAGGCATGCAGTTCGATGAAGCTCTTGACCGCCTGAAACAGGCCGTCGCGCAAGCCGCTCTCATGCGTGCCGCCCGCGCTGGTGGGAATCAGGTTGACATAACTTTCACGCACCGGCTGGCCGTCTTCAGTGAAGGCCACGCACCAGGCAGCGCCCTCGCCCTCGGCAAAGTTGTCACTCTGCGCGTCGGCAAAGCCCTCGCCCTCGAACAGGGGGATCACCGGCTCGCCGGTGAGGGTCTGGCTCAGGTAGTCGTTCAGCCCACCCTTGTACAGCCAGCTCTGCGTTTGCTTGGTCTTCTCCACCAGCAACGACACCGACACACCGGGCATCAATACCGCCTTGCTGCGCAGCAGGTGCGTCAGCTCGGCCATCGGTAGTGCCACGGTCTCGAAGTACTTGGCATCGGGCCAGGCCCGCACCGTGGTGCCAGACTTGCGATCACCCTCACCGACCTTGCGCGTTTGCAAGGGCGAAATCACGTCCCCGCCGGCAAACACCAGGCTGGCGACCATGCCCTCGCGGTAGGTGGTGACCTCCAGCCGCTTGGCCAGCGCGTTGGTCACGCTCACCCCACGCCATGCAGGCCGCCGGAGAAGCTGTAGGCGCCACCCTTGCCCTTGTCGAACTTGCCGCCCGCGTGCAAGCGGGTGAACACCAGCTCGACCACCGGCGCCTGCTCCTCGGGATGCATGCCGAACGGAATGCCACGCCCGTCGTCCTCGATGGTGACCGAATCGTCGACGTGCACCGTCACCTTGATCTTCTTGCCGTGCCCGGCCAGCGCCTCGTCGGCCGCGTTGTCCAGCACTTCCTGGATCACGTGCAAGGTGTTGTCGGTGCGGGTGTACATGCCGGGTCGTTGTTTGACCGGCTCCAGGCCCTTGAGGACCCGGATCGAACTCTCGGAATATTCGGGGGTAGGTTTGACTGCCATAGGGAAGAATTGTAGTCCGAACCCTGGAAACAACTGTATATCCATCCATATTTGCGTTTCGAGACGGGCATTACGGGGCCTCCGATTTCACCCCCGTAACCCACCTGACGATCCCCGATTGATTACAGTTGAGCCATGACCCAGCGCGCCATCCCCTTGTCCATGACCCAGGTTCTGCTCTGCGGGGCCGCCATCGTGACAATGTCCATGGGCATCCGGCACGGCTTTGGCCTGTGGCTGCAGCCGATCACCCAAACGCAAGGCTGGACCCGCGAGAACTTTGCCTTCGCCATCGCGATCCAGAACCTGGCATGGGGCTTCGCCGGCATCTTTGCGGGCATGGTGGCCGACAAGTTCGGCGCATTCAAGGTCATCATTGTCGGCGCCCTGCTCTACTCGCTGGGCCTGGTCGGCATGGCGTTCTCGTCCACGCCCCTCCTGTTCGGCCTGACTGCGGGCATCCTGATTGGCGTCGCCCAGGCCGGCACGACCTATGCCGTGATCTACGGCGTGATCGGCCGCAACGTGTCGGCCGACAAACGATCGTGGGCGATGGGTATCGCTGCAGCGGCCGGCTCGTTCGGGCAGTTTCTGATGGTGCCCACCGAGAGCTTTCTGATTCAGAACATCGGGTGGCAACAAGCGCTGGTGGTGCTGGCCGTGGCCGCCTTGCTGATGGTGCCGCTGGCCTGGGGATTGCGTGAACCCAGTTTTGGCGCAGGCGGCGCCATCAGGCGGGATCAAAGCATTGTTCAAGCCCTGAGGGAAGCCTTCAACTACCCCAGCTTCCAGTTGTTGATGGCCGGCTACTTTGTGTGTGGCTTTCAGGTGGTGTTCATTGGGGTGCACATGCCCAGCTACCTTAAGGACCAGGGCCTCGCGCCCCAAGTGGCGGGTTATGCGCTGGCCCTGATCGGCCTGACCAACGTGCTGGGCACCTATGCGGCCGGCGTGCTGGGACAGCGGCTGAATAAGCGCCACATTCTGGCCTTCATCTATCTGGCGCGCTCCGTCGCCATTGCCGTGTTCCTGATGGCACCGCTGACGCCGACAACTGTGTACGTGTTTTCGGCCATCATGGGCCTGCTGTGGCTGTCCACCGTGCCAGTGACCAATGCCGCCGTTGCCCAGATTTTTGGCGTGGCGCACCTGTCCATGCTCAGTGGTTTTGTGTTCTTCAGCCACCAGATCGGCTCGTTCATGGGCGTATGGCTGGGCGGCTACCTGTATGACCGCACCGGCAGCTACGACATCGTGTGGTACATCGCCATTGCCCTAGGTGTGCTCGCGGCTTTGGTCAACCTGCCCATCAAGGAGGGCGCGATCGAACGCGGATCCTTTGCGCAGACCGCCTGACCCTCCACTCCCATCATCATGAAACCAACGCAACGCGCCCTGCTCTACGCCGCCATGCTGGGCTTGCTGCTGGTGGTCTTTTCGCTTTACCTGCAACCCGATTTCCTGCGCGACGTGGCAGATCAGGTGTGGGCCTGTTTTTAGGCTCCGATGGCCACCACTGCGACCTTACCCACAACCGGCCCCTCTGACTGGGTGCGCCGCTGGTCGCACCTCGTGCCGGCAAACGGTCGCGTGCTGGACCTGGCGTGTGGTCATGGCCGCCACATGCAATGGTTTGCGTCCTTGGGCCACCCGGTGTTTGGTTTGGACCGCTCAGCCGAGGCGATTGCCGCAGCAACCGCGTTCGGCCAAGGCTTGGTCGCCGATGTTGAAAGCGGCCCTTGGCCCCTGCTCCAGGAAAGCGGCGCGCCAGAAACCTTTGCGGCGGTGGTGGTGACCAATTACCTGTGGCGCCCGCTGTTCAAGTGCATCGCCCTGAGCTTGCAACCCGGCGGTGTGTTGATCTATGAGACCTTCGCCAGCGGGCAGGAGACCATCGGTCGCCCCTCGCGTGCGGAGTTCCTGCTGCAACCTGGTGAACTGTTGCACGCCTTTAGCGACTTGCGCGTGGTGGCGTTCGAGGACGGATTTTCGGACCGGCCAGACCGATTTGTGCAGCGTATCGCGGCGGTCAAACCACGCCTCACCCCCGAACCGACCAACCAAGCACGGCGCTACCGGCTGGCCTGAGACCAAAGCACCAGTTTTCGCAAAGATCAACCGCGCGGTCGTGCGCCTTTGTGCGCGCCCTGCACATGTCCTGTGGCAGTGGTCAATGCACTGCCGCCATCGTATCCACCCTGCGAGAGTTCCCTGAGAATGCCGCACTGGCTGGATTCCCTGGCCACGTGGCATTGGTCCCGCAAGCCCTTGAGCTGGCGCTCGAGCACACGTAGTTCCCGAATTCGTTGCCCCACATGGCCAATGTGTTCATCCAGCAGCTTATTGACTTCGCCGCAGTTGTCGGTTGGCGCATCCTTGAAACGCAGCAAGGTACGAATCTCGTCCAGCGTCATGTCCAGGCCACGACAGTAGCGGACAAAAGCCAGGCGCTCGGCGTGGAACTGACCATAAATCCGGTAGTTGCCCTCGGTGCGGGCAGTCTGCGCCAGCAGACCCTCGCGTTCGTAGAAACGGATGGTCTCAACCGACGTCCGGGTGGCGCGAGCCAGTTCACCAATTTTCATAAGGGCGCTCCTTTGCCCACGGTGCGGGCGCTCGGTATAACGCTCCATTGTATTTATCAGACTCTGCAGTGGGTGTAGGGTTTTGAGATCCGGGTGATGGGCCACTAGCCGCTGCGGCCAGGGTCCAGGCCACTCTAGTTAAAATGCCCGTTTACCGTTTAATTGCTTGTTCATGACATCTCCAACTGGCCAGATCAGAGGCAGCATCGTCGCCCTGGTAACCCCCATGCACGACGATGGCAGCGTGGACTACCCCACCCTGCGCAGCCTGATCGACTGGCACATTGCCGAGGGCACCGACTGCATTGGCGTGGTCGGCACCACCGGCGAGTCACCCACGGTGACCGTGGCGGAACACTGCGAAATCATCCGCGTGGCGGTCGAACAGGCCAAAACCCATGGCGACAAACGTGTACCCATCATGGCCGGCTGCGGCGCCAATTCCACCGCCGAGGCGATTGAGCTGGCGCGTTTTGCCAAGAAGGTGGGAGCTGACTGCCAGTTGCAGGTAGTGCCCTACTACAACAAGCCCACGCAAGAAGGCCAGTACCGGCACTTCAAGGCGATTGCCGAGGCCGTGGGTGATCTGCCCATGGTGCTCTACAACGTGCCCGGCCGCTCCGTCGCAGACATGGCACACGACACGGTGCTGCGCCTGGCGCAGGTGAGCGGCATCGTTGGCATCAAGGAAGCCACTGGCAATATCGACCGCGCCCAGTGGCTGATCCGCGAGGCGCCCAAGCACTTTTCGATTTATTCAGGCGATGACCCCACCGCCGTGGCCCTGATGCTGTGCGGCGGGCATGGCAACGTCAGCGTGACGGCCAACGTGGCGCCCCGGCGCATGCACGAGTTGTGCATGGCGGCGATAGCCGGCGATGTCAAACGCGCCATGGCGCTACAGTTCGCCTTGATGCCCTTGCACAAGCACCTGTTCGTTGAAGCCAACCCGATCCCCGTCAAATGGGCGATGGCACGCATGAAACGGTGCGGCGGCAGCTTGCGTTTGCCCATGACACCCCTGACCCCTTCCAACGAGACCGTGGTCGAAGACGCCCTGCGCGCTTGTGGCCTGATCTGACCCCTAATTTTTGTCCCGAGGAATCATTTGTGAATCAATTTTCTAGACTGGCGTTGCTGGGTATCACCGTGGCTCTGGGCGCATGCTCAGTCCTTGAAGGCGACAAGATCGATTACCGCAGCTCCGGCAAAGGCCCGTCACTGGAGGTTCCCCCCGATCTGACGCAACTGTCTCGCGACGGTCGCTATACCCTGAGTGGCGGGTCGGTGAGCGCATCGAGTTTCCAGACCAGCAGCACCGGCGCCCCCGGCGTCCCCACCGCACTGACTTCGGCGGGCGATGTCCGCATGGAGCGCGCCGGCTCCCAGCGCTGGCTGGTGGTCAACCGCCCAGCCGAGCAAGTCTGGGGCCCGACACGCGATTTCTGGCAGGAAAACGGCTTCCTGCTGGCCAGGAACAGGCCAACCTGGGCATCATGGAAACCGACTGGGCCGAGAACCGCGCCAAGCTGCCCAACGACATGATTCGCAACGCCTTGGGCAAGGTGCTGGATTCGTTCTATTCGACCAGTGAGCGCGACAAGTTCCGCACCCGGCTTGAGCGCAATGCCAGCGGCGGAACCGAGATCTACATCAGCCACCGCGGCATGGTGGAGGTCTACAGCAACACCCAAAAGGATCAGACCATTTGGCAACCGCGCGCGGCAGACCCCGAGCTGGAAGCCGAATTCATGCGTCGCCTGCTGGTCAAACTTGGCCTGCCTCAGGAGCAGGCCAAGACGGTCGTGGCCAGCGCGCCGGCCAAGGACACTGCCCGCGTGACCACGACACAAGGCCAAACATCTGTCCAGCTCGACGATGGGTTCGATCGCGCCTGGCGTCGCGTCGGCCTGGCACTAGACCGTACCGGCTTTACCGTTGAAGACCGCGACCGCAACCAGGGGATGTACTTCGTTCGCTATGTCGAACCAGGCTCGGATAAGGCTGACGGCAGCTTCTTTGGCAAGCTCTTTGGTGGCGGCACTGGCGGTGCCCCGCTGAAATACCGCGTACTGGTGCGCAGCCAGGGTGAGTCCACCACCGTTAGCGTGCTGGATGAAAAGGGCAAGCCCGACACGTCCGCCAATGCCCAGCGCATCCTCAAGCTGCTGGCCGACGACCTGAAATAAGCCCGGCGGTCCCCCGCTCACCCGCCGGGAGCCTCCAGCGCCCACTGGATATGCTCGCGCAGCAGATCGCTGGCCGAGCCATGCGCCTGATTCAACGCCGCGCGCAGGTCGGCCTGATCGGCAACGGATAACCCTGCGCGCAAGGCGTTGCCCATGGCCACCACGATGTTGCGCTGCCAGCGCTCATGCCCAATACGCCGGATCGGGCCGCCCTCGGTCAATCGCAGATACTCCGCTTCGGTCCAGGCCAGCAACTGCAGCAGTTGCACGCCGCTCAGGCCCTGGCGCTCATCGAAATCGGGCAGGCTGCTGCGCTGGGCATACTTGTTCCACGGGCAGGCCAACTGGCAATCGTCGCAGCCGTAGATACGGTTGCCGATCAGGGGACGCAGCGCCAAGGGAATTGGCCCCGCGTGTTCGATCGTCAGGTACGAAATGCAGCGCCGCGCATCGAGCCGGTACGGCGCCACGATGGCCTGCGTCGGGCAAACCTCGATGCAGGCCTGGCAAGTACCGCAATGCGCGCTCAGCGGCTCGCTTTGGGGCAAGGCCAGGCTCACATAGATCTCACCCAGAAAGAACATGCTGCCGGCCTCGCGGCTCAGCACCAAGGTGTGCTTGCCGCGCCAACCCTGGCCACTGCGCGCCGCCAGTTCCGCCTCCAGAACCGGCGCCGAATCGGTGAAGACGCGATGCCCAAACGGCCCCAGATGTTGCGCGATCCGATCGCTGAGTTTTTGCAGACGCTGACGCATGACCTTGTGGTAGTCGCGGCCCCGGGCATAGACCGAGACAATGCCCTCGGTGGGCTGCTTGAGCCGCTCGAACTCGATGGTCTGCCAGTGCTGCGGGGTGCCCGCGCTCAGGTAGTCCATGCGCGCGGTGATGACACTGACCGTGCCTGGCACCAGTTCGGCCGGGCGCGCACGCTTGAGGCCATGTGCTGCCATGTAAGCCATCTCGCCATGAAAGCCACTGCCCAGCCAATCCATCAAGCCGGGTTCGGCCGTGGTCAAATCAACCCCGGTCACGCCAATTTGGGAGAATCCAAGCTCCAAGGCCCAGGCCCGAAATGTGGAAACCAACTGCTTGCTGTCGATTTGAGTGCTGTGGACTGTCACCCCCCGATTGTAAAAACCCTGCGCTGGCACGATGAGACGGCCACGCAGGCCTTTGCCCAGTGGCTGGCGCAGCGCCCCCAGTTGGGCACCGCCTTGATTGCACTGGGGGGCGATCTGGGAGTGGGCAAGACCACGCTGGTGCGCCACCTGCTGCAAGCCTTGGGCGTGCGCGGGCGCATCAAGAGCCCCACCTACGCGGTGGTCGAACCCTACGAATTGCCGGGCCTGGCGATCTGGCACTTTGACTTCTATCGTTTCTCCGATCCGCGCGAGTGGGAAGACGCCGGCTTTCGCGACCTCTTTGCCAGCCCGGGCCTGAAGCTGGTGGAGTGGCCCGAGAAAGCTGCCGGTGTACTGCCCTGCCCGGACCTGACGATTCACATCGACTGCGACAGCGACGACGCCCGTGACGTCACACTTACCGCCCGAACCGAGCTGGGCACCAGGCTGCTGCAGGACCTGCCTGCGGACGGCGCCAGGAAGGACCCAGCGTGAAGCGGCGCCGATTGCTGCAATCGGGCTCGGTCGTGCTGCTGCTGGGCATCCAGGAGTTGGCACGTGGCGCCACCATTCTGGCGGTGCGGGTCTGGCCAGCGCCGGACTACTCGCGTGTGACCATCGAGTCCGACCAGCAGCTCAAGACCACGCAACTGTTTGTCAGCAACCCGCCGCGCCTGGCCGTGGACATTGAAGGCGTCGAGCTCAACCCGGCATTGCGGGAACTGGTGGCCAAGGTCAGACCGGACGACCCCAATATCGCCGGCATCCGCGTCGGGCAGTTCGCGCCCACCGTGGTGCGCCTGGTGGTGGATCTCAAGCAGCCAATCGCGCCGCAGGTGTTCACCCTTGCTCCGGTGGCCGCCTACCAGCACCGGCTGGTGTTCGACCTCTATCCAACCCAAGCGCTGGACCCGCTGGAGGCATTGATCGCCGAGCGCCTGCGCGATGAGGCTGCCGCTCACCCCAGAGCACCAGCGTCACAACCGGCTGCGAAAGACCCATTGGGTGAGCTGATCGCCCAGCACGCCCGCAAGCCCGCCTCGGCCGCCTCTGCCGCCCATCCCGTCGCAGCGGCACCTGCGGCCAGCGCGCCGGTGCCCGTCGCCAGCAAGACCGACCGCCTGATCATCATTGCCCTGGACCCCGGCCACGGTGGCGAAGACCCCGGCGCCATTGGCCCCGGCGGCACCCGTGAAAAGGATGTGGTGCTCAGCATCGCCCACCGCCTGCGCGAGCGCATCAATGCCACCTCGGTCAACGGCAACGCCATGCGCGCCTATCTGACGCGCGACGCCGATTTTTTTGTTCCCCTGCATGTGCGGGTGCAGAAGGCACGCCGGGTGCAGGCCGACCTGTTCATCAGCATCCACGCCGACGCCTTCTTCACACCGCGCCCCCAGGGCGCCAGCATCTTCGCCTTGAGTCAAGGCGGTGCGTCCAGCACGGCGGCGCGCTGGATGGCCGACAAGGAGAACCGCGCCGACCAGGTGGGCGGACTCAACGTCAAAGCCAAGGACGCGCAAGTGCGCCGCGCACTGCTGGACATGAGCACCACCGCCCAGATCAACGACAGCTTGAAACTCGGCGGCGCCATGCTGGGCGAGATTGGCCGGGTGGGCAAGCTGCACAAACCACGCGTCGAACAGGCCAGCTTCGCGGTGCTCAAAGCTCCGGATATTCCCAGCGTGCTGGTCGAGTCGGCCTTCATCAGCAACCCGGAGGAAGAAGCCAAACTCAACAGCGTGGCCTACCAGGAGCAACTGGCCGACGCCCTGATGCGCGGCATCGAGCGCTACTTCGCCAAAAACCCACCGCTGGCGCGCAACCGGGTGGTGAGCTAGCCGATGTGGACTCGTGCCCACCCCCCATCATGAAAGGGCACTGTCATGGCGAGTCTCCAGTTCCGAGTCTGAACCGCACACGGACCATGAACCAGCATCGTCATCGCGAGGCCGCAGGCCATGGCGATCCATGGATTCTGGGCCATGGATTGCTTCACTGCGTTCGCAATGACGATGTTCCTTCGCGCTGAATCGCCAGACGCGACCGGGTTCAGTGCGCTGCCAGCATGGCGCGCACATGCTCGCCAATGGCCAGGGCACTGGTCAGACCGGGTGACTCGATGCCAAACAGGTTGACCAGGCCCGCCAAGCCATGGTCGGCCGGACCCTGGATCAGGAAGTCGCGCACGGGCTCGTCCGGGCCGTGAATCTTGGGCCGCATGCCCGCATAGCCACTCTGCAGGGCGCCGTCGGGCAAAGCCGGCCAATAGCTTCGAATGTCGGCATAAAAACCAGGCGCACGCGCCGGGTCCACCTGCAGATCATCGGCCGAATCAACCCACTGCACATCCGGACCAAAGCGGGCCTGGCCGCCCAGGTCCAGCGTGAGGTGTACCCCCAGACCGGCAGCTTGCGGCACCGGGTAGATCAGATGCGAAAAGGGTGCGCGCCCAGTCAGCGTGAAGTAGCTGCCTTTGGCCCAGGCGGTGCGCGGCACGTGGGCAGCGTCCAGACCCTGGCAGCGCAACGCCAAAGCCGGCGAGCTCAAGCCCGCGGCATTGACGACGCTGCGCGCGCTCAAACGGGTGCCATCCTGTGCTATCAACAAAGTAGCACTGGGAGTCCAAACCATGGACACCACAGGCGTATTGAGCGCCACCAGGCCACTGGCGTTCTCCAGATCGCCTTGCAGCGACAACATCAACGCGTGGCTGTCCACGATGCCGGTGCTCGGGGACAGGATGGCCGCATGGCAATGGAGTTGCGGCTCCAGGGCGCGCGCCTGCTCGGCAGTCAGCCAGCGCAGGTCATCGACCCCATTGGCTTTTGCCTGTTCGACCAGCGCCGCCAACCGGTGCTGCTGCGCCGGAGCGGTCGCCACGATCAGTTTGCCGCAGCGCCGATGCCCGATGCCGCGCTCGGCGCAGTAGGCATACAGCATGGCCTTGCCCTGGACGCACAGGCGCGCCTTCAGCGAACCGCTCGGGTAGTAGATCCCGGCATGAATGACCTCGCTGTTGCGCGAACTGATGCCGGTGCCGATGGCGCTGGCGCTCTCCAGCACCATCACTTCCCGTCCGGCCAGTGCCAGAGCCCGCGCCACCGCCAGGCCGACCACGCCAGCGCCAATGACCACGCAGTCGACGCACTCAGCACCGTCCATCAGGCGCTGCCCAGGTCACTCGACGCCGAGTTGTAGAAGCGCATGGTGTTGCGCCCGGCGCCCTTGGCCTTGTACATCGCGCGATCGGCCTGCTTCAGGATCTCCTCGACCGTGACGGCCACACCCTTGAACATGACCAACCCGATACTGGGCGTGCTGAGGCAGTCGTGGCCGGAGAGCGTGAAGGGCGCGTTGAGCGCGGCCAGGATCTTCTCGGCAACCGACTGCGCTTGCGCCACGGCCGCCACTTCGTCGATGCTCAACTCCGCCAGCACCACCACGAACTCGTCGCCGCCCAATCGCGCCACCGTATCCTGCGCTCGCACGTGGGCCATCAAGCGCTGTCCAACAATCTTCAGCAACATATCCCCGGCATCATGTCCCAGCCGGTCGTTAAGGGCCTTGAAGTTGTCAATGTCCATGAACAGCACCGCGCCAAACTGTCCACCCCGCGCACTCGCCAGCAGGGCCCGCTGCAGACGGTCCTCCAACAAACGCCGATTGGGCAAGCCGGTCAGGGCATCGTGAAACGCCAGCCGGTGAATCTCCTGCTGATCGCGCTTGCGCTGGCTGATATCCCGCGAGATGCCCATCACGCCGATGACGCGCCCCTGTGGATCACGCATGGCCTTCTTGACCGATTCGTAGACACCGCGCGTGCCATCCACGGCGAGGGTCTTCCAGTCTTCGTACACGATCGCGGCATCGGTGGCCATGGCGGCGCGGTCCAGCTCACGAAACATCGCCGCGGCCTCGGCGGTAACAAAGTCGAGATCGGTCTTGCCAACAATCTGGGCGCGCGGCTTGTTCCACAGGCGCTCAAACGCCGGGTTGCAGTCCAGGTAAACACCGTCCACGTCCTTGAGCCAGATCATGTCCGGAATGGTCTCGATCAGCGTGCGCACCAGCGCCCGGCTCTGGCGCAAGTCAGCCTCGGCATGCTTGCGCAGCGAGATGTCCAGATGCGTGCCCAACATGCGCTGCGCGGCACCGCTGGCATCGCGCTCCATCACCTTGCCACGCAACTGAATCCAGACCCAGTGACCGGCCTTATGGCGCATCCGGTACTCAAATTCGCACACTTCGGTCACGCCGCTCATGTGCTGGCTCAGTGCCATGTTGATGGCCGCACGGTCATCCGGATGCAACATTGCCTCCCAGCCCGCCAGGGTCGGGGCGACTTCACGCAAGCCATAGCCCACCTGCGCACACCAGCGCTGATCGCGCACCACTCGGCCGCTTGGCACATGCCAATCCCACAAACCCAGCGCAGCACCTCCCAGCGCGAGTTCCATACGCTCGGCGTGCTCGCGCCCCATGCGTTCGATGGTGGACGACTCCTGCGCCACCGACTGGCGGCGCGCTTGGCGATAGCGCAGACTCAGCGCCAGCAAGGCGCTGATCAACAGGTAGCTGCCACCAATCCAGTAGGTCTGGACCCACCACTGCGCGTACACCTGCGCACGCTCGCGTTGCAGCACCAGCACCATGCCGGTGTCGCCCGTCTTGCCGACCTGGCGCAGCGCACCGGCCTTGCCTGTTGCCGGGCCCATGCCCAAACCCCAGGACACCGGAGCCAGCACCGCCGCCTCGCGCCACGGTTTGAAAGCCGCCAGCGCAGTGGCCAAATCCAGCTCGGGCCCCCAAATGTGCGGCGGTGAGGTCAACCAGACCCGTCCCTCCACGAAGGCGATCACGGCCGACATATCCGGTGCATACGGCGCAGAGGCCAGCATGCCGGCAAAGAACTCGGGCTCAACCACGGCCGATACCAAACCCACACCACGCCCGCTGGTGTCCTGCACCACCCGAGACAGCGTCAGCAACTGACTGCCTTGATGACTGTAGGCCAGTGCCGTGGGTTCGGCAAAGCTGGACGGCGCTCGCTCGATCGTCCGCTTGAAGGCCGCACTGTCAGCCAGGCTGGTGCCCACGCGTTCGGGCTGGCTGGCTTCGATCACCCGCCCCTGTGCATCGAGCCGCAGCAATTCGCGCAGACCTGGCGACAAGGACAGGTAGCGGCGCAGGCGTCGCGATAAATCGCCAGCCGCGTCGGCTGCGGGCACTGGCTCTTCGGCCACCACCGCCAACAGCTTGTCAAGGCGCTGCAACTGCCGCTGAAGACTGTCATCCACGGAACGCGCCTGAGCGAACAAGCGATCACGCTCGTGTACACCGGTCTGGTGATAGGCGGTGTAGCGCTCGGTTGCCCACAGCGCCGCCATCAGCAGCAGCGCCAGCACCAGAAACACCCACTCGCGAAAGGCACGCCCCCGCGCTGCGCCAGCGGCGGCTGCGGCGTTGTCGGTCGGGGGCGGGACGGACATGGTCATGGCGGGCTAGGCGACCATCTTACCGTCAGCCAATCGGGCGCGCCGTACCCGTCAATAAAGCGTAGACGGCATGAGGCGCCGCCATGTGATCAGGCTGCCGTGGGCAGCAGCACCTGGTGGTCCACGCTGTACTGGTAGTCGCGGAAGATGTGCTCGGCACTCAGCTCCGCATAGGTGCCATCGTCCAGACGGTTCGTGGTGTCCTTCAGGCGGTAGGTGTAGTGCCCGCATGTCCAGCAGTTGTAGTTGCGCATGTGGGTGCACAAGCAGGTCTTGTCCGATACCACCACCACCTTGGCCTCGGGATCGGCCGCCACCGCACGGTTGTAGGCCGTGATGTAGGCGCAATTGCCATCGCCATCGAGCAAGTAGCCGTATGACTCACAGCCCGGGCGCACACCCGCGCCAATGGCGGGTGTGTTCTTGAGCATGCGCATGGGGTAGCCGGTGGGCGACAGGGTGTTGACCACAATGTCGGCCTCGCTGGCCCGGAAGTACTCCTGCTTGACTTTGGCCGGCAAGCCACACTCCTTGGCCACCGTGAAGCGGGTCGCCACCTGCACGCCCGCACAACCCGCTTGCAGGAAGGACACCGCGTCCGATCCGGTGAACACGCCGCCAGCGGCGATCAGGGGAATGTCAAGCTGCTCGGCCTTGAGGAACTGCACGATCTCGGCCGCAATGGTGGCCAGGTCGAACTGCGCCCAGTCCATGCCAAAGCCCAGATGACCACCGGCCAACGGCCCTTCGACAATGATGTAGTCAGGCAATCGATTCAGACGCGCGCTTTTGCGCAGAAACAGTTGCAGCGCGCGCACCGACGAGACAATGATGCCCAGTTGGGCATCGCGAAAGCGCGGGTGGTCTTCCATCAGCGCAAACGAACCCAGGTGCAGCCCGGCGCTCAGGGTGATGCCGTCAATGCCCGCATCCAGCGCAGCCTTCAGGCGCACCTGCAGCGTCTCGCGCGGGCTGCCCATGGTGAGCTTTTCCATGCAATTGACAAACACCATGCCGTCGCCCTTTTTGGCTTCCATGGTCTTGCCAACGTGACGACGCGCTGCCTCGGCCAGTTCATCAAGGTTGAACTTGATAAGTGACTTGTCCGAGTTGTTGATGTTGTACTTGTAAAGCCGCGTGCGGTCACGCACGAACTTGGTGTCAAAGCGCTTGTCTGACACATCGGTGACCATCGCATCCGAGATGTGGCCAACGCCACCTAGCCGGGCCGCTTCGAGGGCCAATTCCGCAGTCGAAATATCGACGCCCATGCCACCAATCATGATCGGCACCAGCTCTTTTTTTCCGAACTTCAGCCGGAAATCATCAACACGTTTCATCACTATCCTCGGGGGTGCCCTGGCCACTGGCGATCCTCTTGGCCAACGGCCCAAGCAAGCCCAGGGAGAACACCGAGAATTCTAACCTTCCCTCATGTCAGATCGGTTGCAGGGAGATTTCCCCTACTCGTGTTGCGTACATGGTCCGGGCATCGAGTTTCTCCACCCGCAGGCGCGCCGCACGGCCATGGTGCAAGCCAGCCCTGAGCCAGTCGAACTCGGCCTGCAACAGCTCGACGTTGGCCCGCAGCGTGTGTCAATAGGTCTCGAAATGAATGCGCCCCTCGCGCTGCATCTGGCTCAGGCAATCGTCCCAGACCAAGCCGTGGCCGACGGCGACTTCGTGCAGGGCCGCAGCCACGCCCGCCTCCATGGCTTTGAGGCCGCAGACGTAGACACAGGTGTTGGCATCCGCCAGCAGCGCCGCCACCTCAGCGGCTCTGCTGCGCAGCAGGTCCTGTACATAACGCTTGGGTGCGCCGGGCGTGCGCGAAAAGGCCAGGTTGATGTCGATGAAGTCCTTGGGCAGCTTCATCAGGGGGCCGTAGTAAGGCAACTCCTCCTGCGTGCGTGCGCCGAAGAACAGCATCAGGCGTCCGCCCGCCACCTTGCCCTGCAGGCGTCGGCGGTACTCGGTCATGGCGCGCATCGGGGCCGAGCCGGTGCCGGTGCAAATCATCAGCAGGTTGGAGCCGGGATGGTTGGGCATCAGGAAGCTGCCGCCAAACGGGCCGATCACCTGCACCTGGTCCCCTACCTTGGCGTCACACAGGTAGTTGGAGCCCACGCCGCGCACCGGCTGGCCCTGGTGGTCCAGCGTGACCCGCTTCACGGTCAGCGACAGGTTGTTGTAGCCGGCGCGCTCGCCGTTGCGCGGGCTGGCCACCGAATACTGGCGCGCGTGGTGCGGTCGTCCCGTGGCGTCCGCGCCGGGCGGCACCACGCCCAGCGACTGGCCTTCTAGCACCGGGAACGGCATGGCACCGAAGTCCAGCATCACATGGTGCGTGTCGCTGTCGGGCGCGCCATGCGTCACCTTGAAGTTGCCCACCACCGTGGCGCTGACCGGCGCCTTGGGGCCATACAGGTTGAGGTAGGGATGCGCCGCGGACCACGGCGGCACGCTGGCGCTGAGCGTGGCGGCAACGGCTGCGGTGGCGAGCGGCTGGGCCGCTGCAACCACCACCAGCGGTTCTTGCAGCGCGGTGGCGGCAGCGCCAGGCTGCGCGCTGCCGCTGGCGTCCTCGGCCGGCAGTTCGTCCCAGCCCAGTTGTTCGCTTAGGTGTAGGCGCGCTCGGGCGGCAGCAGGCGCCAGTTGTCGATCGCCCCGGTTGGACACGGTGCAATGCAGGCCAAACAGGCCTTGCAGATGCTGGCGTCCACCACGTAGTTGCGGCTGTCGTGCGAGATCGCCTTGATCGGGCAGGTGTCTTCGCAGGTATTGCAGCGGATGCAGATCTCCGGGTCGATCAGATGCTGCTTCAACATGGCTGATGCCACAGGCGCGTTCATGATGCTGGGCCTTCCAAACAGTGGTGTGTCTTCATTGTGCGCGTTGCGCGGCAAGCCCTGTCGGTGCAACACCACCGTGGAGGGCCGCGGCTGAAAATCGCGCGGTGACGTGCAAACCGTCCTGGTGCAACTGCCGCACTTGTCAGTTGAATCGCACATACTCAAAGTCAACCGGCTGGCGATTGATGCCGACCGACGGGGGTGCAATCCAGTTGGCATATTTACCGGGCGCGACCACACGGCCCATCAAGGAGGCCACATAGGCGCGGTCGGAGACACTGGGCAGCCACTGGTCCATGCCTGCATTCCATTCCTGCTCGGACAGCAGCTTGCCGTCCGGCGACACCCGCACCTTGGACAGCGTGCCGATCTTGCGGTTGAAGGCCTTGTGTGGCGTGGTCAGCCGAAAGTCGACGCCGGCCTTCTCCAGCACGCGGTTCCAGCGCGCCACGCCGCCGCGCGAGTCGGTGATGTAGTCATCCCGCAGCACTTCGTTCAGGGCGTTGAGCATCGGCACCTCGCGCTCGACCAGGGCGCCATCCTGCACCGCCAGCAGACGGTAGGCGTCACTCTGCAGGCGGTGGTCATCGGTACGCTTGGTCTCCTCGAAGCGGCCCTTCAGGCCGCTGTTGTAGAAGATCGCCGCGTTGGACGATTCGTCCGCGCCAAACAGGTCGATCGTCACCGAGAAATGGAAGTTGAGGTAACGCTGGATGGTGGGCAAGTCGATCACGCCGGCGGCGCGCAATTGCGCCGGGTTGTCGGTCTTGAGCTGGTTCATCACCTCGCAGGTGCGCTGGATCACGCGCGACACGCCGGACTCGCCAACAAACATGTGGTGCGCTTCCTCGGTCAGCATGAAGCGGCAGGTGCGCGCCAGCGGGTCGAAGCCCGACTCGGCCAGCGCACACAACTGGAACTTGCCGTCGCGGTCGGTGAAGTAGGTGAACATGAAGAAGGACAGCCAGTCCGGCGTCTTCTCGTTGAAGGCCTGCAGGATGCGTGGGTTGTCGGCATCGCCCGAGCGGCGCTGCAACAGCGCGTCGCCCTCCTCGCGGCCATCACGACCAAAGTAGCGGTGCAGCAGGTAGACCATGGCCCACAGGTGCCGCCCTTCTTCGACGTTGACCTGAAACAGGTTGCGCATGTCGTACAGCGAGGGTGCGGTCAGGCCCAGGTGGCGCTGCTGCTCGACCGAGGCCGGCTCGGTGTCGCCCTGCGTGACGATGATGCGGCGCAGGTTGGCGCGGTGCTCGCCGGGCACGTCCTGCCAGGCGGCCTCGCCCTTGTGTTCGCCAAAGTTGACCTGGCGCCCCGCCTCGGCCGGGTTCAGGAAGATGCCCCAGCGGTAGTCGGGCATCTTCACGTGATCAAAATGCGCCCAGCCAGACGGATCGACGCTGACCGCCGTGCGCAGGTAGACGTCGTAGTCTGGCGAGCCCTCGGGACCCATGTCCTGCCACCAGTCCAGGAAGCCGGGCTGCCAATGCTCCAGCGCGCGCTGCAAGGTTTTGTCGCTGGACAGATCGACGTTGTTGGGAATTTTTTCGGCGTAGTTGATGGTGGACATGATTGGCTTCCTTGAGTGATGGAGTGACTATTGAAGTGTTGGCGCGACTAATGAAGGGGTATCAGCGAACCGCAGGGATCGTCATTGCGAGCGCAGCGCGGCAATCCATGTCTGCGGCACACGACGGTGGATTGCCGCGCTGCGCTCGCAATGACGGGCCTCACGGGCTGGCGGGTTTGCATCTTCCCAATCCTTGGCAGGCCACGTGTATCAAACGCGGTTGAGATCGAAGGCGGACTTCTCGCCCTTGCCGTAGACCTTGAGCGCGCCCTTGGGTCCGCTGGCGTTGGGCCGCACGAAAATCCAGTTCTGCCAGGCTGACAGGCGTCCGAAGATGCGTGTCTCCATGGTCTCCTTGCTGCAAAAACGCAGGTTGGCTTCCAGCCCGGTCAGCGCGTCGGGCGACATGGCGGCGCGTTCTTCCAGCGCCAGGCGAATCTCGTCGGCCCAATCCAGATCGTCTGGTGCGGCAGTGACCAATCCCAGCTCGAGGGCCTGCAGCGCCGTCAGTGGGCGTCCGCTGGCCTCGGCGCAGGCGGCCATCGGTTCGGCCTCCTCATAAAAGCGCCGTGCCAGACGCGACTGCGCCGTGACCATCGGGTACAAGCCCAGATTACTTGGCGTCAGCGTCAGTTTGGGCTCGCGCGCCGCATCAGAGGGAAAATGCGCCATGTAGCTGCGGTCGGCGCAGAACGCCAGCTCGGCCAGCACACCCGCAAAACACGAGCCCGGCTCAATCAACGCAAACAGCGAACGCGAGGACACATCCAGCCGCGCCAGCGTGCGCCGCAGCAGGCCCACGGTCTCCCGCACCAGCCAGTGTTCGCCATGCGTGCGCAGGCTGGCGTCCACTTCCAGCACCCGCGCGGAGTCGCCTTCGGTCTTGAGAATCCAGGTGCCGATATCGGGCTCGTTGGTGCGCAGGTGCAGGATCGCGTCGTCCAGTTCACGCGCCATCGCCAGCGGCCACCAGGCCGCGCCCAGCGCCTCAATGCCGGCCAGGTCAGCCGGCTGCACGGTGGCGGGCGCCTTCACCAGCACGGTGGCGCTGCGCTTGGCGCGGTCAATCGTGACGTCCACATGTTGGTAGTGAACGCCCTGCTCGTCGTCCCGGCGTTGCAGCGGCGCCAGCACCACGGCCTTGGCGTCAATCGGGCGGCTACTTTGCGCGGACAGCGCGGCAATGCGTTCCTGCAGCGTCTGCGCAAACACGGCCGGCTTGGCCACTTCGTCCACCAGGCGCCAGTCCTTGGCCTTCTGGCCACGCACCCCCTCGGAGGTGTTGCAGAAGATATCGGCCAGATCGTGGCGTACGTGGCGCTTGTCGGTCATGCGGGTCAGGCCACCAGTGCCCGGCAGCACACCCAGCAGCGGCACTTCCGGCAGGGACACGGACGATGACCGGTCGTCCACCAGCAGGATGTCGTCGCAGGCCAGCGCCAACTCGTAGCCACCACCCGCGCATGCGCCGTTGACCGCGGCGATGAACTTCAAGCCACCATGGCGGCTGGAGTCCTCCAGCCCGTTGCGTGTCTCGTTCGTGAACTTGCAAAAATTCACCTTCCAGCCGTGCGTCGACAAGCCCAGCATGAAGATGTTGGCGCCCGAGCAGAACACGCGGTCCTTGGCGCTGGTGAGCACCACCACGCTGACCTGCGGGTGTTCAAAACGAATACGCTGCACCGCGTCAGCCAGCTCGATGTCCACGCCCAGGTCGTAGGAATTGAGCTTGAGCTTGTAGCCCTCGCGGATACCGGCGTCCTCGGCCACATCCAGGCTGAGCGTGGCCACCCGTGCGTCCACGGCGAGCTTCCAGTGGCGGTAACGCGAGGGGTGGGTCTGGTAGTCCACACGGGTGATATCGGTCATAGGGCTCTCCTCGGTGCTTAGTCAATGGGATGCTGTGTGGAGCAAATAATAGTGGCTTTTTCTAATTCTTGCAGGCCGATGCCGATTTAACCCACCAAACACCGCCGGTACCCGCCAACCCCGCGACGCCCCCGGGCATTTGATTTATGCATGCCGATACCTATTTACGGGTTTATCACTAGCCTGCGGCTCCTCGCGCCGGACTACCATTTGCCTGTTGGCGCCGACCCTCGCGCGCCCGCTCACATCAGGAGCCTTCCATGACCTCACGCCGAATTGTTCTGTCCCAAAGCGCCGCACTGCTGGGCGCCGCCTCCACCGGCCTGCTGTTGCCCGAAGTGGCCCAGGCCCAACCCGGCAAGGTGCGCGTCGGCCTGATGCTGCCCTACACCGGCACCTTTGCCCAACTCGGCGTCGCCATCGAAAATGGTTTTCGCATGGCCATCAACGAGCAAGGCGGCAAGCTCGGCGGGCGCGAGATCGAGTTCTTCAAGGTCGATGACGAGTCCGACCCCTCCAAGGGTGTGGAAAACGCCAGCAAGCTGGTGCAACGCGACAAGGTCGACGTGATCGTGGGCACCGTGCACTCGGGCGTGCAAATGGGCATCCAGAAAGTGGCGCGCGACACCGGCGTGCTCAGCCTGATTCCCAATGCTGGCGCGCACGCCGCCACACGCAGCCTGTGTGCGCCCAATGTGTTTCGCACCAGTTTCACCAACTCGCAGCCGACACGCGCGCTGGGCAAGGCCATGGTGGACAAGGGCCACAAAAGGGCGGTCTGGATCACCTGGAAGTACGCCGCCGGAGAGGAAGCGTTCGAAGGCTTCAAAGAAAGCTACACCGCAGCCGGTGGCACCATCATCAAGGAGCTCGGCCTGCCCTTCCCAAATGTTGAATTCCAGGCGCTGCTGACCGAGATCGCCTCGCTCAAGCCCGACGCCGTGGCCTGCTTCTTTGCCGGCGGCGGCGCGGCCAAGTTCATTCGCGACTATGCGGCCGCCGGCCTGAAGGGCAAGATTCCGCTCTACGGCTCGGGCTTCCTGACCGAAGGCGTGCTTGACGCGGCCGGAGCGGCGGCCGACGGCATCATCACCACCATGCACTACAGCGACTCACTGGACACGCCGCGCAACAAGGCGTTCCGCCTGGCCTACGCCAAGACCTACCGCATGCAGCCCGACGTGTACGCCATGCAGGGCTACGACACCGGCCTGCTGCTGGCCCAGGGGGCAGCCGCCGTCAAGGGCGACCTGTCCAGCAAAGTGGCCCTGTACAAGGCGCTGGAATCCGCCACCATCGACAGCCCGCGTGGCAAGTGGACCATGAGCAAGGCCCACAACCCGGTGCAGGACATCTACCTGCGCGTGGTCGAGAACAAAGAGAACAAGGTGCTGGGCATCGCCGCCAAGGCCCTGGCCGACAGCGGTGCGGGCTGCAAGCTGGGCTGAGCGCGCCTCTGGTCTAGCCTTTGGACTTCGCCACCTTCCTGATTCAACTGCTCAACAGCCTGCAGTACGGACTGCTGCTGTTCATGTTGGCCGCCGGCCTGACGCTGATCTTCGGCATCATGGGTGTGGTCAACCTCGCGCACGGCAGTTTCTACATGCTGGGGGCCTACCTGGCGTATGCGTTGAGCGGCTACTTTGGCAGCCTGACGCTGGCGATTCTGGGCGGCGCGGTGTTGGCGGCCCTGTTCGGCCTGGCACTGGAGTGGCTGCTGTTCCGGCATTTCTACCACCGTGACCACCTCGACCAGGTGCTGCTGACCTTCGGGCTGATCTACATCTTCGAGGAGCTGCGCTCCATCCTGTGGGGCGACGACGTGCATGGGGTGGCGATCCCTGACTTTCTGGGCGCCTCCATTCCGCTGACCGACAACCTGTCCTACCCGGTCTACCGCCTGTTCATGTCCGGCGTGTGCGTGGCGCTCGCCCTGGGGCTGTACCTGCTGATCTCCAAAACCCGCCTGGGCATGAAGATTCGCGCCGGCGCCTTCAACCGCGACATGACCGAGGCGCTGGGCGTCAACATCAAGCTGATCCATGCCGTGGTCTTCGCCATGGGCGTGGCACTGGCCGCAGTGGCGGGCATGATTGCCGCGCCGATCTCCAGTGTCTACCCCAACATGGGCTCGCAGGTGCTGATCATGTGTTTTGTGGTGGTGGTGATTGGCGGCATCGGCTCGGTGCGCGGCGCGCTCATCTCCGCGCTGCTGGTGGGCCTGGTCGACACCTTCGGCAAGATCCTGCTGCCCTCGCTGGCCGGCATGCTGGTCTACATGCTGATGGCTGCGGTGCTGCTGTGGAAGCCCGAAGGCTTGTTCAAACAGTAGGCACTCTGAACAATGGCTACATCTCAGTCCCGTCATCGCGAGCGCAGCGCGGCGATCCATGCTCCAAACGTCCTCGACCGTGGATCGCCGCGCTGCGCTCGCGATGACGCGGAGAAGCCATTGCAGCGCCATTCAGCATGAGCAAAGCCCACCTCGAGCACCTGCCGCGCAGCGTGCAGTTCACGCTGGCGCTGGCGCTGGCCGGCCTGGTGGTGTTCCCGCTGGCCGGGGCGGACTTCTACACGCAGATGGTCACGCGCATGATGATCCTGGCGATCTTTGCCATGAGTCTGGACCTGCTGCAAGGCGTCACCGGCCTGGTGTCGCTGGGCCACGCCGCCTACTTTGGCCTGGCTGGTTATGTGCTGGCCTTTGTCATGCCGCCGGGCGAGCCGGTCAGCCTGTGGTGGACGCTGCCGCTGGCGGTGCTGGGTTCGGCCCTGGGGGCGCTGATCATCGGCTTCTTTGTGGTGCGCACGCATGGCATCTACTTCATCATGGTCACCATGGCGTTTGCGCAGATGGTGTTCTACCTGTTCTTCGACAACAAGGCGCTGGGCGGCTCGGACGGCCTGTACATCAACTTCAAGCCGACGCTGGAGCTGGGCGCCTGGGTGCTGTTGGACCTGGACAAGAAGGCCAGCCTGTACTACCTGACACTGGGCGCCATGCTGCTGGTCTACGCATTTTTGCGCCGCCTGCTGTGGAGCCCGTTTGGCCGCGCGCTGTCGGGCATCCGCGTCAACGAGCACCGCATGAAGGCGCTGGGCTACAGCACCTTTGGCTACAAGCTCAGCGCCTTCACGCTGGCCGGCGCCTTGGCCGGGTTGGCGGGCTACCTGTGGGGCGTGCAGACCGGCTACATCAACCCCGAGCTGATGGGTTTTCACATGAGCGCGCACGCCATCATGATGGTGATCCTGGGCGGCATGGGCAACTTTGCCGGCGCCATCGTCGGCGCCTTCACGTTCGAGCTGGTGCTGCATGCGTTCAAGGACTTGCCCCGCATCGGCCAGGTGGAGCTGGGCAAGCACTGGCAGCTGTGGATGGGCCTGTTCATCGTGCTGGTGGTGCTGTGGGCGCCACGCGGCGTGCTCGGCCTGATCGCGCAAGCCACCCTGCGGCTGGGCCGGAGCAAGGCGTCATGAGCGCCGCGCCGGGCCGCCAAGCAAGCTCGCACCCCCTTGGGGGGCAGGCGCGTGCCGCGTGGGGGCGCTAATGAGTGAGTTGCTACTCAGTGCGCGGAACCTGACCAAGCGCTTCGGCGGCCTGACGGCGGTGGGCGGCGTCTCGGTGGATCTGTGGCGCAACCGCATTCATGCCGTGATCGGCCCCAACGGCGCCGGCAAATCGACCCTCACCAACCTGCTGTCGGGCGACATCGCACCCACTACCGGCAGCATCACGCTGGGTGCTCAGGACGTCACCGGCTGGGCACCCGAGCGCATCGCGCGCCAGGGGCTGGGCCGCAGCTACCAGAAGACCAACATCTTCCTGCCCTTCACCGTGTGGGACAACGTGCTGCTGGCAGCCCAGTCGCGCGAACGCCAGCAACCCTGGAACCCCATCGCGTGGCTGCGCTCGGCTGGCAAGTACATAGCTGCCCAGCAACGTGCCACCAAGGCGATTGAACTGGCTGGCCTGCAAAACCGGCGCAGCGCCATGGCCAGCACCATCAGCCACGGTGAGCAGCGCCAACTGGAAATCGCCATGACCCTGGCGACCGAGCCGCAGGTGCTGCTGCTCGATGAGCCGCTGGCCGGCATGGGCGTGGCAGAGGCCGAGCGCATGGTGGCGCTGCTGTTGCGCATCAAGCCCGACCACGCCATGCTGCTGGTGGAACACGACATGGACGCCATCTTCACCCTGGCCGACCACCTGACCGTGATGGTCAACGGCCAGGTGATCGCCAGCGGCACCCCGGCCGAGGTGCGCGCCGATGCGGGCGTACAAGCGGCGTACCTGGGCGAGGACCAAACATGAGTGAGTCACTCATCAGCGCGCGCCAGCTCAACACCTATTACGGCGCAAGCCACATCCTGCGCGACATCGACTTCGACGTGGCGCGTGGCGAAACCATCGGCCTGATGGGACGCAACGGCATGGGCAAGAGCACCCTGCTCAAAAGCATCATGGGCCTGGTGCGGCCACGCGGCGGCACGGTCAGCATCAAGGGCCGCGACATGACGCGCCGACCGCCGTTTGAGATCGCCCAGCTCGGCATTGCCTACGTGCCCGAGGGACGCGGCATCTTCGGCAACCTGAGCGTGGTGGAGAACCTGAAAATGGCCGCGCGCGCCGGCACCCAGGGCCAACGCGACTGGACTTACGAGCGCGTGCTGGACACCTTCCCGCGCCTCAAGGAACGCCTGGGCCACGGCGGCCAGCAGCTCAGCGGCGGCGAGCAGCAAATGCTGACCATCGGCCGCGCCCTGATGACCAACCCCGACGTGCTGATCCTCGACGAAGCCACCGAAGGCCTGGCACCGCAGATTGCCAAGGACATCTGGCGCATCTGCGAACTGGTGCGCGCATCCGGCATCAGCAGCATCATCGTCGACAAGAACTGGAAACACGTCACCCAGATCACCCACCGCAACGTCATCCTGGTCAAGGGCCAGGTGGTGTTTGTCGGCTCGTCCGACGAGTTGCGCAGCAAGCCCGAACTGTTGACCCAGCACTTGGGAGTTTGAGGTGTGGGGTAACTTGTTTGAATTCGTGATTGCGAGCCCCCCTGAATCCGGGCCGATACCGCACACGGACCTTTGAACCAGCATCGTCATCGCGAGGCCGCAGGCCGTGGCGATCCATTTATTTAGGGGCTTTGGATTGCTTCACTTCGTTCGCAATGACGGCCGGTTCATGGAAAGCGCAGCGCGGCAATCCATAGTGGCGCGCCATCGAGTAGTCATGCCATATCTGGTGGGCCGATGCTGTTGGTGTCCGAGGCGCCGCGCAAAGCCCTGCTAACACACAGACCATGAAACCCCACTGGCTCGTCCACATTGTCCGCAGCGTTGCAGCGTGGTCGCTGTGCGCCATGGCGGCGCAGGCCATGGCACAGCCCATGGCCTTCGACGTTGGGATGCGTGAGCGCATTGACGCCTTCGTGGAAAGTCAACGGCAGGCTTCCGGTATCCCGGGCATCGCGCTGGCCATCGTGCAGGAGGGCCAAGTCGTCCATGCGCGCGGCTTCGGTCACGACGGGCGCGACCTTCCAATCACCGCCGATACACCGTTCCCGATCGGCTCGCTCACCAAGTCGTTCACAGCCCTGCTGGTGCGCCAGGCCATCGATGCCGGACAGCTCGAAGCGGACGCGCCAGTGCAGCGCTACCTGCCCTGGTTCCGCGTGGCCGACGCCGAAGCCTCGGCGCGCATCACGCTGCGCCACCTGCTCAACCAGACCAGCGGCTTCTCTCGCGCCGACGGCATCGCACCGCTGTTGCAAGGCAGCACCGCCAGCATCGACCAGTTGGCACGTGGTCTCGGCGCCGTGTCGCTGAATCATCCGGTAGGCGAACGTTTCGAATACAGCAACCTCAATTTCGTGTTGCTCGGCGCGGTGCTGCAGACGGTGACGGGCCAGTCATGGCAAAAACTCATTCAGGACCAGGTGCTGCAACCCCTGCAGATGAACCACTCCCACTCCGACCATGACGCCGCGCGGCAAGCGGGCATGACTGCCCTGCACCGCATGTGGTTCGGGATGCCGGTAGCGCAGCACGTGACCCTGCTGCCAGGCTTCGCGCCGACCGGCAGCCTGGTGGCCAGTGCCAGCGACATGGCCCGCTATCTGCAGATGCTGCTGGCGGGTGGTATGGGGCCCGCCAGTCGGGTGTTGTCGCCCGACGGAGTGGTGCAACTGCTGGCACCCGCTTCACCGCCCGGCCGTTCGCGGCTGCTGTCGGCCGACTTCCAGTTCCGCTACGGCGAAGGTTGGTTCGTCGGCCCGTTCGGCGCTGCCACTGATGCACGTTGGCACCTGGGTAACCTGGCGTCATTTGCGGCCTGGATGGTGCTGCTGCCGGACACCCGGCAAGCCGTAGTGGTGCTGATAAACGCCAACACTGAATTGCCCTTCAACGAAGTGAATGCTGTGATGAGCCGCTTGCCGATCGGCGTGGTGAACCTGCTGCGCGGTCAGCCCCCGCCGCAAGGGCCGAGCCTGCGCGAGGCCTACATGCCGTTCAACGCTGCATCCGCACTCGCTTTGCTCGGGCTGGTGGCGCTGGCCAGGTCGGTCGGGCGCGCACGCCGCATCGCATGGTCCGTGGTACTGCTGCTGGTAGCCATCGCGATCGTCGTGGCCTTGCATGTCATGGGCTTGAACGCCCAGATGCTGTCGGCCTTTGCGCCTGACGTTGCGCTGGTCATGGCGCTCGCGCTGGTGCTGCTGTGCTTGCCAGCGGCACTGCGAGCGGGGGCGTGGACGCGAAGGTTCATCGCGGGCAGCCGAATCGCCCCGCCGACATGAAGCACAGGCTTATGTTCGGCGTTCTCGCCGCCGTGGCGGCAGTCATTCTCGTCACCGCGCTGGTGATTCGCGCGCGTTTCGAGCGAGATCTTGTGACCGCCGTCCAGCGCGCCGCGCAAGGCAGCACGCTGGTCGATACACGCTGCGGCCCGATCGAAGTTCAGCAGGCGGGCGAGGGCATACCGCTGCTAATAGTCCACGGCAGCGGCGGCGGCCACGACCAGGGCATGGCCTGGGCTCGCCCGCTGGTGCAGCAAGGCGTGCGCGTGATCGCGATGTCGCGCTTTGGCTACCTGCGTACGCCCCGGCCCGCCGATGCGTCGCCCGAAGCCCAGGCCGATGCACACATCTGCCTGCTCGACGCCCTAGGCATCGACAAGGCCGCCGTCATGGGTGTGTCTGCGGGTGGACCCTCGGCGATGCAGGCCGCCATCCGCCATCCGAACCGGGTCAGCGCGTTGGTGCTCGTTGTGCCCATCGCCTACAAGCCCGGCACGGTGGCTGATTCCGCGCCGCCCGTGTCGGACGACAAGGACGCGCTGCTGCTGCGCCTGCTCGGCTCGGACTTTCTGTTCTGGACTGGGTTGCAGGTCGCCCGCGATCCGCTCATCCGTCACGTGTTGGCCACGCCGCCCGAGCAGGTCGCAGCGGCCAGCGAAGAAGAGAGGGCACGCGTGTATGACCTGGCCGAGCGCATCCTGCCGGTCTCCTCCCGCGCGGTCGGTCTGCGCGACGACACACGCCTGGGCAAACGTCTCAATCCCTACGCGCTGGAGACGGTCCGCGCGCCCACGCTCGTGGTCAGCGCGCGCGACGACGGCTTTGGCACCTACGCTGCGGCCCAGTACACCGCCAGCCGCATCCCTGGTGCGAAATTCGTCGGCTTCGACCACGGTGGCCATTTGCTTGTGGGGCACGACGCTGCGGTTCGGGCCCATATCCTCAAGCTGCTCGTCGAGCCGAACATGCAACGTGGCTTCGACGCTGCAATCGGTCAGTAACCGCAGCGGCAGCACCGCCACAAAGAGAGTCATCACCATGAAGCGCATCCTGCTCTGCGGCATCGCCTACGTCGCCTCGGTCTTCGCTGCGGGCTTCGTGCTAGGCGTGCTGCGCACGCTGGTACTGGCGCCGCTGCTGGGCGAGCTGACTGCGGTGCTGATGGAACTGCCCGTGATACTGAGCATTGCCTGGCTTGGCTGCACACGCATCCTGCGGCGCTGGCCGCTATTGCCCCCGGCTGCGTTGGGAATGGGTGCCACCGCCTTCCTGCTGCTGATGGGGGCCGAGGCCGGTCTGTCGACGCTGCTGGCCGGCCGCAGCCTGGCGGAACACTTGGCGCTGTACGCACAGTTGCCGCACCTGGTGGGACTGGCGGGGCAACTGGCCTTCGCGTTGTTTCCATGGATACAGGCGCGGCGTTCGCACAGGCCGCCCGGCTGAGCAAAGCGTCAGCTTCAATCACAGCCAAAAGGCGGCGACGCCTGTAGAACGATTGCGGGCCGCCGGCCCAGACACGACGCCATTGCCTACTGAGGATCAGCCAGCCCGTTCGTCCCCGTCAGCACATCGGCCCGCAGGATCTGGCGCATCTTGTCTGGTTCCTCGAAAAAGGGCGTGTGGGCAGACTGCTTGAACGTGTAAAAGCCCTTCACCGGAGCCTCCAGATGCTCGAAGTAGGCCTTGGCCAGCGGGTAAGACACGGTGTAGTCGTGTACGCCATGCAGGAAGTAGACCGGGATGTCGAGCCGCTTCACCTTCTGGGTCAGGTCAGTGGACAGTTGCGTGTTCCACAGGCGGCTGCCGGAGAAGAGCTTGCCGCGCCACAAGGCGATCTTCTCGCCCAGCGTGTAGTCGCGGTGGAGCAGGGACGCCAGGAACATGTCGGTGAAGACCGAGTTCATGTCGCGCGTCGTGCCCACGCCCAGTTCGTGCATCGCCACGTCGCGAACCCTGAGGTACGCATCCGGTAGCGGTACCGTGTCGCCGACGGGCGCCTCTTCAAGGCGCTTCGCCATCTTGTGGTTACCTTCGTCCTTGTACCGCTCGAGCATGTAGCGGTGGGCCAGCCGCTCCGACTCGAGCTGATTCGAAATCTGCGCGACGGCGATGTAGGCGTGGTAACGCTGCGGGGCGCGGGCCGCGGCCTGGATGCCGAAGAAGGTGCCGCCCGAACGGCCCATGAGATAGATCTTGTCCTGGCCAAAGCGCGCACGCAGGTGGTCGGTTAAGGCCAGCGTGTCGGACACCAGTTGCTCCGGGTTCAGCGTGTCGGGCGGCATGTCCGGGTGGTAGGAGAGGCCCGAGCCGCGCTGCTCCCACCAGACGACCGTAAAGATATCCTCCAGGCCGGTTGAGTAGCGATCGGTGAGGAAGTGGTCCGGTAGACCACCATGCAGGTAAAGCAGTACCGGGTTGTGTGCGCTTCGGCCCTGGATGAACATGCCTTGTTCGATACCGTTGATCTTGACGTAGCTCTTCTCGGAGATGCTGCCGGTGAGCGGTCTGCCTTGGGCGTCAAGGAACGGCTTGGGCGTTCCCGGGCTCACGAGCAGCAAGGCGCCAAGCAAAAGCAAAGCCGGGATGAGCAGGACCGCCAGTGCAATCCACATCACTCGGCCCGCCCTTCGCGACTTCATGACGCCGTGACCAGCACGTCGCCAAGGGGGCGACGCGGTGCGGCGGGCAAGGTCTGCGTCGGGACGCCGAGCCGCAACAGCAACTGCGCATGACCCGGACGACCGGTGATCTGCTGCAGCTTGGGGCGCAGTGTCGCCACCTGCACCGGCTGGTTGAGGTACGAGGCCTGCAGACCAAGCCGCACGCCCAGCAGCAACAGGCGCTGCAAGGCCTGGCCAGCGACCAGCCAGTCGCGCGGGCTCTCGCCCTTGGTGGACAGCACCGCCAGCACCGGGGACTCGTCGGCCAACTGACGGTCCTTGGCAGCCACGCCGTGGCCCATGTCGAAGGTGCGCACCACCATTTGTGCCACGGGAATAGCCAGTGCCGGCAGCGTCAAGCCATCGCCACGTCTCCGGGGATGCATCCAGGCCGCCAACTCGCGCCGCCAACTCGGGTTGGCCCACAGCATCGCGTCGCCCTCGGCCACGAGTGCCGCCGCGCCCAGGCGCTGGTCGGCGGTGTCGAGCACGGAGAGTATGGCGTCTTCGCTGTGCACCGCATCCACGAGGCTGCGCAGTGCCGTCGGGTCGACAGCAGTTGACGCAAAGCGCTCGCGGTAAGTACGGCGCTCATCCATCGCCGCCTTTAGCGCCGCGACCTCCTGCCCGCTACCGGTGGGCAACAGGTGCACACGGGCCAGCAGGTCGCCGTCGTCCGCGTCTGGCCATGGTTCCACCTGCGCTTGCAGGCCCGCCGCCGCGGCGGCGACACGCAGGTTGAACAGCGCGCAACCGCAGCTGATGGTCAGCTCGCGGTCATCCGGGTCGTTGACCGGCAGTGCGCGCGTGCGGTCCGCCAGTAACTCTATCGCCTGATCTTCGATCCGGAACAGCCAGGGCTGCGTGTTGTGGCTGGACGGGGCCAGCGTGGCCGCGTGCACCAGGGCTTGTAATTGGGGGACAGACAGATTCATGGTGTTCTCCAGGTTGTGGATCGGCGGGGTTTGTGTTTGATCGTGTGAGCGTCGGCGCGTCGAGTTCACGGCAGGCGAAAGCGGCACGGGCCGCAGAGCCGCACCAGGCCGCTGGATTGCGCCCAACGACGGCGGCCCCCAGGCCGGACTACCCAAGTTCAGCGCATGGGTCTTAGTGAACGCGCGAAACCAATGCGCGCGCTCGATCTCCTGGCCTTCGTCGTGAATGCGGCAACGGCCGGGCGTCTTCACGAAGCAGTCGAACTCACCCGTGCAGTGACCGATGTCGTAACCCGCCAGATGCAAGCTGCGCACCGTCGTGAACTGTGCCGCGAGTTGGCACTCTACTTCAATGCACAGCGAGTGAGTCAGATCGGCGCACGACCGAGCGCCGTTCAGGATTACCACGGTCATTGCACTCCTCCTGAACAGAGCTTACTTGGCTCACTGCTGATGAACTTTGACAAAGGACAAGGTGCTGCGGCGGCAACAAGGGAAGATGTGGACTCGTGGGCGAAGGCGTCGGCAACTTGGCCCGGTCAGACGAGAGCAACGATGGACAGGAGTACCCCATGACGCAAGTCGTCGACGCGCCGTTCGCGCGCCAGTTTCTGCAGCGCCTGCACGGCGCCGCTAACACGCATGATGCCGATGGCGTTGCGTCGCTTTGCAGCGACAACGTGGTCTGGGAAGACCCGGCCGCGCCGCAAACGCTGCACGGTCGGGATGCCGTACTGCGCTTCCATCGCGACATCATGTTCCCCGCACTGCCAGACACGCACATTGAGCTGATTGATGGCCCCTACCTCGCGCTCGACGGCACCGGCGTAGCTGCCCGCCTGCGCATCAGCGGCACAATGACGGGTCCACTGACGCCGCCGGGCTTTGCACCCACTGGCGGGCGCCTGAGCTTCGAGACGGCAGAGTTCTCGCAATTCGAGGATGGCTTGCTTGCGCGCCATACCGTGGTCCTGAACATGCTCGACCTGGCACGTCAAATTGGCGCCGTGCCGCAAGCCGGCTCAGTCGTGGATCACATCGGCGTGTGGATGCAGCATGTCTCAGCCTTCTGGGCGCGCGCTCGACGAGCATGATTGTTGTTACCCGGCAAAACGGCCCTGAAGACGTCGAAACACGTTCATCGCGCGGAGCTTCGTCATTGCGAGCGTAGCGCGGCAATCCACCAGCACGGTGCGCCACTGTGGATTGCCGCGCTGCGCTTTCCATGAACCGGTCGTCATTGCGAACGAAGTGAAGCAATCCAGGACCCCAAAATACATGGATCGCCACGGCCTGCGGCCTCGCGATGACGATACTGGTTCAAGGTCCGTGTGCGGTATCGGTCCGGATTCGGGAGGCTCGCAATGACGGGACTGGGCGGGCGATTGTCGCGCTCGCAGGGACACGACGCTTCCATAGAATGCAAGCAGCGCATCACCGCATAACCAACGCCCCGAGGGGAATCGCCGCATGAGCACCTCACCAATCAAAACCCTGCGTCCGCTCAAAGGTGTGCGCATCTTGAGCCTGTGCCTCAACCTGCCCGGCCCGGCCGCGCTGATGCGCTGCCGCCAGATGGGCGCGAGCTGCGTCAAGCTCGAACCACCCGCGCCGGCCGGCGCCGCGCCCGGCACCTCGGGCGACCCGATGGGCCTGTACAACCACGACGCCTACAAGGAGCTGAACCAAGGCGTGCGCTTGGTGCGTGCCGACCTCAAGACCGAGGCCGGCCAAAAAGCCCTGCACAAGGAACTGGCCAAGACCGACGTGCTGCTGACCTCGTTTCGCCCCTCGGCCCTGGTCAAGCTCGGCCTGACCTGGAAGGCGCTGCACAAGCAGTACCCCATGCTGAGCCAGGTGGCCATCGTCGGGTCCCCCGGCACGCGCGCCGAGGAACCCGGCCACGACCTGACCTACCTGGCCGAGAACGGCCTGGTCACCGGCCTGGACATGCCCGCCACCCTGTACGCCGACATGGGCGGCTCGCTGATGGCGTCCGAGGCGGTGCTGCAAGCCCTGCTGGCGCGCCAGCACAGCGGCAGAGGCAGCTTGATTGAAGTCGCGCTGTCGGACGCCGCCGCCTACCTGGCCCTGCCCCGCCACTGGGGGCTGACCAAAGCGGGCGCCGCCGTCGGCGGCGGGCACGCTGGCTACAAGGTCTACCCCTGCAAAGACGGCCGCGTGGCCATTGCTGCACTGGAGCCCCACTTCGCCGCCGCCCTGGGCGCGCAGGCGGGCGTGGCCAAGCCCAATATCATGACCATGTTCGCACCGGCCACGCATCAGGCAGTGGCCCAGTGGGCGCTGGGGCTGACGTGCAAGGAGCTGGACAAGCTGGCGGCGGAACATGACATTCCGCTGCAGACTCTGGCGATTTGAGCATTGCGCTCGATGCCTACAATGCAGCCATGAAGAAGCGCGTCTACCTGGAAACCTCCATCGTCAGTTACCTGACTTCTCGACCGAGCCGCGATCTCGTCACGGCTGCCAACCAGCAGATTTCGCACGAGTGGTGGGAGCGCAGACACCTGGACTTTGAACTGGTGGCTTCGAGTTATGTGTGGGTCGAGGCGGCGGCAGGAGACCCTCAAGCGGCACGCGAACGGCTCGCGCTGTTGGAAGGCATCGTCCAGTTGCCTTGGTCACCCCAGGTGGAAGCACTGGCCGAAGTGCTGTGCGCGCAAGGAGCACTACCGCTCAAGGCCCGAATTGACGCGCTGCATGTAGCCGCTGCCGCGGTAGCGGCAGTGGAGTATTTGTTGACCTGGAACTGCACTCACATTGCCAACGCCGAGACGCTGCCACGCATCGAGGCCGTATGCCGCGAGCAGGGTTTTGAGCCCCCGCGCATCAGCACGCCGCTGGAACTGCTTGGCATTCATCGCCATTTAAAGGAGTGACATCATGTGGGAAGACCCAATCGTTGAAGAAGTCCACGCCATTCGCGCGCAACTGCTGGCGCGTTTTGACGGTGACCTGCACAAGTACTGCGAGTACGTGCGCTCGCTGCCAGCGCCGACACGTAGCGCTCCTGTCCAGCCCGCCTTGCCGAGCGCGGACCTACCCAGCCCCAATACAGGCGCAAAGGCGGGGTAAGTCAGAGCAAATGGAATTCGGGATTGATCGCGTGCACGATTCGCATTGTCAAAGCCAACGTGGATGCGCCTTCGCAGCCAGTTTTGCCCTGCAACCCGCATGGTCTGGATGTCTTCGACTGGGGCGTTTTGCCAACCACCCCCCGCAGGCGTGCCGGGTGGCTGTGCCGGTTGGCCGGCGCCAATTTGCGGTTGCCACAGAGTTCGCGTGCAAGCCACGCTGTTGATGCCAGTTCAGCCGAGTCCCCCACGCGCCCCGCCCGCGAGCGCGCAGGCCAGTCGGCACGGACGCCCGGCGCGCTCGCCCACACCTTGGCGTCAGCGCTTGCCCGTCGCCTTGCGGGTGGCACCACTGGTCTGGCGCGGCGGCAGCCCAGTGTGCTGCGTCAGGATGCGACCCTGGGTTGGTTGCTTGTTGACGGGCTCGGCGGTTCGGGTGCCATGGTCGGGATCGTCAGCACGGTGGAATTCTTCTTGCGCGCGCTGCTGTAGCTGCCATCCGTCAAAGGCTGGTAGGTCGGAATCAGATGGTGCTTGCCGTTTCCGATCAGATCGGCACGGCCCATGGCCTTCAAGGCTTCGCGCAACAGCGGCCAGTTGTTGGGATCGTGGTAACGCAAGAAGGCTTTGTGCAGGCGCCGGCGTTTTTCGCCACGCACGATGTCCACCGTTTCGCTGTCGCGCGTGACCTTGCGCAGCGGGTTCTTGTTGCTGTGGTACATCGCCGTGGCCGAGGCCATGGGGGACGGGTAAAAGGTCTGCACCTGGTCAGCGCGAAAGCCGTTCTTCTTGAGCCAGATGGCCAGGTTCATCATGTCTTCGTCGCTGGTGCCGGGGTGCGCGGCGATGAAGTAGGGAATCAAAAACTGCTTCTTGCCTGCCTCCAGCGTGAACTTCTCGAACATCTGCTTGAAGGTGTCGTAGGAGCCGATGCCCGGCTTCATCATCTTGGTGAGCGGGCCTTGCTCGGTGTGCTCCGGCGCGATCTTGAGGTAGCCGCCCACGTGGTGCGTGACCAGTTCCTTGACGTACTCGGGTGACTGGATCGCCAGGTCGTAGCGAACGCCCGAGCTGATCAAAATCTTCTTGACGCCCTTGAGCGCGCGGGCACGGCGGTAGACCTTGATCAGCGGGCCGTGGTCGGTAATCAGGTTTTGGCAGATGCCGGGGTAGACGCAACTGGGTTTGCGGCAGGCCGCCTCGATCTCGGGCGTGCGACAACCCGTGCGGTACATGTTGGCGGTGGGGCCGCCCAGGTCGGAGATGGTGCCAGTGAAGCCCTTCACCTTGTCGCGGATGTCCTCGATCTCGCGGATCACCGATTCCTCGGAGCGGCTCTGGATGATGCGCCCCTCGTGCTCGGTGATCGAGCAAAAGGTGCAGCCGCCGTAGCAGCCGCGCATGATGTTGATCGAGAAACGAATCATCTCCCAGGCCGGAATCTTGGTGGCCTTGTCAAAGCTGCCGTTCTCATCCGCATACGCGGGGTGCGGCGAGCGCGCATACGGCAGGTCGAACACGTAGTCCATCTCGGCCGTGGTCAGGGGAATCGGCGGCGGGTTCAGCCAGGCGTCGCGGTCGCCATGCGCCTGCACCAGCGCGCGGGCGTTGCCGGGATTGGTCTCCAGGTGCATCACGCGGTTGGCGTGGGCGTACAGCACCGGGTCGCTCTTGACCTGCTCGTAGGACGGGATGCGGATCACCGAGCGCTCGCGCGGCGGCACGCTGATGCGTTGGGTCAGCGCCGGATTGGGCACGAAGGTGAGCGGCTTGACGCCGGCGTTCAGCACCGCACCACTGCCCTCCTCCTTGGCGCAGCTCGACCCTTGGGCCTGCGCCTGCTCCGAGGTGGTCTGGTAGGGGTTGACGATGGCCTCGACGCGGCCCGGCGTGTCCACGCTGGTGGAGTCGATCTCGAACCAGCCCTCGGCGCTGGGGTCGCCCGAGCGGCGCATGAAGGCAGTGCCGCGCACATCGGTGATGTGCTCGACCGGCTCGCGGCGGCTAAGCCGGTGCGCAATCTCGACAATCGCGCGGTCGGCATTGCCGTACAACAGCAGGTCGCACTTGGCGTCCACCAGCACCGAGCGGCGCACCTTGTCGGACCAGTAATCGTAGTGGGCAATGCGCCGCAGCGAGCCCTCGATGCCGCCCAGCACGATGGGCACGTCCTTGTAGGCCTCGCGGCAGCGCTGCGAGTAGACCAGCGCACTGCGGTCGGGCCGTTTGCCGGCCGCGCCGCCGGGGGTGTAGGCGTCGTCACAACGAATCTTGCGGTCGGCCGTGTAGCGGTTGATCATGGAATCCATGTTGCCCGCCGTCACGCCAAAGAACAGATTGGGTTTGCCCAGCACCTTGAAGGGCTCGGCACTCTGCCAATCCGGCTGCGCGATCATGCCAACCCGGAAACCCTGGGCTTCGAGCAGGCGCCCGATCACCGCCATGCCGAAGCTGGGGTGGTCCACATAGGCGTCGCCGGTGACGATGATGATGTCGCAACTGTCCCAGCCCAGGGCTTCCATCTCGGCGCGGCTCATGGGCAAAAACTTGGCCGTGCCAAAGCGCTTGGCCCAATACGGGCGGTAGCTGGTGAGCGGCTTGGCGAGGGGTTTGTCCAGCGCTTTACCCACCGCGGCAGGCGGTGCAGCGGGGGAACGGGCTGGGGCGGAGGTGGTCACGGCAGGGGGACGCATGAGGGATAACCCGCTAGTGTACGGTTTTGACCTTGTCAGCACGACCCCAAGGGACACTGCCAGCCCACCCCCGCGCACCGGGCCGCGCCCGCCCTCGGGATAGTCCCGAGCCCCGACAACAGGGCCATGGGCTATGGTGTGAGCATGCTGCCTCTTGATGATCTGTCGGCGTTCTGGTCGGGCCCGGTGATCCGGACCAACGTCATCGTGTTCCTCAATCTGGTGGGCGCGTTGGCCTTGGGCCTGATGGTGGGTTATGAACGTTCCTACCATGGCCGCGCGGCGGGCATGCGCACCTACGGGCTGGTGTGCATGGCGTCGGCCGCGCTGACGGTCATTAGCGGCTACTCGCAGTACTGGTTTGGCGCCAGTGCCCACATGGCCACCATTGGCGACCTCACGCGGGTGATCCAGGGCATCGTCACCGGCATCGGTTTTTTGTGCGCCGGGGTGATCATGAAAGAGGGTTTCAGCATCAGCGGCCTGACCACCGCCGCCTCGCTGTGGGCGACCTCGGCCATCGGCATTCTGGTCGGTGTGGGCTTTTATGGTGCGGCGATGTCGCTGGCGCTGCTGTGCACCATCTCGATGGTCTGGATGTCCAAGCTGGAGGCCTGGCTGCCGTCGCGCCAGGCGGTGGCCATGACACTGCGTTTTGACGCGGGCTACCTGCCGGTGGAGTCCGCCCTGCGCGCCATGGCCAGCGAGCGCGGTTTTGACATTGCGGGCGGCACCATCACTATCACGCTGGACCAGGGCGAGCAGGAATGGCGCTTCGTAGCCGTCGCGCGCAACCGCCACCAGATGGTGCGGGTGTCGGACCTGGCCGCCGAGATGGCCCAGTTCAAGGGTGTGAAGAGTTTTCACCTGGCCTACGCACGCAATTGACAGTGGAGCACACGCATGGCACAACTTGAGACCTTTGTTTGGGGCGACGACTTCATCACCGGGGTGGAGTCGGTCGATCAGCAACACCATGGGCTGGTCGCACTGTTCAATGAGCTCAGCGAAGCGCTAATGACCGGTCAAGACCTGGATGCGGGCGACGCCTACCTGGTGTTCCAACGGCTTCTCAACTACGCCGAGTACCATTTCAAGGAAGAAGACGAGCTGATGCGTCAATGCGGGCTTGATCCGCGCCATATTGCTGGTCACGACGAGCTGCATCGCACGTTTGTGGACCAGTTGCGTGGCATGTGGGTCGCCAAGGACACCATGAGCCACCCTGCAGAGATCTTCCTGTCGTTTCTGACCTCGTGGCTGGGCCTGCATATCCTGGGGGTCGACCAGTCGATGGCTCGGCAGATGGAGCGGGTGCACGATGGTGAAGACGCCGCACTTGCCTACGAGGCCGAGACGCATCCAAAAGACCGCAGTACCGAAGCCATGATCAAGGCCATGGGGGCCATCTACAAGGTACTGTCCAAACTCAACGTGGAGCTCAGCACCGCCAACCGGCAACTGGAGCAGCGCGTGCGCCAGCGCACCTTCGAACTGGAGCAAGCCAACCAAACGCTGGTTCAGGTCAACCACAAACTGGAGGTGTACTCGCACACCGATGGCCTGCTCAACATCGCCAACCGCAAGTACTTCGACCAGCGCCTGGAAGAAGAATGGCTGCGCGCCATGCGCTCGCAGCAACCCGTCGGCCTGCTGATGATCGACGTGGACCACTTCAAACGCTACAACGACACCTATGGTCACCAGGCCGGTGACGCCTGCCTCAAGGCAGTGGCCAAGGCGGCTGCCAGCGGTCTGGCACGGTCCACCGACTTGCTGGCGCGCTACGGCGGGGAAGAGCTGGTGGTGGTGCTGCCCGACACCCACGTGGACGGAACCTACCAAGTGGCCCAGGACATCTGCGCGGCAGTGGCGAAACTGAAAATCCCGCACACCGGCTCGGATACCGCGCCCTACGTCACCGTGAGTGTCGGCGTGGCGTCCCTGAATCCGCCGCGGATCTCGTCAGCGGACCGCCTGGTTGCCGCCGCCGACCAGGCCTTGTACCAGGCCAAGAAGCAGGGGCGAAACCAGGTTTGCAAAGCCTGATCGGCACCAGCGCCGCGGATCGGAGTCAGGTCGGCGGCTGAGCCCGCCTTTTTCGGACCAGGAAGTCGCGAAAGTCGTAGTCACAGTGCACGATGTGATCGACCAGCCAGTGTTTGAGGAACTTGTTAAGGTCGTGTTCGAGCATGGTATTTTTCTCAACCAGCTCCTGGTTCAGTTTGAAGATGTCCTCCACCAGTTTTTCATGTATCTTGCGATGGCTTTCCAGGACCACATAGCCCTCGTGCGCCATGATTGATTCCTCATCGCTGAAGTGAGTTTGGCAATACTGAATCAGGCTATTGAGCACCTCCTTGATCGTCTGTCGATCACGCTTCTCGGTCCACTTGCTGTGAAAGTCGTTGATCAAGCGAAACAACTCCTTGTGTTCGTCGTCAATGATGGCATTGCCGATCAGGTATTGGTCGTGCCAGGAAAGAATGGTCATGCGCGGTTTGCTCCGGTTGCTGCGACAAGGTGCCGTGCGAAGCCTATGTCGGCGCCGCGCACCATGGATTGACCCCGGTCAAACAACCGTGACGCCGTCTCACGCCGCCAACTCGGCCACAACGCGATTGCGGCCGGCTTCCTTGGCGCGGTAAAGGGCGGCGTCGGCGCGCGCCAGCGTGTCCGACACCGCTTCACCGGGCCGGTACATGGCCACACCAAAGCTGGCGGACTTGTGCCCCACCAGCGCAAACACATGCGACTGCACCGCGCGGCGCAGCTTCTCGGCCAACAGCAAGGCGGGCTCGAGCGTGTCAGCGCAGATGATCAGGAATTCCTCACCACCCCAGCGCCCGACCACATCGACCTCGCGGGTGTGCTCGCGCAGCAGCCGGGCGATGCCGCTCAAGACCTGGTCACCCATCTGGTGCCCATACCGATCGTTGACCGACTTGAAGCGGTCGACATCGAGCAGCAGCACACAAAAATGCGTGCCATATCGCTCGCTGCGCACGCGCTCCTGCTCCAGCGTCTGGTCCAGCCGCAGGCGGTTGAACAAGCCGGTGAGCTGGTCAGTCACCGCCAGGCGCTCAAGTTGTTGGTTCTGCTCGATCAATTGCGCCTGGGTCTGGCGCAGCGCCTGCAAGGCTTCATCGGCGCGGCGCTGCGCGGCCTCGGCGCGGGCGTAGGCGGCCGCGTTGTCCAGGGCAATCGCACCGTAGGCACACAGCGCCCGAAAGATCGATCGCTCCCGCGCGCCGTAGGCCTGTGCCTGGGGCGACTGAATGGTCATCACGCCCAGCAATCGTTCTCCCACCATCAGCGGCACATACAGCAGGCTCAGGGTGGCCAAGGTGCCAGGAATCCGGTTCGGATCGTCATGCTCGGGCGTGAGGTTGAGCACCAGTTCCTGACGCTCGCGGGCGCAGCGCGCCAGCTTGGAGCTTGGGCTGTCCAGCGCCACACTGCGCACCGCCAGCCGCTCACCCGCCTCGGCGCCGAAGGCAGTGGTCAGCGTCTGCCCGCGTTCATCGACCAGGTACACCGCAAAAAAAGTGGCGTCCAGCAACTGGTGCACGTGGCGCAGCAAGGCATCAAATACTGCCGTGGCGTCCAGGCTGGCCGTGATCTCGCGTCCCACCGTGCCCAGGGTTTCGAGCGTGGCCGAGGTCTGCGCCAGCGTCGCAGCCTGCTGCCGATGGTGCTCGGTTTCCGCGCGGGCGCTATCGATCTGCTGGCGGATCTGCATGGACAGGGCGCGCTTGTGCGCCTGCTGGCTGCGCAACTGGTTGCGCGCCAGGTCGGCCGCCAGGTGCCGCCGGTAGGCGTTCTCGAAATCACCACAAGCGGCATAGGCGGCTGCCACATCGGCCAGCAACTCGGGCGACAGACTGTAGCCACTGACGGTTGCCGCAACATCCAGCGCCTGGTGCAGGTAGTGCAAGGCGGCGCTAGGCGCCGCGACCGCCTGCGCCAAGGGGGGTGCGTTGGGCTCGCCATGAATCTGCCCCAACACCCACAGTGCCTGGATCTGGCCCTCGGCGTTGCCATTCTGGCGCGCCAGGGCCAGCGCCGCCTCGGCCTTGACGCAAGCCTGCGTTGCGCGCCCCAGGCGCAGCAGCGCGCTGGCCTGTCCACGCCAGGCCTTGATCAGCGAGTCGGGCTCGCCGAGCAGCGTGACCCGCTGCTCGAACTGGGTGAACCAGTCCATCGCCAACACGTGGTCGCCCATGTCCAGCGCCAGTTGCCCCAGGCAGCCCACCACCTGCTCGTGGTTGCGCGAACCGACGGCCCCTTCCATTACCGCCAAAGCCTCCTGCAGATTGGCCTGGGCCTCCTCGTAGCGCGTCAGCAGCCGCATCACATCACCGATCTGATACAGGCACAGCCCAATGCTGGCGGGCCACCCGGTCTGGCGTGCCAGCGTCAGGGCATGCTCGCTCAGGCCCAGTGCGCCGTCCAAATCGCCCACAGAAGCCAATGCCTCCACCGCGTTGGTTTGTGCCACCAGCGCCTGACGCAACTGCCCGCTGTCGATGGCGGCGTGGTAAGACGCCAGGTAATGCCCAACCGACGCGGCCGGGTCGTCCGTCAGCCCCGCGATGTTGCCTAGCGTCACGGCGACCAAGGTCGCCACCGATGTCGCCCGCGGCTGGCCCGCAGGGAACTCCTGCGCAAGCTGCGCCGCGCAGGCCACCGGATCGCGAAACGAGCCGTACACCAGGCGGCGCGCGTGGCAATGCTCCAACCGGTGCGTGTCCCCAGCCAACTGGTAGGCGGCGATGGCGCGCAGCAGACTGGCGTCGACCTCGTGCGGCGGCCCGCAGTCAACCGCGATGGAGGCCTCCAGCCAGGCCACGTCACCCTGCCCCAGCCGGTCTTGCAGGTCATCAAACCCGCGCCCGGCAGCCTGCACCCAGCGCTGCGCGGCAAAGCGCTCGCCCCGCAGCAGACTGACCTCGGCGCGCAGCAAGGCCAGCCGCGCAGCGCCCTGGCGACGCTCAGAGTCGGTGAACTCGGCCCGATTCAGGTCCTGATCGAGTTGATCGGCCAGCAACAGTGCCCGCACGCTGTCGCGCTGGCGCAAGTGCCAGGCCAGCTCCAGCCGCCTGGCCAATTGCGCCGCCCCATGAAGGGTCGGCAGCGCGCCTTCGAGCGGGGCAAGTTCGTCATTGGACACAAACAAATGCATAGACTGCAATTGTTAACGACAATGGTCCGCACCGCCAATGCTGCTTGGCACAATTGCAAATTGGCAACGAACAGAGTACCTCCCATGGCATCGACAAGCACCGATACCGACTTCGAGCTGATGTTCGAGTCAGCCCCGATCTCCCTTTGGCTGGAAGACTACAGCGCACTCAAGAATCTCTTCGAGGAGTGGCGCGCGCAAGGTGTGCACGATCTGCCCGCGCATTTGCGCGCGGACCCGGCGCGGCTGCAGCAATGCTCAGCCTGCCTGAAGGTCATCAAGGTCAATCAGCAGACCCTGCGCGTGCTGGCCGCGCCCAACCAGCACACCCTGGTGGCGCGCCTTGCCGAGGTGTTTCGCGACGACACTTTCGACCAGATGGTGACCGAGATGGACTTCCTGTGGCGCGGCACGCTGGAGTTTTCCAACCAAACCGTCAACTATGCGCTGGACGGCCGGCGCATGGATGTGCAAATCCATGTGCGGGTGCTGGCCGGCCATGAGGCCAACTGGGACCGGGTGATGGTCTCGCTGCAGGACGTCACCCAAACCACTCAGGCGCGCCAGCAATTGGCGCAAAGCGAGGCGTACGCGCGCAATCTGTTCGACTACTCGCCGGTATCGCTGTGGGTGGAGGATTTCAGCGGCGTCAAGCGCCTGCTGGACGAAGCACGCATGCAGGGTATCCGCGACTTCCGGGTGTTCCTCAGCGTGCACCCTGAGTTCGTGGGCCGCTGCATCGAAGAAATCCGGGTCATCGACGTCAACCGCCAAACCTTGGAGATGTTCGGCGCCACCAGCCGTGCCGAGCTGCTTGGCAAGCTGGGCCTGGTGTTTCGCGACGAAATGCACGAGTCCTTCGCAGAGCAGTTGATCGATCTGTGGAACGGCAAGACGGTGCAATTGCGCGAGGTCATCAACTATTCGTTGGGTGGCGAGCTGATCAACATCCACATGCAGTTTGCGGTACTGCCAGACTACCTGGCCACCTGGGACCTGGTGCTGGTGTCGCTGATCGACATCACCGCGCGCAAAAAAGCCGAGGCCTATCTGGAGTACCTGGGCAAGCACGACTCGCTGACCCGGCTGCGCAATCGGGCCTTCTATGTCGAGGAACTCAACCGCATCACCCGCAAGGGCCCCTGGCCCTTGAGCGTGCTGGCGATGGACCTCAATGGCCTCAAGCGCATCAACGACGCCGAGGGACACGCCGCCGGCGACGCGCTGCTGCGCCGCGCCGGCGAGGTGCTGGCCAGTGCCTCGGCGGGCCATCCCTACTGCGTGGCCCGCGTCGGTGGCGACGAGTTCATCGCGCTGCTGCCGGGCAGCGATGAACGCGTGGCCATCGCGCTGAAGGACCGCATCGAATCCATGATCGAACTCAATAACCAGTTCTATCCGGGGCAACGGCTGAGTCTGGCCATCGGCAGTGCCTGCTGCACCGCCGCCGCACAGGTTGAGGCCTGCATCCACGAGGCCGATCAAGCCATGTTCCGCGAGAAAACCCGCTTCTACGAAGAGGCCAAACAGGAACGTCGCCGGGGTTAAGCCGGCCACGCCGCTTGGCACCCTGGTTCGTGCCAGACCGGTAGTTACCCGCTGTTACAGTTCCCGCATGCACCGAACCATTTTTGACACGCCTGTCGTCAACACCCTTCTTCGCGGCCTGTCATTGGTCATTCTCAAGGTCACCGGCTGGAAGGTCGAAGGCGCCCTGCCGCCCAACACGCCCAAGTGCGTGATGATCGCCGCCCCGCACACCAGCAACTGGGACTTGCCCTACACCTTGATGGTGGCCTTTGCGCTGCGCCTCAACATCTACTGGATGGGCAAGGCGTCCATCTTCCAGCCACCGTTTCGCCACCTCATGATGTGGATGGGCGGCATCCCGGTCAACCGCGATCGCGCCAGCAACATGGTGGCCGCCTCGGCCCAGGCCATCCTCGACGCCGACGCGCCGCTGCAACTGGTGGTGCCACCCGAAGGCACGCGCCAGAAAACCCGCTACTGGAAGACCGGCTTCTACTACATCGCGCTCAGCGCCAAGGTACCAATCGTGCTGGCCTACATGGACTACAAGCGCAAGATCAGCGGCCTGGGACCACTGTTCCACCCGACCGGCGACATCGAGGCCGACATGGTCAGAATCAAAGCCTTCTATGCCGCCTTTACTGGCAAGAATGCGATGCAGTTCGAGGCGGAGTGAACGGCTGGGCACCAGTTCCAGGCCCATGCGGCGATGAACGAAGCTGAGATACGGCTCGCGGGACATGGTTCGTATTGACAACAGCTACACATCACTCTACCATAAGCAAATCTATTGGATATACAGAGAAGGAATGCTCATGCGTGATGCCGCCATCAACTTACGTGCCCTGCCCGAGCAGCGTGAACTGATTGATCATGCTGCGACGCTGCTGGGCAAGAACCGGTCCGATTTCATGCTCGAAGCCGCCTGCGACAGAGCCCAATCGGTACTGCTCGACCAAGTGTTCTTTGGTCTTGATTCGAAAAGGTTTCGAGATTTCACCAAGATGCTGGATGCCCCTCCAGCTCATAACCCCGGCCTTGAGCGACTGATGGCGGTCAAACCGCCCTGGACCGCCAAGGCATGAGCCGGCAGCTCAACCCTCCCCAGCCCTTGTTGCCGGTGCATCGAGTCAACGAATTCGAATGCGGCGAGATTCAACTGGACGAGTGGCTCAAGCGACGAGCGGGTGCGAATCAGCTCACCGGAGCCAGCCGCACCTTTGTTGTGGTTGATCAGGATCAGAGCGTCTGCGGCTATTACGCCATGGCAGCAGGCGCTGCAGCTCATCAGATGGCAACCAGTTCGGTTCGTCGCAATATGCCAGATCCGGTCCCGGTCATGGTGCTGGCTAGACTAGCCGTCGATCGTCGCGCCCAAGGCACCCAGCTTGGAGCAGCGCTGCTGCAGGACGCTGTCAACCGAGCCCTCGTTGTGTCACACAATGCCGGCGTCAGGGCGCTGCTGGTGCACGCGATGCATGATCGCGCCAAAGAGTTTTACCAGCATTACGGCTTTCAGATTTCGCCGACGCATCCGCTGACGCTGATGTTGCGCTTGCGCACCGTGGCATCGTACTAAACGTGCCAAGCAATCCCGGTGCTAAAGGGAATGGCACTTACTTAACCTGTTTACCCAAGAAATCCCAGTTAAATGGTAGATCGATGCATAGGACTGGATCGACTGCAAGAGAGAGCATGCGCCAATAGGCCCGGGGATCGCCTGCTGCCCCCGTCCTCCCCCTCGGCCCCGCCGCCAGAACCCCCGGCCCCCCCCCCCCCCCGCGTGGGTTGTTGGCCGTTCTGTTCAGTTGGGGGCAGAGCACGTTTGCTGCGCAGAGTGGTCTGACCCGCAAGGTTTCAGCAAAGAAGCCCTTCGCAGCAGCAGGGTGGGGGCACACGCCAAAGTGAGGTCAAGGAGGAGCCCGAAGGGCGGGGACACGCAGGCCCCCCCTGCCCCACCCCGCGAGTCCAGCACCATAGCTCTGCACAAAAGTCTCGACAGGCTCAGAGCAAACGAAGTTTTAAGTAAGCGCCATTCGTGCTAAAGGGGCCATCCACCGCCAAGGGTAAACGCCAACGCGCCCTGCCACCGCAAAAGGGCCCGCAGGCCCCTAGAATCCTTGTTCTCACTGCACCCCAGGCCGCTCCCGGCTTGCTGCACCGAGACTAGGAACTACTCATGAAGAAACTTGCCCTGTGCCTGGCCCTGAGTGCCCTGAGCTTTGTTGCCGGCGCCCAAACCAAAGACCTCAAGGTCGCCATCGACGCCACCTACGAGCCCTTCACCTTCAAGACCGCCGACGGCAAGCCGACCGGTTTTGACGTGGACATCGCCCTGGCGCTGTGCGAGCAGATCAAGCGCAAGTGCGTGTTTGTCGAACAGGTGTGGGACAGCATGATTCCGGGCCTGCAGGCCAAGAAGTACGACGTCATCATCAGCTCCATGTCGATCACCGAGGACCGGCTCAAGGCAGTGGACTTCACCGACAAGTACTACAACACGCCCAGCAAGATCGTGGTGAAAAACGACATCAAGTTTACCGACCTGGCCTCGCTCAAGGGCAAGAAGATCGGCGTGCTCAAGGGCAGCACGCAGGAGAAATACGCCATGGGCGAGCTCAAGCCGGTTGGTGTGGTGGTGACCCCCTATGAGGCGCAGGACCAGGTGTACCTGGACATCAAGTCGGGCCGGCTCGACGGCACGGTGGCCGATGTGGTGGAAGTGAACGGCGGGTTCCTGAGCAAGCCCGAGGGCAAGAACTACGGCTTCGTGGGGCCCGAACTGAACATCCCCAAATACTTCGGCATCGGCGCTGGCATTGCCCTGCGCAAGGGGGAGGCGGCGCTGAAAGGCGAGCTCAACGCGGCAATCAAGACCATCCGCGCCAATGGCACCTACAAAAAGCTCAACGATAAATACTTCAAGATTGACGTCTACGGCGCATGAGGTCTGAGCTGGCCTGAGCTGCCTTGAGCGCCTACTACGGCTCCATCCTGCACGGCGCGCTGCTGACCGTGGGCGTGTCGCTGGCGGCGCTGGTGGTGGCGGTGCTGCTGGGCCTGCTCGGCGCAGCGGCCAAGCTGTCCGGGCGGCGTGCGCTGAGGGTGCCGGCCACGCTCTACACCACGGTGATCCGCGGCATCCCCGAGCTGGTGCTGATGCTGCTGGTGTTTTACGGCGGAAGCATCGGCCTCAACGCCCTGATCGAGGCACTGGGCAGCGAGGTCACCCTCAACATCGAGCCGTTCACCGCCGGGGTGCTGACCTTGGGCTTCATCTACGGCGCCTACATGACCGAGACTTTTCGCGGCGCCATCCTGGCAATTCCAAAGGGCCAACTGGAGGCGGCCGCCGCATTCGGCATGAGCCCGCGCCAAGTCCTGCTGCGTATCACCCTGCCCCAGATGGTCCGCTATGCACTGCCGGGGGTGACCAACAACTGGCTGGTGCTGATCAAGGCCACTGCCGTGGTCAGCCTGATCGGCCTGCAGGAGATGACCTATCTGGCCAAGCAGGCCAGCGCCGCGACGCGTTCGCCGTTTGTCTTTTTCCTGTTCACCGCCGCGCTGTTCCTGGTCTACACCTGGGTCTCGCTGCTGCTGCTGCGCCGCCTCAACCAGCGCTACAGCCTGGGCGTCAAACGAGGCCAGCTCTGAATGAACTGGGAGGTGATCTTTCGCCCCGAGAGCCTGGCGCTGTTTGGCCAGGGCGTGCTCACCACGCTGGCGCTGCTGGGCTCCTCGCTGGCGGTGGGCGGCGTGCTGGCGCTGCTGTTCGCGCTGGCCCTGACCGGCCCGAGCCGCTTGCTGCAGCGGCTGGTGGGCGCCTACACCTTCGTGATTCGCGGTACGCCGCTGCTGATTCAGGTCTACCTGATTTACTACGGGCTCGGCCAGCTTGAATGGATTCAGGCGCGCTGGGACTCGATCTGGCCCTGGACGCACTTCAAGGAACCGTTTTTTTGCGCCCTGCTGGCCTTCAGCGTCAACACCGCCGGCTACACCGCCGAGATGCTGGCCGGCGCGATTCGCGAGACCGCCGCCGGCGAGATCGAAGCCGCGCAGGCCTTTGGCATGAGCCGCGCCCAGGTGATGCTGCACATCGTGCTGCCCGGCGCGCTGCGCCGCACCCTGCCCGCCTACAGCAACGAGGTGGTGATGATGCTGCACAGCACCAGCCTGGCCAGCGCGGTGCCGGCGATGCTGGACATCACGGCCGCCGCCAGCCGCATCTATTCGGACTTCTATCTACCGTTCGAGGCCTACTTGAGCGCCGCCGCGCTGTACCTTGTGGGCACCTTCACACTGATTGGCCTGTTCAAGCTGGCTGAGCGGCGCTATCTGGCGCACCTCTCGCCGCGCTGACGGCGATGCGTAGCCTGCGCGCCAAGGAATAGACCGACAATGCGACTCCACGCACCATCGAGCCCCCTCGTCCATGCTTAGTTTCTTGCCAACGCCCCTGATCGCCGTGATCGCCACGCTGTTGATGGTGCTCAACGCCCTGTTCTGGGTGCCCATCCTGTTGTTGGTCGCAGTGGTCAAGCTGCTGATTCCGGTCAAGGCGATCCGGCTGCGCATCGACCCGGTGCTGCTGGCCATCGCCGAGGCCTGGATCAGTTGCAACAGCGGCTGGATGGCGCTGACGCAGCGCACGGTCTGGGACGTGCAAGGCATCGACGATCTGAAGTACCGCAGTTGGTACCTGGTCAACTGCAACCACCAGTCCTGGGTTGACATTCTGGTGCTGCAGCATCTGCTCAACCGGCGCATTCCCCTTCTGAAGTTCTTCCTCAAGCACGAGCTGATCTGGGTGCCGGTCATGGGGCTGGCCTGGTGGGCGCTGGAGTTTCCCTTCATGCGCCGGCACAGCGAGGACTACCTCAAGCAGCACCCCGAGATGCGTGGCAAGGACCAGGAAACCACCCGCAAGGCCTGCGAAAAGTACGCCTTGATCCCCACCAGCGTGATGAACTTTCTGGAAGGCACGCGCTTCACAACCGCGAAGCACCAGCGCCAACAATCCCCCTACCGCCATCTGCTCAAGCCCAAGGCCGGCGGCATCGCGATGGCCCTCAACGCCATGGGCGACAAGTTCCAGGCCATTCTGGATGTGACCATCGTCTACCCCGACGGACCGCCCACATTCTGGTATTTTCTGCAGGGCAAGGTGCGCCGCATCGTGGTGCGGGTGCGCAGCCTGCCGGTGCCACAACATTTGGCCCAGGGCGACTATGCAGGCGACCCGGCCGTGCGCGAAGCCTTTGCGCACTGGGTACAGCAGTTATGGCAGGAAAAGGACGCCCAGATCACATCGTTGTTGAGCGCGCCGTAGTTGACCGGCGCAAGGTGAATATTCACCAAGATGCAGCCGCTCTGCCTGTTTGAGGTGGCGGACTTTTGCGGGACAATGAACCGTTGGGCTCGGGAACATCGCGGTTCCTGGGGCAGTCGGGTCGCCTCCTCGAAGAAAAAAGTCCATGCGTGTAAACGGCAAATCCATCATCGTGACCGGTGCCGGCAGCGGCATCGGCGAAGGCATTGCCAAGCGCCTGGCCAGTGAGGGCGCCCAGGTCATCGTCAACGACCTCCATCCCCTGTCTGGGCAGAAAGTGGCGGCACAGATCGTAGCCGCAGGCGGTCGGGCCTCTTTCTTCCAGGCCGACGTCACCCAGTCGGACCAGGTGCTGGCACTGGTCGCCGCAGCCGTGCAGCGCCACGGCGTGCTGGACGTGATGGTCAACAACGCCGGCTGGACGCACCGCAACCGCCCCGCGCTCGAAGTCAGCGAAGAAGAGTTCGACCGCTGCTACAGCGTCAACGTCAAAAGCATCTACCTCGCCACGATTCACGCCACGCCAGTGTTCCGGCGCCAGGGTGGGGGCAGCTTCATCAACATTGCGTCCACGGCCGGCATCCGGCCCCGGCCCGGTTTGACCTGGTACAACGGCTCCAAGGGCGCGGTCATCGTCACCTCCAAGTCGCTCGCGGCAGAGCTTGGGCCTGACAACATCCGCGTCAACTGCATCAACCCGGTGTTCAACCCGGATACCGGGCTCTCAGCCGAGTTTGCCGGCGGGCCGCTCGACGATGCCCGGCGCGCCAAGTTCCTGTCGGGCATTCCATTGGGCCGCTTCTCCACCGCCCTGGATGTGGCCAACGCGGTGCTCTATCTGGCCAGCGACGAAGCCAGCTTCATCAGCGGCGTGTGTATCGAAGTCGATGGAGCGCGCTGTGTCTGAGACGATGCGCCGGATGCCCGCCATCCACGCCGAGACATCGGGCGCTGCGCCATGAAGATCCTGGTAGTGGACGATCACGCGCTGGTGCGCGAAGGGCTGCGCCAGGTGCTGGGCGGTCTGGACGAGGCGCCCGAAGTGCTCGACGCCCCCGACTGCACGCGTGCCTTCGACCTGGCCGCGCGACACCCCGACCTCGATCTGGTGTTGCTGGATTACCACCTGCCCGACATGAACGGCCTGGCTGCGTTGGACATCTTCGCCCAGCGCCACCCGGAACTACCCATCGTCATCCTGTCCGGCTCGGCCAGCCCGCAAACCATGCGGCGCGTCATGGATCGCGGCGCCGCCGGTTTCGTCACCAAGTCCGGCCTGAGCAGCGAGTTGCTGTCGGTGGTAAGGCTGGTGCTGGCCGGCGGCGTCCACATGCCACCGGACCTCGCCACCGACACTGGCGCCGCGCCCCTGCAAGCCAGCGCAGCAGGCGGACAGGCCCCGGCCCTGCTCACCCGCCGCCAGGAACTGGTGTTGCTAGAACTGCTCGACGGCCGCACCAACCGCCAGATCAGCACCAAGCTGCACCTGTCCGAGGAAACCGTCAAGAATCACGTCACCGCCATCCTGCGCCGCTTCGACGTGCAAACGCGCACCCAGGCGGTGCTGGCGGCCGAGCGGCATGGCTATGTGGCGGGTGGGCGGGTGGGTTGAGCTGTTTCTGGTTTCTGGTTTCTGGTTTCTGCTTGAAAAGAGGACAGAAGGCAAGGGGATCACGTGGCGCCGCGCGCCAACCGCACAACTCAAATCACGCCATCAAACATCATCACATCCACCTCGTCGCCCACCGCTACATTGCCCTGTGCATGGTGCAGCACGATCAGGCCGTTGGCCTGGACCATGGAGCTGAGCACGCCCGAGCCCTGGTTGCCGGTGGTGGCGACCTGCAGCGTGCCATCGGGCGCGCTGCGCACGATGCCGCGCTGGTACTCGGTGCGGCCGGGTTTCTTGCGCAGGGCTTCCAGGCTGCGCGCCTTGAGCAGCGGCGTGGCCTTGGGGCTGCAGCCCATCATTTGCAGCAGGGCCGGGCGCACGAAGGCCAGAAAGGTGACCATCACCGCCACCGGGTTGCCGGGCAGGCCGAACAGGATGGTGGACCGCTGATTGCCCGCTGGAATGCGGCCCACCGCCATCGGGCGGCCTGGGCGCATGGCGATCTTCCAGAACGCCACGTCGCCGAGCTGCTTCATCATGGCCTTGGTGTAGTCGGCCTCGCCCACGCTGACGCCCCCGCTGGTGATGATGGCGTCGGCCTGCGCGGCCGCGCTGCGAAAGGCGGCTTCCAGCAAAGCTGGCTCGTCGCGCACCACGCCCAGGTCAATCACCTGCACGCCCAGGCGCGTGAGCAGGCCAAACACGGTGTACCGGTTGCTGTCAAACACGGCGCCTTCGCGCGGGGCTTCGCCCAGGCTCAGGATTTCGTCCCCGGTTGAGAAGTAGGCCACCCGCAGGCGACGCAGCACGGGCACCGATGCCATCCCGAGACTGGCCAGAAGACCTAGTGCGGCGGGCCTCAGTAGCTCACCTTTTTGTAGCGCACTATGTCCAGCCAGCAAGTCTTCGCCGAGCTTTCTCCGGTTGTCGCCAGGTTGCAGCAGGCCCGGCGCGAGGGTGATCTGGTTGCCGTTCACCTGCGCCAGCTCTTGCGGCACCACCGTGTCCAGGCCGGTGGGCATGATGGCGCCGGTCATGATCTGGACGCACTGGCCGGCGGCCACCGACCCTTGCCAGGCTTTGCCCGCCAGAGCCGTGCCGATGCGCTGCAGCGTCAGCGGCCGGTCGGGGCGCAACTGCGCGCCATCGAAGGCGAAGCCATCCATGGCCGAGTTGTCGTGTGGTGGCACGCTGATTGGCGAGACCACATCCTGCGCCAGCACCCGCCCCAGCGCGTCGAACACACTCACCTGCTCGGTCTCTTGCACCGGCTCGACCAGCCTGGCCAGAAACTCAAGCACCGCCTCGGCGCGCAGGGACTGCGGGTCGTAGCCTTGCAGCTCGGCGGCGATTTGTTCGGTTGTCTTCATGGTGCGCCTGACACTGCGGAACGGCCAGTGGGGGTCATTTCAAGGATTCAAGGTGCTGCAGTTCGACCAGGGTGTTGGCGTTGAAGAAGGCATGCGGATCGTCGCCCGGTTCATCAAAGGGCACGATCACCGTCTGGTGCAGGGCGGTCCAGGCATCGATCTTGCGGCCGCCACGCTGAATGAAGTCGTTCAGGCTTTCCAGCAGGTCGGCACGCAGCAGGCAGAACACCGGCTGGGTGCGGGTTGCGGCGACGCCATTGCGACCGGGCTCGGGGCCGGCCGCCATGGCAATCTGCGCGTCCTCGCGCGCCAGCGCCTGGGCCAGGCGCGGTATCAGGTCGAGCGGCAGCAGCGGGGTGTCACACGGGGCGGTGACCAGGTAGGGCGTTTCGCAACGCTCCAGCCCGGTCAGAAAGCCGGCCAGGGGCCCGGCATAGTCAGCTACCGAATCGGGCCAGACCGTGGCGCCCAGCGATTCGTAGGCGGCCAGATTGCGGTTGGCGTTGACAATGATTGGGCCAACATGGCCACCCATCTGCAGCCGCGCCAATGTGTGCAGCGCCAACGGCAGGCCGTTGAAATTTTGCAGACCCTTGTCCACACCGCCCATGCGCGAGCCGCGCCCGCCGGCCAGAATCAGCGCGGTGATGTCTTCGGGCTGAATGGTGGGCGCCGCCGTGGCCGCCTTGGTGGTGTTTGCCGTCGTCATGTCAGCCTCCGATGTAACTCATTTCGACCCGTCGACCGGCGCCGCTGGCGTCGGGCCCCAGCGCGCTGCGCAGCTCTGAGTAGCGGTCGTTGCGCCCCCTGCCAGATGTGACCCAGCGCGGAGGCCAGGTCCGCGTCGGACGCGCCGGCGCGCAGCAGCGCGCGCAGGTCGTAGCCGTTGGACGCGAACAGGCACAGGTAGAGCTTGCCCTCGGTGGACAGGCGCGCGCGGTTGCAGTCGCCGCAAAAAGCCTGGGTGACGCTGCTGATGACACCGATCTCGCCGGCGCTGGCGTCATGCTGCCCCCTGGCATCGGCATAACCCCAGCGCTCGGCGGTTTCGCCCGGCGCACTGGGGTCCAGTTGCACCAGCGGCAGGTGCGCCTGGATCAGCCGCACCACCTCGGCGGAGGGCATCACCTCGTCCATGCGCCAGCCGTTGGTGGCGCCCACGTCCATGTATTCGATGAAGCGCAGCACGCTGCCGGTGCCGCGAAAATGCCGCGCCATGGGCAGGATCTCGTGCTCGTTGGTGCCGCGCTTGACCACCATGTTGATCTTCAGGCCCCCGGTGCCGCGCCCTGCGGTCGGCCCGAAACCGGCTTCGCGTGCCGCCTCGATACCCTCCAGCACGTCGCTGACCGGAAAATCCACGTCATTCATGCGCCGGAACACCGCATCGTCAAGCCCGTCCAGACTGACCGTGATGCGTTGCAGCCCGGCGGCGCGCAGGCTCCTTGCCTTGCGCGCCAGCAGTGAGCCGTTGGTGGTCAGGGTCAGGTCCAGGGCTTGTCCGTCTGGCGTGCGCAATTCGGCCAGTTGACCGATCAGTTGCTCGATGTTTTTGCGCAACAGGGGTTCGCCCCCGGTGAGGCGGATCTTTTGCACGCCATGGGCCACGAACAGGCGCGCCAGACGCGTGATTTCTTCGAACGACAGCAGCGAGGCGTGCGGCAGGTAGCTGTAGTCCTTGTCGAACACTTCCTTGGGCATGCAGTAGTTGCAGCGGAAGTTGCAGCGGTCGGTGACGCTGATGCGCAGGTCGCGCAAGGGGCGCTGCAACTGGTCTTGAATCAGGCCCGTCGGCGCGATCCGGCGACTTGCTTCCAGGGCCGCGCGAGGCAGCGCCAACGGGCTGCGGCGCTGGTCCACGAGCGGCACGATGCGGGGAGTATTTGGTTCGGACATGGTGCTATTGTCCACTGCTTGAGGCACACTGTTCCCATTGGCTGGGTGTGGGCTTTGCAAGGGAGTGGATGGTGATGGGCAAGGGCAAAAGTGGGATGGTCGGGGCGGCGCTGGCGGTGCTCGGGGCGCTGGGGGCGGCGGCTGCGCAGGCGCAGCCCGCGCTGGCCTTGTCGGAACAGGATTTTCTGGCCGAGGTGCCGATGGTGCTGTCGGTGGCGCGGCTGCCGCAGCGCCTGGATGAAACGCCGGGCGCCGTCACCATTCTGGATCGCGCCTGGATTCGTCAGTCCGGCGCCCGCGACCTGGCGGACCTGTTGCGCCTGGTGCCAGGTTTTCAGAGCAGTACCTCGTTTGCCGGGGATATGCAGCAGGCCACCTACCACGGCGGCGCCAGCGAGTTTGCCAACCGCCTGCAGGTGCTGGTGGATGGCCGCTCGGTGTATTCGGCGTACCTGTTGGGAAGCTCGGGGCTCGGGCTGCAAACGCTGGCGTTGGAGGACATCGAGCGCGTCGAGGTACTGCGCGGCTCCAACTCGGCGGCCTACGGCGCGCGCGCCTTTTTGGGGGTGGTCAACATTGTCAGCCGTGACACCAAGGATACGCAGGGCCTTGCGCTTGGTGTGGCTGGCGGGCAAAACGGGGTGCGTGACCTGTCGTTGCGTTGGGGCCATGTCATCAGCGGTCTGGGCCTGCGCATCTCGGCCGATCAGCGCGGTGACGATGGGCTGGTCGGCTCCAACGGGCCCGCTCGGGTCAGGCGGCTCAATGCCCAGACGCAGGTGCGACTGAATCACCATGACGAACTGGAGCTGCGCGCGGGCACGGTGCAGGTTTTGGCGACCCGAGGCTTTGTCGGGCGAGTTGGCAACCCGGTGCGCGAGCGAACCGACAGTGCCCAGCACTTTCAGGTGGATTGGCGTCGCACGATCGACGCGGATCAGGAGTTGGCTGCTCGCTTTTCGCGGTCCCAGGAACGTTATACGGACCACTTTGCGTATGCGCCGGTTCCGGGGCTTGTGATCGATTTTGGTGGGCGGTCGGCGGACCAATCTCTGCTGCTGCAGCACACCGCGCGGCACAACCCGGCTCTGCGCTCGGTCTGGGGTGCCGAGTATCGAAGCGAGCAAGTGCGCTCCATGCCGGTTTACAACCGGGCCGACGCCATTCGGACCGAGTTCGTGCGGCTGTTTGGCAACCTTGAGTGGCGGGTCACGTCCGACTGGATACTCAACGCGGGCGCCCTGGCGGAGCACAGCAGCCTCAGCGGGGACACCCTTGCGCCGCGGCTGGCCTTGAACTGGCACATCGCCCCGGGCCACACCCTGCGCGCCGGGGTCTCCAGGGCGTTTCGGCCACCCAGCGCGTACGAAAAACATGCTGATACCCGCTACTTCCATCCCGTAACCCATGCCTTGCTGGATGTCACGTCGTTGGCTAGCGGCAACGTCGGGCCCGAGAATGTGTTGGCGCGCGAGCTGGGCTACCTGGCGGATTGGCCGGGCGTTGGCATCAAGGCGGACTTGAGGATTTTTCATGAAAAGGCGTCGGAAGTGATCGATGTCTACCGAGTGCCACCGGCTGAGCCGCTTCGGCCATTCGACTACGTCAACCAGGATCGCTTTCAGATTCGGGGTTTGGAGTACCAACTGAGCTGGCGGCCCTGGCGTGGCGGTGAACTGATGTTCAACCAGACGTTCACACGGATCACGGGCTCCCTGGAGAATGACACCCTGCGTGGCGCCCCGGACAACGCCCGCTCTTTGGTGCTGATGCACACGTTCACCGTCGGCGCGCAGGCCAGCCTGAGTTACAACAAGAGCGGCCTGGCCGTCCTGCAGGGTTCCTACCAGTTGTCCACCAAGGAACGGTTGGATCTTCGCCTGGCCTGGCCGTTCAGGCTCGGCTCGAGCAAGGCAGAACTGGCCTTGGTGGTGCAAAACCTGGGGCGACCCTACCTGGACTATGACCCGCTGTTTGCGTTCCACCGCCAGGCGTTTCTGACGCTGCGCGTACAGCCCTGAGCGCTTGGCGGGAGCAATGGTCTTGCGCCGATTTTTGTTGTGCCTTGCCCTGTACTGTTTCGGGGCAGGACACCCGGCCAATGCGGCCGAGCCAACGCTGGTGCTGGTCAGCAGTGAAACCAGTGCCGCCTATGTGGAACTGGCCGACACCATGGTGGCCGACCTTGAGCGCGGGGGTGCGGCGCGCGACACGGTGCGCCGCATGACGGTCGCCGAGTTTGAGGATGGCGAGCGGTCAGCGCCCAGGCTGTTCGTGGCGCTGGGGGTGCGCGCGGCCACGGCGCTGGCGCAGTCCGACGAGCGTACACCGGTGTTGTGCACCTTGCTGCCACGCACCAGCTTCGAGCGCATCGTGCAGGAGTCCGGCCGCAAGGCCTCCAGCCAGTTCTCCGCCATCTACCTGGACCAACCCCTGTCCCGTCAGCTCGAACTGGTGCGCCAACTGCTGCCCCAGGCCAGGCGAGTAGGCGTGTTGTGGGGCGACGCGTCGATCACGCAGCAAGGCGCACTGGAAGCGGCCGCCACCAGCCGGGGGCTGCGGGTGGTGGCGGCGCGTGTGGGGTCGGGTGAGGCGCTGTTTCCGGCACTGCAAAAAGTGCTGGACGACGCCGACGTGCTGCTGGCGCTGGCCGATCCGCAGATCTACCACGGCGGCAGCATCCAGAATATTTTGTTGAGCTCGGTGAGGGTCAGGGTGCCGATGGTGGCGTTCTCGCCTGCCTACGTGAAGGCCGGTGCGCTGGCGGCCGTCTATGCGACACCAACCCAGATCGGGCACCAGGCCGCGACTTTGGCACGCGCGGTGTTGCAAGGGCGTGGCTTGCCGGGCGCGCCGCAGTATTCGAGGGAGTTTGAGATCAGCGTCAACCTGCCGGTGGCACATGCCTTGGCCCTGTCGGTGGACGCGTCCGCGGTGCTGGCGCGCCTGCGCATGCTGGAGCGTGCGCCATGAAGGTGGCCTTTGACATCCGTAGCCGCATGCTGGTGGCGGCGCTCTTGCCGGTGACCCTGGTGGCCCTGGTCATGGCCGCTGTGCTGTTGCGCGGGCGTGCGGTGGACATTGCCGAAGCACACGACCAACGCGCCCGTGCCCTGATTCGGCAAATGGCCGCCGCCAGTGAATTTGGCCTGTTCAGCGCCAACAGCGCCAGCCTGCAGGCAATTGTGGGCGGGGCCATGCGTCAGCCCGATGTGCGCGCCGTGCTGATCGTCGATGCGCGCGGCCAGGTGCTGGCCCGTGGCGGCGGCTTCGAGCTGGCCGCCATGCCCGCCCTGGGTGCGGACGAGGCGCTACAGCGCCAGTTGGAGCGCAATGCCGATCTGTTGGTGCAGCCGGTGCAGGCGACCCAGGTCAGGATCGACGACCTGTTCGAGCGCTCGCACGCCGAGCCCATGCCGGAGGCCGCGCGCTTGGGGCACGTGGTGATGGCGTTCTCGCGCGACAACGTGTCCCAGCGCGAACGCGACATGCTCTGGCTTGGTCTGCTGGTGACGCTGGGTGGCGTGTTGCTGGGCGGCTGGCTGGCGATGCGTCTGGCGCGCAGCGTCAACCAGCCGGTGCTGCGCATGGCCACCATGATTGAGCGCATCGGGCAGGGCGAACTATTTGTTCGCGGTCCGGTTCTGGCGAGCGACCCGATGGGCGAGGTGCAGCGCGGACTCAACGACATGGCGGCGCGGCTGGAGTCCAGCCGCAAGGACCTGAGCCAGCGCATTGCGGCGGCCACCTTCGAGTTGCGCGAAAAAAAGGAAGAGGCCGAAGCGGCCACGCAGGCCAAGTCGCGCTTCATCGCCGCGGCCAGCCACGACCTGCGCCAGCCGCTGCACGCGCTGGGCATGTTCGTGGCAAGGCTGTCGCAGTTGCCATTGGACGAGCAGACCCGCCAACTGGTGGGCAATCTGGAGGCCTCGGTGCTGGCGATGCAAAACCTGCTCGACGCCTTGCTGGATGTGTCGCGACTGGAGGCACAGGCGGTCCAGACCCGAGTCCGGCCGATCGCGGTCAGTGAGCTGTTTGACCAGTTGCGTGAGACGCTGTCGGCCACCGCCGCCGGCAAGGGGCTGCGTTTGCGGGTTCGGCCCAGCGCGGCATGGATCATGAGCGACCCGTCGCTGTTGCATCGGGTGCTGCTCAACCTGGTGGGCAACGCCATCCGCTATACCGATGCCGGCACCGTGCTGGTGGCTTGTCGGCCGTGGGGAGATGGGCGTCTGGCGCGCATCGAGGTGTCGGACAGCGGCATCGGCATTGCGCCGGAAAACCAGGCCGACGTGTTCAAGGAGTTTTTTCAGGTCGGTAACCCGCAACGCAACCGCGAGCAGGGACTGGGCCTGGGGCTCAACATCGTGCAGCGCACCACCCGCCTGCTGGGCCACCGCCTGCATCTGCGCTCGGGCCTGGGCTGCGGCACGCGGTTCACCATCGAAGTGCCCGTGGTGGCACCGCCCGACCTGCGGTGTGCCCCCGTGCCCACGGCACAGGCCTTGCCGGGTGAACGGTTTGACGATCTGGCGGTGCTGGTGGTGGAGGACGATGCGCTGGCCAGTGAGGGATTGAGCAGCCTGCTGCAATCCTGGGGTTGCCAGACGCGCCAGGTCGATGGGTTGGACGCCGCCTTGGAACTGCTGGCCAGCGGGTGGCGACCGGGCGTCATCGTGAGTGACTTCCGCCTGAGCGACGCCGAGCACGGCATCGAGACCGTGCGCCGCCTGCGCCTGGCCATTGGCCGCCCGGTGCCGGCCTGCCTGATGAGCGGCGATACGAGTCCCGAGCTGATCCACCTGTCACGCCAGGCCGGACTGACGCTGCTGTTCAAGCCGGTGCGCCCGGCCAAGCTGCGCAGCTTGTTACGCAAGCTGGTGGGGGGCCCCCCCGCCCCGGGGGGCGGCGGCGGGGGGGGGGGGGGTCTTTTTTTTTATTTTTTCTTTTTTTTTTTTCCCCCCCCCCCCCCCCCCCCCCTTTCCCCCCCCGCGAGGGGGGGCCGGGGCTTTGAACACCCGCTATGCGTTTGCCCCTTTTGGGTGGTGATGGGTCACGGGCGCGGAGTTGGGTTGAGTTTCTTTCCCCCCCCCCCCCCCCCCCCCCCGGGGGGTGGGGCTGGTTGCCGGCTGAACAGGGTACTTGATTTGTCAGCTGTTGCTGGGTTTGGTTGTCTCTACCTCACTCTGCCTGTGGCAGTCCCTGTGCTGGAGCGAGTGGAGCTCGAACCAGACGACCGGTTGCGGCCCCCCCACAACAAAAAACACCAAACCACTACTTCACCAGCACCTCACCCACCGGGTGCACCGCGTCGGGCGAAGCAGGCAAGGCCTCGCGCTCCGGTGCCGTGATGGCCCCCGGCACGGCCTTGCGGGCAAACAGGGTGTACATGGTCGGCACCACGAAGATGGTCAGCAGCGTGCCCAGCGACATGCCGCCCACGATCACCCAGCCGATCTGGATACGGCTCTCGGCGCCGGCGCCGCTGGACAAGGCCAGCGGCACGGCGCCCAGCACCATGGCGCCGGTGGTCATCAGGATCGGGCGCAGGCGTTGCGTGGCGGCCTGCACCACCGCGTCCACCAAGGTCCCGCCCCTGCTCGCGCAACTGGTTGCTGAACTCCACGATCAGGATGCCGTGCTTGGTGATCAGGCCCACCAGGGTGATCAGGCCAATCTGCGAATACACGTTGAGCGAGCCGCCGCTCCACTTGAGCGCCAGCAAGGCGCCAATCATGGACAAGGGCACCGACAGCATGATCACCAGGGGATCGACAAAACTCTCGAACTGCGCCGCCAGCACCAGAAAGATGAACACCAGCGCCAGCACAAACACAATCGCCAGCGAGCCTTGCGAGTTCTTGAACTCACGCGAGCTGCCATTCAGGTCGGTGGTGTAGCCAGGCTTGAGCACCCTGGCGGCGGTGGCGTCGAGGTAAGTCAGGGCCTGGCCCAGCGAATAGTCGGGGGCCAGGTTGGCGGTGATGGTGACCGAGCGGCGTTGCCCGAAGTGATTGAGTTCGCGCGGCGCCACCGCCTCGCGCACCCGAACCAGCGAGGCCAGCGGAATCATGGTGTCGTTGCGGCCCCGCACGAAGATGCGCTCGATGTCCTCGGGCGTATTGCGCCCCGAGTCCTGAATCTGCACGATCACGTCAAACTGCTCGGCATCGCGCTTGTAGCGCGTGACCTGGCGCCCGCCCAGCATGGTCTCCACCGCGCGCGCCACCACATCCACGCCAACACCCAGGTCAGCCGCCTTCTCGCGGTCCACGTCGATCTTGATCTCTGGTTTGTTCAAGCGCAGGTCCATGTCGGGCGTCAGAATGCCGGGGTTCTTGGCGATCTCGTCCATGAACTGTCGCGCCACGGCATTGAGTGCCTGGTAACTCTCCGAGGTGATGATCACAAAGTTGACCGGCCGCTCGCGAAAGCCCTGACCCAGAGACGGCGGCGTGATGGGAAAGGCGGTAACCCCAGCGAGTCGGGCAAAACCAGGCTGCATCTCGCGCGCCAGCTCCAGTGTGGTGCGCTTGCGGTCTTTCCAATCGGTGGTGCGGTAGAACACATTGGCTTGCGATACGGTCGGGTTGCCCGCCGTCACGAAGATACGGTCAAATTCCTTGTACTGCGCACCCTGGCGCTCCATCTCGGTGACATAGCGGGAGGTGTAGTCCAGCGTCGCGCCGTCGGGCGCATTCACCACCGCCAGAATCACGCCCCGGTCTTCCAGCGGAGCGAGTTCGCTTTTCATGCCGGGCAGGATCAGTGCAATCGAGGCGGCGCACAGCACCATGATGCCGACGATGATCAAGCGTCGATTCCAGACCAAGCGCCTCAAGGTCGCCCAAAGGCCGGCTTCAGCCGCGACCGGCGCGGGGGCGATGATCCAGCGCAACGCGCGGGAGTAGCCCCGCGTCATGGCACTGAGCATTCGTTCCATGAACCGGTCAAACCAGCCCGGATTCGGGTTGTGCCTGAGCAGCTTGGAAGACAGCATGGGCGACAGCGTGAGCGCCACCACACCCGAGACCAGTACCGCACCGGCCAGCGCCAGCGCAAACTCCACGAACAGGCGCCCGGTGCGCCCCGGCGTAAAGGCCAGCGGCGCGTAGACCGCCACCAGGGTCAGCGTCATGCTGACCACCGCAAAACCAACCTCGCGGGTACCCTTGATGGCGGCCGAAAACGGCTCCAAACCTTCTTCGATGTGCCGAAAGATGTTCTCCAGCACCACAATCGCGTCGTCCACCACCAGGCCGATGGCCAGCACCAGCGCCAGCAGCGTCAGCGTGTTGATGGTGAAGCCCGCCAGCGCCATCATGGCAAAGGTGCCGATCAGGCTGACCGGGATGGTGATGATGGGAATCACGGATGCGCGCAGCGTGCGCAGGAACACAAAAATCACCAAAGCCACCAGCGCAACCGCCTCAAAGATGGTTTTGTAAACGTTCTGCACCGAGCGTTCGATGAACACCGAGTTGTCGTTGGCAATGTCCACCGTCAGCCCCGGTGGCAGATCGGCCTTGAGCTTGGGCAACATGTCGCGCACGCCCTTGGACAACACCAGCGGGTTGGCCGTGGCTTGCCGGATGACCCCGATGGAGATCGCGCTGCGGCCGTTCAGACGCACGCTGCTGCGCTCTTCGGCCGGTCCTTCCTGAATCCGCGCCACATCACGCAGGCGCACCGGTGAACCGTTGACCGTTCTGATCACGATGTTGGCAAACTGTTCGGGGCGCACCAGTTCGGTCTGCGAGGTGACGCTGAACTCACGCGTGGTCGACTCAATGCGCCCGGCCGGCACCTCGATGTTGCTGCGGCGGATCGCGTCCTCGGCGTCCTGCGTGGTGAGCTTGTAGGCGGCCAGGCGATCCGGGTCCAGCCAGACGCGCATGGCGTACTTGCGCTCGCCAAAGATGCGCACATCGGCCGCGCCGGTGACGGTCTGCAATTGCGGCTTGACCACGCGGTTGAGTACCTCGTTGATCTGCAACGGGCTCATCGTGTCGCTGGAAAACGCCAGCCAGATCACCGGAAAGGCATCGGCCTCAACCTTGGCAATCACCGGCTCGTCAATCGCCTGCGGCAGCCGGTTGCGCACGCGCGAGGTGCGGTCACGCACCTCGGCGGCAGCGGCATCGGCATCTTTTTCCAGGCGAAAACGCACGCTGATCTGGGCCTGCTCGGCGCGACTGATCGACGTGATGACGTCCACCGCGTCAATCCCGGCAATCGAGTCTTCCAGCGTCTTGGCAACCTGCGACTCCACCACCTCGGCAGAGGCGCCGGCGTAGCGCACGCTCACCGTCACCACCGGTTCGTCGATCTTCGGGTACTCACGCACCGCCAGCCGGTTGAAGCTGACCAAGCCAATCAGCAAAATCAGCAGCGAGAGGACCGTGGCCAGCACCGGCCGGCGCACTGAGATTTCCGCCAGGCGCATGACTCAGCTCGCCTGCAGACAGGGATTGGGCCCGGCAGCGGCGGCCGTCGGTGGCGTGCTCGCGCGCGCCGCGCTGGCAGGCGGGGCCGGCGCGGCGGCAGGTCCCTTGCCCGATGGCGCCTGGCCGAACTCGGCAAGCCGCACCGCCATGCCATCCTTCTGCACGCGCTGCTGGCCGGCAATCACCACCAGGTCGCCCGCTTCCAGCCCCTCCAGAATTTCCACGCGGCCAGGCTTGCGGATGCCCAGTTTGACATCGACACGCTGCGCCACCATGGTTTCCTTGTCAACACCCGGCTTGAGCCGGATCACGAACTGCCGGTTGCCCTGCGGCACCAGCGCTTCCTCCGGGATCACCCGCGCCTGGTCGCGCTCGCCAAAAACCGCGTTGACCCGCGCGAACATGCCCGGGCGCAGTTGCAGGTGACGGTTGTCCACGCAGGCACGCACCGACACCGAGCGACCGTTGGCATCAATCTGGGGGTCAATCGCCTGCACCACCGCGCTGTAGCGGCGGCCCGGCACGGCATCCAGATCCAGCATGGCGATCTGACCCTTCTTCACTTTGCCCTGGAAGCGCTCGGGCAAGCGGAAATCGACAAACACCGCGTCCATGTCCTCGATGTTGACCACGTCGGCGCCGTCTTTCAAATAGTCCCCCACGCTGACGTTGCGGATGCCAGCAATGCCGTCAAACGGTGCCAGCAGCTTCAGGCGCGCTGCCGTTACCTGCGCCAAGGCCAGCTTGGCCTGCGCAACCTCCAGCGCTGCCGCGCTTTCTTCGACCGATCGCTGGCTGATGAACTTCTGCGCCACCAGTTCCTTATTGCGCTGATGATTGGCCAAGGCGATCGACAGTTCGGCCTGGCTTTGCTTAATCTGGGCTTGCGGCAGTTGGTCATCGAGTTGCAGCAGCAGCTGGCCCTTGCGAACCCGTTCGCCATCCCGGAAATTAAGTTGCGCGATGCGCCCGCTCACCTCCGGGCGCAGCATCACGCCCTGGCGCGAGCGCAGCGTGCCTACAGCCTGGGTCTCATCGGTTAGCGTCATGACTTCAACCCTGGCCGCCTCCACCACCGGGGGGCGAGCAGCCGCACCCGGCCCGGCGGCTGCCGGTGCGTCCGATGACGGAGCACCGGCCGCCAAGGTGCCTGGTTTCTGAAAAGTGCCTGGTTTCTGAACCCACCAGGCCAGTGCCAAGGCGGCCAAGACACCCGACACCATCACCACCGGAAACAGGATTTTTTTAGTGCGCATGAACAGTAGGAAGCAAGAGAGGGGGTCGGCGTTGGCGTCAAAAACCAGCCGCGACCATCACCGAACAATGTAACAGCACCTGATTGACCCTGCCGCTAACGGACATCGGCTGTTGCCTGCCCTATCATGAAGACACCGTCATTGCAGCTGCCCGTATCCGGGCCGATACCGCACACGGACCTGCCGGGGGGCCCCGGCCCCCCCGGGGGGCCCCGCCGGCCGGGGCGCCGCGGGCCCCCGGCCCGCCCCCCCCCCCGCCTGGGTCACCGTTATGACCCCGGACCCAGACCCACTCAATCTCATGGCCCGCGCCCGACACCAGCGCATCCAGACGCTGCCACAGGTCCACATTCTTCACCGGCTGTTTGGACGCGGTCTTCCAGCCTTTTGACTTCCATCCCGCAATCCACTCGGTCATGCCCTTGAGCACGTACTGGCTGTCCACATACAGCGTTACCTTGCACGGTCGCTTGAGCGCGGCCAAGCCCTCGATCACGGCGGTCAGCTCCATGCGGTTGTTGGTTGTCCCCAGTTCACCGCCAAAAAGCTCCTTGTGGGAGTCAGCCGACTTGAGCCAGGCGCCCCAGCCGCCCGGCCGGGGTTGCCCTTGCAGGCCCGTCACTGTATATCTGCACTGCGTTCAATCGTCACTCCTCATTGTCCAGTTCTCCAACGTGCCAGCACGGCCAGCAGTGTGACTATTGGCCACCGACACTGGCGCACTGGCCAGCGCGCGCGCAGGCTTCCAGGCCGGCCCCAGCAGGGTCATGCCGCGCACCCGCTTGACCGCCACCAGGAAATACGCAGCGCCCAGGATTGGCCACCAGCGCCGACCGGTCCAGTCCATCCACTCAAAGTAGCGCAGCCATTGCGCTTTGGAAAGCGCCGGTCGATAGCATCCAAAGTGACTCGATTCAAGCTCAAAGCTTAGCAAACGCAACCAATCTCGCATGCGCCAGTGGCCGATAAAGTCGCCCGCCTCGGGCAGAAACAGTTCACCCCAGCCGGCCCGTGCAGCAAGCGCGCGCGACGCTGCCGAAAACCCCAAAGGCTCAGGGGATTGAGGCCGCAGATCACCACCCGCCCCTCCGGCACCAGCACACGCTCCACTTCGCGTAGGGTGGCGTGGGGGTCGGCATTGAGTTCCAGGGTGTGCGGCAGCACCACCAGATCCAGACTGGCCGGCGGAAACGGCAGGGCCGCGAAATCGGTGACCAAGCAGGTGGGCCGCGACGCATCGCGCTGCAAACTCTGCCCTGCTGTCGGCATGCAGTCGGCCAGCCAGCGGTGCGGCATGCGATTGGCCGCCAGGCAGTCGATCCCCGGCAACCCCAGCTGCAGCGCGTGAAAGCCAAACATGTCGGCCACCGCCCGGTCCAGCTGCGTGCGCTCCCACGCCAGCAGGTACTGCCCGGGCGGAGTCTGGAACCAATCCTGCAAACCTATAATTTGATCGCTCACGAACTTAATTCCGCTGCCAGCCTTTGCCGACAACTACATTTGGCTGCTGCACGATGGGGACGCCGCCCTGGTGGTGGACCCTGGCGACGCCCAGCCGGTTCAAACTGCCCTGCAGCGCGACGGCCTGCGCTTGCAAGCCATTCTAGTCACGCACCATCACGCTGATCACACCGGGGGTGTTGAGGCCCTGCGCCAAGCCACCGGCGCCCCCGTGTGGGGACCGGCACGCGAACGCATGCCAGAGCCAGTCACACGCCTCAATGGTGGCGACCGCTTGCGCGCTGGGCCTGAATTTGAAGTCATCGATGTGCCCGGCCATACCGCCGGACATATTGCCTATACTGCCCGGCGCTGGATGGCGCGCCGCTGCTGTTTTGCGGCGACACCCTGTTCGCGGCCGGTTGCGGTCGTCTGTTCGAGGGCACGCCAGCGCAGATGCTGGCCTCGCTGGACAGCCTGGCCGCGCTGCCCGGTGCCACACGCGTATGCTGCACCCATGAGTACACGCTGTCCAACCTTCGTTTCGCCCTGGCGGTGGAACCCGACAACGCCGCGCTGGCCAAGCATTCCTCGGCCTGCCTGGCGCTGCGCAACCAGCACCGCCCACACGCCGTCAACCTTGACGCTGGAGCGGCAAATCAACCCCTTCTTGCGCAGCCGCCTGCCCGCGTTGATCAAGGCCGCGCAGGTGTTTGACGCCCATGCAACCGACGAAGTCAGCGTCTTCGCCGCCCTTCGCCAATGGAAGAACCAATTTTGAGCCGACTTATCCCGCACGCCACCTGGCTTTGCTGCCTGCTGCTGGCAGGCTGCGCCAGCACCCTGACCGCTCCCAGCGCCCTCGGTGGCGCCACCGGCAGCGCTGGCCGAGCGCCCCACCAGTGCCGGTGCCCGTCCCGGCAACACCGATCCCGCCACCGGCGCGGGTATTCATCCTGCCCGATGAACCGTTGCAGCCGATCACCGCCACCCAGGCCGCATCGCTGGCGGTGGCTCAGTTGGCCACCCCGTCCGACCTGTGGGAACGCATCCGGCGCGGCTTTGCCATGCCAGACCTCGATACCGCCCTGGTGCACGACCGCGAGCTGGTACAGCAGCCGGCCGGACTATATCTTTCGCATGACGGAGCGCTCGCGCAAGTACCTGTTTCACATCGTTGAAGAGCTTGAGATGCGCAACATGCCAACCGAGCTGGCCCTGTTGCCATTCGTGGAGAGCGCCTTCAACCCCCAAGCCGTCTCCAGCGCCAAGGCCGCCGGTATGTGGCAATTCATGCCCGCCACAGGCAAGTCGTTCGAGCTCAAGCAAAACGCCTTTCGCGACGACCGGCGCGACGTGCTGGCCTCGACCCGCGCCGCGCTGGACTACCTGCAAAAGCTGCACGGCATGTTTGGCGACTGGCACCTGGCGCTGGCCGCCTACAACTGGGGCGAGGGCAGCGTCGGCCGCGCCATTGCGCGCAATGAAAAACAGGGGCTGGGCACCGGCTACACCGAGCTGACCATGCCGATGGAGACGCGCTTCTACCTGCCCAAGCTGCAAGCCATCAAGAACATCGTGGCGGCACCCGACAAGTTCGCCTCCACCCCTGCCAGCAATCGGCAATCACCCCTACTTTCAGACCGTGGACATCAAGCGCGACATCGATGTGGTGCTGGCAGCCAAGCTCGCCGAGGTGCCGCTGGAAGATTTCAAGGCACTCAACCCGTCGGCCAATCGCCCGGTGATTCTGGCCGCCGGCACGCCGCAGATCCTGCTGCCCTGGGACAACGCGACCGTGTTCCAGAACAACCTGAACAGCTACGGCGGTGGTCGTCTGGCCAGTGGACCGTGTGGATCGCCCCTACCACCATGCGCAGCGCCGAAGCCGCCAAACGCGTGGGCATGAGCGAGGCCGACCTGCGCAACGTCAACAAGATCCCGGCGCGGGTCGTGATTCGCGCCGGCTCCACTCTGATGGTGCCGCGTGGCGAGCGCATGCAGCAGGATGTGGCCGAACACGTGGCCGAGAACGGCCAACTCTCCTGGTCGCCGATGCTGCGCCGAGACGCGCCGTTGTCAAGGCCGCCAAGAACGATTCAGTCGCCAGTGTCGCCAAGCGTTACCACCTGGCAGCCAGCGACGTGGCCGAGTGGAACAAGGTGGCAACTACCGCCAGTTTCAAAACCGGCCAACCCGTGGTGGTGTTCCTGCCCACCAAGGCCAAAAGCGTAGCGAAAAACCGCCCAGGCACGCGCGTGGCCAAGGCGGGTCGGGGCGCAAAGTCCAGCAAGAACACCAAGGCCACCAAGAACAAGCCGGTCCGGGTGGCGAAGCAGTGACTTGCTCGTTTGGGTGAGTCGCGCCAGCGTGACACTCAGGCGTTGAATTGCCGCTTGGCTCGCCTGGCAAATTGGTTGGTGAAGGTCCGCGCCAGGTCGATCTGGTCGGGCTTGATACTGGCATCAAAGCTGGCCAGTGCGCGCAGGGCGATGTTGCCACCATCGTCGGGGAACATGCCGTCCGGCGAGATCGCCTCGCGCACCTTGTTGAAGGCCGCCAGATAAAGCGCCCGGTCACCCAGCAAGTAGGCCTCGGGCACGGTCTTGATGATGTCGCCCGGCCCAGCCGTCTGCAACCACTTCAGGCTGTGCACGATGGCGTTGGCGAGTGCCTGCGCCGTGTTCGGATGTTTCTGTACAAACTCGCGTGGCGCGTATAGGCAACCGGCCGGCATCGGACCGCCAAACACCTCGACCGTACCCTTGAGCGTGCGCGTGTCGGCAATGATGCGAATTTCGCCCTTTTGCTCCAGCATGGTCATCACCGGATCGGTGTTGCTCATGGCATCGATCTGGCCGGAACGAAACGCCGTCAAGGCCCCTGTGGAAGTGCCCACGCCAATGAAGCTGACATCGCTGGCTGTCAAACCAGCGCGCAACAAGATCCGATTGGCCACCATGTTGGTCGATGATCCTGGCGCCGAGACGCCGATCTTCTTGCCCCCTGAGATCGGCCACGCCCTTGTACCCCGGCATGGTCCTGGGTGAAATGCCCATCGAGATCTGGGGTGCGCGGCCCCGCAGCACGAAGGCCTGGAACTGCTGCCCCTTGGCTTGCAGATTGATGGTGTGTTCGTAAGCACCCGAGACCACATCGGCCGTGCCACCCACCACCGCCTGCAGCGCAAGCGACCCCCTTGAAGTCGCTGATTTCCACATCCAGGCCTTCGGCCTTGAAGTAGCCCAGTTGCTCCGCAATCGTCAGCGGCAGGTTGTAAAAGACGCCTTGCCACCGACCGCAATCGCAACTCTGGTCTTTTCCAGGCGCGGTTGCGCCCATATGATGGCGCAACGCTCGCTGCGGCAGCCAGGGCCGCCAGCGACCAAAAGCCGCGTCGATTGAGTTCGCGGTCATGCATTCGAGACATTTTATTGGTATTCATCAACCGAGCCTACCCCACTGGCCAATACGCCGCCTCGGGAACATCCCGTGCGGGTTTTTACCAGCACCACGGGCACCGCAATCGGCGACAACCGTGACGTTTCAGCGCCGGTCCTGCAGGGCGTGGGCAATGGTGCCCAGATCAACGTATTCCAGTTCACTGCCAATCGGCACACCACGCGCCAGGCGGGTGATCTGCACGCCACTGTCCTTGAGCCCCTGCGCAATCACGTGCGCAGTGGCTTCGCCCTCAGCCGTGAAGTTGGTGGCCAGGATCAGCTCGGTGACCACCCCATCGTTGACGCGGTCAAACAGCTTCTTCAGTCCGATGTCCTTGGGGCCAATGCCGTCGAGCGGGCTGATCTTGCCCATCAGAACGAAATAGAGTCCTTTGTACGCCAGCGTGCGCTCCAGCGCAGACTGATCGGCCGGCGTTTCCAGCACGCACAGCTTGCTGGCATCGCGGCGGGCATCCTGACAGGTGGCGCACAGTTCGGACTCGGTGAAGGTGTGGCATCGCACGCAGTGCCGCACCGATTCGACCGCATGCTGCAAGGCCCGCGACAGCGTCAGCGCGCCCGCGCGGTCATGCTGCAGCAAGTGAAACGCCATGCGCGAGGCCGATTTCACCCCCACCCCCGGCAATCGCCGCAGGGCGTGGATCAGTGCTTCAACCGAATTCGAATCGGCCACGTGGGCTTAAAACGGGAACTTCATGCCGCCTGGGAGACCGGGCATGCCGGCCGTGAGCTTGCCCATCTTCTCCTGCGAGGTGTCCTCGGCCTTGCGCACTGCGGCATTGAAGGCGGCGGCCACCAGGTCCTCCAGCATGTCTTTGTCTTCAGACAGCAAGCTGGGGTCGATCGTGACGCGACGCACATCGTGCTTGCAGGTCATGGTGACCTTCACCAGACCAGCGCCGGATTCGCCGGTCACTTCGATGTTGCCCAGCTCGTCCTGGGCCTTCTTCATGTTGTCCTGCATGGCCTGCGCCTGCTTCATGAGTCCCGCGAGTTGTCCTTTGTTGAACATGTTTCTTTCCTTGGTTTAACAAACTATTGACGTTTTCCAAAATGCCTGCAAGCAGAACCTGTCATGGCGAGGCTCCAGTTCCGGGCTGAACCGCACGGACCTGAACCTTGGCGTCACTGCGAGCGCAGCGCGGCAGTCCATGGATTCAGGGGCTGAGCTTCACTTCGTTCGCAATGACGAGTTTCATGGCAAGCGCTGCGCTCGCAATGACGACGTATTGTCAGCATCCCGGAAGTCTCCCTAAACAGCCTTGATCGTGCCGGGCACGACTTTGGCACCGAAGTCACGCATGATGGTCTGCACGAACGGGTCTTCAAAAATCGTTCGCTCGGCTTCCAGTTGCCGCTCGGCTGCAAGCTGGGCGTTACGTCGCGCCGGGCTGTCGGTGACCCGGCCGATCTCCACCGCCAGGCGCACACTGTAGCCTGCCGCCGCCAAGGCTGCGCTGAGCCGGTCGCGGCTGCCTGGCTGATTGAGCGATTCGCGCTCGACCCGCAGCAACCATTGGTCGGTATCACGCGCCACCAGTTGCGACTGCAAAGCGAGTTCCCGCACCAGCGCAGCAATCGCCTCATCCTGGATCAACTGCTGCACCGTGGCGTGCCAGAACGCGCCGTCTTCGGTCGGGACCAACCGCACCTCGGCCACCTGACCGGCGGCGGCCTCGGCGCGCGAATCCGCCTGCACCCGCACCGGGATCGCGAGCACCTGCATGGCCTCGGGCACCGCCTCGGCGCAGGCGCGCACCATGCCCGAGCCGCCATCCTTGTCGGACGCAGCGGCCGCTGGCGCCGGGTTGACCACATGCAGCACCTGGCCGGGCGGTGGTGGGGTCACTGGCGGCACGGACTTCGCGGCCGCTGCAGCGATCGTGCGTGTAGCAGTGACGGCCAATACGGGCATTTTCGGCGCCTCGACCACCGAAGCCGAACCGGCCGTCACTGGGGCGGCGTCAATCAGAGTTTTTTTTTCAGCCGCTTGGCTCTTAGCCGCTGGCGCACCGGCAATCGGCTTGAACGCCAACAGTCGCAGCAGCACCATGGTCAGCGCCGCATACTCATCGGGTGCCAGCCCCAGCTCGGCGCGCCCGTGCAGGCACATGCTGTACAGCAGTTGCGTCTCGTCGGCCGGCATCAACTGCGCCAGGCGCGCGGTGCCGCCGCCTCGGGGTCGCCATCCTCGGGCGCATCGGGCACCGCCTGCAGTACCGCCATGCGTTGCAGCACCGAGCTCATCTCATCGAGCGTCGAGGCCGCGCTGAGCCCGTTCAGGCGCAAGGTCTCCGAGGTCTCCACCACGGTCTTGCCGTCGCCCTGCGCCAGCGCCTCGATCAGCCGAAACACGTAGGACCGGTCGACGCTGCCCAGCATCTGGCGCACCGTGGCTTCCCTGCAGCACGCCGGCGCCAAAAGCGATGGCCTGGTCGGTGAGCGACAAGGCGTCACGCATGGAGCCGCGCGCAGCACGCGCCAGCAGACGCAGAGACGGTGTATCGGTACTCACCTGTTCGGCCCGCAGCACATGCTGCAGGTGTTCCAGAATGGTCTCTGGCGCCATCGGGCGCAGGTTGAACTGCAGGCAGCGCGACAGCACCGTGACCGGCACCTTTTGCGGGTCGGTGGTGGCCAGCACAAACTTCAGGTACTCGGGTGGCTCTTCCAGCGTCTTCAACATGGCGTTGAAGGCCGTGTTGGTGAGCATGTGCACCTCGTCGATCATGAACACCTTGAAGCGCCCCTGCACCGGCTTGTAGACCGCCTGCTCCAGCAGCGACTGAACCTCTTCCACGCCCCGGTTAGAGGCGGCATCGAGCTCGGTGTAGTCCACAAAGCGGCCCGAATCGATGTCGCGGCAGGCCTGGCAGACACCACAGGGCGTGGCGGTGATGCCGCCCTGCCCGTCCGGGCCCTGGCAGTTGAGCGACTTGGCCAGAATGCGCGACACCGTGGTCTTGCCCACGCCACGCGTGCCGGTGAACAGGTAGGCATGGTGCAGTCGCTGCGACTGCAGCGCATTGCTCAGGGCACGCACCACATGCTCCTGCCCCACCATTTCCGAGAAATTGCGGGGTCGGTACTTGCGGGCCAGTACGAGATAGGACATGCGCAGATTCTAAGTGGTGGACTCAGGCCGTCGCTTTGCGACGCGCCATCGAGAACCGTTGCGCCAACACCAAGGCGCCCACCCCCATGACGCTCGTGGCCAGCAGCATCCACAAGCCCTGCGCATAGCCCGACTGCGTGGTCCACATCACGCCCAGCAGCCAAGGTGATGCCGCGCGCACCAGCGCCAGGGGCAGCCCCAGCGCGCCATTGAGGGTGGCCACATGCTCACGGTTGACGTACTGGGCCATCGCGGTTCCCTTGACAATCGTCAGCATGCCGTTACCCATGCCGTACAGCACTACGAACAGCAGCACGGCCCAGGCATGCGCGGCCCCCAGCAGCGGCGCAACCAGCAAGGCCACCAGCCCGACTGGAATCAACCCCGGAATGAAGCGATTGGCCTGGTGCAGATCAAAGCGATGTTCAAAAAAATACAGCAGCAGACGGCCCAGCACCTGGATGACGCCAATGCTGGCCGGGACGGCGATCACCCAGACCTCGCTCAGGCCGTTTTCGCGCAGCAGGTTGACCAGGTGCGCGGGCACCGCCGCAGTGGCCGGCGTCATCAGCATGACAAACGCCCCAACCAGCAAGAACGGTGCACTGAAAAAGTGACGCGCCGCGCTGTCGGGCTCGGTCTGGTCGATGGCCGGGTAGTGGGTCCGCGCCGCCGGGGAGCGTGAGACCTGGCCGCGCAGCGCGATCGCATGCAGGGGCGCGCACACCAACCAATGCAAGGCAGCCAGACTGATAAGCGCGTCGCGCCAGCCGACTGCCGCAATCAGCCAGGACGTGACCGGAATGAACACGGTACTGGCCAGTCCGCCCAGAAAGGTCATGGTGATGATGGCGCGGCGAAAATCCTGCGGGTAGCGGCGCGTGACCACGGCAAACACCGGCGAATACAGGACCGCCGACATCGCCACGCCAAGCCCGGCCCAGACCGCATAGAAACCCGCGGCGCTGGTGACCCAGCCATGCAGGATCAGACAGGCCCCGGCCAGCACCGAGCCCGCCGTCATGACCCAGCGCTCATGGCCCCGGTCAATCAGTCGCCCCACCGGGTAGGCCATCAGGCCTTCCACCAGCAGCGCGAGGCTGAACGCCACCGAGGACTGGGCGCGGCTCAAGCCCAGCTCGCGTTCGACCGGGGCCATGATCAGGGCAAAGGTGTAGAACAAGGTGCCCCAACTGATCAGTTGCGCCAGCGACAGCCAGCCCACCAGTCTTCGATCGTGGGTTGCCAGTTTCTGCATGCGGCTATTGTCGCCAAAGCGCCGCTGCGGCCTGCCCCACAAGGTCAGGATTGAACGTCTGAGCGGCTGTCCTTGCCGCGAGACAGCGCGGAACTTTGCGTGTAGCATGGCTTTGCGTCCATGTATCTCATCCCCACAGGAGACTTACATCATGAGCCTCAGCAGTCTTCACGCCATGAGCATCGCCAAACGGCTGACCGTGCTCAGCGCCAGCGCCGTTATCGGCATCGCCGTGATGGCGGTCATCACCCTGATGTCCGAATACAGCCTGATCATGGACGAGCGCAAGGACAGCGTGCGCCAAAACGTGGAGACCGCACACAGCCTGGTTGCGTACTACCACGACCTGGTCGCCAAGGGCAAGCTACCCGAAGAAGAGGGCAAGAAACAGGCCATCGAGAGCCTGCGCACGCTGCGTTACAACAAGACCGAGTACTTCTGGATCAATGACATGCAGACCAAGATCATCATGCATCCGATCCGGGCCGACATGGTGGGCAAGGAACAGACCGACACCAAGGATCCGAACGGCAAGCGCCTGTTCGTCGAGTTTGTCGAAACGGTCCAGGCCAAGGGCGCGGGCTTTGTCAACTACATGTGGCCCAAGCCCGGCAGCACCGATCCGCAGCCCAAGGTCTCCTATGTGGCGGGTTTCGCGCCGTGGGGCTGGGTGGTGGGCTCGGGGTATCCGTGGACACGGTGCAAGCCAGCATTCGAGACCGCATCGTCAGCTTCGGGCTGGGCGCGCTGCTGTTGGCTGGCGTGCTGCTGGGCATCGGTGTGGTGATCTCGCGCGGCTTATTGCGTCAACTCGGTGGCGAGCCGGACTACGCGATGGACATCACCGACCACATGGCCAAGGGCGATCTGTCGTCAAACATCACGCTCAGAGCAGGCGACCGCAGCAGCCTGCTGCACGCCATTCAGACCATGCGCGACAGCATTGCCAACATCGTCGATGAGGTGCGCCACGGCACCGATTCCATTGCCATCGCCTCCAATCAAATCGCGGCCGGCAACAACGACCTGTCGGCCCGTACCGAACAGCAGGCCAGCTCGCTGGAGGAAACCGCCGCCTCGATGGAACAGCTCACCAGCACCGTCAAGCAAAACGCCGATAACGCGCGCCATGCCAACCAGTTGGCGGCGTCGGCCTCGCAGATCGCCGTCAAGGGCGGCGCCGTGGTCGAGCAGGTGGTGCAAACCATGGGCACGGTCAACGCCTCGTCGCGCAAGATCGTCGACATCATCGGTGTGATCGACGGCATCGCGTTCCAGACCAACATCCTGGCGCTCAATGCGGCGGTGGAGGCCGCTCGTGCCGGCGAGCAGGGCCGTGGCTTTGCGGTGGTGGCCGCCGAGGTGCGCAGCCTGGCGCAGCGCTCGGCCGGTGCGGCCAAGGAAATCAAGACCCTGATCGACGAATCCGTCAGCAATGTCGAGCACGGCACGCGTCTGGTCGACCAGGCCGGCGCCACCATGACCGAGGTGGTCAGCAGCGTGAAACGGGTGACCGAGATCATTGGCGAAATCGCCCTGGCCAGCGCCGAGCAGTCCTCCGGCATCGACCAGATCAATGAGGCCATCACCGCGATGGACAGCGTCACCCAGCAGAATGCGGCGCTGGTCGAGCAGGCGGCGTCGGCCGCAGAGTCCATGAAGAGCCAGGCCGCCAAGCTGTCTGATCTGGTCAGCGTGTTCAGGCTCTCCCGCAGTCAATCCACCTGAGCCATTACAATCAAGGCTGACGGGCCTTCCCGCATGGTAAAGCGGCCAAACGGGTCAGGTGGGGAACCAAGCAGCCCTAACTGTGGAGCCAGTGCCGGGGTCAAGGCTCGTCAACCTCATTCTCGATGTCACCTCAGTTTTGGGTGGCGATGGCGCCCGGTGGCACAATCGGGTACATGAAACTCCCTCTTTCCCACTTCAAGAAGTTGGTCGCGACCGGCCTGGCCCTGGCCGCCGTGGTCGCCCTGCTGACCTCACCCGCCCTAGCGCAGACCCTGCCCCAGATCGAGCAACTGGAGGCCAGCCAAAAGGCGGCTGCCAAGACCCTGGCCGAACGCATGTCGGTGCCCAGCAAATTGCACTGCGTGAAGGTCTATGGTGACCAGTCCTTTTGCGATTGCGTCCAAAAGGGTCTGCCCGCACCGCTGACCTTTGCGGAGTACCAGGTGATCCTGACCAAATCCAAGTCAGAAAACCAGTACGGCAAGATGTCCAAGGAACTGCAAGCCGCTTACGACCAGGTCGCGCCCCTGCGCGAGCAGTGCGTCGCGCAGGCGCACAAGAAGTAACCGGCGGCAGCGCCGCTATCGCTGCCGCCGCACTGGCACTCCGGTTTCTGACCATGCGGCCACCTCAAGCGCCAAAGCAGCGCCCACCGAGTCCATCGCGATGACCCTGCGAGCACTTGCTTGGTTCTTGTTCCTGCTGTGCTCGACGTGCGCCACAAACGCCTTCGACCGCGAGCGCGCCAATCCGACGCGCTCGGCCTTGCCCCACTACGCCGTCTCGGCACAAGGCCTGCAACGCATCGAACTGGGCTCGGGCATGGGCGTGCTGGTGGACAGTTCACGGCTGCTTACGCCCGAGCAGGTGGCGGCGACCGACCAGCCCTGGCGGGCCATCACCCAGCCATCGCCCAACTTCGGCTTCACGCCGGACGCGCACTGGTTTCGATTTGAACTGCACAACCTCGATGCGACGCCGCTGACACGCTATGTCGAATTGCCGATTCCCTTTATCGACGACGTCCGGCTTTACCACTACGTGGACGGCCAGTTGCGCCAGAGTTACACACTGGGCGACGAGCGCCCTTTTGCAGAACGTGTCTTCCAGAACCAGAACTTCGTCATGCCGCTAACGCTGGCGCCGGGTCGCAACCTCGTGCTGATGCGGTTGGCCTCGTCCGGAACCATTGAAGCACCGCTGCGCGTATGGGACCCGGTCCAATTTCAGCAATCCAACGATCACGAGAAGTTGGTCCAGGGCGTGGTGGCGGGCGTGCTGCTGGTCATGATCGTCTACAACCTGTTTGTGTTCTTCGCCACACGGGACCGGAGCTACCTGTACTACATCGGTTTTGTGGCCAGCTACCTGCTGTTTCACTTCACCCTGACAGGCTACACCTTCGCCTATGTCTGGCCCCAGGCGGTGCGGTGGAACAGCGTTGCCATCTCCACCTTCATGGCCGGCTCAATCCTGTTTTCGAGCCTGTTTGCCAGCCACTTCCTTAGGCTCAAGGAATTCTCGCGCGGTGCATCGGTGCTGATGCGGGCGTTCAGTGTCGGCGGCGCCCTGCTGGTTGCCCTGAGCCTGGTGGCGCCCTATAACGTGACGGTGCGCCTGGGCGCGGCGCTGACGTTTCCCGCCGCCCTGGCGGCGCTGACTTTGGGCTACTGGCGCTGGTGGCGGGGTGCCGAGTTTGCGCGTTTCTATTGCCTGGCCTGGACCGCTGCGCTGGCTGGCCTGGGCGTCCTGAACGCCAGCAAATTCGGAGTGATCGACACCAACTTCTGGACCGGCAATGCGCACCAGATCGGCGTGGTGCTGCTGGTGGTGCTGCTGTCCTTTACCCTGGCAGACCGTATCAACCATGAGCGCAAACTGAGGATGACGGCGCAAGCCCGGGCGCTGGCACACGAGCAGCAGGCACGCGCCTCGCAACAGGCGCTGATCGCGGCCAAGGATCAGGCCAACCAGGAGCTGGAGCAGCGGGTGCAAGACCGCACGCGGGACCTGAATCAAACGCTGGAACAACTGCAGGTGGCCAACGAGCGGCTGCAGCGGCTCTCCACGACCGATGGCCTGACCCAGATCAGCAATCGGGCCTTCTTCGACCAGGCACTGGTCGCCGAGACACGTCGCGCGCTGCGCCTGAAGACTGGGCTCTCGCTGATCATGTTCGACATTGACCATTTCAAGGAGATCAACGATCGCCATGGCCACCAGGGCGGAGACGCCTGTCTGCGTGCCCTGACCGACCTGATCCGAACAAGGATTCACCGCGAGGGCGACGTGCTGGCCCGTTACGGTGGTGAGGAATTCGTGGTCCTGCTGATCAACACCCCGGCGGCCGCTGCCGCAGACCTGGCCGAGGTTTTTCGCGCCGACATCGAGGCGCTGCAAAGCAGTTTCGACAACCAGCAGATCCGCTTTACCGCCAGCTTTGGCGTCGCCAGCAGTCCAGCCGGCCACTTCTTCACGCCGCAGGATTTGCTCAGCCGTGCCGACCAGGCCCTGTACCAAGCCAAGAACGAGGGCCGCAACTGCGTGCGCGTCGCGGCTTCGGTCTGACGAACGGCTACATCATCCCCAGCATGCGCGGGAACCACAGCGACAGGCCGGGCCAATAGGTCACCACCAGCAAGAAGCCCAGCATCGACAGCAGCCACGGCCACACCGCCACGGTCAGCTCGGTGATGCCCATCTTGGTGATGCCCGAGGCCACATACAGATTGAGCCCCACCGGCGGGTGGCACATGCCCACCTCCATGTTGACCACCATGATGATGCCGAAGTGCACCGGGTCGATGCCCAGCTTGACCGCCACGGGGAACAGGATCGGCGCGAAGATTAGCACGATGCTCGACGGCTCCATGAAATTGCCCGCCAGCAGCAGTATGAAGTTCACCGCCAGCAGGAAGGTGACCATGCCCAGGCCGTGGCCCAGCATCCAGTCGGCCAGGGCCTGCGGGATGTTCTCGTTGGTCATGATGAAGGAAAACAGCACCGCGTTGGTGATGATGTACAGCAGCATCGCCGACATGTTGGCCGAGTTCAGCAACACGCGGGGCACGTCCTTCAAGCTCATGTCCTTGTAGACGAACACCGCCACGATGAAGGCGTACACCGCACTCATGGCTGCGGCCTCGGTCGGCGTGAACATGCCGGTGTAGATGCCACCCATCACAATCACGATCAGCAGCAGCCCCCAGGCCGAGGCCTTGAAGGTTCTGAAGCGCTCACCCCAGGATGCCTTGGCCAACCTTGGATAGTTGAACTTGCGCGCCCGATACCAGGTGACGCCGCCGAGCACCCCCGCCAGCGCAATGCCTGGCACCACACCGGCCATGAACAAGGCGCCCACCGAGGTATTGGTGGCCACCGAGTACATCACCATCACAATGCTGGGCGGAATCAGAATGCCCAAAGCGCCCGAGGTGGTAATGACCCCCGCACCAAAGCTCTTGGGGAACCCGGCCTTGACCATGGCGGGCAACAAGATTGAGCCGATCGCCACCACAGTAGCCGGCGATGAACCCGACACTGCCGCAAACAGCGCGCAGGCCAACACGCCGGCCAGACCCAGACCACCGTACCAGTGGCCGACCATGCTGGAGGCAAAGTTGATCATGCGCCGCGCCACCCCGCCGTGGGTCAGGAAGTTGCCCGCCAAAATGAAGAACGGAATCGCCATGATCTCGAACTTCTCGATGCCGGTAAATAACTTGAGCGCCACCGACTCCAGCGGCACATTGGTGAAGCCAAACAAAAAGGTCAGAACCGTCAGGCCGAGCGAAATCGAGATCGGCATGCCGGTGAGCATCAGCACCAGCAACAGGATGAATATGATCGCGGCGTTCATTTGGAGCTCCCTTGACCGTCGTGCGCACGCTTGTCAGCCGGATGCAGGTTGTCGTTCATGGCGTAGGGGTTGGTATCCACCGGGGGCACCTCCTCGTCCAAGCCATCCACATGACCATGGTCGTGGTGCGGCAGTTCGCCGGTCTTCAAGAAACCAACCATCACCTGCAAAAATCGAAAACACATCAAACTGGTGCCCAGCGGAATCGCGCTGTAGACGATCCAGGTAGCCCACTCCAAGTCAGGCGTGGTCGGCCCCTCGGGAATGCCGTCCACCGACAGTCCCATCAGTTTGAAGAAGAAGTAGTGGGCACCGTTCTCCCACACAAAGCGCGCGCCCAGGATCGCCACCACACCGGTGAACAAGGCGCCAGCGCCCAGGCCAAACACGATGAACTTGGCGCGCATGGTGTCGTTCAGCCGGTTGATCAGCACGTCCACGCCGACGTGAATGCCGGTGCGCACGCCGTAGGCGGCGCCGAACTTGGCCATCCAGACAAACATGATGATGGTGAGCTCTTGCGCCCAGCTCAGGGACAGCGAGAGCAGCCAGTCCTGCACGCCGGGAATGGCCAGGCCAGCCGCGTAGCGGTGAATCACCGCCACGAAAATGATGAGCGTCGCGGCGCCCATGAGGAAGGTGACAAGCCACTCCTCCAGGTGATCGAGTATTTTCATGGCGTCAACTCCGGTGGTGGAATATCAAGTTAAGGGGATGCGTGTTCGTCATTGCGAGCGCAGCGTGGCAATCCATGGCCCAAACGCTGGGCCGTGGATCACAGCGTCCGTCGTCCTCGCGATGACGAATGGATCGATCTTTACAGCGCGTTCGGATCGAAGCCAGTGGCCTTGTAGATCGTTTGCAGGGTGTCCTTGCCCACGCGGTCAGCCATCTTGCTGTGTACCGGCGCCATCGCTTTCTTGAGTGCCAGGCGCTCGTCCTTGGTCGGCACGTACACGGTAGTCTTGCCGCTCTTCTTGACGCCTTCGAGCGCCGCGTCGTTTTCTTCCTGGGCGATCTTGTTGGCGTAGGCCGTCGATTCCGTCATCGCTTGTTCCAACTGGCCGCGCACATCAGCGGGCAAACCATCCCAGAACTTCTTGTTGACGATCACCGCATAGCCCAGATAGCCATGGTTGGTGAGGGACAGGTGCTTTTGCACCTCGTGCATCTTCTGCGTATAAAAGTTGGAGATCGGGTTCTCGGTGCCATCGACCACGCCGGTCTGCAGCGCCTGGTAAACCTCGGAGAAGGCCATCACCTGCGGGATGCCGCCCACCGAGCGAATCTCTTCTTCCAGCACTTTGGATGACTGGATGCGGAACTTCTTGCCTTTCATGTCGGCGGCCGACTTGATCGGCGTGTTGGCCGAGAACGATTTGAAGCCGTTGTCCCAATAGGCCAGGCCCTTGATGCCCTTGGGTTCGAGCTTGGCCATCAGGCTGGCACCAACTGGGCCCTGGGTGATCTTGTGCAGATCGGCCGTGTCGTCAAAGATGAACGGGAAGTCAAACGCCTCGAACTCCTTCACGCCCAGCGGGCCAAACTTGGCCAGCGAGGGTGCCAGCATCTGCACCGAGCCCATCTGCAGGGCTTCCATTTCTTCCTTGTCCTTGTACAAGGCGCTGTTGGCATACACCTCCACCTTGACCTTGCCCTTGGTCAACTCGGCCGCCTTCTTGGCAAAGAACTCGGAGGCCTTGCCCTTGGGCGTATCGACCGCCACCACGTGGCTGAACTTGATGACGGTCTGGGCGTTCACTGCCAGCGCGGCACAGCCGACCATAAGGCCAAGCAATAGTTTGGAAAGCTTCATTGGAATGCTCCTGAAAAGTTGGTGAAGTCACATGCGCGGCAACGGGGCCGCTCACCATTCACTGTAAGGAGGATTTGCAGGACATCTATTGTGGGAACCCACAATACCAAGGCGCATGGGCCTGACGTCGGTCAAGCTTCTGTCAGCGACCCCGGGTCCCACGCCCCCTACAATGAAAATCCTTTGCGGTCAGGACCCCCCACATGTCGTCAACCTTGATTCGTCGTCTGTTGTTTGCACTGCTGATAGGGGCCATCGTGGCCACGGGCCTGTGGTGGGTCAAGCGGCCCAAACCCATTGCGGTACTGGTCAAGGCCATCGAGCACGGCCGGGTCGAGGCCAGCATTGCCAACACCCGCGCGGGCACGGTCGAAGCCTGCCAGCGCACCAAGCTCTCGGCCACCATGGGCGGGCGCATCGAAGTGCTGGCGGTGAAGGAAGGCGACAAGGTCAAAAAGGGCCAGTTGCTGATGAAGCTCTGGAACGACGACCAGCAGGCGCAAAGCACGCTGGCCATGGCCCAAGTGGAGACGGCGCGCAAGCGGGTCACCGAGGCGTGCACCATGGCGCTCAACGCTGAGAAGGAGGCCGACCGTCAGGGCTCGCTGCGCAGTCAGGGTTTTGTCTCGGGCTCACGCGAGGAGCAGGCCCGCGCCGAGGCCCAGGCCCGGCGCGCCGGGTGCGACGCCGCCAAGGCCGATGTGGCGCAGGCCCAGGCCAAGGTCAGCGCGACCAAGGTAGAACAGAAACGCACCGTGCTGTACGCGCCCTTTGCCGGCACGGTGGCCAAGATTGTGGGCGAGGTGGGCGAATACTCCACGCCCTCGCCTCCGGGCGTACCAACGCCCCCCGCGATTGACCTGATCGACGACAGTTGCCTGTATGTGCGCGCGCCAATGGACGAGGTCGATGCGCCCAAAATTCAGGCCGGCCAGGTGGTGCGGATCAGCTTCGACGCGCTGCCCAAGCAGTCCTTCCCGGGCAAGGTCAAGCGGGTGGCGCCCTATGTGTCGGCGGTGGAGAAGCAGGCACGCACGGTGGACATCGAGGCCACGCTGGAGCCGCAGGACAAGCCGCCGCGTCTGCTGGTGGGCTACAGCGCCGATGTGGAGGTGATCCTGTCGGTGCGCGAGAAGGTGCTGCGTGTGCCCACCTCGGCGCTGCAAGAGGGTGGCAAGGTACTGGTGGCCGGTGCCGACGGCAAGCTGCAGGAGCGCAAGGTCAAGGCCGGCCTGGCCAACTGGGAGTTCACCGAAGTGCTGGAGGGCCTGGCCGCGGGCGACCAGGTCGTCACCTCGCTGGAACGCGAAGGCGTCAAGGCCGGCGCGGCGTATGTGATCGACGACAAAGCCAAGAAATGAACCCAATGTCCCCCGCGCAGATCGAGTTGTCGGGCATCGAGCGGGTGTTTCACCTCGGTGACTCCGAGGTGCATGCGCTGCGCAACCTCCAGTTGACGATTGGCGCGGGTGAATACGTGGCGGTGATGGGGCCGTCGGGCTCGGGCAAGTCCACCTTGCTCAACTTGCTGGGCCTGCTCGACCGGCCCAACACCGGTACCTATCTGCTCGAAGGTCGCGACGTCACCACCCTGACGCCCGACGAGCAGGCGCGGGTGCGCAGCGAGCGCATCGGCTTCGTGTTCCAGAGTTTCCATCTGGTGCCACGCCTGAGCGCGGCCGAAAATATCGCCCTGCCCATGATGCTGGCCGGCCTGGCGCCAGCGCAGCGCGCGGTGCGGGTGGCGCAAGCGCTCAAGGACTATGGCCTGGAGAACCGCGCCGACCACCGCCCCGATGAACTCTCGGGCGGGCAACGCCAGCGCGTGGCGATTGCGCGCGCCACCATCATGCAGCCGGCCATGATCCTGGCCGATGAGCCCACCGGCAACCTCGACCGCACCACCGGCGAGGAAGTGGTGCGCCTGCTGGAAGAACTCAACACGCGCGGCGTGACGCTGATCGTGGTCACCCATGACCCGCATCTGGGCGCACGCGCGCATCGCCAGCTGCTGATGGAAGACGGCGCCGTCAAGCAAGATTCGAGTCAGGCACCATGCGCAGCACCGACCTGATCCGCTTCGCGCGCATGGCCGCCACCGGCAACCCGCTGCGCGCCTCGCTGCTGGTGCTGGCGATGGCGATTGGCGTGGCTGCCGTGGTGGTGCTGACGGCACTGGGCGACGGCGCGCGGCGCTACGTGATGAATGAGTTCTCGTCGCTGGGCAGCAACCTGGTGATCGTGTTGCCGGGGCGATCGGAGACTGGCGGTTTCAATCCCGGCAACGCCATCACCAACACCCCGCGTGACCTGACGATTGACGATGCGCAGGCCCTGCAGCGCGCCAGCGCCGTGGTGCGCGTGGCGCCGCTGGTGATTGGCACCTCCGAGATCAGCGCCGGGGGCAAGCTGCGCGAGGTGATGGTGGCGGGCACCACGGCGCAGTACGTCGAGTTGCGCAACCTGGGGCTGGCCCAGGGTCGTTTTCTGGCCCACGGCGACTGGCGCCGCGGGGCGTCGGAGGCGGTGATCGGCGCCAAGGTGCGCGACGAAATCTTCGGCAGCGCCCCCAGCCTGGGCCAACTGGTGCGCATTGGCGACCGGCGCTTTCGCATCGTGGGCGTGCTGGCCGCCAGCGGCCAGGGACTGGGCATGAATACCGACGAGCTGGTGTTCGTGCCGGTGTCGCTGGCGCAGGCCATGTTCAACAGCAACACGCTGTTTCGCATCCTGATCGAAGCCAACGGCCGCGATGCCATCGGAGCCGCCAAGCGCCAGGTGGCCGACATCATCAAGCTACGCCACGAAGGCGAAGAAGACGTCACGGTGATCACCCAGGACGCCGTGCTGGCCACCTTCGACCGCCTGCTGGGCGCCCTGACGCTGGGCGTGGCCGGTATTGCCGCCATCAGCCTGGCGGTGGCGGGCATTCTGGTGATGAACGTGATGCTGGTGTCGGTGACGCAGCGTACCGGGGAGATTGGGCTGCTCAAGGCGCTGGGCGCCAACGGCGGGACGATTCGAATGCTGTTCCTGACCGAGGCCTCCATGCTGTCGCTGGCTGGCGCGGTGGTCGGCTTCCTTCTGGGCCATCTTGGCGCGGCCGTTATTCGCCAGTTGTATCCTGCCTTTCCGGCGTACCCGCCCGATTGGGCCGTGCTGGCCGGCTTGGGCACGGCGCTGGTGACCGGCATTCTGTTCGGTGTGTTGCCGGCCCGCCGCGCCGCGCAGCTAGACCCGGTGCAGGCACTGGCCAAACGCTAAGGGACGCGGAAAATGCCAAAGTACCACTTATGCGAGTTTCGTCATTGCGAGCGTAGCGTGGCAATCCATGTTTGTGTTTGGCCAAGGTGGATTGCCACGCTACCCTCGCAATGACGAGTTGATGCATTCTTGCGATCTCCAAATCCACAAGTAGCCCGAGTGCCCCACCATGCTGCTGCGTGACGCCACCCACCTCGCCCTGCGCGCCATCACCGCGCAGCGCCTGCGCAGCTTTTTGACGCTGCTGGGCATTGCGGTAGGCATTGCAGCGGTGATCCTGCTGACCTCCATCGGCGAGGGCATCCACCGTTTCGTGCTGGCCGAGTTCACCCAGTTCGGCACCAACATCGCCAGCATCTCGCCGGGCAAGGTCAAGACATCCGGCCCGGCGCCAACCGGCATCCCGACGTCGGTACGACCTCTAACTCTGGACGACGCGCGCGCGCTGGCGAACCTGCCCCACGTCACCGGCATGACCGCCATGGTGTGGGGCAACACCGAGGTCGGTGGCAATGGCCGACTGCGGCGCACCACCGTCAATGGCGTGGGCGCGGACATGCTCAAGGTCTACAGCATGTCCGTCAGGACCGGCCAGTTTCTGCCAGATGAGAGCCTGGAGAACGCACGCGCCTTCGTGGTGCTGGGGGCCAAGCTCAAGTCAGAATTGTTTGGCGGCGCCAACCCTTTGGGCGCGCGGGTTCGCGTGGGCAACCTGCAGTTTCGGGTGATCGGCGTGCTCGAGGCCAAGGGGCAGTTTCTGGGCATCGACCTGGATGACGCGGCCTACATCCCCACCGCGCGGGCGCTGGAGCTGTACAACCGCGACGGCATGATGAAGATTGACGTGGCCTATGCCGAAGGTGTGCCGGCAGCCAGCGTGGTGGCCAGCATCAAGAGCGCCCTGACCGCGCGCCATGGCCGCGAGGACTTCACCATCACCACACAAGAGGACATGTTGCGCACCCTGTCCAACATTCTGGACATCCTGACCATGGCCGTCGGCGCGCTGGGCAGCATTTCATTGCTGGTCGGCGGCGTGGGCATCGTCACCATCATGACCATCGCCGTGAGCGAACGCACCGGTGAGATCGGCCTGCTGGTTGCGCTGGGCGCGCCCCGACGCACCATCCTGGGCCTGTTCCTGGGTGAGGCGGTGGCGCTGTCGGCGCTGGGTGGCGTGATCGGTCTGCTGCTGGGCATGGGTCTGGCGCAGCTCATCCACCTGGCGGTGCCGGCCCTGCCAGTGCACACCCCCTTGATGTTTGTGCTGCTGGCTGAAGGCCTGGCCATCGCCATTGGCCTGCTGGCCGGCGTGCTGCCAGCGCGCCGCGCGGCGCAGCTGGACCCGGTGGAGGCGCTGCGTTCCGAATGAATACGCGCCTGTACGCCCTGGACAACCTGCGCGCCGTGATGATGTGGCTGGGTGTGGTGCTGCACGTGGCGGTGATCTACATGGTGGCACCCTCGCCCCTGCCCTGGCACGACAACCAGAGCAGCGAAATGGCTGATATTCTGGTGGCGTTGATTCACAGCTTTCGCATGCCGGTGTTCTTCATCCTGGCGGGCTTTTTCGTCACCATGCTGGTGCAGCGCCGCGGCGTGCGGGGCATGTTGAAAAACCGGTTGATGCGCCTGGGCCTGCCATTTGTGCTGTTGTGGCCCGTGATCTTTGTGGCCTGCGTGGTGTTGGCCCTGCTGTTCGTCCACCGCATGGTGCGCGGCACCTGGGGCCTTGACGTAAGCCTGATTCCCCCGCGCGATGACGCGCCCAAGTGGAACACCATGCACCTGTGGTTTCTGTGGATGTTGGTGTGGTTTTGTCTGTTCACGGCGGCGCTGGCCCCGCTGGCACAGGCCGTGCCGCCAGCGCTGCGCGCATGGCTCGCGTCGGCGTTCGAACGGCTGGCGGGCAGCGCCTGGGGCTTTGCCGTGCTGGCCGTGCCCTTGGCGCTGCTGGGCGCCAGTTACAAGGATGGCATGGTGATGGCCAGCGGTGCATTCGTACCGCCCCTGGCGGAGTGGCTGCACAACGGTCTGTTCTACGTGTTTGGTTTGGCAATGTATGGGCAGCGCGAGCGGCTGCTGGCGCTCTACCAGTTGCGCTGGTTGGCCTACGCCGGCGCGGGGCTGCTGTGCTTTGTGGCCGCACTCACTTTGGTGGGCCTCAAACGCGATCATGGGGTATTGATTCCAAGCTTCACATTCTGGTTTTCGCTGGCCTACAACGCCTGCACCTGGCTGTGGAGCTTTGCGCTGGTCGGGCTGTTTCTGCGCTATGTCAGCCGAGCGAGCCCGGCCTTGAGCTACCTGGCCCAAAGTTCGTATTGGGTGTACGTGATTCACATGCCCGCCACCATTGGCTTTGGCGCGCTGCTGTATGGCTCGGCCCTGCCGGCCTTGGTCAAGATGGCGCTGAACATCATGGCCACCACAGCCGTTGCGCTTTTGAGCTACCACTTCCTGGTGCGCTCCACGCCCCTGAGCAGCTTGCTCAATGGTCGGCGTTATCCGTTCACGCGATTGGGCGTGCCCAAAGCCGCCCCAAGTTGAAGAATTCCTCTGCATGAGTGGGCGCCGGGGTCTGGCACTTCGCATGCTGACTATGGAGTCAGGACTCCTGGATTGCTTCACTGCGCTTTCCGTGAACCGGTCGTCATTGCGAACGAAGTGCGGCAATCCATGGCCCCAAAATACATGGATCGCCGCGGCCTGCGGCCTCGCGATGACGATGCAGGTTCAAGGTCCGTGTGCGGTATCGGCCCGGATTCGGGCAGCTCGCAATGACGACCGGTTCATGCAAAGCGCAGCCCGGCAATGACGACCTCTGATGTCATGCCATTGAGAATGGCCAATGGTCAAGGTGCCGGTCAAACCTTGCTGCTGGGCAGCGCATGCCCGATGCGCTTGACCACCACCGCGCCGGTTGGCCGCGCCGGCACCAGGAAGCTCAAGAAACTCTGCGTCGCCGCGCGCCAATCAAAACTCAGTGCCCGGCTGCGCGCTTCCCAGCGCGAGATGCCCAGCGCGGCGTGGAAGGCCTGCGCCAGGTCGGCATGCATGGCGCCGCCGGTGGCGCCCCCCAGGTTCGCCGGGTTGCCCTGACCCAGCACCTCACGCGGGCCGTCCACCGGGTAGGCCGCCACCGGCGTGCCACAGGCCATGGCTTCGAGCATCACCAGACCAAAGGTGTCGGCATGGCTGGGGAACACAAACACATCCGCCGCCGCATAGACCTTGGCCAACTCATCACGCGGCAAGATGCCCAGCCAGCGCGCAGCCGGGTAACGCGCCTGCAGGTTTTGCTGCACCGGCCCGACGCCACACACCACCTTGGTGCCGGGCACATCGAGCTTCAGGAAGGCTTCAATGTTCTTCTCGTAGGACACTCGGCCTACAAACAGCGACACCGGGCGCACCATCGCCCCGGCCGGCGCATAAGGCTTGGGCGTGTCATGAAACGGGAAAAGCGAGGTGTCCACACCATGGGTCCAGCCACGCAACTGGGCAAAACCACGCGCCTGCAGCATGGTCAGCACCCCTTGCGTGGGCACCATCACCGCCGACGATGGCTTGTGAAAGTGCCGGAACCAGGCGTACCCCCAGGACAGCGGAACCTTGCAGGCGGCATGCAGGATTTCCGGAAACTTGGTGTGAAACGCGGTGCTGAAAGCCAGGCGGTGTTTCAGGCAGTAGCTGCGCGCCGCCCAGCCCAGGGGACCTTCGGTGGCGATGTGAATGGCATCCGGCTGCGCCGCCTCCAGCATGGCGCGCAGGGCGCGTTTGGGCCGCAACGCCAGATCGATACCGGCATAACCGGGACAAGGCATGGTCTTGAACTGGCCGGGGTGAATCACAAGCACCTCGTGGCCCATGTCGGTGATCTGGCGCACCAGTTCGGCCAGCGTTGTCACCACGCCGTTGACTTGCGGGAACCATGCATCCGTGACCAGAGCGAGCTTCATGCGGTCTGCCCCAGCGCCATCATGGCCGGCCGTGTCGCCGTGGGTCGATGATCGTCCGCCTGCCAGTGCACCAGTTCCAGATGGCCATCAAAGTGCTCCACCAGCGCGGTGCGGCTCTCGACCCAGTCGCCGTCGTTGCAGTACAAGGTGCCGTCGATGTGGCGCATCTCGGCGCGGTGGATATGGCCACACACCACGCCGTCATGCCCACGTCGGCGCGCCTCGGCCGCCACCGCCTGCTCGAAGTCGGTCACGTAGTTCAGCGCCTTCTTGACCTTGTGCTTCAGGTAGGCCGACAAGGACCAATAGGGCAGCCCCAGCCGGGCGCGCGCGCTGTTGAGGTGCCGGTTGAGCCTGAGCGTGAACTCATACAGGTTGTCGCCCAGGTAGGCCAGCCACTTGGCGCACTGGATCACGCCGTCAAAGTAGTCACCGTGGACGATCCAGAGCTGGCGCCCGTCGGCGGTGGTGTGCACCGCCTGTTCCATCACCTCGATGCCCCCAAAGTGGTGGCCTACAAAGGTGCGTGCAAACTCGTCGTGGTTGCCCGGCACGAAGATGACGCGACCACCCTTGCGCGCACGGCGCAGCAGCTTCTGCACCACATCGTTGTGCGACTGCGGCCAGTACCATTTGCGGCGCAGTTGCCAGCCGTCCACGATGTCCCCCACCAGGTACAGGGTGTCGCTGGGGTAGGCTTTCAGAAACGCCAGCAGCGCACTGGCCTGGCAGCCAGGCGTACCCAGATGCAGGTCGGAGATGAACACCGCGCGATAGCGCTTGTGCGCGTGCTCCCCATCATGCTCGTGATCATCGTCACCATGGCGCTCGGCACCGCTGTCGTGCGGGGCAAGCCAGGCACCAACATGGTCGAACGCGGCCCGCATCAGGCCCCCAGAAAGTGCTTGCGGTAACGCGAGGGCAAGTCCTCGATGCGCATCAGCATCGGCAGGTCGGCACTGTTGAAGTCCGGGTCCCATGCCGGGGCGCCCAATATCTTGGCGCCCAGACGCAGGTAGCCCTTGATCAGCGCGGGCGGGTCCACTTGCAGGCTGCCATCCATCTGATCCACCGGCAGCGGCAAACGTGGACGCACCTGCAGTTCAATCGGCGCCAGGTGTGTTTGCTTCAACTGGTGCCAGATGCTGGCCGCCACATCGCCACTGACCACGCCGTTGTGCCACATCGGAATGCTGGCGCATCCCACCATGATGTCGAGCCGGTTGCGCTGCATGAAGCCGCCCAGGGCCGTCCACAAAGCCATGATGACACCGCCGTGGCGATGGTCCGGGTGCACGCAACTGCGACCCAGTTCCACCATGCGCTCGCGCAAGCTGCGCAAGCGGGTCAAGTCGAACTCGGTGTCGCTGTAGGTGCTGCCCACGCGTTTGGCCTGGGCCGGCGTCAGTACGCGGTAGGTGCCAATCACCTCGCCACTGGCAACATCGCGCACCAACAGGTGTTCGCAGAAGTCGTCGAACAGGTCAATGTCGTGATGGGGGATGGTGTTGGGCAGGCGCGCACCCATTTCGCCCACAAAGACCTGGTAGCGCAGACGCTGCGCCTGGCGCACTTGATCCTGGTGTTCGGCCCAGCAGACTTCGATGCCGGCCGACGGCCGCTCGCCCACGGGTGGCGGCGTCGTCACCGGCAGCAGCACCGGGTTGGCCGTGCCTTGCAGGCCGGACGCCAATGATGTGTTCAAGATAGTGGGGGCCAGGCTGTGGGGTTCTCTCATGGTTTTCTCCTCGAATGAGGTGAAGTCTGAAAGCGTCACATGACAACAGCATTGCGCTTGCGTGGCATTTGCATGACACCACGACGCCGTAGCGCCCGGGCCGTCTACCGCCGCGCGGCACGCAATGCGGCAATCCATGTCTGCTGCGGATGGGCCGCGCCATAACCAACGAGTTTGTCTGGCGCTAGCGATAATTGGCGCCATGTCCATCCCCGACCACCAGCTTGAACTGCTCGCGCCCGCCCGCGACGCCGACATTGGCATCGCGGCCATCTTGCATGGCGCCGACGCGGTCTACATCGGCGGGCCTTCCTTTGGCGCGCGTGCCAATGCCGACAACTCTGCCGCAGATATTGCACGACTGGTGCGGCACGCGCACCGTTTCAACGCACGCATCTTCGTCACCATCAACACCATCCTGCGCGACGATGAGCTGGAAGGCGCGCGCAAGCTGGCCTGGCAGATGTTCGACGCTGGGGTGGACGCGCTGATCATCCAGGACATGGGCCTGCTGGAGCTGGACCTGCCGCCAATCCAGTTGCATGCCAGCACCCAGACCGATATTCGCACCCCCGAGAAGGCGCGCTTCCTGCAGGACGTGGGCCTGTCGCAAATCGTGCTGGCGCGCGAGCTCAACCTGGACCAGATCGCCGCCATCCGGGCGCAGACCGACTGCACGCTCGAATACTTTGTGCACGGCGCGCTGTGCGTGGCCTACAGCGGCCAGTGCTACATCAGCCACGCGCACACCGGGCGCAGCGCCAACCGGGGCGACTGCAGCCAGGCCTGCCGGCTGCCCTATCAGGTGGTCGATTCAGCAGGCCGCTTCGTGGCGCACGACAAACACGTGTTGTCGATGAAAGACAACAATCAGAGCGCCAACCTCGGTGCGCTGGTGGATGCGGGCATTCGCAGCTTCAAGATCGAAGGCCGCTACAAGGACATGGCGTATGTGAAGAACATCACCGCGCACTACCGCAAGCTACTCGATGAATTGATTGAGGCGCGCGAGGCGACCGGACGGCCCCTGTCGCGCAGCTCCAGCGGCCGCACCACCTTTGCCTTCACGCCGGATCCGAACCAGAACTTCAACCGCGAGTTCACTGACTATTTCGTCAATCAGCGGCACATTGATGTGGCCGCGTTGGATACACCCAAGAATCCGGGCGTGCCCCTTGGGTATGTCACCCAGGTGGCCGCAGAGTGGGTCGAACTGCAGACCAACGACGTCCAAGCCGTGCTGCACAACGGCGACGGGCTGTGTTATTTCGATCTACAACAGGAACTGGTCGGCTTGGCGCTCAACACGGCCAAGCCCGTGGGCAAGCCGGGCGCGGGCAAGTGGCGTGTGGTGCCCAAAGACCCAATTGCCGAACTCAAGGACCTGCGGGTGGGCACAGCGCTCAACCGCAACCGCGACATGAGCTGGGTGCGCAGCCTGGAGCGACCTTCCAGCGACCGGCGCATGGGCGTGTGGGTGGCGCTGGATGAAACGCCAGACGGCCTGGCCCTGACGCTGACCGATGAAGACGGACACCAGGGCCACGCCACGGCGGTGCTCGACAAGATGCCGGCCAAGGACCCCGCACTAGCGCAGGCCGCGCTGCGCGAGCACCTGTCCAAGTTTGGCAACAGCGACTTCTGTCTGGGTGCATCTTCTGAGCCCATCACCCTGAGGCTGTCCCAGCCCTGGTTTGTGCCGGCCTCGCTGCTCAACCCGTTGCGCCGTGAAGCCTTGGCCCGGTTGGAAGCGGCGCGCGCCGCGGCCTACGTGCGTCCGCCCCGCGCAGCAACGGTCGAGCCCCCCGTTCCCTACCCCGAGGACACGCTGAGCTACCTGGCCAATGTGTACAACACAGCAGCCCGCGACTTCTATGCCCGCCATGGTGCCCGGCTGATTGCCGCCGCCTACGAGAGCCACGAAGAGCCGGGCGAAGTCAGCCTGATGATCACCAAACACTGCGTGCGCTTCTCGCTCAGCCTGTGCCCCAAGCAGGCCAAAGGGGTGACCGGCGTGCAGGGGACCGTCAAAGCGGAGCCCTTGACGCTGATCAACGGCAAGGAAAAACTGACCTTGCGTTTTGACTGCAAACCCTGCGAGATGCATGTCGTTGGGCGTATTCGAAAGTCGGTTCTGCAAACCAGCCAGGTCAACGAGGCGGGCACACCGCTTCGCTTCTACCGAACCCGCCCGGTAGTCACCTGAAATCGCTATGGCCGGCTCATCCCTACGCCCCGACCGCCCGGCCGACACCCACACTGACTGGCATTTGCGCGAAGCGCACGAGTTGGCGCGTGAACATGGGGTTGACCCGGCGCACGGCCTGCCCCACGACGAGGCACAAGCGCGGGCCCTGCAACACGGCCCCAATGAGCTTCAGGCTGCGCCGCGACGTGGCCCCTTGGCCCTGCTGCTGGAGCAGTTCAGCGATTTCATGGTGCTGGTGCTGCTGGCCGCCGCAGTGGTCTCCGGCCTGATCGGCGACCTGACGGACACGGTGGTGATCCTGGTGATTGTGGTGCTCAATGCCGCGATTGGGTTTGTGCAGAGCTGGCGCGCCGACCAGGCCATGCAGGCGCTGCGCCAATTGGCCGCCGCCCAGGCCACCGTCATGCGTGGCGGGCAGGTTCACGTGGTGCCAGCGGCCACTGTGGTGCCGGGCGACATCGTGTTGCTTGAAGCCGGCAACCAGGTGCCCGCCGACCTGCGGTTGATCGAAATCGCGCAGTTGCAGGTGGACGAGTCGGCGCTGACCGGCGAGTCGGTCACCACCGCCAAACACACCGCGGCATTGGCCGCAGGCGGCGCCAATGCGCTGGGCGACCGGCTCAACATGGCCTTCAAGGGCACCACCGCCACCCACGGCCGCGCGCGCGGGCTGGTGGTGGCCACCGGCATGTCCACCGAGCTGGGCAAAGTGGCACGGCTGATGGACACCGAGGACCGCAGCACCCCCCTGCAATTGCGCCTGGCGGCGTTTGGCAAACGGCTGGCGTTGGCGGTGCTGGCCATCTGCGCGGTGGTGTTTGTGGTGGGTGTGCTGCGCGGTGAGACGCCCTTGCTGATGGCACTGACCGCCATCAGCCTGGCGGTGGCGGCCATCCCCGAGGCCCTGCCGGCGGTAGTGACCGTGCTGCTGGCGCTGGGCGCGCGACGCATGGTGACGGTGCACGCGTTGGTCCGGCGCCTGCCCTCGGTGGAGACCTTGGGCTCGATCACCGTCATCTGTTCCGACAAGACCGGCACCCTGACCCAAAACCGCATGCACACTGAACTGGTGCTGGCCCGCGGCCAGCGCTGGGTACCGGGTGACTCGGTGAGCGACCCGACAACCCTTGAGACCCTGCGCGCCGCCGCTCTGTGCAACGACGCCAGCCCGACCCCAGACGGCCAATGGCGCGGCGACCCGACCGAGACTGCCTTGGTGCTCGCCGCTCTGAATGCCGGCCTGGACAAACACACGCTGGACAGCGCCCTGCCCCGGGTGCAGGAGCAGCCCTTCGACGCCGAGCGCAAGCGCATGACCACCTTCCACCATGACCCGCTCGTTGGCGGCACGGCGTGTGTGGCCTTCACGAAGGGGGCGCCCGAGTCCGTGCTGCCACGCTGCGTCAAACAGTGGACGCCAACGGGGCCCGAGCCGCTCGACACCGCGGCCCAACTTCTCCTGGCGCAGGCGCTGGCGGCCAAGGGCCTACGTGTGCTGGCGCTGGCGCGCCGCAGCTTTGAACGCCTTCCCGACACCAACGCGCTGGAGGCGGTGGAGAGCCAGCTTGAACTGCTGGGCCTGGTGGCCCTGATCGACCCGCCCCGCGCCGAGGCCCAGGCCGCCGTGCGTGACTGCCTGGAGGCGGGCATCATCCCGGTGATGATCACGGGAGACCATCCCGAGACGGCACGCGCCATCGCCCACCGTCTGGGCATCATCGAACAGCTTGACGCGCCGGTGCTGACCGGCACCGATCTGGCAGCCATGGATGAGACCGGTCTGCTGGCGCGGGTGGCCGAGGTACGCGTCTACGCGCGGGTTGACCCGGCGCAAAAAATCCGCATCGTCGAGGCACTGCAGGCGCAGGGCCACTTTGTGGCCATGACGGGCGATGGTGTCAACGATGCGCCGGCGCTGAAACGCGCCGACATCGGCGTGGCCATGGGCAAGGGCGGCACCGACGTGGCACGTGAAGCCTCCAGCCTGGTGCTGCTGGACGACAACTTCGCCACCATCGTGGCCGCCGTGCGCGAAGGCCGTCGCATCTTCGACAACATCCGCAAGTTCGTGCGCTATGCCATGACCGGCAACTCAGGCGAGCTCTGGACCATCTTCCTGGCCCCGCTGTTGCTGCTGCCGATACCGCTGCTGCCCATCCATATCCTGTGGGTCAACCTGGTGACCGACGGCCTGCCTGGCCTGGCCTTGGCGGCCGAGCCGAGTGAGCGCGGCATCATGCAACGCCCGCCGCGCTCACCCACCGAGAGCCTGTTTGCCGATGGCATGTGGCAGCACATTCTGGGCATCGGGCTGTTGATCGGGGCGCTGTGCCTGGGCGTCCAGGCCTGGGCCATTGCCCATGGGCACCCCAACTGGCAAACCATGGTGTTCACCGTGCTCACCCTGTCCCAAATGGCGCATGTGTTGGCGATTCGCTCGGAGAGCGAGCCACTGTGGCGCCTTGGCCTGGGATCGAACCGACCCCTGTTGGCGGCGGTGCTGCTGACGTTCGCCCTGCAGATGGCCATCATCTATTGGCCGGTGCTGCACCCAATTTTCAAGACTCAGTCCTTGAGTCTGGTCGAACTGTTGCTGTGTCTGGGCCTCTCCAGCGTGGTGTGGATGGTGGTCGAGGTTGAGAAGTACTGGCGGCGCGGGCGCATGGCGCGGTTGCAATTTGCTTGAAATTCAGCGTGTCAGCTCGGCCGATCCGCGTCAGTGCGACGTACCTTCCGAGCGGCTGATCTTGTTGAATAGGTTGTATTTGCCCACCGGTTTGTCCATCGGGATGCGCTTGACTTCCTTGAAGGTGGCGGCGTCGAACACGATCAAGGCGCCGCCATCGGCCTTGCGCTCCCACAGGCTGGCCAGGGCGTATTTGCCATCGCGCGTGAACTCGATGTGCGCCAGCGTCTTGCCGGGGTCGGTCTTGATTTCGGTTACTCGTTCGAGCGAACGTTTGTCGAACACCGTCAGCGTGTCCTTGGCTTTGCTCATCATGGAATCAGCCCAGGCGTACGGGGTGGCCTCGTGTGAACGCATGAAGAAGCCCGGCCCCGGTGTGGGCAGGCTCTTGATGGTCTTCCAGTCGCTCAAGTCGATCACGGTGATCAAGCCATCCTTCAGATTGGGCGTGGCCATCACGGTCTTGCCCTGCCACTTCCAGGTGATACCCGAGCCCAGGTGTGGCATGCCGGGCAGGTTCAGGTCGGCAATGCGCTTGCGCACATCGAGGTTGACCACCTGCCCCTTGCCGGCCTCGCGGCTGGTGCCCATCAGTTCGTTGTAGCCTTGCGTGAAGAAGAAATCGTCCAACGGCTCGGACAGGTAGGAGCGACGCGGATTGAGAAAGCCAGGGACAAACGCGCCCTCCTTGTACTGGAAGTCGTGCACCATGCCGATCGGAATATCCTCCGCATTCGGGTTGTAGCTGATCTCCCAGACCTCGGCGACGTCTTTCAGGGCGGCGACAAAACTCTTGCGTGGCCCGGCGTCATAGACCGCCGAGACGCGCGAACTGACTTTGCCGTCTTTGTCCTTCACCGACAGGACCTTGATCAGGTTGAGATCGGCGTCCATCAACACCAAGGTGTTGGGTAGGTAGTTTGCCACCGCCAGGTATTTGCCGTCGCCCGAAACCGCCACGTTGCGGGTGTTGATGCCGGCACGAATCTCGGCCACCACCTTCAAGTTCCAGATGTCGAACTTGGTCACCCAGCCGTCGCGCGAGGCAAAAAACACGTAACGGCCATCGGGCGTGAACTTCGGCCCGCCGTGCAGCGCGTAGCGGCTGGCGAAACGGTGGATCGGCTCCAGCTTGTCGCCGTCCAGGACAGTGACGCTGTGGTCGCCAGTTTCGACCACGATGAACAGGTTCATCAGGTCTACGCCCTTGAACGCCGCAGCGGGAGTGGCGGGCAAGCTACCCGGCGCGTGGTTGACGATGCGCGAGGCTCGGATGTCTGCCTCGGTGAAGGTCGGGGCCGTGGCGCTGGGGCCGTAGATGTACGCCGTCAGGGCCTCAATCTCATCCTTGCTCAGCCGGTCGGCGAAACCAGTCATTTGGGTGGCGACCTGGCCCGAAGTGATGGTCAGTAGCGCCTGCGGTTTGCGCAGCCGCTCCAGACTTTCGGGCAGCAGGGCTGGCCCGGTCGCGCCCAGGCGATCAGCGCCGTGGCAGGCCGCGCAGTGCTGCTGGTAGTTCGCGGCGGGGTCCGCCACCGCGACCACCGCCAGGCTCGCCAGCCCAATTGCCCAAACAAAATGTCGAATCATGGTGTTGCTTGCGTTACGGGTTGTCATCCAACCCACTTGCGCGCGTTGTGCCACAACTGCATCCACGCGCTGTGGGCCGACACATCGCCATCGGTCCAGCTCATCTGGATGTTGCGAAACACCCGCTCGGGGTGCGGCATCATGGCCGTGAAGCGGCCGTCCACCGTGGTCACCGCCGTCAAGCCGCCCGCGCTGCCGTTGGGGTTGAACGGGTAGGTCTCGGTGGCCAGGCCGTGGTTGTCGGTGAAGCGCATCGCGGCGATCGCCTTGGCCGCGTCGCCCCGGTGCTTGAAGTTGGCGTAGCCCTCGCCGTGCGCCACGGCAATGGGTAAGCGAGCCCCTGCCATGCCGGCGAAGAACAGCGAGGGCGAGTTCAGCACCTCCACCATCGACAGACGCGCCTCGAAACGTTCGCTCTGGTTGGTGGTGAAGCGCGGCCAGTGCTGTGCGCCGGGGATGATGTCGGCCAGCTCGGCAAACATCTGGCAGCCGTTGCAGACACCCAGACCAAAGGTGTCGGTGCGCGCAAAGAAGGCCTTGAACTGTTCTGCCAACGCGGGATTGAAGGTGATGGAACGCGCCCAGCCGATGCCGGCGCCCAGGGTATCCCCATAGCTGAAACCGCCGCAGGCCACTACGCCCTTGAACTCGGCCAGATTGGCGCGGCCGCTTTGCAGGTCGGTCATGTGCACGTCGAAGGCTTCGAAGCCAGCCTCGGTGAAGGCATAGGCCATTTCCACATGCGAGTTGACACCCTGCTCGCGCAACACCGCGACCTTCGGACGGGACAACTGCAGTGCCGGGCTTGCTACTGAAAGAGTAGCTAAAGGCACAAAACCAGAGCCGTCTATAGCCGCATTTGCTAGTGCTTCTTGCGTGGATTGCCGCGCTGTATTCGTCATTGCGAGGAGCGCCGGCGACGCGGCAATCGCAATGACGGGTGCCTCGTCGTCGCGAGGCCGCAGGCCGTGGCGATCCACGCCAGGCGTGCAGCTCAAACCCGGATCCAGCGGATCACCCGCCGCCGCATGCTCGGCATCGGCACAGGCCGGGTTGTCGCGGCGCTGGCAAATCTGCCAGCTCACGCTGTCCCACACCTGGTGCAGGTCTTGCAACTTGGCCGTGAACACCGCCTTGGCATCGCGCCAGACCTGCACCTCGCCCACACCCGCCTGAATCTCCGAACTGGCCGGGCGGGTCTTGCCGATGAAGTGGCTGTGCTTGCTCAAGCCATGCTCGCGCAGGGTCTGCATCACCTCGCCGCGCTGCGCGGTGGGGACCTGGATCACTACGCCCAGTTCTTCATTGAACAAGGCTTTCAGCGTCAGCTCTTCGCGCCGCGCGCTGACCTGGCCTGCCCAGTTCTTGCTGTCGCCGTATTCGGCACGGCTGTCAGTGATGCCATCGCCCTCGGTCACCAGCATGTCCACATTGAGTGCCACGCCCACATGGCCGGCAAACGCCATTTCACACACCGTGGCAAACAGCCCGCCGTCGCTGCGGTCGTGGTAGGCCAACACCCTGCCCTGCGCTCGCAGCAGGTTGACCGCCTTGACCAGGTTCACCAGGTCCTGTGGCTCGTCCAGGTCAGGCACCTCATGGCCCATTTGCCCCAGGGTCTGGGCCAGAATGCTGCCGCCCATACGATGACGGCCACGGCCCAGGTCGATCAACACCAGGGTGCTGTCCTCAGTGGCGTTGAGCTGGGGGGTGAGCGTGCCGCGCACGTCGGCCAGCGTGGCAAAGGCGCTGACGATCAGCGACACCGGGGAGGTGACCTTCTTGGCGACACTGCCGCCGCCAGCGGGGCCTGCTGGCTGCTGCCATTGCGTGCGCATGGACAGGGAATCCTTGCCCACCGGAATCGAGATACCCAAGGCCGGGCACAACTCCAGGCCCACCGCCTTGACGGTGGCATACAAAGCGGCGTCTTCACCCGGTTCGCCGCAAGCGGCCATCCAATTGGCCGACAGCTTGACGCGCGACAACTCGATCGGTGCGGCCAGCAAATTGGTGATGGCCTCCGCCACCGCCATGCGACCCGATGCCGGCGCGTTGACGCTGGCCAGCGGCGTGCGCTCGCCCATGCTCATGGCTTCGCCGGCAAAGCCCTTGAAGTCGGCCAGGGTCACGGCGCAATCGGCCACCGGAACCTGCCACGGTCCGACCATCTGGTCGCGGTGGCTCAGTCCCCCGACGGTGCGGTCACCAATGGTGATCAGGAAACGCTTGGACGCTACGGTGGGGTGGGCCAGCACGTCGATCACCGCCTTTTGCAGGTCCACGTCGGTCAGATTGACGGGTTCGAACTGGCGGGCCACGGTTGTGACATCGCGGTGCATCTTGGGTGGCTTGCCAAGCAAGACGTTCATCGGCATTTGGACAGGGCTTTCGCGCTCGGCGTCGGCCAGCACCAGTTGGCGTTCCGCGGTGGCCACGCCCACCACCGCAAACGGGCAACGCTCGCGCTCGCACAAGGCCTTGACCAACTCCAGTGAGTCGGGTGCAATGGCCAGCACATAACGTTCCTGGCTCTCGTTGCACCAAATCTCCTTGGGTGCCATGCCGCTTTCTTCCAGGGGTACGGCGCGCAAGTCAAAACGCGCGCCTCTTCCAGCATCATTGGTCAGCTCGGGAAAGGCGTTGGACAGGCCGCCGGCGCCCACATCGTGAATCGCCAGAATCGGATTGCCACGCCCGAGCGGGCCGCCGCCCTCGCCCATGGCCCAGCAATGGTTGATGACCTCTTGCGCACGCCGCTCAATCTCGGGGTTGCCACGTTGCACCGAGTCAAAGTCCAGCTCGGCCGCGTTGGCCCCCGTGGCCATGGAACTGGCGGCACTGCCGCCCATGCCAATGCGCATGCCCGGGCCGCCCAGTTGAATCAGCAGACTGCCTGCGGGGAACTCGATCTTGTGGGTCTGGGTGGCGTCGATCACGCCCAGGCCTCCGGCGATCATGATCGGCTTGTGGTAGCCGCGCTGCTCCTGCCGGCGCTGCGCGGCGCCCACCGCGTCGGTCACCGTGTAGCGCAGGCCCTGCTCGTATTCACGGAAGTAGCCCAGCAAATTGGGGCGACCAAATTCATTGTTGAACGCCGCGCCGCCCAGCGGACCTTCAATCATGATCTGCAAAGGGCTGGCAATGTGTTCGGGCTTGCCGTAAGGCTGCGTTGATACGTCGGTCGACGCGACGCTCGGCGTCACATTCGGGGTCTGACCCCAATTGATTTGACCCCAATTGATTTTGGACACGGTGAAACCGGTCAAGCCAGCTTTGGGCTTGGAGCCGCGGCCGGTGGCACCTTCGTCGCGAATCTCGCCACCTGCGCCGGTGGAGGCGCCGGGAAAGGGAGAGATGGCCGTGGGATGGTTGTGGGTTTCCACCTTCATCAACACGTGGTTAATTTCGCTATGTTTTGCATAGCTGTTGACACCCGACAGGCTTGCCTTGGAGCTTGTTTTAGCCACAAAACGCTCGACTGCCGTGCCTTCCATGACGGACGCATTGTCCGAGTAGGCCACCAGCATGTGTTGCGGGTTGGTCTGGTGGGTGTGGCGGATCATGCCGAACATGCTGTGGTCCTGCGCCACGCCGTCGATGGTGAACTGGGCATTGAAGATCTTGTGGCGGCAGTGCTCGCTGTTGGCCTGCGCGAACATCATCAACTCCACGTCGGTCGGGTTGCGCTTCAACTGCGTGAAGGCCTGCACCAGGTAGTCGATCTCATCTGCCGCCAGCGCCAGGCCGAACTGGGTGTTGGCGACTTGCAGTGCGGTTTTGCCGCCGCCCAGCACGTCCACATGCGCCATGGGCGTGGGCTGCAGCTCGGTGAACAAGCCCAGGGCATGGCTGCGATCGAACATCACGCTCTCGGTCATGCGGTCATGCAGCAGCGCGCCCATTTGATCGAGTTGGGCCTGCGTCAGCGTGGGTTTGCCCAGCAGACCGGCCTTGAGTGTGAAGCGGTACTCCACTACCCGCTCGACGCGCCGCACGGTCAGGCCACAGTTGTGGGCAATGTCCGTCGCCTTGGACGCCCAGGGCGACACGGTGCCAAACCGCGGCGTCACCACAATCAGCGGGCCATCGGTGGGGCCGGCATAGGGTTCGCCGTAGGTCAGCAAGGCGGCCAGTTGGTCCTGCAAGGCCTCGGATGGCGCGGCGTCGGAGCTAACCAGGTGCACAAAGCGCGCGGCCACGCCGCTGACCTTGTCGGCAATGGCCTGCAGGCCGGGCAACAGTTGCTGGATGCGAAAGCTGCTCAGGGCGCTGCCGCCCTCGAATTGGCTGGTATGCAGGGTCACGGTGGCGGCCTGGAAGTGAGTGATCGGGCGGATGGCAATGCGCGCGCTGACTGGGCGCGCCTGCAAGAAGCCCTGATTTTACCCGCTGCCTACCTGCTTGCCCGGCGCTGGGCTCTTTGCTGCTGGCGCTCAACGTACCACTGCGCCAGCCGGTCCACCATGGCGTTGATCTGGCCCTTCAAGCCTGGCTCGGGCGCGGCAGGCGCGTGCAGGTCGAGCTCCTGGCCGCCGGCCTTGTACATCTGCGCAAACATGTCCAGCACCCTCTGGTGCACCATGCCGCGCAGCGGGATATGGCTCATCAGCCCGTAGGTGGCGGCACTGCCCGCCTTGGCCAGTTCGGGGTGGGCCTTGACGGTGGCCACGGCTTGCCTGAGGTCACGCAGGTAGTCGTCCACCACCGGCAGGTGCCCGGCAGTGATCATGGCATGCAGGCCGTCGGGGTTTTGCAGGCGGTTGATGGTCCAGCCCTTGGCATCCATCTGGTCGCCCACGGCGAAGATGTTGACTTCGGGGTCGCACGAGCCATAGCCCAACAAGGGCCCGCTGGGTTGGCCCATGACGTAGAGCTCGGGCATCTTCTCGATCGCCTTGCGCATCTTGTCGAACGCTTGGGTAGTGCGTTTGGCCAGGTCACGGTAGCCCGACGTGCCAAAGTGCTGCATCGCCGCCCAGGCCGCCGCGTAGGCGCCGCCGGGTCGCGTGCCCAGCAGCGCGGGCGAGGCAAACACACCACCGGGCCAGTCCTGGTACACAAACATCTGGTGCTTGAGGTAGTCCAGGTTGCGGTAGGTGATGGTGGAGGCGCCTTTGGAGGCGAACCCGTACTTGTGAACATCCGCCGAGATCGAGGTGACGCCGGGTACGCGGTAATCCCACAGCGGCAACTTGCGGCCGTTCATGGCCATGAAGGGCAGGATGAAACCGCCCACGCAGGCGTCCACGTGCAGCGGGATGTTGCGTTTTTGGGCAATCTCGCTGAACGCTTCGATCGGGTCGATTGTCCCGTGCGGATACTCCGGCGCCGAGCCCAGAATCATCACCGTGTTGCGGTTGATCAGCCTGGGCAGTTTGCTCACGTCCGCCCGCAAGTCGGGGTCCAGCGGCAGCAGGCGCACCTTGACGCCAAAGTACTCCGAGGCCTTGAACCACGCCACGTGCGCCGTGACGGGCAGCACCATTTCCGGCCTGGTCACGCCGCGTGTGCGGGCCAGGTCGCGGTAAGTCTTGACGGCCAGCAGACAGCTTTCGGTCCCGCCCGAGGTCACCACGCCGCACACCTCAGGCGTGCCGTGAAACATCTCGGCCACGCCGGCAATGATCTCGTTCTCGAAGCGTTTCAGGCTCTTGAAGGCGGTCGGGTTCAACCCATTGGCGCTGGAGAACTCGCGGTAGGCGGCGCCCAGAAAATCCGCGTAGTCCTCGTCCAGGTAATACACCAGGCTCCACAGGCGGCCTTGCCTGTAGTTGGGGTCATCCGCGCCAAAGCCTTTGAGTTCAGCCAGCACCTCGGCGGTGGGGCGGCCCTGTTTGGGCAAGGCGGTCTTCATGATCGAGTCTCCTTGGGCCGGTTGCGACGGTACAGCCACACAGCCAGCAGCAACACCACGATTGCCGACACGATGACACTTTGAAAGCGGTGGATCAGATCGAGGATCTCCTCCCAGCGCCCGCCCACATAACGCACGCCATACACCAGCAGCGGCAGTTCCACCAGCGCGGCCGCACCGTCGTAGACAAACAGGTGCCGATACGGCATCTTGAGCGAGCCCGCCGCCAGGAATAGCGCCGTGCGCACCCCCGGCATGAAGCGCACGACAAAGATATAGGCCGGCCCGTAGCGGCGCATGGTGGCCTGCATGGACTCCAGTCGCGCCTCGGTCATGATGCGGGCCAAAAAGGGCTTGCGCAGCAGGCGCGTGCCGTAGCGGTGGCCCCAGTGAAACACCAACGCATCGCCTCCCACTAGGCCAAACCAGGCTACCACCATCAGTGGCACGGGCTCCATCACACCCTTGAGCGTGAGGGCGGCGGCCGCCAACAACACGATGTCTTCGTTCATCGGCAGGCCAATGCCGCAGCCAAACAGCAGGGCAAACAGCAACGCATAGGCAGGCAATCCCTGCAGCGACTGCAGATAGGGCCAAACGGATTCCATCATGGTGTTGCCGCGATCATGGTGTTGCCGCCCGGCAAAGGCTGCCGGTTGAGCTGGTGCAACTATGCCATGGCTGTGACCCGCGTAGGGGCGGTTCGCGCCGTCCCTGCGCGCGTGGCGTGCCGATGGGATAATCCAGCCCCATGAGCATCACCATCAAAGACGCCCAGGGGATCGAAGGCATGCGGGTAGCCGGCAGGCTGGCGTCTGAAGTGCTGGATTTCCTGGGCCCACACATCAAGCCCGGAGTCACAACCAACACCATCGACAAGCTGGCGTTTGAATACATGACCGAGGTCCAGCGCACCATTCCCGCACCGCTGAACTACGCGCCATCGGGCTACAAACCCTACCCCAAGTCGATTTGCACGTCGATCAACCACCAGGTTTGTCACGGCATTCCCAATGACAAGGCCTTGAAGAAAGGCGACATCGTCAACGTGGACATCACGGTCATCAAGGACGGCTGGCATGGTGACACCAGCCGCATGTTTTCGGTCGGCGAATCATCCATTGCCGCGCGTCGCCTGTGCGCCTTGACCTACGACGCGATGTGGCATGGCATCAAAATGGTCAAGCCCGGATCGCGGCTAGGCGACATTGGCTGGGCGATTCAGCAGTTTGCAGAGAGTCAGGGCTTCAGCGTGGTGCGCGAGTTTTGCGGACACGGCATTGGGCGCGCCTTCCATGAAGAACCGCAGGTGCTGCACTACGGCAAGCCCGGCACGCTCGACGAGTTGCAGCCCGGCATGACCTTCACCATCGAGCCGATGATCAACGCCGGCAAGCGCGACATCAAGGAGATGGGCGACGGCTGGACCATCGTCACCAAGGACCACTCCCTGTCAGCCCAATGGGAGCACACCGTGCTGGTCACGCCAACCGGTTACGAGGTGTTGACCCTGTCTGCGGGCAGCCCACCCATTCCGGCGTTCGTCGAGCAGCCGCAAGCCGAAACGGTCTGATTCCCCGCGTGACGGCGCCTCTGGACATGATCAGCCCTTTGGCCCTGCGTGAGCGCTACCGCGCTGACAAGGCGGCGGTGCTGACAGTCCTGCAGAACTGCGGCACCTCCACGCGCAGTGTGCGCCCGACCCTTGCCAAGCTGTCCGCCTTGGCCGACACCAGTCTGCGCCTGCTCTGGCAGCAGGCGGGCTTTGCACCCTCGTTTGCCCTGATCGGCGTGGGCGGATTTGGCCGCGCCGAGCTGTTCCCGCATTCCGACATTGACGTGCTGCTGCTGTTGCCCGACGCGTGTTCGCCGGTTGGTGATGCCGAGCTGAAGGCCCGGATCGAATCCTTCATCGGCAACTGCTGGGATGCCGGGCTGGAGATTGGCTCCAGCGTGCGCACCATCACCGAGTGTCTGGCCGAGGCCGAGAGGGATGTCACGATTCAGACCGCGTTGCTGGAGTCGCGCCTGATCGCGGGTGACGCCACCCTGCACGCGGATTTTCAGCAGCGCTTTCACAGTGCCATGGACCCCAAGGCGTTCTTCATTGCCAAGACGCTGGAGCTGCGCCAACGCCACACCAAGTTCGAAAACACGCCCTATGCGTTGGAGCCCAACTGCAAGGAGTCCCCTGGTGGCCTGCGCGATTTGCAGGTGATCCTCTGGGTGGCCAAGGCCGCAGGCTATGGTGACAATTGGGATGCCTTGGCGCGCCATGGTCTTGCCACGCCGTTTGAGGTACGCCAGATCAAGCACAACGAGGCGCTGCTGTCGCTGATACGCGCCCGTTTGCACCTGCTGGCGCAGCGGCGCGAAGACCGCCTGGTGTTCGACATGCAAACTGCCATGGCCGAGTCGTTTGGCTACAAGTCGGAATCGCCCGATGGCGTGAAGATGCCGGTGCGCGCCAGCGAGGCGGTGATGCGCCACTACTACTGGGCGGCCAAGGCGGTGACCCAGCTCAACCAGATCCTGCTGCTCAACATCGAGGAGCGGCTCAACCCCTCGGCCCACGAGCCGCGGCGCATCAACGAGCGTTTCAGTGACAAGGGTGGCATGGTGGAGGTCAATAGCGACGACCTGTACCAGCGCGATCCGCACGCGATTCTGGAAACCTTTCTGGTCTACCAAACTACCGTGGGCGTAAAAGGCCTGTCGGCACGCACGCTGCGCGCCCTGTACAACGCCAGAGGCCTGATGGATGGCAAGTTCCGCAACGATCCGGTCAACCGCGCCACCTTCCGCAAGATCCTGATGGAGCCCGAGGGCATCACCCACGCGATGCGCCTGATGAACCAGACCTCGGTGCTGGGGCGCTACCTGTGGGTGTTTCGCCGCATCGTCGGGCAGATGCAGCACGACCTGTTTCACGTCTACACCGTGGACCAGCACATCCTGATGGTGCTGCGCAATATGCGGCGCTTCTTCATCGTCGAGCACGCGCACGAGTATCCGTTTTGTTCGCAACTGGCGGCTGGCTTCAACAAGCCATGGATTCTGTACATCGCGGCGCTGTTTCACGATATCGCCAAGGGGCGGGGCGGGGACCACTCCGAACTGGGCGCCCGCGATGTGCGGCGCTTCTGCAAGCAGCACGCGATTGAGCGCGACGACGCGCGGCTGATTGAATTCGTGGTCCACGAGCACCTGATCATGAGCCGCATCGCCCAGAAGTCGGACCTGAGCGACCCGAATGTGATTGCCGCCTTTGCCAAGCGGGTCGGCAACGAGCGCAACCTGACCGCGCTGTATTTGCTGACGGTAGCCGACATTCGCGGGACCTCGCCCAAGGTCTGGAATGCCTGGAAAGGCAAGCTGCTCGAAGACCTGTACCGCCTGGGTTTGCGGCAATTGGGCGGCCGCGCGCCGGATCAGGCTGCCGAGGTGGAGGGGCGCAAGCGTGAAGCGCTGGTGTTGCTGGCCCTGCACGCCCTGCCCTTCGAGGCCCACAAGGCACTGTGGGACACGCTGGACGTGGGCTACTTCATGCGCCACGACGCGGCCGACATTGCCTGGCATGCGCGCCAGTTGTCGCGCCATGTCGGGGCCAACCGGGCGATCGTGCGGGCGCGATTGTCGCCGGTCGGTGAAGGGCTGCAGGTGTTGGTCTACACGCCGGACTTACCCGACCTGTTTGCCCGCATTTGCGGGTATTTTGACCATGGCGGCTTCAGCATTCTGGACGCCCGCATTCACACGGCACGCAACGGCTATGCGCTCGATACGTTTCAGGTCGTGACCTCGGCCATGCCCGAGCACTACCAGGAATTCACCAGCATGGTGGAGGCTGGGCTAGGCCGGGCGATTGCCGATTCCGGACCCCTGCCGGCGCCCAGCCGGGGCCGCGTGTCACGCCGGGTCAAGAGTTTCCCCGTCAACCCGCGCGTCACGCTGCAACCGGACGAAAAGGGACAGCGCTGGCTGCTCAACATCTCGGCCAGCGACCGGGTGGGTCTGTTGTACTGCGTGGCCCGGGTACTGGCCAAGCACCATATCAACCTGGAGTTGGCCAAGGTCGCCACTTTGGGCGAACGGGTGGACGATACCTTCCTGATTCAAGGGGCCGAGTTGCAGCACAACCGTGCCCAGATCGAGATCGAAACCGAATTGCTGGAAGCCTTGGCGTAGGCGTGCCCGCGCCCTACTCGTCGTGGCTGGCGTCCAGACCTGGAAACAACACGTCGGTGAACCCGAAACGCTTGAAATCCCGGACCCGCATCGGGTACAGCATGCCAATCAGGTGATCGCACTCATGCTGAACCACACGAGCATGAAAACCATCCACGGTGCGGTCTATCGGGTCGCCATAGGGGTCAGAACCGGTGTAGCGAATGCGCGCAAAGCGAGGCACGACCGCACGCAGGCCTGGTACCGAGAGGCAGCCTTCCCAATCCTCTATTTCGAGGAACCCACTCTCGGCACCTGGCTCGGCCAGGGGGGTGATGACGGGGTTCAGCAGGATGGTTCGGGGCACCGGTGGCGCGTCCGGGTAACGCGCAATGCGCTCGCCACTACCAAACACCACCAATTGCAGATCCACACCGATTTGGGGTGCGGCGAGTCCGGCACCGTCAGCAGCCCGCATGGTATCGAGCATGTCGAGCACCAGCAAGTGCAGGGCATCGGTGTCGAACTCGGTGACCGGCTTGGCGGTGCGCAACAACCGAGCATCGCCCATCTTCAGAATGTCTCGAACCGCCACGAACTTGAAATTCCGCTTGTTGACCGCTTGGGTGCTCAGGCCGCTTCGCGCAGCAGGTCGCGGATTTCGGACAACTCCCGGCGCACCAGCATCAACTGATGCGCCGGCGCCGGCAAGGACGCTTCTAGCTGCGTGTCTTCAAAATCAGCCAACTCGCTGTCGCTGACTTCGATGACCTCAACACCTTCGAGCATCACCTCGCCATTGCGCCGCTTGTCGCGCTCGTTTTGCAGCAGTTCCTGCATCTTGTTGCGCGCGCCGCTGATGGTGAAACCCTGGTCGTACAGCAGATCGCGGATCTTTCGGATCATCAGCACTTCATGGTGCTGGTAGTAGCGCCGGTTGCCACGCCGCTTCATGGGCCGCAGCTGCGTGAATTCCTGCTCCCAATACCGTAGCACATGGGGTTTGACGCCGCACAAGTCCCCCACCTCACCGATGGTGAAGTAGCGCTTGGCCGGAATCTGAGGGAGTGCTTTCTCCATTGAAATCAATGCTGTAGGAGAGAAAGCTGCTAGGTTACTCTAACTTTTGGTTTGATGCAAAGCCTGTGATGGCGGTCGGCGGGCAAAGCGCCGAAAGGTTGTTTCAAGCATACAAACGGTTACAACTGATCGCCCTGAATCTGCTCCTTGAGCTTGTGGCTGGCATGAAAGGTGACCACCCGGCGCGCCTCGATCGGAATGGCCTCGCCCGTCCTGGGGTTGCGTCCGGGCCTGGGCGCCTTGGTGCGAATCTGAAAATTTCCAAATCCCGAGATCTTGACGTCGCTGCCATCGACCAGGTTGTCGGCGATCAGCACGAAAAAGGCGTCGATCATGTCTTTGGACTCGCGCTTGTTCAAACCGATCTGTTCAAACAACAGCTCGGCCAACTGGGCCTTGGTCAATGCCGAAGTTTCCAGGCTTTCTACTGAGATTTCCATACCGTCCTCGTTTCTTGGAAGTGATCCAGACCAGCTCAGATGCGCTGACGCGCACCCACGCGTTGACTCAATTGGCTTAGTACCGACTGAACTGCCGCTTCAATCTGCTCTTCGGTCAAGGTGACCCCATCACTGTGCAGGGTCAGCCGCACCGCCAGGCTCTTGGTACCGGGCTCTGCCGTAGCACTCGCTGTCGGCTTGGGTCGGTACACGTCAAACAGCAGGGCATCACGCAGCAAGCCGTCGGTCGGAGCCGCCCAAACGGCCTCCATCAGGGCCGCATGCGTGACGGCCTCATCCACCAACACCGCGATGTCACGCTCGACCGATTGATGCTTGGACACCGTCGCAAACTGAGGCACCGGGCGCTGCAACACGGCATCGAGCTCGAGTTCGAACATCAGGGGCGCCTGCGGCAACTCATAGGCTTGCCGCCATTTCGGGTGCAATTCGCCGACATAACCAATCTGCCGGCCACCCAGCACCACGCTGGCGCATCGGCCAGGGTGCATGGCCGCATGCTCAGCCGGAACGAACTGCGCGTGCAAGGGGCTCAGCAGGGCTTCGACGTCACCCTTGATATCAAAGAAGTCAGCGCTCTGTTCCTTGCGGCCCCACTGCGCCGTATCGGCGCTGCCGTATGCCAAGCCGGCCACCCGCATGGGCTGGTCGAATCCCTGTACCGTGGCATCCGTGCTCAAAACCGAGGCATCACGCCGGAACACACGGCCCAACTCGAACACGCGCACACGCGGCGCCTTGCGATCGAGGTTGAACTTGAGCACTTGCAGCAAGGATCCCAGCAGGCTTGAGCGCATCGCGCTCATCTGGCTGGCGATCGGGTTGAGCAGCTTGATCGGATTTGGATTGCCCGCCAGCTCGTGCTCCCATCGTTCTTCCACGAAACTGAAATTAATGGTTTCCTGGTAGCCCATGGCGGCCAGGCTGCGCCGCACCGCAAACGGACTGCGTTGCGATTCGGGTCGGAGCTTGGCGGTGATCGGCGCCAGCGGTGGCGTCTTGGGCAGCTCGTTGTAGCCCACCATGCGGGCTACTTCTTCGATCAGGTCTTCCTCGATCTGCAGGTCAAAGCGATAGGACGGCGGCGTCACCGTCACGACGCCCGCATCGCCTCCCAGACCGGTGCCTTCGCTCAGCGTCAGCGGCAGACTCAGGCGCGTGAGCGCATCGGCGCATTGCGCCAGGGTCAGGGGCATGCCAATGACCTTGCTGGCGCGGGCCACCCGCAGACGCACGGGTTCGACGCGCGGCAGGTTGACCTGCCAGTCGTCCATCGGCCCGCATTGGGTAGCTTCGGTACCGCAGATGTCCAGAATCAACTGGGTGATGCGTTCGATGTGCTCGGTGGTCTGATTCGGATCGACGCCGCGCTCGAACCGGTGGCCAGCATCGGTCGAGAAATTGAAGCGACGCGAACGTCCGGCAATCGCCTTGGGCCACCAGAAAGCAGCTTCCACATAGACGTGTTGCGTGTCGTCCGACACGGCGGTAGCGTCGCCGCCCATGATGCCGGCCAGAGACTCGACCTGAACGTCGTCGGCAATCACACCGACCTTTTCGTCCACTGTCACGGTGTTGCCATTGAGCAGTTTGAGCTGCTCACCTGGCTTGCCCCAGCGCACATCCAGCCCACCGTGGATCTTGTCCAGGTCAAAGATGTGCGACGGCCGACCAAACTCGAACATCACATAGTTGGAGATATCCACCAATGCGGTGACGCTGCGCTGGCCGCAACGGGCGAGGCGGTCCACCATCCACTGCGGCGTGGCCGCCTTGGTGTTGACGCCGCGTACGACCCGACCGGAGAAGCGGCCGCATAAGTCGGGGGCACTGATGCGAACGGGCAGTCTCTGAGTGTGCGTTACCGGGACGCTCGGAAATGAAGGCACCTTCAAGGGCGCCCCGCTCAAAGCCGCCACCTCACGTGCCACGCCATAGACGCTCAGGCAATGCGCCAGGTTGGGCGTGAGCTTGAGGGTGAACAGGGTGTCATCCAGGTTCAAATGCGTGCGGATGTCCTGGCCCAGGGGCGCATCGGCTGCCAGCTCCAGCAGGCCACCGTGGTCTTCGGACAATTTGAGTTCGCGCGCTGAGCACAGCATGCCCTGGCTCTCGACACCACGCAGCTTGCTCAATGAGATCAAGAACGGTTTGCCGTCTTCACCCGCAGGCAGCTCAGCCCCCACCAGGGCGCAGGGCACCTTGATGCCCACGCGGGCATTGGGTGCGCCGCAGACGATGTTGAGCAAGGCACCCTGCCCCACATCCACCTGGCCAATATCGACTTGGCAAATGCGCAGGCGATCAGCGTCGGGGTGCTGCACGACCTCCTTGATTTCGCCAACAACGATCTTGGTGAATGGCGGCGCCACGGGCTTGAGCTCTTCCACCTCAAGGCCGGCCATGGTGAGCATCTCGGCCAGTTGCTCGGTGCTCAAGGGCGGGTTGCAGAATTCGCGCAACCAGGATTCAGGGAATTGCATGGTCGGACGGAACACCGCGACCGGCGTGGTTGGCCCCTTTGGCGGCGAGATTTCAGCGGATGTTCTCGTCATTGAATTGCGACAGGAAACGGATGTCGCCGTCGAAGAACAGGCGCAGGTCATTGACGCTGTAGCGCAGCATGGTGAAGCGATCCAAGCCCATGCCGAAGGCAAAGCCGATGTACTTTTCGGGATCCACACCCATGTTGCGCACGACGTTGGGGTGCACCTGGCCGGAGCCGGCTACTTCCAGCCAGCGGCCGGCCAGCGGGCCGCTCTGGAACTGGATGTCGATCTCGGCGCTGGGCTCGGTGAACGGGAAGAAGCTGGGCCGAAAGCGCAGCACCAAGTCATCACGCTCGAAGAAGGTGCGGCACAAATCGGTGAAGACATACTTGAGATCCTTGAAGCTGACGTTCTCGCCAATCCACAGGCCTTCGCACTGGTGGAACATGGGCGAGTGGGTGGCGTCGCTGTCAACCCGGTAGGTGCGGCCTGGGCAGATGACACGGATCTCGGGCATGCTTTGGCCCGCTTCGATCAGCGCGCGGTGCTGCTTGACGTGTTGCAGGGCGTGGCGAACCTGCACCGGGCTGGTGTGGGTGCGCAGCAGATTGGGCGCCCCTTCATTCACACTTTGGCCGCCGCCCTCGACGTAAAACGTGTCGTGCATGGAGCGCGCCGGATGGTCTTCGGGCGTGTTGAGTGCGGTGAAGTTGAACCAGTCGGACTCGATCTCCGGGCCCTGGGCGACATCGAAACCCATCGAGCCGAAAGATGGCTTCCATGCGCTCCATCGTCAGTGAAATGGGATGCAAACCACCCTGCCCACGCTGGCGACCGGGCAAGCTGACGTCAATCGCTTCGGCGTGCAGTTGCACCTGCAGTTCGGCCTCGGCCAGCGCGTGGCGCCGACCGCTCAGGGCAGCCTCGATCGCTTGTTTGGCCAAATTAATGGCGGCACCCCGGGACTTCTTCTCATCCACAGTCAGGGCGGCCATACCTTTCATCAACTCGGTGATGCGCCCCGCCTTGCCAAGAAACAAGGCCTTGGCGTTTTCCAGGTCGGCCGGGGTCGCGGCATCGGCAAATGCGGCCTTGGCGCTGTCAACGATGGCGGTCAACTCGTTCATACTGTTCTTGATCCATGAAAAAGGGGCCGAGACCCGAAAATCTCAGCCCCCGAGGTTCGGAAACCGTAGCGAGCGGGCGAAACCGCTGCTGAGTAGCGCTGCCGTACATGGGTACGGCAAGCATCGCAGGCAGCAGATTCGTCTGCGCAGTAGGTTTACGCTGCCAGCTTGGCCTTGACTTGCTCCACGATGCCTGCAAAGGCAGCCATGTCATGCACGGCAATGTCCGACAGCACTTTGCGGTCGATCTCGATGTTGGCTTTCTTCAGGCCATTGGCAAACTGGCTGTATGTCATGCCGCACTGACGCGCGGCGGCATTGATACGGGCAATCCACAACTGGCGGAAAACGCGCTTCTTGGTACGGCGGTCACGGTAGGCATATTGCCCAGCCTTCATCACCGCTTCTTTGGCGATGCGGAAGACATTACCGCGGCGGCCGCGGAAACCTTTGGCAAGGGCGAGAACTTTTTTGTGGCGGGCGCGAGCCGTTACACCACGTTTGACGCGAGGCATTGTGTTACTCCTTGTTCGTCGTTAATTAAATACCCATGCCTGGCAACATCTGTGCCATGTGACCCATATTGGTCTCATGGACAGCTGTGGAGCCGCGCAAGTGGCGTTTATTTTTGGTGGTCTTCTTGGTCAGGATGTGACGTTTGAAGGCTTGACCGCGTTTGACGGTACCACCTGGACGGACGCGGAAGCGTTTCTTCGCCGCGCTTTTGGTCTTCATTTTGGGCATGTTAATGCTCCTTCTTCATTGTGCTCGTGAGGCGTCTGCAAACGATTTGCAGCCTTGTTGGCCCCGAGCCACTTTTGTGGCGAGTTACTCGCTCACCACCCCGACGCTATGCACTCGGCCCAGCGCCGTCTGCCACTTACCGGGAACCACCCCGGCAATCGACAAATCCTGCTACTACGCCGCAGCTGCCGGCGCCGCCTCAGCGCTCGCCTTGCCTGCGGGCTTCTTCTTGCCGGGCGCGATCATCATAATCATCTGACGCCCTTCAAGCTTCGGAAACTGCTCCACCACAATCAAATCCACCAAGTCAGCCCGAATACGGTTCAACAAGGCCATGCCGATTTCCTGGTGCGTGATTTCACGCCCCCGAAAGCGCAGGGTAATCTTGCACTTGTCGCCTTCAGCCAAGAAACGCTTGATGTTGCGCATCTTGATGTTGTAGTCGCCGTCATCGGTACCGGGTCGGAATTTGATTTCCTTGATTTCGATGACCGTCTGTTTGGCTTTCGCCTCCGCCGCCTTCTTCTGTTCCTGGTACTTGAACTTGCCGTAATCCATCAAACGACAGACCGGCGGATTCGCCGTGGCAGAAATTTCAACCAGATCCACATCCAGCTCACCGGCCATGCGCAAGGCTTCCATCAGGCTAACGACGCCTAAGGGCTCGTTCTCGACACCTGAGAGTCGAACTTCCGGGGCCATGATTTCCCGGTTGAGGCGGTGTTTGCGTTCTTCGCGGTAACGGCGATCACGAAATTCAGTAGCGATGGTTCAGTCCTTCACATAAAAAATGCTACAAAATTAGTAGCAACTACCGCAAACGGCACGCAGATAAACTGGCGTCGCACCAAATAATGGGCTAGACATCAGAGATATGAGCAAGGTCGCCGACCAGTCTTTGAACAAACTGATCAAGGGACATTGCACCGAGGTCTTGACCACCCCGGGCGCGCACCGCGACGGCTCCGACCGCCTTCTCCTTGTCGCCTGCGACCAGGATGTAAGGCAGCTTTTGCATCGAATGCTCGCGTATTTTATATGTAATTTTCTCGTTACGCAGGTCTGTGATGACTCTAAGCTCTTGATTTGGCAAAGATTTCTTCAATTTCGCGGCGATTTCACGACAGTAATCGGCCTGCGCGTCCGTGATATTGAGGACTGCAATCTGCACCGGTGCCAGCCAAAGTGGCAAGGCGCCCGCACTTTCCTCAATCAAAATGCCGATAAAGCGCTCCAGACTGCCGACGATGGCACGGTGCAGCATCACCGGGCGGTGACGGGCGCCATCCTCGCCCACATACTCGGCGTCCAGGCGTTCAGGCATCGAAAAGTCCACCTGGATCGTGCCGCACTGCCATTGGCGGCCGATCGCGTCTTTCAGGGTGTACTCAATCTTGGGGCCATAGAACGCACCTTCTCCGGGCGTGATCTCGAACTCGCAGCCAGAGGCACGCAGACTTTGCATCAGCGCATCCTCGGCCTTGTCCCAGCTCTCATCCGAGCCGATCCGCTTCTCGGGCCGGGTCGCAACCTTGTAAATGATGTTCTTGAAGCCAAAGTCGGCGTAGACCTTTTGCAAAAGCGCCGTGTAATTGACGCATTCCTCCAGAATCTGGCCCTCGGTGCAAAAGATGTGGCCATCGTCCTGAGTGAAACCGCGCACCCGCATGATGCCGTGCAGACCACCGGACGGTTCGTTGCGATGGCACTGGCCAAACTCGCCATAGCGCAGGGGTAGATCGCGGTAGCTCTTGATACCCTGCTTGAAGATCAGGATGTGGCCAGGACAGTTCATCGGCTTCAAGGCGTATTCGCGCTTCTCCGACTCCGTGATGAACATGTTCTCGCGGTACTTGTCCCAGTGGCCGGTTTTTTCCCACAGTCCCTTGTCGATGATCTGTGGGCCTTTGACCTCCAGGTAGCCGTTGTCGCGGTAGACGCGTCGCATGTACTGCTCGACCCCTTGCCACAACGTCCAGCCCTTGGGGTGCCAAAACACCAGGCCGGGCGCATGGTCGTCGATGTGGAACAGGTCAAGTTCGCGGCCAAGCTTGCGGTGGTCGCGCTTCTCTGCCTCTTCCAGCATCGTCAAATGCTGCTGCAGCTCTTCCTTCGACGCCCAGGCCGTGCCATAGACGCGCTGCAACATCTCGTTGTTGTGGTCGCCACGCCAGTAGGCGCCGGCGAGTTTCATCAGCTTGAAGTGTTTGAGCTTGCCGGTGCTGGGCACGTGAGGGCCGCGGCACAAGTCTTCAAATTTGCCCTCGCGGTACAGCGAGACATCCTGGCCGACGGGAATGCTCGAAATGATCTCGGCCTTGTAGTGCTCGCCCAGGCTCTTGAAATAGGACACCGCCTCGTCACGCGGCAAGACGCGCCGTGTGACCGGTTCGTCCTTGGCGGCGAGTTCGGCCATCTTCTTTTCCATCGCCACCAGATCGTCGGGCGTAAAGGGACGCTTGTAGGCGAAGTCGTAGAAGAAGCCATTCTCGATCACCGGACCAATGGTCACCTGTGCATCGGCGAACAACTCCTTGACCGCATAGGCCAGCAGGTGCGCGGTGGAATGGCGAATAACTTCCAGGCCGTCAGCATCCTTGGCCGTGATGATGGACAAAGGGCTGTCGTGGTCGATCAAATGACTGGTGTCCACGACCTTGCCGTCCACCTTGCCGGCCAGAGCAGCTTTGGCCAGACCAGCGCCAATCGATGCGGCCACCTCAGCCACCGTCACCGGGCCGGGGAACTCACGTTGGGAACCATCGGGAAGCGTAATGTGAATCATGGCGTGTGCCTAAAAGAGTCTTGAAGAAAAGCAAAAAGCGCGGAGGAGTCCGCGCTTTACTATTAATTTGGTAGCTGGCAGCGCACAAGGCGCGCGGACTACGGCCTTATTCGCTAATGAATGTCGCCGGTGTAGTTCGCGGTGTCATAACCAGACTGCCTTTCTCGCTCTTATACAAAAGTTGAGGGTCGATCTTAACCCAAAGGCATCGCTCAAGAACTCACGCGAGAGCTGATTCACCACAAGACTCGGGGAGCATCTCAAGATCAGGCTGGCGGTGTATTCCGCTGCGCTCATGTCCCCCGGCCTTCAGCCTCCTCCTTGACTTCGCTACGCAGAACACACCGCCAACCTGATCTGGCACGGTGTGAGTGCACCAACCTCTGAGAACCAAACTTAAAGCACCAGGCTTGGGGTGAGTGCCACAGCGAAGTCAAGGAGGAGGCCGCAGGCCGGGGGACATGAGCGGCGGCACTTGCCCCATGCCTGGTGCGGGCCAATGAAGACTTGCCCGCATGCCAACACGTGCACCAAAAGGAAAACCGGACTTCCTTTCAGAAGCCCGGTGTATCACCATGGCGCTGATCGCCAAGCAAATGGCTTAGTGGAACTGCTCTTCTTCCGTAGAACCCGTCAGCGCCGTCACGCTGGACTTGCCGCCCTGGATCACGGTGGTCACTTCGTCGAAGTAACCGGTGCCCACTTCCTGCTGGTGCGACACGAAGCTGTAACCACGCTCGCGGGCAGCGAATTCAGGCTCTTGCACCTTCTCGACATAGGCGGTCATGCCGCGCTTGACGTAGTCTTGTGCCAGGTCGAACATGTGGTACCACATGTTGTGGATGCCAGCCAGGGTGATGAACTGGTACTTGTACCCCATGGCGCCCAGTTCCTTCTGGAACTTGGCGATGGTCGCGTCGTCCAGGTTCTTCTTCCAGTTGAACGATGGCGAGCAGTTGTAGGCCAGCATTTTGCCGGGGTGTTTGGCGTGCACGGCATCGGCAAACTTCTTGGCAAATTCCAGGTCGGGCGTACCGGTTTCGCACCACACTAGGTCGGCGTACTCTGCATAGGCCACTGCGCGGCTGATAGCCTGGTCCAGACCCTTCTTGGTCTTGTAGAAGCCTTCGGCGGTGCGCTCACCGGTCAGGAATGGCTTGTCGTTGGCATCGTAGTCGCTGGTCAACAGGTCAGCGGCTTCGGCATCGGTACGGGCGATCACCAGTGTCGGCACGCCGTAGACGTCGGCAGCCATACGGGCGGCGATCAGCTTCTGGCAGGCTTCGGTGGTGGGGACCAGCACCTTGCCACCCATGTGACCGCACTTCTTCACAGAAGCCAATTGGTCTTCGAAGTGCACGCCACCAGCGCCAGCGCGGATCATGGCCTTCATCAATTCATACGCGTTCAACACACCACCGAAACCGGCTTCTGCATCGGCCACGATGGGTGCGTGGTAGTCGATATATCCCTTGTCGCCAGGGCCAACGCCTTTGGACCATTGGATTTCGTCAGCGCGGCTGAACGAATTGTTGATGCGCTCCACCACCTTTGGCACCGAGTCCACGGGGTACAGCGACTGGTCGGGGTACATCGCGGAGTATTCGTTGTTGTCGGCGGCGACTTGCCAGCCCGACAGGTAGATGGCCTTTACGCCAGCCTTGACCTGTTGCATGGCTTGGCCACCGGTCAATGCGCCCAGGCAGTTGACGTAAGGCGTGTTGTTGACCAGATCCCACAATTTGTCAGCACCACGGCGCGCCAGTGTGTACTCGACCTGGAAAGAGCCGCGCAGGCGCACCACATCAGCCGCGCTGTAGCCGCGCTTGATGCCTTTCCAGCGGGGGTTGGTGGCCCAGTCTTTTTCCAGGGCGGCGATTTGCTGTTCGCGGCTGAGTTGTTCGGTAAGAGCTTGTGGCATGGAGACACTCCTTGGTTGATTGAAAATCAGAACGGCTTGATCCATGGAATGGCAAGTCGATGGCTAGAGTTTAAGTCTTCTATAAGACTAATTTTTACTCTTGTGTCTTATAGAAGACATTTTCTATTTTCAATTAAATCAACAAGTTATATCGGTCGTTCCACTTTATGGAATTCAATGTTTTACCTTGAGAAATATTGACGCGCCGCAGCATCACCTCGTTTCATATCAAGAAAACCAAATTTCTTAATATGAAATGCTATCAATAGAGCGAAGCATAACGCTGAAACTCCCACTCGCTGATGCTGGCGTGGAACTCGTCCCACTCCTGCCGCTTGAGCTTCAGGAATTCATGGCAGAAAGCCGGTCCCAGCGAGGCGATCAATGGCTCGTCTGCGCTCAGGGCATCCAACGCAGACGCCAAATCGCGTGGCAACCGAGGGGGCATGGCGCAGCCCTGCGCCAGCCGGGCGTACAAGTCCTCATTGCAGGCCTCGGGCGCGGCCATGGCCTGGTCCACCCCATTGAGGCCGGCGGCCAGCGTCGCGGCAATGGCGGCGTAGACATTGCACGAGGGATCAGGCAGACGCCACTCCAGTCGCCCGGCCACGGTTCGAACCACACAGGTGCGGTTGTTGTCGCCATAAGCCTTCCACACCGGGGACCAGGTGGTACCTGAGGCGCTGACGCTGCTGGCCAATCGTTTGTAGCTGTTGACGGTGGGCGCGCACAGGGCGCACAGGGCATCGGCATGGTGCAACAAACCGGCGATGAACTGACGCCCGGTCTGACTAAGGCCCAAGGCCCCTGCCGGATCCGCGAAGACCGCCCGTCCCTGCGCATCGGTGACGCTCAGATGAAAATGCAAACCACTGCCCGGTGCGTTGGCCAGCGGCTTGGGCATGCAGCTGAAGGTCATGCCGTGCTGCTCGGCCACGGCGTGCGCCGTCATCTTGAACAGCATGTAGCGATCGGCCGCAGCCAGCGCGTCGTCAAAACGGTAGTTGATCTCGTACTGACCAATGGCGTCTTCATGGTCGATCTGCTGCAGCTCAAAGCCCAACTCGGTCAGCGTTCGACGCATGTCATCAATGAACGCACGATTGCGGTGAATCGACTTCAGGTCATACGAGGGCTTGCCCAGTTGGTCCTGCCCGTCGGCGACCTGCCAGCGACCGCGCTCGTCGCGCCGCAGCAGGAAGAACTCGGGCTCGATGCCCACCCAAAGGGTCCAGCCGCGCGCCTTGATACGCTGCAACTGCCGCTGCAGCAACTGCCGTGAGCAGGTCTCCAGCGGCGCGGCGCCCGCATAGCCGTCGCACACGGCATGCGCCACCCCTGGCATGAAAGGCAGTGGCCGCAAGGACGAGGTCTGCACCCTCCCGTAATACTCGCTGCGCGGCCCGAAGCGGCCCAGGCCGGTGCCCGCGATGCTGGGCCCGGCAAATCCGGCCCCCACCTCAACCCACTCGCGCAAGTTGTCCAGGGGCACCAGCTTGCCCTTGGCGACCCCATGGATGTCGGTGAACTGCGTCAGGATGCTGTGAATGCCCTGCTCACGCAAGGTCGCGATGGTGCGTTCCATGCTTTCTCCGTTGGTCGAATTCGCGATCACGTACCAGCCCTCCCGGGCAGGAACCGTCCCTATACAGGACTGTCGATGCGAATCCAGGTGGTCTTGGTTTCGGTGTACTTGTCGAACGCGTGCAGCGACTTGTCGCGTCCGACGCCACTTTGCTTGTAGCCGCCAAAGGGCACGGTGATGTCGTCTTCATCGTACTGGTTGACGTGCACGGTCCCCGCACGCAGCGCGCGCGCAACGCCCATCGCCTTGTTCAAGTCGGCCGTCCACACCCCTGCCTGCAAGCCATAGGCGCTTTGGTTCGCCTGGCGCACCACCTCGGCAGCATCGGTAAAGGACAGCACCGACAGCACCGGGCCAAAAATTTCCTCTCGCGCGATCGTCATGTCGTTGCTCACCCCGTCGAAGATCGTCGGCTGCACGTAGCACCCGCCGCTCTCCTTCATCACCTGCTCGCCGCCCGCCAGCAGCTTGGCGCCCTCGGTCTTGCCGGTCTCGATATAGCGCAGCACAGTGTTCATCTGGGTCTGGTCAACGATTGCGCCCATCACCGTGGCCTTGTCCAGCGGGTTGCCCGGCGCAAAGCCGGGCACCAGCACCAAGGCCTTCTCCAGAAACCGGTCCTTGATGCTGGCCTCGACAAACAGGCGCGACGGCGCGTTGCAACTCTCACCCTGATTGAAGAAAATGCTGCCGACAGCGGCCTCCACCGCCTTGTCAAGGTTGGGGCAATCGGCGAACACGATGTTGGGCGACTTACCGCCCAGCTCAGTCCAGGCACGTTTGAGGTTGCTTTGTCCGGCCATGACATGAATCTGCTTGCCGATGCGGGTGGACCCGGTGAACGCGATGCAATCGACATCCATGTGCAGCGCCAGCGGCGAGCCGGCCTCCGCACCAAAACCCGGCACCACGTTGAACACGCCCGGCGGAATGCCGGCTTCCAGGGCCAGGTCACCCATGCGCAGCGCCGTCAAGGGGGATTTTTCGCTGGGTTTGAGCACCACCGAGTTGCCCGCCGCCAGGGCTGGTGCGATCTTCCAGGCGGCCATGATCATCGGGTAGTTCCACGGCACGATCACACCGACCACACCAACGGGCTCGCGCGTAATGAGGGCCAGTGCCGTGCTGGGTGTCGGCGCAATCTCGTCATAGACCTTGTCAACCGCCTCGGCGTACCAGCGAATGCAGTTGGCAGCGCTGTTGACGTCCACCACCCGCGCATATTTGATCGGCTTGCCCATGTCCAGCGTTTCCATCATGGCCAGCTCGTCGCCATGCGCGATCAGCAGATCGGCAAAACGCATCATCACCCGCTTGCGCTGCGCCGGTGCCATGCCGCACCAATGGCGTTCGTCAAACGCCCGGCGCGCTGCGGCGACTGCCTGGTCTACATCGGCCAGCGCGCATCGCGCGACGGTGGTCAAGGTGCGCCCATCGACCGGCGAGATGCAGTCAAACACCTCTGCGCTGAGTGCCGAAACGCGTTGGCCGGCGATCAAGGCGCGGCCATCATAGTTGGCAGCGGAAGTAAGCGGTGCAGTGGTCATGTCAGGGCCATAATTGATTGGATTGAGTTGATTCAGGGCAACGAACAGGCTGGTCCTGCGGGCCGACAACGAGCATGGCCGTTGGCACCGCACGCCGCTGCCGGGGTGGCCGCAAGCCACTTTTGCGCTGACGCGGCCACCGTGTCGGCCCAGGCCGCCCCAGGCAGACCACGGCTGCCAAAGCTTAGAACGAAACGACCACCGACGAGCCCAAGAGCACGTTGTTCTTCTTGTAGCTGCCGTCACGCGCGTCACGGAACACCGCGCCGTTGGCGCCGTCGTAACGCAGCTCCATCTTCCAGGTGGTGGACGGGTTGATCAGGTAGTTGAATCCTGCCGACAAGGCATAACGGTTGACACCTTTGTTGGAATCAATCGGCTCCCACTCGCCGGAGTCGGCGGCCAGCGCCATGGCCGGGCCAAAGCCGTTGCGCCCGGCAGCGCAGCCCACGTCGGCACGAACGGGCAAACCGGTGACCGGATCGACCGCGCCGGTCAGCGCACCGGCGGCGTCACGCTCCAGCACCGAGCAGGTTTCGGCGCCCTGCCCAAACACGCCACCGCCGTTCTTGCGATTGGCGATGTAGTCAAAGCGGGTCACCGCCTGCAGGCGCGGCGTCAACTTGTAGCCAAACAGGCTGGACAAACCCCACCACTGCGCATTGCCGCCATTGGCCGCCGCATCGCGCTGGCGCCCCACGCCAAGCTGCCCCTGCCAGGTCACGTCGCCGCGAACGAAGTAGCCATCCACCTCAAACAAGTCGTAGCGGTTGCCGGAACTGAAGGAGTGCGTACCAGCCAAGCCGAAGCCCTGGTACTCGCCCTTGGAGTAGTCTGCCCGGTAGGTCAGCGCCGGGCTCTTGTCACCACTGCCCTTGCGGGTTTCGTTGACGTTGCCGAGCATGAACTTGGTGATCCACTTGCCGCGGGTGATCTCCATCCCCACGCCGCTGTAGACGGTGGGAATGGTGAAGTCGAACAGCATGTTGTGCGTGATCAAGGGCTGCTGATTCGAGAAGATGTACTCGTAACCGCTCCAATCAGGCATCACGCCCGCAATCACGCGGGTCTGGGAGTCGATCGTCGGAATCGACACCGACGCCTCGTGCACGATCGAGTTGACGTTGTAGCCCGACGAGGCCGACTTGTGCGGCGCCAGCGTCAGGCGCCACTTGTTGCCGCCTTCGGTTTCCTTCTGAATATCGAGCACCGCCTGTCCGAAATAGGAGTTGTCGAAGGCGTAGGACTCGCCGTCGCTGCGACCATCAAAGTTGTTCAGGAACACAAAACCGGCATGGTTCTGGCGGCTGCTGTAAATAAAGGTCGGATCAATCATGCCGCTGATCTTGAGACCCTTGAAGCCTGCCGCTTCGAAATTGTCCTCGGTCGATTCAGCCTTGATCTTGACCCGGTTGAATTCCTGGGGATCCACCGCTGCTTGTGCGGCTGGCGCTGCGGCCGCCGCTGCATCGACCTTCTGCATCAAGACCTGCAACTGCTTCTTGAGCAGTTCGATTTCTTGCTTGAGTTCCGCAGTGGTCTGAGCATGTGCGGTTTGGGCCAGTGGAAACACACCAGCGAGGGCGACAGCGAGCAAGGACAATTTGCTTTTCATTTTTCACTCCAAAAGAATAAAGAAACCAGGTTCACACAACTCAAACTTCTGCATTGCGAAAGGCGGCCGACATCTCGCGCGCACGGCGGCGTTCCGCACGCGAAATCCAGATACTTGCCACGACCACAGCAACACTGACCACCGCCACCGTCAGTGTCGCCACCGTGTTAACGCTTGGACTCAGACCCAGCCGTGCGCGACTGAATATGGTGATCGGCATGGTGGTCGAGCCGGGTCCGGAGAGGAAGGCCGACAGCACCACATCGTCCAGCGACAGCGTGAAGGTCAGCAACCAGGCTGAGCCTATGGCTTGCGAGATCAGGGGCAGCGTGACCAGAAAGAACACCTGCCACGGACGACAACCCAGATCCTGCGCCGCTTCTTCCAGGGATGGATTCATCTCCTGCAGGCGAGATTGCACCACCACCGTGGCATAGGCCATGCCAAGTAGCGTGTGACCCAGCCAGATCGTCATCATGCCGCGATCCGGAAAGCCGAAAGTACGCTGGACCGAAACCAGCATCAGCAGCAGCGACAGGCCAATGATCACCTCCGGCATGACCAGCGGCGAGTTCACCATGCCGACAAACAAGGTGCGCCCCGGAAAGCGCTTGAAGCGCGTCAGCGCCAGAGCCGCCAGGGTGCCCAGTACCACCGACGCGCAGGCTGTCAGCGCCGCTATCTGCAGAGACAGCTTGAACCCTGTAATGATTTCGGTGTCGTGCATGAGTGCCGAATACCACCGCAGCGAAAAACCGCCCCAAGTAGTGACCATCGGGCTGGCGTTGAAGCTCAGGATCACCAGCGTAACGATGGGCAGGTACAAAAACAGAAAGACCGCACCCATCCAGAGCCGCGAGGTGATCCATCCGGCGCTCGGCCTCATGCGCGTGCCCCCGCCGTGCTCTCGGCCTGGTACTTGTTGAACCACGCCAGGGGCACAATGATCAACAGCACCATCACCACCGCCACGGTGGCGGCCATCGGCCAGTCGTTGTTGCTGAAGAACTCGTCCCACAGCACGCGCCCGATCATCAGGGTCTGCGGCCCGCCCAGCAATTCGGGAATCACGAACTCGCCAACGCAGGGAATGAACACCAGCATCGAACCCGCAATGATGCCGCTCTTGGACAGCGGCACCGTGATGCGCCAAAACGCGCCCCAGGGCGTGGCGCCCAGATCAAGTGCCGCCTCCAGCAAACGCAGGTCCATCTTCACGAGGTTGGCGTACAGGGGCAGGATCATGAACGGCAGGTAGGTATAGACCATGCCCAGCACCAGCGAAAACGGGGTGTTCATCATCTTGACCGGCTCACTGGCGAGCCCGGCCCACAAGGCAAAGTTGTTGAACACGCCGTTGTCAGCCAGCAGCATCTTCCATGCATAGACCCGCAACAGAAATGAAGTCCAGAACGGCAGCATCACCAGCATCAACAAGGCCGGGCGTTTGTCGGCCGGGCTGCGCGCCATGAAATACGCAAACGGGTAAGCAAGAACCAAGCAGATGGCGGTGGTAATGCCCGCGTACTTGAGCGAACTCAGGTAGGTTTTGAAATACAAGTCGTCCTGCGCCACGAACAGGTAGTTGCCCAGCTTCAGCTTGAGCTGCAGCATGCCTTCGGACCAGGTGATCAAGTCCTTAAAGACCACGTTTTCCATCTCGGAGACGCTGATCTTCAACACCACCAGGAATGGCGCCAGGAAGAACGCCAGAAGAAACAGCATCGGCACGCCAATCACCAGCCGGCGCCCCCAGGCGCCGGTGAGCCGGTCACGCAGCGAGAAAGCGGGTGCGGCCACTGAACTCATGCCGGGCTCACTGTGTCAACACCACAACATCGCTGCCGCACCACCACACATAGACCTGGTCACCCCAGGTCAATTGCGAGGCATCGTGACGGGCGGCATTGGTTTGCGTGACTTTCACCACCATGCCACCATCAAGCTGCACGTGATAGGTAGTCAGGCTGCCCAGGTAAGCCAGGTCCTTGATCACGCCGCGCACCATGTTGAAGCCAACCTGCTCAGGCGATTCGCGCTCATCGTCGCGGGGCGGATTCTGGACGATCGCCATCTTCTCGGGTCGCACGGCCACGTGCACGGCCATGTCGGCCGTGCCAGTGATGCCGTGGTTGATGTAGTGCCTGCACTCCGGCGAGGTGATCACCACATGGTCTGGTTCGTCAACCTCGACCGTGCCTTTGAACAAGTTCACACTGCCAATGAAGTCGGCAACAAAGCGGCAATTGGGCGTTTCGTAAATCTCGGTGGGCTTGCCGATCTGAAGAATCTTGCCCTCGCTCATGACCCCGATGCGCGTGGCCATGGTCATGGCTTCCTCCTGGTCATGCGTCACCATCACGCAGGTCACGCCAACCTGCTCGATGATGCCGACCAGTTCAAGCTGGGTGCGTTCGCGCAGCTTCGCATCCAGCGCGCCCAGCGGTTCATCGAGCAACAGCAATTGCGGGCGCTTGGCCAGGCTGCGCGCCAGCGCCACGCGTTGCTGCTGCCCGCCCGATAGCTGGTGCGGTTTGCGTTTGGCATAGGCTTTAAGCTGCACCAGGTCGAGCATCTGCATCACCCGCTCCTCAATCTGCGGGGCGGGCAGCTTGTCGCGCTTCAAGCCAAAGGCAATGTTTTCCCAGACGCTCAAGTGCGGAAACAGGGCGTAGCTCTGAAACATCATGTTGATCGGGCGCTCGTAGGGCGCCAGACCCACGATGTCCTTGCCTGCCAGCATGATTTGTCCAGAGCTCGGCAACTCAAACCCGGCCAGCATACGCAGCAGCGTGGACTTGCCACAACCCGACGAGCCCAGCAACGCAAAGATTTCGCCCTGCTGGATGTCCAGCGATACATCGTCCACCGCAAACACGTCGTCAAACTGCTTGACAATGTGTTTGATTTGAAGAAATGGCGCTGCCGCCGGTTTATCTGTAGAAACTATCGCCACGCGCATGACCCCCGGTTGGTATCCGAACTGATCCGATCAAAATCCGATCACAACCCAGTCTTGAACGCGGTATAGACGCGCGTGATCTGACGCCGGATGTCGTTGTTCAGTGCTTTCGGCGGGACCATCACCGCCATCTCTGCGCTGCTGGGGAACACCGTGGGGTTCTTGGCTACTTCAGCCTTGATGAACTCGCGCGACGCCTTGTTGGGATTGGCGTAGAACACTTTGTTCGTCAGCGAGGCGTGTACCTCGGGCCGCATGATGTAGTTGATGAACAGGTGCGCGTTTTTCGGGTGCGGCGCATCGGCGGGGATGGCCATCATGTCAAAGAACAGCAGGCCGCCATTTTTCGGAATCAGCGCCACGATGTCGTGACCGGTCTTGCCATCGATGGCGCGCTGGCGAGCGATGTTGATATCACCCGACCACCCCAAAGCCATGCAGATGGCGCCACCCGCCATGTCGTTGATGTATCCCGACGAACTGAACAGTGTGATGTGTGGCCGGACCGACTTGAGCAGGTTGGCGGCGTCCTGGTAGTCAGCCGGATTCTTGCTGAACGGATCCTTGCCCAGGTAGTGCAAGGCAGCGGGCAACACCTCCGAGGCACTGTCAAGAATGGAGACACCGCAGCCTTTGAGTTTGCTGATGTACTTTGGATTGAAGAACAACTCCCACACATTGGCAGGCATTGGCTCTGCGCCCAGTACCGCCTTGACTTTGGCGGTATTGATGCCGATCGTGGTGTAACCCCACAACCAGTTGACGAGGTATTGGTTGCCGGGGTCCAGATTGGCAATCTGGTTCTGAATGTCAGGGTCCATGTTCTTAAGGTTGGGCAGCTGCGCTTTGTCAAGCTTGCGCAGCAAGCCGCCCTCCATTTGCAGCCGCGCCCAAGGCGACGACGGCACCACAATGTCATAGCCGGTCTTGCCCGCAACCAGCTTGGCGTGCACGATTTCATTGTTGTCAAAGGTGTCGTAGCGCACCTTGATGCCGGTTTCCTTCTCGAAATTCTGGATCGTATCCTCGGCAATGTAGTCCGACCAGTTGTAGATATTGAGGACTTTCTCCTCCTGCGCTTGCGCGGGCGAGGCCGCCAGAACCATTGACCCCGCCAGCGCCAGACCGGATATGAGCTTGCCGATCAAGGTTTTTCCATGTGCATTAACCAATTTATTCTCCTGAAGATCAATCGAACGAAACCAGAACCCTATGCGCCCACCACCGCCTGCGCGGCGCGGCAACCCGGTAAATCTTACCCCTTGACGGGGGTCCTTCCATCCACGCAATCCCTAAGCAAGCCAACCATTTTTCTTGACATCGGCCAGGGTCAAATCGAGGCAACGCAATATCAAGGCCATCATCTCGTCGATCTGGGCGCGGCTCATGATCAGCGGCGGGGCAATGATCATGCGGTCGCCCACGGCGCGCATGATCAGCCCGTTGCCAAAACAGTGGCCACGGCACACCATGCCAACCCCCAGGTTGTCGTCAAAACGCTGCAGGGTGGCTTTGTTCTTGACCAGCACCATGCCGCCAACTAGGCCGCAAGTCTCGGCCTCGCCGACCAGCGGATGCGCCCTGATCTCGTCAAACCGGCTGGCCAGATACGGGCCAATGTCGTCGCGCACACGCTGGGGCAGTTGCTCGCGCTCCATCAATTCGATATTGGCCAACGCCACCGCGCATGCCACCGGGTGCCCACTGTAGGTATAGCCGTGGTTGAACTCGCCGCCTTTCTCGATCAAAACCTTGGCCACGCGGTCACCCACCATCACGCCTCCCAGCGGGATGTAGCCGCTCGTCACGGCCTTGGCAAACGTGACCAGATCAGGCTTGTAGCCGAAGTATTCGTAACCGAACCAATGTCCCAGGCGGCCAAAGGCACAGATCACCTCATCACTGATCAACAAGATGCCGTACTTGTCGACGATGCGCTGAATCTCTGGCCAGTAAGTGGCTGGCGGGATGATCACCCCACCGGCCCCCTGAATCGGCTCGGCAATGAAGGCCGCCACCCGCTCCGGTCCCAAAGCCAGGATTTCGTCTTCCAGCCAGAGCGCGGCGCGAATGCCAAACTCGTCCTTGGTCTCGCCCTTGCGCCCGTTCTCGAAGTAGTAGGGCTGCCCGATGTGCTTGATATTGGGGATGGGCAGGTCGCCCTGCGCATGCATGCCGCTCATACCCCCCAGCGAGGCGCCGGCCATGGTGCTGCCGTGGTAGGCGTTCTGGCGGCTGATGATGATCTTGCGTTGCGGCTCACCCAGCAGGTCCCAATAGCGGCGCACCATGCGCACGTTGGAGTCATTGCTTTCACTGCCGCTGCTGGAATAGAACACGTGTTGAAAACTGCGCTCACCGACGTTGGGCGCCAGTTGCGCCAGTTTGGCGGCCAGGGTCACCGCTGGCACGTTGGTGGTCTGGAAGAAGCTGTTGTAGTAGGGCAGCGTCATCATCTGGTGGTGCGCCGCATCGGCCAGTTCACGCCGGCCATAGCCCACGTTGACACACCACAGGCCGCTCATGGCATCAAGTACCCGGGCACCCTCGGAATCCCAGACATAGATGCCTTCGCCGCGTGTCATGACGCGTGCACCTTTGGCCGACAAGTCCTTGAAGTCGGTAAAGGGGTGCAAAAAATGCGCGCTGTCGAGCGCCTGAATGCGCGCGGTATCCACTGAAGTATGCATGGCGGTATCCATCATGGGTTCCTGACAAAGGGTGATCCGGGCTAGACGTGCAGCAGCAAGTGCTCGCGCTCCCAGGGAGAAATGACTTTCATGAACTCGTCGAATTCGAGTTCCTTGATTTCGGAATAGACGGTGATGAACTCCTTGCCCAGCACCTCGTGCAAGTCGGACTCGCGGCGCAGCCAATCGAGCGCCTCGCCCAGGCTGCGCGGCAGCGAGTAGGCCGACAGGTACGCGTCGCCCTTCATCTCGGCCTTGGGCTTGATCTTGTTCTTCAGGCCCAGGTAGCCACAGGCCAGCGTCATGGCCAGTGCCACATAGGGGTTGGCATCGGCACCGATGACGCGGTTTTCGACCCGGCGCGCCTGAGGGCTGGAGATGGGTGAGCGAATGCCCACGGTGCGGTTGTCGTAACCCCACTCGATGTTGATCGGCGCGGCAGTGTTGCGCGACAGCCGCCGGTAGCTGTTGACATACGGCGCCACCAGTACCATGGCCGCCGGTATGTAGCGCTGCAGGCCACCGATGTAGTGCATGAAGGCCTCGCTTGGCGAGCCATCCTCATTGCTGAAAATGTTCTGTCCGGTAGCCTTGTTCAGGATGCTCTGGTGCACGTGCATGGCACTGCCCGGCTCGCTGGAAATGGGTTTGGCCATGAAGGTGGCGTACATGTCATGGCGCAGCGCAGCTTCGCGCACCGTGCGCTTGAACAGAAACACCTCATCGGCCAGGCCCAACGGCTGGGCGTGGAAGAAGTTGATCTCCATCTGCCCGGCGCCCACTTCGTGGATCAGCGTGTCCACATTGAGTTCCATCTTGTCGCTGTAGTCGTAGATCTCCTCGAACAGCGGGTCGAACTCGTTCACCGCATCAATGCTGTAGGCCTGCCGCGAAGTCTCGGCGCGGCCGCTGCGGCCCACCGGCGGGCGCAGCAGGGTGTTGGGGTCGGTGTTGCGCGCCGTCAGGTAGAACTCCAGCTCGGGCGCGACGATCGGCTCCAGTCCCTCAGCGGCAAACAGCTCACAAATGCGGCGCAGCACGCTGCGCGGCGCGAACGGCACCAGATTGCCGGCATGGTCAAAACAGTCGTGGATCACCTGCGCGGTGGGGTCGGTGGCCCAGGGCACGATGCGTACCGTGGAGGGATCGGGGCGCAACTGCATGTCCTTGTCGGTGGGGTCGATCACGTCGTAATAGGGCCCGCTCTCCGGGAACTCACCGGTCACGCCCATCGCCACAATCGCCTGCGGCAAGCGCATACCCCGATCCTCTGTGAACTTGGCGCGGGGCAAGATCTTGCCGCGCGCCACGCCGGTCAAGTCAGGCACCAGACACTCCACTTCTGTCACACGCCGCTCGTTGAGCCACTGCTCCAGATCGTTGAAGTTCATTTTTTTGCTTTCACTCATATCGTTCCCACTTCTTCCTTTGTGTGTCGGGTAGCGCCGCGTCCCAAACGTTCGCCCTGACGCGCACGGCAGGCGTCTCCAAACGCCCTGAACATGGCCAGGCTCAAACTGTTTTCCAGGCAATGCCATTCCGGATGCCATTGCACGGCATAGGCAAAGCCGCTCGCCCCGTCCACCGCGAAGGCCTCCACCAAGCCGTCGGGCGCGTGCCCCAATGCGCTCAGTCCGTCGGCCAATCGTGCCACGCCCTGCCCGTGCAGTGAATTCACCATCGCGCTGGGCCCCTGCGCCCAGTGCTGGAAAGCACTGCCGGCGACAAACTGAACAGGATGAACTGGCGCGTACTGCAGCGCATGGGCGGCATGCTTGGGCTCACGGTGATCCATCAGACCCGGCACGGCATGCACCTGCTGGTGCAAGGAGCCCCCCAGCGCCACGTTGATTTCCTGAAAGCCCCGGCAGATGCCCAATAAAGGAACGCGCTGGGCAACACAGGCCTTGACCAGGGACAGCGTGAGCGAATCACGCGCCTCGTCCAGCGGCAACGCGGGGTCGGCCACCGGCTGATCGAAATTGCGAGGGTGCACGTTGGCGGCCGAGCCCGTGAGCATGACCCCATCGACCAAGGCCAACAGCTCGGTAATCTGGCCAACTTGCGCCAGAGGAAACACCACTGGCTGCGCCTGCGCGCCATCCTTGACGGCGCGTGCATACTTGTCCCCGAGTACGAGGAACGGCGCTTGATGGTCATGATCACCCAACAGGCGATGATCGGCGGGCAGCCAGACCATGCAGGGTGGCTTGTTCATGCTTCTCCTCACACTTTGCGGGACAGACCTTGAGCGCTGTCCTCAACTAATTCTTGATATTGCTTTGCTACATTGTGCGCCTGCAATTGGATGACAATGGGGGCCAGTTGCGGCAAGTCCATGGAGCCACTTCATCCAGCCCGTGACTGCCCGCCTGTTGCCCCACAGGGCTCACCCATTGCGCCGACCATGCTGTCTGAACTGTTATTGACTGACCTCGCCCGCCTGGGCCAAGTGGGCGACTTGCCCTTGCACCGCCAACTGTATGAGGCGCTGCGGCGCGCCATTCTGGACGGCAAGCTGGCAGCCGGCGACCGGCTCCCCTCCAGCCGCGAGCTGACGCAGGACCTGGGCCTGTCGCGCAATACCGTGGTGGCGGCGATCAGCCAGCTCAGTGTCGAGGGCTATCTCGTCAGCCGGGTCGGCAGCGGCACGTTTGTCAACGACAACGTGCCCAAGCCGGTATCGCCGCGGCACGCCCTGCCAGGCCGCCGCGACAACGACCTGTCGCGCCGCGGCACGGCGCTGGCCACCACCTTTTGCGCCGATCAGCTCGAAGTTCAGCCCTTCACCGCTGGCATTGCCGACTTCAGCGCGTTTCCCGTGGCGCTGTGGCAGCGCCTGCAAAACAAACACTGGCGCATGACCTACCCGGACATGCTGGACTACAGCTACTGCGGCGGCTACGCACCGCTGCGACGCGCCGTGGCGGACTACCTGCGGGTGTTCCGCAGCGTGCCGCTGGAGGTGGACCAAGTCATCATCACCAGCGGCACGCAGCAGTCGCTGGAACTGTGCGCACAATTGCTGGGCGACCCTGGCGACACGGTCTGGCTGGAGGACCCGGCCTACTGGGGCGCCGTGAAGGCCTTCATGGCCAGCGGGTTGGCGCTGCACCCGGTGCGCGTTGACGAACAGGGCATTGCCCCCACCAGCGCCGATTTACAGGCCCCACCCCGCCTGATCTACCTCACGCCTTCGCACCAGTACCCAACCGGCGCGGTGATGTCACTGGCACGCCGGCACCAATTGCTGGCCGTCGCGCGTGAGCACCGTAGCTGGATTCTCGAGGACGACTACGACAGCGAGTTTCGCTTCAGTGGTCCGCCGATATCCTCGCTGGCGGGGCTGGACAAGAATGAGTGTGTGCTGTACCTGGGTTCGTTTTCCAAGGTGCTGTACCCCGGCCTGAAGCTGGGCTACCTGGTGGTGCCCAAGCGGCTGGTGGCCGCATTCAAGCAGGCGCACTACGACCTCAACCGCCCGGGCCAGATGCCGCTGCAGGCGGCGTTGGCCGAATTCATCGAGATGGGCCACTTTGCCAGCGCCTTGCGTCGTGCCCGCCAAAGCTATGCCCAGCGCCGGCACTGCCTGCTGGAGGCACTCAAGCCCTGTCTAGGCCCGTCAGCCCATATCAGCGGCGCCGAACAGGGGCTGCATCTGTGCCTGCGCCTACCCGCAACGCTTGACGACCGCGCCCTGGCCCAGTGCATTGCCCACCAGGGCCTGACGGTGCGACCGCTCTCGGCGTACTGCCTGCAACGCACCGACGCCAAGGGCCTAGTGATCGGTTATGGCTACGCCACGCTGGCCGATATTGAGCGCTGTGGCCCGATCCTGGCCAAGGTGATTGCCGGCGAACTGGCCAAGGCAAAGGCGACATGCTGACACCATGACCATGCCATACTGAGCCGCCATGCCCGCCACGAAACCCAAGCTATTCACAAGACTGGCCGCCGCCGTGGCAGCCACGCTGGCGCTCACCAGGCCGGGTTCCGCCACGAGCGCGCGGTTGTTGCGACGGGTGATGGTCAAGCGCGCAGCGGTCTTCTCCACGTCACAGGAGTCACCATGAAAATTAGATTCTGGGGCGTGCGTGGCTCGATCGCCTCGCCAGGACAAGCGACGGTGCGCTACGGTGGCAACACCACCTGCATCGAGATTCGCACCGACCACAACGAGTTGATCATTCTGGATGCCGGCACTGGCATCTTTCCCTTGTCGCAAACGCTGTTGACCGAGTTGCCGGTTCAAGCCAACGTGTTCATCACCCACTCGCACTGGGATCACATCCAGGGCTTGCCCTTCTTCATTCCCAACTTCATTCCCGGCAATACCTTGCGTTTACATGGCGCGTTTGACCCGGTGTCCGGAAAAGGTGTCGAGCAGGTCATGGCGGTGCAACTGCAGTACAGTTATTTTCCGGTGCGCGAGGCCGAAATGAAGGCCCGCATCGAGTACGTCACGCTGTCCCCCGAACAGAGCCTGCAGGTCGGCTCGGCCACCATCACCCCCTACCTGATGAACCATCCGGTGATCGACTTTGGCTACCGCATTGACTGCGCCGGCAAGTCGATTTTCTTCACCGGCGACCACGAACCGCCCTACAACATCTACGAGCCCGGCGACGAGGCCCATGGCGAATACCAGGGTTTTGTCGAAGAAAAGCTGGCGGCAATTCACAAGGCCATGCAGGGCGTGGATGTGCTGATTGCCGACAGTTCCTACACCCACGCCGAGTACGCTGCCAAGAAAGGCTGGGGACATGGCACCTTCGATACCAGCATCCAAAGCGCGCTCAAGGTCGGTGCCAAGGTGCTGTTCTGCACCCACCACGAGCCCACCCGCAGCGATGACGCACTCGAAGCCGCCTTCGAGGCCGCCTTGCGCACCAACCCGCTGGGTGATGCGCGCTTGAGCGTTCGCCTGGCGCGCGAGGGCGACACCTTCGAGTTCTAGCGCTTCGGCCGTCCGCCCGTTCACCCGTCCGCCATGCACGCCATCCACCCTGACCGATCCTGGCCCCTGCACGGGGTGGCGCGCACGCGCCAGCTGGAGCAGCTTGCCCAAGCGCAATTGCGCCCGCAGGTCCTGATGCAGCGCGCCGGGCTGGCCGTGGCGCAGCTGGCGCTGGCACTGGCGCCCCATGCACGCACCATCTGGTTGGCATGTGGACCCGGCAACAACGGCGGTGACGGCATGCTGGCGGCGCTGCACCTCAAGCGCTGGGGCAAGCATGCCGTTGTCACCTGGCTGGGCACGCCCGAATCGGCGCCCGCCGACGCTGCCGCAGCGTACCAGGCGGCCGTGCAAGCGGGCGTCGAATTTGCTGCCACGCCACCCGAGCAGCCCGACCTGTGTGTAGACGCCCTGTTCGGCATCGGCCTGTCGCGCGGCGCAGCACCCCGTGCGCCAAACCCGACCTTGACCTATTGGCTGGAACACCTGCAGCGCAACAGCGCGCCGGTGCTGGCGGTCGATGTGCCCAGCGGTCTGGATGCCGACACCGGCTGCGCCACCACCCAGACCGTGCGGGCACACCACACGCTAAGCCTGCTCACCCTCAAGCCAGGCCTGTTCACCGCCAACGGGCGTGACGCCAGCGGGCAGGTCTGGTTCGATGACCTGGGTCTGCACGGCGATGCCACCGCGTCAGCGCACGCCCACGCCAACGCCGACGCCCGTTTGATCGCACCGCCCGCGCCGTGGCCACGCCCGCACGCCTCGCACAAGGGCAGCTACGGCGATGTGGCGGTGATTGGCGGCGCTGCGGGCATGACCGGCGCGGCCGTGCTGGCGGCACGCGCGGCCCTGCACCACGGCGCCGGCAGGGTGTTTGTCGGCCTTCTCGATGAATCCACCACGGCGCTTGACCCGGTTCAGCCCGAGCTGATGTTTCGCGCCGTGCCAACGCTGGCCTTGGCTGACATGGCCGTGGTCTGCGGCTGCGGCGGCGGGGACGCTGTTCGCGCGCCGCTGCCGCGGGTGCTATCAACTGCAAAGGCCGTGATTATTGATGCCGATGCTATTAATTCAATAGCCAATGACACCCAGCTGCAAAGCCTGCTTGCAGCACGCGGCGCGCGCGGGGTGGCTACCGTGCTGACCCCGCACCCGCTGGAAGCCGCGCGCCTGCTGGGCACCAGCGCCGCCGAGGTGCAGCAAGACCGGCTGGCCGCGGCCCAGGCACTGGCCGAACGCTTTGCCTGCGTGGTGGTGCTCAAGGGCTCGGGCACCATCGTTGCCGGCCCAGGCCATATCCCCGCCATCAACCCCACCGGCAACGCCAGTCTGGCCACGGCCGGCACCGGCGACGTGCTGGCCGGCATGGTAGGCGCGGCACTGGCCGCAGGGCTGGCGCCCTTTGCCGCCGCAACCCAGTGCGTGTACACGCATGGCCTGGCCGCCGATCATTGGCCAGCCACGCGCGCGCTGGTCGCAAGCGCCCTGTTTGCACCGCCTTTGCCCTAGTTCTGCCCGCATGGGGCCATGCCGTTTCGGTGCAAAATGAAAGGCCGAGCACGGACATTGATGGAGGCGCCATGTTTCTCGCGATCAGCCGATTTTGTGTTGCCAACAACATGGACGAGGACGTGCGCCTGGCCTTCCGCCAAAGACCGCACAAGGTAGACCAGGCAGAGGGCTTCGTGCGCATGGAAGTGGCCAACCCGACCGACAACGCCAACGAGTTCTGGCTCATGACCTGGTGGACCAGCCAGCAGGCCTTCACCGCCTGGCACCACAGCCACGCCTACCACGAGTCGCACCGGGGCATCCCCAAGGGTCTCAAGCTCGACCCCAAGCGCACGCTGATGACGCATCTGGACGTGGTGGCGCAGTGAGCACCTTCACTGACACCCTGCAGCCCTGGCGCGAGCCCTGCGCCACCCATGTCACACACGCCATCTACGCCCGCCATGGAGAGGCCTTGGCGCGATTTGGCCCGGCCGGTCGGAAACACTGCCGCCAAGACATCCTGCGCCACCTGGATTACCTCGCCGCCGCAGTGGAGGTCAACGACAGCGCGCCCTTTGTGCAGTATGTACTTTGGCTCAAGGAAGTGCTGGGCGGGCGCGGCGTGCCGGCCGCCCATTTAACCTTCTCGCTTCAACTCATCGCCGGCTTCCTGGTGGAGAACCTGCCCGACGAGGTCGGCGCGCGCCTGCAAGCCGTCCTGGATGCCGGGCAAGCCAGCCTGGCCGGCCCTCAGGCGGTGGCGCAGTACGGATTCACCCGCCTGCCCACCTTGCCACAGACACCCCGTTACCAGCAGTCCATTCTGCAAGGCAACCGCAGCCAGGCTTTGGCCAGCGTGACCGAAGCCATGGACGCAGGCGCCACCCTGCCCGAAGCCTGCGTACAGATCATTCAGCCAGCCCTGTATGAGGTGGGCAACTTGTGGCAAAGGAACCGCATCACGGTTGCGCAGGAGCACCTGGCCAGCGCAATCAGCCAAAACGTGTTGGTTGGCGCCTACCTGAAGGCCAGCTTCCTTGCGCCCAACGGCCAATCCGCCGTGTTTGCTTGTGTGGAAGGCAACCACCACGGCCTGGGCCTGCGCATGCTGTCCGACGCGTTCGAAACCCGTGGCTGGGACGCCGCCTACCTCGGCACCGACGTCCCCACCAGAGATCTGCTCCAGGACATCGACACACGCCGCCCGCAACTGCTGGCCTTGTCGGCCTCGATGCCGCAGCACCTGGGCTCGGTGCGGCAAACGGTCGAGGCCTTGCACGCCGAGTTGGGCAATGCCTGCCCCACCATCTGGGTGGGCGGACTGGCCACGCTGTCGGCGCCTTCGATCTGGCGCTACACCCTGGCCGACGGCTGGTCATCCGACGCCTTGCACGCGTTGGAACAACTCTGAGCCTGCGCCCGGCGCGCCGCCCATGCCACACCTCATCGAGCTCACGCCATCCAAAAAGGATTGCCTGCAAGGCTGCATGGCGCACATGGCCGCCGTGGCGGTGGCGCAGATAGCCGAAGACGGGCGCCTGATCGACGCGAACCTGGGCTTTCGGCGCCTCACGCGCCACATCCAGATTGGCGCCGGGGAGCAACCCGATGTGCGCGACTTTTTCGTGAACCCAAGTTTTGATGAGCTGCTGGCGATCCACACCAGGCCTGGGCAACCCGTGTTTGAAGGCATCCTCAATGTGGCCGACCTGCACAGCGTATGCCGCTCGCTGATCGGCTCCGTTCACCACTTCGACCAAAAATTGATGGTCATAGCCGAGTACGACGTGGCCGACATGGAGCGGCTCAATGCCGAGGTGATCACGCTCAACCTGGAACTGGCTGAACTACAACGCAGCCTCTCGCGCACCAACCGCAATCTGCAAGCCAGCGAAGAGCGGCTCACGCAGCTGAGCATCACCGACCCGCTGACGGGTCTGGCCAATCGGCGCCACCTGATGGACTTCCTGCAGCAGGCCTGGCAGCGCAGCCAACGCTTTGCCTCGACTTTTTCGGTCATCATGGCCGATATCGATTTCTTCAAGAAAATTAACGACCAGCACGGTCATGAACAAGGCGATGTGGTGCTCAAGGCAGTCGCCACGCAGATGCAGGCCATGGCACGCAAGGTCGATCTGGTGTCGCGCTTTGGCGGCGAGGAATTTGTTATTGTGCTGCAAGAAGCCCCGCTGTCCGCAGCGGTGGAGATGGCTCAGCGCCTGCGCCAGGCGGTCTGCGAGTTGCAATTCGAGCCAATGCCTCAAGGCGTAACCTGCAGCTATGGCGTGGCGCAATTCGCCACCGGTCAGACCGTGGAGCAGTTGCTCAAACACGCCGATGAAGCGCTGTACCAGTCCAAGCACGACGGGCGCAACCGGGTCACAGCCCGCCCCTGATCCGGCCAGGGCGCGCTTCAGCCGCGCCAAGAAAGCGCCATGGGGCAGCGCACGTCAGCCGCGGCGACGGGGCTTGCCGCCGACTTTGCGCGCAGTGGCCTTGTTCGCCGAGTCCTTGAGCTTCTTGATGAGTGGCACGGCCGCACGCGTGGAAGCCACGCGGGCGCGACGCGGCTGCAGCTCTTCATGCAGCCCGTCACGCGAGGCGCCACGCTCGTCCCGTCCAGCGCCCTTTTCGCGCGTGGATCGGACCAGCCGCTCGACGCCGTCTTCCACCAAACGAAAGTCAATCCGGCGACCGTCCAGATCAACCCGGCTGACCTGGACATTAAGGCGCGAGCCAATCGCGTAACGGATGCCGGTGCGCTCGCCACGCAGTTCCTGGCGAGCCTCGTCAAAACGGAAGTACTCGCCGCCGAGTTCGGTGATGTGCACCAAGCCTTCGACGTAGAGGGCATCGAGCGTCACGAACAGGCCGAAGCTGGTGACAGCGGTGACCGTGCCGCTGTACTCCTCGCCCAGATGCTCGCGCATGTATTTGCACTTGAGCCAGGCCTCCACATCGCGGCTGGCTTCGTCTGCGCGGCGTTCGTTGGCGCTGCAGTGCATGCCTGCTGCCTGCCAGGCTACGGTTTCAACGCTGGCCTTTTTGGGTTTGTGGCCGGGCTCCTTGACCCTCGCCGCCAAGCCCTTGTCCAGACGTCGCGCCAGTTTGGCATGGGCCTCGCCGGGCAGGGGCAGCACCGGCAGTTGGTACTTGGTCTTGCCAAGAATCGCCTTGATGACACGGTGCACCAGCAGGTCCGGGTAGCGACGAATTGGACTCGTGAAGTGCGTGTAGGCATCAAACGCCAGGCCAAAGTGCCCTGCATTCACCGGTGTGTAGATGGCCTGCTGCATCGATCGCAGCAGCATGGAGTGAATCTGGGGCGCGTCGGGGCGATCCTTGGTTGCTGTCGCGATCGCCTGGAACTCGCCCGGTGCCGGGTTGTCACTGATGCTCATTCCGACGCCCAGGGCCTTGAGGTAGTTGCGCAGCAACTCCTGCTTTTCGGGCGTGGGGCCTTCATGCACCCGGTACAGGCCGGCGTGTTTGGCCTGGGCAATGAAGTCCGCACTGCACACATTGGCGGCCAGCATGGCCTCTTCAATCAGTTTGTGCGCGTCATTGCGGGTGCGTGGAATGATCTTCTCGATGTGCCCACTCTCATCACAAATGATCTGCGTCTCGGTGGTCTCGAAATCCACCGCACCTCGGCGCACCCGCGACTTCAGCAGGGCACGGTAGACGTCGTGCAGGTTCATCAGGTCGGTCACGCGCTCCTTGCGCTTGAGCGCTTCAGCACCACGGGTGTTGGCCAGAATGGCCGCCACTTCGGTGTAGGTGAAACGAGCCTGGCTCCACATGACGGCCGGGTAAAACTGATAGGCCGACACATCGCCTGATTCAGTGACCAGCATGTCGCACACCATGCACAGGCGTTCGACTTCCGGATTGAGCGAGCACAAGCCGTTGGAAAGCTTCTCGGGCAGCATCGGAATCACGCGACGCGGAAAGTACACGCTGGTGGCACGGTCGTAGGCGTCGACATCAATCGCCGAGCCGTTTTCCACGTAGTGACTCACGTCCGCGATCGCCACCAGCAAGCGCCAGCCCTTGACCGCCAACTTGCCCTTGCCGATCTTCGCTGGCTCGCAGTACACCGCGTCGTCGAAGTCGCGCGCATCCTCGCCATCAATGGTGACCAGCGGCACATCGGTCAGGTCCACTCGGTGCTTCTTGTCCTGCGTGCGCACCTTGTCGGGCAAGGTACGGGCCAAGGCGATGCAGGCGTCCGAAAACTCATGCGGCACGCCGTACTTGCGCACGGCAATTTCGATCTCCATGCCGGGGTCGTCGATCTCGCCCAGAATCTCCTTGACCCGCCCGACCGGTTGGCCGTACAAGGCAGGCGGCTCGGTCAACTCGACCACCACCACCTGACCGGACTTGGCAGCGCCGGTGGCCGCCTTGGGGATCAGGACGTCCTGCCCATAGCGTTTGTCCTCCGGCGCCACGATCCAGATCCCGCTCTCCTGCAGCAGGCGACCGATGATGGGGTGCTTGGGACGCTCCACAATCTCCAGCACCCGCCCTTCCGGACGGCCCTTGCGGTCGCTGCGCACGATGCGCACCTTGACACGGTCCTTGTGCAGCACCGCGCGCATCTCGTTCGGCGGCAAATAAATGTCGGACTGTCCGTCATCACGTTGCACAAATCCGTGCCCATCGCGATGACCTTGAACAGATCCTTCAACTTCGTCCAGCAAGCCGCTGGTTTGGCTAATATTTTTGATACAATTGCTCTCTTTCCTGAGATGCCCAGGTGGCGGAATTGGTAGACGCACTAGTTTCAGGTACTAGCGAGTAACTTCGTGGGGGTTCGAGTCCCTTCCTGGGCACCAATATAAGTGAAAAACCGGCGATCTTTTTGAATCGATCACTGGGGATTTGATTAACAATGAGCCGCTGTTTGCACAGCGGCTTTTTTGTTGTCTGCGGCTGGTTCAAACCGGCCGTTTTCAGAATGGCTGCGCGATCAGGTCGTGCCCCTGGGCCGCCACAATTCGCGCCTTGGTGAACTCGCCAACCTTGAGCGTCTTGCTGATCTTCTCGGGTGCCAGCAACTTCACGACACCATCGATCTCGGGCGCATCGGCGTAGCTTCGTCCGACGCCACCGCGTTTGCCCAGACCCGGAGCGGAGTCGACCAATATCTGCATGGTCGCGCCCACACGCTGTTGCAGCTTGGCGGCGGACACTTCTTCGGCCACTTGCATGAAGCGCGCCCGGCGCTCTTCGCGCAATTCAAGGGGCAACATGCCAGACAAATCATTGGCCGCCGCGCCGGCCACCGGACTGTAGGCAAAACACCCGGCACGATCAATCCTGGCTTCGCGCATGAAGTCCAGAAGGTGTTCGAATTGCGCCTGCGTCTCACCCGGAAAACCGGCGATGAAGGTGCTGCGCACCACGATCTCGGGACACGCCTCGCGCCAGCGCTCAATTCGCTCCAGATTTCTCTCTCCACTGGCCGGTCGCTTCATGCGTTTGAGCACATCAGGATGGCTGTGCTGAAACGGCACGTCCAGGTAGGGCAAGACCTTGCCCGAGGCCATCAGAGGGATGATCTCGTCCACGCTCGGATACGGGTACACGTAGTGCAGGCGTACCCAGGCACCGTAGCCACTTGCCAACTCACCGAGCGCCTGTGCCAGCTCGAGGGTGCGGGTCTTGATCGGCTTGCCGTCCCAGAAACCGGTGCGGTATTTCACATCCACGCCATACGCCGAGGTGTCCTGACTGATCACCAGCAACTCCTTGACGCCGCCCTCGAACAGGGCGCGCGCCTCCTTGAGCACGTCACCAATCGGGCGCGACACCAGATCGCCGCGCATCGACGGAATGATGCAGAAGGTGCAGCGGTGGTTGCAGCCTTCGCTGATCTTGATGTAGGCGTAATGCCGAGGCGTCAGCTTGATACCCGCCACGCCAAAGGCGTTGGGCACCAGGTCCACAAACGGGTCATGCGGCTTGGCCAGGTTGGCGTGCACGGCGTCCATGACTTCCTGCGTGGCTTGCGGGCCGGTGACCGCCAGCACACTCGGGTGCAACTCCTTGACCAGATTGCCACCGCCCTCGCCTTTTCTGGCACCCAGGCAACCGGTCACGATCACCTTGCCATTCTCGGCCAATGCTTCACCGATGGTGTCCAGGCTCTCGCGCACGGCATCATCGATGAAGCCGCAGGTGTTGACGATCACCAGGTCGGCGCCCTGAAAGGTTTTGGAGGTCTGGTAGCCCTCGGCACTAAGCTGCGTCAGGATCAGTTCTGAATCGGTCAAGGCCTTGGCACAGCCAAGACTAACGAAACCGACTTTGGGGGAGGGGGTGATTTTGGAGAGAACGTCTGTCATGAGTGAATTGTCCCCGCTTTCTCACCCGCAGCGGTGACGGGGTTGGCGCTGTCAGGGCTTGAGCCCGAGTGAGCCCAGCATTTGGTCCGTGTGCTTTTGCATCTGATCCTGCATCTGCGCGAACATGTTTTTCGATTGCTCCAGATTGCTGCTCAACATACCCTGCAAAGCCGGTGACTGCAGGGCCATGAACTGGCTCCACCCTTCCGGCGTGAGCGCCTTCGACGGGTCTCCGAGTTTGTTCTGGACGTCCATCAAGGACTGGATGTTCTTCTCCAGGTAACCCCCCATGAATCCCTGCATGGCGTGGCCATAAAAGCGGATCACGCTGGCCAGCACCGGCGCCGTGAACATCGGGATGCCGTTGGATTCCTCTTCCAGAATGATTTGCAACAGGATGTTGCGGGTCAGGTCCTCACCGGTCTTGGCGTCGCGGACCACGAACTGCTCGTTGTTCATCACGAGCTGCTTGACTTCAGCCAGCGTGATGTAGCTCGATGAATCGGTGTCGTACAAACGGCGATTGGGGTATTTCTTGATCACGCGTTGCGTGAGCTTGGTCTCTTTAGTTTTGGCTGTTGGCACCGGTCTCTCCTCTGACTCGAACCCAGTCGAATCTACGGTATTGCGCTGCAACAGATTCTAGGGAGCCACTCGCCGCGAGGCCCCAAGGTTTACCCTGAGGATGTGCAATTAGAACTGGAAGTTTCAGAAAGACCTTCTTGCCATCAAGCGAGGTCACGTCGAGAAGAAATTGGTAGGCGCGATTGGACTCGAACCAACGACCCCCACCATGTCAAGGTGGTGCTCTAACCAGCTGAGCTACGCGCCTAAGGATGTCCGAGAGGCCGAAGTATAGCAGCAATCCTGCGACCCTCAGTCCATCTTCAAAGAAGTCGCCACAAGCGCGCTTTGAAACGATTGAACTGCCCGCGTGGGCAATCGTGACAACGGGTCGCAAGCGGCGCAGGCGCTTGCGCGATAATTGACGTTTACGTTAACGTCAATCAACCCACAGAGGAACACCATGGACATTTCAGGCAAGGTCTTTATCGTTACCGGCGGCGCGTCAGGCTTGGGCGAGGGCACCGCACGCATGCTGGCAGCACGTGGCGGCAAAGTTGTGATCGCCGACATGCAAACAGAAAAGGGCGAGGCCATCGCCAAGGAAATCGGTGGTGCTTTTGTCCGCTGTGACGTGAGCCAGGAAGCGGACGGCCAAGCCGTTGTTGCCAAGGCCGTGTCGATGGGCAAGTTGATGGGCCTGGTCAATTGCGCCGGCATCGCGCCGGCCGAGAAGACCGTGGGCAAGAATGGCGCGCACAGCCTGGGCGTGTTCAGCAAGTGCATCACCGTCAACCTGATCGGCAGCTTCAACATGATTCGTCTCGCGGCCGATGCCATGTGCAAGAACGAGCCCGAAGCCACGGGTGAGCGCGGCGTGATGATCTCCACCGCATCGGTTGCCGCCTATGACGGCCAGATCGGCCAGGCCGCCTACAGCGCCTCCAAGGGAGGCATCGTCGGTATGACGCTTCCCATCGCCCGCGACCTGGCCCGCAACGGCATTCGCAACATGACGATTGCACCCGGCATCTTTGGCACGCCAATGATGTTTGGCATGCCAAAGGAAGTGCAGGACTCTTTGGCAGCCAGTGTGCCGTTTCCATCACGACTGGGCACGCCGCAGGACTACGCCAAACTGGCGCAGCACATCTTTGAGAATGACATGCTCAATGGCGAAGTGATTCGCCTCGATGGCGCCATTCGCCTGGCGCCTCGCTGACACACTGCCAGTCCGCCACCCTGTCCGGCGCTGAGCAGTGCGCCCGGCGTTGTACGGGCGGGCGCGCTTCCTACAATCGGGTCCATGTCGATCCCCCAGACCTTCATCCAGGAGCTGCTTGCCCGCGCCGATGTGGTGGACATCGTTGGCCGCTACGTGCCACTCAAGAAGGGTGGCGCCAACTTCATGGGCCTGTGCCCCTTTCATGGCGAGAAGTCGCCATCGTTCTCGGTCAGCCCGACCAAGCAGTTTTACCATTGCTTTGGCTGCGGCAAGAACGGCAACGCGATCAGTTTTTTGATGGACCATGTGGGCATGGACTTCGTCGAAGCCGTGAAAGACCTCGCGCAGCAGTACGGCATGCAGGTGCCAGAGGACGAAGCCAGCCCGGACGACCGCGCGCGCGCCAAAGAGCAGCGCCAGCGTCAGGCCACCCTGACCGAGGTCCTGGAGAAGGCCGCTGAAGCCTACCGACGGCACCTCAAGGACACGCCCCGGGCGGTCGACTACCTCAAGCGCCGCGGCCTCTCCGGCGAGATCGCCAAGCAGTTTGGCCTGGGCTTCGCACCAGAAGGCTGGCGGAGTTTGGCCAGCGTCTTCCCGAGCTACGACGACCCCATGCTGGTCGAGAGCGGCTTGGTGATTCACAGCACCGACGAGCACAGCGGCGAGGACAAACGCTACGACCGCTTCCGTGACCGCATCATGTTCCCGATTCGAAACATCAAGGGCGAGTGCATCGGCTTTGGCGGACGTGTGATGGGCGATGAAAAGCCCAAGTACCTGAACTCACCGGAGACTCCCGTTTTCAGCAAGGGGCGCGAGCTGTATGGCCTGTTTGAAGCCCGCGGCGCGGTACGCGAACACGGCTATATCCTGGTCACCGAAGGCTATATGGACGTGGTGGCGCTGGCCCAGTTGGGCTTTCCCAACGCCGTGGCAACTTTGGGTACGGCGTGTACGGCCGAGCATGTTCACAAGCTGTTTCGTTTTACAGATTCAGTGGTGTTCAGCTTTGACGGAGACGCCGCAGGCAAACGCGCCGCGCGCAAGGCGCTCGACGCCGCCCTGCCCTACGCCAGCGATGTGCGTTCGATCAAGTTTCTGTTTCTACCGGACGAACACGACCCCGACAGCTTCATCCGCGCCCATGGCCAGGACGCATTCGCTCAGTACGTGAGCAAAGCCACGCCACTGAGCCGCTTTCTGCTCGAAGCCGCGCGCGAAGAATGCGACATGGATACCGCGGAGGGGCGAGCGCATCTGGCCAGCAACGCCAAATCGCTGTGGCACCTGCTGCCCGAGGGGGCGCTCAAACTACAGTTACTTGCAGAAATCGCAGCGCAGGTCCAACTGCCCAGCCAAAAGCTGGGCATGTTGTGGGCCACCAGCCACAACGCGCCACCCCAAAGTGGACCACGCCACGGCGAATGGCGCGCCGCGGACGGAATGCCGGACAACCCAGATGCCGCCCTCACCCGCCCCCACCCGCTCGACGGCAAAGATCCCGACGCCTGGAAAAGCAAGCGCAAACGGGAAGGCAAGGGGAAATGGACCGGCAAATCCCAGTGGGACAGCAACCGCCCGTTTCGCCCGCCGCTGCGTGGCCCCCTGGCCAGCCGCGCCGACCACACCACCCGCATCCTGTTCGGGCACAGCGCCTTGTGGGAGACCCTGACGCACGAAGAACACCATCTGCTGTGCGAGTTGCCGCCGCCCCACGGCCCGCTGTTGGCCTGGCTGGAAGCCCAATTGCACGAGCATGGCCCCTTGCCTTGGGGGGCGTTGAAGGAGGCACTTCCCGGCCATTCCGACGAAGCGCATGTTTTGCGGCTGATGGTGGACGCCCCCGCAGAACCCGCGCCGGCCAGTGAGGGCGCCAGAGAACTGCGCGACTTGCTCAACCGCATGTTGCTGGTGCAGATTGAGAAGAAAAAGGACGAGGCCAGCTTGGCCGCCGCCGGCGATCCCGCGGCCTTTGCCCAGTTTCGGGATCTGGAAGCGCGCTGGCGGCAGCTCAAGCAAGCCATCGCCTTGGCCCCGCCCGAGGCATCCTGACGGCCAGATTCGCCAAAAAAAGTGCTGTCCGGCTAGAAAATACAGAATTTCGCGCTATACTGCTCGGTTGATTCGGCAAGAGCGACAGCAGCACCTCCGGGCCCCGCCAACCGTTGAGCAACACGCTCACGACCGGCAACCTTACCGCAAGGACTGCATCCCAAATGTTCGCCCAGACATCTTGCCAGGGAGGTTGACGCCTCCGCCGTTCAGACTACGCCGCTTGCGTCGGCGCTTGTTCACCCTGTCCGTTCTTGAAGTTCCGAGGTTCCTAAATGCCCGCTCAAAAGCCCAAGAAGTCCGTCCAGTCGCAGCCCAAGCCCGCCGAAAAGCGTGTCGCCAAGTCCCTAGCCCATTCGCCGGCTGCCAAGGCAGTGGACAAGTCGACCGCCAAGACCCCTACCAAGCCCAACCCGAAAGTGCAAGCAGTGCCCGCCACCAAGTCTCCCGCAAATCACGGCCCGAGCGCCACCCCTGAAGCCAAGAAGCATGCAAGCGCTGCGGCGACACCCGAAGTTGTTGTGAAGAAAAAACCCGGGCGTCCGCCCAAGGCCGCAAGCGCCGAATCAGAGGCCGCTCCCAAAACCGGGGCCAAGCGTGGACGCAAGCCAAAGAACGCCACCAAACCTGAAGGTGAGCTGGATCTGTCCGACATCGAAGCCGAATTTGCCGAAGAGCCCGTTGCCGCTCCTGGCGAGAAGGTCAAGCCACTGCGCATGAAGATCAGCAAGGCCAAAGAACGCGCCTTGATGAAGGAATTCGGCCTGGACGAGACCGTCCTGTCTGAAGAAGACATGGCCAAGCGCCGCCTGCGCCTCAAAGCCCTGATCAAGCTGGGCAAGACCCGCGGTTACCTGACCCATGGCGAAATTTCCGACCACCTGCCCGACAAACTGGTCGATGCGGAAACCCTCGAAGTCGTGATCTCCATGCTGAACGACATGGGCGTGGCGGTGTACGAACAAACCCCTGACGCAGAAACCCTGCTGCTCAACAACAACGGCCCCACTGCCGCCACCGAAGAAGAAGCCGAGGAAGAAGCCGAAGCGGCACTCAGCACCGTGGACAGCGAGTTCGGTCGCACCACCGACCCGGTGCGCATGTACATGCGCGAAATGGGTACCGTGGAGCTGCTCACACGCGAAGGCGAGATCGAAATTGCCAAGCGCATCGAAGGCGGCTTGATGGCGATGATGGAGGCGATCTCCGCTTCACCCGCCACGATTGCCGAGATCCTGCGTCTGGGTGAGGAAATCCGTGAAGGCAAGATTGTCATCACCACCGTGGTCGATGGTTTCTCCAACCCCAATGAAGCCGACGACTATGTCGCGGAAGAAGACTTTGATGAGTTTGACGCCGATGACGACGACGACGGCAAAGGCGGCTCCAAGGCACTGACCAAGAAGCTCGAAGAGCTCAAGCGCGAGGCCTTAAGTCGCTTTGACCGACTGCGTGAACTGTTCGAGAAAGTTCACAAAACCTATGACAAGGAAGGCTACGGCACGCCCAACTACGTGAAGGCGCAAAGAGCCCTGAGCGAAGAGCTGATGTCCATCCGCTTCACCGCCAAGGCCATCGAAAAGCTGTGCGACATGGTGCGCGCGCAAGTCGACGACATCCGCAAGAAGGAGCGCGAACTGCGCCGCATCATCGTTGACAAGTGTGGCTATCCCCAAGAGAACTTCATTGCCGACTTCAGCGGTCGTGACAAGGCGGGCAACAAAGTCGCCAGCCAATTGCTCAACCTGAAGTGGATCGAGAAGCAGACCTCCGCCGGCAAGCCCTGGAGCGCCATCATGGGGCGCAACATTCCGCCGGTGCAGGACCTGCAGCAGAAACTGACCGACCTGCAGTCGCGGGTGGTGGTGCCCCTGGACCAACTGAAGGACATCAACAAGCGCATGAATGAGGGCGAATCGTCCTCCCGTGCCGCCAAGAAAGAAATGATCGAGGCCAACCTGCGCCTGGTCATTTCCATTGCCAAGAAGTACACCAACCGTGGCCTGCAGTTCCTGGACCTGATCCAGGAAGGCAACATCGGCCTGATGAAGGCGGTGGACAAGTTCGAATACCGCCGCGGCTACAAGTTCTCGACCTACGCCACCTGGTGGATCCGCCAGGCCATCACGCGCTCGATCGCGGACCAGGCGCGCACCATCCGCATTCCGGTGCACATGATCGAAACCATCAACAAGATGAACCGCATCAGCCGTCAGCACCTGCAGGAGTTCGGCTTCGAGCCCGACGCCAGCGTGCTGGCCGCCAAGATGGAGATCCCTGAGGACAAAATCCGCAAGATCATGAAGATCGCCAAAGAGCCGATTTCGATGGAAACACCGATCGGCGACGATGACGACTCCCACCTGGGCGACTTCATCGAAGACAGCGCCAACACGGCGCCGATGGACGCCGCCATGCAGGCCGGTCTGCGCGATGTGGTCAAGGATATTCTGGACAGCCTCACGCCGCGCGAGGCCAAGGTGCTTCGCATGCGTTTTGGCATCGAGATGACCAGCGATCACACGCTGGAAGAGGTGGGCAAACAGTTTGACGTGACGCGCGAGCGTATTCGTCAGATCGAAGCCAAGGCCTTGCGCAAACTCAAGCACCCCAGCCGCTCGGACAAGCTGCGCAGCTTCACCGACACCCTGTAACCCAGTCAGGCGGGGCCCGGCGACGGGCCTCGTCAGTCGGTCGGCACCCCGCGCTTGAGGGCGCGTTCCGTCACAAAAGTGAACGCAAAGTCCAGCGCCTCGTCCATGGCCAACTCGATCGCATGGCGCTCATGTTCGGTCAGGTAGAACATCATGTCCACGTCGTGGCGGACGTACCTCGCGGGGAGGCGGTTCAGCGCCACGCAGCACATGTCTGCCAACATGTCCGATGTCAAATCGGTTCGACTGCCGGACCGGCGCACCACCTCCTCAAACACCAGTCGTTCGTAGTAATTGTGGACTTGCTCAAAATTGATGACCATGAAACACTCCGACACGCAAGGCTGAGAAGAATCGTCGGGCAACCTTAGCAGTTCAGGACCCGACTGACAAGCGGCTTGCAACAGTGTGCTTGCAACAGTGGGTCAGGCACAGACCTGGCGCGCGGACGCTGGCGCTGACCAAGCCGCACCCGAAAGGCGACCATTGACCCTGGCTCAGCACTGTTAGCCTGCCAAGCCTTGATCTCCGGCAAGAGCGCTGCGACATATTTCACAGCTATAAAACTAGTAGCAAACAGAAAACTGCGCTATAGTTTGCACTGACATCAGCGCACTATGACGGCCGCCGTGGCACCGGGAATACCCCTCCCCGATGGCGAGCCGGTGTGCATGACGCATACAGGAGAGTCGGGCAATGAGTTCAAAAGAAAACGTGGCCATCGGGCATTTATTGAGTCTGCTTGAGTCCCGTTACGCCATTCGTGTGCTGTGGGCCTTGAAGGATGGGCATGCTCAGACCTTCCGCCTGCTGCAGGACAGCGTGGGCGGCATCACGCCCAATACCCTGAACACCCGTGTCAAGGAAATGCGCGAGGCCGGCTTGATGACGCACGTGTCCGAGGGCTATGTACTGACGGCGCTCGGCGCCGATCTGGTCAGGCGGTTGGGCGACGTTCAACCGTTTGCCGTGAAGTGGGCCAGTAACCTGGCCAAGAAAGCCAAATAGACCAACTGGCCAGCACAGCCATCCCTTTGGCGCGGGTTGGCGCACGTGATGCCAGTGCCGTGCTCGTCGCACCTGCGCACTCAAGCCTCTCCGAACGACAAGTCTGTGCTGGCATAATCGTCGGCTCGTTCAGACGTGCTCCATCGGCGACCGTTCGACTCAGCGACCTGCTTCACCTCATCGGGGACAACCACATGACTACGACTACATCGGGCCTCCAATACGAAGACACGAAACTCGGCACCGGCGCCGAAGCGACCAAGGGCCAGCGCGTGACCGTTCACTACACCGGCTGGCTCTTCAATGACGGCGTGCAAGGTGCCAAGTTTGACTCCAGCAAGGACCGTGGCGACCCGTTCGTCTTCTCGCTGGGTGCGGGCATGGTGATCAAGGGCTGGGACGAAGGTGTGGCCGGTATGAAGGTCGGCGGCGAGCGCGATCTGATCATCCCAGCCGCGCTAGGCTATGGCTCACGCGGTGCGGGCGGCGTGATTCCACCCAACGCCACCTTGAAGTTCACCGTCGAACTACTGGGCGTGTCCGGCTGAGCGGGCGGGTCCATTCCCTTTGAGACAGATACTCCGTACTGTCCTCGGCTGAAAAAAGCAGCCAGCGCAATCCCCCCTTGAAATCCGATGAACGCGACCCCAATCTGGGGTCGTTGTCTTAGTAACCGTGGCTGACCCCAATGTCTGAATCCAATCCAAACTCACCCCACCAGGGCGCCGAGGCCTATCAGAGCGCAGAAGAACAGCTGGCCGGCCAGGCCGCCAGCGACGCCGAAGCCTTGGCCCAGGCTCAAGCCAGTCTGACCGAACTGCAGGCCAAGAGCGCCGAACTGGCCGACCAGTACCTGCGCGCCAAGGCCGACACCGAGAACGCGCGTCGGCGCGCAGACGACGAGATATCCAAGGCCCGCAAATTCGCCGTCGAGAGCTTCGCCGACAGCCTGTTGCCGGTGGCCGACAGTCTGGAGGCCGGGCTGCTGATCAAAGATGCCAGCGTCGAGCAGCTACGCGAGGGTGTGCAGGCGACCTTGCGTCAACTGCTGTCTGCGCTGGAGCGCAACAAGGTGCTGCCAATCAACCCCGCCGCGGGTGCCAAATTTGATCCGCATCAGCATCAGGCCATCAGTGTCGTGCCCTCGGAGCTGGACGCCAACACCGTGGTGAGCGTCCTGCAAAAGGGTTACTCGATCGCTGAGCGGGTGCTGCGCCCGGCCCTGGTGACGGTTGCCGCCGCAAAATAGTCGCGATCGAGACTTGAAAAGCCTCAAGTTATCCACAAGTTAGAAACAGTTCAATTTATCAACTTTGTCGGGCCTCCAACCGCCACGCAGTGACGGCCACCGCCCCCAACTGAAAAGAAGGAAGCATCATGGGACGAATCATCGGTATTGACCTTGGCACCACCAACAGCTGCGTGGCCATCATGGAGGGCAACGTCGCCAAAGTGATCGAGAACTCTGAAGGCGCGCGCACCACGCCTTCGATCATTGCCTACCAGGAAGACGGTGAGGTGCTGGTCGGCGCCTCCGCCAAGCGTCAGGCGGTGACCAACCCCAAGAACACCTTGTACGCAGTCAAGCGACTGATCGGCCGCAAGTTCGCCGAGAAGGAAGTGCAAAAAGACATCGACCTGATGCCCTACAAAATCGCCGCCGCGGACAATGGCGACGCCTGGGTCGAAGTGCGCGGCTCGAAGATGGCGCCACAACAGGTCAGCGCCGACATTCTGCGCAAGATGAAGAAAACCGCCGAGGACTACCTGGGTGAGGCGGTCACGGATGCCGTCATCACCGTCCCCGCGTACTTCAACGATGCCCAGCGCCAGGCCACCAAGGACGCTGGCCGCATTGCCGGTCTGGATGTCAAGCGCATCATCAACGAGCCCACGGCAGCCGCGCTGGCCTTTGGCCTGGACAAGAACGAAAAGGGCGACCGCAAGATCGCGGTCTACGACCTGGGCGGCGGTACCTTTGACGTCTCCATCATCGAAATCGCGGATGTCGATGGCGAGAAGCAGTTTGAAGTGTTGTCAACCAACGGCGACACCTTCCTGGGCGGCGAGGACTTCGACCAACGCATCATCGACTACATCATTGCCGAGTTCAAGAAGGACCAGGGCGTTGACTTGGGCAAAGACGTGCTTGCCCTGCAGCGCCTCAAGGAAGCCGCCGAGAAGGCCAAGATCGAGCTCTCCAGCAGCGCCCAGACCGACATCAATCTTCCCTACGTGACGGCCGATGCGTCCGGCCCGAAGCACCTCAACATCAAGCTGACCCGCGCCAAGCTGGAGTCCCTGGTGGAAGAACTGATTGAGCGCACCATTGCACCCTGCCGCACCGCCATCAAGGATGCTGGCGTGAGCGTGGCCGACATCCACGACGTGATTCTGGTCGGCGGCATGACCCGCATGCCCAAGGTCCAGGAAAAGGTCAAGGAGCTGTTTGGCCGGGAGCCACGCAAGGACGTGAACCCCGACGAAGCGGTGGCCGTCGGTGCCGCCATTCAAGGCCAGGTGTTAAGCGGCGACCGCAAGGACGTGTTGCTGCTGGACGTGACCCCGCTCTCCCTGGGCATCGAAACGCTGGGTGGCGTGATGACCAAGATGATCACCAAGAACACCACCATCCCGACCAAGTTCGCCCAGACCTTCTCGACCGCCGACGACAACCAGCCGGCCGTCACGATCAAGGTGTTCCAGGGCGAGCGTGAAATCGCCGTTGGCAACAAGTTGCTGGGTGAGTTCAACCTGGAAGGTATCCCGCCATCGGCGCGCGGCACACCCCAAATCGAAGTGTCCTTCGACATTGACGCCAACGGCATCCTGCACGTCGGCGCCAAGGACAAGGGCACCGGCAAAGAGAACAAGATCACGATCAAGGCCAACTCCGGTTTGACCGAAGCCGAGATCCAGCAGATGGTGAAAGACGCCGAGCTCAATGCCAGCGAAGACAAGAAAAAGCTCGAACTGGTGCAGGCCAAGAACCAGGCCGACGCCAACGTTCACAGCGTCAAGAAGAGCTTGACCGAGTACGGCGACAAGCTCGAAGCTGGCGAGAAGGAAAAAATCGAGGCTGCCATCAAGGACCTGGAAGAAGCCCTCAAGGGCAGCGACAAGGAAGCACTTGAAGCCAAGAGCAACGCCCTGATGACGGCCAGCCAGAAGCTGGGCGAAAAGATGTACGCCGACATGCAGGCCAAGCAGGCCGCCGAAGCCGCTGCCAGCGGTGGCGGCGCCTCAGAGCACAGCCACGGCGGCGCCGGTGACGCCGGCGCCTCCAAACCGCAGGACGACAACGTGGTTGACGCGGAAGTGAAGGAAGTCAAGAAGGGCTGATGAAGGTCGCCGGCGCCCGCCTTCTTGGGCGACCGGATTCGCCGCGTTCGACAGATCGATCCAGATCTTCGGCGCGGCGTTTCGCTTACATGACTTGAGAACGAAGATGGCCAAAAGAGACTACTACGAAATTCTGGGCGTGCCCAAAAACGCGTCCGAAGAAGAAATCAAAAAAGCCTACCGCAAGCTGGCCATGAAGCATCATCCCGACCGCAATCAGGGCGAGTCAGGCAAGGTGGCGGAAGAGAAGTTCAAGGAATCCAAGGAAGCCTACGAAATGCTGTCGGACGCGCAGAAGCGCGCCGCCTACGACCAATACGGCCACGCCGGGGTGGACCCGAATATGCGCGGTCCAGGCGGGCAGGAAGGCTTCGGCGGCTTTGCCGAAGCATTTGGCGACATCTTTGGCGACATGTTCGGCCAGCAGCGCGGCCGCGCTGGCGGCGGCGGTCGGCAGGTGTACCGTGGCAGCGACTTGAGCTACGCCATGGAAGTCACCCTGGAAGAAGCCGCCAAGGGCAAGGACGCGCAAATTCGAATCCCAAGCTGGGAATCCTGCGAAACCTGCAAAGGCAATGGCGCCAAGCCGGGCACCCAGGTCAAGACCTGCAGCACCTGCAGCGGATCGGGCTCGGTCCAGATGCGACAGGGGTTCTTTAGCGTGCAGCAAAGCTGCCCGACCTGTCGTGGTACCGGCAAGGTGATTCCCGAGCCCTGCGTGAGCTGCCACGGCCAGGGCAAGATCAAGAAGCAAAAGACACTGGAAGTAAAAATCCCCGCCGGCATCGATGGCGGCATGCGCATCCGCAGCTCCGGCAACGGCGAACCCGGCGCCAACGGCGGCCCGCCCGGAGACCTGTACATCGAGATCCGGCTCAAGAAGCACGACATCTTCGAGCGCGATGGCGACGACATCCATTGCTCGGTGCCGATCAGCATCGTCACCGCCTCCCTGGGCGGCGAAATCGATGTGCCCACGCTGGCGGGCAAGGCGGCCATTGACATCCCCGAGGGCACCCAGACCGGCAAGCAGTTCCGCCTGCGCGGCAAGGGCATCAAGGGCGTGCGTTCCAGTTATCCGGGCGATCTGTATTGCCACATCTTGGTCGAGACCCCGGTCAAGCTGAGTGAGCATCAGCGCAAGCTGCTGCGCGAACTTGACGAGTCCCTGCGCAAAGGGGGCAGCAAGCATTCGCCCAGCGGCGATAGTTGGACCGACCGCCTGAAGAGTTTCTTCAGCTAAGGGCCTTCCTCAACAGCGGGGTTTGATCCCGCCTGAGCAATGCCGCCCGGCGCCCTTGGCCCCTGGCGGCATTTTTTTTGTTGCAGAATGACTGCACTGCCGATGCCAACCACTTCCACCCGGCCTACATATTGCGTTTCCAAATCATTTCTGGCTGGGCGTGAAGCCGCTGGCAGTGCTGCAGCACGACAAGGCGAAACCACAACGACAGGGATGATTGAGAAACGGAATCAGCATGAGTGTCAACATCACCTTTCTGGGCGGCGCCAGCACCGTCACCGGCTCCAAGTACCTGGTTCGCCACGACGGCCATAGTCTGTTGGTGGACTGCGGCATGTTCCAGGGCTACAAGCAGCTGCGGCTGCGCAACTGGACGCCGCTACCGGTTGCCCCGGATCAGATTGATGCCGTGGTCCTGACCCATGCGCACCTGGACCACAGCGGCTACCTGCCGGTGCTGGCCAAGGAAGGCTTCACCCAGCACGTCTACACCACGCCCGCGACGCGTGACCTGTGCCGGATCCTGTTGCCTGACAGCGGGCACATCCAGGAAGAAGACGCCGCCTTTGCCAATCGCCATGGGTACTCGAAACACGCCCCGGCGATGCCCTTGTACACGCGCCAGGATGCACTGGAGTGCCTGCCCCTGCTCAAACCGATGGCGATGGGCAAGACCTTCTCGCCGATCGCCGGTTGGCGCGCGACGTTTTCCTCGGCGGGTCACATTTTGGGTGCCGCCAGCCTGCTGCTCGAAGTGGCCGGTCGCCGAATCCTGTTCTCCGGGGACCTTGGCCGGCCCGACGACACCATCATGAACGCACCCGACGCGGCGCCGGGCGCTGACACGGTACTGATCGAGTCCACCTACGGCGATCACGTACACCCCAAGGAGGATGTCCAGGCCGAGCTCGGTCCCGCCCTGCAGCAATTGGCCAAGCGCGGTGGCGTGGCAGTGATTCCGGTGTTTGCCGTCGGTCGCGCCCAGGCGCTGCTGCATGCCATTGCGCAACTCAAGACCCGTGGCGAGCTGCCGCGCTCGCTTCCAGTCTTCCTAGACAGCCCGATGGCAGTCCACACCACGCATTTGTTTGAACACCATCAAGGCGGACATCGACTGAGCGCCCGCGAGACCAAAGCCCTGACGCACTGCGCCACCATGGTCAACAGCACCGATGAGTCCAAGGCGCTGGCCCATCGCCATGGCCCCATGGTGATTCTGGCCGCCAGCGGCATGGCCACTGGGGGACGCGTGTTGCACCATTTGGCTCAGTACGCTGGCAACCATCGCAACATGATCATCCTGACCGGCTTTCAAGCTCCTGGCACTCGTGGCGCGACCTTGGCCAGCGGTGAGCGCAGCGTGCGCATCCATGGTCACGACGTGGCCGTCAACGCCCAGGTGATTCAGTTGCAATCGGCCTCTGCCCATGCCGATTCGAACCAGCTGATCGCATGGCTGCGCACCATGCCGCAAGCGCCTGATCAAGTCTATGTGGTGCACGGTGATCTGGGCCCAGCCGACGCGCTGCGCAAGCGCATCAAGCACGACCTGGGTTGGAGGGCGCTGGTTCCCGAGCACGGCTCGACCTGGCCCACCTGATCCAAGCCAACACGAACCCGACGCACTGGTCAAGTCAGCGCAAAGCGGAACCGCCGGGGCAATCGGCGACAATTCGAAACCATGTCGTTGAAGTTGTTCCGGGTCACTGAGCTGCCTCAGTCGTCCTTCTTTTTCCACCCCACTGCCTACAAGGCAGTGCATCCCCTGCTGATCGTTGCCCTGACCAGCTTGTGGATCGCCAGCGTCGGCAATCTGCCCCTTTGGCAGGCGCTGTATCGGCTGCCGGAGCTGCACAATCCACGCGGGCTGTGGTTCAGCCTGGTCTTTTCCATCATCGTGTTTGCCAGCACCTTCAGTGTGCTCACTCTGACCAGTTGGCGATGGACCCTCAAGCCCGCGATCGCGCTGACCCTGATAACCACCGCCCTGGCCGGCTACTTCATGCTCAGTTACGGCGTCGTGATTGACCCAACCATGATGGTCAACGCGCTGCAGACCCATCCACAAGAGGTCAAGGACCTGGTGGCCTGGCAGCTTGTGGTGACGGTGCTGCTCGGCGCGCTGCTGCCGGCCATCTGGCTCTGGCGGCTGTCAGTGCGTCACCTGAGCCTGCCGCGCACCGTTCTGACCAATCTGGCGGCCGCCAGTTGCGGCATCACGCTGACACTGATCTTGGTGCTGGTAGTGTTTCAGGATTTTTCATCGCTGATGCGCAACCACACGCACTTGCGCTACCTGATCAACCCACTTAGTTCGTTTTATTCCGTCGGCTACCTGGCCTTCAAACCGGTCGAGCGCGGCGCCACACCGCCGCAGCCAATTGCTGCGGACGTGAAACTCGGTGCCAGCTATGCCCGGCAGACTCGGCCACCGCTGCTGATTTTGGTGCTGGGAGAGACGGCGCGCAGCGCCAACTTTGGCATCAATGGGTATACCCGGCCGACCACGCCGACCCTGGCAGCGGAGAACATCACCAGCTACCGCAACGCATGGTCGTGCGGAACCAGTACAGCGGCATCTGTCCCCTGCATGTTTTCACCAATGGGGCGCGAAGCGTTCGAGAAGCGCACGTTCAACCAGGAGAACTTGTTGGACGCGCTGCAACAAGCGGGGCTGGCCGTGCTGTGGATCGACAACCAGTCCGGGTGCAAGGGCGCCTGCGACCGGATTCCCTCGGTCGTCACCAGCTCACTAAAGGTCAGCGGCCTGTGTCAGGGTGGCGAGTGTTACGACGAAATCATGCTCCAGGATCTGGGGCAGCGGGTCGAGGCGCTCAGCGCGGAACGGCGTGCTCGCGGCATCGTGATCGTGATGCACCAGATGGGTAGCCATGGACCGGTCTACTTCAAACGCTCACCGCCGCGCTTCAAGCACTTTCTGCCGGAGTGCACCGACAAGGCCTTGCAGCAATGCAGCCAGGCGCAAATTGTCAACGCCTACGACAACACCATCGTCTACACGGATTTCTTCCTCACATCGGTGATCAAGTGGCTCAAGGCGCGCAGCGAGAGCCACGCCGCCGCCATGGTCTACGTCTCCGACCATGGCGAATCACTGGGTGAAAATAATCTGTACCTGCACGGCTTGCCGTATGCGATTGCGCCCGATGTCCAAAAACGGGTGCCCTGGATCAACTGGCTGTCTCCCGAAATCCAGGCTCGCCGCGCCCTCAGCACCGAGTGCCTCAAGGGTCGCGTTGACGAGGCCATCAGCCACGATCACTACTTTCACTCGGTGCTGGGCCTGCTGGATGTACACACCGCGATCTACCGGCCCGAGCTCGATATATTCGGGCCATGCCGGCGCCCTTAGTCGAAGCTTGCGCGGTCGGGCGGCTCGTCGTTCAGGTCCTACCTCTTCTAGAATGCCTGACCATCGAACAGCCAACAGTCAGTTCAGGACAGCGCGGCGCGCAGCGAAGGTCTGTCCCGCAAAACATCAGGAGCTCCCCATGAAAAGAGTCGTAGCCCTCGCCGCCCTGCCCTTGTTACTGCTGGCGTGTTCCAAAGCACCCGAGCCTGTCGCCACCGCGCCCAAGGCATTGGTCCAGAAGACCGCCATCGAGTGGGTCAAGCCGGTTGACGCCAACATCGATGCCATCTTCGCCCAGGCCAAGGCGGCCAACAAGCCGGTGTTTCTGTACTGGGGCGCCGTCTGGTGTCCACCCTGCAACCAGATCAAGGCCACGGTGTTCAACCGGCAGGACTTCATTGACCGCAGCAGCTTCTTCGTGCCGGTCTATCTGGACGGCGACACGCCAGGTGCGCAGAAGCTGGGCGCCCGCTTCAAGGTGCGTGGTTACCCGACCATGATCCTGTTCAAACCCGATGGCACCGAACTGACCCGCCTGCCCGGCGAGGTCGATTCCAGCCAATACATGGAGCTTCTGTCGCTCGGATTGGGTGCCACCAACTCGGTCAAGGAGTCGCTGGCGGTGGCGCTCGGACAAGGCTCGCCGGTGCCGACCGCGAAACTGACCGCGGATGCCTGGCGCATGCTGGCCTACTACTCGTGGGATACCGACGAAGCGCAATTGCTGCCCAAAACCGAACTCGCCGCGACACTGAACAAACTGGCGCAAAGCTGCCCCACCGAGTACGCTCAGCCCGCAGCGCGGCTTGCCCTCAAGGCCATCGCCGCTGGCGCACAGTCGAAGGCCGGTATCGCCGACAAGGCCGTGGCGCTGGCCCGGCTGCAACAGACCCTCGGCGACCCCGTGCTGGCGCGTCAGAATGCCGACATGCTGTCTTACTACGGCGGCGACATTGTTCCCGCCGTCACGACTGCGGCGAGTCCCGAGCGGGCCCAGTTGCTGGCCAACTGGAACAAGGCGCTTGATGCGCTCAATGCCGACCCCAGCCTGTCACGCGCCGACCGCCTGTCCGCCATACAGGCCAAGGTGGCATTGGCCAAGCTCGGCCAGTCCAAGGACGGGCAACCACCCTTGCCTGCGGAATTGATTGCGCAAGCGCGCGAGGCGGCGGGCGTCGCGGACAAATCCACCACCAACACCTATGAACGCCAGGCCGTAATCCCCTCCGCTGCTGACCTGCTGACCGAAGTCGGTCTGCTCGACGAGTCCGACACCCTGCTCAAGGCCGAGTTGCCCAAGGCGGTCTCCCCCTACTACCACATGCTGGGACTGGCCCAAAATGCCAAGCGCCGTGGCGACAAGGCTGGCTCCCTCAAGTGGGCCGAGCAGGCCTACGCTGATTCGACCGGTCCGGCCACCCGCCTCCAATGGGGAACCGGCTATGTCGGCAAAGTGATCGACCTGACCCCCGAGGACAGCGCGCGCATCGAGAAGGCGGCTGCCAGCGTGATTGCCGAGCTGGAGGCGACCCCGGAAACCTTCTACGAACGCAACCGGCGTGGCCTGGAGAGGATGGGCAAACGTCTGCTCGCCTGGAACGAGAAAGGCAAACACGCCCCCACACTCAAGAAGCTGACCCAGCAGCTCGACGGCGTTTGTGCCAAGCTGTCCGCCGACGCGCAGGCCCAGCAGGCGTGCTCCGGCATCTTCAAGCCTTCAGCCGACGCACCAAAGGCATGACACGCCCGTCGCAAGTGCCGCGTTGGCGCGCCCACTTCGCCGCCTGGGCGTTCAGCCTGGCGGCGCTCGTACAAGGATGTGCCGTGACACCGCCCAAGACTACAAGCAGTGACCTGCAGCAACAAGTTGCCGATACCGAACGCGCCTTTGCCAAGACCATGGCCGATCGCGATCTGGCCGCTTTCGGTCGGTTTCTTTCGGAAGAAACGATCTTCTTCTCGGGCCCGACACCGCTGCACGGCAAGCAGGCCGTCATCGAGTGGTGGAGCCGTTTCTACGCCACCCCGCAGGCACCGTTCTCGTGGGCGCCCAAAGACGTGGTGGTGCTGGCCTCCGGCACGCTGGCCATGAGCTCGGGCCCGGTCTACGATCCCGCAGGCAAACTGGTGGCCACCTTCACTTCCATCTGGCGCCTCGAGGCACCGAACACGTGGCGTATCGTGTTTGACAAGGGCAACGACGTGTGTGATTGCCCCAAGCCGTAAACGACCTGCCCCGACGCTTCAGTCAGGCGTACACCCGCGCCAGCAGCCGCTCCCGCGCCGCTACGTATTCCCGTTTGAGCTGGGCCACATAATCAGCCGTGCTCTGAACCGCGGCGACCGCGCCAATACCCTGGCCGCAACCCCAGATGTCTTTCCAGGCTTTGCTCTTGTCGCCGCCGAAGTTCATCTTGCTGGGGTCGCTGACCGGCAGGTTATCCGGGTCCATACCAGCATTGCGAATGCTGGGCGCCAGGTAATTGCCATGCACACCCGTGAACAGGTTGCTGTAGACGATGTCGTCTGAGTTGCTGTCCACAATCGCCTGCTTGTAGGCGTCGGAGGCGCGCGCTTCCTCGGTGGCGATGAAGGCCGAACCGATGTAGGCAAAGTCCGCGCCCATGGCCTGTGCCGCCAGCACCGCATCACCGGTAGAAATCGCACCACTGAGTGCGATGGGGCCATCAAACCACTGGCGGATTTCCTGCACCAGCGCAAACGGGCTCTTGACCCCCGCGTGCCCGCCGGCCCCGGCCGCCACGGCAATCAGGCCGTCGGCGCCTTTCTCGATCGCCTTATGGGCGTGTTTGTTGTTGATCACGTCATGCAACACCACGCCGCCGTAGGAATGGGCCGCGGCATTGATGTCCTCGCGCGCGCCGAGCGACGTGATGATGATCGGCACCTTGTACTTCACACACAGCGCCATATCGTGCTCCAGCCGGTCATTGCTTTTGTGCACGATCTGGTTGATGGCGAAGGGCGCCGCCGGCTGGTTGGGGTGCGCCTGGTTGTAGGCGTCCAGTGTCTCGGTGATTTCCTTGAGCCATTCTTCCAGCAATTCGGCCGGACGCGCATTGAGGGCCGGCATGGCGCCCACCACGCCGGCGATACATTGAGCGATCACCAGCTTGGGGTTGCTGATGATGAACAAAGGAGCGCCGATCACCGGAAACGGCAGCGTGTTCAGAGGTGCGGGCAGGCGTGACATGAGATCTCCAGCGCGGGCAAACATTATGGGTAAAAAAGCCTGTAACCCTTATTTCAAGGGCCCAGGTAGCTATCGAATACGCAGCAAATCAGAATGCATCCAGCGCCAGCGCGGTGACACTCTGGCTACCTTCGAGCACGGCGTCGCGCAAACCCGGCACCTTGGTCAGCATGTGGTCGGCGTAAAAACGGGCCGTCACAATCTTGGCCTGCATGAAGGCCACATCGTTGCCCGCCGCGATCTGCGCTTGCGCCACCAACAGCGCTCGCGCCAATTGCCAGCCCGCCATCAGATTGCCGCTTAGCATCAGGTAAGGCACGCTGCCGGCAAACACCGCATTGGGGCTGGCTTTAGTGTTGCCCACGACAAAGTCAACCACGTGCACGAAGGCCTCGCGCGCCGCCTTAAGTCGCTTGGCCACGGCCAGCGCGTCGGCACTGCCGTTGGCCGTCAGTTCGGCTTCAGTGCGTTCAACCTGGCCAGCAATCGCCTTGGCTGACTGGCCCCCATCACGGGCGGTTTTGCGACCCACCAGATCATTGGCCTGGATGGCGGTGGTGCCTTCGTAGATGGTCAGGATCTTGGCGTCACGGTAGTACTGTGCCGCGCCGGTCTCCTCGATGAAACCCATGCCACCGTGCACCTGCACCCCCAGCGACGTCACCTCCAGACTCATCTCGGTACTGTAACCCTTGATCAAAGGCACCATGAATTCATAGAAGGCCTGGTTGGGCTTGCGCACGTCCGGGTCTGGATGGTGGTGCGCGGCATCGTACGCGGCAGCGGCCACCAGCGCCATGCTGCGACACCCCTGCACGGTGGCGCGCATGGTCATCAGCATGCGCTTGACGTCGGGGTGGTGAATGATCGGCGCACTGGCCGCCATCGAACCATCGACCGGTCGGCTCTGCACGCGCTCCCTGGCGAAGTTCACCGCCTTTTGGTAGGCGCGCTCGGCAATCGCAATGCCCTGCACGCCCACGCCGAAACGGGCCGCGTTCATCATGATGAACATGTACTCCAACCCGCGATTCTCCTGGCCGACCAGGTAACCGACGGCGCCACCCTTGTCACCAAACTGCAACACCGCTGTCGGGCTGGCCTTGATGCCCAGCTTGTGCTCGATGCTGACGCAATGCACATCGTTGCGCGCGCCAAGTGACCCGTCCGCATTGACCATGAATTTCGGCACGACAAACAGGCTGATGCCTTTCACACCTTCGGGGGCGCCCGAGACGCGCGCCAGCACCAGGTGAACAATGTTGTCGGTCAGGTCATGCTCGCCCCAGGTGATGAAGATTTTGGTGCCCGAAATCTTGTAGCTGCCATCGGGCTGCGGCTCGGCACGGCTGCGCACCATCGCCAGGTCCGAACCTGCCTGAGGCTCGGTCAGGTTCATGGTGCCGGTCCACTGGCCGCTGACCAGCTTCTCCAGATAGACCGCGTTGAGTTCATCCGAGCCTGCAGTGAGCAAGGCCTCGATCGCGCCGTCGCTCAGCAGCGGGCACAGCGCAAAGCTCATGTTGGCCGAGTTCTGCATCTCGCCCACTGCCGCGCCAATGGTCTTGGGCAGGCCCTGGCCGCCGAACTCGGTGGGGTGCTGCAGTCCCTGCCAACCGGCCTCAGCAAACTGGCGGTGCGCCTCTTTGAAGCCCGGCGTAGCCGTCACCTTGCCATCGTGCCAACTCGATGGGTACTTGTCGCCCTCCCAGTTCAGCGGCGCGAGCACGCCTTCGTTGAACTTGGCCGCCTCTTCCAGCACCGCCTGCGCGGTGTCGAGACCGGCGTCTTCAAAACCGGGGATCTTGGCAACCTGCTCGATATCTGCCAGGTACTGGATGGCAAACATCATGTCTTTGACCGGGGCGACGTAACTCATGGTGAATCTCCTGCTACAAAAAAGCCGCCTGCCGGAAGTCGTCCAGGCCAGGCGGCTGAGTTCTGAGGCGCGCGAATGTTCGCGCGCAGGGGTTTACAAGGCCGCGATCAGCTCCGGCACGGCCACAAACAGATCGGCTTCCAGGCCATAGTCCGCCACGCTGAAAATCGGCGCCTCGGGGTCCTTGTTGATCGCCACGATCACCTTGCTGTCCTTCATGCCGGCCAGGTGCTGAATGGCACCACTGATGCCACAGGCGATGTACAGCTGGGGTGCGACGATCTTGCCGGTCTGTCCAACCTGCCAGTCATTCGGAGCATAGCCCGCATCGACGGCGGCACGCGACGCTCCCAGCGCGGCGCCTAACTTGTCGGCCAGCGGCGTCATGACTTCATTGAATTTTTCGCTGGAACCCAGCGCACGGCCACCGGAGACGATGATCTTGGCGGCGGTCAACTCGGGCCGGTCGTTCTTGGCAATTTCACTGCCAACGAAAGTCGCCTTGGTGCTGGCGGCGACCGCTGTCAGGCTTTGCACCGCGGCCGATCCACCGGTGGCGGCGGCCGGATCAAAACCGGTGGTTCGCACCGTGATGACCTTTGTCTCATCGAGGCTTTGCACCGTGGCAATGGCGTTGCCGGCGTAGATCGGCCGATCAAAGGTATCGGCGCCGTGCACCTTGATGATGTCGGAAATCTGGCCCACATCGAGCTTGGCCGCCACGCGGGGCGCAATGTTCTTGCCCGAAGCGGTGGCCGGAAACAGGATGTGGCTGTAGTCCGCGGCGATGGCCAATACCTGCGCGGCCATGTTCTCGGCCAGGCCGTGGGCAAAGCCTTCGCCTTCGGCGTGCAGGACTTTGCTCACGCCAGCGATCTGTGCGGCCGCAGCGGCGGCAGCGGCGGCGTTGGCACCCGCCACCAGGACGTGCACCTCGCCGCCGCACAGGGCGGCCGCGGTGACGGTGTTGAGAGTGGCACCCTTGATGGTGGCGTTGTCGTGTTCAGCAATCACTAAAGCAGTCATATTCGTTCCTCAAATCACTTTCGCTTCATTTTTCAGCTTGGCCACCAGCGTGGCCACATCGGGCACCTTGATGCCAGCGCTGCGCTTGGGCGGCTCCACCACCTTGAGGGTCTTGATGTGCGCGGTCACGTTGACGCCGAGGTCTTCGGGCTTGAACACATCGAGCTGCTTCTTCTTGGCTTTCATGATGTTGGGCAGCGTCACGTAGCGCGGCTCGTTCAGGCGCAGGTCGGTGGTGATGATGGCAGGCAGGCTGACCGACAGGGTCTCCAGGCCACCGTCAACTTCACGCGTGACCGAGGCCTTGCCCATGGCACCGGTGCCATCTCCGGCCAGCACTTCGACCTTGCTGGCGAAAGTGGCCTGGGGCAGATCGCACAAGGCTGCCAGCATCTGGCCGGTCTGGTTGCAGTCATCGTCAATGGCCTGCTTGCCCAGAATCACCAGGCCCGGTTGTTCCTTGTCCACCAAAGCCTTGAGCAGTTTTGCCACGGCCAAGGGCTGCAATTCCTCGGTGGTTTCCACCAGAATGGCGCGATCGGCACCGATCGCCATCGCAGTGCGCAGCGTTTCCTGGCACTGGGCGACGCCGCAAGAGACGGCGATCACTTCGGTCACAACACCTTTTTCCTTGAGACGCATGGCTTCCTCCACTGCGATCTCGTCAAAGGGGTTCATGCTCATTTTCACGTTGGCGATGTCTACACCGGTGTTGTCGGACTTGACCCGAACTTTCACGTTGTAGTCCACCACGCGCTTGACGGCGACCAGGACTTTCATTGCTGCGACTCCAGATAGTTAGAAAAACGGCTGATTTACTTGACGTGCACGTCAACTGTATCGATTCTATGCTGCCCCGTTGGACCGCCTGCGCGCCAGGGTGACAAAGGCTTGCTTCGACAAAAACGAACGATCGTGCTTTTTTGAATTATACATGCCGTGTTTGACACGATGCCGTGGCCGGTCCTCCCTGCGATCAAAACCATGCGCCAACGCAACTTCGACGCGAATTGGGCGTGGCTATTCGGGTAAACATGGAGCCGCAAACATGTCACACATCTATATATTTGCATAGCAATACCATTAAAGGAGCGCCCGATGAAATTATTCCAACGTACCTGCCTCGCAACCGCCGCCCTGCTGGGCGTGAGCAGCGCCAGCGCACAGACAGTGTTGACCGTGTCATCCTGGCTACCGCCCACCCATAGCCTGAGCACGGTGCAGAAGGAATGGTGCGATCTGCTGGAGAAAAACACCGCCGGCAAGGTCAAGTGCAACATCCTGCCGCGCGGCGTGTCCGCAGCGCCCGGCACCTATGATGCGGTGAAGAACGGCCTTGCCGACGTGTCCTACACGGTGCACGGCTATACGCCAGGGCGTTTTGTCTACACGCAAATGGCCGAGCTCCCCTTCCTGGGCAACTCGGCGGAGTCGATTTCAGTCGCATTCCAGAAAGCCGCGCAAAAGAACCCGGTCATGATTGCCGAGCACCAGGGCGTCAAGGTCATTACCCTGTTCACCCATGGCCCCGGCATCCCCTTCAACACCAAGAAGTCCATCACCAAGGTCGAGGATTTCAGCGGCCTGAAGTTCCGTGTCGGCGGCGGCATGGTCAACGAGATGGCCAAGGCTCTGGGCATGAACGCCACCTTGAAGCCCGCCCCTGATTCCTACGAACTGCTGTCCGGCGGGGTGATGGATGGCACCTTGTTCCCGGCCGAGTCCACGCTCTCGTTTCGAATCGACAAGCTGATCAAACACGCCACCATCTTCCCCGGCGGCTTGTACAACACGAGTTTCGTGTTCCTGATGAATCAGGACAAATACAACAAGCTGGCGCCGGACGAAAAGAAAGCGGTCGATGCCATCTCTGGCGAGGTCGCCGCGCGCATGTATGGCCGTGGCTGGGACAAGGTTGACCGCGTGGCGCTTGGCATGATGCAGGCCAACCAGGTGACCGTGGTTCGACCCGATGCCAAGTTCATCGCCGATGTGAAAGCCCGCACCGCGCCGCTCGAACAGAAGTGGGTCAAGGACGCCGAAGCCAAGGGTTTGAAAGACGCCGCCAAGGTTCTGGCCGAGTTCCGGGCCGAGATCGCCAAGCAGGAAAAGTAGAACAGTTGCGCCGCGCTGATGGGTCTGGGACAAAGCTGCGCTAAGCTACGATCTGTCCCGCAAGACCACCCCAACCGCTGGGCGCCCTGAGTCGCCCAGGTGAACGGTTGCCCCCGCACGGAGATGTCATTGAAGAAGCTGCTTGAGAGATGTTGTGGATTCCTGTCCGCGTGCGCCCTCTTTGCCATCATGGCCCTGACTTTTGTCGATGTGGGTGGGCGAAAGTTCTTTGATCACTCCCTGCCAGGTTCACTGGAACTGACCGAGCTATTGATGGTGGTGGTGATCTTCGCGGCATTGCCCTTGGTCTCACTGCGCGACGAGCACGTCACCTTCGACTCGCTCGACTCGTTTCTGCCCAATCTGGTGCGCCATGTGCAGGACCTGCTGGTCCACCTTATCTGCGCCGCCGCCTTGCTCGGGCTGGGCTGGTTGATGAGCCAGACGGCGATGCAGTTCATTGACAACGGCGAGACCACGGCGCAGCTCGGCATCCCGAAGGCCCCCTTCATCTTTGGCATGGCGGGTCTGTGCGCCATCAGTGGGCTGTTGCACCTGCGGCTGTGCTGGGACAGCCTGCGCGGCAGCGCCCACGCGGCGCACGCCAACCGAACCCTTTGAATACCTGACCATGACCGAAAGCTTGCTGGGTTTCCTGGCCATATTTGCGTTGGCGGTCTTGCGCGTGCCGCTGGCGTTTGCCATGGCCATCGTGGGCACCGCCGGACTCGGGCTGGTACGCGGTTGGGGGCCGGCCTTTGCCAGCACCGCCCAGGTGGTGTACGAGACCGGCTTCGCCTACACGCTGTCGGTGATTCCCTTGTTCATCCTGATGGGAAATTTTGTGGCGCGCGCGGGCCTGGCGCACGAGCTGTTTGCCGCCGCCAACGCCTTCATCGGCCATGTGCGCGGCGGCCTGGCGCACGCCACCATTGCCGCCTGCGCCGGTTTTGGCGCCATTTGCGGCTCCAGCATTGCCACCGCGGCGACCATGAGCAAGGTGGCCTACCCTTCCATGAAAAAGCTGGGCTACGCGGACTCCCTGGCCACCGGAACCATCGCCGCGGGCGGCACCTTGGGCATCATGATTCCGCCATCGACCATCATGGTGATCTACGGCATCGTCACTGAAACGCACATTGGCAAGCTGTTTGCCGCAGGTGTCGTTCCCGGCTTGCTGACCGCCCTGCTGTTGATGGCCGTGATCTCCTACGTCACCTGGCGCCAGCCCGAACTGGGCCCCGCGGGCGAGCGTTCCACCTGGCCCCAACGCTTGAAGGCATTGCGTGGAATCTGGGGTGTGCTGGTGCTGGTGGTGGTGGTACTGGGGGGCATTTATGGCGGCGTCTTCACCACCACCGAAGGCGCTGGCATTGGCGCCAGTGGCGCCTTCTTGTTCGCCCTGTTCCGGCGCACCCTGAGCTGGCGCATCCTGCTCGATGTGCTGGTGGAATCGGCGCGCACCACCGCCATGTTGTTTGCACTGTTGATCGCGGCGCACATCTTTGCCAACTTCATCAACTTCACGTCCATGCCGGGCGACCTCAAGAACTGGATCACCAGCCAGGGGTTCTCGCCAATCATGGTGGTTGGCGCCATGATGGTCATCTATGTGCTGCTGGGCACGGTGATGGAAGAGCTGAGCATGGTGCTGCTGACCATTCCGCTGTTCTTCCCAATCGTGGTCGCGCTCGGCTTTGACCCGGTCTGGTTTGGCGTCCTGATAGTGATGGTGATCCAGATCGGGCTTATCTCGCCACCGGTGGGCATGAATCTGTTTGTCATCAACACCCTGCTGCCCAAAGTGGGGCTGCCCTCGATCTTCAAGGGCACCTGGCTGTTTGTGGTGATGCAGTGCGTAACCCTGCTGATTTTGCTGTTTGTGCCAGGCTTGAGCCTGTGGCTGCCGTCCTTCATGAAGTAGGACTGGCGACCTTTGTGTGAAGCACCCGCTGCGGGTAGGGGATCTCGATCTGGTGCGCGCGCAGCGCCTTCAGAATCCCCACGTTGATCAGGGATTTGAGGCCGCCGGCGCCGTTTTCCGGGTCCGCAATCCAGTAGCCAATCTGGAACTCCAAACCATCCGCGCCAAAGTTTGACAGCGCAACCGCCGGTTCGGGCTCGCGCAGCACGCGTGGTTGGCTCAATACGGCCTCCAGAAGCAAGCGCATCACCAGTTCGACATCGCTGTCGTAGGCGACCGAGACCTGCGTCGTCTGCAGCACGTTGGTGTCGGCCAGCGACAGGTTCTCGACCCGGCTGGTGATCAACATTTCATTGGGCACGATCGACTCACGGCCGGCCACGGAACGCACCACGGTGTAACGCGCATTGATCTGGGTGATGCGCCCCTCGAACCCATCGACCTTGACGTTGTCGCCAATGCGCATGCTGCGTTCGGCCAGGATCACAAACCCCGACACATAGTTGGCAGCAAGTTTCTGCAAACCAAAACCAACACCAACACCGATCGCGCCACCCAGCACCGACAAGGCCGTCAGGTCGATCCCCACGGTGGACAAGGCGAGCAACAGCCCCACAAACATCAGCACCACCCGCGTGGCGTTGCTCAGGGCCTTGCGCAAGGACAGTTCACCCCCCGTGGCCGACCGTAACAGCCGCGCCTCGATGGCAGCGGAAATCCACAGCGCGAACAACAACACGGCGCCGGCCGTCAGTGTGCCCTCGATCAGCGTGCGCACCGACATCGAAGTGCCGCCCACCTTCCAATGCACCTGGTCAAGTTCTTCCAGGATGATGGGCAACAGGCCGCTGACCCACAGCACCACCGCGCCCCAGGCCAGCCAGGAAATGGAGCGCTCCAGCAGGCGTACCAAGGGTGTCTCGGTGAAGGCTGCCTGCAACACCTTGACGCCAATGCGGATCACCACCAAGGACAGCAGCACGGGCACTGCGATCTGGTACACCGCCAGCGGCACCCAACGCGCCAGCAGGCCCCGCGCGGCGTAGGCCAGGCACAACAGCAACAAGGGAAACAGCACCCCATCCACGAGGCGCTGTCCAAACAGAATCGACTTGCGATCACTGGCACCCAAGGCCCGGCGCAGCAGCCAGACCAGCGCCCAGGACAGACCCACACACAGCAACAAACTCGCCAACTCCATGAGGGCCGTGGGCCGGGTCAACGCGGCCACCCAACCCTCCAGGTCGTTGATGCGGCTAACCGACATGGCCCCTTGCCCGCCCCCCCCCCGTGGAAAAGCACCGTCATTGGGCTGGATTGCTTCACGCGTTCGCGCGATGCGCTCTCTCGTTAAGGGGGAGGTTTGGACCCGCATCTGGGAAACCATCAGGACCAATTGGGTTTGCGTTTTTCAATGAAGGCCTGCACGCCCTCTTGCGCCACCTCGTGCACCATGTTGCAGGCCATGGTCTGGCCCGCAAGCTGGTAGGCGGCGGCAATGCCGACTTCGCGTTGCTGGTAGAAGCAGGCCTTGCCCAGCGCCATGGCCTCACGCGGGCGCGCCAGAATGGCAGCCAGCAATTGCTCCAGCTCGGCGTCCAGGGCGTCAGGCTCGGCCACCCGGTTCACCAGACCACGCGCCATCGCCTGCGCGGCGTTGATGAATTCACCGGTGAGCAGCATCTCCATGGCCTGCTTGGGCAGGATGTTGCGCACCAGCGGCACGCTGGGCGTGGCGCAGAACAGGCCGGCATCGATGCCGTTGACACCAAAGGTGGCGGTGCTGGCGGCCACCGCCAGATCACACTGCGCCACCAGTTGGCAGCCGGCCGCCGTGGCCAGCCCCTGCACGCGGGCGATCACCGGCACCGGCAGGTTCTGCAGGCTCAGCATCACGCGACTGCAATCGGCAAACAGCTTCTGGAAATACGCCAGGTCGCTGTGCGCCCGCATTTCCTTGAGGTTGTGCCCGGCGCAAAAGGCGCGGCCATTGGCGGCGATCACCACCACCCGGGCAGCCGGGTCGGCGGCCACCTCCTCAATTGCCGTCTGCAGGGCGCCCAACATCGCCTCGCTCAGTACATTGAAAGCCTTGGGCGTGTTGAGCGTGAGGGTGTGCACGCCGCGTGCATCGCGCGTGTGCAGCAGGATGTCCGTGGTGGGGGCGTCAGACATCGGCCAGCACCCGGATATGCGCTTCCACGCTGCGCGCCAGCGCGCTCAGGTTGTAGCCCCCTTCCAGGCAGGACACGATGCGCTTCTTGGCGTGGCGCCGGGCCACATCCTTGATGCGGTCCGTGATCCAGGCATAGTCCTGCTCGACCAGGCCCATCTGGCCCATGTCGTCCTCGCGGTGTGCATCAAAGCCGGCACTGATGAAGATCATCTCTGGGCCAAACGCCTCCAGCCGTGGCAGCCAGTGTGTCTCGATCAATTCGCGCACCTGCATGCCCTTGGTGTAGGCCGGCACCGGCACGTTGACCAGGTTGCTGGCGTTGGACTGCGCGCCGCCAACCGGGTAGAACGGGTGCTGGAAAAAACTCACCATCAGGATGCGCTGGTCACCGGCCACGATGTCCTCGGTGCCGTTGCCGTGGTGCACGTCGAAGTCCACGATCGCGACACGCTTGAGGCCGTGGCGCTCCAACGCATACTTGGCGGCAATCGCCACGTTGTTAAAAAAGCAAAAGCCCATCGCCTTGTCGCGGCAAGCATGGTGCCCCGGTGGGCGTACCGCACAAAAGGCGTTTTCCAGTTCGCCCGCCATCACGGCATCGGTGGCGGCCAGCGCGGCACCGGCCGCGCGCAGGGCGGCGTCCCAGGTGCTGACGTTCATGGCGGTATCGGGATCCACTTGCGTATGGGTCGGACCGCCCGCCTCGATCTCTTCCTTGAGCACATCGCTTAAGCCCCGCAGCGCGGCCACATGCATGCGCCCGTGGGCCAGCTCGACATCGGTCAGGGGTGCGATCTCGGCCTCGCGCCGGTCCAGCGCATCACCCACGCCGCTGATCAGCAGGCGGTCTTCGATGGCGTCGAGCCGCTCCGGGCACTCGGGGTGCCCTTGGCCCATTTCGTGTTTCCAGCAATCCCTGTGGGTAAAGTATCCGGTCTTGTTCACAGTCTGCACCCGTGTCTCGAATATTTAAGGTAACGTCATCGTATGGACGCACAAACCAAACTCAAAGCGATTCTTGATCAGCTTAACACGGTCATTGTTGGCAAACCCTTACAAATCCAGGACTGCGTGGCCTGCCTGCTGGCCGGCGGTCACCTGCTGATCGAGGACGTGCCGGGGGTGGGCAAGACCACCCTGGCCCACGCCCTGGCCCGCACCTTTGGCCTGCATTTCTCACGCGTGCAGTTCACCTCCGACCTGATGCCCAGCGACCTGTCGGGCGTGTCGATCTTCGAGCGCGGCAAGGAGGCCTTTGTGTTCCACCCCGGCCCGGTCTTTGCCCAGGTGCTGCTGGCCGACGAGATCAACCGCGCCAGCCCCAAGACCCAAAGCGCGCTGCTGGAAGCCATGGAAGAAAAACAGGTCAGCGTGGAGGGCGAGACCCGTGCCCTGCCCTCACCTTTCTTTGTCATTGCCACGCAGAACTCCCATGACCAACTGGGCACCTACGCCTTGCCCGAGTCGCAACTCGATCGTTTCCTGATGCGTATCTCACTGGGTTACCCCGACCGCGCCGCCGAGCGCCAATTACTCACCGGCCAGGACCGGCGCCACGTGGTCGAAGCCTTGCCGCCGCTGCTCAATGCCGCCGAGCTGGCACAGTTGCAGGCGCAAGTGCTGGCGGTGCACGCCGCCGACACGCTGCTGAACTATGTGCAAGACCTGATCGCCGCCACCCGCTCGGGCCGCTGGTTTCTGCAGGGCCTGAGCCCGCGCGCGGGCATTGCCGTGATCCGCGCCGCCAAGGCCCAGGCCCTCTTGAGTGGGCGCAACTACGTCGCCCCCGACGACGTGCAGGCGATCCTGCCGCAGACCGTGGCGCACCGCATGGTGCCGGTCGGCGACGCCGGGCGCGGCTCGGTCGAGCAGGTGCGCGCCATGGTGGAAGCGGTGCCCCTGCCGTAAGGGAGCCAGAAGCCTCCCGTGCTTGCGGCCCCAACGCCGGACCGACCGGCCGGCCCCCTGGCCATGCCCTGTTCACCCCATCACTTTCGTGCGCGGGCGTTTTCAGCGCTGGTGGCAGGCACGCCTGCCCTTGCTGGACACGATGACGCTGACCCAGCGCAACGTCTACATCCTGCCCACGCGCGCGGGCTTTATGCTGGGCGCCACCCTGGCCGTGCTGCTGGTGGCCGCCATCAACTACCAGCTCAACCTGGGCTACCTGCTGACCTTTCTGCTGGCCGGCTGCGCGGTGGTTGGCATGCATGTGTGCCACGCCACGTTACGTGGGCTTACTATGCATTTGATAGCGCCAGAGCCACAATTTGTTGGTGCCAGCGCGGTGATCGCCATCAATCTCACAAGTGAACGCAGGAGTGTGCGCTACGGTATCGGCCTGGCCGTGCTGGGCACCGACCACTGGAGCTGGACCGACGTGCCCGCGCAGGGCAGCGTCACCGTGCATGTGGCCTTCAAGCCCGAGCGGCGTGGCCTGCACCGCGTGCCGACGCTGACGGCCGAGACCCACTTTCCGCTGGGCACCTTCCGGGTCTGGACCGTCTGGCGCCCGGCCGCACAGGTGCTGGTGTACCCCCTGCCGGAACCCTTCCCGCCGCCGCTGCCCCCCGGCGAGCCACGCTCGGGCGACGCCACCAGCAGCGTGCCCCACGCCACTGGCGAATACGACGGTGTGCGGGCCTACCGGCGCGGCGACCCGATGAAACTGGTGGTCTGGAAAAAGGCCGCCAAGGCCGACGAACTGGTCAGCCGCGACGCCGAGTCCATGCAGCGCCTGGAGCTGTGGCTGGAACTGCCCGGCGCCGGCCACCTGCAACTTGAGCACCAGCTCTCACGCCTGTGCGCCTGGGTGCTGCAGGCCGACAAGCTGGGGCTGGACTACGGCCTGCGCCTGAGCGCCACCACCATCAAACCCAGCCACGGCGAGGCGCACAAGCGCCGCTGCCTTGAAGCCCTGGCCCTGTGCTGAGCCGCGACAACACCACCATGCTCAAGCACCTGCGCAACCTGCCCCGCGATGGCCGCGACACGCTGTTCCTGCTGGCGGTGATCGCCTGGGTGGTGGTGCCGCAAATTGAACGCTTGCCGCTGTGGTGCAGCCTGCTGACCGGCGCGGTACTGGTGTGGCGGGGTGTGCTGGCCTGGCACGGTCGGCCCTTGCCCTCGCGCTGGTGGTTGTTGGCCCTGGCGATGCTGACGCTGGCCGCCACCCTATGGAGCCACCGCACCGTGCTGGGGCGCGATGCCGGTGTGACGCTGATCGTGGCGCTGCTGGCACTCAAGACGCTGGAGCTGCGCGCCCGGCGCGACGCCTTCGTGGTGTTTTTTCTGAGCTTCTTCACCATGCTCACCAATTTCTTCTTCTCGCAGTCGCTGCTGACGGCCGCGGCGATGCTGCTGGCACTGCTGGGCCTGCTGACCGCGCTGGTCAACGCCCACATGCCGGTGGGGCGCCCGCCGCTGCTGCAGGCCGCGCGCACTGCGGGCTGGATGGCGTTGGTGGGGGCGCCCATCATGGTGGTGCTGTTCCTGCTGTTTCCGCGCATGGCGCCGCTGTGGGGCATCCCCAGCGACGCGATGGCCGGGCGCAGTGGGCTCTCTGCCAGCATGCAGGTCGGCAGCATTGCCAGCCTGGCGTTGGACGAACGGATTGCGATGCGCATCCGCTTTGAGGGCACGCCGCCGAGCCAGTCCGAGATGTACTTTCGCGGCCCGGTGTTGTCGAGCTTTGACGGTCGCGAGTGGCGCGTGTCCACCGCCAACCTGATGCCACGCCAGCGCGCGCGGGCCGAGCTGCAACTGCTGGGCACACCGATACGCTACGAAGTAACGCTGGAGCCCAGCAACCGCCCGTGGCTGATGCTGCTCGAAGCGACCGGGCTAAAACCCGAGCTGGTCGGCTTTGAGAGCCACATGAACAGCGATCTGCAGTGGCTGCTGGACCGCCCGGTGACCGACCTGGTGCGCTACCGCGCGCAAAGCCACCCGGTATTTCGCCATGGTCCGATGGAGGCCGTGCCGTCGCTGCAGGAGTTCGTGGCGCTGCCACGCGGCTCCAACCCCCGCACCGTCGCCCTGGCGGCGCAGCTGCGCAGCGACCCGGCGCCTGGCGGGCGCGCCCCCAGCGCGCTGGTGCGGCGGTGTGGAGCGGCTGCGCACGGGCGGCTACACCTACACGCTGGAGCCTGGCGTCTACGGCCAGCACACCGCAGACGAATTCTGGTTTGACCGCAAAGAGGGCTTTTGCGAACACATTGCGTCGAGCTTCGTCATCCTGATGCGTGCACTGGGCATCCCGGCGCGCATCGTCACCGGCTATCAGGGCGGCGAGCGCAACGCGGTAGACAACTTCTGGGTGGTACGCCAGAGCGATGCCCACGCCTGGGCCGAGGTGTGGCTTTCGAACCAGGGCTGGGTCCGGGTAGACCCCACTGGCGCGGTGGCGCCTGGGCGCACCGGCGCGTTCCAGCGGCTGCTGGCGCCGCAGGGCGCCATGGCCGCCGCCCTGAGCAGCGTCAGCCCCGCCATGGCGGTGAACCTGCGCGCCATGTGGGACGCCGTCAACAACGGCTGGAACCAGTGGATCCTGAACTACACCCAAAGCAAGCAACTCAACCTGCTGCGCGACATCGGTTTTGAGTCGCCCAGTTGGGAGGACCTGAGTTACGTGCTGATTGGCATCGTGGTGCTGGTCAGCCTGGGCGGCGCCGCCTGGACCCTGTGGGAACGCAGCCGCCAGGACCCCTGGCTGCGCCTGCTGCATGCCGCCAGCCTGCGACTGGCCAAGGCCGGCGTGGCGTCCACCCTCAGCACACCGCCGCGTCAGCTCGCCCAGGCCCTGCAGCACACGCGTGGCAGCACCGAGCCCGGCATCGACGCCATCCGCGACTGGCTACTGCGCCTGGAAGCCCAGCGCTATGCGCCGGACAAAGGTGCGCGCGCGGGCCTCGTTACACTGCAACGCCAATTCAAACAACTCAACTGGCCCAAGTGACCCCCAAGTTCTCCCCCACGCGCGCTCCATGGTCCACTGCATTGCCCCGTGCGCGCCCCGTCATACGGACCTTGTTAGCTACACTTATAATAGCAACTTGGGCATACCCGGCGCCGACGCTGGCCGAATCAACAGGCCGCGCCAAAGCGTCCAAGGCCGCCCGCAAAGGCACGCCGCAGACGAACGAGCCCAGCTACGCCGACCGCTCGGACGTGATGCGCGAGGCCGACGACATCGCCGAGCGCCGCAACCTGGACCGCGACTGGGTACGCCAGGCCATCGGCCAGGCGCGCTACCTGCCCAGCGTGGCCAAGCTGGTGCTGCCGCCACCCAGCGGCACGCCCAAGAACTGGCGCCTGTACCGCAGCCGCTTCATCGAGCCCATTCGCATCCAGGCCGGCGTCAAATTCTGGCAAGCCAACCAAGAGGCCCTGGCGCGCGCCGAAAAAGAATACGGCGTGCCGGCCGAGATCATCGTCGGCATCATCGGCGTGGAAACCATCTACGGCCAGCAGACCGGCAAGGTGCGCGTGATCGACGCCCTGAGCACGCTGGCATTTGACTTCCCCGCCGCCCACCCCCGCGCCAACGAGCGTGCGACGTTTTTCAAGCGCGAGCTGGAGCAATACCTGAGCCACTGCCAGCGCGCCGGCATAGCCCCCTTGAACCTGCTGGGCAGCTACGCCGGCGCCATGGGCATGCCGCAGTTCATGCCATCGAGCTGGGTCAAGTACGCGATCGACTTCGATGGCGACGGCACGGTGGACATCTTTACCAGCCCGGCCGACGTGATCGGCTCGGTGGCGGCCTACTTCAAGGCCTTCAACTGGCAACCGGGCATGCCCACCCACTACGCGGTGAGCTTTGATGCCAACAAGCTGGACCTGGACACCCTGCTGGCCCCCGACATCCTGCCCACCTTCAGCGTGGCCAGCTTCACTGCCAAGGGCGCCGTGCTGGACGCCGACGGCCTGCAGCACCCAGGCCCGCTGGCGCTGGTCGAGCTACAAAACGGCAACGCCCCGCCCAGCTATGTGGCCGGCACCGAAAACTTCTACGCCATCACCCGCTACAACTGGAGCAGCTACTACGCGCTGGCGGTGATTGATCTGGGGCGGGCGGTGGCGGGGGTGGTGACGGGCAAGCCAAACTGAAGGGGTCGCGAGCGCAGCGCGCCGGACCACAGTGTCGTCATTGCGAGCGCAGCGCGGCAATCCATGGCCCCAAAATACGTGGATCGCCACGGCCTGCGGCCTCGCGATGACGACACTGGTTCAAAGCCCGTGTGCGGCTCCGACCCGGAACTGGCGGCTCGCAATGACGGGACTTCTTCTGCGCTCGCGATGACGGAATTTCGTGACGGGATTTCGCGATGACGAGGTTGGTTGCACTCGCCATCGCAGCGATTGAGTCCTCAATGCCAATTGCCGGTGATCACCGCCGACAGCGCGGTCCAGTAGTCGGACGGCAGCGTCAACTGGCCCAGTGTCGGCGTCGCGAACGGCGCCATGGCCGTCACCAGCAGATCAACCGCGATCGCACAATGTGCCGAGGCACCGTGGCGGATCGTTGCTCAAGATGGTGACGGACGAGCCACCATTGGGTACTGGCAAACCGGATGGAACAATGAACAAGTACGTCCACGACAACCCACTGGGCAACTCCAGGGGCTGCAGCACCGTGTAGGCCTTGATGTCACGGTTGTGTGCAATCAATGAGGCAATCCGTGAGGGCGCTGTTCCATGCCAGGCGCGGTGGCGATTCAGCCAGACATCGATTTCGGTGGCATTGCTCCGCCGCAACTTGCCATCACTGATTAGGGCGTCCAGCCCAGCAGTGCCATGCAGCGTGGCATTCGCGGGCCGAAGTCGTTCCAGGGGCATGGGATTGGTAGCGACGAAAGCGCTGTCAGGCGATCGACCGGTCCCGATGTTGACCCTTGCGTTGTTGGGTACAAACACGGTATCGACTGCACGCCCCAAAAGCGTCCGCACCATAGTGTCGGCTGCCTGCGGGCGCTTGGCATCAATATAGAAGTAGCCGCAGGCCACACGGCTGTCGTAGGCGGCGGCCAGCACGGGAACATCGGCGCTGACCCCATTT
>JADKEH010000006.1 GCA_016718155.1 Candidatus Rhodoferax randersensis | reverse complement strand
AATTGAGACGCCGGCAGCGGGGGGCCTTGCCTTGCGGCGCCCGCATCTGCCGCTTGAAGCAGCGCCATTGGCGTGACGCTCCAACGGGGGCAAGGCGTGCCATACTTTTGCGGATGCGATTGAATCTCCGATCCCCACTCGCCATCGTCTTCCTAATCGGGTGGACCGCGTGGCCAGCCCAAGCCCAGATATTCCGCTGCGTCGACGCCTCCGGGGCAGTGAGCGTGCAGCAGCAAAGCTGCCCGGATTCGGCGTCCCAGGAACTGGTGAAGCCTCGCGACCAATCGAGCGGTGTTTCACAAAGTTCCCCAAGCGGGGTAAACGCGACAGCCGCAGATCGACGCCGAGTGCGTCGCGAGCCACGCGCTGCTGGCCAAGCTGCCGGTGCGGCCTCCTCCGGCTTGGCAGACGCCACGAGGCCGGCGATCCCGGCGCCAGCCGGCTGCACATGGCCGTGGGGACCCTTGCCGCAAGACGTCGTCGTTTATGCGGTCAACTCGGCCGGGAACCTCGCCGGCGCCGGCATGGCAATTGATGAGAGTGGAGGCGAGGCCGGGCTGATCGACGTCATCGTCAACGCGCCTGGCAGGCACGTGGCGTTGATGCTGAGTTCGAGCACCTCGGCCATCTGGCGCCTCAAATGGACGAGTGGCACGAGGATTCTCGCGATCTGGGCGAGCGGCTCGGACCGAAACGCTGTTGCGGGACTTCAAAAGGGAACGCCCTTGCTCATGACATGGAAGAACGGGCCGAAATCCGCGTGTGGCGACTTCGTCTGGTACGCCCAGAACTTCAAGCATTCACAAGAATTGGCGACGCTGGCTTTCGGACGCGAAGTTCAGGGGCACTTCACGCATCGCGGAACCGCGCTTGGCATTGTCCTGGAGGGACTCAACGACGGACCACGAAAGCAGTTCGTCGTCGGTGACCCCATGCCTGCCAGCGCACAACTTCAATCCTCGTCCGAGGTACTTCCCGAATCGTATCGGAGCGCGGCCGGCGAGGGCACGGGCAAGATGGGAGTGCGAAATCTGGTAGCGCGTGGCGTGTTGCGTGCAGCGCGCGCCAGCGACTACCAAGCATGGATCGACCGGTGGCTGTCGACCAAGGATAGGCCGGGGCTCATCACCGACGACAAGACCAAGCCCGCGCCAGACGAGCGACTCGACAGCACCTATGTCGTCGTGAAGGCGATGGCTTTCCCGCCGAAGCTGGCGGGTGCACACAGTGCCACGTTTCTCATTGCGCAGGGTGTGCCCTGTCCAACCGGGGATCCCGGTCACTCCACCGTGATGGACTTCAACACCCTGAAGTGCGCCGGGCCCGCTTGTCCCGCGGTGGTGCAGGAAGGCGAGCGCGCGGCAAGCTTGGCCGGGGCGACTGCTCCGGAGGGTGAAACCTGTCACTGGCCGTGGTCGCTGATCGATGGCGACTTCGAGGTATACGCGGTCGAAGTCTCGGCACCCCGTCAAACCGGTATGCGCCTGGCCGGACAGGACAAAGAGGCGGACAAGGTCGACCTGCTGGTGAATCGACCGGGCAAGAAGGTGGCGTTACTGCTCGGGCGGTACGATCCGATTATCTGGAACGTGTCGCGAACAGCGACGACTCAGATCGTCGGCGTATTCGCGAGCGGGTACTACGCCCCGTTGGTACGAGGCCTTGATTCGAAGACCCCGCTTCTGACCACCTCCAACATCGGGGCCGCCACAGGATGCCCCGCGTTCTACTTCACGCCCAGCTCGTTGCCCTTGGTGAACACGCTGGCAAAGCGAGCCTTTGGCAGACCCACCACCGCGTTTGTTCAGCTGACAACCATCGGCCGCGGGGTCGTCGGCGATCAGGCGAAGCCTGGCGAAGCCATCGTGGGAGGCCTAGCGGGCGACCATCGGGACGTGCTCACGGGCGGTGTGGTTAACCCTCTGATCGTGGCGGTGAACGACGCACTTGCAAAGGGCGTACTGCGCCGAGCCACGATGGGCGAGTCGAGTGCCCACGCCAACGCTTGGCGCAAATCGCAGCGTTTGCCACCGGTACCAACGTGGAACACCGACGACCCTCGCGAGGAATACAGGGTCTACGTTGTGCTCAAGCCCTTCGTCATTCCTTCTGGCCTCACACCCCTCCAAAAAATCGATGCCCGCTTCATCGTGCCTCGAGGCGTCAGTCCACCCACTGGCGACCTCACTGACATCGGGCTGCACGATTGGAACCGCCTGCCCTGAAAAGGGTCATGGCTTCGAGCGTCAAGAAGGAGCGTCACTGTAGCGACAAGCTCATCGGCACACCGGGAACTAACTTCCACCATCCGGGGATACTCGGCCTTCGCCATCGCAGTGGCTCATTGGACCTTGCCAGGCAACTCCCACGCCACCGTCGCCGCACTGTGCAGCCCGCGCCGCTTCAGACCCTTGAAGGGTCGCAGGCAATCCAACCCAGGCACGCGCCGCAGCGCTTCAAAGCACACCAGACTGATCACCACCGTGCCCAGCACCAGGATGGGCGCTTCCGACCCGGGCGTCAGCGCCGTCGAGCGCAGCCAGTGGGCCAGCAGGATGATCAGCGTCTGGTGCAGGATGTACAGCGGGGACGCCAAAGATGGCCCAGGCCAGCGCAAAGCCAAGCGTCGGCGTAGGGGACGGCGGGGCGGGCGCGACAGGCGCACCCGGCGTGTCGGAGGACGTGGCGGACTTCACGCACCGAAGTCTAGACGCAGCGGGCCTGAGCGCGCCAGCCGGTGGGACGAGTTGGGTGTCGGGTGGGGCGGGTGGGGCGAGCTGCCGCTTCCACCCATTGCGCCCCCGCTCCTTGAAATTCATCCAGCACGGCGCCATCTACCCTGTCCCTCCTCCGTGCTTCGCCCCCGCCCATGCAACTTGTACCCCTGTTCCTTGTCTCCGCGCTGTTGCACGGCTGGGTGGGCTGGCGCATCGCTGCTGCGTTGACGGCTTTCACTCCCGCTGACCTGTTGCTGTGGGGCGCGCTGGCCGCCTCCACGCTGCTGATGCCCATGGGTCTGATGGGGCGCCGCGTGGCCAAGAGCCGGCTGTCGGCAGTGCTGGTTTGGGCGGGCCTGTTGTGCATGGGTCTGTTCTCCACTCTGTTCGTGTTGACGCTGTTGCGCGACGCGCTGCTGGGGCTGGTCTGGGCGGTGCTGGTAGCGATGCAGTTGCTCGGCCTGGGCGGCCTGGACACAGGCGCACTGGACACTCTGCGTACCTGGAGCGCACTGGTGGTGCTGGCGCTGGGCCTGCTGGCAACGATATGGGGTTTCTGGCATGCCCGGCGCACCGCGCAAGTGGTACGGGTGGAAGTGCCAATCGTCGGGCTGCCCGCCGCGCTGCACGGGTTCACCGTGGCGCAGATCTCTGACATCCACGTCGGCCCGACCATTCGCCAGGGCTACCTGCAGCGCATCGTCAAGCGTGTCAACGCGCTCGGAGTTGACCTGGTGGCGATCACTGGCGATCTGGTCGATGGCGGCGTGCGTGAGCTGCAGCACCATGTGGCCCCGGTGGCGGGCCTGGTGTCGCGCCACGGCACGTTCTTTGTGACCGGCAACCACGAGTACTACAGCGGCGCACACGCCTGGATCAACGAGTTGCGCCGCCTGGGCGTGACCGTGCTGATCAACGAGCACGTGGTGCTGCACCACGACCGGGCTCATCACCCCGCCGACGCGGCCATGCCGCTGGCCACCGCCACGATGGTGGTGGCCGGCGTGGCCGACTACAGCGCCCACCACTTCGATGAATCTCACCGCAGCAGCCCGGCCAACGCCCTGGCCGGGGCACCCGTTGGCGCGGGCCTGCGGCTGCTGCTGGCACACCAGCCGCGCAGTGCCAAGGCGGCGGAGCAAGCCGGCTTTCACCTGCAGTTGTCCGGCCACACCCACGGCGGCCAGTTCTGGCCCTGGATGCATCTGGTGAAGTTCCAGCAACCCTTCACCGCGGGCCTGAACAAATTGCACGAGCTGTGGGTCTACACCAACCGCGGTACCGGCTACTGGGGTCCACCCAAGCGCTTTGGTGTGCCCTCGGAGATCACGCATTTGCGGCTGGTGACGGCCTGACGCAGCGCGGGCCATCAACCGACGTCCCCACCGCGTTTACCCCCGCTTCAACACAAGGCGGGTGAAAGCCAGGAACTCGTCGAGGTGACCGGTGATGACATTGACCAGAATCGGCAACAGCAGGCTCTGGTAGTCGTGCACGGCGATGTTGCGAAACGCAACCATGCGCTTGAGCGCCTCAGCCAGTGGCACGTCGATCCAATTGCCGCGCGCCATCAACTCAAAAACATCACGCGCGCTTTGGGGTACACCCAAACCTTCGCGACGTACCAGGTGTTGGCCCATGTCCAGCACCGCCTCGCAAGCGCGCTGAATGTTCAGGACGGCGGCGTCCTGACGCGTGAAGTCGGCGGCAAAGTTGGCCGGGTCGCGTGCGTACTCTTCGCGAGCACGGGCCACCCAACGCCCACGGTAGCGGATTTTTTGATCAAAACGTCATCGGCCATGGATCGTCGCGGTGCGTTGAATGTCCGCCATCAGTGGCGCGCGTGCCTCGTCCAATGCCGTCTTTTCGCTCAACATAAAAGTCTCGAACAAATTGGCCTGCAGGCCCACTGACCACAGACGCTTACCAGTGGTGATGACTTGGTATTGCATGACGGTCGAGGCACCGCGCAGGTCCAGCAAGTCCACCGGGCCACCGAGCACATCAGCCAGACTTCCAGACACATCCCAAAGAACCAGCGGCTCGGCGTACCCGGCCACCAGCACCGCCAGATCCCAATCACTCTGCGGACCAGCGGTACCCTGCACCTGACTGCCAAAGGCATAAATCGCCATGGCATTAGGAAACCGCGCGCGAATCGCCGACACCACAGGGCCTTGCGTGGCAAGCAGTTCGGAGGTGGACGCAAGCATGGCGGGATTATGCCGCCAGGGCTGCCGGGCCATGCCTGGCCGTGAGCGCACGGTGACTGCAAAGCCCCCTCACGGCAACTGCTTCCAATGCTGCAGCAACACCCGCAGCGCCTCGGGCTTGTTGGTGGGGGTCGGCTGACCGGCCTGGTTCGTGGTGTTGAGGCCATGGCAGGACGCACAGGTGCGAATTTCGCCGGGCTGAAAGCTGATCCAGTTGCGCTCGCGCACCACCGCCTTGCCGGCGCTATCGGTCAGTTGCCAGGTCATGGCCCGGCGCGCCGGCACAAAGGCGGCGCTGGAGCCGTCCAGGCCGAGCTTGACGCTGCCCGCCGGGCCGGTGCCGTTGGCGGGGTTCTTGGCCTTGGGTTCGTGCAGCACCTGCGCCAGCGGGCGTCGCCCGGCGCGCGGTGAGGCCACGCCGCCGTAGCCCCGGACCTGGTCGGCCTGGAACAACTGCAGGTGGGCCACGTCGTACACCTTGCCGGCATCGCCCGTGGTGCGGGTACCGCCGGGCACCTGCAGGTTGAAAGGCTGCTGGCGCTCGCCCTGATCGCGGCTGGTGTTGTTGCGGGTCACGATCAGGGCCAGGTCATTGGCCGTGAGCCAGGCGCGAAGCTGGGCCTCGTCCACGCCCTCCTCCTGCAGCACCAGGCGCTCCGGTGTTTCCAGTGGTGCCGCTGGGGGCGCGGGTTTGGCGCGGGGTGCCACTTCCACCGGGTCAAGCTCCCACAGCGTGCCGTCGAAGTCCACACGCACATCGGGGTCCCAGTACCACAGGGCTTTGCGCACACCGGCGGTTAGTGTCCGGTCGGCAGTGAAGACGTCACCCGCGGCCCTGAGCGTCTTGAGTCGGAACTGGTAGCGGTAACGCGGCGAGGCGCGGCTGCCCTCGTTCTGGTCGAGCCGGGTCTCACTGGTGTGCACCGCCACCAAGCTTCCGTCGGCCATTGGCAGGGGGTTGCGGTACAGGCCGCTGTGCGCGGCAGCGGGCGTGGCGCCGTCGTCAGTGAAGCCGGCGGTAGCCGGGTCAGTCACCGCAGTGATCACCATGACCTCGGCGTCAAGCGAAGGCGCGCCGGTGAAGCGAATCAGTTGGTTGGCGCTGGCGGTGCCAAACTCACGCGCACGGGTGCCGTAGTACACGCCCGGACGCAGCGGGTCTTCGCGCAGGTGGAACACACCACCATCACCGCGCAAATGCAGCCGGTTGGCAAACAGGTTCTCGCGGCTGTAGTAACTCAGACTGGGGTCGTTGGTGAAGGTGGGCGGCAGGTAGGTTCCCGCGAACTCATGGCGTCCAACGTGGTTGAGCGTCTCCTCGGCAGTGCCGTCCTGATTCAGTTGCCAGGGCATAAACAGGTTGAAGGTGTGGCCGTTGGATTGATTCGCGACGTTCTCTGGATTCGAGTCCAGGCGCGGCTCGGGGAAGACTTCGGGCTGCAAGCCCAAGCGGGCTGCGCCTTGCGCCTCATCGGCATAGAGAAACGAGCCATTGGGCGGTGCGCCCGGACTGGCGCGGTCGGCATCGGCTTGCTGGTCCTGTTGCAGATGGTCCCAGCGCGTGAAGATGATGCGCCCAAAGCTGTCCACCGACGGGCTGAAGGCGCCGCTGACGGCGTGGTTGAGCAAGCGCAGGTCGCCACTGCTGGGGTTCAGGCTCCAGATGCCGGTGACGGTGGGCGCACTTTCGTACTCGTCGAGTTGCGGGTACAGGTGCCGCTCGCCACTGCGCGGCCGGTCCGAGGTGAACAAGACCCGCTCATCACTGGCGTAGAACGGCGACACGTTGTTGAAGGCCGCTGGCTGATTGGGCACTTTGGTGATTTGCACGGTGGCGCCCTTTTGCAGCCCGGTGACCTCAAAAATCTGCCAATAGAAGTCCTTCCACTCATACTGATTCGTGGGGGACCCGACCACCATGCTGAACAGCGCTTTGTTGCCGCTCCAGTGCACGCTGGGCTCGCGCACGGCGATGGCGTTGGCGCCCTGGAACCCACTGCCACCAAAGCCTGCTTCAAGCGTCAAGTTGCGCAGGGCGCCATCGGGATACCGAATCATCAAGTCGCCGCCACGTGGCGCCGATTGAACCGTGGACAGGTGGTTGCCAAAGGTTGAACTGCGGCTGGTGAAGCCCGACACCGGCACCTGGGTGACAAACAGAATCGGGTTGGCACCGGTCGGTGCGGGGGGCACGGGGTCGGGGGCCGGAACGGGGACCGGATCAGGAACCGGAACGGGAACCGGCGTGGGAACGGGTGTTGGTGTTGGCGTTGGCGTTGGCGTTGGTGCCGGGGGTTGGTGCGACGCTCACCGCATCGGTGTTGGCCGATCCGCCGCCGCAGGCCTGCAGGCCCAGACACACCAGAAGCACCACGCAAAAAGGGCCAATACGGGTCATCGCCGACTCCTGGAAAAATGATCAGGGAACAGTGTAGGCCGATGGCCCGGTTCGACCGGCTCGGCTGTGTCACAAGGTGTAACGCCCAGCCGGGCCTCGGCGGCGGCAGCACTTGGCGCTGACAGAAACCCCAGCGCCGACAACCCTGGCCTGACTCTGGTAGGCTGCCCGCTCATTTCACATTCGAGCGGAGCTCCCCCCATGCAATACCGACGTCTTGGCCGCAGTGGCCTGCAGGTCAGCCAACTCTCCCTGGGCTCCTGGGTCACCTACCACAACCAGGTGGACACCGCCGCCGCCCGCGAGATGTTGGCCGCCGCCATGGACGGCGGCATCAACTTCTTCGACAACGCCGAAGCCTATGCCGGTGGCAAGAGTGAGGTCGTGATGGGCGAAGCCATCAAGGCACTCAAGTGGCCACGCCTGAACTACATCGTCTCCACCAAATTCTTCTGGGGCCTGGAGCGCGAAGGCAACACCGTCAACCGCAAGGACACCCTCAACCGCAAATACCTGATGCACGCCATCGACGGCTCGCTCTCGCGCATGGGCCTGGACTTCATCGACCTGGTGTACTGCCACCGCAGCGACCCGCACACCCCGATTGAAGAGACGGTGTGGGCCATGAGCGACATGATCAACCGAGGCAAGGCCTTGTACTGGGGCACCAGCGAGTGGTCGGCCGCCGACATCCGCGCCGCCTGGGACATTGCCGAGCGCCACCACCTGCACAAGCCGGTGATGGAGCAGCCGCAGTACAACCTGTTTCACCGCAAGCGGGTGGAAGAAGAGTACGCGCGCCTGTATGAGGACATCGGCCTGGGCCTGACCACCTGGAGCCCTTTGGCCAGTGGGCTGCTGACCGGCAAGTACCGTGACGGCGTGCCCGAGGGCAGCCGAGGCGCCATGCCCAGCATGGGCTTCCTGGTCAAGGGCCTCACCGACACTGCCAAGAATGCCGCCGTGGCGCAGTTGGCCGGCGTGGCGGCAGAACTCGATTGCAGTCTGGCCCAACTGGCGATTGCCTGGGCCGCGCACAACCCGCGTGTGAGCACCGTGATCACTGGCGCCTCCAAACTGTCGCAGTTGCACGACAACCTGGGCGCGATGGCCGTATTGCCCAAATTGACGCCTGAGGTGATGGCAAAGATCGACCTGATCAGCGCCCCACTGGCCAACTGAGGGGGTCCCCAGCGTGACCGATGACGCCGGCACGGCCCTGGGCACACTGGCCCGCGCCGGGCTGGCGGCCGCCGACGCCAATGCGTGGTGGCAAGCACGGCCCGTTCTGCGCGGCGAGTTCGAAGCCGATGCCCACGCGGGCGCGCAGCACTGGGCGCGCTCGCAGCAGCTGCTGAGCAGCTTGCCCAGCAAGCCCCAGCGCGGTGCCAACGAGACCGCCGCCGCCCAGGCGCTACTGACTGCCGCAGCCGCCACGCGTGAGGCTTTTTTGGTTCAACACGTGGTCGAGCTGTACGCCCGACTGACGTCGCACCACAGCCGCTTTTTGCCGGTGCACGAACTGGTGTACGCCGCCGCCACGCTGGTGCCGGGCCTGACACCCACGCCCGCGCAAGTGGCAAGCGAGGCGTGTTTGCGACAGGCCGACAAGGACGGCATCGAAATCGGCCAGGGTATCTTGCTGGCGCACGTGCTGGCGCAAGCGCAAGCGGGGCTGCATCTGTGCCAGGCCATGTTGTTGCCACGGCCCGAGTCGCTGGCACAGTTGCATCAGCTGCAGGCCACCGGCTCGATCGACCTCGGCGCCGCCTCGGTCGAAACAATCGGCGCAGCCTCCTGGGTCACGCTGAAAAACCCGAAAACGCTCAACGCCGAAGACCAGAACACGATCGACGCGGTGGAGCAGGCGGTGGACCTGGCCCTGCTCGACACCCGCTCCGGCGTGGCGGTGCTGCGCGGCGGCCACATCGACCACCCCAAGTACGCGGGCCGGCGCGTGTTCTGCAGCGGCATCAACCTGACCGATCTGTACCACGGCAAGATTCCCTACCTCTGGTACATCCAGCGCGAAATGGGCTTTGTCAACAAGATGTTTCGGGGCCTGGCGTACGCCGACCGACCGGCCGACGAAGTGTCTGGCGCAACGCTCGAAAAACCATGGATTGCCCAGTTGGACAGCTTCGCCATCGGTGGCGGCTGCCAGTACCTGCTTGCCACCGACTATGTGGTGGCCGGCAGCGATGCCTACATGACGCTGCCCGCGCGCAAGGAAGGCATCGTGCCGGGTGCCGCCAACCTGCGCCTGCCACGCTTCGTGGGTGACCGCTTGGCGCGCCAACTGATCATGATGGAGCGCCGGCTCGACTGCGCTTCGCCCGAGGGCCGCCTGATCTGCGACCTGGTGGTGGCGCCTGACCAGGTGGAGGCTGCGGTGGCGGACGTGGTGGCGCGCATGACCGGTTCAGGCGTGGTCAGCGCGGCGGCCAACCGGCGCGCCTTTCGGGTGGCCCACGAACCGCTCGATCTGTTTCGGCGCTACATGGCGGTCTATGCGCGCGACCAGGCCGAGTGCCATTTCTCGCCCGCGCTGATCAGCAACCTGGAGGCACATTGGCAAGCGCGCGCCCGGCCCACCTGAGGCGGCCTGGGCTGACCTACAAAAGGTCTTCCGAGACAAACGGCGACAACAACAGCAGTTGCAGGCGCAGTAGGTAGTCGACATCGGGCTCAGCCTCGAGCACTTCGGACTGACCCTCGCCCTTGAGTGCCACCCATTGCAGGCCCAAGCCATCGGGTTTGAGGATGACTTTGTAGGCGCCACGCACGTCCGCTTCACGCCTGGAACGAAAGTACTGCAGGGTGCGTTCGGCAAACACCGGGCTGTGAATCAGAAGGCCCAGTTCGGTGTTGGTAATGGCCGAGCGTCGGTCCAGATTCAATGAGCCCAGCACCACTGTCTTGCGATCGATGAACGCCATCTTGGCATGCCAGCGCGCGCGCGAGGCCCCGGCACCGACCGGCAACTCCCTCGGGTCCTGCGCCTGCAAGGGCCGCAACTCATACAGCTCGATGCCCAGCTTGAGCATCGGGAGGCGGTAGCGTTCATAGGCCAAGCTGGCCAGTGGCTCGTCCGTGGTGGCCATCGAGTTAGTTATCACCCGCACCGGGATCTTGTGATCGCGGGCGATCTTCAAGCCAGCCATGCCTTCCTTGCCCGGCACAAAATAAGGAGAGAACAGCATCAACTCGGAGCGCGACTCGTGAAAGGCGCGCATGGCACGATACAGCGCGCTGTCCTCAACTTCAGCATCGGTGGTACCGCGCCCGACCTTGTTGGGGTCATCGGCAAAGGCCTCGGTCTCGGCCCAGATCAGTCGCTCCAGACCCTCCTCCATGTCCAAGGACATGGGCGGCACGCCATAAGAGTCGACCGGGGCTGCGCGCCGCGTGGCGCGCGAGCCCTCAACCAGCCGGTCAAAGTGAGCGCGCAAGGTCTCGGGCTTGTCGACCGAGGTCGCAACGGTGCCGATCGGGTAGACGTGCTGGCTGTTCCAGTAGCGGTCAAAAATACCTTCGAGCTGCCCGACCACCGGGCCAATCATGAAGGCGTCAAAGTCGATGAAGTTGTCCTGGCCGCGAAAGAAGTAACCGTCCGCGATGTTGCGCCCACCCACGATGGCCATGGCGCCGTCGGCGACAAACATCTTGTTGTGCATGCGGTGGTTCAGGCGCTTGAAGTCGACCGCCAGGTTGAGCAAGCGCCCCAGGGCGCCGGTGCGGCCACTGGCAAAGGGATTGAACAGGCGCACTTCCACATTGGAATGTGCCGCCAGCCCCAACAACAGCGGGTCCATGCCATGGGTGTAGAAATCGTCGATCAACAGGCGCACCCGCACACCGCGTTGCGCGGCGTCACGCAATTCGCGCAAGAACAGACGGCCAATCTCATCGTTGCCGACCTGGTAGTACTGCACATCGAGCGACGCCTGCGCACGGCGGATCAGGGTGATGCGGGCATCCAACGCAATGTGGGCGTCGGGCATGGGACGCAAGCCCGAACGGGTGCTGGCCAGCGCCGAATCAGCACCGGCGGCCCGGCTCGCCGCGCGCAACGCCAGGGCACCGAGGGCCGTGTTGGGCGACGCCGCCAGGGCGGCGCTGGCCGGGGTGGCCCGCTCCGAGGGCAGGCTGGCGCAGGCGCTCAGCGACAGCAGCACCAACATCAACATACCTAGCCGCCAGCGCCAGATATCCGGCGCGGGGCGCATCGTCAACCAGAAATGAAACAACATCGTCTACACCGTTAGAAAGCCGTGAACATCCGAAACATGACCCCAACTGTGCCCGGCTCTGTACCGTGCGGCGAGGATCATGCGACCGGACTGTGCCAAACCGGCGTCAGATGTCGGCAATCAGCGTCAATCGACAAAAAAGTCCGGCAGGAAGTTCTGGTTGCCCGGCGTCACGGCGTACTGATCAAGATCGGTCACACCGTGCTCGGCCAGCACCGCATCGTCAATGTAGAAGTTGCCCGTGGTGGAACTCGCGCTGGTGAGCACCAGGTAGGCCGCATCCGCCATGATCTCCGGTTTGCGGCACAGGGCCAGATCGATGCCTGGAATCATCTGCATGGCCGCGGTGGCTATTGCCGTGCGCGGCCACAGGCTGTTGACGCCGATGCCATAGCGCTTGAACTCGCCGGCATGGCCCAGCGTGCACATGCTCATGCCGTACTTGGCCATGGTGTAAGCGGTGTGGCTCTGGAACCAGTGCGTCTTCATCGACAGCGGCGGCGACATGGTCAGGATGTGGGGATTTCGGTTCGCCGCAGCGGAGTTCTTGAGTTCGGCCAGACAGGCCATGGTGCACAGGTAAGTGCCGCGGGCATTGATGCCGTTCATCAAGTCGAAGCGCTTCATCGGCGTGGCTTCGGTGTTGGTCAGGCTGATGGCGCTGGCATTGTTGACCAGGATGTCGATGCCGCCGAAGGTCTGCACCGCTTTGGCGACGGCGTCGAACACTGCCTGGTCCTCGCGAATATCCACCGCCAGTGGCAACGCCCGCCCGCCCGCCGCCTCGATCTCGGCGGCCGCACTGTAGATGGTGCCCGGCAGCTTGGGGTTGGCCTCGGCGGTCTTGGCAATGATGACGATGTTGGCGCCATCGCGCGCCGCGCGTTTGGCGATCGCCAAGCCAATGCCACGCGAGGCGCCGGTGATGAACAAGGTCTTGTCTTTAAGGGAGCGGGTGGGGGTCATCGGTATTCCAATTGCTACAAATAAGATAGCTTCACATCATTGCCGGTTATGGTCAGTATCCGGATTGAGGCACGCAAACCGGGATCATGGCTGGTCACGGGCTCACGCAGACGAGCATTCGTGACGCAGCTTACCGAACCAGCTCATTTATGGCAAGCGCTCGCTCTCCATAAATGGGAGATCGGGCACCAGAGACCGGTGCAAGCTCACCACGACACCAGAATAGTTTGGCATGATGCGCAGACCGTGGAAAAACCTCCAGCCCCTACTCTGCATCTCACCAGCTTTTCGCGCTACCTGTGGGCAACGCTGGCAGGGTTTGTCTGCCTGGCGATCAGCTTTACGGTCTATGTGCAATCCGAGAAGCTGATTGATCGCGCCAACGAGTCACGCCAACTGGCTTTTCTGCTGTCGGACGAATTGCGCCAGTCTTCCGACGACCTGACCCGCATGGCGCGCACCTATGTGGTGACCGGCGAGCCCCGCTTCAAACGCCACTACCAGGACATTCTGGACATTCGCGACGGCAAAAAACCGCGGCACGTTCACCAACAAAACGTCTATTGGGATCTGGTGCTGGACGACGAGCAGCCGCCCCGTGCCCCACAAGAAACCATGGCGCTGCTGGAGCTGATGCGTCGCGCCGGGTTTTCCCCTGAAGAACTCAGCAAACTGGCACAGGCCAAAGCCCATTCCGATGCCCTTGCACGCACCGAGCTGGCGGCGATGGCATTGATCGAGACCGCCGCCCCGGACGGCGCCGGCGCCGCGCGGGCCGACGCCACGCGCCTGCTGCACGACAGCGCCTACCACCGGGCCAAGGCCGACATCATGCGCCCGATTCATGACGTTCTCGCCCTGATCGACCAACGCACGCGGCTGGCAGTGCAGGCGGCCGAACAACAGGCCGGTTACCTGCGCGGTGTGTTCGGGTTGCTGGGGCTGTTGCTGGTGATCCTGTTGTGGCGTGCCCGCCGGGCGCTGCAAACCATCCTGGGCGGCCCGGTTGACGAGCTGCAGCAACGCATCCAGCGCCTGGGCAGCGGCGATTTTTCGCAAGCCATTCCTGTTGCCAGCGGCATGGAGAACAGCGTGCTGGGATGGCTGTCCGCGACGCAGGTCAATCTGGCCCGCACCGACGCCCAGCGCAGGCAGGCCGAACAGGCCTTGCGCGAACGCGAGCGAAGGTTGCACACCATCATCGAAACCGAACCCGAATGCATCAAACTGGTTGGCCACGATGGCGAGCTGCTGGAGATGAACGCGGCGGGCCTGGCCATGCTGGAAGCCCAGTCCCTTGAGCAAGCGCGCCAACACAGGCTGAGCAGCTTCATCCTGCCCGAACACCGCGCCAGTTTTGCCGCCCTGCACCGGCGCGTCATGGGTGGCGAAACCGGGCGGCTCGAGTTTGAAATTACCGGGCTACAGGGCACGCATCGCTGGCTTGAGACCCACGCCGCGCCCATGCCGAGTGACAGCGGCGAGATAACCATGCTGCTGGGCATCACGCGCGACATCACCGAGCGCAAACAGTCCGAGCAGCGCATCCAATACCTGGCCCACTTCGATGCGCTCACCGGCCTGCCCAACCGCGCCCAGTTGGATGATCGCGCCAAATACGCGATCAGCCTGGCGCAACGCAACCGCGACTCGGTCGCCTTGATGTTTCTCGATCTCGATCACTTCAAGGACATCAACGACAGCCTGGGACACAGTGTCGGCGATGCGCTGCTGGTTGAGGTGGCCAGACGGCTACGGCTGATCCTGCGCGAAGAGGACACGGTGTCGCGCATGGGGGGCGATGAGTTCATCTTCCTGTTCCACGGGCTGGATGCGCAAACCAGCGCGCAGTTGGCCCAGAAGCTGCTCGATATCATCGCCGAGCCCTATCGGATCGAGCCCTATGACTTGAATGTCACGGGCTCGATCGGGATCGCGCTGTACCCCAATGATGGAACGGATCTGGAGACTCTGTTCAAGAACGCCGATGCCGCCATGTACCGCGTCAAGAAGGAGGGTCGTCATGGCTACTGCTTTTACACCGCGGAAATGCAGGCCCGCTCGACGCGCCATCTGCAACTGGTCAATGCGCTGCGCCAGGCGCTGGAGCACGACCAGTTGCGCTTGCACTTTCAACCGCAGGTCTCGCTGCAGGATGGACGCATCGTCGGGGCCGAGGCCCTGCTGCGCTGGACCCACCCGGAGCTTGGACCGGTCCCGCCAGCCGAATTCATCCCGGCTGCCGAAGACAGCGGTCTGATCCTGCCCATCGGCGAGTGGGTGCTGCGGCACGCGGCGCGGCAGGCGCGATTCTGGATTCAGGATGGCATGGCGCCGTTGGTGATGGCGGTGAACCTGTCCGCGGTTCAGTTCCGCCACCCGGATCTGCCCGCCCTGGTGACCCGCATTCTGGAAGAGGAAGGTCTGCCACCGGAATACCTGGAGCTGGAGTTGACCGAGGGCGTCGCCGTGCACGACCCGCAGGGTGCAATTGCCGTGATGAACCAGTTGCATGAACGTGGCGTGCGCATGTCGATCGACGATTTCGGCACCGGCTATTCATCGTTGGCGCACCTCAAGAAGTTCAAGATCTACAAGCTCAAGATCGATCAGTCCTTCGTGCGCGACATCAGTACCGATGCGGAAGACCGGGCCATCGTCGCCGCCATCATCCAGATGGCCAAGAGTCTGGGCCTGCAAACCATCGCCGAAGGCGTGGAGACCGCCGGGCAACTGGCCTTCCTGCGCGAGCAGGGTTGCGACGAAGTGCAGGGCTACTTCTTCAGCAAACCCTTGCCTGCCGACCAATTTGAGCTGTTTGCGCAGTCACAGACCGGGCGCTAGACGCCCGAGAAGTCCGGCTTGCGCTTCTCGACGAAGGCGCCAAACGCCTCGCGCGCGGCGGGCTCGCTCAGCATGCGGCCAAAGACGGCGCCCTCCTCGGCGATGCGCTGGGCGATGGCCTCGGCCTGGCCCTGCTTCATCAAGCGCTTGGTTGCAATCAAGGAACTCAGTGGTTTGCTGGCCAACTTGCGTGCCTGCTGCTGCACCAATGCATTGACTTCACCGGGCGGCACAATGCGGCTGATCAGCCCCATCTCCAGTGCGGCCTCGGCCATGAAGGGCTCGCCCAGCAGAAGGGCTGCCGCCGCGCGCTGGTAGCCCATCAGTTGCGGCGCCAAAATGCTCGACGCGGCCTCCGGACACAACCCCAGGTTCACAAACGGCATCGAGAACGCGGCGTTGTCGCCGGCGTACACCAGGTCGCAATGAAACAGCAGCGTGGTGCCAATCCCGACCGCCGGACCACACACCCCCGCCAACAGCGGCTTGCCGCACGTACTGATGGCACGCAAAAGCGGAACACCGGCGAATCCGGCGTGGCGGGCGGGTTGTTCAGGAAGTCAGCAATGTCGTTGCCAGCGCAGAACACGGTTTCATGCCCCTGCAGCACGATCGCGCGCACACTGCTGTCGGCCTCGGCGTTCGCCATCGCATCGGCCAGGGCGCCATACATCGCCGCGGTGATGGCGTTCTTCTTGTCCACCCGGTTGAGCGTGATGGTCATCACGCCGGCGGCGTTGTCACTCAGTATTTCATTCATGGTTTCTATCCTTGGGTTGGGTGTTCGTCACCGCGTCATTCGTCATCGCGAGGTCGCAGGCCGTGGCGATCCATGTATTTTGGAGCAATGGATTGCTTCACTTCGTTCGCAATGACGACCGGTTCATGGAAAGGAGCAAAGCCACGTGGCAATGAGGCCGTCGCCGCGCGAGCGTACCGGGTTTCGATGCGCAAGGCCGAGCAACAACACGTCGGTAGAAAATGCCGCGCCATTGGCGCCAGGAGGGCCACCCGCCCTCGCCGGCCCGCACAAATCTGTCGCTGCCCGATTGGATTGTTGGCTCAGGCGGGGCAGCGGCCGTTGTGGTGGACGACCCCGCCCGCGCCGTGCCGTGTTGGGCTGTTCTAGAAAGCTTGGTACAGCAAAGCGTTACTGGAAGACTCCCCACAGGGCCGCCGGAGCCGCGCGCCGCGGCAAAGCCCCCCGTCGCGCGCTGGACTGCAAGCCACAGCCAGGCGGAGCAGGTGTTGGTATCGTGCCTTCAATTCGCCAAACCAAGCTCGCTGAAAAGGCCTGCTGACAAGCCCTGACCCACCGGCTTGCCAAACTCAGCCAGACGACCCTATGCCCCGGCCAGAGAGACTCCGTACAGCGTGGCGCAGGGCGGGGAGGTTGCGTAGCTTTAACTCGACAAGATCGAAGCGGCCGACGTGGCGTTTGAAGCCACCCCAGAGCACGTCACCACCCTCATTTCAATGCAAAATACGGCTGTAGCACCTGTGGAACTTGCGCAAGCAGCTATATAAATTATAGCAATTGGTGGCGACTGGTTGACCGCTATTTGCCATGCGGCCACGCCTGAAGCACTCGATGCATTGGCCGCTCTGCCTGCGCAGCACGGCCTGGCTGGCGGTGTTCTGCCCCCGCCCAAAGCCTGCCGCCCTTGGCACGCGGCGTGGAGGCCAACACCTATTCGATTGCCGATGCGCTGCTCAAAGGTCAGGTGCGCGGCGGCCAAGGAGCCAGCGCATGAACGCGCCCTTGCAAACCATCTCCATGGCAGCGCAAAGCAGCGCGGTGCAGCCCGAGCGCTTTCAGAGTGATTTGATCAGCGGCATAACCCGGGCGCTGCTGCGCCAGCCTTCGCCGCCGTGCTTGCTGCGCGCGCCCACCGGTTCGGGCAAGACTTTGTCATCAGCCAGTGCTGAGCGTGAGGGCAGCTGTGTTGTGGTTTTGGTTTGTGCCCTGTCACGCTGGGCAGCAAACCGAAGACGCGCCAAGCCCCGGCCAGGTGCCCGGCCGCAACCAGGAGCGCATGTGCTCCGCGCAGGGTGCCGGCCCGTGCAGGGGACGCGGAGGGACCAACCCCGTTGCCCCCCCCAGTGCTGTGGGCGCACATTGGACAAAGGCACCGAATTTGGCAAGTTCGCCCACTGGCTGGCCGCCGACTATTTGGTGATGGCGACCGCAACGCCCAAAGACGACCGGCTCAACGAATTTTTGGTTCACGCGGGTTACAGCGCACAGGTGAGCTTTGCCGCCAGCCGCGACGAGGTGGTGCAGGCGCGCTTGAACAAGAAGTACATTGAGGCGGTGGTCTACAGCCTGGGCAACGCCATGGCGCACATTACCGACCTTCGTCGCACCGTGCTGCGCCAGGCATGGCGGCGCAACCTCAAAATTCAGCAAGCTCTGACCGCCGCGGGCATTGCGCTCACGCCCTTGCTGCTGGTGCAAGTAGCCAACGGAGACAAAACCGTAGACGAAGCGGCGGACGATCTGATGCGTCTGTGCGGCGTGCCTGCCGATGCCATTGGCCGCCACAGCCCGACGCCCACCCCTTGGCCGCATTGCCAACGACAGCACCAAGCTGCTGGTCGCAACGCTGGCACCGGCTTTGATGCGCCGCGCGCCTTTGTGCTGGCCAGTACCAAGCCGGTGAACGATGCCGACTTTGCCATGCAGTTCATTGGCCGGGTGATGCGGGTTGCGCGGCCTGTGCGCAATGCCTTTGGCAAACCCCGGACGCCGACGAACACCGCCAGGCAAGCGCAGGCCAGGCCGGTGAATCCCCGTAAGGCCAGCACCGAAGTAAAAAGCCAGCTCGAAGGGCAGACCGAAAAGCTGCTCACCCTGCAAACCGTGTCCGGCGCAGTGGTGTACAGCAACCGCCCCACCGAGCAGGAGCCGGTGGCGTTTGATATGGCGATACCGGATGCGCCAGAGCGCGCTGCACTGCCGCTTGCCAGTGGACACGCGGATGGCTTGGGGCCACAGGGTTCGCTGTTCAACAACGGGGTTGATGGCAGCACAGACGTGGGCACAGGCACAGACGCCACCTGGGATGGCGCACCCGGGGGCTTTGCCTCGACGAAGTGAACCGCACCGCCCCACGCCCCCCCAACGAAAACCGCTGTGGCGATGGCGAGTCGCTGCGCACGCGCAACCTGCGCATTGGCCAGCTGAAACAAACCGGAGCTGAACGACATGCCGACTCTCCCGGTGGCACGCGGCTGGACATACCGAGGACTGCCCACGCTGGGCCTGAACCCGTCAGGAAAAGGCGGCACACCGAGCTGACCACGGGCGATGCCTACACCGAAGACATTCAGGTGTTCACCGACCGCAGCGCCTTGGCCCGTGAAGCGAAGCAGGCCCTGCAAACTCTGCCGCAAGCCGAGGAAGAGGATTACATGCTCATCGTGCAGGTGGTTGCCAGCCGATTGCGTGGTGCTTTGGACGAAGAGTTGGAAAACCTGCCGCCAGAATTACAACCTGCAGAAGCAGAGCGCGTGCGCCTGTCCCGCGACGCAGCGCACTGGGTGATTCGCAAGAGCGCACAGGAGCTGGCGAGGCATGTTCAGCGAGAGCCCAACGGCCAGCTGATCACGCCGCCCTCCAGTGATGGTGTTCCGGGCATACGCTGGCGCAAACTTACGGCGTGTTGCCGCCCAGCACACGGACGGCAGGTGGCCAAGACTGCTGATGGACGACCGGCAATGGCTGGCGGACAAAAGTTTTCAGTTTGGATGGGATTTTCGCGGCAGTTTGACGCTGGGGCCGAAGCTCGGCGGGCTGGGCACCGCAACCCCCAACCCTATTACGCAACCTTACCCGCTTTGTGGGAGCAAACCCCCCCGGAACAAGAGACACAGGCGCCCCAAAGCCAAGCATTCACCCCGCACTAGGCAAGGTTTGTTTGACCCCGGAGCAGCCAAGTGGGTCAAGACGATGGCAGCCTGGGAGTACTTGACACATGCAGGCCTGCCTGCCCAGCGAGGTCATCACGAGACTGCAGGCCATGGCAACGGCACCCTATTCTTTGTAATAGACCAATTGGTGCGTGGTCGCCAGCAGGTGGCCGGCTGCGCTCCACAACTGCCCGGCTTGGTCAAAGTAGCCGTTGCAAAAAGCCTGTCCGCGCGCCTGCCCCAGCAGATAGCCGGTGCCGGTCTCTTGCAGTTGCGCGGTCGTGGCATGGAAATACACCGTCAGCGATACCGTGCCCACCGGCACCATCACGGCGCGACGCAACCAGATGCGTGGAAAGAACACGTCGGCCATCGCCGCCAGGGCGGCAAAGTCCAGCGTGCGCGCCGGGTCGTCCCGCACCCACAACTGGCTCAGGCTGGCCAGCGCCGGGTCCGGGCTGGCCGCGCCGCCGTCCCAACGCGACGGAATCGGCCCGCTGACGAGGCGCATGTCATAGCGCCTGAGCCACTCCACCGTACCCGACGGCGGCAGCGTGCGCGCCAGGCCCTCAGGTGGTGGCACCTGGGGCATGGGCAGGTCATTGGCGCTCCAGGTGTCGCGCCGCACCGCAGTGATGGCGGTGGCCGTCAACACCACCGCGCTCGCACCCTGGGCATCGGTCTGGCTCAGCGTGACCAGCCAGTGCTGGGTTGACCGGTTGGTCCGTACCGGTTGGGCCGACACCGCAAACGCACCTTGCGCCAAACCGCTGGCATAGTTGACCGTCAAACTGATCGGGTCACCCAGTCGCTCGGGGTGCAGCAGAACAGCCTGCAGCGCCACCGCAGCGGTAACGCCGCCAAATGGCCCCACCATGTTCCACCAGGCCGGGCTGGTCAAACCCTGGTACTGCCCAGAACCTTGGGCCGTCAGTTGCAATGCATCATCGAAAGCGTGGATCGTCATGATCTGAGTGTGCCGGATGCATGGCCGCGCGCCAGTCGTCTAGGCGACCGGCGAGGCCGATGTTGGATCGAAACCGCGCAGGCGCGCCAGCGCTTGCGGCCAGAGGGTTTGGCTGAACTGTTCGCGAAAGAAACCAAAGTGCCCGATGCGCCGCGCTGACACGTCGGCTGGTGCAATGTGTTCCAACGTGCGCGGCGCCTGGCTGTAAAGATCGAGCAGTGTCTGGGAACCCTTCACCGTCATCATCTCGTCATCGGTGATGCACAGCAAATGCACGGGGAAGCGTGCTGTGGCATAACCCTGACTGACCGCCTTGCCCTCGGCCCCCGCGCTGTAACGGGGATTCAGACACCAGCGTCGCCATTGAAGAATCACGCCGCGCGGTAGATCACCCACCATGCGCAAGCGCCGCCCCGGAAAATAGCCAAACAGGCGCGTGGCCACTGGCACCGCCACCCACCAGAAGAAGGGCACCATGCGCTTGAGCTGGGGCGCGTTGTGACGCCAATAGCCGCTACCGACGCCAACCCCCAGCAGACCATGCACCTTGTGCTGGTTGCGGATCAATCCCGGCAATTGCCCGCCCAGGCTGTGGCCGAGCAGGTAAAGGGGTTGGTCGGGCAAGGCGGCGTGGGCGTCGATGACGGCTTCATAGTCCCGTGCCCAGTCGAACAGATCAGCCTTGAAGCCACGCAAGCCGCCGTGGCGCGTATTCGGCTTGGAGTCGCCACTACCTCGGTAATCAAACGTGGTGACATGCAGACCCTGCCCGGCCAGCCACTTGGCAAAGGCCACGTAGTAGGACTGCGGCACGCCCATGGCGGCGGCAATCACCACGCTGGCCTGCGCCGGCTCCGCAGGCTCGAAGACCCGCGCCACCAGCTTGGTGCCATCACCGGACTCGATGCAAAGATCGCGCATGGCAGTCTTCCTGATACTTTGCGGGACAGACCTTCAGCTCTGTCCTCAACTGATTGCCGGATGTTGGCTGTAATGCAGGCGGTCGATCGGTGCCAACTTGTCTGCCAAGCTGCGCCTAGCAGCGCTCAAAAATACCCGCCGCGCCCTGCCCCATGCCAACACACATGGACACCATGCTGTACTTGAGCTTGTTGCGATGCAAGGCATGGATGGCGGTGGCGGAGCGGATCGCGCCGGTGGCGCCCAGCGGGTGTCCCAAGGCAATGGCGCCGCCCATCGGGTTGACCTTGGCCGGGTCCAGCCCCAACGTGTTGCAGACCGCCAGCGACTGGGCCGCAAAGGCCTCGTTCAACTCGATCCAGTCGATGTCGTCCTGCTTCAAACCGGCGTATCGCAGGGCCGCCGGAATGGCCTCGATCGGGCCGATGCCCATGATGTGTGGCGGCACACCCTTGGAGGCGAAGGACACAAAACGCGCCAGCGGCGTCAGGCCGTATTGCTTGAGGGCTTTTTCGCTGACCAAAATCAGGGCACCGGCGCCATCGGATGTCTGCGAGCTGTTGCCCGCCGTGACCGAGCCGCGCGCGGCGAACACGGTCTTGAGCTTGGCGAGACCTTCAAGCGAGGTGTCGGCGCGCGCGCCTTCATCGAGGCTGACGGTGCGGCGGGTTTCGATCACTTCGCCGGTGGCCAGGTTGGGCGCGCGGTCGATCACTTCAATCGGCGTGATCTCGGCGGCAAAGTGGCCCGCCGCCTGGGCCGCCAGGGCGCGGCGATGCGACTCGACGGCAAAGGCGTCCTGCGCCTCGCGGCTGACCTTCCACTGGTTTGCCACTTTTTCGGCGGTCAGGCCCATGCCGTAGGCGATGCCGATGTCTTCGTCCCGCGCGAACATGCTCGGTGAGAACGATGGCGCATTGCCGGTCATGGGCACCATGCTCATGCTCTCCACGCCAGCGGCAATCATCACTTCTGCCTCGCCCACGCGAATGCGGTCGGCCGCCATCTGCACGGCGGACAAGCCGGAGGCGCAGAAACGGTTGACGGTGATGCCACCCACGCTGGTGGGCAGCCCGGCCAGCACCGCGCCGATACGCGCGATGTTCAGGCCCTGCTGGCCTTCGGGAATGGCGCAGCCACAGATCAGGTCTTCGATCGATTGCGGATCCAGCGTGGGCACCTGTGCCAGCGCGGCCTGCAGGGTCTTGACCAGCAAGTCGTCAGGCCGTGTGTTGCGGAAAAAGCCCCGATGCGAACGCCCGATGGGGGTACGCGTGGCGGCAACGATGTAGGCTTCTTGAACTTGTTTCATGAGGGTCTCCTGGTCAGTTGAGGACGGCGTCGGCCTGTTTGCCCGAGCGCGGTTTGTCCCCAGGTGTTTCACTGGTTTTGCGCGGGCCTGACGGTATCCAGGCCCAGATAAATTCACATTCAATCGGTTGGGCGCCGGACTCATCGCTCACCTGCACCGGCACAACCACCTCGCCCTTGTCAGTCTGCTGCATCAGGGCGCGTTGTGCCTCGCTCAGCGTTGCCACCGCGCGCAAGGAGCCTTGAGCGCGTTTCTTGAACGCGACCTTGAGTTCCTTCGCCAGCGGTAGACAGTCGTCGCGCACATTCATGCCCACCACCATGCCGGTGGCGGTCTCGGCCAGCAAGGTCATGGCGGCGGCGTGCACACCCTTGATATGGTTCTGCACACGATGCTCGTTGGCAATGGCAATCTCCACCCGCTCGGGCGTCATCACGGCAAAGTCAAGCCGCGCCGTGCCAGTGAACGGCACCGCCCGGCGCAACACCAGGTTGCGCGCCCAGCCGCGCGCAAACGCGGGCACCGCTTCGAGTTGCCGCAGCGAGCGAACCAGGCGATTGGGTTTTTGAACAGCAGCGTGGGTCATAAGGTGTCGCGCAGCAACCGAGCAGCACCGCCCAACGACGCATGAGATCCGCGCAGTAGCTTCATCAGTTACGAACCGGTTTGCCGGTCGACATCATTCCCATGATCCGCTCTTGGGTCTTGGGGTTGGTCAGCAAGGAACAGAATGCCTGGCGCTCCAGCGTCATCAGGTATTCCTCCGTCACCAGGCTGCCCGCATCGACATCGCCACCACACACCACGTTGGCAATCAGGCTGGCAATGTGGAAGTCGTGCGCGCTGATGAAGCCACCGTCGCGCATGTTCACCAGCGAGCCCTTGATGGTGGCCACACCGCTGCGGCCGGCCACCGGGATCAGGCGCTTGTGCGGCGCGCGGTAGCCCGAGTTGAACATCGCCTTGGCCTCGTTGATGGCCACGAACAGCAGTTCGTCCTTGTGCGGCACGATCACGTCGCTGTCCAGCAGGTAGCCCAGCTTGCGCGACTCCAGCGCGCTGGTGCCCACCTTGGCCATGGCGGCGGCGGTGAAGCCTTCGGTCAGGAAGGGCAGGATGTCTTTGCCGGTCGAGGTGGCGGCATTCTCGGCGGCACGGCGGGCGATGTAGGTCAAGCCACCGGCACCCGGCACCAGGCCCACGCCCACTTCCACCAGACCGATGTAGCTCTCCATCGCGGCGACCCGTTTGGCCGAATACACCGCCAGCTCACAGCCGCCGCCCAGCGCCAGGCCACGGATGGCGCTGACCACCGGCACGTTGGCATAGCGCAGGCGCAGCATGGCTTGCTGCATCTCGGCCTCCGCCCCGTCGATGGCCTTGGCGCCACCCATCATGAAGGCGGGCAACATGGCTTGCAGGTCGGCACCAGCGGAGAACATCTCGTCGTTGGACCAGACCACCAGGCCCTTGTAACTGGCCTCGGCCAGTTCCAGGCCTTGCATCAGCCCTTCGACCACACCGGGGCCGATGGCGTGCATCTTGGTCTTGATGCTGGCGATCACGACTTCGCCGTCCAGTGTCCACAGGCGAATCGCTTCGTCTTCATGCAGCGTCTGGCCTTCTGTCTCGGCCCTGGGCGCGTTGGCGCCCAGCACGCTCTCGGGGAAGTGCTGGCGGGCATACACCGGCAGGCTGCGCGGGGCGACGAATTGGCCCGTGGTTGGGTTCCAGGAGCCCGCTGGCGTGTGCACACCACCGGCCTCGGCGACCGGGCCTTTGAAGACCCAATCCGGCAGCGGTGCGTTGCACAAGGCCTTGCCAGCGTCGATGTCGGCCTTGACCATGTTGGCCACTTCCAGCCAGCCGGCTTCTTGCCACAGTTCGAACGGACCCTGCTTCATGCCAAAGCCCCAGCGCATGCAGAAGTCCACGTCGCGCGCGTTGTCGGCGATCGAGGCCAGGTGCACGGCGGCGTAGTGGAAGGCGTTGCGCAGAATGGCCCACAGGAACTGGCCCTGCGCGCCTTCGCTGTCGCGCAACAGCTTGAGGCGCTCGACTGCCGGTTTTTTCAGCATGCGGGCATAGACCTCGTCGGCCTTCTGGCCGGCGGCCACGTAGTCCTTGGTGGCCAGGTCAAAACGCATCACGTCGCGCCCGACCTTCTTGAAGAAGCCCGCCTTGGTCTTCTGGCCCAGGTTGCCCATCTCCAGCAGGGTCTTGAGCACCGTGGGGGTGGCGAAGCTGGCGTAGAACGGATCAAACTTGCCAGCGCCTGCGGTAGCGTCACCGCTCAGCGTGTCTTGCAGCGTCTTGATGACGTGCGCCATGGTGTCCAGGCCCACCACGTCAGCAGTGCGGAAGGTGCCCGAGCTGGCACGGCCTAGCTTCTTGCCGGTCAGGTCATCCACCACGTCAAAGGTCAGGCCGAAGTTCTCGACTTCCTTCATGGTCGCCAACATGCCGGCAATGCCGACTCGGTTGGCGATGAAGTTGGGGCTGTCCTTGGCGCGCACCACGCCCTTGCCCAGCTTGCTGGTGACAAAGGCTTCTAGGTCATCCAGGATTTGAGGCTGCGTGGTGGGGGTGTTGATCAGTTCCACCAGCGCCATGTAGCGCGGGGGGTTGAAGAAGTGGATGCCACAAAAGCGCGGCTTGATTTCTTCGGGCAGCACTTCACTGAGCTTGGTGATCGACAGACCCGAGGTATTGGAGGCGACGATGGCGTGCGGCGCAATGAAAGGGGCGATCTTTTTGTACAGATCGAGCTTCCAGTCCATGCGTTCGGCAATCGCTTCGATGATCAGGTCGCAGTCCTTGAGCTGCTCCATGTGCTCTTCGTAGTTGGCCTGTTGGATCAAACCAGCGTCTTCCACCACACCCAACGGGGCGGGTTTGAGCTTTTTGAGGTTGTCGATGGCTTTGGTGACGATACCGTTTTTGGCACCTTCCTTGGCGGGCAAGTCGAACAGCACCACCGGTACTTTGACGTTGACCAGATGGGCGGCAATCTGCGCCCCCATCACACCGGCGCCGAGCACGGCGACTTTTTTCACTTGGAAACGGGACATGGTTGTTCCTGAAAAATTGAATACGACGCAGAAGAGGTCGCTGGCCACCTTTCGTCACTGCGATTGCCGCGTTGCTGCTGCGCCTCGCAATGACGAATACCGCGCGGCAGTCCACGGCATTGGGACGCTCCGATGGATCGCCGCGGCCTGCGGCCTCGCGATGACGAACAAGCGCTAGGACACACTCTGCGCAGCCTTTACTGCACGCGAACCCAGGTCTGGTTTCGGTAAAAGAAGGCGATGTAGCCGCGCACTTCGAGCTTCTTGCCACCTTCGATGGGGGTCAGCCGCAAGGTGTATTCCTTGCCGTTGTCGGGGTCCAGAATCTTGCCACCTTCCCACACGTCCTTGCCGTCGGTCTTCTTGGCGCCGCGAATGATCTTCAAGCCCAGTACCGGCTTGTCCTTGCGCTCGTCGGTGCATTTGTCGCACAGGCCGTCTTGCTTGGCGTCCTTGCGCAACAGCTTCTCGATGGTGCCCGACAGCACGCCACCTTCTTCAACAATGCGCACTTCTGACGAGACCTCGCCGGTCTTGTCGTCAATCGTGCGCCAGACGCCCGCTGGCGTCGTCTGGGCCAGGGATGGGAGCGCCAGCGCCCCCAGAACTACTGCAATCATCGCTCGGTACATAGTCTCTCCTCGTTGGTTTTCAAAAAAATGGCTTGGCCGCACTTGGGGTTGGCAGTCAAGCCAGGGCGGCATCCGTGTCCATCAACACCTTGCTACCAGTGCGCGCAGTGCGCATCAGGGTCGCGGTCTCGGGGAACAGCTTGGCGAAGTAGAAGCGCGCAGTCTGCAACTTGGCCACGTAGAAGGGATCGGTGTTGCCCGCAGCGATCTCTCGCAGCGCCACTTGGGCCATGCGCGCCCAGAAGTAGCCAAACACCAGGTGACCGGCCACGCGCAGGTAATCCACGGCGGCGGCACCCACTTCGTCGGGATTCTGAAAGCCCTTGAAACCCAGCTCGGTGGTCAACTTGGTCATCTGGTCGCCCAGGATGGCGATGGGGGTGATGAACTCGGCCATTTTCTCGTTGACGCCTTCTGCCTCCACCAGCTTGCCCACCAGCTTGCCAAACTTCTTCAGCGTGGCACCGTTGTTGCCCAGCACCTTGCGGCCCAACAAGTCAAGCGACTGAATGGTGTTGGTGCCCTCGTAGATCATGTTGATGCGGTTGTCGCGTACCAACTGCTCCATGCCCCATTCCTTGATGAAGCCGTGGCCGCCAAACACCTGCATGCAGGCATTGGTGGAGAGGTGACCGTTGTCGGTGATGAAGGCCTTGACGATAGGCGTCAGCAAGGCCAGCAGTTCGCCAGCGTCCTTGCGCACCTTTTCGTCCGGATGGCCGTGCTCCTGCTCCAGCAGCATGGAGCTGAAGCACATCAAGGCGCGGCCGCCTTCAACGTAGGCCTTGGCGGTGAGCAGCATCTTGCGCACATCGGGGTGCACGATGATCGGGTCGGCGGGCTTGTCCTTGGCCTTGGCGCCCGACAGTGAACGCATCTGAATGCGGTCTTTGGCATAGGCCAGCGCATTTTGAAACGCCACCTCGGTCAAACCAAGCGACTGGTTGCCCACGCCCAGGCGGGCGGCATTCATCATCACAAACATGCCTTGCATGCCCTTATTGGGTTGGCCCACCATGGTACCCACCGCAGCTTCAAGCACGATCTGCGCGGTGGCGTTGCCGTTGATGCCCATCTTGTGCTCCAGGCCGCCGCAGTAGATGCCGTTGCGCGAACCCAGGCTACCGTCCTGGTTGACGTTGAATTTGGGCACGATGAACAGGCTAACCCCCTTGATGCCGGGGGGCGCATCGGGCAGGCGGGCCAGCACCAGATGGATGATGTTGTCGGCCATGTCATGTTCGCCAGCGCTGATGAAGATCTTGTTACCCGTAATCTTGTACGTGCCATCAGGCTGCGGCTCGGCCTTGGTGCGCATCAGCCCCAGGTCGGTCCCGCAATGGGGCTCGGTCAGGCACATGGTGCCGGTCCACTCGCCGCTGGTCATCTTGGGCAGGTAGGTCTTCTTCTGCTCGTCGGTGCCGTGGGCTTGCAGGGCGGCGTGCGCGCCGTGCGTCAGGCCGGGGTACATGGTCCAGGCCTGGTTGGCGCTGTTGAGCATTTCGTAGAAGCACTGGTTCACCACCAGCGGCAGGCCCTGGCCACCGTATTCTGGATCCCCCGACAAGGCGGGCCAGCCGCCGGCGACGTACTTGGTGTAGGCCTCCTTGAAACCGGCCGGCGTGGTTACTTCATGAGTCTTCTGGTCGAGCGTGCAGCCCTGCGCATCACCACTGATGTTCAAGGGAAAGATCACCTCGGCGGCAAACTTGCCGCCTTCTTCGAGGACAGCATTGATGGTGTCGATGTCAACCTCGGCATGCTTCGGGATGGCTTTCAGATCGTCAGTCACCTTGAGCACTTCGTGCATCACGAATTGCATGTCACGCAGCGGTGGGGTATAGGTTGGCATGCTGATTACTCCTTTGACAGTGGATTGGATTTGATGAGATGCGGCGCCGCCTTGGGGCGAACCGCGTTGATTTGGGTGGCACTGTGGGCGTAGTGCGCCAGAATGTTTTCGAAGCCCTTGTCGGCGCGGCCGATCGAGTTGGGGTTCTTCAGGAAACGCGCCTCGTAGTGCAGGGCCAGAATCAGGCCGTGAATCTCAAAGGCCATCTGCTCTTCATCGGCGTCGGTGTCGAGGTGCCCCTCTTCCTTGGCCTGCACCACGGCGCGGTACATTGCCTGCAACCAGACACGCACAGAGCTGGCCAATGCATCACGCACCGGACCGGGACGGTCATCGAACTCAACCGCACCGCTGATGAAGATACAGCCCGACTGGAGCTCCACCGCCACCCGTTTCATCCAGTTTCCGAACAGGGCGCGCACGCGCGGCAGGCCGCGGGGCACCGACATGGCTGGCTCGAACACCTCGTCTTGAAACCTGGCGTAGTACTCGCGGATGACCGAGATCTGCAACTCCTCGCGTGAGCCAAAGTGGGCAAAAACGCCCGATTTGCTCATTTGCGCCACCTCCGCCAGCGCACCGATACTCAGCCCCTCCAGCCCGATTTGGGCTGCCAGGCCCAGCGCGGCATCAACGATGGCCTGTTTGGTCTGTAAGCCCTTCTGCAGGCCGCTGCCGCCACGCGCGCTGACGCGGTGGCTGGCAGACGCTGGCTTGGTAGAGGTTGGCGCTTGTGGCATGGACAGAGAACAGAATAAAACGAACGGTCGTGCTATTTTGCTTCATTTCAAGCCCAAGTGTTGTCTCCAGCCCGTTTCTAGGGTTGCCTTTCTAGTCGCATCAAGGGTTTACCCGATGGCGTCTCGCCGTTGACCCGGATCAGCGCTTGAACGGCACGACCACCTGCCGCTGCTCGCCCAGGCCTTCGATGCCCAGGTTCATGGTGTCACCCACCTCAAGGAACATGGGTGGCTGCCGTCCCATGCCCACCCCCGGCGGCGTGCCGGTGGTGATCAGGTCTCCTGGCAGCAGCGTGATGAACTCGCTCACATAGCTGACCAGCCTGGCCACGCCAAAGACCATGGTCTGGGTGCTGCCACGCTGCATCGCTTGATCGTTGACATCGAGCCACAGTTTGAGTCGCTGAGGGTGGGGCACCTCATCGCGCGTGACCAGCCAGGGGCCTGCCGGTCCGAAGGTGTCGCAGCCTTTTCCCTTGTCCCAGGTGCCGCCACGCTCCAACTGAAAGGCACGCTCGCTGACGTCGTTGACCACGCAGTAACCCGCCACATGGCGCAAGGCATCCTTCAATGGCACATGGCGAGCACGCGCGCCGATAACCACGCCGAGTTCCACTTCCCAGTCGGTTTTCAAGGAGCCCTTGGGCAACATCACCGGGTCATTGGGGCCTTGCAGGCAACTGGTGGCCTTCATGAAAACCACCGGCTCGGTCGGAACCGGGAGCCTGGCCTCGGCGGCGTGGTCGGCGTAGTTCAGACCGATGGCAATAAACTTGCCGACCTTGGCCACCGGGCAGCCCAGGCGCGGCGCACCCTCGACCTTGGGCAAGCGGTCCCAATCGAGCCGACGCACGGAATCGAGCGCGGCATCACTCAATTGTTCCGGACCGATGTCCGGCAGCACCGCGCTGAGGTCACGCAGGCAACCCTTCGCATCAATCAAGCCGGGTTGTTCACTGCCTTGGGATCCAAATCGGACGAGTTTCATGGTGCGTTCTCCCGCCCTGCGGCGTCCCGCCCCCCGGCCCCCCCCCCCCCCCCCCCCCCCCCCCCCCCGGCCCCCCCCCACCCGGGCCGGGGGGCCCCCCCCCCCCCCGGGCCCCCCCCCCCCCCCCCAGGTCGCCGCCCCAGCGGGGCCAGTCAGCCTGGGGTCGTGCTCATTTGACAGTGACGTATTTCCACGGCATGCCGTTGTCAGGCCACTGCACCACCTCAATATTGGCCTTCATGCCCCAATTGAGCGCCTGCTGATGCAAGGGAATGTGCCCCACGTCGTCCTGATGCAGCTTCATGGCTTCGCGGATCATCTCAGTGCGTTTCTTGTCGTCGGTCTCGGAGGCAATCTTGGTGGTCAACTCGTCCAGTTTGGCATTGCTGTAGGCGCCAAGGTTGAATTGCCCACGCCCGGCCTCACCCGGACTCGACATGATGGCGTACAGCACGTTGTGGGCATCGACGGTGCTGGAGGTCCAGCCCAGCATGTAGAAGCTGGTATCGCGGCGCAACACCTTGGGGAAGTACGTACCCTTGGTTTCCGCTTCCAGGTTGATCTTGACACCCACCTTGGCCAGATTGCCGGCCACCGCCTGGCAAATCGCCGCGTCGTTGACGTAACGATCATTGGGGCAATTCATCCTGACCTCAAAGCCGTTGGGGTAACCCGCTTCCGCCAGCAGCTTCTTGGAAGCCTCGATGTCAAAGGGCAGGCGTTTGGCCAGGTCGGGCGCAAAACCCTTCACCTCGGACGGGAGCATCAGGGCAATCGGGGCGGAGGCACCCCGCATCACGGTCTTCTTGATACCTTCCACGTCGATGGCCTGGTAAAAAGCCTTGCGCACGCGCACGTCCTTGAACGGGTTCTTGCCCTTGACATTGGAGAACAGCAACTCGTCGCGCTTCTGGTCCATGCCCAGGAAGATCACCCGCAATTCGGCACCCTGCATCACCTTGAGTTTGGGACTGCCCTTGACGCGTTCGACATCCTGCACCGGCACCGGCTCCATGATGTCAATCTCGCCCGACAACAAAGCCGCGACACGGGTTGAATCGTTACCAATCGGGGTGAAAGTAACCTGATCCACATTGCCGTCGATCTTGCCCCAGTAGTTGCCATGGCGAACGAAGGATGTCACCACACCCGGCTGGCGCTCTCGCAACCGGTACGGACCGGTGCCGTTGGCACGGAACGACGCCGCGTTCTCGATGCCCTTGCGGCGATCCACCGGCTTGGTGGCCTGGTTCGTTTCGCCCCACTTCTTGCTCATGATGAGCCAGTGCGTAAACATCTCCGGCAGGATCGGAAACGGGGCATTGAGCACAAAATCGACCGCATGGTCATTGATCTTCTTGATTTCCTTGACCTGTCCGACGTAGGTCTTCATGTCGGAGCCGTCGCCCTTGGCGCGTTCGTAGCTGAAGATCACATCGTCAGCCGTGAAGGGTGTTCCGTCATGAAACTGCACGCCCTTGCGCAGGTTGAAACGCCAAACGGTCGGCGAGGTCTGCTTCCAGTCGGTCGCCAGCGCCGACGTGATCTTGTAACTGCGGTCCCGCGTGACCAGGGGTTCGTACACGTTCTCGACCACCGCGAGCTGCAGCGACTCGTTCAGGGAATGCGGGTCCATGGAAAGCGCATCGCCCTGGTTGGCTATGCGCAAACCGGCGGCGCACACGCCCACGCTCGCACCCAGTAGCCCGGCGCCAATCAGCGCGGAAGTCATGTTCTTTTTGAAATTCACTGTGATCTCCTGTTAGAAAAAATGCTCACGTGGGGAGCGGACCCGAAAAAAACTTCATTTCGTCATTGCGAGCCTTCAGTCCCGGGTCTAAGCGCACACAGACCTTGAACCTGCATCGTCATCGCGAGGCCGCAGGCCGTGGCGATCCATGTATTTTGGAGCCATGGATTGCCGCACTACGTTCGCAATGACGACCGGTTCTTGGAACGCCTCCAGTCCCGGGCCTGAATGACGGGGCAAGGGAATGAAGCTTCGCGATGGCGCGCGGTCGGCATATGCAGGTACCGTGGCCTGCAACGGCATGGCGTTCTCCACCAAGCTGGCGTGAAGCGCCGCACCCAGGGGCAATATCGCATCGTTGAAATCGTAACGGCTATTGTGCAGGAAACAGCTGCCAACGCCGTTGTCCATGCCTTGACCCAGTCGCATGTAGGCACCCGGCTTGACGCGCAACATAAACGAAAAATCCTCCGCGCCCATGCTGGGCTCGAGGTCACGCACCACGTGGTCACGCCCAACCAGGCTCTGGGCCACGTCAGCCGCAAATTTGGCTTCGGTCACGGTGTTGATGGTTGCCGGGTACATGCGCTCATAGTGCACCTGCGCCGTGGCGCCAAAGCCCAGGGCGATCGCGCTGCACAGTTCATTGAGGCGCCGCTCGATCAACTCCTGCACGACCGGGCTGAACGTGCGCACCGTACCCACCAGCTTGGCTGTGCCCGGGATGACGCTCATGGCGCCCATGTCGCCGGCTTCCAGGCCACACAGACTGATGACCGCGCTGTCAACCGGTTTGACATTGCGTGACACGATGCTTTGCACCGCGGTGATGATATGCGCGGCCACCAGTACCGGGTCCACCGTCTGATAAGCGTGGGCGCCATGCCCGCCGCGCCCTGCAATGTCGATGGTGACGCGATCCGCTGCGGCCATCATGGGCCCCGGATTGATCCCCACCGTCCCCGGCCGCATCGCTGGCCAGTTGTGCATGCCATAGACTGCCTGCACCGGAAAGCGCTCAAACAGGCCATCATCAATCATCGCCTTGGCGCCCGCAAAGCCCTCTTCACCAGGCTGGAAGATCAATACGGCGGTACCGTCGAAGTTCCGGGTCTCGGCAAGGTACCGCGCCGCACCGACCAGCATCGTGGTGTGGCCGTCGTGCCCGCAGCCGTGCATCAGGCCGGCCTTGGCGGAGCGCCAGGGGAAGTCGTTGTGCTCGGTCATGGGCAACGCATCCATATCGGCTCGCAAGCCAATCATGCGCGGCCGTGGTGCGCCGTCATCCAGCGTGACGGCACCGGGGGGCGCGCCACGGCCACGGATCGTGGCCACGACTCCGGTTTTGCCAATGCCGGTGTGGATCTCATCAACCCCGCACACCTTCAAAGACTCCACCACACGGCCGGCCGTGTAGACCTCTTCAAATCCCAACTCGGGGTTGGCATGCAGGTCGCGCCGAAACGCCGTCAGTTCAGGGTGAAACTCGGCAATCCGGGCGAATACCCGGCCATGTACCCTCAGGCCGTGGATCGGCATCAATGCGCTCCTGCCGGTCCCACCGCAACAATGGTCCGAATTCGGCGTCGAAGGATAGAGGAAGACACAAACAGGAATCGGTAAAGGCACCAATCTATCAGAGCACAAGGGAAACCGATACCGGGGTTTCCATGGGGCCAAACCAGGCCGTCTGCTGATTGTCGTGGTGCAGGGGCGCGCGGTTGTTGTCCGCAACTGCCCTGCGCGAGGACCAATAGAAAAAACCGTCAAGCCTTTCGACTTGACGGTCTTTGATTCTTGATCCGGACCGGCTTACGCCGGCGCTGGATTAGAACGAGTGGCGAATGCCGAACTCGTAACCGGAGGAAGAGCCATCAAGAGCAGCGCTGCCAGCCAAGCCGTTGTTGGACACGGTCACAGCGGAACCGGCGCTGTTCGAGACCTTGGCCAAGGTGCCGTACAGTTGGGTGCGCTTGGACAGGTTGTAGCCGTAGCCGACTGCAATCTTGCTCCAATCTGCATTGCTGTTCTTGGTGTCATAGTGGCTGTAGGCAGCGCGGATTTCGCCTTGGCCCATGGGCATGGTCATGCCCAACAGCCAGTTGGTAACCTTCTTCGTGTCATTCTTCTCTTGACCCAACTGCAACATGGGCTTGGCCATGCCGAGGTCGTAAGAAATACCGAAGTTCGTGGAACGAACGTCAGCAGGACCCGTTGCGCCCTTTGCATTGCCGATTGCGGCGCCCACATCCAAAGGACCTGCGGCGTAGGCCACGCGGATACCCATGTAGTCGCCGGTGTTGTCGTCAACGTTGGAGGCCTTTTCGCCGAAGGCGTACATGGCGTGGACGCTGACACCGCCCGCTGCCATCAAGTAGCTCACGGAGTTGTCGCTGCGCACCGAGCTGACGTTGCCGATCATGGCAGGAGCGTTGGACTGGCCAATGCCGTTGGTGCCGAACGGATCATAGATCGTGGTGTTCCAGAAAGTTGGGCTGTACTCGCGGCCGATGCGGATTTCGCCGAAACCACCGGTCAGGGTGACATACGACTTGCGCGCGAAGTTCAAACCACCACCAGTGGCAGCGCCGGTGCCCGTATCGTTATTCAGTTGGCCTTCCAGATGGAAACCAGCCTTCATGCCGCCACCGAGGTCTTCCGAGCCTTTGAAGCCAAGACGGCTGCTGTTCAGACCGGAATTGGTGATGCCGTCACGGGAAATGCCACCACCAGAGGTGTGCGCGTAAGACGCGTCCACGATACCAAACAGGGTAACAGTCGATTGCGCGGAAGCAGCACCAACCACAGCCAGGGCAGCCAGCGCGACGAGGGATTTTTTCATTTCAAGTTTCTCCAAGGTTAAACAAGGGGCCCCAGAACCATAGATTCGGATCCCCGGGCCAACATCCCGTTTCAGGAAGTTGGATGTATTGAACCAGAGACCGACCGGTTTGACAAAGAAATCACCCGTAAAAAGGGCTCTGCTTTGGGCATTCGTTGCAGGGGTGCAACAGAACCTGTGCCATCCCATCCTGACGCACGGGTTAACAGAGCGCGATACAGTTGCTATTCTGGAAAACCCGACAGAATTGTCGTCCATACCCATTGGGACGACAATTTTTGGTTGAGAACAGCATTTGCATGACAAGGGACTTGTCTTCTTAAACACCCTACGATCGGGTGGGGACGGAGCGTCGCTGCGCTCCGGTCAGCCCCGCAATGTTATACAATTTGTTTAACAAACCAAGCTTCAACATCGCGCTGGGGACGGCGTTGAAACGATGTCCCCGCAACGCAACCGGAGAGCCCGCCATGACCGCCGTGACCTCGCGCGAGGTGATTCACCATTTTTCGGCCATTGCCGCACGCGTCGCTGCGGGCGAGGACTTGACCGTTACCCGCTATGGGAAGCCCTTGCTGAAGCTGACTCAGGTACCCCAAACTGAAGCAAGCCAAAAGGAGCGGGAAGCCCTCATTCAAAAGGTTCTGGCTATCCGGATGACCGGCTCACTTGGCAAGAAGTTTGAACGCAGTGATGCCTACGATGACTGAGCTGCCTTGGACGGTCGACACCAACATTTTGGTCTATGCAACCGAGAGCAATACGTCTGCCACAAAGCAGCATATCGCCAAGCAACTGCTGACGCGACTCACCTTGAGTCCGCAGGCTTGTCTGCTCGGACAGGTTGTCAGTGAGTTCATGAACGTGGTGCTTCGAAAACAGGCCATGACCCATGCCCAGGCCTTTGAGGCGGTGAACTTGTTCTCGCAGGCAGCTCGGGTTGTAGGCGCATCTCAGCAGGCCTATGCACAAGCCTGGAAACTGGTGGCCACGCACAAATATCAGGTTGGGGACGCGCTGATCATCGCGATTTGCGCTGAGCACGGCGTCAAGACCCTGTATAGCGAGGACGCGGGCTCGTTAAAGAGACCATTGGGCGTTCATGTGGTCAATCCCTTCGAGGCGCCATGACGGACGCTTGGCTGAATGCCGCCGATGCGGCGCTGCGCACACTTTTCGTTACACCCCGTGCGAGCGCACCTTGCCCAACACCGGAATTGCCAACCGACGACTTGTCCGATACCGAAAAAGACCTTTCTGGGGCTCTAATGCGGGTTAACCATGTGGGGGAAGTGTGCGCCCAAGCCCTGTACACCGCCCAGGCCTTGGCGACTCGTAACAATCAGTTACGAGCGCAGTTCACACTTGCCAGCCTGGAAGAAGCTGACCACCTTGCCTGGACCCGACAGCGTCTCGATGCGCTCGGGACACGCCCTTCGGTGCTCAATCCGCTCTGGTACGCCGGCGCCTTTGGCCTCGGTTTGATCGCCGGGCGTCTGGGTGACCGGGTCAGCCTGGGATTCGTGGTGGAGACCGAGCGGCAGGTCGAAGCCCATCTGGCCAGCCACCTCACGCGGCTGCCCCAGTGCGACCTGGCCTCGCGTGCCATCGTGACTCGGATGAAGGACGACGAAGCACGCCATGCGCAAGCGGCCCAAAACGCCGGGGCGGCGGCGTTGCCCGCACCGGTTCAGGGCCTGATGCGCCTGGCGGCCAAAGTCATGACCACCGTGGCGCATCGAATCTGATCGTCAGGGAACTTGACCCAGCACCGTCATCGCGAGCTTCCCGTATCAGGGTCAATAACGTAGACGAACCTTGAACCCGTATCGTCATCGCGAGGCCGCGGCCTGACCCGCCATTGGCCGGCGTTCGCAATGACAAATACCGCAGGCGGACCTTGAACCCGCATCGTCATCGCGAGGCCGCAGGCCGTGGCGATCCACGCATTTTTTGGGGTCCTGGATTGCTTCGCTTCGTTCGCAATGACGAATACCGTGCGGCAATCCATGCGTTCAGGAGTCGTGGATTGCGTCACGGCGTTCGCAATGACGGCTCTTTCGCTTTGGTCAAGCCTCGATCAATTCAAAACTGGTGACGATCCGGGCGGTCTTGCCCAGCATGATGCTGGCGGAGCAGTATTTCTCATGGCTCATCGCAATGGCTCGCTCCACCGCAGCGGCCGGGATGCCCCTTCCCGTCACCGTGAAATGCATGGTGATGGCAGTAAACACCTTCGGATCGATTTCGGCGCGCTCGGCGCTGAGTTTGACCGTGCAGCCGCGCACATCGTGGCGGCCGCGCTTGAGGATCAGCACCACATCGTAGGCGGTACAGCCGCCGGTCCCCGCCAGCACGGTCTCCAGCGGTCGCGGCGCCAAGTTCAGGCCGCCATTCTCCGGCTTGGCCGAATCGGGCGCGCCGTCCATCGTGAGGGTGTGGCCGCTACCGGTTTCGGCCACGAATCCCATGCCGGAGCGTGTTCCCAGTGCGCCGGTCCAACTGACTGTGCATTCCATACTGCATTCACCTCGCGTAACAAGGTGCCTATTGTCGCCGCGCTGCGTCACATCCACTCAAAGCAGGGACCGGTGGCGGCGCAGCCAGCCGTGGCGCTTATCATTGAAGTCCCATGAAGAACCCCGCACTGACCCCTGCCGACTACCTCAAGAAGATCCTGACCGCACGCGTTTATGACGTGGCCGTGGAGTCGGCGCTGGAGCCCGCCCGCAGCCTGAGTCGCCGCCTGCACAACACCGTGCTGCTCAAACGCGAAGACCAGCAACCGGTGCGCAGCTTCAAACTGCGTGGCGCCTACAACAAGATGGCGCACCTGTCGCCCGAGCAATTGAAGAAAGGCGTCATCTGCGCCTCGGCCGGCAATCACGCCCAGGGCGTGGCCCTGAGCGCGCACAAGCTCGGCGCGCGCGCCGTGATCGTGATGCCCACCACCACGCCACAAGTCAAGGTGGATGCAGTGCGCGGCTTTGGCGGCGAGGTAGTGCTTCACGGCGACAGCTATTCCGATGCCTACGCCCATGCCGTCACATTGGAGAAGAAACAAGGCCTGACCTTTGTGCACCCGTTTGACGACCCGGACGTGATCGCCGGACAGGGCACGATTGCGATGGAACTGCTGCGTCAACTGCAAGGCCATGGCTCGAACCGCCTGGACGCGGTGTTTGTGGCGATCGGTGGCGGCGGACTGATTTCCGGTGTGGCCAACTACATCAAGGCCGTGCGCCCCGAGATCAAGGTGATCGGCGTGCAGATGAACGACTCGGACGCGATGATGCGATCGGTTGCCGCCAAGAAGCGCGTCACCCTTGCCGATGTGGGCTTGTTCTCGGACGGCACCGCCGTCAAGCTAGTTGGGGAAGAGACCTTTCGGGTGACCCGCAAACTGGTGGATGGGTACATCGCCGTGGACACCGATGCCGTCTGCGCCGCCATCAAGGACGTGTTCATCGACACCCGCAGCATCGTCGAGCCAGCCGGTGCGCTGGCGGTGGCCGCGATCAAGCAATACGTAGCCCAGCACAAGACCAAGGGCGAGACCTACGCCGCGATCCTGTGTGGCGCCAACATGAATTTTGACCGGCTGCGCTTCGTGGCCGAACGCGCCGAGGTGGGCGAGGAGCGCGAAGCCCTGTTTGCCGTCACCATCCCCGAGGAGCGCGGCAGCTTCCGGCGTTTTTGCGAACTGATCGGCCACTTGCCTGGCGGGCCCCGCAATGTGACCGAATTCAACTACCGCATCAGCGACGCCAACCAGGCCCATGTGTTTGTGGGCCTGACCACCCACGGCAGGGGCGAATCCGCGAAGATTGCCAGCAACTTTGGCAGGCACGGCTTTGAGGCACTGGACCTGACGCATGACGAATTGGCCAAGGAGCACATCCGCCACATGATTGGCGGGCGCTCAGCGCTGGCGCAGGACGAGCGCCTGTTGCGCTTCGTGTTCCCGGAGCGGCCAGGCGCCTTGATGAAGTTCTTGAGCCTGATGCGCCCTGGCTGGAACATCAGCCTGTTCCACTACCGGAATCAGGGCGCGGACTATGGCCGCATTCTGGTCGGACTGCAGGTTCCCAAGGCCGATAGCAAGGCCTTTGCCAAGTTCCTGGCCGCTCTGGACTACCCGCACGTGGAAGAAACGGCCAATCCGGTGTACCGGATGTTCCTGCAACACTGAGCGCGGCCGCACTCAGATCGGCGATGATTTTTGCAGAAAGGCCTCGAACGGGTTGGGCTTGGGCACCTGGCCCGGCGACGCGGTCGGGCTTGGCTGGGACGGACTCAGGGGCGCATTGCGCTTGAGGGGCGGCAGATCCAGCGTGACGGAGGCCGGCGCATTGGCACGGGCGGACAGCGCCGCCTGGCGTGACGCCACCGAGACCAGCACCAACTGGTCGTCCACCGGCGCACCGACCTCGACCGGTCGGGCTGGTTTGCCATCGACAGAGATCAAGGCCACCCCGGCGCCATGCGGGCCTGCCACCACGCCCATCAGCGTGTAACGGCTGGCAACGCTGGGTGCTGCCGTGGCCGGCACCGCTAAGGTGCCCACACCCAGCAAGCGTGCCATGGCCTGCGGATCGACCGGCGCTGGACCGAGCGCGCCCGCGCTGGGCACACCCAAAGGCTTGGCGCCCATGCCGGACCATTTCAGGCCCCAGAATGCCAAGCTGGCGGCGGCCGCAACCCAGAGCAAAAAGCTCGCAATCCGTGGCCACCAGATGCTGTGCGGTTTCAATTGCATCGGGCGATTATGATCGAAGCCATGACACACTTTTCGCGCCCACTCCAGCGCCTGCGGCAAGCGGGTTTCACACTGATCGAGCTGATGGTGGTGTTGGTCATCATCGGCGTGCTGGCGGCGCTGATCGTGCCCAATGTGCTGGACCGGGCCGATGACGCCCGCGCGACCGCGGCCAAGACCGATGTCAACAACCTGATGCAGGCGCTCAAGCTCTACAAGCTCGACAACCAGCGCTTCCCCAGCGCCGAGCAGGGCCTGCAGGCGCTGCAGACCAAGCCAACCAGCGGCTCCATTCCGGCCAACTGGCGCCCCTACCTGGACAAGCTGCCAGCGGACCCGTGGGGTCGCCCCTACCAGTACCTCAACCCCGGCGTCAAGGGCGAGGTGGACGTGTTGTCGTTTGGTGCCGATGGGCAGGCCGGCGGCGAGGGCAAAGACGCCGACATCGGGAGTTGGCAGTAGCACCGCCTCGTCAGCGGGCCCGCGTGACATGACCCCGAGCCGCCGAATCAAACCGTTCGCACCGCACGGCAGACCTGCAAGCAAGGGCTTCACGCTGCTGGAGTTGCTGGTGGTGGTGGCCATCATCGCCTCGGCCACCGCCGCGGTCAGCCTTTCGTTGCGGGACAGTGCCGATACGGCACTGGAACGCGAAGCCTTGCGCCTGGGCGCCTTGCTGGAGGCGGCCCGCGCCCAGTCCCGCGCCAGCGGCGTGCCAGTTCGCTGGACGGTCACCCCCACCGGATTTGTGTTGGATGGTTTGCCTGGCGGCAGCCAGGCCCAGGCCTGGCTGAGCCCGCAAACCAGCGCCAGCGCTGACGGCGCGCTGTGGCTCGGTCCCGAGCCCATCATTGGCCCAAACACGGTCACTTTGGCGGCAACGAGTCGTCCAGGGCGGGTGGTGCGCCTGGCAACGGATGGCGTGCGTCCATTCGCCATCCTGGCGGATACCGCCGTCAGTGCCCAGCAATGAGACACCCACGCATGGCGCGCTGCCTCCAGCCATCCCGCGCCGCTGGCTTTACCCTGATTGAGGTGCTGGTGGCCCTGACCATCGTGGCGGTGGCCCTGGTTGCCGGCCTGCAATCGACCGCCTCGCTGAGTCGCGACGCGCAGCGCCAGGCCGATACCCTGCTGGCCCACGTCTGCGCTGAGAACGAACTGATCAAGATGCGCCTGTCCCATCAAATGCCGGGGGTTGGCGACAACGATGTGCCTTGCGAACAGGCGGGCCGCAGCCTGACCATCAAGGTCGCCGTGCGACCCACCCCCAACCCCAATTTCCGCCGGGTTGACGCGCAAGTATTTGACCAACAGAGTCCGATCCTGCGGCTCTCCACCGTGGTGGGACGACTGTGATGGGCCACCACCAGAAGGGCTTCACGCTGATCGAATTGCTGGTGGCGATGGGCGTCATGGCGCTGATGGCCATGATGAGCTGGCAAGGGCTCGATGGCATGCACCGCGCCCAGTCGCAGACGGCCCAGCGCGCCGATGAGCTGTTGACCCTGCAAGCCGGCCTGAGTCAATGGGGCGCCGACCTCGACGCCATGGTAACGCCATCGGCTCAGACCCCCAAGGGCGATACACCGCCACCGGTGCTGGACTGGGATGGCCGCGCGCTGCGCCTGGTACGCCGCAACGCCACCGCCGTGGCCGACGGCTGGCTGGTGGTGGCCTGGACCCGTCGTGGCGACCAAAGCACCGGCCACTGGCTGCGCTGGCAGTCACCGCCACTCAAGACCCGCGGTGAACTCCAACTGGCCTGGCAGAAGGCCGCGTTATGGGCCCAAAATCCTGGCGACGAGGAACGCAAACGCGAGGTGACGCTGACACCGCTGACGCAATGGCAAATCTTCTACTACCGCAACAATAGCTGGAGCAACCCCCTGTCCACCACTGCGGAATTGCCAGTCAACCCGTTTGGTGCCACGACCAGCGCCGTCCCGGATGGCATCCGCCTGGTGCTGACACTGCCACCGGGACACTCGCTGGCCGGCGTTTTGACCCGTGATTGGGCGCCGCCCGCCTATGGGGGCTCCCGTTCATGAGGACGGCGCAGCGTGGCGCTGCCATCCTGCTGGCGATGCTGACCGTGACCCTGGTGGCCACCGTCGCCGCTGCCGCGCTGTGGCAGCAATGGCGCAGCGTGGAGGTGGAAAAGGCCGAACGCGCGCGGGTTCAGTCTGCCTGGGTGCTGACCGGTGCGCTCGACTGGTCGCGGCTGGTGTTGCGCGAAGACAGCCGCACCGGCACCACCGCCGACCATCTGGCCGAGCCCTGGGCGGTGCCGCTGGAGGAAGCCAGACTGTCCACCTTCCTGGCCGCTGACCGCGACAACCAGACCAATGTGGACGAACTGGGCGAGGACGCCTTTCTGTCGGGGCAGATCACCGACCTGCAGTCCCGCCTGAACGTGACCAACCTGATCTACAACGGCCAGGTCGAGGACATTGCCCGCAAGCAATTTACCAAGCTGTTCGAATTGCTTGGTTTGCCGCCTGCCGAACTGGCCCGGTTGGCCGACAATTTACGCCTTGCGTCCGACTTCAGCCCGGACAACAAGTCCGCCGACGCCGCGCCCTTGCGACCACAGCGCGTCGAGGAACTGGTCTGGCTGGGCCTGTCGCCACAGAGCCTGGCAGTCTTGAAGCCCTACATCACGCTGCTGCCACCGCAGAGAGACGGTATCCGCACGCAAGTCAACGTCAACACCGCCAGCGCCGAGGTGCTCTATGCCGGCTTTGAGGCGCTCGACATGGCGGGCGCCAAGCGGCTGGTGACGGCGCGCGAGCGAAGCCACTTTCGGACCTTGGCCGAAGTCCTTGCGGCCGACGGCGGTGTCAAGGAGGAGCCCAGCGCAACCCTGTTCAGCCTGACCACGCGCTTCTTCGAAGTTCGCGGGCAGCTCAGGATTGGTCAGACCACGGTTCTGGAGCGCTCGCTGGTGCAGCGCGACCTGTTCCCCCCGCCCAGCAGCACCCGTGTGGTTTGGCGCGAGCGGGTACCGATGCACTCTCTACAATGAGCGCCGAGATTCCCCACGCATGACCACCCTGATTGTTTCCCTGCCCCTTGAGCTGAGCGGCACCGCCACCACGTTTGAATACGTGCTGACGCCAGATGGCGTAGGCGTCGCGCAGCACGCCCAAGTGCCCGCCGCGCTGCTGCCGCCACTCACGGGTGCCAGCAGCGAGCTGGTAGCAGTGGTGCCGATTCAGGCACTGGCTTGGCATCGCGTGGATCTGCCGCGCGGCCTGCTGGGGAAGAACATCTTTCAGGATGGCAGCACGCAGCGCCTGCGCGCCGTGCTGGACGGTTTGCTGGAAGAGCGCACGCTCGATGAGCCAGGCCAGTTGCACTTCGCGATCGAACCGCTGGCGCGACCGGACGCGCCGGTCTGGGTGGCCGCGTGCAACCGCGCCTGGTTACATGCCGCGCTGCAATTGCTGGAGCAAGCCGGACGAAGCGCCGCGCGCGTCGTGCCGGAGTTCTCGCCGGATGGCGCTGACGAACGGCTGCACGTGATCGGCGCAGAACCCAATGCCCAGATCGTCAAGCACAGTGCGGTAGGCATCACGCTGCTGCCTTTGACCAGCGTTGCCGTCACCCTGGCCGGCTGGCCCGAATCGTCCGCGATCAGCGCGGAACCCGCCGCAGCCGAACTGGCCGAACAACTGTTCAAGCGCCCGGTGACGATTGAGCAGGCGGGCCAGCGCTGGCTCACAGCCGTGCAATCAGGCTGGGACCTGGCCCAGTTCGACTTGCTCAGCAATCGGCGCACGCGCACCTGGCGCCGGCTCGGCGACGCCTGGCGCGCCTGGCTGCAGGCGCCACGCTGGCGTGCCGCGCGCTGGGCGGTGCTGACCTTGCTGCTGACCCAGGTGCTGGGCCTCAACGCCTGGGCCTGGAAAGAGAACGCCAGCCTGCGTGCCAAACAGGCCGCCCTGCGCGATACGCTGACGACCAGCTTTCCAGGCGTCAAAACCGTCGTCGACGCACCGGTTCAGATGTCCCGCGAGGTGGCTGCCTTGCGCCAAGCCAGCGGCGCACTCGGTCCGCGCGACCTGGAGTCCCTGCTCAGCGCCCTGGGCAGTGTGACGCCACCCGCCAAGTCCTTGGCCACGCTTGACTTCTCCGATGGTGAACTCAAAGGCACCGGGCTGGCACTGACACCGACTGAACTCGCGGCCGTCACGACGCAGATCAGGGCCCGTGGCTACGCGGTGCGCGTCGAGGGCGACCGCTTGAGTATCAAGACGGAGAGCCAGCCATGACACCGACAGGACCCCTCGCCGCCCGGTGGGCTCAGCTGGCCGAGCGAGAGCGCCGGTTGGTGCTCGTCGCCATCGCCCTGGTGGCCGCCGCGGCGTTATGGTGGCTGGCGCTGGCACCAGCACTGGGCAGCCTGCGCAGCGCCGATGCCCGTCACCGGCAAATGGATGCGCAGCTGCAACAAATGCAGACCCTGCAGGCCCAGGCCCAGGCGCTGCAGACGCAGCCCAAACTCTCTTACGACGAGGCCTTGCGCGCCCTGGAGACCGCCGTCAAGCAGGGGCTCGGGCCTGGCGCCCAACTGCAGGTAGCGGGTGAACGCGCCACCGTCACGCTCAAAGGCGTCAGCCCCGAAGCCCTGGCGCAATGGCTGACCCAGGCACGCGTGAACGCGCGCTGCGTGCCCCGTGAGGCGCGCCTGGTGCGCAAAGTGGCTATCAGCGCCAGCCCTGGGGTCAGCAGCGCTGCAACCTGGGACGGTACCGTGGTCATGAGCCTGCCGGCTCGCTGATGCACCACGGCGCCGACCGAACCATGACCGCAGCATCGCCGTCATCCTCGCAACGCACCCCCTGGGCCTGGGCGATGCTGGGCGCCCTGGTCGGTCTGATCGGTGGCACTTTGTGGTTTGCACCGGCACAGTGGCTTGCCAACCTCGTCAGCACCCAAAGCGGCACACGCGTGCTGCTGGGCGATGCGCGCGGATCGGTCTGGCGCGGCTCGGCTCAACTGATCTTGTCAGGTGGCGTCGGCAGCCTCTCATCGAGCCGCCTGCCCGATCGCCTGGAGTGGACCATGCGACCATCGTGGCGTGGCCTGGAGCTTTCGGTGCACGCACCCTGTTGCATGCCAAGCCCGTGGCAGTTGCAGTTGGCACCGCGTTGGGGTGGCGCCACGCTGCGCATGGCCGACCATCCGACGCAGTGGCCCGCCGATCTGTTGATGGGCCTGGGCACGCCCTGGAACACGGTCCAGGCACAGGGCACGCTGATGGTGTCGACCCGAGGCTTCTCGCTAGAATGGATCGACGGACGCCTGATGGTGGCTGGCAGCGCCCAGGTCGATGCACAACACATCTCCTCGCGGCTCTCAACCCTGCGACCGATGGGCAGCTACCGGCTGGCATTGGAGGGCGGCAGCCCCGCCGTGTTGCGGCTCAGCACCCTGGACGGCAGTCTGCAGCTTAGTGGCAGCGGGCAATGGGTCGGCTCCCGGCTGCGGTTCGAGGGCGAAGCCAGCGCCGCACCGGATCGGCTGGACGCATTGTCCAACCTTTTGAACATCCTTGGCCGACGCGACGGCGCGCGCTCCATCATCAAAGTGGGTTAACACCGCATGAAACAGATCCCCCTCAATACGCCTAGGAATACTACTATTTCGATAGCAGTACAGATATGTCTGGTGCTGGCCATGGGCCTTGTCGGGCCGGTGTCCCAAGCTCAGTCAACCGGTGCGCCACAAAAGGGCGAACCCATCACTCTCAATTTCAGCAACGCCGAAATCGAAGTCGTCGCCCGCACCATGGCGGCCATCACCGGGCGCAACGTGGTGGTGGATCCACGCGTCAAGGGCACCATCAACCTGGTCAGCGAGAAGCCGGTTTCGCCCACGGTGGCCTACAACCAGTTCCTGGCTGTGCTTCGCCTGCAGGGCTATACGGTGGTGGATGCCGCCGGCCTGGACAAGGTCGTGCCCGAAGCCGATGCCAAGCTTCAGGGGGGATCGGTCACACTGGCCGACCCTTCTGCTACCGAGCGCGTCACGGCCAACCAAATCGTCACGCAAATCTTCAAACTCAACTACGAGACCGCAGCCAACCTGGTGCCGGTGCTGCGGCCACTCATCAGCCCCAACAACACCATCAACGTCAACCCCGGCAACAACTCGCTGATCATCACCGACTACGCCGACAACCTGCGCCGCATGGGCCGCATCATCGCCGCGCTGGATGTCTCCAACGCCACCGACATCGAAATCATCCCGCTGCAACACGCGATTGCCATCGATCTCGCGCCGCTGGTGTTGCGGCTGATCGAGTCCTCCGGCGCCGGGGGTGCTCCCGGCGCGCAGGGCGATGCCAGCTTCCGGACCACGCTGGTGGCGGAGCCGCGCAGCAACGCGCTGATCTTGCGCGCCGCCAATCCGGCCCGGGTGGCGTTGGTCAAGTCACTGATCACCAAGCTCGACCGACCGACCAGCGGCGCCAATGGGGCGGCCGGCAACATTTACGTCGTGTACCTCAAGAACGCCGACGCCACCAAACTGGCGACCACGCTGCGCGCGGCCATTTCCAGCGATGCCAGAGGCGGCGCAGCTGCGAGCACGCCCCCCGCCGCTGGCGGCGCGGCGGCAACCACAGTGGCCAGCAGCCAGCCCTCCACCGGCGGACAGATTCAGGCCGATCCGTCGACCAATGCGCTGATCATCACCGCCACCGAGCCGCAGTACCGGCAATTACGCGCGGTGATCGACAAGCTCGATGGCCGGCGCGCCCAAGTCTTCATGGAAAGCCTGATTGTCGAAGTCAGCGCCGACAAGGCGGCCGAGTTTGGCATTCAGTGGCAGGGCCCGATAGGCAAGGACGGTGACAGCGTGATCGGTTTGCTGGGCACCAATTTTGGCACCGGTGGCAAGAACATCATCGATCTGGCGATAAAGGCTGCCAGTCGTGAGTCGGTGCCAGGCCGGGGCTTCAACTTCGGGGCGGCCCAGAACATCAATGGCGTTTATGTACTGGGCTTTCTCGGCCGGTTCCTGGAAGAGACCGGCAGTGGCAACGTGCTCTCCACCCCCAATCTGCTAACCCTGGACAACGAAGAGGCCAAGATCGTGGTCGGCCAAAACGTGCCCTTCCTGACCGGACAGTTCACCAATACCGGCGCGTCGGCCGGTTCGGTCAATCCGTTTCAGACCATCGAGCGCAAGGACGTCGGCCTGACACTTAAGTTCAAACCGCAGATCAGCGAAAACGGCTCGATCAGGCTGTCGGTGTACCAGGAGGTTTCCAACGTACTGGCCTCCACCGTCAGCAACAGCAGTGGCCCCACCACCAGCAAACGCACGATTGAGTCCAACGTGATCGTCGAAGACGGCGCCATCGTGGTGCTGGGCGGTCTACTGCAGGACGAATATGTCGGTGGCCAGGAAAAGGTGCCTGGTCTGGGCGACGTGCCGTTCCTTGGCAACCTGTTCAAGAGCGAGACTCGCTCACGCAAGAAGACCAATCTGATGGTGTTCCTGCGACCGACCGTGGTGCGCGACGCTCAGGCCACGCTGCAACTCTCGCAGGACCGCTACGATCAGATGCGCAGCGGGCAAAGAGAGCTGCAACCCACACCCAGCCTCATGGTTCCGGTCAACGAAGGTCCGCAGTTGCCGGCTGTCGGCGGTGCGGCGGCAGCTACCCAGCCATTGGTCAAGCCCTGAAGGCTCGAGGCCATGCGCTACCCCCTGCCCTACGCCTTTGCCCGCAGCAACCAGCTCTTGCTGGAAGAGCAGAGTAATGAGCATTTGACCTTGTGGCTGCACGGCGGCTCCAACCCCAGTGGCATCAGCGAGGTAATGCGCAAGTTTCAGCCGCGCGCCATTGAAACGCAAAGCGCCGACGTCATCATCCAGCGCATCAGCGCAGCGTACGCGCAGGGTGAATCGGATGCGGCGGCGGTGGTCAGCGAGGTGCAAAGCGATGCCGACCTGTCGCGCATGATGCAGGAGCTGCCGGCGATCGAGGACTTGCTGGAGACCTCGGACGACGCGCCCATCATCCGCATGCTCAATGCCTTGCTGACGCAGGCCGCGCGCGACGGCGCCAGCGACATCCACATCGAGCCCTACGAGCGCCACTCCAGCGTGCGCTTTCGCGTCGACGGCACGCTGCGCGAGGTGGTGCAGCCCAACCGGGCGCTGCACGCCGCGCTGATCTCGCGCCTGAAGATCATGGCCGAGCTCGACATCTCCGAGAAGCGCCTGCCGCAGGACGGCCGCATCAGCCTGCGCATCGGCACGCGCGCGGTCGACGTGCGCGTCAGCACGCTGCCGAGCGCCCATGGCGAGCGGGCGGTGCTGCGGCTGCTGGACAAGTCCGAGAGCAAGCTCAGTCTGGAATCGGTGGGCATGCAGGGCGGGGTGCTGGATCGCCTGCAGCACCTGATCGCGCAGCCGCACGGCATCATCCTGGTAACCGGTCCCACCGGCTCGGGCAAGACCACCACGCTGTATGCCGCCATGGGGCGACTGGACGCCAGCCACAGCAACATCATGACGGTGGAGGACCCGATTGAGTACGAACTGGCGGGCGTAGGACAAACTCAGGTCAACGCCAAGATTGACCTGACCTTTGCCAAGGCCTTGCGCGCCATCCTGCGCCAGGACCCGGACGTGATCGTGATTGGCGAGATCCGTGATTTCGAGACCGCCCAGATTGCGATTCAGGCGTCGCTGACCGGCCACCTGGTGCTGGCCACCATCCACACCAATGACGCGGCCAGCGCGGTGACGCGTTTGACCGACATGGGGGTGGAGCCCTTCTTGCTGAGTTCGTCGCTGCTGGGCGTGCTGGCCCAGCGCCTGGTGCGCAAGCTGTGTACCCATTGCCATGGCAAAGGATGTACAGCCTGCGCGCAAACCGGCTACCAGGGGCGCACTGGCGTCTTCGAACTGCTGGTAACCGACGACGCGATCCGCGCACAGATTCACCAGCGTGCCTCGGAGGCCACCATTCGTGACGCCGCGCTGGCGGCGGGCATGGTGCTGATGCGTGACGATGGGGAGCGGCTGGTGCGGAGTGGCGTCACCAGTCGGGAAGAGCTGTTGCGGGTGACGCGGGACTGACTACTCTGCCTCTCCCGCTTACGCGGTTTCTTTCCCCCCCCTATCCCCCCAGCCCCCTTTCCACCCCCGCCGGGGCGGAAAGGGGGAGTCTCATTTGGCTTCTGGTGTCGACCAACGCGTTCACGGCGCGGCTGGCGCGACTGCCACCGCTCGGCAAGATGGGTCGCAACCGGTCGTAACTGGATCAGAGAGTTGAGTGCACGCGCTGGCTGACGGCTACGCGCCAGCGACGAGTCACGAAACAGAGCGGCCTCCACCTCGAACCACCGAATCTGCCCCCGACGCTCGGAACTCGCACCCTGAGTTCCGGCCGAGCCAACGAAGATTTCAACGGCTCCCGGTTTGCCCGGTGCCGAATCGCGCGGTCAAATGAGGCTCCCCCTTTCGCCCCGGCGGGGGTGGAAAGGGGGCTGGGGGGATAGGGGGGGGAAACAAACAACCTCGGAGAGGAAAAACACGCCTTAACGCAACTCGAAACCCGCCGTTCGCACGCAACAACACGAAGACGCGAAGTTCACGCAGCCAGGACCTTGAAGGCCCCAGTTTGTCTGCCAACACTGCTGTACGGACTGGAGGTCTTAGGGTAGGCCACGCCTTGCGCCGCGGGCAGGATGGCGTCAAGGGCACGCTGCACGACCACTTGGCGGCGAATCAGGTTTTCGCGCTGGATCGCCATGCCGGCAGCGATTCTCCGGACTCTGGTTTTCAACGCGGCAGAGTTGCTGGCCGAAAGGCTCAGCGACGGAGCGATTTGGGAAAACTCGATAGCCACTTGCTGCATTGCGCTGGTGGCCTCGACCAGGGCCTGCGGCTCGCCAGCGATCAATTTTGCCGAGACGGCCGCAAACCGTTGTTCGATTTGCGCCAGAGCGGATTCAAGGGGATCGGGTAGCTTGGTCATTCAGGTCTCCAGACTGGCCAAGGCCGCGCCGTCGGAGAATGTCAAGCCGGCCCCCACGCTCAATTGCGTGTGCGGTCCAACAACTCCTGCGCGTTGGCCAACAACTTGTCGGCAATAGCTTCCGGGTCCACCACGTAGGACCCCTGCTCGATAGCGGATCGGACCGCGTTGACCTTCTCGGTGTCCACATCGGCCGCCTCGCCACGATTGGCTGCCTCCAGCGTGCGCGCCAAGGTTGAAACCGTCACGGCCACGCCCGCCGACTGATTGCTCTTTGTGGCTGCGGCAGCGGCACTCGTGCTGGTGCCCGGCACCGCTTTGGGCAGCGCAGCGGGCAGGGACGGACTTCCTGTAACCGGGGGATCTGATGGGGGACCTATTTTCATCGCGTTCTCCAAAACCGCCTGACAAGCGGCCTCGTACGATTGATATCGGCTCCATCATGACTGACTTTAGGGATATTTGAAACTTTGTGGGACAGACCAAAGTTACGCAAAGCGAACTTTGCTCTGTCCTCAACTGATTGGGGGTGTTCTTGTGGGACAGACCACAGCGAAGCGAACTTTGCTCTGTCCTCAACTGATTGGAAGTCATCACAAGTCCACCCGCACTGTTCGCAAATCCAGTACCGTGGCCGTCGTGATGCGTCCGTTGTCCATCTTGACGCGCGTAGCCTGTCCCACAACCCCCGCCGACAGCGCCTGTCCGTCGGAGGTGATCTGAAAACCCGGGCCTTGCGCCAGCACCCGCACCTGTGTGCCGGCGGCGAACACTTGGGCCGGACGAAGCATCCCCTGCCGCAGGGCTTGCCCCGTGCTCAGGGGCCGGGTGGCCACCTGTCCAAGCCATGCCGCTGGGTCAGAGACGATCGCGCTGGGCTCCTGCGCCCAGTCCACTTCGGCCTCGATCAGATCGGCTGCGGTGAGCACCGCACCGGCGGCCACATTGCCTTTGACCACCCAGGCCGGCCCATAAGCCTTGATCGTGACTGGCAAGAAGACATTCCATCGGACCGCGCCGTCCAGGCAACGCAAACCCAGGCGGGTCCGGCCCCACAACCTGATGCCCGGTGGAAGATAGGGTTCAACCTGGGTGCATGCGGCGAGCCGGAGCCGACTGTCCAGGGTGCCAACACTCACTTCCATGCGCAAGGGGGTGGACGTCGATGCCTGTGCCGCAGCGACTGCCTGGTCCACCCAGCGTTGCGTCAGGCCAGGTAGTTCGGGCTCGACCGCGCCGCCCTGTGCATGCAGCCCCCCTGCCAGCAACAAACCGACAAGCCAAAGGCCAGCACCACGTGCGCTTGCGAATGACGAAAGAAGTGCGTTGTTCAAATGAGCCATCCTGTCTGGAGTCGCAAGCGCTCAGAGCGGATTGCCCGCCGAGTGACCGCCGCGTCTTCTCCACTGGGACTATAGACATGACCTTTCATCGCAAAGCACTCAAGTAAGGGCGCTTTTGCCCGTTAATCAAGTCAACGGAAATTCAAGTTTTTCCCATAATTGCCTCACGTCGAACCCCGTAGCGAGCAGCCGGGCCGTTCGTCACAGAGAGTCGAGGTGTTTCATGTTAGCCAATATGACCAGCGGGTTGGACTTCCATTCGAAGGCCCTGGTGCTGCGCGCCGAGCGCCAACGTGTGATCGCGGGCAACATCGCCAACGCCGACACACCCGGCTACGCCGCGCGTGACTTCAACTTCTCCCAGGCCCTGCGCGACGCCACGGGCGTGAGCGCCGCAACCGCGGCGCGCCAAACACCCCAGTCACCGGCGCACAACAAACACATTGCGCTGTCCAACGCCTCTGGCGGTGCCATGGATGCCCAACGCCTGGCCTACACCGTGCAAAGCCAGCCCAGCCTGGACGGCAACAGTGTCGACATGGACCGCGAGCGTGCCAACTTCATGGATAACGCCATTCGTTATGAATCCACCCTCAGGTTCATTAACGGCAGCGCCAAGACGATCTTGAGCGCGATTCAGGGCCAGTAGGTCAAACCCGAAGGCCGCAGAAAGTTCATCATGTCCATGTTTTCCATCTTCAGTGTCTCCGGCAGCGCCATCAGCGCCCAGTCGCAACGGCTTAACGTGGTGGCCAGCAACCTGGCCAACGCCGACGCCGTCTCGGGCGACAGCGCCAAAGCCTACAAAGGCCGACAAGTGATCTTCGAGACCGTGCCCATGGGCTCGGATGGATCGGTTGGCGTGCGTGTTCAGGCCATTGCCGAGAATCAGGCCCAGGGCCCCAAAGAGCACAGCCCCGGTCACCCGGCGGCGGATGAGCAGGGCTACATCACGCACAGCAACGTGAGTCCGGTTGAAGAAATGGTCAACATGATCTCGGCGTCACGCTCCTACCAGAACAACGTCGAGGTGATGAACACCGCCAAGACGCTGTTGCTCAAGACGCTGCAAATCGGACAGTAAACACCAAAGGCCGAACCATGCTCTCCAGCACCATTGCCCCCAGTTCATCGACCCATGGCATCGCCACAAGCAGTGACACGTCCGCCATGAAGAACGCCGGCACCGATCCGTCGGCCGCGCAGGACCGCTTCCTGAAGTTGCTGGTAGCGCAACTGAACAATCAGGACCCGATGAATCCGATGGACAACGCGCAGATGACCAGCCAGATGGCCCAGATCAACACGGTGACTGGCATCCAGCAGGTCAACCAGACGCTCAAGAGCATGGCCGACCAGTTCGCCAGCCTGCAGGTGTTGCAGGGCGCATCCATGGTCGGTCGCGACGTGCTGATCGAAGGCTCCAAGCTCAAGACTACCGATGGTGTGGCCAAAGGGGCCATTGACCTGTCTGGCCGGGCCGATTCGGTCAAGGTCGAGATCCTGAGCCCGAGCGGCGCCGTGCTGGGCAGCATGAACCTTGGCGCCCTGGACGGCGGGCGTCACAACTTTGAATGGGACGCCTCCGGCTACACCGGCACCGGTGACCCGAGCTTTCGCGTCACGGCCATGCGGGGCAGCCAAGCAGTGGCCACTACCTCGATGACGCGTGACCGCGTGGTATCGGTCAGCAGCCAGGACGGCGCCATGTCGGTGCAGTTGCGAGACCATGCCAGCGTCGCCTACAGCAGCATCAAAGCCATTCTGTAGCGTACTCCCCAACCCCCTTCACCACCCTCGTTTAGCCAAGCACACCACGCCCCGAAAAGGAACCCATCATGTCATTTCAAACTGGTCTTTCAGGCTTGGCGGCAGCCAGCCGCAACCTTGATGTCATCGGCAACAACATTGCCAACGCCAATACGCCTGGCATGAAGTCTTCGCGGGCCGAGTTCTCCAACCTGGTGGCCTCGGCCATCGGAACGGGTGCCGGCAGCCAGGTCGGCATCGGCGTCGAGATCAGCACCGTCGCGCAGCTGTTCACGCAGGGCACCCTCACCACCACTGGCAACGACCTCGACGTGGCCATCAACGGCGGCGGCTTTTTCCAGTTGCAGATGCCCGATGGCACGTCCGGCTACACGCGCGCGGGCAACTTCAAGCTCGACAGCATCGGCAACATCGTCACCAATGCCGGCGCACATGTGATGGGATACCCGACCGACACCCTCGGCGTGGCAACCTCGACCACCGCCGCACCGCTGCAGATGCCAACCTCGGCGCCGATTGCCGCCAAGCAGACCTCTGCGATCATCGCCGAGTTCAATTTGGACGCCCGCGCACCCGAGGCCGCATCGGTGGTACCGCCCACCCCCCGAGCCACCTACGGCACCGCCATGACTGCATTCGATTCACAAGGTGTAGCCACACCGGTCACCCTGTACTTTGTGCGCGTGGCCCCGGGTGTCACCGACAACTGGGACGTGTTTGACTCGCTGGTCCCGGCCGCACTGCCAATCGGCCAGCTCAACTTCGATGCCACGGGCACCCTGGTGACCGCCACCCCAGCTACCTTGACGCTAACGCCGGCGCCGCCGAGCATCGTGCCGCCGTTCAGTCCAACGATTGACTTCACCAGCGTCACGCAGTACGGATCTCCCTTTGCGGTGTCGGACCTGTCACAGGATGGCTACGCGACAGGCGAACTGGTGGGCCTGAAGATCGGCGAGGACGGTGTCATCACGGCCCGCTACTCCAACGGCGTGTCGCAGGCCTCCGGCATGCTGGCGTTGGCCGATTTTCGCAACGTGCAGGGCCTGGCCCAGCTCGGCGGCGGTGCTTGGGCCGAAACCTCCTCATCGGGCACGCCGGTCCAGGGCGCCCCAGGCGTGGGCCGTTTTGGCGCCCTGCGCGCCGGAGCGCTGGAGGAGTCCAACGTCGACCTGACCGCCGAACTGGTCAACATGATGACCGCGCAACGCGCCTACCAAGCCAACGCGCAGACCATCAAGACGCAGGACCAGGTGATGTCCACCCTGGTCAACCTGCGCTAGCCGCGCACCTGAGCCACTGACCGCAGCCAGACCGCCATGGACCGCCTGATCTACACCTCGATGACCGGTGCCAGCACAGTCGAGCAGCATCAGAGGATCATCGCCAACAACTTGGCCAATGCCTCGACCAATGGCTTTCGCCAACAGTTGACCGCGGCCCGCGCCGTGCCGGTGCTGGGCGACGGTGCCACGACGCGGGTGCTGGCAGCACAGACCACGGTGGGATTCAAGGACGCGCCTGGACCCAGTCACTTCACGGACCGCCCACTAGACGCCATGGCACAAGGGAAGGCCTGGTTTGCGATACAGGCACTCGATGGGGTTGAGGGCTATACGCGAAGTGGCTCGTTCGAGGTCACCAGCACGGGTGAGCTGGTCAACGGCAGCGGCCTGACCATGCTGTCCGATGGCGGCGGCCCGATCACGGTGCAGCCTGGCGCCCAGGTGACGCTGGCCGGTGACGGCCGATTGAGCGCAAAAGTCGGCAACCAACCTGCCACGGACCTGGGTCGATTGAAGATGGTCACGCCCACCGTCGACGACCCTCTCTTGCGGGGTGACGACGGCTTGTTCAGGACCAAATCCGGTGAGCCGCTGCCGTCCGATCCGAGTGCCCAGCTCAAAACCAGGTACATCGAAGGCTCCAACGTCAACACCGTGGAGGCGATGGTGCAGATGATCCAAGTCGGCCGTCAATTCGAGGTCCAGATGCGGATGCTGCAGTCCGCCGAAGCCAACGACCGTACCGCAGCGCAACTGCTGGGGCTGCAAGGCTAGCCCCCGGCATGAAACCCACCATTAAGGATTTACCATGAGCAACGCACTCGCGATCGCACGCACCGGCATGGAAGCCCAGCAAATGCAGTTGGACGTGATCTCCAACAACCTGGCCAACGTCGGCACCAACGGCTTCAAGCGCGCCAACGCTGTGTTTGAGGACCTGCTGTACCAAAACCTGCGCCAAGCCGGCTCCGCCAGCTCCGAGCAGTCGCAGTTGCCCACCGGCCTTCAAATCGGTCTTGGGGTTCGCACGGTGGCGACCAGCCGGTCCTTCGCGCAAGGCAGCTTGCAGCAGTCCAGCAACCAACTTGACGTCGCCATCAAAGGCAACGGCTTCTTTCAGATCACCATGCCCGACGGCACCAACGCTTACACCCGTGATGGCTCCTTCCAGGTGGACTCGCAAGGACGACTGGTCACTGCCACGGGCTACCCGGTTGCATCTGGCGTCACCGTGCCCGTGACCGCCCAAAGTGTCTCGATCTCCGCCGAAGGCATCGTCACCGCCACGGTGCCGGGCAGCGTAACGCCTCAGACAGTAGGCAGCATCGTGATGGCCAATTTTGTCAACCCGCCAGGGCTGGAGCCACGCGGGCAAGGTCTGTACACCGAAACCGCCGCATCTGGAGCACCCAGCACCGGCGCACCCAATGCCAACGGCATGGGCGCCCTGATGCAAGGCTATGTCGAGACGTCGAACGTCAACGTGGTGCAGGAGCTGGTGTCCATGATTCAGGTTCAGCGCGCGTATGAGATGAACTCCAAGGCCATCCAGACCGCCGACCAGATGCTGCAGAAGCTGGCTCAACTCTGACAGGGCATGATCATGTTTGCGCCTGACTACTCCGCCACACCTGCCGTTGGCCGGTTCGATCACATGGCCCGTTGCGCAGCTCGCATGACTTTGGCCGCAGTCACGGTGCTGCTGATCGGCGCCTGCAGTGCTTTGCCACAGAAGATCAGTGTCGACTTCGCCGAAGCCAAGGCCGCGCCACTGATCACGCAGGCAACCAGCAGCTCGGCCCGCAGCCGCGCCACCAGCGGCAGCCTGTTTAACGCCGTCACGTACCGGCCATCGTTTGAGGACTACCGGGCACGCGCGGTCGGGGACACGGTCACCATCAACATCATTGAGAACGTGGCCGCCACGCAAACATCGAAATCCGTGGCCAACCGCAGCTCGGCGATGGACGCCAGCGTGTCGGCGTTCCCCTTGCTCCCGGCCGCCGAAGCGGCTAAGCTGAAAGTCGGCACCAAATCCGCCAACGACTTCTCCGGAAAAGGCGAAACCGAGAGCAAGAACGACTTCACCGGCACCATCACCACCACCGTCATTGAAGTGCTGCCCAACGGCCATCTGGTGGTGGCCGGCGACAAGCAGATCGGCGTCAACCAAAACGTTGACGTTCTGCGCTTCTCCGGCACGGTGGACCCGCGCGTGGTGCAGCCAGGCAGCATCGTCAACTCGACCCAGGTGGCCAACGCCCGGATTGAGTCCAGGGGTCGCGGTGCCAGCAACGAAGCCCAAACAGTTGGCTGGCTATCGCGGTTCTTTTTCAGCCTTCTGCCGTTTTAGGCGGGCCCAGAATCAAGACGCCCCCGCCATCACGCCATCGCACTGCACCCATCATGAACGCCTCCGTCGTCTCCCTGTCCATCCTGCGCCTGGCCCGGCGCTGGCCGCAGTGGCTGATGCTGGTTTGCATGCTGGCGGTGCTACCCGCGCAGGCAGTGCGGATCAAGGAGATCGCTTCCGTGCAAGGCGTGCGCAGCAACCAGTTGACCGGCTTTGGCCTGGTCGTGGGGCTGGACGGAACCGGCGACCAGACCACCCAGATGCCCTATACCGCGCAAGGCCTGACCAACTACCTTCAGCAGCTTGGCATCAGCCTGCCTGCTGGCGCGGTGTCGCAACTTCAACTCAAGAATATCGCCGCCGTGATGGTGACTGCCCAACTGCCCGCCTTTGCCCAGCCCGGCCAATGGGTAGATGTCAATGTGTCGTCCATGGGCAATTCGAAGTCGCTCAAAGGCGGCATGTTGCTGCTGACGCCGCTCAAAGGCGTGGACGGCGAGATCTATGCCCTGGCCCAAGGCAATCTGGTGGTGGCGGGCGCCGGCGCGGCCGCTGGCGGCAGCAAGGTGCAGGTCAACCACCTCAGCGCCGGTCGCATTCCCGATGGCGCCCAGGTCGAGCGCACCGTGCCAACCGCCTTGCAGCTCGGCGACAGCATCACGCTCAACGTCAAGGCGTCTGACTTTCAAACCGCCAACCGGGTCGCGCAAGCCATCAACCGGCTGGTCCAGGAGGGCCTGGCGCGGGCGCTGGACGGCCGTACCGTGGAAGTGAAGGCCCCCACCGACGCCAACGAGCGCGTGGCCTTCATTGCCCGGCTTGAAGAGCTGCCAATCGAGTTCTCCATCCCATCGGCCAAGGTTGTTATCAACTCGCGCACCGGCTCCATCGTAATGAACCAGGCAGTGACGCTCAGCGCCTGCGCCATCGCGCACGGCAACCTGACCGTCAGCATCACCTCCACCCCCGTGATCAGTCAGCCCAACGCCCTGTCTACCGGCGGGCGCACCGTGGTCGCCGAGAAGACCGATGTCCAGATCAAACAGGAGCCCGGCAACCTGATCCAGATTGCGGGCGCACCAGCGCTGTCGGACGTGGTGCGCGCCCTCAACGCGCTGGGCGCCACGCCGCAGGATCTGCTGGCTATTCTGCAAGCGATCAAGGCCGCCGGCGCCCTCAACGCCGAGCTGGAGGTGATCTGACATGAGCGCCGCGCCGGGCCGCCCCAAGCAAGCTCGCACCCCCTCGGGGGGCAGGCGCAACGCGCCGTGGGGGCTCACATGAGCTACGGCGCGGTCTCCCAAGGCAGCAACGCGCTGGCGAGCGATGCCCGTTCGCTCAACGCGCTCAAGTTTCAGGCTGGCCAGAACACGCCTGCCGCCATCAAAGAGACGGCCAAGCAGTTTGAGGCCCTGTTCATGCGCGAGATGATCAAGAGCATGCGTGAAGCGACCATGAAGTCCGGCCTGCTCGACAGCCCTCAGGGCGACCTGGGCACTGACCTGCTCGACCAGCAACTGGCCGTGCAAATGTCCGGCCGACCAGGCGGCCTGTCAGACCTGATCGCAAAGCAGCTCACCCGCCAGATGGCCGGCGCTGATGCCACGCCCGATCCGGCCAGCAAAACAACGCCCGCCCCTGCACCGGCCGCCGCGTTGCCCGCGCCGACCAGCAAGGTTGACATGGGCATGCCACCGATCAGTCGTGCCGCGCCCAGCACCCGACAAGCCGACTTCGTACACCGCCACGGCGCGGCCGCCGCCAAGGTGGCCCAACAAAGTGGCATCCCCTCCGGCTATATGCTGGGGCAGGCGGGCCACGAAACCGGCTGGGGCAAGAGCGAAATCAAGACCGCCGATGGCGGCACCTCGTTCAACCTGTTCGGCATCAAGGCCGGTGCGGGTTGGCAAGGCAAAGTGGCCGAGGTGACCACCACCGAATACCAAAACGGCGTGGCCAGGAAGACAGTGGCACGCTTTCGCGCCTACGACTCCTACGAGGCGTCATTCAAGGACTACGCCCGCTTGCTGACTCAAAGCCCACGCTACGCCAAGGTCAGCCAACAGACCGGTTCGGTGCAGGCCTTTGCCACCGGCCTGCAGCGCGCCGGCTACGCCACCGACCCAGCCTACGCCGCCAAACTCAGCCGGGCGATCAACAGCACGCTGAATTTGCAGCGCGCCATGGCCTAAGCGCACCAAGGCTTGAACCATCATGAGCGGCATCCTCAACATCGGCACCCGCGCCTTGCTGGCCAACCAGGCGGCGCTGCAAACGGCGGGCAACAACATTGCCAATGTCAACACGCCCGGCTATTCGCGCCAGGAAGTGCTGCTGCAAAACATCAAGGGCCAGTTTTCGGGCAGCGGCTACTACGGCGCCGGCGTCGACATCATGACTGTGCGGCGCGTGCACAACGAGTTCCTGACCCGCCAGGCCACACTCGCCAGTGCCGTGGCGGCGTCGGACTCCACGCGCATGGAGCAACTGAGTCAACTCGAAGACGTATTCAAGGGCGGCCCCAACGGCTTGGGTGCCGCGGTGAGCGACCTGTTCAACGCTTTTTCGGATGTGGTCAACTCGCCAGCCGACCAACCCGCCCGAGCGGTCGTGTTGGGCCGAGCCGAAGAGGCGACATCGAGTTTTCGGGCCAGCGCGTCCCAGTTGCAAGACCTCCAGCGGGGCGTTGTTCTGCAGTTGCGCGACTCGGTGGCCGCCATCAACAATCTGGCGCGCGGAATTGCCGATGTCAACCAGGAAATCGCCCGCGCCATGGGTGTTGGCCATGCTCCCAATGACTTGCTGGACCATCGCGACCAGCTCATGCGGGACCTCAACCAGTACGTGCAAACCACCCAAATCGAAGCCGACGACGGCACCATGGGCGTGTTCCTGGCCAGTAGCCAACCGCTCGTGCTAGGCCAGACCGTGACAACCGTGCAACTGACCGATGGTGATTTCACCGACCCGGCGACCAAGAAGCTGGCGATGCAACGCGGTGGCGTTACCGTGACTCTGGACGAGGCCACGCTGGGCGGGGGCTCGGTCTCCGGGCTGCTGCGTTACCACAACACCGACCTGGTCGACGCGGGCAACCTGCTCGGGCGCATGGCCCTGGCGATCGGCACCAAAGTCAACGAACAACAAGCCCTGGGCCTGGACCTCGACGGGGCGATCGGCGCGGCCCTGTTCAACTTGGCCAGCATGCCGGCCGGCTATGGCGCAACGACCAATACCGGCACCGCCAGCGTAACGGCGAACGTGTCAACCTTGCCGGTATCGGGCGCCGCTGCATTGGTGGCGTCCAACTACGAAGTGCGCTTCAATGCTGGTGGCGCTATTGACGTGGTGCGGCTGACCGACGGTCAGCTCACCAGCATCCCTGGGCCCGGACCCACCACCCTGATCCAGATCGATGGGCTGGACCTGAACATCGCCGGCGCTGGCGCCGTGGGTGACCGCTTCCTGGTCACGCCCTACGCGGGCGTGGCCGACACCATCACCACGGCGTTTGCGTCGCCACGTGCCCTGGCCATGGCGAGCCCGGTCGCCGCAGGCGTGGGCACCGCCAACACCGGGACGCTGGTTGTGGAGCGGCTGGCCGCCAAGTCCAATCCACCACCGGCGGCGGTAACCATCACGTTTACGGGGCCCGGCACCTTCACGCGTTCTGACACGGGTGCCACGGTTTATGCCTACACACCCTCTCAACCGATCGAGTACGACCTGGTTCCCCCTGCCACCACCGGCTGGGCCGTGACACTCAAGGGCACGCCGCAAACCGGCGACACGCTGTCCATCGGGCCCAATCTCTATCCCTTGCTCAACGGCGGCAACGCCGAGGCCATGCTGGCCTTGCGGGACGTTCCCATGTTCGACGGCGCGCCCCTGACCGATGGCTACGCCAGCCTGATGTCGCAGGTTGGCATCCGGGTGCAGGGGGCGCAGTTCGCATCCGAGGTGTCGACCTCCATCGCCGACAACATCGAGCGGGACCGCACTGCGGTGGCGGGGGTCAACCTGGACGAGGAAGCGGCCAAGCTGCTGCAGTTTCAGCAGTCCTACCAGGCAGCGGCCAAAATGATGCAGGTCGCCCAGAACATGTTTGACACCTTGATGCAAGGGCTGGGCCGCTAAGCGGCGCGACGCCCAGGAGTGAGTTATGCGACTTGGAACCGCCAACACCTACGACACCACACTGTCCAACCTGATGAAGCGGCAGGTAGAACTGTCCAGCCAGCAAGAGAAGCTGACCTCGGGCAAAAGAATCAACCGCGCCAGCGACGACCCGACTGGTGCCGCGCAGGCCGAGCGGGCCCTGACCCGCAATACCCGCATCGAGACCGAAGAACGCGCGCTGGTGCTGCAACGCAACGCCATTACCCTGGCCGAATCCACGCTGGGCGGGGCCACGGAGACCCTGCAGACACTGCGCGAACTGGTGGTGAAGGCCAACGACGGCATCCTGAACAGCACCAACCGCGCCAGCATTGCCCAGGAAATGCGGGGCTTGCGCGACCAATTGTTCGCCCACGCCAACCGCAGCGACACCAACGGCATGCCGCTGTTCAGTGGCCTGGGTAGCGCAGCCCCACCCTTCACCGACCCCGCCACCGGTGTCGTGTTCAACGGCATTGCGGGCCAGAGAGCCGGCACCGACGTGTCCCTGCCCGGTGCCATGGACGGCCATGCGATCTTCATGGACACCACCACCGGCAACGGCACCTTTAACGTTGGCCTGGGTGGCGCCAACACCGGCACGGTTTGGTCGGCCCCGGGCCAGGTTGTCTCGCCAGGCGCTCTGACGGGCGACAGCTACACCGTCACCTTTACCGTCAGCGCCACCGTTCCGCCGGCGATCACCTACGACGTGTTGGATACCACCACCGCCCTGCCCGTGCCACCCGCAGCACGGCCCTATGTGGACGGTCAGGAGATAGGCTTTGACGGACTTTCCTTTGTCGCGCACGGCGTACCGAAGAACGGCGACACCGTCGTGATCACGCCAAGCACGCAAACCGATGTGTTCGAAGTGATTGACCGCGCCATCGCCGCCATCGACGGCGCCAGCGGCAACAACGTCATGACTCAGGCCACCAACCTGGCCCTGGTTGAATTCGATGCAAGCATGGACCGGGTTCAGTCGGCGCGGGGTCAGGCCGGTGACTGGCTGAACCGGGGCGACCGGATCTCGGACAGCCAAAACAGCCGCTCCATCCAGTTGCAGGCCGACCGTTCCAAGGCCGAAGACCTGGACATGGTGAAGGGCATCTCGGATTTCCAGAAGTTTCAGACCGGCTACCAAGCGGCGCTGCAGTCGTACGCGCAAGTGCAACGCTTGTCGCTGTTCAACTTCATAAACTAATAGCCTTGTGGGACAGACCAACAATTGCACAGCAATTTTGCTCTGTCCTCAACTGACTAGACCATGCGGGAGATCAAGGCCAGTCATTGCGAGCGCAGCGTGTTGCCGCGTCGCTTTCGCTCCTCGCAATGACGAATTTATCAAGAGCACATCCAACATGGATTGCCACGCTACGCTCGCAATGACGAGGTTCTGCCCTCAACTGAATGGACCTTGCAAAACAGACCAAGACCATGCCGATCTCGATCCTTGACCAAGTCACACTGGGTTACCAGTTGGTCTGGAACCAGTCGCGCCAGCATTGCGCGGTGCAGCTCTTTGTCGGGGCGCACCCTACTGAAAGCATCGACGTCGCCCACCTGTTGACCACCATCGGCTCGTTCTGGTCGGCACAGGCGCCGAGCCTGCTGCTAAGCCCCCAGTCGCCACAGTTGTTGGCCAAGCTGCTCGATCAAGCGCCCGCTGACGCTGCCCGTATCGAGGTCAACCAGGCGTGGCTGCACGACCCAGCCATCACCCAGCGCGTCCACCACGCGCGTCAGCGCGGGCTGCAACTGGTTTGGCGCGGCGAGCCTGGCCAGCGCCCCAGCGTGGCGCTGGCGCCCTGCTTCGAGCGCACCATGGTGAGCCTGACGGCCGACGAAGCACTGAGCGGCTTGCGCGTATCGCGGCATTCGCATCGCCAAAACCGCCCACAAGCGGCCGACCCGCCGCTTCGCAGTCCGGTACGGGCGGGTCAAATCTATGAATCGGTTGCCAGCCGGGTGCTGGTCGAACACTGCCTGGACCAACAGGGTGCATGGGGGGTAGCCGGTTGGCCCATGGAAGACGTCGTGCATGGCTATCGGCACCAACCCATCCAACCTGGCCAGCAGGCAATCATCGGCCTGATCGAGGCGATTGACGCCGACGATTCAACCGAGCTGATCGAGCAGGCCCTGGTGAGCGAGCCACTGCTGACCTACCGCTTCTTGCGCTACACCAACTCGGCCGGCCTGGGCTTGCGCACCGAGATCGAGTCGGTGCGCCATGGCCTGATGGTGCTCGGTCACGCGCGGGTCAAGGCCTGGCTGCTGGAACAACTTCCCCATGCCGCCAGCGACATCAACCTGCAACCGATTCGCGCCGCAATGGCCTTGCGTGCCCAGTTGATGGCGCAATTGCTGGACACGGGCGTTGGCGACGAACTGCGCCGCGAGGTCTATTTGTGTGGCGTGCTGTCCCAAATCGACCTGATTCTGGACGAGCCGCTGACCGCCGCGCTGCAGCGCCTTCCCTTGTCGAACCGCGTCACGCAGGCCCTGCTGAGCCGAACTGGCCCGTATGCGCCTTACCTGGCCGTGGCTAGCGCGCTAGAGTCATCCAACACGGGGGCGATACGGGATCTGTGCGCCTCCAACGGCCTGAGCTGCTGGCGAGACCAACCGGGTGCTGCTGCGCACGCTGGGTGGCGCGCCTGCGCACTCGACGCGCGGCTTGCTGCTGGTATAGGCAAGACGGCCGGGGCAGTCTGCGGTCTGTCCCGCAAGGTGGACAGCCAACATCCGACAATCAGTTGAGGACAGAGCTGGCCCCGCTGCGCGTGCCTGCGGTCTGTCCCGCAAGGTCTCAGGCTTTCAGTCAATCGTGCGGCGCGCCGCCACCCAGCTCTGGAACTCGGGGTCCTCAAAGCGGTAGGCGCCGTGGTCCACGCGCGCCATCAGCTGCAGCTTCGGTCCGGTTAGCCGGCGGATCGAGGTGCGTGGCAGGCTGGCATTGACCTCCGCAGTGCCCAGTTGCGACTGCAGTTGCTTCTGCGCCGCCGCCCCATAAAGGTCCTGCACCCCGCTGGCCGCCAGCAGCAGCACTGCACGGTCAGCGCGATTGAGCTCCTTCCACACCCGCACATAACTGCTGGCATCGTGCAAGCGGGCCTGGGTGTACAGCAGCGCCTGTTCGGGCCCTTGTTGCTGGTACATCAGGTAGCGCTCGATGTACCAGCGAAAGAACTCGGGCGTCTCCTTCAGCGCGGCAAAGGCCTTCAGCGCGTCGTCCAGCTTCAGGGGCTGCTTGGCAACGCTGGCCAGTTGCCGCACGGTGGCCTCCACGAACTCACGCCCCAGCAAGGGGAAAGGCTCCAGCGGCGCCCAGTTGTAGAAGGGCGCGGCCGAGCGCGAGAACATCTCGCGCAGCGCCGCCTCGGACGAGCCGGCAAACAGCACCTTGATGGCCGGCTTGCGAATGTCCAGCCCGGCGCGCAGGGAGTGCGCCACCGCCTTGTGCTGCGGGGCGGCCAGCACCTGCGCCTCGTCGATCACCAGCAGCAGGCGCTTGTTGGCCTTGTCGGCCGCCTGCAGCGCGGCCTGGATCGCGGGCACGGCCGCTTTCTCCTTGGCCGCCAGGTCCAGCTCCATCGAAGCGTCGATACCCAGCGGCAGCTTGGCCCCGCCCTTGAGTTTGCTGATGGGGGTGTTGAGCTCTTCCCAGAATCGGCCCAAGCCTTTGGGTTGGACCGCCAGCAGAATCGCCGTGGCCAGCGCCTGGCCCGGATGCTCGGTGTCGTCCCACAGGTTGGTGTAGGCCGCCAGGTAACCGGCCTTGCGCGCGGCGGGCAACAAGTCGTGCTTCAGAAACTCGCTCTTGCCCATGCGCCGGCGCGCAAACAGCCCGCGCGCCGAGGTCAGCCCCAGGTCAAACCCCTGCAGATACGCCTGCGCCAGCTCAGGACGGGGGAAGTGCCATGGATCGGTTGGGGTGCTCATCCGACATATTTTGACAGGGTTTTGTCAATTGACAATGGACTGTCGGGGTGGGTCGATTGGGATGCCAGTCGCGACACCGCCCCGTGGACCCGTTCCACGCCCCTCAAACCCCCCCCCCGAATCCGCGCAAACACCTTCCAGAACTGCGCCTCCTGCGTGGTGCAGAAGTTGATGCGCATCAGCGTGCTGGGTTGGCGGCGGGCGTGGAACAGGCCACCAGGGGCGAGCAGGTAGCCCACGTCGAGCATGCGCTGGGACAGCGCGTCGGTGTCCACGCCGGTATCGACCCAGCCAAACAGACCGGCTGGCGGCGTGGCGAAGCGGCAGCCTGCGGCCAGTGCCAGCTTGACGCTGCGGGCGCGCGCCAGGTCAAGCTGGGTGCGGATGCGCTGCGCGTGGCGGCGCAACTGCCCCTGGTCAATGCACCAAGCCATGGCTTTCTCCAGCAGCGCCGGCGTGGTCAAGGTGGCCAGCAGCTTGGTGTCCAACAGGCGCTCCACCAGCGCTGGCGGCGCGGCCAGGTAGCCAACGCGCCAGTTGGGCACCAGGATTTTGGAGAAACCGCTGACGTAAATGGTGCGCTGCAAGCCGTCGAGCGCGCACAGACGCGTGGCGTGCTCGGGCGCGATGTGGCTGTAGGTGTCGTCTTCGACGATGTGGAAGTTGTGCGCGTTGGCCAGTTGCAGCACGCGGTGCGCGCTGCCCGGGCTCAACGAATAACCAGTGGGGTTGTGAAACACGCTGACGCTGACAAACAGCTTCGGGCTGTGCAGCTCGCAGTAGCGCGCCATCACCTCCAGGTCAGGCCCCTGCTCGCCACGCGGCACCGGCAGAATGCGCATGCCCAGCGCCTCCAGGCGCGCAAACTCGATCGCCCAGCCGGGCTCTTCCACCATCACGCAGTCACCCGCACGCAGCAAGGTGCGGCTGACAATGTCCAGCGCATGGGTGGCGCCCACGGTGGTGATGATCTGGTCGGGTCTGGCCTGCACGTTGATGCCGGCCAGCTTTTGCGACAACGATTGGCGCAGGCCCGCGTCGCCTGCAGGCTCGCCGTATTGCAGCGAGAACTCGCGCAGCGCCTGCGTGCTGGTGACCTTGCGCACCGCCGTGGACATGAAGTCGGTTTGCAGCCAATCGGGCGGAAACACGCCCATGCCCGGCTGCGGCTTGTCGTTGCTGCCCTGGAACATGCCGCGAATCAGCGCCGTGGCGTTGACTGGTGCGGGTTGCGTCAGCTCACTATTTGCTATCGCTTTGATAGCTGACCTGGCAACACCATCGGCCTCGGTGGCTACTTTTCTTACAAAAAAACCGCGATGTGGCCGCGCTTCGACCAGACCTTGCGCCAGCAGCTGGTCGTAGGCGGCCACCACGGTGGACGGGCTGACGCCCTGCTGCTGCGCACACAGGCGCACCGAAGGCAGCCGCGCGCCGGGGGCCAGCAGGCGATCACGAATGCGCTGCGCAAAGCGGTTGGCCAGTTGGTCGGTGAGGGATTGGGTGGAAGCTCGGAGCAGCATGGTTGAGTGGGGAAAGTCGAAATCATCAAGTTACATTCTTCGTCATTGCAAGCGCAGCCACCTGTCATTGCGAGCGCAGCCACCCGTCATTGCGAGCGTAGCGCGGCAATCCATGATGGTGGGCCCACAACGGTAGATTGCCGCGCTACGCTCGCAATGACGAACTCAAACCCATTACTCGCTACGCTCGCAATGACAGCCCGAACAGGTATTCGCTTTTCCGGATCGCCCCAAATGGCATCTGTGTGGTCATCGCAAGCAATACAGATCGGCAAATTGTTCTGCAAACTGTATTGCTTGTGTGCTGCCCCGAGACTATAAAGTCTGCTGCATGAACTGGCAAGCTACCCGCCCATGAACAGCACCGAGCTCAGCGCCCTGTTGTTGTTGGCCACGGCTGCCAGCTTCACGCCGGGGCCCAACACCACGCTGTCGACCGCGCTGGCGGCCAACTTGGGTTTCAGGCGTTCGCTGCGTTTTGTGCTGGCGGTGCCGGTGGGTTGGGGTCTGCTGCTCAGCCTGTGCGCTGGCGGTGTCGGCGCGATGGTGGTGGCGCTGCCGCCGCTGCGCATCGGTATCCAGGCGGTCGGCGTGGGCTACCTGTTGTGGTTGGCGGTCAAGCTGGCACGCACAAGCCAACTGGCGCAGGCCGACGCCTCCCAATTGCGGGTGACCTTCTGGCAGGGCGTGATGCTGCAATTTCTGAACATCAAGGCCTGGATGCTGGCACTGACCGTGGTAGCGGGCTGGCTGGCCGGTCATGCCGATGCGATGGCGCGTTTTGCCGTCATCCTGCCGCTGATGCTGGCCTTTGGCCTGGTCAGCAACCTGACCTACGCGCTGATCGGCTCACTGTTGCGCCAGTGGCTCAGTGGCCCGGACAACTCGGGCCTGCGCCTGCGCTGGTTCAACCGCTTCATGGCGGTGGTGCTGGTGGTGACGGCCGCCTGGATGGCCACGTTCTGACACAGCGCCGCCCGACCATGCACAGCAGCCCCCACGACATCCGCAAAGGCCTTTGGCTGGGCCTGCTGGGCGTGACCATCTTTGCCCTGACCCTGCCCATGACCCGCTTGGCGGTGGGCACGCCCGAGCTGCCGCAACTCTCGGGCGTGTTCATCGCGCTGGGCCGCGCGGTGGTGGCCGCCGTGCTGTCGATCGGCTTTTTGCTGGCCAGCCGAGCGCCCTGGCCACGCCGCTCTGAATGGCGGCCGCTGGGCGTGGTGGCGCTGGGGGTGGTGTTTGGTTTTCCGCTGTGCACCTCGGTGGCGATGCGCCACGTGGAGGCGGTGCACGCCAGCGTGATCGTCGGCGTGTTGCCGCTGGCCACGGCGGCGGTGGGCGCCTGGCTGCACCGGCAGCGCCCCTCGCTGGGCTTCTGGCTGTGCGCCGCTCTGGGCACGGCGTTGGTGGTGGCCTTTGCCGTGCTGCGCTCGGGTCAGGCCGGGCTGAGCCTGGCGCCCGCTGACGCCTTGCTGTTGCTGGCAATGGCCTGCGCCGCAGTGGGTTATGGCTATGGCGCGCAACTGTCGCAGCGCATGCGCCCAGAACACGTGATCTGCTGGGCGCTGGTGCTGGCCTTGCCGATCTGCCTGCCGCTGGCCATTGCACAGTGGCCTCAGACAGCGATAAAAAGCGAAGCGTGGGCGGCCTTTGCCTACGTCGCCGTGTTCTCGATGTGGCTGGGCTTCTTTGCCTGGTACCGCGGCCTGGCACTGGGCGGCACCGTGCGCGTCAGCCAGGTGCAACTGATTCAGCCCTTTCTCGGTATGCTGTTTGCCGTGCCCTTGCTGGGCGAGACGCTGGACGCCCTCACGCTGGGCTTTGGCCTGTCGGTCATCGCCGTCGTTTTTGTGGGCCGACGCATGCCGATTCGTGCCACGCCCCCTCACCCCAACACAAAGGAACATCATGAACCCCACCACCCCCACCAACAGCCCCTGGGTGCTGGCCGCACGCGCCGCCAAGATGAACCCCTCGGTGATCCGCGAGATCCTCAAGGTGACCGAAAAGCCCGGCATCATCAGCTTTGCCGGCGGCCTGCCCTCGCCCAAGACCTTTCCGGTGGCCGAGTTCGAACAAGCCTGCGCCAAGGTGCTGCGCGACGAACCGCAAGCCGCCCTGCAGTACGCCGCCAGCGAAGGTTATGCCCCCTTGCGCGAGCAAGTGGCCGCCATGTTGCCCTGGAAGGTGGACCCGGCGCAGGTGCTGATCACTACCGGCTCGCAGCAGGGTCTGGACCTGGTGGCCAAGGTGCTGATCGATGCCGGCAGCAAACTGCTGGTCGAGTCACCCACCTACCTGGGCGCGGTGATGGCCTTCACACCGATGGAGCCCAATATTGTGAGTGTGGCCACCGACGATGATGGCGTGGACCCCGCCGACTTGAAATCCAAGGCGAATGGCGCCCGTTTTCTGTACGTGCTGCCCAACTTTCAGAACCCCACCGGCCGCACCATGAGCGAAGCGCGTCGCGCGGCCTTGGTGGCACGCCGCCGAACAAGGCCTGCCCCTGCTGGAAGACAACCCCTATGGCGACCTGTGGTTTGACACCCCGCCACCGCTGGGCCTGACCGCGCGCAACCCTGAAGGCTGCATCTACCTGGGCTCGTTCTCCAAGGTGCTGGCACCGGGCCTGCGCCTGGGCTTTGTGGTGGCGCCCAAGGCGGTCTACCCCAAGCTGCTGCAGGCCAAGCAGGCGGCCGACCTGCACACGCCGGGCTTCAACCAGCGCATCGTGTCCGAGGTGATGAAGGACGGTTTTCTGGACCGCCACGTGCCCACCATCCGCGCGCTATACAAGGCGCAGCGCGACGCCATGCTCGAAGCCCTGGCGCGCGAGTTACCGTCGCGACCAGGCCAGAGCGACGATGAGCGCGTGGTGTGGAACAAACCGGCCGGCGGCATGTTCCTGTGGGCGCGCTTGCCCAAGGGCATGCGCGCGGTGGACCTGCTGCCCAAGGCGGTCGAGAAGGGCGTGGCCTTTGTGCCGGGCGCACCGTTCTATGCCGACCACGGCGACCCGCGCACGCTGCGCCTGTCCTTCGTGACCCCCAGCGTGGAAGAAATCCGCCGCGGCGTGGCGGCGCTGGCGCAAGCCATCCAGGCCCACGCCGCCGAGCTGCCCGCCTGCGCGCTGGCCGCTTGTGCGGCCTGGCAACCTCGCAACGCTGAGCAAATTTCGGGCCCCGGCCTGGGAGCGGGCCGCGCAGGAGTTGCCCGAGTCGGACGCGTGCCTGCGGGGAACACCCCGCCGCCTGCCCCCCCCGCGCCCTGGCCGTGGCGGCCCGGCGCCGCGGCCGCCGCGATGGCGGCAGCAGCGCTCGCCGCACGCCTTGCAGTTGTCCGCCCCGCGCCCCCGTCTGGTTGCCAGCCAACAGGAGACCGAGCCCTTGGATGGCGCTGCGACCACTGGCGAGCCCGCTCTGGCGGCACCCAGGCCACATCCCTGGGCGAGGCGCTGCGGCCTGCCACCGGCGCGCCGCAGGCATGGCATTGCGCGCTGTCCGCCCGCAATGACGGAGGACTACCCTCGCGATGACGGAATCTGCCGTGACCAAATTCGAGACTCTCCGCCAACCGAACTCTCCCGGACCACTCACCATGACCCAGCGCCCTTTCAAACAAATTGACGTCTTCACCGCCGAGCCCTACCACGGCAACCCCCTGGCCGTGGTGCTGGACGGCAGCGGCCTGAGCGATGCCGACATGCAGCGCTTCGCCCAGTGGACCAACCTGTCCGAGACCACCTTCCTGCTGCCGCCCACCGTGCCGGCGGCCGACTACCGCGTGCGCATCTTCACCCCCGGCGGCGAACTGCCCTTTGCCGGCCACCCCACATTGGGCAGTTGCCACGCCTGGCTGCAGGCGGGTGGAACACCGAGGTCTGCCACCGAAATCGTGCAGGAATGCAAGGTTGGCCTGATCAAGCTGCGCCGTGACGGCGCGCGTCTGGCCTTCGCCGCGCCACCCCTGAAGCGCGGCAATCCCAGCCCAGCCTTGCTGGCCCAGGTGGCGGCCGCGCTGGGGCTCTCGGCCACGCAGATCATCGCGGCACAGGTGCTGGACAACGGCCCGGTCTGGCTGGGTCTGCTGCTCGACAGCCACCAGACGGTGCTGCAACTCAACCCAGATCACCTGACCCTCAAAAACCTTGGACACAAGGTGGGCGTGGTTGCCGTGGAACAAGCGTCGCCAGGCCCAACCCTGATCGGGCGGTCGAACCGCGAGGCCCGCGCCTTTGCCGCCCGCGCCGAGACGCAAGCCACGCCCGAGCCCGAGGCCGACGCCCCGGCGCTGGAGGTACGCGCCTTCGCCGCCCCGATTGGCGTCAACGAAGACCCGGTCACCGGCAGCCTCAACGCCAGCCTGGCGCAGTGGCTGATTGCCGAGGGCCACGCCCCGGCGCGCTACGTTGCCGCGCAAGGCGCCTGCCTGGGCCGCGCCGGCCGCGTGCACATTGAACAGACAGCCGACGGCCAGGTGTGGGTGGGCGGCGAGTCGGTGACCTGCATCGACGGTCAAGTCCAGCTCTGAAGCCCAGCCATGCCCACCAGCGCCGCCCAACTCGACCACCTGGTGGTGATGGCCACCACGCTGGAGCAGGGCGTGGCCTGGTGCGAGGCCACCCTGGGCGTCACCCCCGGACCGGGTGGCGAACACCCCTTGATGGGCACGCACAACCGCTTGTTGTCGATTGCCAGCGAGCGTTTTCCCAGCGCCTACCTGGAGATCATTGCTATTAATTCGGAAGCAAACGAAGACCAACGAATGGCGCGCCGGCGCTGGTTTGACCTGGACGACGAGGCCCTGCGCGCACGCATCAAGCAGGGCGGCCCGCAGCTCACCCACTTCGTGATTCGGGTGCCCAACATCTCCCGCGCCGTGCAGGCGCTGGCTACGCAAGGCATAGACCGTGGCCGCGCCATCATCGCTTCGCGCATAACTGCGGCGGGCCTGCTGCAGTGGCAGATCAGTGTGCGCGACGACGGGCAGCGCCTGTTCGATGGCTGCCTGCCCACGCTGATCGAGTGGGGCGAGGTGCACCCCACCCACGGCATGCCGGCCAGTAGTGTGCGCCTGCAGGCGCTGCACATCCGCCACCCGGACGCGCCCGCGCTGCAAGCCGCCTACCTCAGCCTGGGCTTCGCGCCAACAACCATCGAGGCCGCCCCGGCGCGCCTCAGCGCCACCCTGCAAACCCCACTTGGTACCGTCCATCTGAACGTATGAACCTGCCCACCCTGTCCGACATCGAAGCCGCCGCACGCATCGTCTACCGCGAATTCCAGGCCACGCCACAATACCGCTGGGCACTGCTGAGTGAACGACTGGGCACCGACTGCTGGGTCAAGCACGAGAACCACACGCCAGTCGGCGCCTTCAAGATTCGCGGCGGGCTGACCTACTTCGAGCATCTGCGCCAAACCGGCATGCCGGCCAGCGTCATCAGCGCCACGCGCGGCAACCACGGCCAAAGCATCGGCTGGGCCGCGCGCAGCCACGGCGTGCCGTGCCGCATCGTGGTGCCGCACGGCAATTCGGTGGAGAAGAACGCCGCCATGCGCGCGCTGGGCGTGACGCTGATCGAGCATGGCGCGGACTTTCAGGAAGCGCGCGAACACGCCGCCGAGCTGGCCGCGCAGAGCGGCGCCCACATGGTGCCGAGCTTTCATGCCGCTCTGCTGCAGGGCGTCAGCACCTACTGGTGGGAATATTTCAAGGCCATGCCACAGCTCGACGTGGTCTATGTGCCCATCGGCCAGGGCTCGGGCGCCTGCTCGGCGATCGCCGCCAAACGCGCCCTGGGGCACGCGGTGCGCATCGTCGGCGTGGTCAGCAGCCATGCCACCACCTACGCCGATTCGCTGGCAGCCGGCCGCGTGGTGGAGGCACCCGTCACCACGATGCTGGCCGACGGCATGGCCTGCCGTGTGGCCGACCAGGCCGCGCTGGACATCCTGCAAGGCCAGCTTGACCACATCGTGCGGGTCACCGATCTTGAGGTGGCCCAGGCCATGCGCCACCTGTACACCGACACCCACAACCTGGCGGAGGGCGCGGGTGCGGCCAGCTTTGCCGCGGCGATGCAGGAACGCGCCACGCTCAAGGGCCTGACGGTGGGCACCGTCATCACCGGTGGCAATGTCGATGCGGCCATGATGGCCAAAGTGCTGCGGGACGTCTAGCCAAACCTCACAAATTGGACGCCACGTCGAAGGCAGAGGTGCGCCACCAACCTAACTTCTGGCTTGGCATGAATCAATTGGCGCCGACTTCTCCTCGATGCTCCATCAAGTTGCCGCTCTGACACGGTGGCATCCCAAGCAGTCCTAGCGGCTGGTCCCAGCAATAGCTTTGGCCCGTTTCTCCAATTCAAGTGCTGCGGGTTTGCGGCCCATTGCGCCGTAAGGGTGTGCCAGGTTGTTCAACGTGGCAGCGACATCGGGGTGCGTCGGCCCAAGGGTCTTTTCTTCAATGAATTAGAAATGGTCGGCGACAATTAGCTTATGTGCTCAATGAGCGGCTGCGCGCACTGGCGCTCCAAGGCACGGCGCTGGTCAATGCCCAGGTGGATACGCTACGCATCAAGCTGCTCAAAGTCGCTGCGGTACTGACCCGCAACTCCCGGCGCATCCGCCTGTACCTGGCCTCCAACTTGCCCAACGCGGACATCTTTGCGCACGCCATGAGCGAGCTGCTCTCACCCTGAACTCCATACAGTGCATGGCCTGCGTGTTGACCCCAAAACGGCCCGCAACCCGAGCCGGGGTGGGGGCAAATGCGCTCAGGCAGCGCTGATTGCACCAGCAAGGTCAGGCAATGGCCTCGCAATACTCTGATTCACCTTGCAGATCCAAAAATTCAACCCGATAGGGCCATACAGTGGTCAATACGTGAAACATCCGGGCTAGTTCAGTAGTCTGTTGCTTGGACAGGGGCAGCGGCGGGTACCGAGGGCTGAACCCACCGTGAATGCCGCTGAAGCCGCCTTTGGAAATGATCAGCAGGTGATCGCCTGACTTCGCCTCGGTGGTCAGATCACTGATCATCTGTTGGAATAGGCCGCAGGCGAGTTCGAATTTTATTTCCGGATTCTGTCCAACCGTCGGCCTCTCCAACAGGCTTCGCTACGCTGGCTTTGAGTGAAAAGAGTGATATTTTCACATCCTCAGTCCTTTGCGAGCACCAAGGGGCTGCAGCACACCTGGGCGCGAACCGGAAACCTGTAAGGCAATTTTTGCTATCGTTGAGGCAGAAGAACAAACAAAAAACCCGCCAAGTCACAAAGGACCTAGCGGGTTTGAAAGCTACGCAGCCAAAATTGCGTTAGCTTCGTTGAGACCTGCGGCGTGACAAAGCCAAGCCCAGAAGACCCGCTGCGACCAGCGCCAGGGTCTCAGGTTCGGGCACACCAACCGGCGGATCAATCTGGCCGGCCGCACCGCTCCAGATGTTTTCCCACAGGGCGCGATTACGAGAATCTTGCCAGCCATATGAGTCGTCCCAGAAGTTAATATCAGTGGCGATCAAAACATCGCTTGAGCGACCTGCACCAGCATCGAATACGCCGAGAATGATACGGCCAGCATCGTCAGTGGCCAGTGTTTCGAAACCGACAGGGACATTGCCAACCGCCGAATGCGCAGCCCCAGTAAATCCAGCGACCGCATTTGGATCGGTTACCCAAACCGACGAGCCGAGGGTTGTGTGACCGGAATCATTAGAAAACGTGCCAGCTGAAGAGGTGATACCCCAGTTCGCTAGAATCTGTTGTGCCGGTGCGTGCCACGGACCGGAGTCATGATCCTGCTGAATAAACAAGAAACCGCCATTCACATTGACGAAGTTTTGCATGGCCGAAATTTCGGCGACGCTGACGGTAGAAATCAACCCTGTATAGAACGCATCTACGGTCGATAAGAATGCTGCGTCTGCGTTGTTGGTAGCAACCAGTGTATGTCCCTCATTAACCAGGAACTGTCGCGCCTGAGAGAGATAGTTGTTTGAGGCAAAACCATATAGTTCACGACTGCTGTCGTAATAGCCGATGGTCATTGCTTGTGCGCTACTTGTTGCAGCGAGCACCAAAAACGTTCCAATCGCCGCAACCCATCGCTTCGATCTTGTTGACATGTTCCGCTCCTAATTAAAAAATTGACTCCGCAAACCGTTAAGCAATATTTGCGCCACATAACAATTCTCTTTTGAATCAATGGGTTACAGAATTCGGCGACACAAGACTGTAAAACTATTCGACACTGCAAGCATCAAGCGGGTCGAGCAGACTCTTGCGGGACCGGCAATCCATACCCAGTCAGTCAAGAGGTGCGAGCGCACCAAGGTGCTCACCGTGCTCACCACCGGTTTCGACCCGGCCGCTGCCACCGGCGGAAGCGCCGCAGTTGAGGTGCTGACTCCTGTGGGTGCCAGCGCGCAGACCACTTTTGTCGGCTCTGAAATCGCCAAGAACGACCACCCCGAGCTGACCGCCGCCAAGATCATCGTCTCCGGAGGCCGGGCTCTGGGCTCCAGCGAAAAGTTCATGGACGTTATGACCCCGTTGGCCGAAAAGCTGGGCGCCGCACTGGGTTCATCGCGCGCCGCCGTGGACGCTGGCTATGCGCCCAACGACTGGCATGTGGGCCAGACCGGCAAGATCGTCGCACCGCCCACGGCGATCGATAAAAGGACCATCAGCCTTGCCTTGGCCTCGACGTCGAACTGTGCATCGGTCTGCGTCGCTTCTTCGGGCAGAGTCCTGCCAAGCTGGACCCAGGCGGCACAAAATTTGTTGATCTGTTTGTCGATGGCGTCGTCTACGGCCGCTATTTCATCTCTTGAGGAGTATTTTCCAAATCAGGTATGAGCCTGAGCGCTGGGTGATTCAGTAGTTTGTGTCTGACCGAAAACCCCTTTTTTTGAGAATCCGCCTGCCTATATTTTAGACACCGGGTGTTTTTTCGGTCGTCACGCTGTCACTGGCCAAAGGCTTGCACTCTTCGTGGGGCAAGCGTGAGATTTCTCAGTTTGCGCACGAGCCTGATCCCGGATTTCTAGAATCTGCCACGAAAGAGGAGTCTGCGCTCGGGTTGGCTATGCCGCCAGTTTGTAGGTCGTATCACGATCTGAGTATTTTGATTTAGGTTGCGCTCGGGCTTGCTCCTGTTGCCACAGAATGGCGCCGATGCGGTGAATGTTTCTTGCCACCACAGCCAAGGCCACATAGCGCTTGAAACCATTGATGCCATGATCCGGGCACCTATCCAGGCCATGCACTTCCAGCGCATTGATCGCCGACTCAACCGCAGAGTGCGCCCGCCGGGCTTTGACGAAATCATCGGTGTGCTCGGCCGCCTGCGCTTGGGCTGACAGCTTGCCTTGTCTGGGCAAGACCACCAACTTCAATTGCTCTTTCAAGGCGATCTGGTTGGCGGGGGAATGGAAACCCTTGTCAAAGCTGCAGGCGTTCAGGAATGCAAAGCGCTTTTTCGCCTCTGCCTGGGCTTGCGTGCGTTCCCTGAGGAATTGACCATAGCCTCCAGTTTGTGGAGAAAGGGCTCGAACCTGACCAATTAATCGAGCACCAATAGAGCGCGTTCTTGATGCTCCTGGTCGCGCCGTGGGTGTACTCGGGGCCGGCGATCAGCAGCACGTCGGCCGTCGGCAAGTCACTGAAATCAATCGCCTGCGCGAACAATTGGGGCAGAATCAGCCCAACGAGGACCATCAACCGCAGGGCCCGCGCAATGAAGAGCTCCGATTTCCGTGCCGAACAACTGCCTGCCATCTTGCGCAGTGCGCCGCTGTTCCAGGGCGTCGATCTGGCCGCAGTCAATGACGAGTTGCGCGAAACCCGCCCCCTGTGCATCGAGGCCGGGCACGTGCTGCTGGACCCCAAACACGTCAATGCCGACATTTTCATTGTGCTGACCGGCGAACTGCTGGTTTGCCTGGAGCCCCGCATCGTCAACCCGCTGGTGCGCCTGCGCGTGGGGGATTGCGTGGGAGAGTTATCCATCATCGACGCCAACCCGCCATCGGCCTATGTGGTGGCCGCCACCCAGACCAACTTGCTGGCGATCTCCAAGGCGGTGCTGTGGCGCATGTTGGCACGCCAGCCCCTGATGGCGCTCAACCTGTTGCATGTACTCACAGCGCGCATCCGCGAGAACAACGTGGTCTTGCTCGGCAGCCTGGAGCTGCAACGCGAGTACCGCAACAAGGCCGAAACCGATGCGCTCACCGGTTTGCACAACCGGGTCTGGTTCGAGGAGGTTTTCCCCAAACAGCTTGAGCTGTGTGAGCGCACCGGCCAGCACGCCTGCCTGTTGATGATCGACATTGACCACTTCAAGCGCGTCAATGACCAGTATGGCCATGTTGTGGGTGACGACGCGTTGCGCCACGTCGCGATGCTGTTGCGGCGCAACTTGCGCTCCACCGACCTGTGTGCGCGCTATGGCGGGGAGGAGATCATTGTGCTGATGCCTGGCGCCGAGCTGTCGCAAGCCGGGCTGACCGCCGAGCGCCTGCGCGAGGCGATTGCCAGTACGCCGCTGCATCTGTCCGATGAGCGTCAGGTCACGCTGCAGGTCTCGGGCGGCATTGCGCAGTGGCCGCCCGGCACGGGCTTACAAGACCTGGTGCGAGCGGCCGACCAGGCGCTTTACCGCGCCAAGAACAGCGGGCGCAACCAGATTGCGGTCAGCCTGTTCACACGCGGGTTGGGCTCGCTTGGCTGACGTGCACATCCTCACGGCCAGCGGCCTGTGCCTGCGCCCGTTCGAGGCGCACGACGCCACTGCGTTTGCGGCGGCCGCGCGCGAGTCCGCCGAGACGGTGGGCCGATGGATGCCCTGGTGCCATGCGAATTACAGCGAGCAGGACGCGCGCGACTGGTTCGACGTGTGCCAGCGGCACCGGGCCGACGAAACGGCCTATGAGTTTGGCATCTTCGACGAAGCCGGTGGCGAGTTGCTGGGCGGCGCCGGCTTGAACATGATCAACCGGCCACACAACTTGTGCAACCTGGGTTACTGGGTCCGACAAACCAGGCAGCGCCAGGGTGTAGCCCGCCGCTGCGTGGCGGTGTTGTCGGCATTCGGGTTCGAGACGCTGGCGTTCACCCGCATCGAGATCGTGGTCGCCCAAGGCAACCAGGCCAGCGAAGGTGTAGCCCGTGCGGCGGGCGCGCAATTTGAGTGTGTGGCGCGCAACCGGCTGATGATTCGCGGCGAACCAGTGGCCGCCTCGGTGTTCTCGCTGATTCCCACAACAAGCGCGGGTGTTGACCATGCATGATCAAGCACCGGGCGTGGGTCGCGTCTTCACCGCCGGCTACGGCGGGCCGCAACCGCCCTACCCGATGGACGGCGGCCCGGGCGGGCCGCGCAGTGGGCGCATGCGTCGGCGCGTGCTGGTGTTTGGCGGTGTGTTTCTGTTGTGCGCGCTGATCAGCCTGAGCTACACCTATCTGCGCCCGGCCATCTATCTGGCCAGCGCACGGCTGCAGATCACGCCACCGGCCAAGCTGCCCGCCCCCCAGGCGGTGGCGGCGGTGGACAGCACGCCCGACTTCCTGCTGGAATCGCAGATTCTCAACAGCCGCCCGCTGCTGGAGAAAGTGGCGGCGCGTCTGGCCGCCCAGGGTGAACTCAAGTCCCTGGAGGGTGAGCCGGTGCTGGCGCTGCAAGCAATGCTGAAGGTCACACCGATAGCGGGCACCAACGTGATCGAGCTCGAAGCCAAGGGCGAGCAGCGCCTGCTGGTGGCGCGGCTGATCAACACCACCATTGAGGTCTACCGGGAACAGCAGACGCTGACCGGCGCCAGCTCCACACAAACCGAGCTGGCCCAGGCGCGCGACGAGGTGCGCGTGATCGACGCCAAGGTGGCCGAGAAGAAGCGCGCAATGGAAGAGTTTCGGATGCGCGCCAACATCGTCTCGGGCGAGCGCGACGAGAACCAGGCACTGTCGCGCGTCAAGGGCCTGGGCACCTCACTCACCGCCGCCACCGACCGCGAGGCGGTGGCCGAAGGCCGCTTGCGCGCACTGGAGCAGGCCGCCATCGAAGGCAAGCGCGCGCCGCAAGCCAAGGACAACTCCGCTGTGCTTGGCATTGAGCAGCGCCTGCTGCAATTGCGCGAGGAGTGGCGCGCGCTGGAGCGCCAGTTCACGCCGCAATACCTCGACATGGACGCCAACGCGCGCGCGCTCAAGACGCGCATCAGCAACCTGGAACAACAGGCCGTACAGGAGCGCCTCAAGAGCCAGCAAACCGCGCTGGCCGAGGCACGCGAGGAACTTGCCAGCGCACGGGCCACCACACAGCGGCTGCAGCAGCACCTGGCGGACGACAAGCAATCGGCCCAGTCCTTCAGCCGACGCTTTGGCGAGTTTCAGACCCTGCAGGAAGAGCTGCGCGGCCTCGACCAGATGCGCCAGACCGCCCGCCAACGGCTGCTGGCGCTGGAGGCCAGCGAGCTCACCCGCAAGCCGCGCCTGCAAGTGCTGGAGGCCGCAGCCACGCCCGAGTCAGCCTGGCGCCCGCTGTACTGGCGCGATACCGCGATCAGCCTGGCCGCGTCGCTGGCACTGGGTTTTTTGGCGGTATGGTTTGTCGAATTCTTCGACCGCCGGGAGCCGGTGGTGGCCGCGCCGTCCACCGTGATCCTGGCGCAGCCCTGGCTGACGCCCCAGCATGGCGCCATGCCGTTAGGCCACACTCCGGGCATGGCCCCGCTGTCCGCACCGCCCGCGCCGCAACAGTTGGCCGCACCACCCCCGCGCGAGCTCGACCGTCACGAGCTACGCAAGCTGCTGATCAGCGCAGCGCCGGAGAACCTTCCGGTGCTGTTGTGCCTGCTCAGTGGCCTGACCGTGGTGGAACTGCTGGCGTTGCGCGTTTCTCATGTGGACGAGCGCGCCCAGACCCTGACCGTGCCAGGCAGTCCCAGCCGCGTACTGGCGTTGGAGGGACCGCTACAGACTTTGACCAGACTCTGCACCAGTAGGATCTATGCCAGCACCTTGTTTGTGGATGCCATGGGCGAGCCCTTGACGGCGCAGGATATTGAGGCCGCGGTTTCCACCAGCGCCTTGGACGCCAATCTGGATGAGGCCCTGCAGGTCACGCCCGAGACGCTGCGCCACACCTACATTGCCTTTTTGGTGCGGCAGGGCCTGCGCTTCAGCGAGCTGGGCAAAGTGGTTGGACGGATGCCGGCGCAGGCGCTGGACGTCCTGTCCACGCTGGCACCGGGGACCGAGCGGATTGGCCTGAGTGCAGTGGACCGCACCTTGCCGGCGCTGCGCGAACTCAACCTGGGCTGAGACTTTGCGGGACAGACCGCAGCCGCGCAGCGGCAAGCTCTGTCCTCAACTCATTGTCGGATGTCGGAAGTCCGGGTCGCACGGGCGACAAACCGCAGCCATGGTTTGCCCTAAATTTCGCGCATGGGAACCCTCTACCTTGTGCGCCATGGCCAGGCCTCGTTTGGTGCGGAAGACTACGACCAACTCAGCGACCTGGGCGCCCGGCAGTCGGAGCGCCTGGGCCAATACCTGGCTGGCAAAGGCCTGACGTTCGACGCAGCACTGTGTGGCACCTTGCGCCGCCAGGTGGACACCTGTGGCGGCATCCTGCGCGCCGGTGGCTACCCGCTCGAAGCCGAGCATTGGCCAGGCCTCAACGAGTTCGATGGCGAGGCCATCATCGCCACCGTGCACCCGCACCCGCTGGAAAGAACCGACTCGCCCGAGCGTTACCGCGAGCACTTTCGCCTGCTGCGCGATGGCCTGCGGCAGTGGATGAATGGAGTCGTCAGTCCCAAGGGCATGCCAACCTACCAGGAGTTCCGCCAGGGCGTGGTGGACGTGCTCGACCACATTCGCAAGCACCATGAGGGCAACGTGTTACTGGTCTCCAGCGGCGGGCCGATCTCGACCGCCGTGGGCCACGTGCTGGCCACCTCACCCGAGACGACAATCGAGCTCAACCTGCGCATTCGCAACAGCTCCGTCACCGAGTTTGAGTTCAACCCCAAACGCCACACGCTGGTGACCTACAACACGCTGCCGCATCTGGACACGCCGGAACTGGCCAGTTGGATCACCTATTCCTGAGTGCGCGCCGAGCAGGCAGCGGGTTTCAGGCGTGGCAGCATCGTCATTGCGAGCCCCCTCCCCCCCCCCCCCCCCCCCCCGCCCCCCCGCCCCCCCCCCCCCCCCCCCCCCCGCCCCGGGCCCCGGGCCGCCCCTTTTTTTTGGGGGGCTGGGGCCCCCCCCCCCCCCCCCCAGGGCCGCCGGTTCATGGAAAGCGCAGCGCGGCAATCCATGCACTCATGGCACACCACCATGGATCGCCACGGCCTGTGGCCTCGCGATGACGTCGCAGCGGTGCGTGGCCAAGTCACCCTCCCCTAGCGGTAGGTCGTGAGGTGGATGCTGGTTTCGGTGCTGCGGATACCGGTGATGAGGCGCACGCGCTCCAGCACGGCGGACAGGTCACTCATCGAACGCACCTCCAGTTCCGCCAACAAATCCCACCGGCCATTGGTGTCGTGCAGCGCCGACACGCCTGGCTCACCGAGCAAGCTGGCGATCACCCTCCTGGTCTGGTTGCCCTCTACCAGCACCCCCATCCAGGCGCGAATGCGCTCGGGCTCGGCCTCGGGTTTGAGTCGCACCGTGTAGCCCACGATGATTTGCTCATCTTCGAGCTTGCGGATGCGGTTGGTGACCGTGCCACGGGATACTTTGAGCCGATGCGCCAAGTCGGCAACGTTCTGCCGCGCGTTCTGGCGCAACAAGCCTATGAGTTGGTGGTCGAGATCGTCCATATTCTCAAAATGATAGATGTAACTGTCAAAACGCCTGAATACTATGCAATTAGACACCTTTTTGGCGATTCACATTACCGGCGCAAGGCGGGACACTTCTCCCATCGGATTCTGACACCGCCTTTTTGAGATAACTTCCATGAAAACCACCGCCACTTTGCCCCGCCCCAGCGTGTCCACGCTGTACCTCAGCGCCCCCGAGGCTGCCGAGCTGATTCGGCAAAAGGGCCTGCAGAACTGCATCGCAGGTATCGCCGACAACATCAAGGCAGACTTTCTGCGCTGGAACGACTTTGACAAGTCAGCCCGGGTAGCCAACCACTCGCATGACGGCGTGATTGAACTGATGCCGATTTCCGACGATGTCAGCTACAGCTTCAAGTACGTCAATGGCCACCCCAGGAACCACCGCTTTGGCTTGCCCACGGTGATGGCATTTGGCGTGTTGGCCGACGTGGCGACCGGTTGCCCCACATTTCTGAGTGAACTCACACTCACAACCGCGATGCGCACGGCCGCCATGTCGGCTGTCGCCGCCCGCGCGCTGGCGCGCCCCAACAGCCGCGTCATGGCCTTGATCGGCAATGGCGCGCAAAGCGACTTTCAGGCCCTGGCATTCCAGCACCTGGTCGGCATCGAGGAAGTGCGGCTGTTCGACCTCGACACAGCAGCGACCAAGAAGCTGGCGGACAATCTGGTCGGATCGGGCTTGCGCGTGGTCATCTGCGCCAGCACGGCAGACGCCGTGCGCGGCGCCGACATTGTCACGACCGTCACGGCCGACAAGACCAACGCCACCATCATCACCCCCGAGATGATCGAGCCTGGCATGCACATCAACGGCGTCGGCGGTGACTGCCCCGGCAAGACTGAACTGCACGCCGACGTGCTGCGCGCCAGCGCGGTGTTTGTTGAATACGCGCCCCAGACCCGCGTGGAAGGCGACATCCAGCAAATGCCGGCCGACTTCGCCGTCACCGAGCTGTGGGAAGTGCTGGCCGGTCAAAAGCCTGGCCGCGCCGACGCACAACAAGTGACCGTGTTTGACTCCGTCGGCTTCGCGCTGGAAGACTTCTCGGCCTTGCGCTTCATGGGCGATGCCGCCGCGGAACTGGGCCTGGGTGAACAAGTCGCGCTGATCCCCGAAATGGACAACCCGAAGAACCTGTTCGGCGTGCTGCGTCAATCAGCCGGCCGTGTCTCGCGCCCGGACTTGCGTCTGGCGGCCTGATCAGTGCTGGCTCAGCGAGCTGCCGCCTTCAAGTGCGCGGCGGCTTCGCGCAGAGAGGCTTCGGTGGTGTCCCAGCCCATGCAGGCATCGGTGATGGACACGCCATAGCGCAAGTCTTTCGGGTTACCCAATTTCTGGTTGCCCTCAAACAGATTCGACTCCAGCATCACGCCCTTGATGGCACGGTTGCCGTCGGCCACCTGGTGCACCACATCACGCAGCACCAAGGCCTGCAGCGCGTGGTTCTTGCGCGAATTGCCGTGGCTGCAATCGACCACGATGTTGACCGGCAGTATGGCCTTCTCCAAGGCACTGACCGCCTCGCTGACCGCCACCGAGTCGTAGTTGGGCACCGCGCCGCCGCGCAAAATTAGGTGGCCAAACGGGTTGCCACGGGTCTGCGTGATGGCCACCTGCCCGGCGCCATTGATACCCAGAAAGGCGTGCGGCTGGCTGGCCGACAGCATGGCATTGAGCGCAACCTCCAGGTCCCCATCAGTACCATTCTTGAAGCCCACCGAGGACGACAGACCGCTGGCCAGTTCGCGGTGGGTCTGGCTCTCGGTGGTACGCGCGCCAATGGCGCTCCAGGCAATCAGGTCGCCCAGGTACTGCGGGCTGATCGGGTCCAACGCCTCGGTGCCACAGGGCAGGCCCAGCCCGTTGATGTCCACCAGCAGCCGGCGCGCCAGGCGCAGCCCCTCCTCGATATGGAAGGAGTCGTCCATGCGCGGATCGTTGACCAGACCTTTCCAACCCACTGTGGTGCGCGGCTTCTCAAAATACACCCGCATGATGATCAGCATTTGCCCGGCCAGTTCGTCGGCCAGGGCCTTGAGCTTGCGGGCGTACGCCATGGCGGCTGCGGGATCGTGAATCGAACAGGGACCGACCACCACGAACAGGCGCGGGTCCTGACCCGACAGAATCTGCCCCAGCGCGCGGCGCGCCTGGCTCACCGTTTGCATGCCCAGCGCGCTGGGGGCGATGTCGTCATGCAACTGCGTCGGTGGCGGCAGCGTGGATTGCGAGACGATGTTCAGGTTTTCAAGGGCGGTGGGGAAAGTCATGGCGGGTGTGCTCGCTAAAGGGCTGGCGTTGCGCTTCATTTTAGGTCGCGCGCCAGCCAACGCCCTTACCGCTTGACCAGCAACTGCCGCAACACATACGGCAGAATGCCCCCGGCGCGGTAGTAGTCCACCTCGATCGGTGTGTCGATGCGCAGCAGCAGGGTGTGGCTGCTGCGGCTGCCGTCGGCGCGCGTGACCAGCAGTTGCGCCTGGCTTTGCGGCTTGAGTTCAGCGTTGGGCAGGATATCGATCAACTCGTTGCCGGTGAGCCCCAGCGTCTGCCAGCTCTCACCCGGCATGAATTGCAGCGGCAACACACCCATACCAACCAGGTTGCTGCGGTGAATGCGCTCAAAGCTGCGCGCCACCACCGCCCTGATGCCCAGCAACTGCGTGCCCTTGGCGGCCCAGTCGCGGCTCGACCCGGTGCCGTATTCCTCGCCCGCAAACACTACCGTGGGCACGCCATCGGCCTGGTACTGCATGGCGGCGTCAAAGATCGCCATTCTGTGGCCGAGGTCCGGGCCGTCGTGCTGGTAGAGCGTCAGACCACCCTCCTCGCGTGATCCGCTGGCATCGGGCGGGAGCATCAGGTTCTTGATGCGCACATTGGCAAAGGTGCCGCGCATCATCACCTCGTGGTGGCCACGGCGCGCGCCATAGCTATTGAAGTCGGCCTGCTGCACGCCATGCGCCAGCAGCCACTGGCCAGCCGGTGAGCTGGCCTTGATCGAGCCCGCCGGGGAGATGTGGTCGGTGGTGATGGAGTCGCCAAACAAGGCCATGATGCGCGCGCCCGCGACCGAGGTAGCGTCGCTGGTTTCAAGGGTTTTTTGGCCTGTGGGCCTTGTTTCACTTGCCCTATCCGCTATCGAACCAATAGCAAATTCAGCAAAGAAGGGTGGCTCGGCAATGTAGGTGCTGGTGGGCCAGGAGTAGGCCGAACCCGCCACGCCTTTGATCTTCTCCCACAACTTGCCGGGCTCGGAGCCGATGCGCGCATAGTTCTCGCGGTAGGCCTTGCCGCTCATGGCAAAGTGCATCAAGGCCTGCACTTCCTCGCTGCTGGGCCAGATGTCGCCCAGGTAGATATCCGTACCACCCTTGCCCTGCCCGACCGGCTCGGTCATCAGGTCGCGCAACACCGTGCCAGCAATCGCGTAGGCCACCACCAGCGGCGGGCTGGCCAAAAAGTTGGCTTTCAGATTGGGGTGGATACGCGCCTCGAAGTTGCGGTTGCCCGAGAGCACAGCGGCACACACCAGGTCGTTCTTGGTGATCACCTCATTGAGCTCGGGCGTCAAGTCGCCCGCGTTGCCAATGCAGGTGGTACAGCCATAACCCGCCAGCGCAAAACCAAGCTTCTCCAGGTAGGGCAACAAGCCCGATGCGGTGAGGTACTCCGTCACGATGCGCGAGCCCGGTGCCAGCGAGGTCTTGATGTGGGGCTTGACCTTGAGCCCCGCCAACACCGCCTTCTTGGCCAGCAGACCGGCCGCCAGCAACACGCTGGGGTTGGAGGTGTTGGTACAGCTGGTGATGGCGGCGATCAGCACATCACCGTTGCCAATGGTGATGTCGAGTCCCTGACTGGCGGGCGTAGCCGCGATCGTCGCGACGGGCGCATGGTCCGCCGCCAGAGTGGGTTTGTTCGCCACCATCTCCACTTCCTGGCGCGGCGCACCCAGCGGCGTGGCCGGCGCCTGGGGGTCTTTAGCGGGCAACGGCACGCCGGACTGGCGCGCCAAGTGGCGGGTGAGCAGCACGGCAGCGGGCTGGTTAAATCCGTTCTCGGCATTGGGCTTGGAAAACAGCGTCGCAAATTGACTGGCCACCTGGCCCAGCTCGATCCGATCCTGTGGACGCTTCGGGCCGGCCAGGCTGGGCGTCACGTCGCCCAGGTTCAGCTTCACCACCTGCGAGTAATCAATGTCCCCGGCCAGCGGCACACCAAACAAGCCCTGCGCCTTGAAGTAGGCTTCCAAGGCCTCGATTTCACCCTTGGTGCGACCGGTTCCCTTGAAGTAGGCAATGGTCTTCTCGTCCACCGGAAAGAAGCCCATGGTGGCGCCATACTCGGGCGCCATGTTGGCTATTGTTGCCCGGTCGGGCAGCGCCAGGGTGCGGGTGCCTTCGCCAAAAAACTCGACAAACTTGCCCACCACCTTGTGCCGCCGCAGCAGCTCGGTCACGGTCAGCACCAGATCAGTGGCGGTCACGCCTGGGCGCAGGCTACCAGTCAGCTCCATGCCCACCACGTCTGGCGTCAGGAAGTACACCGGCTGGCCCAACATGGCGGCCTCGGCCTCAATGCCCCCCACGCCCCAGCCCACCACGCCGATGCCGTTGATCATGGTGGTGTGGCTGTCGGTGCCCACCAAGGTATCCGGGTAGTACACATCGCCACTCGCGCCCTTGGTGCGGTGCACACCGCGTGCCAGGTACTCCAGATTGACTTGGTGCACGATGCCAAAGCCAGGCGGCACCACGCCAAAGGTGTCAAAGGCCTGCATGCCCCACTTCATGAATTCGTAGCGCTCGCGGTTGCGCTGGAATTCCAGCTTCATGTTCAGGTCCAGCGAATTCTTCTTGCCATAGTGGTCGACCATGATGGAGTGGTCCACCACCAGGTCCACCGGCACCAGCGGCTCAATGCGTGCCGGGTCCAGCCCCAGGCGCACGGCGGTGCTGCGCATGGCGGCCAGATCGGCCAGCAGCGGCACGCCGGTGAAGTCCTGCAGGATCACGCGCGACACCACAAACGGAATCTCGTCGCTGCGTTCGGCATTGGGCTGCCATTGCGCAAGCTGCGCCACATGCGCCGGTGTGATCTTCTTGCCGTCGCAGTTGCGCAGCACCGATTCGAGCACGATGCGCAGCGACACCGGCAAACGGCCAATATTGGGAAACTGCCTGGCCAAGGCCGGCAACGAGTAGAACTGGCCGGCCTTGCCGGCGGCGGTCTTGAAAGACTTGAGGGTTGAACGGAAGGCGTGGGCCACGACGATCTCCTTGAATGTCAGCGATGGCTGCATTCTGGCAGTCTGACGCAACCCCGCCATGCGAAGTGTCAATCCGCGCTAAGTGGGTCGGGCGGTCACGCGCGAATTGGCATAGACCCGGATGACCGACGAGAAGCCAAGCTCGTTGGATATCTTGACGGTGGTCAGCTCCTCCATGCCGAAAGCGCGCAGCTTCTTCCACAGTTGCCGGGCCAGGTAGGTCTGAAACATGCAGACCACGATGATTCCATCCGGCGACAACGATTGCCGACACCGTGCGAACACCTCCACCGGGTTACGTATGTAGTAGAGCGACTCGTTGAACACAATCGCATCAAAGCTGCCAGCCGCCTGAAAACCCTCTGCGGCATCGCCCACCACAAACGTGGCATGGCTGGCGCCGCGCGCTTGGGCGCTGGCGATCGCCGCGGCATTCACATCCACCCCCACGTACTTCGAGTAGGTCATTCTTTTTTGCAGAATGCCTTCGCCACAGCCAACATCCAGAACCCTGCGCTCACTGGGCGTGAAATACTCACAACAACCAACAATGATGCTGTAGCGGTGCGCCTCCGCAATGTCATTCATGTAGTCCCAACGGCCACTCTCATAACGCTTTTCCGAGTCCCGCACCAGGGCTTTGCGATACGGCTCCCACGGAAGCGGGAAGTAAGGCATCAGCCCAATGCCGAGGCGGATGAAGAATCGCTTGATGTTTTCGAATGCAGACACGGTCATCAAAAACCTCCATTCAAAATCGCCATACAGCCCTGAGAATACCTCAACGTGACTGCACAAACGCCTCAAACTGCTCCAGCGGCAAAGGTCGGCTGAACAGGTAGCCCTGTAGATAGTTGCAGCCATGGCCGAGGTGCAGCAGGTCTCGCTGCGCGGCGGTTTCGACCCCTTCGGCGACCACCTTCAAGCCCAGACTGTGCGCCAGACTGATGGTGGCGGCGCAGATAGCCACCGCGTGCGGGTTGGTCTCGATCCCCATCACGAATGATCGGTCGATCTTGAGTTGATCCAGCGGCAAACGCCCCAAGTAGGAGAGCGACGAATACCCGGTGCCAAAGTCATCCAGCGCGAAGCCGACGCCGTGCGCTTGCAGCGCGGTCATTTTGGCAATGATGTCTTCCACGTTGGTCACCAGCAGGCTCTCGGTCAGCTCCAGTTGGAGTCGCCGCGGGTCAGCGCCGCTGCGGGCGATCACGGCCAGCACCTGCTCGACGAAATCGGGCTGCCGAAACTGACGCGCGCTGACGTTGACCGCCATCGTAAGGTGCGTCAACGCGGGCTGCGCGGCCCACAGCGTGAGCTGCGTGCAGGCTCGCTCCATGACCCACCGGCCCAAAGGCAGAATCAGGCCGGTATCTTCCGCCAGCGAAATGAATTCACACGGCGACACCAGGCCGCGCTCGGGGTGCTGCCAGCGAACCAACGCTTCGGCACCCGTAAGCGCACCAGCGCCGGTGACCAGGGGCTGGAAGTGCAGCACCAATTCCTCACGCACCAGGGCCGCGCGCAAGCCCGTCTCAAGCGCCGCCCGGTCGCTCACCGTCGCCTGCATCTTGGGGTCAAAAAAACGCAAGGTGTTGCGCCCAGCCGCCTTGGACTGGTACATCGCCAGGTCGGCCCGCTTCAGGGGCTCTTCAATCGGCTCCACTCGCCCGCCACCAAACAGCGTGATGCCAATGCTGGGCGTGCTGCGATGGTCGTGGCTACCGATCTGATACGGCTGATTCAGCGCACCGAGAATCTTTTCACCCACCGTCTCGGCTGCCATCGCCGCCGGCGCTTCACCGGTGCCCAAGCCCGCCAGCATCACCACGAACTCGTCGCCGCCAAGCCGCGCCACGGTGTCGCCCGCGCGCACACAGCCCATCAGGCGGTTGGCAACCTGCTGTAGCAACAAATCACCCATGTCGTGGCCGAGCGTGTCGTTGAGCGTCTTGAAGTTATCCAGATCCAGAAACAGCAGGGCACTGTAGCTGGCGTCGCGCTCGCCTGCCGCCATCACCTGCTTGAGCCGGTCCAGCAGCAAGGTGCGATTGGGCAGGCCGCTGAGCTGATCGTAAAAAGCCAGCTCGGCAATTCTCTCGTCAGCCTGCTTGCGCTCGGTAATGTCCTGGGCGATGCCCAGCACCCGTATCGGCGCCCCGTCAGGGCCGGCTTCGAACTCGGCTTTCTGCCGGATCCAGCGCACTTGCGCCCCGTCCACAATGCGGTGTTCATGGTCAAAGTCTGCGCCGCGCAAGGCAGCGGCCCATGCTGCTTGCAGCGGCTCACGGTCGCCCTCGTAGACTCGCTTCAGGTAGGCCGCCATGTCGCCTTGACGTACCTCGGGAATGTCAAAAATGCGACGAGTTTCGTCCGAGAGTTCAAGCTGGTTGGTTATGAGATCGAAGGTCCAGCTGCCCACGCGTGCCACCGACTGCGCGCGCTGCAGGGTTGCCCGACTCGATTCCACTTCGCCACTGTGGCGACGCAGGTCCTCGCGCGACCGGTGCAACTGGCGCAGCTTGTTTCGGTAGGCCTTGACCAGCAACACGACCATGGCTGCGCCAAGGAAACAGACCACCATCAGAACCGACGCGTGCATGGCCGGAAGATAGAGCGGCGCGCCCGGCAGCCACTGGTTCATCTCAGCCATCGCCAGGCCAATCACGGCCAGCACCGTGGCCCCCGCTGCAAGCAAAGCGGCCCGATCACCAATCTGCCAACCACACATGATGATGAGCAAGGGGTACCCCAGTGCGACCGGCGCGCGCACGCCACCCGTGAAGGTGGCGACCAGGGTAAAGGCCGCCCAAACGCCGCTGGCCAGAAACCAGCGTGCCGACACAATGCGCCCAGCCTGCACCAAACCCGCACCAACCAGGGCCACCGCGGCAACCAGGCCAGGGCCAAGCAGGCGCTCAGGTCGCTGCGGCGCAAAAATGAGCAGCGCCAGCGCAACCAGTGCAGCCCCGACGAGCAAGGCGGTCAGCGTGAGGTAGAGGAAAGTTTTGGTCGGCCCCCAGGCCGCCGGGTCATCCCAATCAGCGGGCGCTTTGCGGCTTGTATCTGGGGGCACGGGCATGGGCAAGCAAGTTGGTGTGGGGATGACTCGGCCAAAAAGACGGTCCAACGAGCAATGACTATGGATCATGGCTGCCGCGATGGCAAGCCAGATGGCAGCCAAACTGCATCCCACTAGGGTTTGCCCGCGTTTAAGGAGCTGCCTCAACCCACGTGCCCACAGGCATACTATGCTGGCGGCTTTCGCCAAACTGACTAGGAGAGCTTTCTTGATATCCGACCTGATGAGTGATTCCGTGCGCGCTGCCGGCTTGGGCGCCCTGATGCGCGGCGCTGGCTTGGTGACCCGGTTTATTCCGATCCCCCAGCCCACGCTGCTGGTGGGTCCCGGCTCGAGCGGCCGCTTAGGCCAGGCGATTGCGGGTTTTGGCCACCGCAAGATCCTGATCGTGACCGACAGCATCATCTCCAAGCTGGGACTGCTCAAGAACCTGACCGACGCGCTGACCGCCGGTGGCGCCCACTTCGTGGTGTTTGACGAGATCACGCCCGACGCCCCGATCCCGTTGATCGAGAAAGGCATCGAGTTCTACCTCGAGCACGATTGCGACGCGATCGTGGCCTTTGGCGGCGGCTCGTCGATGGATGCCTCCAAAGTGATCGCCCTCGCCGTGGCCAACCCCAAGCCCTTGCGCCAACTTGCGGGTTACCTTCGGGGTTTGCGTTCACCGGTCAAGATCTATGCGATCCCCACTACCGCCGGCACCGGCTCCGAGGTCACCGTGGCCGCGGTCATGTCCGACCCGGATACTCACAAAAAGCTAGTGGTTGTCGACCCGCGCCTGGTGCCCAAGATGGCCGCCTTGGACCCCAGCTTGATGACTGGATTGCCTGCCCACATCACCGCCGCCACCGGCATCGACGCACTGACCCACGCCATCGAAGCGTTTGTGGGCAACTGGAAGACCAGCTATTCGGATGGCATGGCGCTGTCGGCGGTGGGGCTGATCTTCGAGAACCTGCGCATAGCGTACACCGACGGCAAGAACCTGGCCGCGCGCGAGAAGATGGCACTGGCCTCGACCTACGCCGGCTTTGCCTTCACGCGCGCCAACGTGGGCTACGTGCACGCCATTGCGCACCAGTTTGGTGGCAAGTACCACACGCCGCATGGCCTGGCCAACGCCATCATGCTGCCCTTCGTGCTGAAGTACTCGGCCCCGGCCATCACCAACAAGCTGGCCCAACTGGCGGTGCGGGCCCGAGTCGGCACCGAGGGCGAGCCCGCCGAGGTGCTGGCTCAGAAGTTCCTCGATGCGGTGGACCAGCTCAACCGCGACCTGGGCATACCGACCACGCTGGAAGCACTGAAGGAAGAAGACATTCCCGCGCTGGCTAAGGCCGCTTGCTGGGAAGCCCACACCGGCTACCCGGTACCGCGCTACATGACGCAGGAGGTCTGCGAAGACCTCATCCGTCAGGCCCTGCCCAAGGCCAAACCCGCCGTCAAGCACGCCGCCAAGCCAGCGGCCAAACGGACGCGCAAGAAGGCCGCCTGAGTAAACGGCAAGCAGAACAAAGTGAACAGCCAATATCCAACAATCGGTTGAGGACAGAGCTGAAGGTCTGTCCCGCAAAACATCAGGAGCACGTCAATGAAGAAGGTAGTAACGGTAACGCTGGGTTCGTCGAAGCAGGATTTCGAGTTCAAGACCGAGTTTTTGGGCCAGCAGTTTTCGGTGCGCCGCCTGGGTGCCGACGGTGACACCGGCAAGGCCTGGGAGCTGATGCGCCGTCAGCAGGCGTTTGCCGACGCCATTGGCTTGGGCGAAATCAGCGACCACTATCAGGTGGGCTTGCGCACCGTGGTCAACAAGGAGACCCAGCGTTTGCTCAACGTGGTCACGCGCGTGCCGGTGACCACCGGTGCCACACTGCGCCGCCTGTTGCAGGTTCGCGCCGTGCGTTTTGTGCAAAAGGAACTGGGCAACTACTTCAACAACAACCTGGTGCTGTTTCTATCGGGCATGCGCAATTACGACATGGCTGTGGCCATGTCCGACTACACCAAGAACCTGAGCTTTGCCGACGCCTTGATCCAGACCGGGACGCCCACCATGCTGGGCTCGCTGGAGCAACTGGAGTTGTACGCCAAAGGCGCCGAGCTGATGCTCGGTGGCCGCCCCGGCGAGTTGCTCGAAGCCTCCCTGGCTGGCTTCAAAGCCAACCGTGTCGGCGCGGCGGTGGCCAAGTCGCATGTGGTGGTGGGGACCTTTGCCGAAATCAAGGCAGTGGGCACCGGCGGCAACCTCGCTGGCAAAACCCTCATTACCTCGGCGGTGGACGATGAACGCATGGCGTTCTTTGCCAAGTGCAAGGTCAATCTGGTGGTGGATGTGTCGCCCAAGTTGTTCGACAAGGTGGTGGGTATCAATACCCTGGAGGCCATGATTCTGGCCGCCCTGGAGAAGGGGCAGGAAGAAGTCTCCGACGACGACCTGGAAGAAATTCTGGACGAACTCAAGATCACCCCGCGGCTGCTGCACCCCACCGGCAAGTTCCGCAATATCCGCCGCTTTGCCTTTGTGGTGCACCCGCTGAGCCAGGATTACATCAAGAAGGGCTTCCCGATTCCGGATTCGACTCCGAAGTTCGTGATGGACCAGGTGGAGAAGTTCGCCGCCCACCTGCCCCCGTTTGTGTACTGCAAGATGGACAACATCATCTCGCCCACCGGCGCCGAAGCCGAAGGCTGGCTGATCTCGGTGGGCGGCACGCCCAAGGAGATGCTCTCGCGCAGCCCGGAGTTCACCTACCGCCGCCTGCTGCTGGCGGCCCGCATGGCCGAGAAGAAGGGCGCACAGATCATGGGCCTGGGCGCCTTCACCAAGGTGGTGGGCGACGCTGGCGTGACGGTGGCGCGACGCGCCAGCATCCCGATCACCACCGGCAACAGCTACTCGGCCTCGGGCGCGCTGTGGGCCGCTGCCGACGCCATGCGCCGCATGGGCCTGGTCAGCGTCAACAAGGACGGGCGCGTGGCCGCCAAAACCATGGTGATTGGTGCCTCCGGCTCGATTGGTTCGGTCAGCGCGCGGCTGTTGGCCATGACCTTTGATGAGGTCTATCTGGCCGGGCGCACCCTGAGCAAGCTCGATGAGCTCAAGGCCTCGATCCTGAAAGAGACGCCTGCCGCCAAGGTGTTCACCACCATTAACTACAACGACTTGCTGGCCGACATGGACATGATCGTCACCTCGACCTCGGGCGCGGGCAAGGAAATTCTGGACATCATGAAGGTCAAGCCCGGCTGCGTCATCACCGACGTGGCGCGCCCGCTGGACCTGCCTGCGGCCGAAGTCGCCAAGCGGCCCGATGTGCTGGTGATCGAATCAGGCGAGATCGAGTTGCCCTCACCGGTCAACATGAAGAGCATCGGCCTGCCCAAGAACGTGATTTTTGCCTGCCTGGCCGAGACTGTGGTGCTGGCCCTCGAAGGCCGCTTTGAGGTCTTCACCATTGGTCGCGACACCGAATGGGAAAAGGTCAAGGAAATCTACAAGCTCGGTCTCAAACACGGCATGAAGCTGGCCGCCATCTCCGGCGTCAAGGGTGTGTTCACCGACAAGGACATCGCCAAAGTCGTGGCGCTGGCCAAGAAGGCCCGCCTGACCTGGAAGGGCTCAAGCGGCGTCAAGGCCGCGCCAGCTGCAATAGCGCCGAAACCAGCGGCCAAGAAGGTTGCGACCAAGAAAGCGCCTGCCCAAAAGCGGCCAGTCGCCGCACCAAAAGCGGCGAGAGTGAAGGCAGTTGCCAAGACCGCTGCCAGACCAGCACCGGCAAAGAAGGCGGCTGCCAAGAAGGTGGTGGCGTCGAAGGCCGCCGCCAAGAAGAAGACCAGCACCCGCGCCAGCAAGACCGCCTAAGCTCCTGACGGGGGCCGAAACCGCTCCCCGTCGTCACCAGCCCCCGTCCTCGCGGGCCCGCGGCGGCCGGGCTGCCCCGGCGCTGCGCTGCAACGCCTCATCGAGCACTTCAATCCAGTGCCGCACTGGCGTGGCGGTGCCACTCTGCAAGTGGGTGATGCAGCCGATGTTGGCCGAGACAATTTTGTCGGGCTTCTGGCCCTCGAAGGTCTGGTCCAGGTGGCCAAGCTTGCGGTCGCGCAACTGATAGGACAACTTCGGGTTGAGCACCGAGTAGGTGCCGGCCGAACCGCAGCACAGGTGCGACTCGCATCCGGTGACCTTGACTTCAAAGCCTAGTTGACCCAGGTGCGTCTCCACGCCCCCGCGCAGCTTCTGCCCATGCTGCAGCGTGCACGGCGGATGAAACGCTATTCGGCCGCCGGGTGAACCAGCCTTGACGGCCAGGCGACTCCTGAACTGCTGCACCATCTCGGGGAGCCACTCGCTGATGTCCACCGTCAGTTCAGCCACTCGCGCGGCTTTGGCGGCGTAAAGCGGATCCTCCTGCAGGATGTGGCCATACTCCTTGACGGTGACGCCGCAGCCCGAGGCGTTCATGATGATCGCCTCGACCGGTGTGGCACCATTGACAGCAGGGTCGATGTAAGGCCACCAGGCGTCGATGTTGGCCCGCATCTCGGCCTTGCCACCGTCCTGATCGTTGAGGTGGTACTTGACCGCGCCGCAGCACCCCCCACCCTGTGCGATCAGCGTCTGCACCCCCATGGCGTCGAGCACGCGCGCGGTGGCGGTGTTGATATTGGGCATCATGGCGGGCTGTACGCAACCGGCCAGCATCAGCACCTTGCGCGCATGCAGGCGCGTCGGCCAGGCCCCGGCCTGCTGCTTGGGCGGCACCTTGCTCTTGAGCGCTGCCGGCATCAGGGGGCGCACCAACTGGCCCAGCTTCATGGCCGGGCCGAACAAGGGCGAAGGCAGCCCCTCCTTGAGCGCCCAGCGCAGCGCCCGCTCGGGCAGCGGGCGTGGCACCTTGGCATCCACCAGCTTGCGGCCGATATCGAGCAGGTGGCCGTATTCGACGCCGGACGGACAGGTGGTCTCGCAGTTGCGGCAGGTCAGGCAGCGGTCCAGGTGCAACTGCGTCTTGGCGCTTGGTTCGGCGCCTTCAAGCACTTGCTTGATCAGGTAGATGCGCCCACGCGGCCCGTCCAGCTCATCGCCCAGCAACTGGTAGGTGGGACAGGTGGCAGTGCAAAAGCCGCAATGCACGCACTTGCTCAGCAAGGCCTGAGCCGCCTGACCGTCTGGCGTGCCTTGGTACTCGGGGGCGAGATGGGTGTGCATCAGAACTCCGCGACCAGCCGACCGGGATCGAAAATGCCAGCCGGATCGAACTCGGCCTTGAGACGCTCGTGGATCAACTTGAGTGCCGGAGCGAGAGGACTAAATCGCGCCTCGAACTGCACTTCATCTACCTGGGAAGCTACAAAAAGTGTAGCGCTACCCCCATAACGGGCGGCCAGCTCACGCAGGCCGGCGCCGGCCGCCGCAGGCGCCCGCACCCAGCGCTGGGCGCCGTGCCACTCCATGAATTGCGCCCACGGCAGGTCCAGCGCGGGCGCGGTTTGAGGCAGGCTCAGGCGCCACAAATCCGGAGCTGCATCGCTAGGCTCCACAAAGAACGGCAGGCGGTGATCGCGACAGGCCTGCCAGTCGGCCCTGGCCTGCGTCTTGTCCATTGGGTGACCCTGCACGTCGCGTGTCATGCGCGTCACGGCCGAGGCCACCGCCGCCACGGCGCCACGTAGCCGCACAAACAGCAGGCTCTTGTCGACATCCTTGACCCAGCAACTGGCATTGAGCGGCAAGGGCTGCGCGCCCCAGCGGTGCAACTGGGCCAGGGCTTGGGCCTGGTCCAGCTCAAACACCAGCGTGGCTTCGGCCGGCGCAACCGGCAACACCTTGAGCGAGACTTCCGTAATCACACCCAGCACCCCCATGGAGCCGACCATCAAACGCGAGACGTCGTAGCCGGCCACGTTCTTCATGACCTGGCCACCAAAAGTCAGGTGCTCGGCACGTCCATTGATCAGCTTCACGCCCAGCACGTAGTCACGCACGGCCCCGACGCTGGCGCGTGCCGGCCCGCTCAAGCCGGCTGCCACCATGCCGCCAACGGTGGCCTGGCCGCCCGCATAGTGGTAGTGCGGCGGCTCAAAGGCCAGACACTGCTTGCGCTCGGCCAGCGTCGCCTCCAACTCGGCCAGCGGCGTGCCGGCGCGCACGGTGACAACCAGCTCGGTCGGCTCGTAGCTGACGATGCCACGCAGGGGCGTGGTGTCCATCCGCTCCCCGGTCGATGGGTGTCCGTAGAAATCCTTGCTGCCGCCACCCCGAATGCTCAGAGTCTGGCGGTCAGCGCTGGCCTGGCGGATTTGGTCGGTAAGTTGGGCGAGAGCGGTATCCATGCTTGCATCGTAGCGTTCAACGCCCAGGCCAGATTGAATTTTTTGAATGCGCTTTGTTTGAGAAATTACGCGGCCCGCACCACTCGCAAGAACATCCCTGGTCACTTGAGGACAGAGCTTGCCACTTCGCGGCTGCGGTCTGTCCCGCAAGGTCTCAGTCTTGGAAGAAGTTCACCGGCAAGCCAGGCACCTCCACCCGCATGGAGACGACGCAACCCGAGAGCGGCAGCGCCGCCAGCTCGTGCGCGCTGCGCTCCTTGCTGACCGAGGTCAGGTACAAGGTCCTGAAGTCATCGCCACCAAAACACGGCATGGTGGGGCACTGCATCGGAGTAGCGATGTCGGCGAGCAGCTCGCCAGTGGGCGCAAATTTCAGCAGCCGCGCACCCTCGTACATGGCCACCCAGTAGTTACCCAGTACATCGACCGCCGCGCCATCCGGGCGGCCACGATAACCTGGCATGCCCGGCTGCCAGCCGCTCGGCTTGGGATCAAAGCGCTGAAACACGCGCTGCTTGCTCATCACATTGGTGGTGGCATCCCAATCCCAGACGTAGATGACATGACGCGGGGTGTCCGACCAGTACACGGTCTGGTTGTCGGGCGACCAGGCCAGACCATTGCCGGTCAGGGCGCCACCGGCCTGACGTACGACCGTGACAGGCCCCGGCGGACGACAGTCCAAGGAGATCAGTTCGGCGCCCGAGTGCGCCCTGGACTCGTCCACCGAGCCGACCCAGAAGCGGCCCTGCACATCGCACTTGCCATCGTTGGCACGGGTGATGGCGTTGTCATGGGTGAACTTGTAAAGGCTACTCAGTTCTGCGCCCCACTGGCGAGCGCGGTAGACGCCATCGCGCAGGCCCATCACCAGCCCGCCGCCCAGGGCCGGCGCGATGCAGCCGGGCTCCAGGTCGTGCGGCGCGGCCATCGGCCAGGTGTCGACCGTGCCCATTGCAACCTTGCAGCGCAGGATCTTCTTGCCAGCGATGTCGACCCAGTAAAGCATCTGCTCGTGCGGGTGCCAGAAGGGCGACTCCCCCAACTGATTGGGCGTGGTGGTGACGCCTTGCCAAGTCATGGGAATGCCTTCGGGGCACGCTCGACGCGAATGCTCATCTCGGCCGACATCGACGCGCCGGGTTGCAGCACGCACACGCCCAACTCGGACGCGCTGGCGCCGCCCTGCTCCAGCAGATTGATGGCGTTGTTGACGTGGCTGACCGGCTCCACCGCCACATAGTCGCGGCTGGCATTGGTGTAGACCACCACATAACGCAGGCTGGAGCGCACCGTGGTGTGCAGCAGCGCGTCGGTCAGGTGCAAGGCACCACGCCAGCCGTCAAAGCAGTGGTCGACATCGAGTCCCTGGCAGTCATGGTCCAGGCCCGGGCTGGCGGTGCGGCGCGTCGGCAGTTTGTCATCCCCCATCTCCCAGCGCCCGCTGGCTTCAAAGCGCACGTGCGTATCGGAGCGCTTGACAAAGTAAGGGTGCCAGCCCAGCCCCACGGGTGCCGCCACGGCCGACTGGTTGGTGATGCTCAGGGTCAACTCCAGTTCATGGCCGCTCAGGCGAAAGGCCTGCGAGGCATCAAAGGCAAAGGGCCAGCTTTCATCGGCCTGGTGCTCGAAGGACAGCAGAGCGAACTGTTCGCTGGCTTCCAGCACGCTCCAGGGCCGCAGCCAGCCCACGCCGTGAATGGCATGCGGCTCAAAGCCCTCGGGCACCACCAGGGGGTGATCGGTACCGGCCCAGCGCAAACTGCCGTGGCCGACCCGGTTGGAGAAGGGCACCAGCGGATAGCTGCCCGCATGGCGCACCGAGGTCAGGGTCGCCGCCGGGGTGCTGCGCAGCACGGGTGTCTGGCCGAGCCAGAGTCCGGCGATGGCACCGCCCAGCGCGGGCGCGATCTCGCAACGCAGGGCGTCGCTGGCAAGAAGCAGGGATGTGGTCATGGTGTGGAATCTCCAGGAAGGAATTGTGCCCGCTAGCGCGGCACCCAGTCGGCCAGACCGGCCCCCATGCAGTTTCGACCAGGTTACGAACCCGGGCGGCCGGTTCGATGAACCCGTTTGATCAGTCGATGATCATGTAGGTCTTTGTCAGCGTCTCCAGGACCTCGAAGGCGCCTTCGAATCCGGGCGCGATGTAGATCGCCTCGCCGGGGCCGGCTTCTTCAAACGAGCCATCCGGCGCGTGCAGACGGCAACGCCCGTTCAGGACGGTGAACAGCTCCTGCTCAGTCGGTCCCATCTGGATACGCCACTTGCCGGGCTCGCAGCGCCAGACGCCGCAATACACCGTGCCCTTGTCCACCAAAGCCTGCACCCGATTCCAGGTTTCGCGCTTGGGGTTGCCCACCAGCAAGCGTTCGGGTCTGGGGTAGTCAATGTCCGGCGTACCACCGGGCAAGGCAGTGAGTTTAATCAGGCTCTCGCTCATGGCGCGATGCTATCAAACTAGAATTGGCACCTGCCTGCGCAGCCCACTCCAACCCGACTGACACACCCCATGGACCCCGAGAACCGGCCGACCCGAGACCACCGCAGTTGGCCCAAAATTCCGGCGCGCTACACCCACCTGGTGATGCCGCTGCTGCTGTCGTTCTTCATGACATTCCTGGTGTCGCTGATCAGTACCGTGCGTAGCCTGGGCCTGGTTGACGGCCTGTTTCAGGTCTGGATGGGTGCCTGGCTGCTGTCCTGGATGGTGGCGTTTCCGGCCCTGCTGCTGGTGCAGCCACTGGTGCGCCGCATCATGGGACTGATCGTCGAGAAGCCTTGACGTCGATGGCCGCCGGGTAGCCCCCCCGGCCGAGCGCCCAACGCAAAAGGCTCGCACGAACTTCAGTGGTTCGTACGAGCCTTTATTTAGGATGTCACGTAGACACCCCGTTCCTGTTGCACCGCGGTTCACCCGCGGCGAAGTTATCAACGGCTGTAGGCCGTCTCGCCGTGCGAGGTGATGTCCAGACCTTCGCGCTCGTCTTCTTCGCTGACACGCAGGCCCACTGTCAAGTCAACCAGCTTGTACGCCACCACCGACACCACGCCTGACCAGACGACGGTCATCAGGACGGCCTTGGCTTGCACCCACACTTGGGACGCAATCGAGTAGTCCGCTGCGGTCACCATGGTGGCTGTCACCCAGTCCGCCACGTAGCCGGGGCCGCCCAGGGCGGGCGAATTGAACACACCCGTCAGCAGCGCACCCACGATCCCGCCAATGCCGTGCACACCAAAGACGTCGAGCGAGTCATCGGCGCCGAGCATGCGCTTGAGACCGTTGACACCCCAAAGGCAAGCGAAGCCGCCAATCGCACCGATGGCCAGCGCGCCGCCAATGCCCACGTTGCCAGCGGCCGGCGTGATCGCCACCAGACCTGCCACGGCGCCAGACGCCGCACCCAGCATGGAGGCCTTGCCCTTCATCAACGCTTCACCGATGCACCAGGCCAGCACCGCTGCCGCCGTGGCGCCAAAGGTGTTGATGAAGGCCAGGGCCGCAAAACCATTGGCTTCCAGCGCCGAGCCGGCGTTGAAGCCAAACCAGCCCACCCACAGCAGTGAGGCACCGACCATGGTCAGGGTCAGGCTGTGGGGCGCCATGGCTTCCTTGCCGTAGCCGATGCGCTTGCCCAGCATGTAGGCGCCCACCAGGCCCGCCACGGCGGCGTTGATGTGCACCACGGTGCCGCCGGCAAAGTCCAGCGCGCCGGTCTGCCAGATGTAGCCGGCCTTGGCGTTGAGCCCGTCAACCAGATCCTTGGCCGAGTAGGCATCAGGCCCCATCCAGAACCACACCATGTGCGCGATCGGCGCGTAACTGAAGGTGAACCACAGCACCATGAACATCAATACGGCTGAGAACTTCATGCGCTCCGCAAACGCGCCGACGATCAGGGCGCAGGTGATGCCGGCAAAGGTCGCCTGGAACGCGGCAAACACGATCTCGTGCATGGGCACGCCCTTGCTGAAAGTGGCCCCCGCGGCGAAGGTGCCTGCGGCGTTGTCCCAGATGCCCTTCATGAACAGGCGATCGAAGCCACCAATGAAGGCGTTGCCCTCGGTGAACGCCAGGCTGTAGCCATACAGGAACCACAACACCACGATCATCGAGAAGGTGACAAACACCTGCATCAGCACCGACAGCATGTTCTTGCTGCGCACCAGGCCGCCATAGAACAGCGCCAGGCCCGGCACGGTCATCAGGATGACCAGCAGCGTGGAGACCATCATCCAGGCGGTGTCGCCCTTGTCGACTTTGGGCGGCGCTGCGGCGGCTGGTGCCCCCGGCGCGGGTGCGGCCGCAGCGGCGGGCGCGGCGACGGCCGGGGCCGGGGCCGGTGCGAGCGCGGCGCTGGCTGCGGGCACACTGGCTTCGGCTGGTTTTGCATCTGACGCGGCAGCCGCCACTGGCGCCGCAGCGGGAGCCTGGGCCACCGCGAAGGTGCCAACGCCCATCAGGCTGAGCCCCAGGGTGAGTGAAGCAAATAGTTTTTTCATATGCGTGTTCTCGATGTGGGTCACTTCATGGGGGTTACAGGGCTTCCTTGCCGGTCTCGCCAGTGCGCACGCGCACCACCTGCTCCAGCGGTGTGACGAAGATCTTTCCGTCGCCGATCTTGCCGGTACGCGCGGCGCCTTCAATCGCTTCAATCACGCGGTCCACCAACTCGTCCGAGATAGCGGCCTCGATCTTGACCTTGGGCAGAAAGTCCACCACGTACTCGGCACCCCGGTACAACTCGGTGTGGCCTTTTTGACGGCCGAAGCCCTTGACCTCGGTGACGGTGATCCCTTGCACGCCGATGGCCGAAAGCGCCTCGCGCACCTCGTCGAGCTTGAAGGGTTTAATGATGGCAGTAACGAGTTTCATGCTGGGTTCTCCTAGTCAGTTGGGGTCAGAGCACACTTGCTGCGCAAAGTGGTCTGACCCAGAGGTTTTCAGAAGTTTTTCTTCACCGATAGCAACAGGCCGTTTTTGCCCAGGAACTTGGTGCCGGCGGCGGCACTGGTGGTGTAGGCGGCTTCCTCTGCGTTGGTGCCGACCAGGCTGGCGCTCAGGATCAGGCCGTCAATGTCCTTGTTGACCGCCAGCGAGTAGTCGGTATACGAGAAGATGCTGTTGTTGGCCACGCGTTGACGGCCCACGTGCGGCGCCACCGACCAGCCGTTGCCCAAATCGAAGGAGGCGCTCAGGTCCAGGTAGCCGCTGTTCTTGCTGTTGGCAAAACCGAACAGGTTGCTCACGCTGTGCGAGTACTTCAAGGTGGCCGGGCCCATGGTGCCGGCGACGTACAGCTCGGTGGTATTGGCGCTGGGGTTGAGCTTGTTGCTGGGGTACTGGTAGGTCAACACACCCAGGTCATAGCCCACTGCTCCGGCGGTGCCCTTGTAGCCACCATAGAGATCGAGCTCGATGTTGGCATCACCACCGCCATCCTTGATCCACTTGATGCCCGAGCCCCACGCGCCCAGATACAGGCCGCTCTTGTGGGAGAAGTCCACGCCACCCTGCACGGTGGGCTTGAGGCGAGTCTGCGAAATACCCCGGTAGCGGTAGTCAGTGGTGGCGCCGATGTTGTAGGCCAGGGTGTAGTCCGGCTCCGGTGCCTTGGTTTGCGCCATCGTGGCAGCACCGGCAAGCAGCGCGGCGGCTGCGATCAGGGATTTTGAGGTGAGCTTCATGGGTAACTCCAAGGTGGGTAGAAAAGATGACATGGCATTGCATAGACCGTGCCAACCCCATTTCCACGCCCGCGCACTGCCGCGAGGCCCCAGTTACCGGGGATACGCTAAGATATCTGTATAAATAAACAGGCAGCACCAAAGCGGTGCCGCCACGGGCTCGGCGCGGCAGGCCGCGCACCATTCTGGAGAAAAACGCGCATGAGCTTATGTTTGGTGCAGAGCCGGGCCCTGCTAGGGCTGGAGGCGGCGGCGGTGACGGTCGAGGTGCATCTGGCCAACGGCCTGCCCAGCTTCACGCTGGTCGGCCTGGCCGATGTCGAGGTCAAGGAGGCGCGCGAGCGGGTGCGCTCGGCGATCCAGAATTCCGGCCTGGTGTTTCCCCACAACCAGCGCATCACCGTCAACCTGGCCCCGGCCGACCTGCCCAAGGACTCGGGCCGGTTCGACCTGCCCATTGCCCTGGGCATTCTGGCCGCCAGCGGGCAGTTGAACGGCGCCGGCTTGGCGGGCTACGAGTTTGCCGGCGAACTGTCGCTGTCGGGTGAACTGCGCCCGGTACGCGGCGCGCTGGCGATGTGCCTGGCCCTGCAGGCCCAACAGGTATCGACCCGTCTGGTGCTGCCAACTGGCAGTGCCGAGGAAGCGGCGCTGGTGCCCCACGCGCAGGTGTACCGGGCCAGGCACCTGCTGGACGTGGTGCGGCACTTTCAGCCGATCCCGACCGACCGCCCACCCGGCGAGCCCTCGCCGGGTTGGTCGCGGGTCGAGGCCGCACCCCTTGCCAGCGTGGCCTGCTATGCCGACCTGGCCGATGTCAAAGGGCAAAGCGGCGCCAAGCGGGTGCTGGAGATCGCCGCCGCTGGCGGTCACAGCGTGCTGATGGTGGGTCCCCCTGGTTCAGGCAAGTCCATGCTGGCCCAGCGATTTGCCGGACTGCTGCCACCCATGACGGTGGACGAGGCGCTGCAAAGCGCCGCCATCGCCAGCCTGGGCGGGCGTTTCACGCTGGAACGCTGGGCCACCCGACCCACCTGCAGCCCGCACCACACCGCCAGTGCCGTGGCCCTGGTGGGGGGTGGCTCGCCGCCGCGTCCGGGTGAAATCTCGCTGGCGCACCACGGCGTGTTGTTCCTGGACGAACTGCCCGAGTTTCCGAGAGCCGCGCTGGAGGCGCTGCGCGAGCCACTGGAGAGCGGCACCATCACGATTTCGCGCGCGGCGCGCCGGGCCGACTTTCCAGCCCGCTTTCAGTTGATCGCCGCCATGAATCCGTGTCCGTGTGGTTACCTCGGCTCCACGCAAAAGGTGTGTCGTTGTACAACCGACCAGGTTGCACGTTACCAAAGCAAGCTCAGCGGGCCGCTGCTCGACCGCATCGACCTGCATGTGGAAGTCGCCGCCTTGCCCAGCGCCGATCTGCTGCAAGCCGCCGCCGGTGAATCCAGCGCGGCCATTCGCGAACGTTGCATGGTGGCACGTGAGCGAGCGATGGCACGCCAGGGCAGCGTCAACAGCGCCTTGCAGGGCCAGGCAATTGACCAAGCCGTATTGCTGGACGATGCCGCCGCCAAATTCCTGAACGTGGCGGCCACGCGCCTGGGCTGGTCGGGTCGCAGCACCCACCGCGCGCTCAAGGTGGCGCGCACCATCGCCGATCTGGCTGGTGCGCGCACCACGCAGCTCACGCACGTGGCCGAAGCCATGCAGTACCGGCAGGCACTACGAGGTAGTTGAGCGCCGCGGGCTGGCGGCACCAACCAACATGTGCCCTTGCCCACGCCACATCACAAAAGAGCACCGTCAGTGCGAGTCGCCCGAAGCCGGACCGATACCACACGCGGACCTCGAATTGGTATCGTCATCGCGAGGCCGCAGGCCGTGGCGATCCACGTCTTTGGAGGCCTGGATTGCTTCACTGCGTTCGCAATGACGACTTGGTTTGACGTTAAATGGCCGCAGTCGGCACGCGCTGCGCCAATGCGCACATCAGCTCGTAACCTACCGTGCCAGCGGCGCGCGCCACGTCATCGATGGGCAAGACGGTGCCGCTTGAGGCCTGGCCCCACAGCGTGACTTCGCTGCCAAAGCCGGCGGCGGGCACCGGACTGAGGTCCACCGTGATCATGTCCATGCTGACCCGGCCCACCATGCGCGTGGCCACGCCCCCCACCAGCACCGGCGTGCCGGTGCTGCAATGTCGCGGATACCCATCGGCATAGCCGCAGGCCACGACACCGATGCGCAGCGGCCCCTCGGCCACAAAGCTGGAGCCGTAACCCACCGTGTCACCGGCCTGCAGTTGTTGTACGCCGATGATCTTCGCGCGCAAGCTCATGGTCGGTTGCAGGCCCCACTGCAGCGCGCTGTGCGCCGGGAAGTCTGGCGCGCTGCCATACACGGCAATGCCAGGGCGCACCCAGTCCGCGGCAACCAGCGCCGCCGGGGTAGCCAGGTCCGCTTCCAGCGCATTGGCGCCAAAACGCAAAGTGGCCGCGCTGTTGCCAACGGTGCGCTCGCCCGGCAGGTCGCGCGTGGTCTGTTCAAACACCGCCATCTGCTGCACCACGCCTTTTGTGCCGTCGGCGTCGCTGAAATGGGTCATGAGCGATATCTCGTCCACCTGCGGCAGCGCGTTCAGACGGGTCCAGGCGGCACGGTAGCGATCGGGCGTGAACCCGAGCCGGTTCATGCCCGAATTCATCTTGAGGAAGACACGCTGCGGCACATTGGTCTTGTGCATGGCCAACATGTCGATCTGCTCTTCACAGTGCACGGTGTGCCAGAGGTCCAGGCGCGAACACCGCTCCAGGTCACGCACTTCAAACACCCCTTCGAGCAACAGAATCGGGCCGCGCCAACCCAAAGCGCGCACCCGTTCGGCCTCAGTCAGGTCGAGCAGCGCAAAGCCGTCGGCCCCTCGCAGGCCCTCGAACGCGCGCTCGATGCCGTGGCCATAGGCATTGGCCTTGACCACCGCCCAGACCCTGGAGTCGGGCGCGGCCTGGCGCATGCGCTGCAGGTTGTGACGCAACGCGTCGGTGTGGATGGTGGCGTGAATTGGGCGTGGCATGGGAGTTGGAGTCAGCGTCAAACTGACCGAATTCTGACACTGCTGGGGCATGCTATAACCCAGTGGCGTCTGGACCAGCACCACAAATAACCCGACATCAGCAACACTGATGCCCATCTGCACTTCATGAACCGCGGCTTCTACACCATCATGGCAGCGCAGTTTTTCAGCTCGCTGGCAGATAACGCACTGCTGCTCGCAGCCCTGGCCCTGCTCCGAGCAGGCCAGGCACCCGAATGGCAGCAGGCCGCCCTGATACCCATGTTCGCGCTGTTCTACGTGATCCTGGCGCCCTTCGTCGGAGCCTTTGCAGATTCGATGCCCAAAGGCAGGGTCATGTTGATCAGCAACTTCATCAAAGTGCTGGGCTGCATACTGATGCTGTTTGGAATGCACCCCCTGATGTCGTACGCCATCGTCGGGCTCGGCGCTGCGGTGTATTCGCCCGCCAAGTACGGCATCCTGACCGAGTTGCTGCCGGCGTCGCAGTTGGTCAAGGCCAACGGCTGGATTGAGGGCCTGACCATTGCCTCCATCATTCTGGGTGTGTTGCTGGGCGGCCAACTGGTTGGGCCGATCCTGGCCCCAATGCTGTTGTCAATCGACTTCCCCATGCTCGCAACCAGTATCGACACGCCACCCGAGGCGGCGATTTCCTCGCTGATCCTGGTCTACCTGCTCGCGGCCTGGTTCAATACCCACATCCCGTCGACGGGTGTGGAAATGCGCCCATTCCCCAAACGGATTGGCACACTGCTGCCGGACTTCTGGACCTGCAATGCGCGCCTGTGGCACGACAAACTGGGTCAGATCTCGCTGGCGGCCACCACCCTCATCTGGGGTGTGGCGGGCAACCTGCGCTTTATCGTGCTGTCATGGGCCGCGGTGGCGCTGGGCTTCTCGGTGACGCAGGCCTCGGCCTTGCAGGGTGTGGTGGCAATCGGCATGGCGGTGGGCGCGGTGGTGGCGTCGATGCGCATGCGCCTGGAAGACGGCCCGCGCGTGATCACGCTTGGCATCGGCATGGGCTTGTTGATCATCCTGCTGATCTTCATTGACAACGTCTGGGTGGCCGCACCATTCCTGATCCTCTTGGGCGCATTGGGCGGCTTCCTGGTCGTGCCGATGAACGCCCTGCTGCAACACCGCGGGCACAACCTGATGGGCGCCGGTCGGTCGATCGCGGTGCAGAACTTCAACGAACAGGCCTGCATTCTGGCGCTGGGCGCGGCTTACAGCCTGTCGACTGGCCTGGGGCTGCCGACTTTTGGCGCCATCACGGCGTTTGGCCTGCTGATTGCCGGGTTCATGTGGCTGATCAAGCGCTGGCATGCCAACAACTGCATTCACCACCGTGCTGAAGTCGAGCACCTGCTGCAGATAGCCCGCCACGACAATCTGCACGGCTGATGCCCCGCAACGCCCTCGCCGCTGCAGCCCTGGCTCTCAATGCCCTGGTCTGGGGCGTGTCGTGGTGGCCGTTTCGAGTGCTGCATGACCATGGCCTGCATCCCTTGTGGGCCACCACCCTGATCTACCTCCTGGCGCTAGCGGGCTTGCTGCTGGTCAAGCGCATTGGCTGGCGCGGCTGGCGTCAGTACCCGCTGCTGTGGCTGCTGGCGGCGGCGGCCGGCTTGACCAACGTCGGCTTCAACTGGGCGGTGACCATGGGCGACGTGGTGCGTGCCGTGCTGCTGTTCTACATGATGCCCGCCTGGGTGGTGCTGCTGGCCTGGCCGCTGCTGGGGGAGAAACCCACGCGGCGCTCGCTGCTGCGCCTGATCCTGGCCATGACCGGGATGGTGGTGGTGATCAAGGCCCCCTCGTCACCGTGGCCACTGCCCAACAGCCTGGTCGACTTGCTGGCACTGGCAGGCGGGTTCTGCTTTGCCCTGACCAGCGTCCTGCTGCGCAGGCTCAGCCAGTGCCCGGCCGAATCGCGCATGCTGGCAATGTTTGGTGGCGGCGCCCTGATGGCTGGCGCGGCCGCACTGCTTGGCATGCACCTCGGTCTGGTGGGCATGCCGCCCGCGCCCAGCGCGGCCTGGGTCTATCTGGCAATGGGTGTGAGCGTGGCATTCCTGGCCGGCAATCTGGCGCTTCAATACGGCGCGGCGCGGCTCAGAGCCAGCACCACCTCGCTCATCATGCTGTCCGAAGTGGTGTTTGCAAGTGTCTCTTCGGTGATGCTCGGCGCGGGCGAATGGTCTTCGCGCACCGTGGTCGGCGGTGGCCTGATTCTGCTGGCCTCCCTGCTGGCGCTGATGGACAAGACCGCGCAGGCCTGAGCATAGGGGTCAGACCCCGATTCAGGACGAGCCTGTTTTCGAAGCGAGACAGTCTTGGTCGAAATCGGGCTCTGGCCCCTCTGACAGTGCCCGCGCCGACGCCGAGGCGGTACGATGGCGAACCACGACAAACACAACACCACATAGCCATGGAGGAAACCACCCCCCGCCTCGTGCTGCGATCCGATGCAAACGCCGCGCAGGCGCAATTGCTGGGCCGCTGGACCGCCGCACGACTGGCGGACCCCGCCGCGTGGGACGCCATTCAGGACACGCTGGTGGCAGCGACGTCCGCCGCCGACACGCCGCGGCACTGGGACCTGCAGGGCGTCGATCGACTGGACCACACCGGCGCCCAACTGCTCTGGAACGCCTGGGGCCGCCAGTGGCCCGCCAACATGGCCGTGTCGGCGCCACAGCGGGCCATATTGGAACGAGTAGCCCGCTACACGGTGCAGCCGCCTGCGCACCAGGCGCGCAGCCTGTGGACCCGTTTCCTGTCGCTGGGCGATGTCGTGTTGCGCGTTACCGACCATTTGGTCGATCTGGTTCGACTGCTGGGGCAACTGGTGCTGGATTTGAGGCGTCTGGCCAAAGCCCCGCGCGATGGCCCGTGGCGCGACATCTCGGGCCACCTCTTCAACATTGGCGCACGCGCGCTGCCGATCACGGCCCTGGTCGGGTTTCTGATTGGGGTGGTGCTGGCTTACCTGATGTCGCAGCAATTGCGCCAGTTTGGCGCGGATGCCTTCATCGTCAACATCCTGGGCATCGCGCTGATTCGGGAGTTGGGGCCGATGCTGGCCGCCATTTTGATCGCCGGGCGATCGGGCTCCGCCATCACCGCGCAAATCGGCGTGATGCGGGTCACCGAGGAACTCGATGCCATGCGGGTGATGGGCATCGCCCACGGCTTTCGCCTGGTGTTGCCGCGCGCCGTGGCGATGGCGCTGGCAATGCCGCTGATCAGTGTCTGGACCACGCTGGCGGCGCTGCTTGGCGGCATGCTGGCGGCGGACCTGACGATCGGCGTCACGCCAGCCTTCTTCATCGAGATGCTGCCCAAGGTCACGCAGGTTTCCAACCTGACGCTGGCGGTCGGAAAATCGGTCGTGTTTGGCGTTCTGATCGCCGTGATTGGCTGCCACTACGGCCTGCGTGTCAAGCCCAACACCGAGAGCCTGGGCCAGGGCACCACCGCCTCGGTCGTGACCTCGATCACGGTCGTGATTCTGGTCGATGCGCTGTTTGCAGTGGTGTTCAAGAACGTTGGCATATGAACCCGATTGCATCGCTCGACACCTCCGCCGCCGCGCCCGCCAGCGAGCCAGTGGTTCAGGTCACCAAGCTCTGGTCCGCGTTCAAGACCGCCGGGCGCATCGCCATCGTCCACAAGGACCTCGATCTGACCATCGAGTCCGGCGACCTGCTGTCCATCGTCGGGGGCTCGGGCAGCGGCAAGACAGTGTTGTTGCGTCAGATTCTGGGCCTGGAGGTGCCAGCGCGCGGCGAGGTCACGGTGCTGGGAAAGCCCGCCGCGCGACTCAGCGACAGAGGCGCGGCCAGTCGTGTGGGCATGCTGTTTCAGCACGGCGCCCTGTTCTCCGCCTTCACGGTACTGGAGAACATCGCCTTTCCCTTGCGCGAACTCAAGACCCTGCCCGACGAGCTGGTGCGCGATGCAGCCCTGGTCAAACTGCAAATGGTGGGTCTTTCCCCGGCGCAGGCGCACAAAATGCCCGCCGACCTGTCGGGCGGCATGATCAAGCGGGTGGCGCTGGCGCGCGCCCTGATCATGGACCCGCCGCTGTTGCTGCTGGACGAGCCCACCGCCGGGCTGGACCCCGACAGCGCCGACGCGTTTTGCCTGCTGCTGCGCTCGCTGCACCGCGAGCTGGGCCTGACGGTGGTGATGGTGACGCATGATCTGGATACACTATTTGAACTCAGCACCAAAGTGGCGGTGTTGGCCGACCGGCACGTGGTGGTGTGTGCGTCTCCGCGAGACGTCATCGCCTACCCGCACCCGTTCATTCATGACTTTTTTCTGGGCGAACGGGGTCAACGTTCAATGGAGTTGTTGCGTGAGTACCCGTTTGCCGTATAACCTGAAACCTTGCCCTGTTCTCAACCGATTGTTGATTTTTCAGGAATTGATGACCCAAGCCTGCGAAACCAACACAACTCCAGTTTCGTCATCGCGAGGCCGACAGGCCGTGGCGATCCATGCTGGCGTGCCGAGATGGATTGCCGCGTCGGCTGCGCCTCCTCGCAATGACGGCAACTTCTGGCCTGAATAGTGGATTACTGAATAGGAGAGCCATGGAAAACAAAGCCCATGCTATTGCGGCGGGCGCCTTCGTCCTGCTCGTTTCGGCCCTGCTGGTCGCGCTTGCGGCGTGGCTGACGCGCGACACCGGCGTGCAGCGGGTATTTGAGCTGTCCACGCGTGACGCCATCAACGGCCTGCAGCCGCAGGCGCCAGTGCGGTTTCGCGGCGTGTTGGTTGGCAAGGTCATCTTCATTGGTTTTGATCCCCTCACGCCGGGCAACGTGCTGGTACGCATTTCGGTGGACAACAACGCCCCGGTGTCGCGCTCCACGTATGGCTCGCTCGGCTTCCAGGGTGTCACCGGCCTGGCCTTTGTGCAACTGGACGATTCGGGTGAGTCCCAGGAAGCGCTTGTGGCCAAAGACGACAACCCGCCGCGCATCCCCATGCGCCCCGGCCTGCTTAGCAAGCTGTCGGACCGGGGCGAGAGCATTTTGGTGCAACTCGAAGAGACCAGTCGGCGCGTCAACCTGCTGCTGGCGCCGGAGAACCAGAAGCAACTGATGGGCTCGATCGAGAACATGGGCAAGGCCGCCAACGGCGTGGAGCGTCTCAGCGCCAACGCCAACCGCATCCTGGACGCACAGCTCGGGCCGGACCGGCTGAGCCTGCCACAATTCATCGCCAATGCCAACCAGGCCATGGACACGCTCAAAGACACCTCGGAGCGGGTTGCCAGCAGCGCCGACGCGGCCAAGGCTTCCGCCAACGAATTCAAGCGCATGAACGAACGTCTGAACCAGGACGGTGGCACACTGGACAAGATCACCGAGGGCGTGGACGCCCTGAACGCCACCACTCAGAACGTCAACGCGCTGACCTTGCCGCGCCTGAACCGCACCATGGACGCCACCGGTCGCGCCGCGCGCCAAGTGGGCCGCGCGCTCAGCGATGTGGCCGAGCAACCCAATTCACTGATCTTTGGCAACGGCCCGATCCCGCCCGGCCCCGGTGAAGCCGGTTTCACCCCACGCTGAACCCCACCATGAATCACGCTCGCTCCTCGTTCGCTACTATGTTTATAGCTAACCAACGCCGCCTGAAGCTGCTTGCAGCGGTTTTCGTCACTGTTACAGGAATGACGGGCGGCTGCGCCCTGACTGACAAGCCGGTACGCCCGGCGGTCTTTGACTTTGGCCCCGGCGAGCTCAAGGCCGTCGCCGCACTGCCCTTGGCCGCCGTGCTGGCGCCACTGGCCCTGGCCGAGGTGGAGGCCAACCCGGCACTGGACGGCACCGCCGTGGTTTATCGCCTGAGCTACGACAACGTGCAACAACTGCGCCCCTATGCGCAGGCGCGCTGGAGCATGCCACCAGCCCAACTGGTGCGCCAGCGCCTGCGCGCCCACTTGAGCCTGCAGCGAGCGGTGCTCAATCCTGGCGAGGGCGTGGTGGCCAGCGGCAGCATCAAGGCGGCGCCAGCCGAGGCGGGCGTGCGCCTGCTGCGCGTGGAGCTGGAAGAATTCAGCCAGGTGTTCGAATCGGCCACCCAAAGCGTCGGCCTGGTGCGCCTGCGCGCCACGGCGGTGCAGCCCACGGCGGCGGGCGAGAAGCTGTTGGCACAGCGCGAATTCACACTGCAGCGCCCGGCCCCCAGCCCGGACGCCGCCGGGGGCGTGCGCGCCCTCACCTTGGCGACCGACGCCGCTGTGCATGAGATGGACCAGTGGCTAAGGCAACTTCCCTGAGCAACACAGCACGATGCGCAGCTATACCGCCTTCGATCAACAACTGCAGGCCGCCGGGCTGGAGATGCTGGGCACCTGCGTGCAACTCTCGCTGCACATTCCGCAATGGACCTCGCCCGCGCCCCTGCTTGAGGACCTGACACCCGACGAGATCGATGCCTTGGGGCTGCTGATGCCCAAAGTAGGTGCGCGCGCCGGTCAGACCCTTATTGCCGAGGGCGACACCGGCGACTGGATGCTGCTTTTGCTGCATGGCACGGTCGATGTGTTCAAAGGCGCGCAGGACGGTCGCGCCTCGCGCCTGGCGGTGGTGCGCCAAGGCGCTGCGGTCGGCGAGATGTCGATGTTTGATGCCGCGCCACGCTATGCGAGCTGCGTCGCGCTGGAAGAGGTGCGCGCCGGCGTGCTGACGCGCCAGGTGATTGCGCAACTGATCGAGCACCACCCCGCCATTGGCGCCAAGCTGATGGTCAAGCTCACCCAACTGATGGCGCAACGCCTGCGCAACACCAGCAACCACCTGGTGAAACTGCTACACCAAGCGGGACGTGGTGAAGGCTGAATGAGGTCGGGTAGGGGTCTGCGCGACCCCACTGTCATTGCCAGCCTCTCGAATTCGGGCCGATACCGCACAGGGAGCTTGAACCAGTCTCGTCATCGCGAGGCCGCAGGCCGTGGCGATCCATGTATTTTGGGGCTATGGATTGCTTCACGTCGTTCGTAATGACGGCTTCTTTCTGGTCAGTGGGCTCTGGCCCACCGAGCTACTTGTAAACCTCGGCGTTGGGGTCGGTGGCTTCCAGCTCGTAACTGGCTGACAGCATCGCCAGGCGGCCGACCACGCCGTACATGTAAAAGCGGTTGGGAACACTGGCGCCGGGTTTCATGCCGGGTTGCGGCAGGTGCATGCTCTCCGAGAAGGCCAGCGGCACAAAGGTGGAGCCCGGCGCGTTGAGGTTCTGATCGACGCCGCGCTCGGCGTGCACGCGGTAAAAACCACCCACCACATAGCGGTCCATCATGTACACCACCGGTTCGGCCACCCCATTGTTGACGCGCTCCTGCGTCAAAACGCCCTCCTGAATCAGCAACTCGATGGGCGCCGGGCCGTCCTTGGGTTTTCCCTTGGTCGCAGTCTGGGCGGCGTAACGCCCCGCCTGCACAATCTGCGCCGGCAGGTCCTTGGCGTCACGCACCGACACGATGCCCATGCCCTGCGAGCTGTTGTCGGCCTTCACCACCACAAAGGGCTTCTCCTTGATGCCGTACTCCTTGTACTTGCGCCGTATCTTGGTCAGCAGCCCGTCCACATGCGCGCTGAGTTCGTCCACCGCGCCGGCCTGCGACAGGTCCAGCGCCCCGCATTTGCCAAACAGCGGGTTGATCAGCCACGGGTCAACTCCAATGAGCTTGCCAAAGCGCTTGGACACTTCTTCGTAGAGCTGAGAATGCTTGCTCTTGCGCCGGGTCGACCAGCCCGCGTGCAGCGGCGGCAGCAGGTACTGCTCGTGGATGTCTTCCAGAATGCCGGGCACCCCGGCGCTCAGGTCGTTGTTGACGAGGATGGTGCAGGGGTCAAAGTCCTTCAGCCCCAAGCGGCGGCGGGTACGCACCACCGGCTCCAGCACCACCACTTCACCGCTGGGCAGCTCGAAGCGGGTGGTCTTTTTAATCTCGGGGTCGATCGAGCCCAGCCGCACATTGAGCCCGGCCATCTGGAAGACGCGGCGCAACTGCGCCAGGTTGTCCAGGTAGGCGGTGTCGCGCGCGCGGTTCTCGGGAATCACCAGCAGGTTCTTGGCCTCCGGGCAAATTTTCTCGATCGCGGCCATCGCCGCCTGCACCGCCAGTGGCAGCATCTGGTGCGTCAGGTACTGCCAGCCGCCCGGGTACAGGTTGGTGTCGATCGGCGCGAGCTTGAAGCCGGCATTGCGCACATCGACCGAGCTGTAGAAGGGCGGCGTGTGCTCCATCCACTCCAGCCGGAACCAGCGTTCAATGGAGGACATGGCGTCCAGCACCCGTTGCTCAAGCTCATTGATCGGTCCGTTCAGCGCGGTAACAAGATGTGGAACCATACGGCCCTCGGTAATTTACGAAATTCAAAACTGAGAAACTGAAGGTCAGACTACTCGCGTAAGCGATGTGCTCTGACCCCAACTTATTAGGTGGATTCTAGAGACACCGCCGGGGTCGATTGCCCGCAGACGGCCAAGCGCCACATATTTTGCGGCGCAATCTGCAAAGCGGAACCAGACAATCAGCCCAGATAGTCCAGCCCACTCTGCGCCAAGCCAACCAGATTGACCTGCGTCTGGTTGGCGGTGGACTCGGCCAGTTGTGCCAGGAAATTGCCCTGGCTGGCGTCGGTCTCGGCGTTCAGCGCAATGACGGCGGCGGACCAGGTGGGCTGGTCGGGGGCGGTGCCGTTGACCGTGGTCAGTAGGTAATTCGCGATTTGGGTGTTGCTATTGCCGCCCGCCAGGATGCCCCAAATGTCGAGCCGCATCACCGCGCCGCTGAGTTGCTGCAAGGTGTAGCCCTGGTCAAACAGATCGATCACCGCGCCCACCAGGTCTGGCTTGGCGCTCAGGCTGGCGTGACCCAGCACGGCGCCGATCAGCAAGGCGGCCTCGCCGCCAGACTGTGTGGTGCCCAGGTCGAGTGCCACCCCTTTGTCGGCAAACTTGAGTCGCTCCATGTTCTGAAGCGTGTCGGTCCCGCTGGCACCGGTTTTGTCGGTCACGGTGAAGCCAGTGCTGGTCTTGGTAAAGGTGTAATTGGTGCGTGCGCCGCTGTACAGGGCGGCGTCGATGCCGCCCGCGCCGTTGATGCTGTCGTTGCCAGCGCCACCGGTCAAGGTGTCGTTGGCGTTGGTCCCCACCAGGGTCAAGCCGGTGTTGGTCTGGGTGCTGGCCGACACGCTGTAGGCGCCCGTACCGGTGTCGTAGTCAAACACTCCCAGGTAGTAGGTGCCCGAGACGCTGGGTGTGAAGCTGATGCGCGCGTTGCCGGAGCCACCGCTTTCGTCGTCCTGCGCCAACAGCTCGACGTCCGGGCTGTACAAATAGAGGTAGGGGTCAGCCAGCCCGCCGTTCTGGCGCACGGCGTCAAACACGTAACTCGTGCCAGCGATCAGGCTCACCTTGAACAGGTCCATGTCGCTGGCGGTATTGATCACGCCCAAGGTCGGCGCCGCGTTGACCGTGACCACGCCGGAGGTGTCCGTAGCCCACGGAAAGTCGTCGCTCAGGCTGGTAGCCGACAAGGTGTATGCGCCGGTGCCCACGTCGAAATCCCATGCCGCCAGGTAGAAGACGCCCGAGACACTAGGCATATAGGTAATTTGGGAGTTGGTGCCGCCACCGCTGTCATCGTCAAACTCCAGCAAGGCAACTTCCTCGCTCGTGGGCGCGTAGAGCTGCAGATAGGGGTCCAAGGTAGAGCCGACCGCCTGGCGCAAGTCGAACTGGTACATCGTGCCAGCCGTGAGATTAACTTTGAACAGGTCACCGTCATCGGCGCTGTTGATCACCCCCGTGGCACCGGCGCCATTGACCTGCACCAGGCCGGGGGTGCTGATCGACAGCGGATAGTCGTCGGCCACGCTCGGCGATGCGGTACTGAAGTTCAATACCGTGCTGCCTGACAGTCCTGCAAAGTTGTTGCCGGCCAGGTCCTTGAAGGCGCCCGCCGTGATGTTGACGTAGTAGCTGCTGCCCAGTGCCAGATCCGCGCTGGGATTGATCGTGACGACGCCGCCACTGATGCTGACTTGCGAAGCATCGGTCACGGCGATGTTACGCGCCACCGTACCCGCAGCGTTGTAAATCACAATGTTGCCGCCGCCCGCCACCACCGTTTCGCTGAAGGTCAGCACCAGGTTGGCGCCCGCCGCCACGCTGCTGGCGCCGTCAAGCGGCGACGAGCTCAGCAGCGTCGGCGCAGTGGTGTCGGCGGCCGCCGCGCTCAGCGTATAGCCGCCGATGCCGCGTTCAAAGTCGCTTGCGCCAAGGTAATAGGTACCTGAGCTGCTGGCGGTAAAGGTGATGCGTGCATTGCCGTCGCCGGCGCTGGAGTTGTCGTAGGTCACGTAGGTGACCGACGGGTCGTACAGTTCCAGATAGGGGTTGTCCAGGCCGCCGACGGTGCGCGCCAGCGTGAAGATGTATTGCGTGCCCGCCGTCAACGTGACCTTGAACAAGTCGAGGTCGCCGTTGACGTTGATCACGCCGCTGGCCGCGCCGCCATTGACGGCGACCACGCCAGAGGTGGTGGTGGACCACGGGTAGTCGTCGGCCACGGTCGCCGCCGACAGCGTGTAGGCGCCGGTGCCGCTGCCGAAGTCGGCGGCACCCAGGTAGAAGGTACCGGTCTCCTTGGCGATCAAGGTGATGCGGGCGTTGTGGCCACCGGCGCCCTCGTCGTCCTGCTCCAGCAATTCAACAGCGGGGCTGTAGAGATACAGATAGGGATCGGCCAGGCCACCGCTGGCGGTGCTCGTCAAGGTGAAAGAATAGAAAGTGTCGGCCACCAGCGTGACCTTGAACAAGTCGGTGTCGCCGACTTCCCCAATCACGCCGCTGCCGCTGGCACCATTGACCAGCACCAGGCCAGTGGTGCCGGTGTTCCACGGGTAGTCGTCCACCGTGGCGGTGCTGGCCACCGTGAAGTTGTACGCCGTGCTGCCGCTAAGCCCGGCGAAGCTGTTGCCCGACAAATCGGTGACGGCGCCGGCCGCGATGTTCAGGTAATAGCTCGCGCCCGCCGTCAGGTCGGTGCTGGGGTTCAGCGTGAGCGTGCTGCTGGAAAAGCTGAGCTGCGTAGTGTCGCCGGCCGCAATGGTGCGTGCCACCGTACCATTGGCGTTGAACAAGGTGATGTTGCCGCTACCAGCGCGGACCGCTTCGCTGAAGGTCAGCACCAGGTTGCTGCCCGGCGCCACGCTGGCGGCATTGTCGGCCGGGCTTAGCGTAGTCAGACTGGGTGCGGTGGTGTCGGCTGCCGATGAGGTGCTGAAGTTGAGCGTGGTGCTGCTGGTCAAGCCGGCGAACGCATTGCCGGCCGTGTCTTTGAAGGCCCCTGCCGCCACATTGAGGTAGTAGCCCGCACCCGCAGTCAGATCCGCCGCCGGATTGATGATGACGGTGTTGCCGACGATGCTGACTTGCGAGGCGTCGGTGACGGCGATGGTACGTGCCACCGTGCCGTTGGCGTTGAAGAGCGTGATGCTGCCGCTGCCAGCCTGCACGGTTTCGCTGAAGTTCAAGCTCAGGTTGGCGCCGATGGCCACGCTGCTGGCGTTGTCCGCCGGTGAGGAACTGACCAAGGTCGGGGCCAGCGCGTCCACCACCAACAGTTGGCTGGCCGGGCGCAACAGGTCGCTGAACTGGAATAGTTCCACCCCGAAGATCACGTCACTACCGGTCGTGCCACCCGAGATCGAGTAACTCACGTTGGCTGCGTTGTACGAGATGCTGTAGCTGGCGAAACTGCCACTGAATACCGCCGTGTCGTCCCCCAAGCCGCCGGTCAGGGTGTCATTGCCAGCGCCGCCCACCAGCGTGTCGTTGCCGCTACCGCCGTCAAGCTGGTCGTTACCGCTGCCGCCGTCAAGCCGATTGGCCGCCGAGTTGCCAGTGAGCACGTCATTGCCGCCCCCACCGACGGCGTTTTCGATGACGCTGCCATAGGCGATCACGATGTTGTTCGTCATGTCGTTGGCCGACGAGTAGACACCCGCTTCCAGGTAAACAAACGACGCGGTGTTCCAGCCACTCAGGTTCAGCGTGTCGGTGCCGGCGGAATCGAACAGGGTCAAGACCGGGTTGAGGTTGCGCGTGAAGTCGTACACGTTGGCGGCCGTGCCGGCAATGTTGCTGCCAAAGCCGTAGACCGTGTCGCCAGTGCGGGTGGTGCTGGAGGCGCCGTAGATCGTCTGAATGGCCATCACGTCGTTGAGCATCGGGGTTTGCGGCGAGTAGTAGGTGCCGCTGGCCGCGGTCCAATCGGCCGACATGATCTCGCTGGAGCGAATGCCGCCGCTGGGCCCGAAGTAGGACATGATCGACAACACGCGCGAGTCCTGAAACGAAGACGGGGTCCAGGTGCCCTCGCCGTTGTAGTTACCCATATGCTGCAGCCCCAGCGCGTGGCCCAGTTCATGGATCATGGTACAAAAGCCATAGGAGCCGATACTGGCGGTAGCCACGTCCGAGCCAGTCAGAAACCAGACGCTGCCGTTGTTGGGATAGTACGCGTGCGCGTACCCAATGTTGGACGTCGTAAAGCCCACCTCGATGTTCGATGACGCCGAATTGGTTTGCTGAAAATTGGGAGCTATCAGGTCGTCCCAGGTCTGAATCGCCTGCGCAAACGTGTCCTGCTGGGTGCTGTTGAGTTCTCGGAACGCCGCCGCCTCGCCGTCTGAATACAGCCCAGAGCTGGAGCCTGGAAAGGCGTAGCTAATGGTCGATCCGGTCCAGCTACGGCCCGAATTGAGTTGCTGAAGTACTTGTTCGAGGGTCCAATTCGCTGCCATGTCGAAGCTCCGGTTCTGTTGCGTGGCGGGCCAACGCGCGCAGCGGGCAACCGGTACAGACACTGACGCCTGGACCGCATTTCACGCTGACGTCGCGAATTCGATGACAGAATACGCCAAGTTTGTTGCCCGCATCACCCGCAGAGCGGCTACGAGCGCACTTTTACTTTAAGGGGAACACACATGAAACACAAGCCCACCCGAGCTTCTCTCGCCCTGACATGGGGCGCCACCTTGCTACTGGGCGCGTGCGGCGGTGGTAGCGGCGGCAGTGAGCCAACGCCGCCTCCGGTGGCGAGCGCGCTGATCAGCTCCGCCAACGCGCAGGAGGCGAGCGCGCACGGCTACAGCGCGGCCTCCGCCCTGAACGGGCACGTCGACAGCGGCAGCGACTTCGTTACCGGCGTCTCCATCACTAAGCCGTCGCAAGGCCTGATCGCCCTGAGCCTGCAGCAGCTCTACCGCGCGCTGGAAGGCCGCTCGGTGCCGGCGCTGGCGGTGGGGGTTACCACCAGCCGAAGCATGCCTTGCCCGTTGGGAGGGAGCACCTCACTCACGGTCAATCTCGCCAGCGCCGTGGTGATGTCGCCAGGCGACAGCTTCAGCATTTCGGCCACTAACTGCAAGATGGACGTGACCACCACGCTCAATGGAGCGATGGCGCTAACCTTCAACGCGGTCAGCGGCATGCCAACACCCACGTCCGCCTGGAGCGCCACGCTGGGCGCGACTTTCACCGGCTTCTCGGAGACACGCGGTGCGCAGACCTCGACCGCCAATGGCGACATGACCGTCACCATCACGCAGGCCAGCGGCCAGGATATGGCCATCGCCGCCACCGGCAACACCTTGAGAATGGGTACCACCCAAAACGGCGTCAGCACCGAAATCACGATGAAGAATTACCGCTACAGTGGTCGCGTCAAAGACGGTGTCGCCAGCTACGGCGTCAACTTCTCAATGAGCGGCAATCTACCCAAGTTGGGCGCCGTGGACTACTCCGTGAAAACCACCACCGACTTCAAACAAGCCACCTCGGCGCTGTATCCCTCGCAAGGCGTGATGACCGTCACCGCCGCGGACAAATCCTCCACCACCCTGACCGTGATTGACAGCGGCAACGTGAGTGTTGGGGTCGACAAAAATGGCGATGGCACGGTTGACGAAACGCTGACCACCACCTGGGCCGGCTTGATGGCGCGCATTTGACCCCGCGTCATGACCCTGGAGCGCGTGCGCTCCATTCTTGACCACCGGCCGCCAGCGTGAAACCAGTCCTCCCGACCCTTGGCCTGGCACTGACGCTGCTACCCGGCGCTGGCGCATGGGCGCAGTGGCAGGCCTCGGCTAGCGCCGGACTTCGCCAAGTCCAGATGGCGGAGGTCGATAGCCAAGGCCGGCTACTGGTGCGGGAACACGGCCTGCTGCCTGGTCTACAGGGCGAGGCCGCGTACCAAGCGGGTGACTGGCGCCTGAGTGCGCGAGCTGACCTCTACCAGCACCGCATTCGCTACCGCGGGCAAGTGCAGGATGGACCACCGCTTGCAAGCAACACCGGCACGCGGCAAGGTCGGGTCGGGTTCGAAGCCGCACACCCACTTACGGCGGGCAGCAGCCTGATTGGTGGGTTCGAGTGGGACCACTGGCGGCGCGACATTGAGGGACACGGCAGCACCTTGGGCTTGCGCGAGCGCTACACCACTTGGCGATGGTTGACCGGCGCCCAGACACAGTGGCTGCTGCATTCGGCTGCCAGTCTGACTGGCAGCGCCCTGTTGGTGCTGGCGCAGCCCGAGCGACTGCGAGTTCGTTTTGACGGCCATGTCTACGACGACGTAGACTTCAAGACGCGCTCTGCGAGCGGCTTGCGGCTGACTTTGACGCTGCAGCCCGCACTGGTAGCCAAGCTCAGCATCACTGCCGAACTCGATGCCCTCAACATCAGGCGCAGCAACGATGCGACGCTTCGCCAGGATGGCGTGGCCGTGGGCACGGTGGCGCAGCCCCGGCACAGCCGCCGGGCCTTGGGCGTACGCGTGAACTACTCCTTTTGACGTCGGCGGCGTCAGGCTTCATAGGTCAGCCCGCTCTGAGCCAACCCCACCAGGTTGACCTGCTGCTGGTTGGCCGCCGACTCTGCCAGATGCCAGAGGAAGGTCCCCTGGGCCGCACCGGTTTCGCTGTCCAGCGCCGTCACGGCCGCGTTCAGGGTGGTGGCATCCGGGGTTGTGCCATTGACGGTGGTGAGCAGGTAGCTGGCGATCTGCGTGTTGCTGGCGCTGGTGGCGCCGCCATTGGCCAACAGGCCCCAGATGTCCAGGCGCATCACCGCGCCAGAGAGCGTCTGAAAGCTGTAGCCTTGGTCAATCAAGTCGAGCACCGCACCGACCAATGGTTTCTTGGCTGCCAGCGCGCCTTGGCCCAGCACGGCGCCGATCAGCAAGGCAGTGCCTCCAGCGGACTGGGCCGCACCGGTATCGATCGCCACACGAGCGTCGGCGAACTGCAGGCGTTCGATGTTGGTCAAGGTGTCGGTGCCATCGCTGCCTCGGCTGTCCACGACGCTCAGGCCGGTGCTGGTCTTGCTCACGGTGAATTCTGCGCGCTTGCCGCTGTAGACGGCCGTATCGGCACCAGCGCCGCCATCAATGTTGTCGTTGCCGCCCGCGCCGGTGAAGCTGTTGTGGCCTTCGTTGCCGAGCAGCACGTTGTCCAAGGCGTTGCCGGTGCCACTCAGGTTGCCTGCGGCCGCGGCGAGTGTGAGGTTCTCCACATATGCCCCCAGGCTGAAGCTGACGCTGGCAATGACCTTGTCGATGGAGCCGCCCAGGTCCAGGCCGGGGCGGGGGTCCGGTGCGATGCCCAATGCATTGTCAGCCTCCACCACCAGGTCGGTCGCGTTGTCCACGTAGTAGGTGTCCGCACCGCGTCCGCCTTCCATGCGGTCGGCCCCAGCGCCGCCATCCAGCGTGTCGTTGCCCAACCCGGCCACGATGAGGTCGGTCCAGATGTCGCCCACCAGGGTGTCGTCGCGGTCGGTGCCGACGATGGCGATGCCGCTGTAGTTCTGGCGCACCAGCGTGGCGACGTTAACGTTTTGCAGGACTGCCACGGTCTGCCAACCCAGAGGGCCGCTGGCGTCGGCGTCCCATTGAATCTGCGTGTCGGCGCTGGACTGTTGGCCTCGCAGGTATCCTGCAACAAAGGGGTCCATGCTGATGTCGTAGCCACCACGGTTGGCGCTATCGGCCAGCAGTTGCGAGACATCGATCGCATCGGCACCAGCCCCGGTCTGAAAGTCGGTGACGGTCAGCAGTGCGCCGACCAGCGGCGAGAGTGTGAACTGGTCGCGGCCCGCTCCGCCTGTGACCGTATCGTGGCCACCCATGCCTTCAAGCTTGTTGTCGGCGGCGTTGCCGGTAATGATGTCGTTAAAGTCGCGTGAACCACGCACATCTTCGATGTTGCTTAGCGTATCCGTGCCGCCTTCACCGTCGCCGGCCGTACCTGTCGTCAAATTGACCGTGACCCCTGCCCTGGAGTTCTTGTAGTCCACCCGATCAACCCCACCCTGGCCGTTGATGGTGTCGTTGCCCTTCAGCCCTTCAAAGGATTCAAAGGTGGCGGAATTGCTGCCGGTCAGCGTGTCGTTGAATTCAGAACCCCGCACGCCTTCAATGTTTTTCAGCACATCGGTGCCGCCCAGGCCGTCACTGGCCGAACCATCTTGAGTATCGTTCAAGACCACGGTAACTCCCGCAGTGGAGCTGGTGTAGGCCACCAGATCGTAGCCCTGGCCACCGTCGATGGTGTCGTTGCCGGCGCCACCGAGGAAGTACTCAAAAAGCCCATCGAGAACGCTCACGCCATTGGCGGCGTTGCCGCCGATCAGGTTGTCATCATAGGGCGAGGCCTGCACCCCTTCGATGTTGAGCAACGTGTCGGTGCCAACGCCGGCGCCGGTCGCGGTACCGGTGGCCAGATTGACGGTGACGTCAGCGGTGGCAAAGTCGTAACGCGCAATGTCAGAGCCACCGCGGCCATCGATGGTGTCGTTGCCATCACGGCCCTCAAAGAACTCTGCAACGTCGGTCCGGTCGGAACCGAGCAGCGTGTCGCTGAAGGCGCTCCCCCGCACCAGATTGAAGTTCACCAGCGTGTCGCTGCCAGCGTTGCTGCCCGCCAGGCCAACCGCCGTGCCGGCAATGAAGTCGACCGTGACCCCCGCGCCCGTGGCGTTTTGGTAAGAGACGCGGTTGCTGTTGTTGTAGTTCAGGGTGTCCGTGATGGCGCCACCGTCCAGCGTGTCGTTGCCGGCGCCACCTTCAATCTGTTCAAAGACCAGTGCGCTGCTGCCGGTGAATATGTCGTTGAAATTGGAGCCCTGAATGAAGTTCACATTCCTCAAGGTGTCGGTTCCCACCGAGGCGTCACCCGTCGCCACGCCCTGGCCGGTGCTGCCGTCGCCCGTTATACCCGACAGGTTGATGGTGACCCCGGCAGTGGCCAAGGTGTATCGCACCCAGTTGTAGTCGGTGCCGTTGATCCGATCCAGAATGACTCCGCCGTCGATGATGTCGTCCCCGGCGCCGCCGTCGAGGGTGTCGGCGCCTGCTTCACCGAACAAGGTGTCGCTGCCTCCTTCACCTTCCAGCGTGTCATTTCCGTCGCCGCCATAAACAAGGTCATCGCCACCGCGGCACTGGAAACTGTTTGGACCGGCATTGCCGGTGAGGTTGTCAGCAAAACCCGAACCGCGCAGGCTCTCGATGCTAATCAATGTGTCGTTGCCGTCGGGACCAGATGAGGTGTTGGTGACCAGACTGACTGTCACGCCGCCCGAAGCGCTCTCGTACGCGGCCCGGTCTGAACCAGCACCACCGTCAATGATGTCGTCACCGGCTTTGCCTTGTATGTAGTTATTGGCCGCGTTGCCAGTGATGGTGTCGCTGAAGATCGAACCCTTGACGTGTTCAATGTTTGACAACACGTCATTTCCCGCGCCTCCGGAAACCACGCCAGTCAGCAAGTTGATGGTGACGCCAGCGGTAGTGGAGTTGTCGTCATAGTTGACGAAGTCGTTGCCCGCACCGCCGTCAATCGTGTCATTGCCGGCTCCCCCCATAAACCAGTCCTCGGTGGCACCGCCAGTGATGAGATCATCAAACGCGGAGCCGTTCACGCCCTCGATGCCGATCAGTGTGTCATTGCCGACACCGCCGCCAGTGGCCGTACCAAGGGAGAGATTGACCTGCACGGCGGAGGTTGCATCGTCATAAATCGCAAAGTCGAAGTTTTGACCGGAAGTATTGGCGCCGCCGTCCAAGGAGTCGTTGCCAGCGCCGCCTGTAAGGTTGTCGGCACCGGCGCCGCCGACTAGCGTGTCGTTGCCGTCTTCACCATAGAGCGAGTCGTTGCCGTTGCCGCCGTCAAGACTGTCGTTGCCCGCGCCGCCCGAGAGGTTGTCGTTACCGTCCAAGCCACCAAGCGTGTCGTCTCCGACCGTGCCTATGAGTGTGTCGTCCGCCGTAGTGCCGTTGATGATTGCCATGGTCTCCCCCTGTGAAGAATTGCTCGGTCCGCGCGCCCGCGCTGGCGACCGCCCACTATTTTGTCAGCTTGCCTGGGCCGCCGCATCCTCCATATTGATGACAAAAGCGCCCGATTCGGTTGCCTTCGCCATGCAAACACCACACAATTCGGACGGTCAGGTGTCGCCCTCCCCTCGAAAGTGGCAGCGCAGCAAACTCATGATTGATGACAACGCGATCCAGCGGATGGCATTGACCGCCTTTGAAGCGGCCTCTGATGCGTCACGCTGGACTGCATTTGCGGACGAAGTGCGACGCGGCTTTGGCGCTTCCTCGGTGTATTTTTGGGCTTCATCCGCGCCAAGCCTGCCGAACAAGGTGTGGTGGGTCGAATCTGGTGCCGATCCGGATGCCAAGCTTGAGTACACCGGGCATTGGGGCGCGCAGGACCCGTGGGCACTGCACCCCTTGGGGCACCGTCGCTCCGCCGCCGGGCGCTGCTTTGTGGGTAGCGAATTCCTGCCGTGGAAGGAACTCGTTCGAACCGACTTCTACAATGGATTTGGTCGCAGGGTGGGGCTCAAGAGTGTCATGAGCGCCTTGGTGGAAGATAGCGCGCGCCCAGGCGTTGTTCCCATGACCAAACTCGCCTTGTTTCGCGAAGACGGCTTGCCTGACTTTGACGCCGGGCAGTTGCGCGCCTTCCAAGCGCTGCAACCCGCGCTGCGACGCGCTTTGCACAGCTATTGGGTATTCGAGCGCCTGCGGCTGGAAGGCGATGCAATTGAGCAAACACTCGAAGCCATGCCATCACCCGTGATGGTGTTGCGCCGGGACGGCACGCTCCACTACGCCAACCGTGCCGCCAACGCTTTGAAAATCAGTGGCGTCGTTCATGCCTCGGCGGGTCAGGTCACACGCATTGCACAAGTGGATCAGGTACGGTTTCAGGTCTCGCTTGGTTTGGCAGCAATCGGCTTGACCCAGGAAGTGGCGCTGTGGCTGCCGCAGGCAGTGGGATTCTCCACTGCAGCCTTGCACTTGACGCGCATGCTGCCAGACTCCGCAATGCGCAAACACTGGCCACAGGCTGAAATCTTGGCGGTGGTTCAACTCGGCAATGCGGCCTTGAACAAAGAAGCCCGAATGCAGGCGGTCACGGCTCGTTGCCGGCTCACACCAGCGGAAGTGCGGGTACTCAAGCGACTGGCCAACGGTGATGCGGCGGAAACCGTGGCCGACGCAAACCAAGTTGGTGTCAGCACCGTGCGCACACACATTCGACATCTTCTTGAAAAGACCCACTGTCGCCGGATGGTGGACTTGTTGCGAATGCTAGGCGAATAAAGGCCCAAGCTGCTGCTTTAGAGAAGTTTCCGCTCACATCAAGGGAATCCGGTCTCCGCTCTGGAGTTGATTGACGCGGTCGCGTCGACGTTGTTGGACTCGTGGTGAAACCAGCGTGGAGTCAAGCTTCGAACTCCAGCCCACTCTGAGCCAACCCCACCAGGTTGACCTGCTGCTGGTTGGCCGCCGACTCTGCCAGATGCCAGAGGAAGGTCCCCTGGGCCGCACCGGTTTCGCTGTCCAGCGCCGTCACGGCCGCGTTCAGGGTGGTGGCATCCGGGGTTGTGCCATTGACGGTGGTGAGCAGGTAGCTGGCGATCTGCGTGTTGCTGGCGCTGGTGGCGCCGCCATTGGCCAACAGGCCCCAGATGTCCAGGCGCATCACCGCGCCAGAGAGCGTCTGAAAGCTGTAGCCTTGGTCAATCAAGTCGAGCACCGCACCGACCAATGGTTTCTTGGCTGCCAGCGCGCCTTGGCCCAGCACGGCGCCGATCAGCAAGGCAGTGCCTCCAGCGGACTGGGCCGCACCGGTATCGATCGCCACACGAGCGTCGGCGAACTGCAGGCGTTCGATGTTGGTCAAGGTGTCGGTGCCATCGCTGCCTCGGCTGTCCACGACGCTCAGGCCGGTGCTGGTCTTGCTCACGGTGAATTCTGCGCGCTTGCCGCTGTAGACGGCCGTATCGGCACCAGCGCCGCCATCAATGTTGTCGTTGCCGCCCGCGCCGGTGAAGCTGTTGTGGCCTTCGTTGCCGAGCAGCACGTTGTCCAAGGCGTTGCCGGTGCCACTCAGGTTGCCTGCGGCCGCGGCGAGTGTGAGGTTCTCCACATATGCCCCAGGCTGAAGCTGACGCTGGCAATGACCTTGTCGATGGAGCCGCCCAGGTCCAGGCCGGGGCGGGGGTCCGGTGCGATGCCCAATGCATTGTCAGCCTCCACCACCAGGTCGGTCGCGTTGTCCACGTAGTAGGTGTCCGCACCGTCCGCCTTCCATGCGGTCGGCCCCAGCGCCGCCATCCAGCGTGTCGTTGCCCAACCCGGCCACGATGAGGTCGGTCCAGATGTCGCCCACCAGGGTGTCGTCGCGGTCGGTGCCGACGATGGCGATGCCGCTGTAGTTCTGGCGCACCAGCGTGGCGACGTTAACGTTTTGCAGGACTGCCACGGTCTGCCAGGTCCGTGGCTCGCTGTTGCTGTAGGGGTCTGGCTCAATCTGTCCGTCAGGGTCCCATTGCACCACGGCGTCTGAGCCGATTTGTTGGACGCGCAGATAGCTTTTTGCGAAAGGATCGGTGTAGACGTCGTAGCCACCACTGGCGGCGCTATAGGCCAGCAATAGCGAGAGGTCAAGCGCATCACCGCTGACTGCGGCGGAAAAGTCGGTGATGGTCAGCAGTGCGCCCGTCAGTGGAGAGAGCCTGAACAGGTCACGACCGCCGCCGCCCGTGACCGTGTCCTGACCGCCGTTGCCATCAATCACGTCGTCGCCGCCTTCGCCGCTAAGCAGATTGACCGCCGCGTTGCCGATCAGCGTGTCGCCATAGCTGTTGCTGCCACCGGCGTTTTCGATGCTGATTAACACGTCGTTGCCATCGGCCCCGGTGGCTGTTCCCAGGGTCAGATTCACGGCAACCGGCCCGCCGGCCAGGAAGTACGTTGCGTAGTCATTGTCGGCGCCACCGTCCAGGGTGTCGTTGCCGGTGTTTCCAACCAGATAGTCAATGCCCGCTGCACCAGAAATCGAGTCGTCGCCAGCATTGCCCAGCAGGTTGTTCGCTGCGGCATCCCCGATCAAAGTGTCGGCAAATCCGCTGCCATAAGCACCCTCAATGCCGATCAGCGTATCGCTTCCGTCGCCGCCAGTGGCTGTGCCGGTTGACAGATTCAAGCTGATGCCGGCACTGGCGGCACCGTAGGAGGCGTAGTCGTAGCCACTGCCCCCGTCCAAGCGATCGTTACCGGCGCCGCCGGACAAATTGTCGCCTCCATCCAGGCCTTCCAGCACGTCGTCGCCACCTTCGCCGCTCAGCAAATTGGCCGCCGCGTTGCCGATCAACGTGTCACCAAAGCCGTTGCTGCCACCCGCGTTTTCGATGCTGATGAGCACATCGTTGCCATCGGCCCCGGTGGCTGTTCCCAGGGTCAGATTGACAGTGACCGGCCCGCCGGCCAGGAAGTAGGTGGCGTAGTCATTGTCGGCGCCACCGTCCAGGGTGTCGTTGCCGGTGTTTCCAACCAGATAGTCAATGCCCGCTGCACCAGAAATCGAGTCGTCGCCAGCATTGCCCAGCAGGTTGTTCGCTGCTGCATCCCCGATCAAAGTGTCGGCAAATCCGCTGCCATAAGCACCTTCAATACCGATCAGCGTATCGCTTCCGTCGCCGCCAGTGGCTGTGCCAGTTGACAGATTCAAGCTGATGCCGGCACTGGCGGCACTGTAGGAAACGAAGTCGAAACCGTTCCCACCGTCCAAGCGATCGTTGCCCGCGCCGCCAAACAAATTGTCGTTGCCGTCGAGGCCACTCAGCGTGTCGTCCCCGGCTGTTCCGTTCAGTACATCGTCACCGGCTGTTCCGTTGATGATTGTCATGGATCACCTCCGATAAATTGCGTGCCGTGCCCAGCGCACAACGGGGTCCTGCCGAACCCAGTGCCAAAGAAAACAAAACCAAACTCATACCACTGTCCGATCCATCGACTGCATCGGCGCCAGGTGGCAGCGGCAGACTCGATCCGCTAAACGAACTCTAACCCAGTCTGTGCCAGCCCAACCAGATTGACCTGAAGCTGGTTCTGCGCCGACTCGGCCAGGTGCCACAAGAAGGTGCCCTGGGCTGCACCGGTTTCGCCATCCAGTGCCGTCACCGCCGCGTTCAGGGTGGCGGCATCCGGGGTTGTGCCATTGACCGTGGTCAGCAGGTAGCTGGCGATCTGCGTGTTGCTGGCGCTGGTGGCGCCGCCATTGGCCAACAGACCCCAGATGTCCAGGCGCATCACCGCGCCCGAAAGATCCTGAAGCGTGAAGCCCTGGTCGAACAAGTCGAGCACCGCGCCGACCAAAGGCTTCTTGGCCGTCAGCGCGCCTTGGCCCAGCACGGCGCCGACCAGCAAGGCGGTGCCACCGCCAGCCTGAGCCAAGCCGGTATCGATCGCCACACGAGCGTCGGCGAACTGCAGCCGCTCGATGTTGCTCAGGCTGTCGACCCCGTCAGTGCCCGTGTTGGCGGCCACGGTTATGGTGGCGGCCCCCAGGGTGAAGCTGTACAGCGCTCGCGCACCGCTGAACACAGCCGTATCGATGCCGGCCTTGCCATCAATAACGTCGTTGCCCACACCACCGGTAAAGCTGTTGTGGCCTTCACTGCCAACCATCATGTTGTCCAGGCTGTTGCCGACACCGCCGAGATTGCCGCTGCCGGAAGCCAGCTCCAGATTTTCGACGAATGCAGTCAGGCTGTAACTGACGCTGCTCACCACCTTGTCGATGGCGCTGCCCAGGTCCAGGCCGGGGCGGGGGTCCGGTGCGATGCCCAATGCATTGTCAAGCTCGATTACCAGGTCGGCCGCGTTGTCCACGTAGTACACGTCAGCGCCGCTGCCACCTTCCATCCGGTCGGCGCCGGTGCCGCCGTCAAGGGTGTCATTGCCCGCGCCGCCAATCAGCGTGTCAGTGCCAGCGCCACCGAGCAAGGTGTCGTTGCCCGCACCGCCGTCAATTACATCGTCGCCGGCCGCGCCATCAATCAGATCATCGCCTACCGTGCCGTTGAGGGTGTCGTTGTTCGGTGTACCGGTTTGTGCGGTGCCCCCGGTGGTGAACGTGATGACCTGCGGGTTCTGCGGCGCGCTGTTGCCAGCCAAGTCCTTGAAAGCGCCGACCGGTATCTCCACCGAGTAGCCCGTGCCCGGCAAGAGATTGAGCGTCGGGTTGAGGGTAAGCGTGGTGCCCGCAATCGTGACGTTGTTGCTGGTCGCCACGTCGTAGCTCTCAACCACCGTACCGTCGAAACGCCGCAAGCTGATCGTGCCGACACCCCTGACAATGGGCTCGGAGCTGGTCCCGACGAAGTTGGTATCAACGGCTACACCGGTCGCCCCATTGGCGGGGGTCAGATCAGTCAGTCTCGGAGGAGTGGTATCGGGATCTGGCACGCCCGACAACTGCGCAGCGGTCTTGACCACATCATTGAACTGAAAGCTCTCAACATTGCTGACGAGGTTGCGGCCATCGCGCGTTGCAGTCAGGTCGGTGATGGTGAAGCGTACCGCCTCGGCGTCGTAGACGATGCTGTAGTCTGAAAAATTGCCGGAGAAATCGGCGCGGTCGTTGCCGCCACCGCCATCAATGACATCGTCGCCGCCCCACCCCGCCAACACATCGTCGTCGTCGCCACCCGTCATGGTGTCGGCGAAACTGCTGCCCTCCACCGCCTCAATGCCGCTCAGCGTGTCATTGCCCAGGCCGCCACCACTGGCCGCTCCCAAGGCAAGATTGACCGTTACACCTGAGGTGGCGCTGTAGAGGACGACCGTATCGCGCCCCAGGCCGCCAATCAAGGTGTCGTTGCCTTCGTCGCCCGAGAGAATGTCGTCACCGGCGCCGCCGTCGATCACGTCGTCACCGCCGCGGCCAAACAAGGAATTGGCGCCGCCATCGCCACTGAAGTTGTCACCAAAGGGGCTGCCAAACGCGGTCTCGATGCTGATCAGCGTATCACTGCCACCGCCGCCACTGGCCGTGCCGTTGGCGAGGTTGAGTGTTACCCCGGCCGTAGCATCGCTGTAGGCCACGTAGTCCTTGCCGTCACCCCCGTTTAGCGTGTCGTTGCCTGGCCCGCCGTTGAGTGCGTCATTGCCAGCGTTGCCGTTCAGAACGTCGTCACCGCCCAGCCCGTACATGAAGTCGCTGGCGTCGCCACCCACCAGCGTGTCGTTACCAGTTGTGCCGTTGATCACCGCCATGCCATCACCCCCCGTCTTGCACGCAACCGGTGCCCGGTTACACGCTGTATTCCAACCCGACCTGCGCCAGTCCGACCAGATTGACCTGGAGCTGGTTCTGTGCCGACTCGGCCAGGTGCCACAAGAAGGTGCCCCGCGCCGCACCGGCTTCAGTATCCAATGCCGTCACCGCCGCATTCAGAGTGCCGGCGTCAGGCGCGGTGCCGTTGACGGTGGTGAACAGGTAGTTCGCGATCTGCGTGTTGCTGGCACTGGCCGCGCCGCCGTTGGCCAGCGCGCCCCAGATATCCAAGCGCATCACCGCGCCCGACAGGATCTGCAAGGTGTAGCCCTGGTCAAACAGATCCAGCACCGCGCCCACCAGGGCCTTCTTGGCGGGCAGGGCGCTTTGACCCAACACTGCGCCAATCAGCAAGGCGGTGCCGCCACCCGACTGGGTAAGGCCCAGGTCGACGGCAAGCTTAGTGTCGGCAAACTGCAAGCGCTCAACGGCGGCGAGCGTATCGAGCCCATCCGGACCAGAACCGTTGCTGACCGAGACCACGCCCGCCGCGCTGGACAAACCGTAGGCGGATCGCAGACCGGTGAAGCGGGCCGTATCCACGCCGTCGCCACCGTCGAGGCGGTCGTTGCCGCCAAGCCCGATCAATATGTTGTGCCCCTCGTTGCCGACCAACACGTTGTCCAGTGCATTGCCGGTGCCGGCCAGACTGCCGCTGTTGGCGGCCAAGGACAGGTTCTCAACAAAACTTGTCAACGTGAAGTTAACGCTGGCAACAACTTTGTCTACCGTGGTGCCAAGGTCCAACCCAGGACGCGGCTCCGGCCCAGCCCCCACGGCGTTGTCCACCTCCACCACCTGGTCCGTCGCACTGTCCACGTAGTACAAGTCCGCGCCAGTTCCGCCTGTCAAGGTGTCAGCCCCAGCTCCACCCAGCAGAATGTCGTTACCCGACCCGCCCAGCAAGATGTCACTTCCAACGCCGCCGTCCAGAATGTCGTTTCCGACGCCACCATCCAATGCGTCGTCACCAGCGTTGGCGACCAGCGTGTCGTTGTCGGCCCCGCCGGCAACGATGTCGTTGCTGGTGGTGCCCAGGATCAAAGCGCCAGTGCTGATCGTGATGAAGTGGTAGCCCAGACTGCTTACCGAATTGTTGCCGGTGAGGTCGCGCACGCTACCGGCGACAAATTCGATGCTGTAGACTGTGCCGTTGAGCAGATCAGCGCTAGGGTTGATGGCCAACGTATTGCCCGATAGCGTCAGCCTGGTGCTGGTGCTGGCATTGAAGCTCTCCACGACGTTGCCAACCGTGTCCCGCAACACCAAAACGCCTTCACCACGCGTGATCGGCTCGCTGAAGGTGAGCACGATGTCGCTGTCGAGCGCCACCGCCACGGCTTCATTCACCGGGCTGACGCTGACCAAACTGGGCGGGCTGTCCACAATGCGAACAGCAGAACTGGCAGAAGTCGTGACTGCGCCGCCGGGACCTTGGCCACCGGTGTTGCCATCATTGAAGGTCCAGCCCATCTGAATCAATGAACCCTGCGCGTCGACGCCATTGCTGTAGGCGATCTGCCGGGCGACGCTGTTCACCAAGGCCTCAGTGGCGCCACCAGAGAAGCTCAGGGCCAGCGTACCGCCATGATTGGTAACCACCGTTCCCATCACCGTGGAGTCCACCGTGAGGCTGGCGCCCTCGGTCAGTGGCCCCAGACTACCCCCAGGTTTCGCAAGAAAGACATCGTTGGCATTGGCACCACCTTGGCGCACCAGCGTCAATGATGTCCCGTCGTAGCCCAGTGTCGCCAGCTCCGGATCGGTGATGACGGCCTTGCCATCCACCAAGACACTCTGCCCAGCCCCGACCTCCAACAGAGCACTGACGCCGAAGCTGGTATCGACACTGCCGTCGGTGTTGTAGCGGATCAGCGCAAAATTGCCAGTGGAACCGCCAGTGACGAGTATCTTGCCATCGGCGTTAATCACGACGGCAGTGGCTTGTTCGGCAGCGCCGAAGTCGGACACGACCCTCCCGTTGGTGCCAAACGTGGCGTCAGGGCTGCCATCGGTGTTGTAGCGGGCGACCACGAAATTGCCATTCCCGGAACCCGCAAGCACCAACTTGCCATCCGGCTGAATGGCAAGCGAATCATCCGTCTCGCTTGCCATCCGCAAGTCAGTCTCCACTTTGCCAGTGCCATTGAAACTGGTGTCGAGGTTGCCGTCCGGGTTGAATCGAAACAGAGCCGTTGCGTACGCCCCGGAGCTATCCGTGCTGGACACGAGCATCACGATCTTGCCGTCGGTCTGCAGCTTCAAACCGCTTGGAGACTCCCTCTGCAAGTTGCCCGCGTTGACGATCACACTTTGGAAACTGGCATTCACAGTCCCATTGGCATTCAGTCGCATCATTCCAACCTCACCGCCGTTGGTGACGGTGTCATAGAGGGCACACGCAAGCAGCACTCCGCCATCAGCAAGCGCAAGCATCGCCCATACGCCCCCCCCTTTTGTCGCGCCAAAGTCGAGGTCCACCAAACCACTCACACCAAAGCTGGTATCGATGCTGCCGTCGCCATTGAATCGCATCACGGCAGCGTCAAAGTTGCCTCCGTCGGGCCTGGCGTGATCGCCCGCCACCAACAGCTTGCCATCAGCCTGAGCAGCCGCAATGTTGGCGGCGGAGTAGTTCCGAAAGTCAATGGTTTGTTTTCCGTCAAGGTCGAAGCTTGCGTCCAGAGTCCCGTCTGCGTTGTAGCGCGCAATCGCCCACCGAGTATCTGGCGGGGAGGTCGACCCATCGTTGACGATGTAGCCATAGGCCAGCGACTTCCCGCCCGGCAAGATCGTCGTGTTGTATACGTAGGCGCCTTGTGCGCCACCAACAAACTCAGCCGTGCGATGGCCAGCGGGAACCACGCTGGTATCCAGACTGCCATCTGACTTGTAATGCGCCGACCCGAATGAAACGGTGCCACCCGAACTCGTCTGGACCCAACTAGGGCCGGTTACCAGGATGGCGCCGTCCAACATGACAGCGATTGCATTTCCCCCTTCGTCATTGCCAAAGTCGGTCGTGACGCGTCCAACGCCCAGGTTCGTGGCATCGTTGGTGGCGCTGAGCAGGATCGTCTTGGTGATCGCTAAGCTGTTGTCGGTGCCATCGTTGAGCACCAGACTGAGCGTTCGATTGCCCCCGGTTGGAAACTGAGAGTCATTGCCGAAAGTGATCAGTCGCAATGCGGCCTGCCACTGTGCCAGGGTCGCGGTGGCCCCACTGGATGTGAGCGTGAGCACCCCGGTGCTGCTTGAAAATACTCCCCTGACGTTACCCACGGACGGGTCGGTGGACCGTCGCAATACATCTTGTCCACTCTGAAATCCACTTGTGATACTGATGGTGGCAGAAGCAAAGCTTGCGCTGTCGGCATCGGTGATGGTCAAGTCGGGCACGACCTGCATTCGAACTGAGGCGGTGTTGTCGCCTTCAACGAAATTGACAGGACCGGGGTCGGCAAGAAGAATCGGAGCAGCCATGGAGCCCTTCGTGAGGGAGACGTTCAAACTGTTGAGGGTGGCCAACATGGGCTAGGCCGGGTTCTGAAATGACCACCCCTTGATGTTGGCGTTGACAACATCAACCCACGAGTCGCGATCACGATCTCATGCTCCCATCGACCCAGCTCAGCGCCATTGAGGCACAAAGTCTACTCCAAAGACCGGCAAACACGACGTCAAGAAGTGAGAAGAAAGCGGAATTCGTCAGAGTGTTCCAGTTGAAATACCGGCGCTCGATGGAGCGCGCAGCCTGCCACACTGCTACACGCTGTATTCCAACCCGACCTGCGCCAGTCCGACCAGATTGACCTGAAGCTGGTTCTGTGCCGACTCGGCCAGGTGCCACAGGAAGGTGCCCTGCGCCGCACCGGCTTCAGTATCCAATGCCGTCACCGCCGCATTCAGAGTGCCGGCGTCAGGCGCGGTGCCGTTGACGGTGGTGAGCAGGTAGTTCGCGATCTGCGTGTTGCTGGCACTGGCCGCGCCGCTGTTTGCCAGCGCGCCCCAGATGTCCAAGCGCATCACCGCGCCCGACAGGATCTGCAAGGTGTAGCCCTGGTCAAACAAGTCCAGCACAGCGCCGACCAAGGGTTTTTTGGCGGCAAGCGCGGGCTGGCCCAGCACTGCGCCAATCAGCAAGGCGGTGCCGCCACCCGATTGGGCTACCCCCAAGTCGACCGCAACCTGCTTGTCGGAGAACCGCAGGCGTTCCACGGCCACCAGCGTGTCGAGCCCATCCGGTCCTGAACCGTTGTTGACCGAGACCACCCCCGCCGCGCTGGACAGACCGTAGGCGGCGCGCAATCCGGTGAAGCTCGCCGTATCAACGCCCGGGCCACCGTCAAGGCTGTCGTTGCCAGCCCCACCCACCAGCAAGTCGTTGCCAGCCAGGCCAAACAGCGCGTCGTTGCCGGCACTGCCATTCAGGGTGTCGCTGGCACCACCACCCGAACTGGTGCTGCCGCTGCCGCCAGTGGTGAAGTTGTAGCTGCTGAGGGCCGTAGACGGGTTGCCCACCAGATCTTTCACCACGTCTGCGGACAAGTCCAACAGGTAAGCGGTACCAAAGGCCAGCTCGGCACTGGGATCGACGGTGAGCGTGCTGCCGTCCACGTTGACACGGCTGTTGCCCGCCGCAAAAGTCTCAACCGCCACCCCAGCGGCGGTTTTCAGCACCAGCGCGCCGGCGCCACGCTGTACCGCCTCGCCATAGGTCACCACCAAGTTGGCGCCGATGGGCACGGCGCTCGCCTCGTCGGCCGGCGCGAAGCTGATGGCCACCGGCGCCGTGGCGTCGGCTTGCGCCACCACCGCGCTGGACAGCAGCGACTCCGCCGCGCCAAAGCCGTCGGTGTAGCTCACTCGCAGCGACAACAGCGCGCCCACGTCAGCCTGCGTCACCGCATAGGCATTGCCGGTGGCGCCAGTGATGGCGGCGCCCGCGCGCAACCACTGGTAAGACAAACTACCCAGACCGTCCGGATCGGCCAGTGTGCTGACCGAGGCGCCGAGCGTGGACCCCTGGCTGGCGTTGCCAAACAGAATCACCGTGCCGCTGGGCGCGTCGTTGACGTTGGCCACTGCCGACGTGGCAGCCGAAGTCACACTCTCAGCGGTGCCGCCACCGTCCACGTAACTGACCCGAACACTGAGCACGGAGCCCACATCGGCCTGCGCCAGGGCGTAACTACTGGCTGTCGCACTGGCAATGGCGGCACCGGCGCGCAGCCATTGGTAACTAAACGTGCCCAGGCCGTTGGCATCGGCCAGGGTCTGGGTGTTGGCGCTTAGAGTCTGGCCCTGCGTGGCGCTGCCGCTGATGGTGACGCTGCCGGTGGGCGCGCTCGGTGGCGTGCTCGGAACCAACACGTTGGTCGCCAGCACCACCCCGTCAGAGAACTGAAAACGCTCGACGTTTTTGACAGTGTCGGTGCCCTCGGCCGCCGCCACCACGGTGTAGGTCGCCGTGGCCTCGTTGAGCGTGACCACATAGTTGGCCCGCACGCCCGAATACACCACCGTGTCGAGCCGGTCGCCACCGTCGATCGTGTCATTGCCACTTCCACCGTTGAGCGTATCGTCGCCGTCACCACCGTTGAGGGTGTCATTGCCGCCAAGACCCGTGATGGCATTGTTCTCGGCATTGCCCGTGATCAGATTGTCAAGCTCATTGCCCGTGCCGCTAAGTTGCCCGGCGCCATTGACCAGTTCAAGTTGCTCAACAAACTGACCCAAAGTGGCGCTGACACGGGAGATGACCTTGTCAATAGTGCTACCCAAATCGAGCGTCAGCAGGGGTCCCACGCCCACGCCGACGGCGACGTTGTCCGCTTCGACCACGACGTCGCCGCTGCTGTCCACGTAGTAGGTGTCCGCGCCCCGACCTCCCTCCATCCGGTCCGAGCCGAGCCCGCCGTCAATCTGATTGCTGTTGTCGTTGCCGCGAATGAGGTTGTTCTTGGCATTGCCGGTGACAACAAACGCACCGTTCGACAAGTCCAGGTACTCCAGCTCAGCCGGTAGCACATAGTTGTCAAACTGCACAATCACCTTGTCACCGCTGCCGGCCCCGCTGGCTTCGACGATCACGTCCGCAGCGCTATCGACCACATAGGTGTCGTTGCCCAAGCCACCAATCAGGGTGTCAGCGCCCGAGCCACCGTCGATGTAGTCGTCGCCACCCAGGCCGGTCAGGGTGTCGCTGCCACCGAGGCCGAACATCTGGTCGTCGAACTCGGTGCCGCCAAAGCCCTCGCTGGCGGCAGTGCCGGTGAAAGTGCCGCCCACGTTGGTGGTGATGGTGATGGTCGTGTTGGTGAACTCAATCAGCTCCACATCCCGCAGCACATCCACCTCGCCGCCAACAATCTTGGTGACAGTGGTCGAGCTGACACTGGAACTGATCACATAGTCAGTCGACAGGCCGACGTAGCTGGCAATGTCTGAGCCGCTTCCACCGAATAACTCGTCAGCGCCGTTGCCGCCGTTGAGCAAATCGTTGCCCCCCTCGCCATACAGAAAGTCGTTGCCGTCCTTAGCCTGGATGGAGTCATTCAGCGGGCCGCCCTGCAACACGTCGTCACCCGTGGTGCCAATAATCAAGAAGCCGGTCACCACAAACCCGACCGGAGTGGCCACCACAGCGTTGGGCGCGAACGCTTGGGCAAAACTATCGGCCGTGACCGTCAATGCACTGGTGTTCAGCAGGCGCGCCAAGGCATAGGGCGCTGCGCCCGTGGCGGCGCCGTCCAGATCGGCCAACAACCAGGCGTCTTGGTCGGCCTGCGCCAAAAACAGGTGCCCAGTGTCAAACGGATTGGCGCCGGCCGCCAAACCAGTGAATTGCCGCAGCACCGGCCCCACGTCCAAACGATCCCGCTCGCGCTGACTGAAATCCTCAATCGTGCAGGCCCCGCTGACATCCAGTACGAAGGTATCGGCACCCAGCCCACCTTGCAGGACGTCTGCACCGGCGCCACCGATCAGCGTGTCGTCGCCGCCACGGCCACGCAGGTGGTTGGATCCCTCATTGCCAATCAAACGATCCGCGCCGTCACCACCGGTGGCGTTTTCGATGACGGTATCGTGATGGATGCGAACCGTGTCCGGGTTCTGGATCTGGCCGCCATTGATCTGCACCGCCACGCCCAACTGGCTCCACTGGCCGGCGCGCAAGTCGATTTCGCCGCCAATTGAGCCACTCAGTTCAATGGTATCCATCCCGCCGGTGTCATACAGGGTTTGGAGGTACTTGCCCGCGGCATCAAAATGGTAAAGATCGTCGTCGGATGCACTGGCACTGGGTCCGTACAGAAACTGCAGGGCATCGATGTCCAGTGACATGGGCGTGCTGGGGAAGCGATCAATATTGCCGGTGACCGACGCCACCACACCGGGCCAGACGTAGCTGCTCATGACGGTATTGAAAACCGAGTCGTCCAGCGTTGACAGGGTATTGGCTGAGTAGTCTGAAGGCGTGTTGGGATGCTTGAGCCCCAAGGCATGCCCAAGCTCATGCAATAACGTGTAGTAACCGATCGATCCCGGCTGCAGGTCCGCCAGCGCCGTGTCGCGTAGTGCCGCATTGAGCCAGACATCGCCGGCGTTGCCGGTGACATTGGGCAAGTACGCGGCACCGAGTTGGTAGGGCCCCATGTGCCAGGTGGTGTAGGCCACGCGCAGATCAGCACCGTCGGCCGACGCGTCATCCACCCACTGAAAACTCAAGCCCGCCACGGATGACCAGTTGGCCAGTGCGGCCGATACCGCTTGTTGATCCGTCGTGCCCAACAAGGGCAAAAACCCTTGAGTCGGCTCACCTGGGTTGGTGTAGGCATGGGTGTAATCCCACGCCGCACCGCGTGCCGGGAAGCTGTAGCTCAAATGAGCAGGTGTGCCGACAGGTCCGCCGCCCCACTTGACACCGTAAACCAGCGACTCGTCGGAGGGCTCGGCAATCACAGAGACAATGTTCATGGCAATGTTCCAATAAACCGGTCAAACGTCACACCGGATTTCGACCAAATTGACGCTTGAAGAGACGCTCGCAATATACTCCGTGACGATCATTTCCGACAGCCGAACGGGCTAAACCGCTCGGATTCCTGAGGCTTGCGCAATGAACACCCGCCCGCTACGCTCTCCCTCTTCACACGCCATATACGCATGCGGCCCAGTGTTCGCGACACTGCTGACCCTGGCGTCACTGGTGGGCCATGCGCCAGCGCTGGCCCAGGCAACACGGGCCCAGATCGTCATGCTGGAAGGCCGTGGTGACCGGCGTGACGCCCCCGAGGCGGCGTGGGTGCCAGCAGCAGTTAACCAAACGGCCGGTCCGGGTGCTTTCGTGCGCACCCTGGCCAACAGCCAAATGGGCCTGCTGATGGCCGACCGGACCCAGATCCGACTCAACCAAAACAGCCAGCTTCAAATCAAGTCCAGCTTGGATGCCGCTGCCACGGCGGTACGCCTCAACTCTGGCCGGGCATGGAGCCAGGCACGGCCGCAAACCGCCTCGACCGACGGCGCCGCGCCCAAACCGAAGCTGACCATGGAAACCGCCTCGGCCACGATGTCGGTTCGGGGCACCGATTGGGAAGTGGAAATTCTTCCCAACGGCCAAACGCAATTGGTCGTGCTATCGGGTACGGTTGAAATGGCAAACGAGTTGGGTGCCATTTCAGTGGGCAAAGGCGAAGCTGCCGTGGCCGAGGTTGGTAAAGCGCCGACCAAGCTTTTGTTGGTGCAACCACTGAGCCGCGTGCAATGGGTGTCGTCCTGGAAACCCGATCCGCCACGCTGGCTGGGCACCGATGTCGCGCGCTTTGCAGTGCCGGTCGACAGCATTCAAGCGGGTGACTACGCTGGTGCCGCGACCACGCTCGCCGCCCTGTCCAGCCAAGACCCGCTGGCGGCGGTGCTGTTGGCGGACTTGCTGCTGCACCAGGGTGAGGTTCAGCGCGCCATCGATGCGTTGTCGCGCCATGCCGATGGTGGCAAGGGCGATCCCCGCGTGACGGCGCTGCTGGCCGCAGCGTTGGCGCGTAATGACCAGGCCGACGTCGCGCAGACCTTGATCTCAACCGCATTGACACACTTCCCGCAGCACGAAGGGCTGCTGCTGGCGCAGGGCGAGCTGGCCATTGTGCAAGGTCAGGCAAATGAGGCGCGGCAAGCGTTATCAAAGGTCGTTTTGGCGCAGCCCAAACAAGCGCAGGCCTGGTTTGGATTGGGCTTAATTGAGTCCGAGCGCGAAAACACCCGTGCCGCGCGAGAGCTGCTGGGTCAGGCACTCAGCCACGATCCGACCCTGTCCAAGGCCAGCGCCGAATTGGCCGCCACCGAGACACTGGCCGGCAACACAGCAACCGCGAACCGACTGCTGGACGAGTTGCTGGCCAGAGAACCTGCCAACTATGTGGCACTCACCGCCCTAGGTATCAGCCAGTTGCAAACGGGCCAGGCCCGCGAGGCACTGAACAACTTTATGAAAGCGGGCCTGATCGAGCCGCGTTATGCACGCGCTTGGGTCTACAGCGGCATTGCGTTTTACCAGTTGGGCGAGCGCCAGCGTGCTATCGAGGCATTTGAACGCGCGGCACAGCTTGACCCACGCGACCCGGCCCCGCACCTGATCGAAAGCGTGGTGCACGAAGACGGCCTACAGTTAGGCGAAGCAGTGCAGTCAGCACGCCGCGCGCAGGCCAACCTGCCCTACCTGAAGTCGCTCAACCAGTTGGCCAGCGACCAAAAAGGCAGTGCCAACCTGGGCACCTCCTTGGCCAACTTTGGCATGGAAGAGTGGGCCGGCTACTACGCGGGGCTGGCCTATTCGCCCTACTGGGGCGGCAGCCATCTGTTCTTGGCCGACCGTCAAACCGGCGAGTTCAACAAGAACTCCGAATTGTTCAAGGGCTTTCTGACCGAGCCCACCGCGTTTGGCGCCTCCAACCGGCAGTCGACCTTGGTCGGCGCGCCGGGGCACTATGGGAAGGTTGACACGATCGTGGATCGGGACGATTCGCAGCTTTACGGTTTCACCGGCGCGCTAAACGGCCTCGTCAGCACCCCATTTCCCGTTGCATACCACCTTGCTGCTGACCTTGGAACGTCCGATTCGCGGGAGGACACCAGCGCGGGGCGTATTACCAACTTCGCGCTCGGATTGGGCTCAAAACCCCGGTATGACATCGGGCTATTTGGCCTTGCAACCAATGCCAAGCTGAACATGACGCTCAATATCCCCAGTCTGACGAACATTCCGTTGCGTTTCACAGATCGGCGTCTGGATGTCGGTGTCAATTTCAAGTTTGCGCCCGATAACCAGCTCTGGCTCAAGGGCGGCACCGGCCGTCAAACCCTTTTTATGTCGGGTGATATTGAATCGCAAGACCTAGCCGACAAACTCAACGTTGGTCTAAACACCACCAACATCGGACCCAAAGGACAACTCGACGGACTCGCGGTCGAAACAAGAAAACAGGATATCCAGTTTCGCCACGCACTCTCCGCTGGTGGCTCGCTTTGGAGTTGGGGCTTGGAAAGCGCCAAAAGTGAACAGACTGTTGGCGTGGCAAACACGTTCACAAGCGGAGCCACGCTGATCGCCCTCGTCGGGGCCCAGAACGTCGCAATTCGATCCACGGATCACTACTTTTCTGTGAAGTACCAGTCACCAAGCAAACTCGAAACACAGCTTGACCTCTTCTACCAGCGCGGCACTGTTGCCACCACGGACTTCAGCTTGCTGGCACTAATGACTGAGCCGGTGAACATAGTGAGGCAGCAAAACGACGTCAATACAATCAAATACGCCGAAGTCAATCCACGCCTGGGCTTGCGTTGGCAGCTGGAGCCACTGCAATCGTTGCGTCTGGTCAGCCAGAAGTGGCGTCGGCCCAGTGCAACCGGAAGCTTAAGTCCGATCGACACAGTCGGCATTGCAATCAATGACCGCCTCGTCACGGCAACTGGTTTGTACCAACGAACACGCCTTCAGTTTGACGGGGAAGTGGGGCGCCACAGTTTCGTCCAAGTGTTCACCGACCACGAGCGTGTTGACAACTCGCGCAGCACATCCCCGTCCCTGCTGGAGGATTTTGACCTTTCTCAGCTGGAACACATGCGCAACCGCACCGAAATGTTCATGGCGAGCAGCGATCTGGAAAAAACGCCTAGTTTCCAGCGCGGCGCGATTGACTCATTCGGGTTCGCGGTCAACCATTTAATGGGGCGCAGCCAGACCGTCGCCGTGCGTTACCTCGGGCGCCACGCGCGCCAGCAAGGCTCCAATGAGGGACTGAAGATCCCCTACATCCCGCGCCACTACGCCCAGCTCACCAGCCAATGGGCGCTGAATGGAGGGTGGTTGCTAGGCACCAGTGCTACCTTCCGCAGCGCGCGTTTCCGCGATGACGCCAACCAGGAGCCGGTCTCAGCGGGTTGGGCCTTTGGGTTGACCGGCTACTGGGAAAGCGCAAGCAAACACCACAGCCTGCAAGCCATTCTGGACAACCTTTTGACGCGAAAACAAGCCGGCATCCAGCCTGATCCGCACCTTGTGGCGCGCTACAGCTACCGCTTTTAGACCGCTGAGGACCGAGCTGCGGGCCCCCCCCCCCCCAACCCCCCCTTGGTTCTTTCCACAAAACCCCCCCGCTTGGGACAGAGCGTCGCTACGCTCCGGTCTGTCCCGCAAGTCTCACAATTTGTCCAAAGCCACGGAGCCATCCCAGTCGGCCTGCTTGACCAACTGGCTCAGTTGCGCGATTCTGGCTTCAAACACTGCCGCGACGGTGTCATCAGGTTGCAGTTTGCGAACGGCGGCCCAGGCTTGGGTGGCGAGCTGCCAATCCTGCGCGTGGTAGGCATTCAGCGCCTGTTGGGTGGCGTCAATCAGGGCTGGATCGTCGCAGGGCGTGAAGATATCCACCGGGATGTCCTTGCCCTTGACCCGTACCCGATCCACCGGACGCAACCCGACGCCGGGCGCCAACGCCGATGCGGTGTCACTGGTCAGCAAAATCCTGGTGCCGTAAGCCTTGTTGACCCCTTCCAGACGCGCCGCCAGATTGACGGTATCGCCCAAGGCGGTATAGGTGAAACGCAGATCCGAACCCATGTTGCCGACCACTGCCGGCCCGGAATGCAAGCCGATGCGCAGCTTGAGTTCGTCACTGCCAAAGGCCTTGAACTGGGGCTGAAGCCGGTCCATCATCTGCTGCATGGCAATGGCCGCGCGCGTCCCGTGCAGGGCATGCTGGGGGTCGGCTAGCGGCGCGCCCCAGAAGGCCATGACGGCGTCGCCAATGAACTTGTCCACCGTGCCACCATGGTTCATGATGATCTTGGTGGCTTCGTTGAGGTACAGGTTGATGACGTCGGCCACCGCTTCGGGCGAAAGCTTCTCGGACATCGACGTGAATCCTGCCAAGTCCGAGAACAGCAGGGTCAGCTCACGCCGCTCGCCACCTAGCGTCAAACGCTCCGGGTGCGCGACGATGTCACCCACCACGTCACTGGAAACATACTTCTCGAAAGCGGAGCGGATTTGCGTGGCACGGCGACGCTCGACCCAGTACGAACCGGTCCCGGTGATGATGAACGTAAGACCCAAGGACAGCACCGGCGTGGTGGTGGTCAGCCACAGGTTGTGCGACACGAACAGCCAAGCCGACAAGACCACGACCGCAGCGCCGATGGCGCCGATCAACACGGCGGAGCGAACCGGACTCCAGTAGACCAATGCTGGCCAAGCGAGCAGCAAGACCAGCGTGAGCAAGGCCGTGTTTTGCCAGCGGGAAACCGGTTCGATTGCCTGACCCATCACGGCGTTTTCGATCAACGTGGCTTGCAACTCCACGCCGGGCGTGTACAGCCGCGACGTGCCAATGAAGGGTGTGGCAAACAAATCCCGTTGCCGGCCCGCCTCAGGACTGGTGCGCAGATCAAACCCAACCAGCACCATCTGGTCTACAAAAGCATCCGCCGGAATGCTGGGGTCGCCATTGAGCACCTGGTAGTATGAAAAGTAGGGAAAGGTGTGGGTCGGCCCCAAATGCCGCAACATGGCGTCAGGGGCCACATAGGGCTCCGGCATGCTACCGGGTCGAGCCTTTATCAAAGTGCGAATCGCCTGCCTCCAGAACGCATCGTCATGCTGAGGAAAGGTGCGCACCCGATCATCCGGGTCCAGCGGCGTGGTGGCCAAGCCGCTGAGTGCGCCAGCCGAGGTGAACTCGATGATCGGATCGACCCGAATCCATTGCTTCGTGTTGGCGGTTTCGGTGTAGGTATGGTCGGCCGACAGCACCACATTGCCGGCTCTCGCGATCGCTTGTGCCATCATCTGGTCGCCCCCGTCCTCGCCATGCTCGGACAGAACCACGTCAAATGCAATCACACTGGCGCCGCCTTGCACCAACCGGTCGATCAGCCGGGCATGCATCTCACGCGACCAGGGCCAGCGTTTACCAAGCTGGGTAAAGGACGCCTCGTCGATCCCCACAATGGCAATCGGCAACACCGAACGTTTGGGCGCGGTGGCCACCGTCAGCGCGTCGAACACCGGTACCTCCATGGCATGCCACAGCGGGGTCCACATCACTGCAAGACCAAGCGTCCAGGCCAGCAGGACCGAGATGAGGGCGGGGGTGAGCGAATTCTTGCCGGGAAGGGGCATGATCTGAGGCGATGTTGCGGTGGAGTAGTCCGATCTGGCTAGGGTAACGGATCAGGCAGTGACCCCGCAATGCCCCCTTGCCGCCGCAGCCTGGCAGTATCCCGCTATCGAAGGCTGGCTCGCCGCCGCACAGCCGTTGCCAGTTCCTCCAACACCGGCACCGTATCGTCAAACGCCAGGCAGCCATCGGTGATGCTCTGCCCATAGACCAGCGGCTGCCCCGGCACCATGGTTTGCGAACCGGCTACAACATGGCTCTCCAGCATCACGCCGATGATGGCGCGTTGTCCGGCTGCAATCTGCTGCGCCACGTTGCTCGCGACGCGCGGCTGCTGGTCAAAACGCTTGCCGCTGTTGGCGTGGCTGCAGTCGACCAGGATGGCACTGGGCGCGCCGACCTTGCGAAGCAGTGCGGCCGCCTCCGAAACATGCGTCGCATCAAAATTCGGGCCGCTGCGGCTGCCGCCACGCAACACCAGATGCCCATGTTCATTGCCCGAAGTGGTCAGCACCGCCGGCGCGCCTTCGTGGGTGAGCGACGGAAAGGAGTGCGGATGCTGCGCCGACAGGATCGCGTCCACGGCCACCTGCACATCGCCGTCGGTGCGGTTCTTGAAGCCCACCGGCATCGACAGCCCGGAGGCCAGTTCGCGGTGCACCTGGCTCTCGGTGGTGCGCGCGCCGATGGCGCCCCAGGAAATCAGGTCGGCGTAGTACTGGCCCAGCGTGGTGTCCAAAAATTCGGTGGCAATCGGCAGGCCCAGAGCCGTGACATCGAGCAACAGCTTGCGCGCCAGACGCAGCCCGCGGTTGATCTGGAAACTGCCGTCGAGTCCGGGGTCGTTGATCAACCCCTTCCAGCCCACCACGGTGCGCGGCTTCTCGAAATAGACGCGCATCACCACCAACAGGTCCGGCGCCAGGCGCTGCGCCAAGGGTGCGAGCTTGTGGGCATAGGCCAGTGCCGCCTCGGGGTCATGCACCGAGCAGGGGCCGACCACCACCAGCAGCCGGTCGTCCTGGCCCATGATGACCTTGGCCACCTCCCGGCGGGCGCGCTGGATGGCGGACGAGCCGACTTCGGAAAGGGGCAGCTCGTCTTCAAGAATCGCCGGTGATATCAGCGGGCGAACACTGCGGATTCGGATATCGGATGTATTGGGCATGGGTGGGGAGTTTGCCATCAGCGCACCAGCCGCTGCGAGCCGGGCGCAAAACTGGCCCGGCGCGTCTCACGGATGTGTGTGCCGCGGCCAAAAGTCTCCACGGTGCCCTCGACCAGCTCGTAGCCCATCAGCGCGAACACCCGGCTGCCGATGAACAGCGGTCGCGAGTTGCCATACCAGTCCACGCAGGAGGCGCGGCACGCGTCGTCCTGATTGGCGCCCGGCGTGGCGTCCAGCGCACCCATCTCGGACAGCTTGAGGCCGCTGTTCTTCAAAAACACCACGGCCGCTGAAGGCTCACGCAATTGCCGCGCACCGGTCTGGCCGCCAGCGCGTACCGGCAGGCCCAACAGACCGTCATGCGCAGTCTGCGGCTTGTAGAAGAAGCCATGGCTGCGCGTCTCCCCTTGCGCCGCATCGGCCCTGACATAGCGAAAGGCCGTGCTGGCGCTGTCGTCAAGCCGGATGCTGGTGAAATGCAGGTCCGCTGCGTTGGCGCCGACCACCAGCGCGTGCAGGCCCAGCGCTTCGATGCGGTCCACGCCGTGCGACAGCGCCAGGGTCTGCGTCGGCGTGGGTGTGGCCCAGCGCAGGACATGGACAGACGTCTCGCTGCGGTCCTGGGCGCGCCCCCAGCTCGCGCCCGAACCATACAGCAGATAGGGGCCGACAAAGCGGTTCTGCACGCTGTAGCCAGTGACGCCGGGCAGGCGGCGGTATCGCTCGACTGGCGCGCTGTCCCGCCCGTCGCCAAAACTCTCCAACGCCACGCGCAGTAGGGCGACGTCGCCACGGCTGCTTTCGGCCGCCCACATGGCCTCGCCTCGGCCATTGGCACGCAACAGCACGTTGAGATGACCATCCTCGCTCTCCAGGAAGGAAAACTGGTCGATCGGGCTGCCACTGGTCTTCAGCGCCGAGGGCGCGCTGCCATTGAGCGGGATGCGAAACACCGCCGACTCGGTACGACTCTCGCCCGCGACGCGGCGCCAGTTGCTGGTCCAGACGTACACCGACTGGGCCGAGACATAGAACACGCGCCCCGGCGGGCCCAGTACGGCGGTGGCCTGACAGTCCATCTCGGGCCTGGCCAACTCGCAAACCGTGACGGTGTGCAGCGCCAGGCCGGCCCAGGGGTCGAGCTCGTCGTCGGTGCGGTAGATGCGGGTGGCTGGCGCGATACGGCGGAACTCGCCGCTTTGTCCCGGGCCGCGCCACTTGCGCAGGCCCGGAAAGGCGGCGAACGGGTCCGATGCGCGGGGGTTGAGGTAAAGCGGTGTATAGAAGATCAACTGGCTGCCAATCAGGCGGCTGGCGTAATTGCGCGAGGAGTAGTAGTCGTTGGAGCGCAAATGGTAGGTAGAGCGGTAACGCAGGCCGCCGTCCTGGTCGATGTCAAACAAGCCAAGCTCGGTGCCGCCGCCGGCGTAGCTGTAACCGATCACCACAATGGTGTTGCCCCAGATCAGCATCTCGTCGTACCAGGCTCGCCCCGGCGCGCTGTCCGGCCCGAACGCGTCGATGGCGGCCACCGGCTTCAACTGGGCGTCTCCCAGCGCCACCGTGAACAAGCGTCCGCGGCGCAGCACCACCAGGTGCTTGCCGTGCAGCTTGACGATGCCGCCCTCGTCCACGCCAGTGGTTTGCGTGTTGGTGACGGACTCACTGGCGGCACCGGCTTCGGCCTTGGCGGCGGCTGGTGCCGGGGCAGGCGGCGCGACGCCCGCGACGTTCTGGTCGGCCATCGGCACACTTGCTTGCCCGCTGGGCTGCGCGCGCCGCGCCTCGTCCCGGCGTTTTTGCTGCTCCTGCCAGCTTTTGAACAGGGCGCTGAGCTGGGCCTCGCTGGCGAACGCCGTGAGCGTGGTCCGGCGCTCGGCTGGCTGCACTGTGGCCGAGGCAGTGAGGCAAAGGCATGCCAACAGGCCGGCCAGCATGCAGGTGATGATCGGTTTCATGGAATCGTGCTCCGGTGTAAACAGACTGGTACGAGCCGACCGCACCAAGGGGGTTAAAGGCGCGTCGAAATACCCGACCGATTGTCCGTGGGCGGCACGCGTACCCTCAGGGCGCACCACACAAGCAGTGGGCCATCGCCTCAAACGGCTTGCGGCGTTTGGCGACGTCGGCCAGCCAGCCCACATCGGCAGCCACTTCGCCCAATGGCAGCTTGGCCAGCGCCAAGGGAGACCATTCGCTGGCGAGTCTGGCGCCAACTGCATCGGCGAGCGCATCCACGGCAGCGCCCGGCAGCAGGTTCAACATTCGGTCCAGCGAGGTCGGGCCACGCTCGATGTAGGCCACGCGATAGCCGGCTGCCAGCTTGGCGCGCTTCGCCGCCGAGTCGATGGCGTCCTGGTAGCTGCCAACGGTGTCGATCAGGCCGCGCTCCTTGGCCTGCTGGCCGGTCCAGACGCGCCCCTGCGCCACTTCGTCAATCTTTTGCGGCGTGGTCTTGCGCGCCAGCGCGGCCTTGGACGTGAAATCGGCGTAGATGTGGTTGACACTGGTCTGCAGCAGATCGGCCAGGCGCGGGTCCAGCGCACGACGCGGGTCGTAGCCGCCGGTCAGCCAGGTGGTGGTGGTGCCGGCACTGTGCACGCCGAGCTTGTCCATCAGCCTTTCGGCCGTCGGCAACATCGCAAACACGCCGATTGATCCGGTCACCGTGGCGGCGTCCGCAATCACTTCGTCGGCCGACATGGCCACCCAATAGCCGCCGGACGCGGCCACGTTGCCCATCGAGACCACCACCGGCTTGCCTGCGCCGCGCGTCAATTCAAGTTCGCGGCGGATCAGCTCGGAGCCGTAAGCGCTGCCGCCCGGCGAGTTGACCCGCAACACCAGGGCCTTGACCTTGTCGTCCTCGCGCGCCTGGCGAATGAGCGCCGCCGTGGACAAACCTCCAACACCCCCCATGGGCGCCTCGCCCTCGGTAATGGCCCCCTCGGCCACCACCACGCCCACGGCATCGCCGCCTGATTTGGGTTTGTGCCGATGCAGGTAATCCGCGAAACTGATTTGCCGGAAGGTCTTGCCGCCGTCGTCCTTGACCCCTTGTTCGATCAGCAAGCGGCGCAACTCATCGCGCGTCTTCAGGCCATCAACCAACTTGCTCGACAGCGCCAGTCTGGCCATGTCGCCACCGGCGGCCTTGAGCAGTTCGGGCACCTGGTCAATACCCTGCATGATGCGGCCCGGCTCGAGCTTGCGCGCGCGCTCCACCGCATCGGTATAGGTTTTCCACAGGCCGTTATAAAGAAAAGCGTCGGCCTCGGCCGCCGCGCTGGAGGGTGCATTGGCAATATAGGGTTCGGCAAAACTCTTAAAGGTGCCGACGCGAATCACGTGGGCCGTCACGCCGATCTTGTCGAGCGCATCGAGGTAGTAGTTGCGATAGCCACCAAAGCCTTCCAGCAACACCGCGCCCATCGGGTCCAGCAAGACCTGACTGGCGTGCGCGGCCAGGTAGTACTGTCGCTGGTTGAACCCGGCGCCCCAGGCCAGCACGGGCTTGCCGCTGGCCTTGAAACGCTCCAGGCCCGCCGCCACCTCGCGCAGGGACGCCAGCCCGGCCGCACCCAGGTCGTCGGGCATGAGCAGCAGCCGGCCAATCTTGGGGTCGGCTGCCGCCGCGTCAAGCACCTGCAGCACATCGCGCAAGCGCGTGGCGGCACCGGACTCGCCGCGCACCTGCGCCAGCAAACTGCCACTGGCGCTGCCAGACTTCTGTTCCACCAGGGCGCCTTTGAGGTCGAGCACCAGCGTAGTGTTGTCCTGCAGGGGGCTGGTTCGATTGGCCACCCATGCGCCGATCAACACCACCAGCAACAACAAGAACAGCAAGTTGAAGACGACGCGCCGCCCGGCGTCAAGCAGACGCCAGAAAAAACCGAAGATGCGCATTGGCCAACGCCGAAGTGATACCGTCATTCAATTACCCCCTGGAAGCGCAAACGGCGCCGACCGATCTCGGTGCGGACAAGCAGCCTCAGTAACCCGCGCCCTGCGCCACCGAAAGAAAGTCGGCAGCGCTTCCGATATCGATGATTCCGTTTGGCAGAGCCGGGGCGTAATACCAGACCCTGTCGTCCTTTGTGGCGAGGTAGGCGTTGACGCCACTGTAGTAGCGGTAGGTGTAGCCGAGAACCTCGCCCGAGGAAGTGGCGCTGGACGCCAGATAAGACGTAAAAGCCGCCTCCAAATAATTGAAGATACGGTCGTTGCTGCTCTGGGTCACAGGGAACTCGGTGACGGCCGTCAATCGGACCACGTTGGACTGCTGAATCTGCATGCCGCTGGTCCAATTGGCCACCGGCAGCTCGGAAAAAGCCCCGCCGGAATTTACTCTTGGCAGTGCCGCGATCCGGTCTGCCACCACCATGGCCGGGGTCGTGACCCGCGCAAATACGGTGAAACCGCCGTTCTGGTTGTCAAGATTGGCCGAGTTGTTGCCCATGTTGACGAACCATTGGCTGCTGGCGCTGTCGGGATCGCCCCCGACCTTGGCCATGGCCACGGTGCCGCGCACGTTGGAGCGCGCGGCGCTGAACTCGTTACGGACATTGCCGCGTGTGGCGACCTGCGAGCAACACTGAACATCTGTCCACTTGTACGCGCCAGCCTGAATCACGAAGGGGGCCGCGTTCGGCGACGACGACCAGGCGCTTCGGTGAAAGAAAACATTGGTGTAGTCGCCACCCCGAACGTAGGCCAAGAAGTTGGCGACCGTCAAGGGTGCTTCGGCGTCAAGCAGCGTCAGGTCAATCGGGCCTTGTGTGGTGTGCAGGCGCACCATGGTGTTCTGCGCCTGCGCTGGCAACACGGCCAGCAGGGCCACCAAGAGAAAAAAGGCACCGCTGCGGGCGACCAAACCGGACGCGCCGAGGGTTCGGGCAAATTGACTCAAGCTCTTCATCAAACACTCACCAAACAAACGTCTAAGGGGCACCATCGTAACAGGGGCCGAATCAGCCGGTCCCTGTTGGGGGAACAAGGGAAAACCCGTTGCATGGTCGAAGGGCTAACTGGTTAAAGTTCGACGACCCTCGCAGCCGAACTCAAACCGCGCTGCACCACTCTGGAGACACCCAATTGAAAAAATCTCTGATCGCCCTGCTCGGCGCCACCGCGCTGGCGCTACCCATGCTGGCGCAGTCACAAGCTGCCAAAGACACCTTGGTTATCGGTATGTCGCAGTACCCGCCCAGTCTGCACCCCGGCATTGACCCCACCGTGGCCAAGACCTATGGCATGCGCTTTGCCTATCGTCCGATCGCGACTTACAACGATGACCGGCAGATGCAATGTTTTCTGTGCACGGAGGTCCCCACCGTCGCCAATGGTCGCGCCAAGTTGGTCGACCTTGGGGGCGGCAAGAAGGGCCTGACGGTCAAGTTCACCTTGCACCCGCAGGCCAAGTGGGGCGACGGCACGCCCATTACCACCAAAGACGTGGCGTTTACCTGGTCGGTCGGAAGCAAGACGGAAAGTGGTTTCGCGCGCCCGGCACTGTTTGCGCGCATCACCAAGGTCGAGGTGCTTGACGACAAGAACTACATCCTGCACATGAACAAGGCCGAGTACGACTTTGCCGACATGTTTGACTTCGCGCTGCTGCCCGCGCACTTGGAGGAGCCAGTCGTCAAGGGTCTTGCCAACCCCGCCGACTACAACAAACACACCAACTACAGCCGCAGTCCGACCGTAGCCGGCCTGTGGAACGGTCCGTACAAGTTGACCCAGTTGCAATCGGGCGCCTTCATGGTGTTCGAACCCAATCCACATTGGTGGGGACAGAAACCCCATTTCAAACGCGTCACGCTTAAGACCATCGAGAACACCGCCACGCTGGAAGCCAATCTGCGGTCAGGCGATGTCGATTTCATCTCGGGTGTGCTGGGCTTGTCGATGGACCAGGGTTTGGCGATGTCGAAAGAGCCCGCGATGCAGCAGAAGTATGACTTCGAGTTTCCGCTCGGCCTGGTCTACGAACACATCGACACCAATCGCAGCAACCCGCTCCTGAAGGACAAGCGCGTGCGCCAGGCACTGTTGCTGAGCATCGACCGCGAGACACTGGTCAAACAACTGGTCGACGGCAAATTCCCGGTCGCCCACAGTTGGGTCAACCCGATGGACCCCGGCTATGACCCCAATGTCACCAAGTACCCGTTTGACGTCGCCCGGGCCAAGTCCCTTCTCGATCAGGCCGGCTTCAAACCGGGAGCGGATGGCATTCGCGTCAACGCCGCCGGGCAACGTTTGTCGCTCGAATACATGACCACCGCCGGCAACAAGTTGCGCGAGTTGATTCAGCAGGTGCTGCAAAATCAGTGGAAGCAGATCGGCGTCGAGGCGGTGATCAAGAACGTGCCGGCGCGCACCTACTTTGGCGAGACGCTCAAGAAGCAGCAGTTCACCGCGCTGGCGGAACTGGCCTGGAGTTCCAACCCCGAAGAGCCCCCCACCAACACCTTGGCCACCTCGGCCATTCCCAATGCCGAGAACAACTTCGGTGGCGCCAATTACTCCCAGTTCAGCGACCCGACCATGGACCGTTTGATTGGCGAGGTGCAGCGTGAACTCGACCCTGCCAAACGCAAACCACTTTGGGCGCAGATGCAAAAAATCTACACCGAAGAGCTTCCGGTGTTACCGCTGTTCTTCCGCACCGATGTCTATGTGGTGCCCAAGTGGCTGACCGGCGTGGTGCGTCCCGGCAAGCTGCCATCGAATTACTACGGGCAGGAAACCTGGGGCGTTCGCTGACGTGACCGTCCTGGCTACCGACACGTCGGCCGCGGTCGACACCGCGCTGCTGCGCGTTGAACATCTCTCGATCGGTTTCAAAACCGACAAGGGCCTGTTGCGCGCCGTTGACGACATGTCCTACCAGATTCGCCCCGGCAAGACCCTGGGCCTGGTGGGGGAAAGCGGTTGCGGCAAGTCCACAACCGCGCTGGCCTTGATGGGGCTGCTGCCGAGCAGCGCCACGGTGACCGGGGCGGCGCATTTTCTGGACCAGGAATTGTTTGCCCAGACCGAGGCGCAATGGCGCCGCGTGCGTGGCGACCGGATCGCCATGATCTTCCAGGAACCCATGACGGCGCTCAACCCGGTGCTGCAAATTGGTGATCAGATTGGCGAAACCTTGTTGCTGCACCAGGGCTTGAACGCCAAAGCGGCGCGCGAGCGCGCCATCGACATGCTCGATGAAGTCGGAATTCCTTCGGCCCGCACCCGTGCCGACGCTTACCCACACCAGCTTTCGGGCGGCATGCGCCAGCGCGCCATGATTGCCATGGCGCTGGCCTGCCGGCCCAGCCTGTTGATTGCCGATGAACCCACCACCGCGCTGGACGTCACCATCCAGGCGCAGATCCTGGAGCTGATGCTGGAGTTGCAGGACCGCATTGGCATGGCCATTCAGTTCATCAGCCACAACCTGGGTGTGGTGTCGGAACTGGCCGATGACATCATCGTCATGTACGCTGGTCGCATCGTTGAACGCGCGCCGGCAGCTCAGCTGTTCGATCAGCCCCGCCACCCCTATTCCGTGGGCCTAATTCAGACCCTGCCCAATCTCGCCCGGCGCCAGGCCCGCCTGCCGGTCATCACTGGCGGCATGCCCAATCTGGCGGTGCCGGCGCCCGGGTGCCGTTTTGCCGACCGCTGCCCGCGTGTCGTGGCACAGTGCCGCGAGCACGTGCCGCCACTGGTTTCGATGGGCCCTGGTCATGACGTCGCTTGTTTCAGGGCGGACATGTGAGCACGACTGCACCCCCCCCCCCCCCCCCCCCCGCCCCCGGCCCCCCCCCCGGGGGCCCCCCCCCGGGGGGGGGCCCCCGCGGCCGGCCGGGGGGGGGGGGCCCCCCGGGGGGGCGCCCCGCCCGGGGCCCCCCCGGGGGCGGGGGGGGGGCGGGGCCCGGGCGGGGCCCCGGGGCCGGCCCCGCCCCCCCCAAGGCGCCCCCCGGCCCCCCGCTGCTGGCCGTCGACAACCTGGCCGTGCATTTCCCGATGGCCCGCAAGTCCATGCTTCAGCGCGGGCCGTCGCCGGTATTGCAGGCGGTCTCGGATGTGAGTTTCTCCATCACGCCCGGCGAGACGCTGGCGCTGGTGGGCGAAAGCGGTTGTGGCAAAACAACTTTGGGACGCGCCATTGTTGGCTTGTACGCCGCCACGCGCGGCGCCATTTCGTTCAAGGGCGAAAACCTGAACGCCATGAGTGACGCGCAGCGCAAGCAGACCCGCCGCGCGATCCAGATGATCTTTCAGGACCCGTATGAGTCGCTCAACCCGCGCCTGCCGGTCTCCGATGTCATCACCGAGCCGTTGCTGATTCACGGCATCGGCAACCGATCGGAGCGCGCCGACCGGGCGCGCGAACTGATTGCGCAGGTCGGCTTGCCGGTCGATGCACTCAACCGCTATCCGCATCAGTTCTCGGGTGGCCAACGCCAACGCATCGCGATTGCGCGAGCGCTCGGCCCCGAGCCCGAGTTGATGGTCGCCGACGAGCCGCTGTCGGCGCTGGACGTATCGATCCAAAGCCAGATTCTCAACCTGATGAGTGAGCTGCGGGAACGCCGGCAGTTGAGCTACCTGTTCATCAGCCACGATCTCGCCGCGGTGCACCACCTGGCCGACCGGGTGGCCGTGATGTACCTGGGCCGCCTGGTTGAAGTGGCGCCGCGTGCGGACCTGTACGACACGCCCAGCCACCCCTACACCCGCGCGCTGATCGAAGCTATCCCGCGTATCGGCCAAGGGCGACGCAGCCGAGGCCGCACCATCCAGGGTGATTTGCCCAGCCCGCTCAACCCACCTTCAGGCTGCGCCTTTCATCCGCGCTGCCCCAAGGCCCAAGCGATTTGCAAGAGCGAGGCGCCCACGCTCTTGCCCGCTCCGGGACGCGTGCAACAACTCGTGGCCTGCCACTTTAAAGACTGAGACCTTGTGGGACAGACCGCAGTTACACGCAATGAATCAGCTCTGTCCTTAGCTAAGTATTGACTATTACAAATTGCATGACATCAGAACCCGTCATTGCGAACGACGTGAAGCAATCCATAGCCCCAGAATACATGGATCGCCACGGCCTGCGGCCTCGCGATGACGCTACGGGTTCAAGGTCCGCGTGTGATATCGGCCCGGATTCGGGAGGCTCGCAATGACGACGCGCCGACTTGATTTCCGGAAGTCTCCATAGATAACCCCTACCATGCTGCGTTTCATTCTCTCCCGCCTGCTCCAGAGCGCCATCGTGCTGCTGGTGATGTCGTTCCTGATTTACGGCCTGATCGGGCTGATGCCGGGCGACCCGATCGACATCATGGTCAATTCCAACCCCGGCTACACCGCACAGGATGTCGCCCGCCTGCGCGCCCAGTACGGCCTGGACCAACCCCTGACCACGCGCTACTGGCACTGGCTGCAAGCCGCCGCCACGCTGGATTTTGGCTACTCGCGCACCTATTCTCAGCCGGTGTTGACGATCATGGTGCCGGCGCTGATCCAGACCGGCAAATTGGTGGGACTGTCGTTCCTGGTGTTCACCGCGCTGGCGCTGACGCTGGGCATTGCGGCGGCCATGACCAAGGGCTCGATCATGGACCGGACCATCAACCTATTGGCCTTCGCCGGCATCTCGGTGCCGGTGTTCTTCCTGGCCTTGATGCTGATCTACCTGTTTGCGGTGCGTCTGGGCTGGCTGCCGGCCAGCGGCATGTTCACCATTGGTGGCGATGGCAGCGCTGGCCGATAGCGCCAAGTATTACGTGCTGCCGGTGTTGACCCTGACTGCGGCGTTTGCCGGCCGCTTCACGCGCTTCACCCGTGCCTCGATGGTCGAAGTGTTGCGCATGGATTACATCCGCACCGCCCGCGCCAAGGGCGCCGGCACCCTGCGCGTGGTGTTCAAACACGCCCTGCGCAACGCCATGATCCCGGTCGTGACGGTGCTGGCGCTGAGTTTTGGCGCCTTGTTGGGCGGTGCCCTTATTACCGAAACCATGTTTGCCCAGCGCGGCATGGGCAAACTGATCTTCGAGGCCATCATGGGCAACGACTTCAACCTGGCGCTGATGGGCCTGCTGTTTGCCACCACCGCCACCCTGGCCTCGAACCTGGTGGCCGACATCGCCTACGCCTGGCTCGACCCAAGGATCAAGCTGTCATGACCGAACTTGCCGCCGACCCCAATGCCGTGGCCACCATGGCCATCGCCGACCAACCCCAGTCGGTCTGGCAATTGCGCTGGCGGCGCTTGCGCCGCAACCGGGTGGCCATGCTGGGCGGCATCGTCTTGCTGCTGTTGGTGCTGTTCGCGGCCAGTGCGCCGGTCTACGAACGCCTGATGGGCATCAACGTCAACGACACCAATTTGCTGAAACGCTTCGATCCGCCCTCCGCCCAGCATCTGCTGGGCACCGACGAGGCTGGCCGCGACGTGATGGCGCGCCTGATGTACGGCGGGCGCATCTCGCTGCTGGTCGGACTGTTTGGCGCCATCAGCGCGGCGCTGCTGGGCACCTTGATCGGCCTGATGGCCGGCTACTACCGGGGCCGCACCGAGGCGGTGCTGATGCGTGTCACCGACGGTGTGATCTCCTTGCCGCTGCTGCCGCTGCTGATTGTCTTTGCCGCCATCGACCTGCAGAAGCTCGGTTTCTCGCAAGAGTTCGTGCGTTCCGGCACCGCCAACTTTTTGCGAATCGTGATCATCATCGCCTTGGTCGAATGGACCACCGTAGCACGGCTGGTGCGCGCCTCGACCCTGAGCCTGATGACGCGTGAATTCGTCCTGGCCGCGCGTACGCAAGGCGCCAGCGCGCGCCACATCCTGACCGTGCACGTGCTGCCCAACACCACCTCGCCGATCATCGTGGCGCTGAGCCTGGCGGTGGGCCAGATCATTCTGCTGGAGAGCACGCTGAGTTTTCTCGGCCTGGGCATTCAACCTCCCACGCCAAGCTGGGGCAACATGCTCAACAACGCGCAGGAGTTGATCTCGCGCGCGCCGGCACTGGCCTTCTACCCCGGCTTTCTGATCTTCGTGACGGTGATCGCGGTCAACTTCCTGGGTGACGGGCTGCAAGATGCGTTTGATCCGCGGGCCGAGTCACATTGAACCGGACCAGACCTACGTCCCTCACACCAGGCCTGCTCCAACGATCACGACGACGCTCACCATTCCGCCAGTGGGCGACGTGTCACGGATCGCATCAACTTGACCCCGGACGCCGCTGACTGCGCGCCTGGGGTTCGATGCCCGTCACCACCCGCGCATAACGCGCGAAACTCCAATAGGCCCAGGCCCAGTCCATCAGCACCACCAGCCGATTGCGAAAGCCGATCAGGAAGTAAACGTGCGCGAACAACCAAAACAACCAGGCCAGGTACCCAGCAAACTTGAAATGCCCGGCCGGCGAGACCAGGTCCACCACCGCGCTGTGGCGGCCGATGGTGGCCAGGTTGCCGTAGTCGCGGTAGACAAAGGCAACGGTCGGCTGGCCCGCGATACGGCGCAACACATTGGCCGCCACCAAGCGGCCCATCTGTTTGGCGGCGGGCGATACACCGGGCACGGCGCGGGGCGGGTGGCCCGGCGCGTAACTTTGGGCCGCCGCCAAATCACCCACGACGCTGATGTTGGGGTGGCCCGCCAGACTTAGATCCGGCTCCACCACCACGCGCCCTGCGCGGTCGGCTTGCGCGCCGGTTGAGTCCGCGAGCAACCGGCCCAAGGGTGATGCGGCCACGCCAGCGGCCCAGGTGACACAGGCAGTGTCGATGCGGTACCCCGCACCTTCCGACGGCTGCACGTCGAGCCCGCTGGCATCGATGGCGACGACCCGTTCGTTGAGCCGCACCTCCACCCCCAGATCGCGCAGTTGCTCCAACGCGCGCTGGCTCAGATCGTTTGGCATGGCCTGCAACACACGCGGCCCGCCTTCAAGCAACACAATCTTGGCGCTGGCCGGGTCGATGCGGCGAAACTCGCCCGGCAACGTGTGCCGGGCGATCTCGGCCAGCGTGCCGGCCATCTCCACCCCGGTGGGCCCGGCGCCAATGACCACGAAGGTCAGCCAGGCGGCGCGGCGCGTCGGGTCGGCCTCCTTCTCCGCCGCCTCAAACGCCAACAGGATGCGCCGTCGAATGTCAAACGCGTCGTCCAGCGTCTTGAGTCCCGGCGCGAACGGCGCCCAGTCATCTCGGCCAAAGTAACTGTGGGTGGCACCCGCTGCAAGGATCAAATGCTCATAGGCCAACACGTCGCCGTCTTTCAACCGCACCATGCGCGCGGACACATCAACGTCGCTGACCTCACCGAGCAAGGTGGTCACGTTGGGCTGCGTGCGAAACAGATGCCGCACCGGCGCCGCGATCGCCGGTGCCGACAGACCCGCAGTGGCCACCTGGTACAGCAGGGGTTGAAACAAATGGTGGTTGGTCTTGTCCACCAACGTCACTTCCACTGCGGCGTGACGCAAAGCCTTGGCAGCTTCAAGACCACCAAAGCCGCAACCGATGATGACGATGCGAGGTTTGCGCGAGGGCGTGACGTGCGTCATGCGGTGATTATGCGAGGTCGCCGGATCGCTCAAGACCTGGTCTCGCGCGCCGGCATGGGCGTGCTACCCCATCCTGTTGATCCGCGGGCGGAGTCGCACTGACCACGGCAGCGCTGCACGGTTACGACTGCACCGCACACTCCACCGCTGCCATCCACCGCTGCCTTAGTCGTGCTGACGAATCAGGGTGGCTAGAATGGCCTTAAGGAGACCAGAACCCAATGGGAAGTCCCGATACTGCGACAACGGCGAGAAAAGGCGTCCATTGGACTGTCAAGACCAATTACCGCTTGCGCGCCGGCTCCTTTGCCATCATGTTTGCCAGCATCGTCTTGCACGGGTGGGACAAGGCGTACAGCCCGGCGCTGTGGAGCCTCATTGCACTGCAACTGTTGGTGTACCCACACCTCATGTACTGGCGGGCCCGACGCTCCCCCAATTCAGAGCAAGCAGAAGCCAGCAATCTGGTCATTGACTCGCTGCTGTTCGGCCTGCTGGTCGCAACGCTCGGGTTCCCGCTGTGGATCACCTTCACGGTTTACATCGCCAGCACGCTCAACATCACGATCAGCCGCGGCACCCGGGGCATGCTGTTGTCACAACTTGCGTTTGCGGGTGGTGTACTGGTCTCCATCACCGCCTTCGGCTGGCATCTTTCGCCCGCCACCGACTGGCCGGCCACCCTGCTGTGCCTGCTGGGCAATACCGTTTACATGATTGCGATCGGGATCACCGCTTTTGCGCGCAACCGGCAATTGCGCAAGACGCGCGAGGACTTGCGCCTGAGTGAGCAAACCCTGACCCACCGACTCAGCGACATTCAGGACCTTCAGGCCAAGCTACAGGAACAAGCGACCCGGGACCCCCTCACGGGGCTCTACAACCGCCGCTTCCTCGACACCATTGTGGATCGCGAGATCGCCCGCTGCCATCGCGACAACCAGTACATGGTGGTCATGATGATCGATGTCGATCATTTCAAACATGTCAACGACACCTATGGCCACCCAGGCGGTGACGAAGTTCTAAAAGCGCTGTCTGCACTGCTGCTTGAGAAGGCGCGTGCCACCGATGTGCCATGCCGCTATGGTGGTGAAGAATTCTTGCTGCTGCTGCCCGGCATGACAGCCGATATTGCGATGGTGCGGGCGAATCAGTGGCGCGCCGGCTTCGCCGAAAAGGTCACTTTGTTCGGCGAAGCATCGATCCAAGCCACCATGTCCATCGGTGTGGCCGTCTACCCCGCTCACGGCGAGACGCTCCAGGCGCTTACCCGCTGCGCGGACCTGGCCCTGTACCGCGCCAAAGCAGACGGGCGCAACCAGGTTGTCATGTACGGGCCTGAAATGGGTTAGCGATGACCGTCTGAAGTCTCATTGGCTTGTGCCATCTCTTCCGGAAAGACCAGCAAGTAGTCGATCAACGCGGGGGCTTGCGCGACATCCTTGCGTGGCTTGACTCGCTGAGCTGCGCGTCACCGCTTCATCCACATGTCGTCAGAAAGTCGAGATCGAAATCAGGCTCGTCGGCCTTGCAAAAGGAGGTGTGCGCCGGATTCGGAACAACGCCCGTCTGCGCCAGACACCCAATCACCCGCGCTCATCAAACTGCGCGCACATGCACCTTGTCATACGCCGCCAGCAGCTTGCGGTGCATCTCACAGCCCTCCAGCATCAGCCCGGGCGCCGGGATGCCCATGAAACGGTCGGTCTGCATGATCAGTGCATGAGCCTGTTCGACCGCGCCCGCACCGTAGAGTTGGCGCAGGTTGTCCAGGTAGGGCCCGGTGTCGCCCATGTCGGCCAGGTTGATCAGGCTCTCGATGCACGCGTAGACGCGTCGGCGCGGCGCGTCCAGTTGATCAAAGTGTTTGATCCACTCGCAGCCTTCTAGCGTGGCGGCTTCGTCGCCAATCGCCAGCGCCAACAAGGTCTTGAGTTCACCGATCCGAAGGTCGGCCCAGAAGGAGCCCGCGTCAGCAGCCAGGCCAATCACCGCCGCCACCGGACGTTGGTCAGCCAGGGCCGATTCGTTCAGGGTATCGAGCAGCTCGGCGCACTCCTGGTCATCCAGGTCCGGCAGGTTCAGAATCGCCTCACGGATACTGTTGCCGACGCTGTTGTTCTCAAACTCCAGATCGTCCACCGGGTAGATTTCCGACATGCCCGGGATCAGCACCCGGCAAGCGTAGACACCGAGGTGCGTGAAGTCGGAGATGTAGATCTCAAACCCATCCTGGTGCACCCGGTTCACCGCCCAGGCGTAATCCTCGGCGGTGGTGTTGCTGAAGTTCCAATCGCAAAACGGGTGATCCGGCACGTCGCCCAGGAACTTCCAGTGGATCACCCCGCTGGAGTCGACAAAATGAATTTCGATATTGGTGGAGCTGGCCACCTCTTCCAGATCGAAGCCTGGTTTGGGAAAGCCCGCCAGCGCGTCCAGGGCACGGCCCTGCAGCAATTCGGTCAGAGCGCGCTCCAAGGCAATCTCGAAACGCGGGTGCGCACCAAAGCTGGAGAAACAGCCCTGGTCTTCAGGGTGCAGCAGCGTGACGTTCATCACCGGGTACTGGCCGCCGAGCGAGGCGTCCTTGACCAGAATGCCGAAACCCGCCGCGCGCAGGCCCTCGATGCCGGCCAGGATGCGTGGGTAGCGGGCAATCACTTCCTCGGGCACGTCAGGCAGGCAGATGCCTTCGCTGATGATGCGGAACTTGATGTGCCGCTCGAACAGCTCCGACAGCGCCTGCGTGCGCGCCTCGGCCTGCGTGTTGCCGGCCGACATGCCGTTGCTGACATACAGGTTGCCAATGATGTTGACCGGAAAGTAGCTGACGGCGCCGTCACGCTGGCGCGTATAGGGGATGGCGCAGATGCCGCGCTCGACATTGCCGGAGTTGAACTCGACCAAGTTGCTGGCGTCGATGTTGCCTTCGGGGTTGTAGAACTTGTGCAGCTCGGGGTTCAGGATGCCTTCGGGCCAACTGCCGTCCGCGCCCGGCTCGAACCACCGCTCTTGCGGGTAATGCACGTGTTTGCGCTGGGCAACCTGCGGGCCAAGGTAGTAATGGGTCCAGAAGTAGTTGGTGGACAGGCGTTCAAAGTATTCACCCAGCGCACTGGCCAGACAGGCCAGGCGCGAGCCGCCCTTGCCGTTGGTGAACAGGATCGGGCAGTCGCGGTCACGGATGTGCACCGACCACACGCCATCCACCGGATTGAGCCAACTGCGCTCCTCGATGTGAAAGCCAAGCGCCTGTAACTTGGCTTGCAGGGTGTTGATGGTGGATTCGAGTGAGGCGTCTTTGCCGGGGATGAAGTTTTCGGTATGCATGGCGGGCAGCATAACCCACAGCAAGGTGGTGCCGCTGGGCGCACAATTTGAGACTCATGAAGGCCACTTCGATCACTTCCAACGGCACCGGGGCACCCGCGTCAGGGAGCGCACTGGACACCCTGCTGGCCGAGGTGCGCGCCTGCCGCTTGTGCGCCAGCAGCCTGCCGCTGGGGCCCAGGCCGGTGCTGGTGGCACACGCCGCCGCGCGTATCCTGGTGGTCGGCCAGGCGCCCGGCACCAAGGTGCACCTATCGGGCCGGCCGTTTGACGATGCCAGCGGCGACCGCTTGCGGCTGTGGATGGGCCTGGACCGTCTGGCCTTTTACGATCCCACGTTGGTGGCGTTTTTGCCCATGGGTTTCTGTTATCCCGGCCGGGGGCCGTCCGGCGACCTGCCACCGCGCCCCGAATGTGCCGCGAGCTGGCGCGCCAAGTTACTGGCTCAATTGCCCCGCATCGAATTGATGCTGTTAGTTGGGCAATACGCCCAAGCCTGGCACTTGGGAGTGCAACGCAAAGCCACCCTGACCGAAACCGTGCGCACCTGGCACGACTATGGCCCGCTGAAAGTACCCCTGCCGCACCCCAGCCCGCGCAACAACATCTGGCTTGCACGCAACCCATGGTTTGAGCAGGACGTGGTGCCGATGGTGCGTGAACGTGTTCGACGCCTGAGCCACGCTCAAGCATGACAAGACCCAAAGGGCCATGAAAAATGGTTACGCCGACGCCATCTGCGGGGCTGCCGTGGCACCCTTTCGCAGCATGGCCAGTGCGGGCACAATCGCCAGCCAAAAGCCGGACGCCGGCATCAACACGATGCCCAGCCCACACAGCAATATCAGCCCGAACCCGAGCTGGCGCAGGGCCACGGTTTGGCCGCTGCGCTCCAGCGCTGTGACCGCCAGTGACAACAGGGCCAGGACGAAGCCGCACAACACAAACCAGGTTACGGCGCCCAATAGGGGGTCGGTGCCTACGCTGTTGAACAGCCCGCGTTCGGCCATGGTACGCAACACCTTGCCAAACACGACGGCGGCGAAAACCGTGTGCAGGGCAGCGACGCCCATCAGCCAATGGCCGATCCAGATTCTGGGTTTTGTGGTGGCAGCTTGCATTGGATTCCTAATCAGTTGGGGTCAGAGCACATCGCCGCGCGAGTGGTCTGACCCGCAAGGTCTCATATCAGTTGGGGTCAGAGCACATCGCTCTTGCGAGTGGTATGACCCGCAAGGTCTCATGTATCCAAGGGTTGGTGGTGCGCACACGGGCACCCAGCGTGCGTAACAACTGGGTCAAGCCCAGGTGGGCACGATCGAAGTAGGGCATGTCCGGTGGCATGGCGTGCAGGTAGCGCATCGCCTGGCGCTGCTGCGTGGCCGACATGCGTGGCAGGGGTGGGAGCTGGCCGAAGTCGTACACATCCACCGCAAAGGGCAGCCCTTGCCAGGCATGGAGTTCCGCCAGAGCCGGCATCAGTTGCGTGTGGAAATCGCGTTCGCTCAGCGTCGGTGCGATCAGGCCCAAGCGCAGATAGGCCTGCTGCATCTGCGCCTCGTCGCGCGGCTGGCGCAATTGGGCCGACCAGGCCATGGCCAGCCCCTCACAAAAATCGGCGTTGAGCACGCGTGTGCAACCAAAGTCAAGCAGCCCCAGGCGAGCATCGGGCATGAACAGGTAGTTGCCGGGGTGGGGGTCGGCCTGCAGGCGGCGCAAGTCAAACAGGCAACGCATGAACAGGTCAAACAGCAACTGGCCAAAATGATCACGCTCGGTCTGGCGGGGTTGCGTCTGCAGCCATTCGTTCAGATGCAGCCCGGTCAGGCGCTGCATGGTGAGCACGCGCCGGCTGGTCAAGTGCGGGACCGGTTGAGGCACCACCCAGCGCGTTTGCGCCAGGTGTTGACCAAACCAGACCAGTTGCTCGGCCTCGTTCAGGTAGTCCAGTTCCTCGGCCAACTTGTGCTCGATATCGGCCATCACCGGCGCCACGATATCGGCCTTGGGCAACGTGTGGGATCGCAGGCTGATGGCGCTCAGCAAGGTGCGCAACAGCGCCAAGTCACTGCCAATGGAGGTCGCCATGCCGGGGTACTGCAACTTCACAGCCACCGCCTGGCCATCGGCCAGTGTCGCAGCATGCACCTGGCCCAGGCTGGCCGCCGCAAAGGCTTGTGGTTCGAAGGTCTGGAACAAGCGGTCCGGGCCGGCGCCAAACTCCTGGCGCAGCAGTTTGATCACCAGCGCGCGGTTCAGCGGCGTGACCTGGTAGTGCGCCTTGGCCAACTCACGGCGTATGCCCTCGGGCAGAAAACCCAGCTCCATGCTCAGCAACTGAGAGGCCTTGAGGGCCGTGCCTTTGAGTTGATTCAAGGCTGCAAACAGGATGCGGCCCAACTCGGCCTCGTGTTCGGCCTTGGCCTGTGGCGCGTGTTCGTCGGGTCGCGTCAGGCCCTGCGCCTTGTGGCTCAAATGGGCCAGCCCGACCCGGGCCACGGCCATGCCAGCAATGGCACCGCGCGAGAGCTTTCCAGAGCTTGGCGAGCGCGTGGCCTTCACAGGTTTGGCCATACCTGCACCAGCCCTGACAAGTGAACCAGACCGAAGCCCAGACAAATCGCTGAACTCCACCACCAGAATGGGGTCGCCTGCGTCGGCGCCAACCACCACATCGGCACGACCGCCAAGCCGCGCAACAGGTAGACCGCAGTGATCGCGGACAAGCCGAGTTTGAGCCAGGGGAGCCGCGCCGGATCGACCATCCAACCCGCCGCCGCCAGGGCATAAGCACTCCAGACAAACAACACAGCCGCGATGCCGGCCGTCACCAGCGCGGGGAACCACTGGCCGGCTTCGGCCATGCGAGCGAAATCCTCACCGGCTCCAAAAAAGCGGTACCACGGTGCGCCGCGCACGATGATGCCCAGGTGCAGCAAGCCCGCCACGGCGCTGAGCAGGCCACCCAGCAGCAGCCAGGGGTTGGGCGCCGCGTTCACCGCTGCGCCGCCTTGAGGCCACGACGTGCCAAGTGCAGCAGGTCCGTCAGGCCGGTGCCGCTGTGCATCAGACGCGCCAGTTGGCTGCGCAGCACAAAGCCACCCAGCTCCAGCAGTTTGTCAACTAGCCCGCTGCGCAAGGTCAACACCAGCACCCCCAGGCTCAGGTCGACCAATTGGGTGGTGTCACCAAACGCTTCGGATTCGTCACGCAGCCAGTAGGCCATCACGCCGTACACATAGTCCGCCATCAGTCCGGCAAGGCTGGGTTTGAAACCACACGCTGCGATTTCGCCCGCCAACTCGGCTTGCGCCAGCATTTGCAGAAAGGCGTCTTTGAGCAGCGGTTTGCCGGGCAGCTCATCCCCAAGCAGCAGCATCGGCGCGCGTTCCACCAGCGCACGCGCCACCGCCACAAACTCGCGATCGGCCAACAAGATCTCCAGCAGGCTGTCGACCAACAACTGCATGCGCTCCTGCAGTGTGAAGCCCTCTTGGCCCTTGGTCTTTTGGAACTGCAGCAAGGCATCGGTGATGGCTTGCTCAAAGTAGGCCAGCACCAGCTTCTCCTTGCTGGGGAAGTATTTGTAGATGGTGGCGTCACCCAAATTGGCCGCTCGCGCAATCTGTTTCATGGTGGTGGCCTCAAACCCGTGTTGGGTCATGAGGTCCACCGCCGCCTGAATGATCGCGCGCTGGTTCTTGGTCTGTTGAGATTTGGTGATACGCATTACGGATACCTACTATCGTTAATGCGATGATAGATCGTCATTATTGGATAGTCAACTACTATTTAAATCAGCAACACGCCAACGCTAGCGGGCTCCAAGCTCGGCTCCGGCGAGCACGGTTGACCAAGCTCAAGCAGCGGCTTCTTGACAAGGATTACCCTCGTCGGGCAGCCCCGGCAACAGCCGCCGCCCCGAACCAACCGCCCAGACGAGCTCTTTACCCATGACCAAGCGCCCACCCTCGCACCTGCCTTGTGATCAATCAACGCAAGCCAAGGAGTCCCCCACACAACGGCTGGACCGGCTGACCCACGCTGCGGCCGCTCCTCTGACTGGCGGGCTGTCTCCGGTCTCCATGGGGCTGGCGCTGGCCGACTGGGCCTGGCACCTGGGCGTCTCGCCAGGACGACAGCTTGAGCTCGCAGCGCTGGCGACGCAACTGACCCGCGACACCTTGCAGCCACCCGCGAGCGACGCCAACGAGGCCGGTCCCGCCGATGACGACCCGCGCTTTCGGCACGAAGCATGGGCGCAATGGCCCTTCAGCCAGATTCGCAAGGGCTTTCGCAACACCGAGGCGTTCTGGCAAGAAGCCACCCGTGTGCCGGGCATGACCGCCCACCATGCCGACATGACGCAGTTCTTCGCCAAGCAATGGCTGGGCATGATGGGGCCTGCCAACTGGCTGGCGACCAATCCGGTGGTGCTGCGCGATGTCGCCGAGTCCAAGGGTGCGCACCTCCTCAAAGGCGTACAAAACTGGCTGCACGATGCATCGGGCCTGCAGACCCCCGAAGACCAGGCGCAAGCGCAACGCTTTGTCGTGGGCCGCGACGTGGCCATCACGCCGGGCAAGGTGGTGTTTCGCAACCACCTGATCGAACTGATCCGCTACGACGCCCAGACCGACAAGGTACACCCTGAGCCGGTGCTGATCATTCCGTCGTGGATCATGAAGTTCTACATCCTCGACCTGTCGCCGCACAACTCCATGGTCAGCTACCTGGTGGCGCAAGGCCACACCGTCTACATGCTGTCCTGGCGCAACCCGGACGCCTCGGACCGTGACCTGACCATGGACGACTACCTGCGCCTGGGCGTGCTCGCCGCATTGCGCGCGGTGGGCACGCTCAGCGGCCAGCGCCCACGCGGTGCACGCCATGGGCTACTGCCTGGGTGGCACGCTGCTGGCCATCGCGGCGGCGGCGTTGGCACGCACCGGCGGCGTGTCCAACGCCCCAGACCTGCCCGCTCTCAAGAGCCTGACCCTGCTGGCGGCGCAGACCGACTTTTCCGAACCGGGGGAACTGGGTTTATTCATCGACGAAAGCCAGGTGGGCTTTCTGGACAACATCACGCGCGGCAAGGGATTTCTGACAGGCGACCAGATGGCCGGATCGTTCCAGTTCCTGCACTCGCGCGACCTGGTCTGGACCCGGCGCATGCGCGAGTACCTGATGGGTGAGCGCGAGCAGGCCAATGACCTGATGGCATGGAACGCCGACACCACACGCATGCCGGCACGCATGCACCACGAGTACCTGACTTCCCTTTACCTGCACAACGCGCTGGCCACCAGTTCCTACCGCGTGGAAGGTCGGGCCGTGTCATTGGGGGACATTCGCGTGCCGGTGTTCATGGTCGGCACCCAGCGTGACCACATTTCGCCCTGGCCATCGGTCTACAAGCTGCACCATCTGTGTGATGCCGAGATTACCTTCGTGCTCACCAGCGGCGGCCACAATGCCGGCATCATCTCGGAGCCTGGCCACGCCCACCGCAGCTACCAGATGGACACCCGCCCCGCCCACGGAACCTGGATCGAGCATGAACAGTGGGCAGCGCAGACGCCAACGCGCGAAGGCTCGTGGTGGCCGGCCTGGCACCAGTGGCTGGCGCGCCACTCAGGGCGCAAACAGGCCGCCCCCAAACTGCCGGCCAAGGCCGCGCTGGGCGATGCGCCGGGCAGCTACGTGATGCAGCGTTATAGGGACTGAGGCCTGGCGCGGGCAGTGCCGCGCCAGGCTGACATCGAGTGATCGGGCCACGGCGGCACGCGGTGTATGCTTGCACGCTCCTCCACTCCACCCTTGTCCATGACACCTCCACTGATGCCCCACGCCCGCCCACTGGCAACGCTTGCCTTGCTCGGTCTGCTGTGCGCCGCACAGGCCACTTGCGCCCATGAATATGCGCCTTTGATCAGGGCCAAGAAGTATGCCGAGGTTGACCGCGCCACCAGCATCAAACTGGGCGCGGAGCCGCACAACGCCGACGCCCTGGTCGCCCGAGTCGACCTGATCCTGTCGCAGGCGCAGGACCACCGATACGACGATGCCGTCGCGCTGGCCGAGCGGTGCATCGCGGCGCACCGGCAGCAATCAGAGTGCCATGAGGCATTGGGCAATGTACTGGGCGCCAAAGCCATGAACAGCGGCATCCTGTCGGCCATGGGCTACGCCACCAGAATTCGCGATGCGTTCAAACAGGCCGTGGCGCTGGACCCCGGGAATCTGGACGCGCGTTTCTCCCTGTTGCAGTACTACCTGCAGGCTCCGGGCATCGTGGGCGGTGGCAAGGACCACGCGCAGGAACTGGTGACCCAGACCACCAAGCTCCATGCCGAGGCCGCCAAACTGATGCAGGCGCGGCTGGATTTGGCCGATGGCGCCTTCGCCAAGGCCGAGGCGGCCGCGCTGTCGATGCCGGTCCTTGCTTCACCAAGCCTGCTCGACTCGCACAAGGAACTGCTCATCAGCCTGGGCAGCAAGTACGTTCAGGACAAGAAGTACACCGACGGCCAACGCGTCTTCGAGGCACTGGCCAGTCGCTTCGCTGACAGCGAGTGGGGCCCCTACGGCCTGGCGCGCACCCTGCAGGAACAAGGCAAGACCCGCGACGCCGTCGCCCTGTTCGAAAAGGCTTTGACCATGGAGCCGGGTGCCCACATCTACTACCGCATGGCCCAGTGCTGGCAGGCCCTTAGCGACAAGAGCAAGGCCATGGCGGCGTATGAGAAGGCGCTGGACTTCAAGCCAACCTTGAACAAGAAGCAGCGCTCCGACGCGCTGGACCAACTCAAGAGTCTCAGAGGCTGAGCGCCCGGCGGGTGCGCTCACCACGGCGGCATCGAGACCGCCGAATGGCACCTCAAGGGGCGCACCGAGCCGCTACCGGTGAGCCGCAGCTACCTGCACTTGTTTCGGCAGATGTAGGCAGCCCTTAGCCGGTGGAAAGCAAACGCTACAGCACGGCAAAGGTGCGCTGGCGCGTGATATCCGCAGCGTCCGCCCCCTTTGGCTATCGCCCGCGCCGGGTCAGGTTGGGCCAGACGCTTATCGGCGCGAGCGACAGCGTGCCGGTGCCCGCGGTGTCTTTGACTGGGGTCGGTACCGCCAGATCGTTGGTATTGGTGCCGCCTTGGTCCAACTTGCCGGAGTAGCCTTCGCCCCAAATCAGCGTGCTGCCGTCAGTTGCGAGCGCCATCGAGAAATCGTAACCGGCCACGATGGCGCCAATATCGGCCAACTGTCCGGTGCCGAGCTGACTGACGACCGCGCGCGGCAGTAGCCACTCGTTTCCGGTGGGTCGGTTGGGTCCGTCGCCCAGTTGGCCATCGACGCCGCGGCCCCAGCTCCAGACCTTGCCGTCTTGATCCAATGCCAGCGCGTGCCAGCCCCCCGCTGCGACCATCTTGATGCGGCCAAGTTGCCCGGTGCCGTCGGCACCCTTGACCAGCACCGCACGACTATGGACGTTGCTAGAAGTGTTCTGGCCGAGCTGACCATAGGAGTTGTCGCCCCATCCATAGACCTGCCCGGCGCTGGTCAGTGCCAGGCCAAAGTTGTAGCCTGCCGAAATGGCCACGATGTCAGAGATCGCAACGCCATCGCCGTCACGCAGCACATAGCCGGGAACATCCACGGTGCTGGTCGTTACCCCTTGCCCGGTTCGCGCGCTGCTATTGAACCCCCAGGTCACGACCTTGCCGTCAGCGGTCAACGCCGCTGACCAGTTCCAGCCCGCCGAGATGGCCACCACGTTGCCGAGCGCACCCGAACCATTGACGGCCCTGACTTGACCCGGCACCCGCTTGGTACTGCTGCCGCCTTCTTGTCCGGAATAGCCGCCCCACGAATAGACCGTGCCATCGTCGGCCAGGGCCAGCGCATTGTCATCACCGACCGAGACCGCCACGATGCCAGACAGTGAGCCGTTATCGGCGGCATTGCGCACTCTGCCCGGCAACGCATCGCCATTGTTCGCGGTGCGTCCCAGTGACGAACTGTCGCCCCAGGACCACACCTCGCCATCCTCTGTCAAAGCCAGCGCGCTCGCACCATCACCGACTGATACCGCCACAATGCCGGACAACTCACTGAGCCCAGTCTGATCCTTCACCGGTGTCGGAAAGGACAGACTCGTCAATTGACTGTAGGTCTTGCCCTGCCCCAACACGCCCCCGTAATTTTGCCCCCATGCCAGCACCCTTCCTGCGGGGGTGACCACCATGTTGCTAGATTGCGTGGCACCCTGCGTGCCCAAAGGTTGTGCCTGCGGAATCACCTTGACACTGGTGTTCGCCACAACCCCGCCACCCGATACCGTGATGGTCTGCTGACCCAGGCGATGCCCGGTCACGCTGCTGCAATCGGCCGCTACCGTCAGCGCCACCGTGTTGGCACTCGCGCAGGACAGCGCGCCGCTAACTAGATTGCCAGCGCTGTCTTTCAGCGCCACCGTGATGGGCGTCGCCAGCTTCCACGGCGCCTTGCCGCTGTTGGGCGCGTTGAGCGTGGCGCTCGGCGTCGGCACGGGCGGGGGCGCGCAACTGGCGAGGCTGACGAAGCAGGCGTAGTCCGACAGCTTGCCCAGCGTGACGACCTGGTTGTTGGTGATCGGGCCCAGCGCATAAATCTGTTCACCACTGACGGCCAGATAGAGCTGGTTGTTCGGGTAGTAGCGGTACACATACGGCGGCAGCGACTGGCTGCTTTGTGGTCCAGGGAACAGGTCAAACTGGGTGCGTTCGGCCCAGTCAAAAAGGCGTCGGCGGTGGGTGCCGCCGCGGCGACGGCCGCAGCCATGCGAACCGGTGCAGATTGGGTTGGCGCGGCCCGTGGCGCCTGCAGCAACTTGCCTTGGGGCACCAAACTGGGCGCCGCAGCGGCCTGACTCAGCTTGGCAAGCCCAGCAGGAGGCGCTTCGGCCTCACCATCACTCCCGCCACCACATGCTGCCAGCGCCAGCACCAGCGCAGTTACCCCCAACCACCTCAATTGGCTCATCTTCTCGACTCCCTGTTGTGCGCAAGCACCAATGCTTGCGGGCCGGGGATTCTAAGCACGTACCAAGTCGAAAAGCGGCGCAAGAGATGCAACAAAGTGCAACAGCAGCCGCGGGTAGGAAATATGCCCGTTTGCGGTCAATTTTTGAAGGTGGCTACGCCGAACGGCGCGGTGTGACGCATGGTCGGCCTCATCCGTGATGAGGGGCTTTAACTCGCACTTCCCCATTGCCCAACACCACGTACTTCAAAGACGTTAGCCCCTCAATCCCGACCGGCCCGCGGGCGTGGAACTTGTCGGTGCTGATGCCAATCTCGGCCCCCAGGCCGAACTCGAAGCCGTCGGCAAAGCGGGTGCTGGTGTTGACCATCACACTGGCTGAGTCGACCTCCTGCAAAAAGGCCTGCGCATGCAGGTGGTCACGCGTGATGATGGCATCGGTATGGTGCGAGGAGTAGCGGTTGATGTGTGCGATGGCTTCCTCGACACCGGCCACCACCTTGATACTGATGATGGGCGCCAGGTACTCCTCGGACCAGTCCTGCTCGGTGGCATCGACCAGCTTGGCACTGGCCACCCCCGCCAGGTGCATCCGGCTCTCGGGGCAAACGCGCATCTCGACCCCTTGTCGGCGTAGACTTTGCCGATCAAGGGCAGGAACGCTGCCGCCACGCCACGCGCCACCAACAGGCCCTCGGCGGCGTTGCAGGGGCTGTATTTGTTGGTCTTGGCGTTGTCGGCCACCGTGACTGCCATGGCCAGGTCACACGGGTCGTCCACGTAGGTGTGGCAGTTGCCGTCCAGGTGTTTGATCACTGGCACCTTGGCGCCTGCGGCTGATGCGCTCGATCAGGCCCTTGCCGCCACGCGGAATGATCACGTCCACGTACTGCGGCATGGTGATGAGCTGGCCCACCACCTCGCGGTCGGTGGTTTGCACCAGTTGCACGGCATCGGCGGGCAGACCGCTCTCGGTCAGGGCTTGCTGCACCAGGCGGGCCAGCGCCTTGTTGGACTCAATCGCCTCCGAGCCGCCACGCAAAATGCACGCGTTGCCGCTCTTGATGGACAGGCTGGCGGCCTCGATGGTCACGTTGGGGCGGCTCTCGAAGATCATGCCAAACACCCCGATCGGCACGCGCATCTGGCCGACCCGGATGCCGCTGGGCTGCTGCTTCATACCCAGGATTTCGCCAATCAAGTCGGGCATGGCGGCGAGTTGCTCGCAGCCTTGTGCGCAGGTCTCGATCACTTTGGGCGTCAATCGCAGCCGGTCCACCATGGGCGCGGCCAGACCGGCGGCGCGGGCGCGCTCCAGGTCCTTGGCATTGTCCATTTGCAATGAATCCACATTGGCCCGCAGCAAGGCGGCCAGGGCCTGAAGTGCTCTATTTTTTGTAGCAGTCTTGGCGCGCGCCATCAGGGCGGAAGCCACTTTTGCTTGTTTACCAAGAGTTTGACTGTAATCGGCCAGGTTGATCGCGTTCATGGCCGCATTTTCTCACGCCGACTCTCGCACGCTGCGCTGGGGAACTGGTTGAGCCGCAACCTGGCGGCACACCATCATGGCCAGTCGGTGCAGCGCCTGCCAGGGGTTACTGGGCCAGTCTGGCTGCTTGAGGCCCTTGACGATGCCGTCAACCTGGTGCGCGGCACCTAGCAGGCGGTTCAGCGCTGCGACCGACAAGCGGGGCAAGACGCGCTCATACAGGCGCTCCTTGACACCCCAGACTCGTTGCTCGCGTAAGGCCATGGGCAGCGGTGTGCCGGCGGCCATGGCATCCTTGACACGTTTGAGCGCACGGATGTCTTCACTCAGGGTGTAGTGCACCAGTACCTCGGCTTCGCCTTCGGCTTGCAGGCCATCGAGCATGCGTTGCACGCGCAGGTGCTGACCGGCCAACACGGCTTCGGAGAGTTTGAACACGTCGTAGCGCGCCACGTTGAGCACGGCGCCCTCGACCTGCTCAAAACTCAGCACGCCGGCGTCCGCATTGCCGGGCGTGGCGGTGCCAAACAACAGAGCCAGCTTCTGAATTTCTTGGTGCGCCGCCAGCAGGTTGCCCTCCACCCGGTCGGCGAAGAACTGCAAGGTGCGCAGCCCCTCGTCGCCAGCGGCCACGCGTTGCCCTTGCAGGGCCAGGCGCTGCGCAATCCATTGCGGCAGCGCGGCGCGTTCGACCGGATCGAGTTGCACCGAGACGCCCTCGCGCTCCAGCGCGGCAAACCAGGCGCTGGTCTTGGCGGCTTTGTCCAGGCGCGGCAGCATGACCAGGGTCAGCGTGGAGTCGTTGCCGCGCGCCTGTCCGGCCAATAGCTCCAGCGCCGACCCCCCTTCCTTGCCGGGCTTACCGGATGGAATACGGATCTCGACGATTTGTTTGTCCGCAAACAGGCTCAGTGAGCCACCGGCAGCCAGCACCTCACTCCAATCGAAGTTGGCCCCGGAAACAGTGTGGGAACTGCGCTCCGTGAACCCCTGCAAGCGCGCGGCCGCGCGGATCGCATCAGCCGCCTCCTGCACCAGCAAGGGCTCGTCGCCATGCAGCACGTACAGGCTCCTGAGTTCTCTCTGAAGCTGTTTGGGAAGCTGGGCGGGCGCGAGTTGCATGGCGAATTCTAGGCGCTTGCGGGACAGACCGCAGCCACACGCAGTGGGCCAGCTCTGTCCTCAACTGATCGTCGGAAGTCGGCTGTTCACCTTGCGGGACAGACCGGAGCGACGCTCTGTCCTCAACTGGCCAGTGCGCTACTTCAGGCTACTCGACAGAAACGCCCGCAGGCGCTCGCTGCGCGGGCGCTGCAACACCTCGGTCGGCTCACCCTGCTCTTCGATCTGACCCTGGTGCAGAAACACCACCTGCTTGCTGACCTCACGCGCAAAGCCCATCTCGTGGGTGACCACGATCATGGTGCGGCCTTCTTCCGCCACCGAGCGCATCACCTTGAGTACCTCGCCCACCAGTTCGGGGTCAAGTGCCGAGGTGGGCTCATCAAACAACATCACCTTGGGCTCCATCGCCAGCGCGCGGGCAATCGCCACGCGTTGTTGTTCACCACCAGAAAGGTGCGCCGGATAGGCGTCCTTGCGATGGTAGACGCCGACACGCTGTAGGTAGGCCTGCGCCCGCTCCAGCGCTTGGGCCTTGCTCAGCTTGAGCACGTGCACCGGCGCCTCGATCACATTCTCCAGCGCGGTCATGTGCGCCCACAAATTGAAATGCTGGAACACCATCGCCACCTGGCTGCGCAGCAGCTTGAGCTGCTCGGCACTTCGGGCTTGCAGGGTGCCGCTCTTGTCGGCCACCAGCGCCAGTTCTTCGCCACCCAGCACGATGCGCCCGGCATTGGGCTGCTCCAGCAGATTGAGGCAGCGCAGGAAGGTGCTCTTGCCGGAGCCGCTGGAGCCGATCATCGCGATCACGTCGCCCTTGTGTGCCGTGACGCTGACGCCCTTGAGCACTTCGTTGCTGCCAAAACGCTTGTGAATGTTGTCGGCCTGAAGTTGGATGGATGTGGTCATGACGAAGCGATGGAGTTCTTGAATACTAGCGCCTCAAGGGCTGAGCAGTTTGCCCGTGCGGGCCAGCGAGGTGCCGGCGATTTTTGCCAGGCGCTTGCCCGGATGCGCCCAGCGCGAGCCACAGCGGGCGTACACGACACCGTCGGACTGGCAGCACAGCGTCGTGATGCCTCCCGTGCTGGCATCGACCAGATCGGCAATTGGGTCGCCGGCGCTCACGCGCTGGCCCACGACACAGCGAAACACCACCACACCGGCACTCGGCGCAGTGATGGGCTCGGAGCCCGCCAGCGGCGTGGGCTCGCACAGGGCGGCGGGCAGCGTCGGCAGCTCGCCCGCCAGCACCCCCCGGCGGCGCAGGAAGCCCAGGATGGCCTGCGCATCGCGCGCCGCCAAGTGATGGTCGGTGTCGGCCTCGCCGCGCAACTCGATGGTCGCGCCGAAGCAGGCCAGCTCGATGGGAAAGCCGGTGAAGCGCTGCTGCAACTGCAGCCACGGGCGCGAGCAGGCCTCGTCAAAAGGCGAGTCGCCGGACTCCGTCGCCAGCAGCACCGCCGTCGCCCCCAGCAGCGCGCCGAGCTCGCAGGCGGTCTCGCGTTGCGGGCTCAGGGCGTACACGTGCATCTGCGCTTCGGCGTCGCAATGCAGGTCCAGCACGATGTCGGCATCGATCGCCAGTTGCAGCAGGCTGACCTTGAGGTGCTGCGTTGGCGTGCCGAATTCCAGTTTGCCGGCCTGGTCGCGCAACGCCCGGCGAAGTATTTGGGTGTTGTGCCGGGTGTCCTGCGTCAGGCTGGCACGCAAGTGCTCAGCCAGTCGTGCACCCAGCTCAGCGTAACCGCGGTTGAAGTTGGCGCCATCGCGCAGGTCAAAACGCCCATGATGCTGGCCCAGCACGTGCTGCGCCAGGCCAATCGGGTTGGCATACGGCACCAGCACCACCTCGCCCACCAGCTGGCCCTGCTGCTCAAGCTCAAGCAGGCCCTGGCGCAACTGCTGCGCCACCAGAATCGCGGGCACCTCGTCGGCATGCATGGCAGCCTGAATGTAGGCCTTGGGGCCAACACCGCTTGCGCCAAAGCGGCACACCTCGATGGCGTACTGACAACCGGGCGTGGTGGAGAGAATCGGAAGGGTTTCGACGTACATGAGGTTTCAATGGGAGACCGGCAACTGGACTTGCGGTCGCAGGTGGCCAAGGAAGCGGCGCTCCAAGAGCTTGAAAGCGCCAGCGAGCGAGAAAGTCAACACAAAGTAGATCGCGGCCGCGACGCCGAACGATTCCGTGATGACCAGGTGGTTGGCGTACACATCGCGGGCCACGCGGGTGATGTCGACCAGCGTGACCGTGCTGGCAATCGCGGTGGCATGCATCAGGCCGACCACTTCATTGCTGTACTGCGGCAGGGCGCGGCGCAAGGCGCTGGGCAGCAGGATCCGCGCCCACAGCCAGAAGCCGCACATGCCAAAGCTTCGGGCTGCCTCCACCTCACCTGCGGGTGTGGCCCGCAAGGCACCGGCAAAGATCTCGGTCGTGTAGGCACACGAATTGAGCGTGAAGGCCAGCCAGGCGCAGAACCAGGCGTTTTGCAGCAGCACCCAGGCGGCGCTTTGCCGAACCGCTTCGAACTGCGCCAGGCCGTGGTACAGAATGAAAAGTTGAACCAGCAAGGGCGTGCCGCGCAGTACATAGGTGTAGAGCCAGACCGGCTTGGCCACCCAGGGACGAGCCGAGACCCGCGCAATCGCCAGCGGCACCGACAGGACGAAAGAACCGAGCAGGCTGATGCCCAGCAGCACCAGCGTGGTCCGGATGCCTGCGCCATACTGGGGCAGGCTCTCGATGATGATGTTCCAGTCGAGCATCAGAACTGCACCTTCTTCACACCCAGGCTGTAGCGCGCTTCGAGCCGCGACAACAAGAAGATCGAGACACTGGTGAGAGCCAGGTAGATCAGGGCAATGGCCACGTAGAAGGTAAACGGCGAGCGTGTGGAGGACGCCGCCAAGCCGGCCCGGTGCATCATGTCATCGAGCCCGATCAGGGACACCAGCGCCGAGGCCTTGATCATGATCAGCCAGTTGTTGGCAAAGCCGGGGATGGCATGGCGCACCATTTGCGGCAACACGATGCGCCGCAGCACCGCCAGGCGCGACATGGCAAAGGCCTGCGCCGCTTCCGACTGGCCGCGCGGCACGGCCAATATGGCGCCGCGAAAGGTCTCGGTCATGTAGGCACCAAAGATGAAGCCAATGGTCAGCACGCCGGCGAGGAAGGGCGGGATGTCGATGTACTCCCAACCCCAGGCGTCGGTCAGCTTGTTGATGGCGATCTGCCCGCCATAAAAGATCAGCAACATCAGCACCAGTTCTGGCAAGCCCCGGATCACCGTGGTGTAGACCGCGGCCAGCGATTGCGCCACACGCGAGGCAGAGAGCTTGGCCACCGCGCCGAGCAGACCAAACACACACGCAATGGCCAACGAGATTGCCGACACACGTAGCGTCAGCCATAGGCCTTCGAGAATGGCAGGAAGATAGCCGTAGAGCACAGTTCAGACGGACCGTGAAGGTTCAAAAAACGCGGTCACCGCAGGGGCCAACCCTGACGATGACCGCAACCTGGAGAATCAATCGCCGCTGATATCGAAGTCAAAGTAGGTGGCATTGATCTTCTTGTAGGTGCCGTTGGCCTTGATGGCCTTGAGTGCGTCGTTGACCTTGGTCCGCAAGCTGTCTTCGCCCTTGCGCATGGCGATGCCGACGCCACCACCGTCTTTGGCCCCGCCCAGGCTGATCGACTTGCCCACCTGTGCGTAGCCCTTGCCCTCAGGCGACTTCAGGAAGGCCGCACTGGCGGCCAGCGAGGACACGAACGCAATGTCGCCGCGACCCGCCGCCAGTTCCATGGTGACATCGGCCTCCTTGGCCACCAGCAACACCTCGCTGTCCTTGAAGTTCGCCTGCGCGTAGGCCGCGCGTGGCGTATTGCGGGTGACGATGATCTTCTTGCCCTTGAGCGCCGCGGCCGTCGCGTCGGTGAAATTGAATGCCCCGGCCTTGGCGACCCAGCGCGACGGAATGTCGTAGTACGAGTCGCTGAAATCCGCCGCCTTGCGACGCTCCGGCGTGATCGACATGGAGGCGACGATCATGTCGAACTTCTTGGCGTTGAGCGCGGGCATCATGCCATCGAACTCCTGGCTGACGAAGCTGCACTCGGCCTTGATCTGGGCACAGATCGCCTTGGCGATGTCGATGTCGAATCCCGACAACTTGCCGTCCGGGCTGATCTGCGAGAAGGGCGGATAGCTGCCCTCCACGCCAATACGGATCTTGCTCCAATTGGGGGCCTGGGCCAGCGCGGCCGAGGCGAGCGTGGCGGTCAGCAGCACAAGGACGACGTGACGAAGGGTGTAACGCATGAGAACTCCAAACTGGGTTGACCGCGGGGCGTGGCATCCGCCCCGCACAGGATTACTTGAACGAGTAGGTGGCGCTGGCGTAGAAGCTGCGCCCGCGTGGGTCGGTGTAGGTCGGGTCGTAGCCAGCCAGGAAGTAGTAGGCCTGGTTGGAGAACGGTGGCGCGGTGTCCAGCAAGTTCAGGATGCCGGCGCGCAGCTTGAGCTGCTTGTTCACGCTCCAACTTCCGGTCAAATCCCACAACGAGTAGGCCGCCACCTTGCGCGAAGGCAAGACTTTGTCGGACGACGGATCGTAGGTGGTGTTCTGGTCGGTGTAGCCAGACGAGTAACTGTTGGCCAGCGTCACGCCAAAGGGACCCTGATCCCAGCCGAAGGACAGGCGGTGGCGCCACTTCTGCACCACCTGGTCATTCAGGAACACGCCCAGGTTGCTGCGGTAGGCCTCCTGCGGCCCGAACTGGCGGTCGTAGTTCAGGATCACCGTGCCGTTCAGGCTGGCGCTGAAGCGCCCCGCCGCGCTGGCCTGGCCACGCCAGTCCACCCCCAGGTCAAAGCCCGAGGTCTTGAGGCGGCCCTGGTTTTCCTTTTGCAGCAGGATGTTGGTGATGAAGCCATCAGCATCGCGCGTGATGTACTTGCCGTTGTACTTCTCGGGGCTGTCGACAATGATCTGCTCACCCAGCGTGCTGATGACGTCAGTCTTGGAGATGTTCCAGTAATCCAGGCTGGCGGTCCAGGTCTTGCTGACTTCAAACACCGCACCTAGCGAAAACTGTTGCGACTTCTCGGGCTTCAGGTCGGGGTTGCTTCGGCGCTCCACCGGCCACTGGTCGGTGCAGCCATCGATGGTGTCCAGGCCGTCCTTGACGCACTGGGGATCGGTCAGGAAGCTCGACGCGCTGCCATAGGTGGTGGGTCGCTTCAGGTCGGCCAGGGAGGGCGCACGAAAGCCACTTCCGGCAGAGCCGCGCACCAGCAGCGCTTTGCTTGGCTGCCAGCGTACGCCGATCTTCGGGTTGGTGGTATTGCCAACTTCGCTGTAGCGGTCGTGCCGCAAGGCAAACTGCAACTCAAGTTCCTTCGACAAGGGCGCATTGATCTCGCCGAACACTCCCAGCACGGTGCGGCTGTCGCTGGTCGCGGCGAGATCGGTGGCCAAACCCGAGGGGTCACGGTCACCCGCGATATTGTTGGAGACCAGCAGCGCCGAAGGGGTGAAGCTGGTGGTCTCGCGACGCGACTCCAGGCCAACCGCCAAGGCCAGCTCGCCGCCGTCGAGCTTGGCCAGGGCGCGCGAGGCCTTGATGTCAAAGCCCGACGTCACACCCCTGGACTTGCGCGCCTCGTCATTGACCTTGGCCGCGTTGATGTAGTCAAGCCCGGCCTGCGTGCTCGGGCCAAAGGGGTTGATGGTGCCATTGCGCACGCCAGCGTCGATCTTGTCGAACAGGGTATAGCCGTCGACATACTTGTCCACCGCACGGTTCTCGGCCCGGCTCAGCGCCGCGTCATAATCCCAGCCGGCCAGCGTACCACTTGCTCCCAGTACCAGGCGCTGCGCGTCGCTGGTGACTTCATTGGTGCGGTTGCCCGCCTCGGTCATGCGCCAGCGAATGCCGCTGAAGGTGGTGGGCAGGCCGGCGGCGCTCAGCGCGGCGCGGTAGTTCTCGGGCAGCACCGCCACCGGCAGATTGCGGATGCGCTGAGGATTCGGGCTAAGACGGTAGTCGGTCTGGGTGGTGCTTTGTACCAGTTCGGCATAGAGCTGGTGTTCATCGGATAACTGAAACGTCGCGCGTCCGACGAATCCGATCTTGCTGGACTCGGGATAGATCTCGGTATCCTGCATGTAGTCGTAGCTGCAGGCCAATGGCCCCCCCGGACCCTGCGCCGCGAACACGGTTGCCGGTGGGTTGCAGGACGGGGAACTCGGGTTCATGCGGTTGCGCGTGGCGTCCGCTGGCAGCAGACCTGCTGCGATCAGGGCCTTGCGCTGCGCCGTTGAGATGTCGATGTTGGCAGGGTAGGTGTTGGACGACAACAAGGCCGGCAAAGTCGATGCCAGCGCCCGCTCGGCCACCCAATCGCGCTGGGTGGAGCGCAGTGCACCGAGTTGCTGCACGTCCACCACGCCAAACACGTTGAAGCGATCGGCCGTCAAGTCACCCACGCCGGCACTGACGGTGGCGGTCTTCTTGCCGGCGCCGCCGTGCTGCGTGTCGGCGTACGAGACGCCTACATCGAGACCGCGGTAGTCCTTGCGGGTGATGAAATTGATCACGCCGCCAATCGCATCGGTGCCATAGATCGCCGAGGCCCCGTCTTTGAGCACCTCCACGCGCTGGATGGCGCCGGCCGGGATGTTGTTGAGGTCCACGCCCGCGTTGTCGCCCGGCGAGGCAAAGTTGGCCAGGCGTCGGCCGTTGAGCAGCACCAGGGTACTGGAGACACCAATGCCGCGCAGGTTCGCGCCGTTGAAGCCACGCTGGCCCGAAGTGCCGTCGGTGATGCTGGCACCGTCGCTCAACGGGGCGGTGTTGGCGCTGATGTTCTTGAGGATTTCCGCCGCCGTGGTGACGCCGCTCTTGTCGATGTCCTCGCGTTTGATCACCTGCACTGGCAGTGCCGTCTCGCCATCGATTCGCTTGATGGACGACCCGGTGATCTCCACCCGTTCCAGCTTGGATCCGGCGGACGCGTCCTGGGCTTGCACGCTATGCGCCGCCAACACGCTGATGGCGATGGCCGCGGCCCGGGCACAGGGTTGCAGGGTAAAAACTGAGCGCTCGATCTGAATCTTCATGAATGACCTCAAGGTGGGGTTGACACAGGGTGTGAGACGACACTTCACACGACTCTGGGTCGAGAATAAGCAGCCTCGCGATGCGCCCATCGAGGGTTCCCACCTAGTGGTCGCAAAGCTGGAACTGGATGTCGCTAGTCCGATAGAAATTGAGCCCCGGCGTGTGATCCCCAGACCACATCACTGGCGCGAGCGTGTCAAGGGCACACCACCACGCGCAGTCCTTCTCCCGACTCCACCCCCAAGTCCCGTGCGCTGTCGGCGGTGATCGCCACGGTCTCGCCCTCAAGCTGCGCGGTGGCCACCAGAAGCAGGCCCGTCGGCCGATCTGATCGCCGCAGACAACAAGACCGGGCGCTGCGAAGGTCGAGTCGGTCGACGACACGGACCTGGCGCTCTGGCATGGAGCCCAAGCCTCGCAGGTCGCCCAGCGCGGCCTCCAGGATCGGTCCAGCATCAAACATGTTGACGTGCTGGCAGAAGCGAAGACCGTGTACCAACAGGGCATCACGCAACTCAACTGCCGTTGGCGAGACCTGCCCGACACAGGCCTGTGCCGCGGCGCCCAGGAATGAGCTATACAAGGTGTGCTTGGGCATCAAGCGCCCAACGGCGCTGCGCTCGTAGCCCGCGAACAGGTCGTGGTCCACGGGCAGAGGGCCGGCATAAAAGTGACGGCCCAGGGCCTGCCAAAAAGGCGCCGTGATGCCACGCTCGCCGATACCCGGCAGCTCACACACGACGTGCGGTGCGAATCGCTGCGGCAGATCCGCCACGTACCACAACATCGCCTGGATCAGCGGCGCCAGGGCCCGCTCGGACAGGCCCGAAAGCGGTGTGGGAAGAAGCAACTCGGTGGCGCCCGTGGTGTCGTTGCCCAGTGCCAAGGTTTGCAAGGCGTTGAACATCGCCATCTCGGCCGAGGCGTGTACCACCACGCCGGTTCGAAAGCTATAACGTGGCTGGTTCATTCCCAGGTGATCCACCACCGCGGCCACGCCACGCGGTTGCTGGTCCGCGCACAACACAAACACATGTCGGGCCGTGCGTACGCCGTTTCCGGCAAAGGCCTGTAGCGATTCCTGGATCAAAGCCTGCACGGCTGGCAGCGCGCAGGGCTCACTCAACGACTGCACGGCGACGGCATCACCCGGCCCGACCGGTCGAACCGTCCACACTGGGGCGCCATCACTGAGCTGTGTTTGCTGTGTCATATCAACGCGACGCATGGTTGAGGGCCACCACACGCAGCTCGTCACCGTGGCCTACCTCCAGCAGTTCCAACTGCGTCGCAGTCAGTGGCGCGCTGCCGCGTTCTGCCGCGACGGGCAGGTCCACGATGGTGGCGCGAAAGTTGGCCGCCGTGGTATTGGCGACCAAGTGAGGAGCGCCACCGGGCAACACCTCCGACACCCTTGATGCCTTCACCTTGCGGCTGTGGCGGACACTCAGCAAGGATCCGAACTGGGCATCCACAGTGGGGCCCGCGTCGAAAACGTCGACGTAGGTGTCGGCCTCAAAGCCCTCGTCCATCAGAATCTGAAAAGGCAACTCGGCGGCGGGATGCAACTGACCGATGGCCAATTGCGCCTCGGGCGGCAACAAGGGCACGTAAATCGGGTATTGAGGCATCAACTCGGCAATGAAACGTTTGCTGCGCCCCCCGGCCCGCCGTTCCGCCTGCGCGTAGTCGATGTTGAAGAAGCGCTGCCCCACCGCCTCCCAAAACGGTGACCGGCCGGCTTCGTCACAGACTCCCACGGACTCCGCCACCAGGCGGCCGGCAAAACGGCGCGACTGATCCGCCATGAACAACAACCTGCCCCGTGAGAGCAGCTGCGGCCAGGCGCTGCCAGCCCAATCCGGGTCGATGTAGAACGAAGTCAGCAGCGAAGTGCCTGTCAGGTCATGGCACAGGTGCAGAGAATGGATCTTGTTGGCCACACCCAACTCGGCGGCGGCATGAACAATGAACTCGTTGCGATAGCTGTAGAAGCGGTCCCCGAATCCGGCCGATGCGGCAATGCCGCTGGTGCCGACGATCTGACCGGTATCGACCTGTTCGAGCACGAAGAAGTAGTTCTCCTCGCCACTGTGGTCGGTGTCCATGTCCAGCGCCTGGGTCGACAGCCGGATCTTGTTGTGGAGCTGCTCACGGTCAGCCGGCAACGACCCGATCCCAATGGCGCTGGCGGCGGCGATGCGCTCCACCGCGGGCAGATCTGATAGACGGCTGGGCCGCAACACCAAACGCTGATTCATGCGCGCTCTCCTTGTAGGTGGGTGGCCGATCCCCGGCCATTTTCGGCCTGCAGGCCAAGCGGCTGGCGACGCTGCTCGCGCGGCGTCACGCCAAACCGGGCGCGGTAGGCGCTGGAAAAGTGTCCGCCCGACGAGAAGCCGCAACCCAGTCCGACTTGGAGGATCGATTGACTGGACTGTTGAAGCAACTGGCGCGCCCGGTTCAGGCGCAGCTCGGTGTAATAACGCGAGGGCAGGCTGTCGAGGTGTTGTTTGAACAGGCGTTCGAGTTGGCGCCGGGAAACACCGACCAACTGCGCGATATCGTCCGTCGCCAGGGGCTCTTCGATGTTGCTTTCCATCAGGGCCACCGCTTCCTTGAGCCTGGGCTGTCCGCCGCCCACGCGCGACGCCAAGGGCACGCGCTGCGGCTCCATCGGACCACGCACGCGCTCGACATTGGCAGCGCCCAATATGTCGGCGACGATGTCCTTGCCGTGGCGTTGGCCAATGTGGTGCAACATCATGTCAAAGGCCGCCTGCCCGCCAGCACAAGTCAAACGCCGATGATCGGCCTCAAACACGTTCGCCGACACAATGGCGTGGGGAAAACTTGCCGCGAACAAGGGCACGTGAGACCAGTGCACCGTGGCACGACAGTTCTCCAGCAAACCGGCGCGTGCCAGCAGCCAGGCACCGGAGCCGATTGCGCCAAGACAACCGGGCCGCGACCCGAGCTGCGCGAGAAAGCTCACCAGCGCATCGTGGCCACTGTGCGGAATCGGATCGTCGCTGATCACAAACAGGCCATCGAGCGCAGGCAATTGGTTCACGGCGAAGTCAACCTGAATCGTCGCCGCGTTGGATACAACCGGGCGCCCATCGAATGAGGCCATCATGACGTCGTAGAGCCTGGGGCCCTGGTTCGCGATGCTGGCCGCGTTGGCGAGCGTCAGGGCATTGAGCGCGCTGCTCAGTGACATCAGGGAGCAGTTGGGCAGCAGCACGAAGGCGATTTGCTCCGGCGCGCCGCAGCGCGGCAACGCCGTGGCGACTTGGGTCGTGTTGTGGCTGGCCACCGCCGACAGTCCCGTTACCTGCGACCGGCTAACGGGGCGCCAACGGCGTGTACAAGGGCGCGGCCATGCGTACCGGGGTCACGTCGAGCTCGACGTTGAGCACGGTGTAGCGCGGCACATCAGAGACTCGACTGCGGTAGGCCGCTGTGTCGACGCCCCGACGCAGACGAAACTCAAAGCCGAGGTCGGCTTGGCGACTGGCCCGCGGGTCGAACGCCAGACCGATCGCCTGTGTCGCGCCGCTGTCGAGCAGCGCCACCATCAGGTGCGCGATCCTGGTGTCGCCCAGAACATCCGGCATGAAGGGCTCCAACGCAGGCGATGATCCGGCCGGCGACGACGCGCGCGGCGAGCCCGAATCCTTGGTCTTGCCAGTTGCGGGCGTGGCTTTGCGACGCTGCATGTCGTAGTGATCGCCCCGCTCAAGGTAGCTCAGGCGTACGTTGCGCAGTGACAATGCCGGTGCAAGGGTCGCCTGTGTGGCTGCCGCCAAATCGGCTATCAACACGCCGCTGCCGCCGATTACCTCCAAGCTGCCCTGCTGGAATACGGCGGCCGTGTTCTCGTCAACCCCGACGCCGAGCGTGTAGCCCTTTTGCACCATCAGGGGCAGCAATCGGCCCAGCCGGCCGCGCTTGAGAAAGTGCTGGTCAACCACTACTCGCTCACCGACAAAGCCCAACCCTCGGTCAATCTCCTGCCCCTTGCCTTCAGTCAGACCGTGCTTGAGCGCGGCCAGTACGTCCGGCGCGTCCCGAAACATGGTGCTGCTCATGATCGCCGCACCGGCGCTGCTGCCGGCCACCACACCACCCGCGCGGTACACCTCCCAGATCGCCGCCAGGATCGGCGTTGGAGCGCCGCTCTCGTCAAGCAGGGCCAGGGTGTGGCGCTCCTGCGCGCCACCCCCGAAGTAGATGCCGCGCGCTGCCCGAACCTTGGCCACCAGTGATGGGTCCCGCGCGGCCAGGCGGTAGTCGCTGCCCGCCAGCAAGGGCGCCACCGGCACGAACTCCGCCACGGCGCCGTGGCGCTGCAGGTTGGCAACAATGTAGGCGGCCGATTGAGCCGGCTGCTCGGAGGCCGAAGTGAACACGACAAAGCGCGCCCCGTGGCCCCCGGCCAGGTCAACGATGCGCTGCCACACCTCATGGTTGTCATCCCGCATGGCACCACCCATCACGACGGCGATACCCGCGCCTGAACCAGGCGCGGCGACACCGCGCTCGGCGGCGGGGACCGCAGCAGGGGACTTGGCAGCGTTAGCCAACATGGCCAGACTCGCCACACCGATCATCACAAGTCGAAAAGCGTTCATACATGGGTGCCATCGCTGAAAATGCGCAGGTGCCCGGCTTGGCGGCGACCCGCCTGGCTGGTTTTGACGACCCTACGGAAAGGCGTGAATGTACCATTATTTTCACTATAATGAGTTATGAAAAAATCTATGCAGACCGAATCACCCCCCGCGCACCCATCTGGCGAGGCCGGTTTTGCCAGCTCCCCCCTGGGACGCGATCTGCGCCAGGCGCTCAGCGATGGCAGTGCGTCCAACCGGCGCGTGGCGGACTTCCTGCTGCGCAACCCGGTGCGCGCCACCGCCTGGGGCATCGAGGAGTTGGCCAGTCACAGCCAAACATCAACCGCCACGCTCAGTCGCTTCGCGCGAGCCATGGGCTACTCGGGGTTTGCGGCACTGCGGGCGGGCATGGCCGAGGCGCTGCAGGACGCACTGCAACCGGTGTTTCAGCCAGTTGAGAAGTTGCGCGGCGCTGTGGGGAGAAAGCCGGCATTGGCGCGCTTGGGCAATCCGGTGATTGCGGAAAGCCTGGAGTCGTCGCTGAACAACCTTCACGCCACCGCCTCGGGCCTGCCGCTGGCGCGACTGGCCGCCATCGCCAAGACACTGAGCGCCGCCAGATGCGTGTACACAGTGGGTTTTGGCCTCAGCGCGCATTTGTCGGCGATGCTGGCGCTGGACCTGCAGCCATTCTGTCCGCAGGTGGTCAACGTGGTCGAGTTCGGGGGCACGGAAGTGGCGGCTGGCCGTCTGATGAACATCGGCAAGGGCGACGTGCTGGTCGTCATCTCGCTACCCCGCTACGCCAGCGATGCCGTGCAGCTCGCACGTTACGCACACGATCGCAAGGCCTATCTCGTCGCCATCACCGATTCGATGGCATCACCTTTGGCGAACATCGCTGACGAGACGCTGTTGGCCAGCGCAACCCACCCGGTACTGGCCAGCAGTTGCACCGCCGCACTGCTGGTGATTGAAGCCTTGGTCACCACACTGATGGTCAGCCGAGCCGATCACGTCGAGCAGGCTGCCAAGCTGACCGATGCCATCGGCGGCTACCTCTATCAAGATGCCGGCCCTGGCGCCAGCCCGGCCACCCGGCGCAAGCCACGCTGACTTGGCTCTGCGCTCAGCGCGCGGCCATCACAGAGCCTGAATCGAGGCCACCCGACGCAGAATCTGGCGCACGATGTCGCGCTGCATGTCGCGGTACAGGATCACCTCTTCGGCCTCCTTGGCCAGCACCGCCGATTCGTTGAAGCTGATGTCCCGGTGCTGGGTGATTTCAGTCGGCGCGATCAACTCATCGCCGTTGGCGCTGCGCACCCGGAACACCGCCTTGATCCGAAGCTGGTACTCGCGCACCTGGCCAGCCGCGCCACGTCCGACAACCACCTTCTCGCGCTGCTCCTGAAGCAGATCAAGCACCACCGCCCGCTGCGGGTCTGCAGTCTGCTGCGCAGGCAGCGTGCGCGCAAAAGCACTTCGCAACTCCGCCGCCAACGCACCGCCCGGCGCGGGCGTGACGGTGATGGCCTGAAACACGAAGCGCTCGTCCCCGCGCAACTTGAAGCCGCAAGCGCCCAGCATGGCACCGACGCTCAACAGCCCCAAACCCCTGCCCAGCCAGGCGCGGCGACCGAGCGTGCCCACTCAGACCACCACGTTGACCAGACGACCGGGCACGACCACGATCTTTTTCGGCTTCGCCCCATTGGAGAGCTTGCCAAACATCTCGTGCGCAAGCGCCGCCTGCTCCATCTCGGCTTTGCTAGCGGTAGCACTCACGAGGATGGACCCACGCAGCTTGCCATTGATCTGCAGCATCAGTTCGATCTCGTCCTGCTTCAGCGCCGCCGGGTCTGGTTTGGGCCACGGTGCGTCCAGCAAGTCCCCCAGCACAGCGGCGTAACCCAGCTCACTCCACAGACCATGTGAAATGTGCGGCGTGACCGGATAGAGGCAGCGCAGCAGGATGCCAAAACCTTCAACCAATGCCACTTGGGCCCCGGCCGTATCGAGGGCCTTGAAGTCTTCAAGCGCGTTGATCATCTTCATCGCGCCCGAAACGACGGTGTTGTACTGCATGCGCTGGTAGTCATAGTCCACCTGTTTGAGCACACTGTGCATCTCCAGCCGCAGCGCCTTCGCTTCCTTGCCGAACGCGATGTCATTGAGGGCCTTGACCGACGCCACACTGGCCTTGGCCGCCTCGAAATCCATGGTGGAGAGCTTGACGCCAAAATTCCAGACACGGCGCATGAAGCGGTAGGAGCCCTCCACGGCGGCATCGTTCCACTCCAGGGTGGCTTCCGGCGGCGCCGTGAACATGGTGTAGATGCGAGCGGTGTCGGCGCCGTACTTCTCGATCAATTCCTGCGGGTCAACGCCGTTGTTCTTGGATTTGGACATGGTGCCCAGACCTTCGTAGGTAATGAGCGTGCCAGCGGGCAGTTCGCCCTTGGCCTCTTTCAGCTTCGCACCCGTCACCTTGCCGCTGTCGTCGTGCAGGTCTTGTACCTCGTGCGGCCAGAAATATTCGATGCCGCCCTTGTCCGACTTGCGCGAGTAGATGTGGTTGAGCACCATGCCTTGCGTGAGCAGCTTGGTAAAGGGTTCGTCCACCTTGACCAATCCAAGGTCGCGCATGACCTTGGTCCAGAAGCGCGCGTACAGCAGGTGCAGGATGGCATGCTCGATACCGCCGATGTACTGGTCCATGCCGCTGCCGCCAGTGGCGGCATTGGGATCCCGCATCCAGTAGGCCGTGCCTTCTGCCACCATCTTGTCAGCGTTGGTGGGATCGCAGTAGCGCATGTAGTACCAACTGGAGTCCACGAAGGTGTCCATGGTGTCGGTCTCGCGCCGGGCTATGGCCCCGCACACCGGGCACACCACGCCGGCGTGAAAGCCCTCGTGCTTGTGCAGCGGGTTGCCGGTGCCGTCTGGCACGCAATCCTGCGGCAGCACCACCGGCAGATCCTTCTCGGGCACCGGCACTGCGCCGTGTTGCGGGCAGTGGATGATGGGGATGGGCGTACCCCAGTAGCGCTGGCGGCTCACGCCCCAGTCGCGCAGGCGCCAGGTGGTCTTCTTCTGGCCCAGGCCCTTGTGTTGCAGTGCGTGGGCCACGGCGTCGACCGCCTCCTGATAGCGCAATCCGCTGAAGCTATCGGAGTTGACCGTCACGCCGCGCTGCTTGTCGCCGTACCACTCCTGCCAATGATCGTAGTCATACTCCTGCCCGTCGACCAGCACCACTTCGATGATGTCGATGCCGTACTTTGTGGCAAACACAAAGTCACGCTCGTCGTGGGCCGGCACGCCCATCACGGCACCATCGCCGTAGCTCATCAACACGTAGTTACCGACCCAGACTTCGATTTGATGTCCGTTGAGCGGATGCGTGACAAACAACCCTGTGGGCATGCCGACCTTCTCGCGCAGGGCCAGTTCGGCCTCGGTGGTGCCCCCTTTCTTGCACTCTTCGATGAAGCCCGCCAGCTTGGAGTTACCGCGCGCCGCTTGGGCGGCTAGCGGATGCTCTGGCGCCACCGCGCAGAAAGTCACGCCCATGATGGTGTCGGCCCGCGTCGTGAAGACGTACATGCGACCGTCGCCGATGAGCGCGCCGTCGGCGCCCTTGATGTCGTGGGTAAAGGCAAAACGCACACCCTCGCTTTTGCCAATCCAGTTCTCCTGCATCAGCTTGACGCGCTCGGGCCAGCCCGGCAGGCCGGTCTGCACGTGCTCCAGCAGCTCTTGCGCGTAGTCGGTGATCTTCAGGTAGTAGCCCGGAATCTCGCGCTTTTCGACCACGGCGCCCGTGCGCCAGCCCTTGCCGTCGATCACCTGCTCGTTGGCCAGCACGGTCTGGTCTACCGGGTCCCAGTTCACAACCTGGGTCTTGCGGTAGGCGATGCCGCGTTCCAGCATCTTCAGGAACAGCCACTGGTTCCACTTGTAGTAGCTGGGATCGCAAGTGGCAATTTCGCGCGACCAGTCGATAGCCAGTCCCATGGCCTGCATCTGGCCCTTCATGTGGGCGATGTTGTCGTAGGTCCACTTGGCCGGTGGCACACCATTCTTCAACGCGGCATTCTCGGCGGGCAGGCCAAAGGCGTCCCAGCCCATGGGCATCAGCACGTTGTAGCCGTTCATGCGCAGGTAGCGCGTCAGCATGTCGTTGATGGTGTAGTTGCGCACGTGCCCCATGTGCAGCTTGCCGCTGGGGTAGGGCAGCATGGAGCAGGCGTAGAACTTCTTCCTGGAGCGGTCTTCGGTGACGCGGTAAGCGTCGCGCACGCGCCAGTGCTGTTGCGCCGATTGCTCGACTTCTGTGTGCTTGTATTTGTCTTGCATGGGATGGCGGCACGGTCTGAAAATGACCGCCCGAAGTTGATTTTAGGGTTTGACGGGTACTTTGGCGTTCGCCACAAAACCAATGCGGTTCAGACCAGCGGCCTGGGCCACGCCCATCACCTCGACAATCCGACCATAGGGCACCGCCGCATCGGCGCGCAGTTGCACTTCGGTATCTGGGTTTTGCCGGGCCGTCTGCCCAAGCCGGCTGGCCAACTCTTCGAGCGACACGGGCGCGTCCTGCAAGTAGGCCCGCCCCGCCGGATCGACCACCAGTGACACAAAGGCCGGCGCCGTGTTGGGCTTGGCCGCCTCGGCCTTGGGCAAGTCCAGCTTGATCGAGCTCGTCATCAGGGGCGCGGTGATGATGAAGATCACCACCAGCACCAGCATCACATCAACCAGTGGCGTCATGTTGATCTCGCTCATGGGCTGAGGCCCGGCGGTGCGTTCAAGACGACCAAATGCCATGGGACTACTCCGACCAGGGCGGCGCTCAGCGCGCCGCCACCTCGGGCGCCAAGCCGCCGACCGGATGCGACGCCAGCTCACGCAAATCGCGCGCGAAACCCTCCAGATCGGCCTCGATGCCGCCAATGGCGCGGCCCAGTACGTTGTACGCCAGCACTGCGGGAATAGCCACCGCCAGCCCGGCGGCAGTCATGATCAGGGCCTCGCCCACCGGACCTGCAATCTTGTCGATCGTGACCTGCCCTGCACCTGAAATGCTGATCAGCGCATGGTAAATGCCCCAGACCGTCCCGAGCAAGCCAACGAACGGGGCGGTGGAGCCGACGGTGGCCAACAGGACTTGCCCGAATTGCAACTTTCGCAGAACACCGTGCAGCGCGTCGCGCAAGACACGGGTGAGTTGCTGGGCGCGATCTCCGGCCCCGGCCAGCGTCCCTGACGCCTGTAGGCGGGTGGCCAAGATCAAGGGCAGCACCAGTTGCTGCCGATCAAAACTTTCGAGCTTTTTAAGCGCATCCTCAACCGTAACGGACTGCCAGAATGCGGCCGTGCTGCGCGCGACATCGGCACGGCTTTGATGCAACAGCCAGCCTTTCCACAGAATCACCACCCAACTGCCAACCGACATCGCCAGCAGGGTCAGCGCCACCAACCGAGTGACCGCATCGCCCTGCTGAAAGATCTCCCACAGACTCATTTGAAACCGAGCACGTCGGCCATATCAAACAGTCCGGTCTGGTGGTCGGCCAGAAATCGTACCGCGCGCAGGCTGCCCTGGGCATAGGTGGACCGGCTGGAGGACTTGTGGGTGATCTCGATACGCTCGCCAATGCCGGCGAACAAGACGGTGTGGTCCCCGACAATGTCGCCGCCTCGAATGGTGGCAAAACCGATCGACGAAGGGTCCCGCGCACCGGTAATGCCTTCGCGCGTGTACACGGCGCAGTCCTTCAGATCGCGGCCCAAGGCACTCGCCATCACCTCGCCCATCCTCAGGGCGGTGCCGGAAGGCGCATCGACCTTGTGTCGATGATGGGCTTCGATCACCTCGATGTCATAACCCGTCGACAGGGCCTTGGCCGCCATCTCGAGAAGTTTGAAGGTCACATTGACGCCCACGCTCATGTTTGGGGCCATGACAATCGCGATGTCCCGCGCCACCTCGGCAATGCGAGCCTTCTGCCCATCACTGAACCCGGTGGTGCCAATCACCGCCTTGACACCCAAGGCACGGCACACCTCAAGATGCGCCAAGGTCCCCTCGGGTCGCGTGAAATCGATCAGGACATCAGCCGACGTCAAACCCGTGTGCAGGTCGGCCGTGATGGTGACAGCACTGGTCTGCCCCAGGAAAGCCGTCGCGTCGTTGCCAATGGCAGGTTGACCAGGCAGGTCGAGGGCACCGGACAAGACGCAGTCGTCAGCGGCCAAGACCGCCTCGATCAGCATGTGTCCCATGCGGCCGGTGGCACCGGCAACCGCGATCTGGTAGGCCCGAGGTACTGTCATGACGCCAAAGCTGCTGTCAGCGACCGACCGGCTCCAAAGACGGATAGCTGGCCGGCAAGGGCGGCAGTGGAGCGGGGGCGGGCACCTTGGCCGGAACCGGCGATGCCTTGAGTTGCGCCTCGGTCATCTCGAGTGGGGGGACCGGGCGGGAACGGCGTCCAGAGTCCAGAGCGGCCACGAATTCAGTCTCGGTCGGCAGGGGGTCGGCGTCGAGCCGCTCCAGGGCGTCACCCTTGAAGAAGGCGGTTACCTTGCGCTGCTGCGGCGCGGTACCCTGGCGCTTGAAGGTGAACACATAGTCCCAACGGTCAGCATGGAAGACGCTGGTCAGCAGGGGCGTGCCCAATATCTCGCGCACCTGGCCGCGGGTCATCCCGGGCTTGACCACCTCGACTTGCTCCTTGGCGACAAAATTACCCTGCACGAGGTCCATGCGATAGGGCGTGACGATGCCCGCGATGCGGTTACTGGCGCCATCAAAACTGGAGCACGCGCCCAGCATGGCCGAAGAGACGGCCAGGGTCAGAACGACCGGGGTGCGATGGAGGTGCAAATCAGGCATGGGAAGGGTGTGGCGATATGATCGCGACATTGTAGCGGTTGAGGCGTCTCAAGGGCCTGCCCAGCCCGGAACAGCCAGCATCCGACAATCAGTTGGGGACAGAGCTGAAGGTCTGTCCCGCAAAGTATCAGGAATGATGTGCATGACCAATATCGATGAACTCAAGAGCACCGGCCTGAAGGCCACGCTACCGCGACTGAAGATACTGGAGATCTTCCAAAAGGGCGGCCAGCGTCACATGACGGCGGAGGATGTCTTTCGGGTGTTGCTGGAGGATCGTTCGGATGTGGGCTTGGCCACGGTGTACCGGGTGCTGACCCAGTTCGAGCAGGCCGGCATTCTCAGTCGCAGCCACTTCGAGAGCGGCAAGGCGGTCTACGAGCTCAATGAAGGCCAGCACCATGACCACCTGGTGTGCCTCGATTGTGGTCGAGTCGAGGAATTCTACGACGCTGAAATTGAAAAACGCCAGAACGCGGTGGCCAAGACCAAGGGCTTTGCCATCGCCGACCATGCACTGAGCCTGTACGCCCACTGCACCAAGGAGCCGTGCCCGAATCGTCCGATCACGCCGCGGCGCTGAACCCGACAATCAATTGAAGACAGAACGTCGCTTCGCGTCCGACGGCGGGGCCTGTTCGTCATTGCGAGCGCAGCGCGGCAATCCACCGTCGTGGGCCTATCCGGCATGGATCGCCACGCTGCGCTCGCGATCACGGGGCAGAGTGGCTAGTGGCCCTGACCCATGGCCTTGCGGTGCCGCTCAACGAATTCCTGGTAGGTATCGATACCGCGCAACTGCAGGATGGTGTTGCGCACGGCGGCCTCGACCAGCACGGCGATGTTGCGCCCGGCCACCACCTGAATCACCACCTTGCGCACGGGAATACCCAGAATGTCCTGCGTCAGGGGCTCATAGGGAATGCGCTCGTACTCGCGCTCCAGCGTCTCGCGCCGCACCAGGTGCACGATGAGCTTCAAACGCATCTTGCGTCGCACTGCGGTCTCGCCGAAGATGGCCCGGATATCGAGCAAGCCAATGCCACGCACTTCCAGCAGGTTGCGTAACAACTCGGGACAGCTACCCTCGATGGTGGTCTGGTTGATGCGAAACAGGTCCACCGCGTCGTCGGCCACCAGACCATTGCCGCGAGAGATCAGTTCCAGCCCCAGCTCACTCTTGCCCAGGCCCGACTCGCCGGTGATCAACACGCCCAAGCCCAGGATGTCCATGAACACGCCGTGCATGGACTCCCGGTCGGCGAAGTGTTTGGACAGGTAGGCGCGCAGCACATCGATCACGAAGGCCGATGAGTCGGCGGTGGCGAACATCGGGATTTGCGCCCGTTCACACATCGATAGCAGCGAATCGGGCGCCACCTGCCCATCGGCCAGCACCAGCACCGGGGGCTCCAGCGTGACGATGCGGGCAATGCGGCGTGCGCAATCGTCAGCCGTGGCACTGGTCAAATAGGCGATTTCACGCTCACCCAGGATCTGCACCCGGTAGGGGTGGATGTAATTGAGGTAGCCCACCAGATCAGCACCCGATCGGGCCGCCTGCACGGCGACTTCGTCAAAGCGCCGCTCCGAGGCACCCAAGCCGGCCACCCATTCCCACTTCAAAGCACCACGAAAGGCTTCGAACAGGACATCGGCACTGACAACAGTGGGTTTCACGTGATTCGCGAGGACCGACGCGGTAATCGCCCCCGGACAGGCCTAGACGACCTGTGCGGACTGCCAGTTGGCAATCAGCCCATGTAACTCGTCCGCGCTGGTACACAGGGTCAACCGGTCGCGCAGCGATGCGTCACTGAGCAGTTCCGCGATTTCGGAGAGAATTTCAAGGTGCTTCTGGGTTGCCGCCTCGGGCACCAGCAGAAATATCATCAGGCGAACCGGTTGGTCGTCCGGAGCATCAAAACCTATCGCCTCGGACAGCAGGAAGACCGCCGCCATGGGCGCTTTCAGGCCCTTGATACGGCCGTGAGGAATGGCGACGCCGTGGCCCAAGCCGGTTGACCCCAGCCGCTCGCGCGAGAACAGACTGTCGGTTACCAGGGCTCGGCTCAGGCCATGCAGGTTCTCAAACAACAACCCCGCTTCCTCAAAAGCGCGCTTCTTGCTGGTGGAATCAACACTCACAAGCACGTGCGAGGCAGGCAGAATGGACGAGAGTCGGTTCATGGTTTGGGCCTGATTATGCACAAAAAAGCCGCGCGATAACTGGCGCGGCCGGTGCTAGGCAACGCCTGCTATTGCATCAGGCGCTTGGCGGGATCATGGTGATGGTCCTGGATCCGGTCCTTGTGGCGTCCGACCTGGCGGTCCAGCTTGTCAACCAGCTCATCCACTGCGGCGTACAAATCGGCATGTGAACTCTCGGCGAACAGGTCATTGCCCTTCACATGAATGTTGCACTCCGCCCTTTGCCGTCGCTCCTTCTCCTTTTGCTTCTCAACAGTCAACAACACCTTGACGTCCACGACCTGGTCAAAGTGGCGAGTGATCCGATCAAGCTTGGTCGTAACGTAATTGCGCAGGGCGGGTGTAACTTCAAGGTGATGACCGCTGATCGTCAAGTTCATAAATAACCTCCGGTTGCTCAGGGTAGAAAAAGCCGACCGGCACCACCGATCGACCGACAAAACCAAGACTTCGGGAAATGGAACTGTCGGCTTCACTATGCCTAGCCACATCTGGAAATGCAAACCCTTTATTTATTGCTTCGCAGCAAAGTAGGACATGCCCCTATTTGGCGTTCTTTTGGGACCATAATGCAAGAGGCGCTGCAAACACTTGGTTCACCTGGTGCCCGCCGTATCGAGCGCCACCGGCCCTCCCCAAACCGGGCAAACCCCTCCTTCTCAGACCAACGGCACCTGATTTGCCGCTTGATAGACCCGGCTTGAGTTGTGATCGTCACATATTCGCTCGGATTGCACGCCTTTGCCGCCCTCGAGTGCGATAATTTCGCCATTCAAACTCCGGAGCGAATTCCTTGGAAAACTACCCCAGTCGGTAGCTTTCGAATTTGATTGGGTTCACGCCAATTGTTCGAAAGCTGCTCAGTACCACTGCTACCTGCACCGAATAATTGGAATCTGACCCCAATTAAATTGCCATGCTCAACATCTTCACGCTCGCCAACGGGCGGCTGTTCCAGGAAGAAATTGAATCCCTGGAGGAGCTATCCCGCTTTCAACCCATCTGGGTGGACCTCGAATCGCCCACGCCCGAAGAGAAGCGCTGGGTCAAACAGTATTACGGCCTGTCCATCCCGGAGGATGCGATGGACGAGGACATCGAGGAATCCGCCCGCTTCTACGCCGAAGACAACGGCGAGCTGCACATCCGCAGTGACTTCCTGATCGCCGACGAAGACGAGCCGCGCACCGTGCGCGTGGCCTTCATCCTGAACCTGGTCAACGACGAACTCAAGAGCAAGGGCGTGCTGTTTTCCATTCACGACGAAGACGTGCCGGTGTTTCGCCTGCTGCGCATGCGGGCGCGCCGTGCGCCCGGTCTGATAGAAGACGCCAAAGAGGTCTTGCTCAAGCTGTTTGATGCCGATGCCGAGTATTCTGCCGACACATTGGAGGGCATTTATGACGAGCTGGAAAAGGTCAGTACCAAGGTGCTGTCCGGCGACGTGACCGATGCGCTGGCCGGTGAGGTGCTCGGCGCCATTGCCCGCCACGAAGACATGAACGGTCGCATCCGGCGCAACGTGATGGACACGCGGCGCGCGGTCAGCTTCATGATGCGCAGCAAAATGCTCAACGGCGAGCAGTTCGAGGAAGCGCGCCAGATCCTGCGCGACATCGACTCGCTCGATTCGCACACTGCTTTTCTGTTCGACAAGATCAACTTCCTGATGGACGCCACGGTGGGTTTCATCAACATCAACCAGAACAAGATCATCAAGATCTTTTCGGTGGCCAGCGTGGCCTTGCTGCCGCCCACTCTCATTGCCAGCATCTACGGCATGAACTTCAAGTTCATGCCCGAACTGGACTGGTCCATGGGCTACCCCTACGCCCTGGCGGTGATGGTGGCCAGCGCACTGGTGCCGATGTGGTACTTCCGCAAACGCGGTTGGTTGAAGTGAAGGTAGGCGGCCACCCCTACCGCACCATCTGGCTCAAGGCGGGCGACGAGCGGGTGGTGCAAGTGATCGATCAGCAGCGCCTGCCACACGCCTTCGAAGTGCGGGACCTGCGCACGGTGGACGACATGTGCCACGCCATCCGTGACATGACGGTGCGCGGTGCCGGACTGATTGGCGCCAGCGCAGGCTTCGGGCTCTACCTGGCCAGCTTGCAGGCACGGGACACGGGTTTTGACGACTTCGTGGCGCAGGCCGGCGCAGCGCTCCAAGCCACCCGCCCCACCGCAGCCAACCTGTCCTGGGCGGTGGCGCGCATGCACTTGGCCATGGCAGCAGGGCGAACCCCCGAGGACAAGCGGGGCCTGGCACGGCGAGAAGCCCTGGCCATTGCCGACGACGACGCGCTGCACTGCCAACGCATCGGCGAGCACGGCGTGGCGTTGATCACCGATCTGGCGCAGCGCAAACGCGGCGCGCCAGTCAACATCCTGACGCACTGCAACGCTGGCTGGCTGGCTTTTGTGGACGTCGGCACTGCCACCGCGCCCATCTATGCCGCGCACGACGCGGGTGTAGCGGTGCACGTCTGGGTGGATGAAACACGCCCCCGCAACCAGGGCGCCAGCCTGACCGCCTGGGAATTGGCGCAGCACGGCGTACCGCACACCCTGATTGCCGACAACACCGGTGGTCACCTGATGCAACACGGCTTGGTGGACATGGTTATCACCGGCGCCGACCGTGTGACCCGCCAAGGCGACGTGGCCAACAAGATCGGCACCTACCTCAAGGCGCTGGCGGCGCGCGACAACGGCGTACCGTTTTACGTGGCCTTGCCTTCCTCTACTTTCGACTTCACCCTGCGCGACGGCGTGGCCCATATCCCCATTGAAGAACGTGGCGCCGAGGAAGTGCGCTGGATCAGCGGCAAGACCGCCCATGGCCAAATCGAATCGGTGCAGATCTGCCCGGACACCACACCCGCGCGCAACTGGGGCTTTGACGTCACCCCGGCGCGGCTGGTGACGCAACTGATTTGCGAGCGTGGCCTGTGCGAGGCCAGCGAAGCGGGCATCCTGTCGCTGTTTCCCGAGCAAGCCTGAGGTTTCGCCATGACAGACGACGGCGTCATCCACTACCAGGCGCAACACCAGCACGGCGAGATGGCCACCTCGCCAGAATGGGACAGCCTCAACTGCGCGCGCACGGCCCTGCATGATCTCGGCCTGATTGGCGCCTATCCGGACGGCGTGGGCTACGGTAACCTGAGCCTGCGCGGCGCCGGGTCGAGCTTTACCATCACCGGCAGTGGCACCGGCAGCCTGCGCGAGCTGTCGCTGGCGCACTACTGTCTGGTGGAGGACTTCAGTGCCGAGCGCAACTGGGTGTGTTCACGCGGGCCGGTGAGCGCCTCGTCCGAATCGATGACGCACGGCGCCATCTACCAGACCAAGCCCGAAGCGCATTGTGTGATGCACGTGCACAGCCGCAGCCTGTTCGACATGCTGGTGCAACAGCACGCGGCGCACACCCCCGCCGACGTGCCGTATGGCACACCGGCCATGGCGCAATCGGTGGCGCAACTGGTGCAGGCCCACCCTGAACTGCCCGCGCTGTTTGCCATGGCCGGGCACGATGAAGGCGTGGTGGCCTATGGCGCCGACATCGCCTCGACCCTGGCGCTGTTGGTCAACACATTCAAGAGGAGTCAGCAAGCATGAGCAAAGTCGGCATCATCGGCGGCAGCGGTCTGGACAACCCCGACATCCTGGAGCAGCCGCGCGATCAGACCGTCGGCACCGCCTGGGGCGCGCCGTCCGCGCCGCTGAGGCTAGGGCAGATCGGCGGCGTGGAGGTGGCGCTGCTGGCGCGCCATGGGCGCGAACACACGCAACCCCCCAGCCAGGTGAACTACCGGGCCAACATCCAGGCACTCAAGGATGCCGGTTGCCGCCACATCCTGGCCACCACTGCCGTGGGTTCGTTGCGCGAGGAAATCCAGCGCGGCGACCTGGTCATCATTGACCAGTTCATCGATTTCACCAAGCAGCGCGCGATGAGCTTTCACGAGTGCTTCGCACCCCACCAACCGGTGCACACCCCCATGGCCGAGCCCTTTGATGCGCAGCTGCGCGCCATCCTGATCGACGCCTGCGCACAACGCGGCCTGACCTTTCACCGAAGCGGCACCGTCGTCACCATCGAAGGGCCGCGCTTCTCGACCCGCGCCGAGTCCAGGATGTTTCGCGCCTGGGGTGCCGACATCATCAACATGTCGGTCGCCACCGAAGCGGCGCTGGCCAATGAGGCCGGCATTCCCTATGCAGCCGTGGCCATGAGCACCGACTACGACTGTTGGAAGATGGACGAGGAGCCGGTCACTTGGGACGCCATTCTGGCAGTGTTCAACGAGAACGCCAGGAAGGTGACCGGGCTTTTGATGGATGCGATTCCGAGAGTGGCCAGGCTCAGCCCATAAACCGCGACGAAAGCGAGATTCCGGACAAGCTTTACCTCAGCAGCATTGCGTCAGGCAAAAAAAACCGGCCAGGAGGCCGGTTTTTTCAAGCTGAGGTGCAGACTTCAGTAGCGATTGCCACCGCCGCCATAGCCGCCACCGCCGCCGTCGCGACGACCGCCACCACCGCCGCCACCGAAACCACCGGTACGCGGTTCCATCGGACGGGCTTCATTGACCACCATGTCACGGCCATCGACCGATTTGCCGTTCATGCCGCTGATAGCCGCCTGGGCTTCCGCGTCGCTCGACATTTCCACAAAGCCGAAGCCTTTGGAGCGGCCGCTGTCGCGGTCCATCATGACCTTGGCCGACGAGACGGTGCCGAAGTCGGAAAAGTTCTGATTCAGGGATTGGTCGTCTACCGAGTAGGAGAGGTTGCCGACGTAAAGTTTCTTGCCCATTTTGGGATCTTTCAAAAAAGCGACTGCGGTTTCAATGAACCACGCGGCGCGGGGGGAATGACGGTCCGGGTTAAAAAACCATCAACGGAACTGACACTTGGCTACAGCCAGGTATACAGGGGGACCGGGGCTTGATGAACCAGAGATTAATCCGTTTCCTGGGCCCAGGTCTTGGGTTCGGTCGTGAGGAGAAGAATGAGACCGGAGGTAAAGCTCGCCGCTGGGGGAGTTTGACGACCGGAAGGGCCGGTACTATCGGCCAAGGAGGTGCGGGGACGGCGAGTGAGGTGCCGCAGACCGTGTCAGACTTCAGCTACTGCAAAGGAAAGCAAATTGCAGCAACGTGCGCATTCTACGCCCGATCATGGCATTGGGTCCAGCCATTTTTGCACCGTTTGTGCGCCAGCCGACTCGACTTTGCTGGCACGCCCCTACCGCCGCAAACCTCCCTGGTCAACCGACCGCATAGACCTCAAAAGTGGTCCAACAACATGGCACAAGGCGGCCCGCAGGCCGCCCTTTCATGGAGCCGGAGAAGGTCTATTTGTCCCGCAACTCGCGCCGCAAAATCTTGCCCACCGGTGTCTTGGGCAGTTCTGCTCGAAACTCCACCACCTTGGGCTGCTTGTAGCCGGTCAGGTTTTCCTTGCAGAAGGCGCGCACCTGCGCCTCCGTCACTGCCTGATCCTTCTTGACGATCACCAGCTTGACGGCTTCACCGGTCTTGGCATCGGCCACGCCAACGCAGGCGCACTCCATCACGCCGGGCATGGAGGACACCACGTCTTCCAGCTCGGTCGGGTAGACATTGAAGCCACTGACCAGAATCATGTCCTTCTTGCGGTCGACAATTTTGAAGTAGCCGCGCTCGTCCATCACGCCAACGTCGCCGGTTTTGAAGAATCCGTCGGGGGTCATGGATTTGGCGGTTTCATCCGGGCGCTGCCAGTAACCGGCCATCACTTGCGGGCCCTTGATGGCGATTTCGCCCGGCTGACCCATGGCCACTTCAACGCCGTCGTCATCAAGCAGTTTGATGTCGGTGCTCGACACCGGCACGCCGATGGTGCCCGAGTACTCGGTCGCGGTAGCCGGATTGGAGGTGGCAATGGGGGAAGTTTCGCTCAGACCATAACCTTCGCAAATAGCGCAATTGGTCTTCTCAAACCACAGCTTGGCGACGGCGCTTTGCACCGCCGTGCCGCCACCCGGCGACACCACCAAGTGACTCCAGTCCACCTTGTTGAAGTCGGGGTGATTGGCCAGCCCGTTGAACAGCGTATTGACCGCCGGAAAGATGTGTATGGTGTGCTTGGCCAATTCACCCAGCACTGCCACCATGTCGCGTGGATTGGGGATCAGGATCAGTTTGCCGCCAATTCGCATCGACATCATCATGCCGACCGTGAACGCAAAAATGTGATACAGCGGCAAGGCGCAGACCAGTGCGGCCTGCTCGCTGGCCGGGATCTTCTGCAGCATCGGGCCATTCCAGGCGTCGGCCTGCAATAAGTTGGCGACCAGGTTGCGCTGCAGCAGCGTGGCGCCTTTGGAGACACCAGTGGTGCCGCCGGTGTACTGCAAGACCGCGACATCATCAGGCTTGATCGTGGCCTTTTTAAGCTTGCCACTGCTGCCTTTGGCAATGGCCGCATTGAAACGAACCGCCGTGGGCAACGAAAACGCGGGTACCAGCTTCTTCTTGCTGCGCACCACGTAGTTAACCAAGGCGCCCTTGATCAGGCCCAACTGGTCGCCCATGGCGCACAACACGATGTGCTTGACTGGTGTTGCGGCCAGACACTTTTCCAGCGTGCTGGCAAAGTTCTCCAAAATGACGATGGCCTTGGCGCCAGAGTCCTTAAGCTGGTGCTCGAGCTCGCGCGGGGTGTACAGCGGGTTGACATTGACCAGAACCAGGCCAGCACGCAGGATGCCTGCCACCGCAATCGGGTACTGCAGCACGTTGGGCATCATGACCGCCACACGGTCACCCTTGACCAGGCCCAGGCCTTGCAGGTAGACGCCAAACGCTTCGCTCAGGCTGTCGGTCTGCGCGTAAGTCTGGTTTTTGCCCATGAAGCTGTAGGCTGTTTTGTCGGCGAACTTCTTGAAGCTCTCCTCCATCATCTCGACCACCGAGCTGTACTTGCTGGTGTCGATATCGGCGGGTACGCCCTTGGGGTAGCTCTTTAGCCAGATACGCTCGGTCATGGGATAAGTCTCCAGATTAGGTAAAACGGTCGGCGGAATTGTCGGCTCGAAGGCGGCTCGCGTGTGCTGTGTTTTCCCTAGTAGTTTTGAGAGTCAAAGCTCTAAAACCGGCACGCCCGGGCGGTTCCCCTGCGGCGTCATGCCTTCAAGGCGGTCAGCACCTCATCGAGCATCTTCTTGGCATCGCCAAACAACATGCGGTTGTTGTCCTTGTAGAACAGCGGGTTGTCCACCCCGGCGTAACCCGAGGCCATGCTGCGCTTCATGACGATCGATGTCTTTGCTTTCCAGACCTCAAGCACCGGCATGCCGGCGATCGGGCTGGTGGGGTCGTCTTGCGCGCCAGGGTTGACGATGTCGTTGGCGCCAATCACCATCGCCACATCGGTTTTTGGAAAGTCCTCATTCAACTCATCCATCTCAAATACGATGTCGTAAGGCACCCTGGCTTCGGCCAACAGCACGTTCATGTGGCCCGGCATGCGTCCGGCTACGGGGTGAATGCCAAAGCGCACGTTGACGCCCTTCTCGCGCAGATGCTTGGTGATCTCGAACACGGTGTGCTGGGCCTGTGCCACGGCCATGCCGTAGCCTGGCACGATGATCACGCTCTTGGCTTCGCGCAACAGTTCAGCCGTCTCGGTGGCGTTCACCGGCACCACTTCACCCGCCGGTTGAGCCGCACCGCCGGCAGGCTTGGGCGCGGCACTGGTGGTGCCGAAGCCGCCCGCAATCACGCTGATGAAGCTGCGGTTCATGGCGTTGCACATGATGTAGGACAGAATGGCGCCGCTGGAGCCCACCAGTGCGCCTGTGACGATCAGCAAGTCGTTGGACAGCATGAAGCCGGTGGCCGCTGCCGCCCAGCCGGAGTAGCTGTTGAGCATGGACACCACCACCGGCATGTCGGCGCCGCCAATGGCCATTACCATGTGAATACCAAACAGCAAGGCGATCACGGTCATCACGATCAGCGGCAGTTGGGCCTCGGCAATTGAATGCGCCGCCAGAAACTCGCGACCAAACCAGATCACCACCAGCAAGCCCGCAAGGTTCATCCAGTGGCGTCCCGGCAGCAACATCGGGTTGCCGCCGATACGGCCCGAAAGTTTGCCAAAGGCGATGATGGAACCAGAGAACGTGACCGCGCCAATCAAAATGCCGATGTAGATCTCCATCTCATGGATGGCCTTGGCCGCGCCGACAAAACCCTTGGATGCCTCGGGATCAATGAAGGTGGCAAAGCCCACCAGCATGGCGGCCAGGCCAACCATGCTGTGCATCAGCGCCACCAGCTCGGGCATCTGGGTCATTTGCACGGTACGCGCGGCGTACAGGCCAATGGCGCCACCCACCAGCATGGCGCCCACGATCCAGGGAATGCCCGCCATGGTGACTTGCGGGCCAAACACGGTGGCCGCCACGGCCAGCGCCATGCCGATCATGCCGTACAGGTTGCCGCGCCGCGACGTTTCCTGGTTGGACAATCCGCCCAGGCTGAGAATGAAAAGAATGGTGGCTCCGATATAGGAGACGGTGGCCAGGCTTGCAGACATCGGTCGTCTCCTTATTTGCGGAACATCGCCAGCATGCGCTGGGTGACGGCAAAGCCGCCGAACATGTTGATCGCGGTCAGCACAATGCCCGCCGCCGCCACCCAAGTGATCAGGCTATCGGGGCGATTCGCGGCACCGACAATCGGCGAGATCTGCACCAGCGCGCCAATTGCGATGATGGAGCTGATGGCGTTGGTAACACTCATGAGCGGCGTGTGCAGTGCGGGCTTGACGTTCCACACCACCATGTAGCCCACAAAGCAAGCCAGCACGAACACCGTGAAGTGCGACAGGAATTCCGTCGGTGCATTGGCGCCAATCAACCAGAACAAGGCTGCCGCCACGCCAAACATGATGGCCAGCTTGTTGCGCGACATCGGCTCGCTGGCGGCGCCATGGCCGTGTGCTTTCTTGGCAACCACTGCGGTCGCCGGTTTGGCCGCAGCCGGGGGTGTCGCCGAGGGTTTGGGTGCAGGCGGCGGCCAAGTAATGTTGCCCTCTTTGACCACAGTCAAGCCGCGAATAGCATCGTCTTCCATGTTGACGTCAATGATGCCGTCCTTGGTCTTGCACAGCTCCTCGGTGAGGCGAAACAGGTTGGTGGCGTACAAAGTGGACGACTGTTTGGCCAGGCGCGAGGCCAGATCCGTATAGCCGACGATGGTCACGCCATGCCTCACCACGGCCTCACCGGGCACGGTCAGCTCGCAATTGCCGCCCTGTTCGCCGGCCATGTCCACGATCACGCTGCCGGGTTTCATGCTTTGCACCATCTCGGCGGTGATCAGCTTGGGCGCCGGTTTGCCGGGGATCAGGGCGGTGGTGATGATGATGTCCACCTCCATCGCCTGCTTGGCGTACATCGCACGCTGGGCCTGCTGGAAGCCCTCACTCATCACCTTGGCGTAACCGCCGCCGCCAGAACCTTCTTCCACATAGTCGACCTTGACGAATTCGCCGCCCAAGGAGACCACTTGATCCGCCACTTCCGCGCGGGTGTCGTTGGCACGCACGATGGCGCCCAGACTGGCGGCGGTACCGATCGCTGCCAGGCCGGCCACGCCAGCGCCGGCAATGAATACCTTGGCCGGGGGGACCTTGCCTGCGGCCGTGATCTGACCATTGAAGAAGCGCCCGAAGGCGTTGGCCGCCTCGATGACGGCACGGTAGCCGCTGACGCCGGCCATGGAGGTCAGCGCATCCATCTTCTGGGCGCGACTGAGCGTGCGCGGCAGCGCGTCAATCGCCAGCACAGTCACTTGTCTGGCCGCGAGCAACTGCATCAGCTCAGGATTCTGTGCCGGCCAGATAAAGCTGACCAGAGCTTGGCCTGCATGCATCAGCGCCACTTCGTCCGCTGTGGGGCCGCGCACCTTGAAGACGATGTCCGACGCAGCCCACAGCTTGGCCGCGCCCTCGATCACCTCGGCACCCGCAGCGCGGTAGACCTCGTCGCTGAAGTTGGCCAAATCGCCGGCTCCGGACTCGACCGCCACCGAAAAGCCCAGCTTGATCAGTTTGCCCACCACATCGGGCACCGTCGCGACCCGCTTCTCGCCCGGATAAACCTCACGTGGCACGCCGATGCGCTGCGCCGTTTTGGGTGTCTCAGTTGGTACGCCAGACTGCATGAAGCGACTCCTCGATGGGTTGACAAACTGTGCGCAAGCTTACATGACTTTTTGTTACTTCTTAGTGGGGCTAACCATGAATTGGCCCGGCCTTGCCCCCTGCATGGTCGTGCGTTTCGGGGACACAAAGATCGAGAGACAATAGCGAGAAGTGGCACCCGCCCCCGCACCCCCACCCTAGCCCCATCGTCCCGCGCACCAACCCATGACCGACACCCTGCCCCTGATCATGTTGCTGGGCCTGGCCTTGCTGCTGGTGCTGCAACTGGCCTTGCTGCTACGCAAGCCGCCATCGCCAATGCCGCCTGAACTGAGCTTGCGCCTGCAGGCGCTGGAGCAATCAGCTTCCGCCAACCTGCAGGCCACGGCCCGCATCGATGGCGCGCTGGACGGCATGGGCCAGCAGCTACAGGGCCTGACCATCGCCACGCGCCAAACGCTCGACTCGCTCAAAGCCGACATCAACGCCCAGCTTGGCGTGATGTCGACGGCCCTGAAGGACCAGTTGGACGGCAATGGCAATCAGATCCGCAACCAGTTCTCCAGCCTGCAGGAGTCGGTCTCGCAACAGTTGGGGGGGTTGGTGGCGGGCACCCAACAAAACGCCGACCAACTGCGTACCGCCCTGAACGAGCGACTTGCGGCCATTCAGGCCGACAACACCGCCAAGCTGGAGGAAATGCGGCGCACCGTGGACGAAAAATTACACGCCACCCTTGAGCAACGTTTGGGAGAGTCCTTCAAGCTGGTCAGCGAGCGCTTGGAGCAAGTGCAGGCGGGGCTTGGCGAAATGAAAACGCTGGCTGGCAGCGTCGGCGACTTGAAGCGCGTCATGACCAACGTGAAGTCGCGCGGCACTTGGGGCGAAATCCAGCTCGGCGCCATCATCGACAACGTGTTGACCAGCGAACAATTCGCCCGCAACGTCAAGACCGTGCCCGGCAGCGACGAACTGGTGGAGTTTGCGATTCGACTCCCAGGCAGGAGCGACGAGCACCCGGTGTGGTTGCCAATCGACTCCAAGTACCCGGTGGAGCACTACCAGCGCCTGATGGACGCGCAGGACAACCTCGACAAGACCGCCATCCTGCAGGCTGGCAACGCGTTCGAAGCCTCTATCAAGTTCGAGGCACGCAAGATCGTCAACAAGTACGTGTCGCCGCCCCACACCACCGACTTTGCCATTTTGTATTTGCCCAGCGAGGGCCTGTTTGCCGAGGTGATGCGCCGCGCCGGTCTGGTCGAGTCGATTCAGAACGAATGCCGCGTCATGATCACCGGCCCGGCCAACCTGGCGGCCATGCTCAGCAGCCTGCAGATGGGCTTCAAGACGCTGGCGATCGAGAAACGATCGTCCGAGGTCTGGAGCCTGCTGGGCATCGTCAAAACTGAATTCAGCAAGTTTGGCGAGATCGTCGAAGCCACCAAGAAGTCGATTGACGCCGCCGCCAAGAAGTTTGACGAGGTGGGAACCCGCACCCGCGCCATCCAGCGCAAGCTGCGCGATGTGGAAGAGTTGCCGCTGGCCGCCGCCGCCCCGGCGCTGCTCGACGCATCCAGCCTGGACGACGAGTTGGACGCCCTCCCCACCGAGAAGCTGCCATGAGTGAGCGCTGGAAGCCGAGTGTCACGGTCGCCGCCATCATTGAGCAAGGCGGCCTGTTTCTGCTGGTCGAAGAACACACACCCGAAGGCATCAAGCTCAACAACCCGGCCGGCCACCTGGACCCCGGCGAATCGCTGGTCGACGGCTGCGCGCGCGAGGCGCTGGAAGAAACCACGCACCTGTTTCGGCCCACGGCGCTCGTTGGCATCTACATGTCGCGCATGCAACGACCCAGCACGGCGGAAGACATCACCTACTTGCGCTTCGCCTTTTGCGGCGAGCTTGGCAGCCCGCAAGCCGGGCGCCAACTTGACACGGGCATCATCCGCACCGTGTGGCTGAGCCCCGACGACGTCCGCGCCAGCAGCGCCCAGCACCGCAGTCCGATGGTGCTGCGCTGCATGGAAGACTATCTGTCGGGCCAGCGCTACCCTCTGAGCCTGGTCTACACCGACGCCAATGTGACGGACTTGTCGAGTTTGCTAGCCAATTGATAGCTTGTTGTCATTGTCGACAAAGGGCTGGGGCCACTTTTTGCCAAGGACTGCGGGGTAGGGGTTGACCAGCATGCGCCCCTCGCCGACGCCAAGCGGCGCGCCTAAAATCGATCCATGAGCAAGCAAAGAGTGGTGGTGGGACTGAGCGGCGGTGTCGATTCTGCGGTGACCGCCTGGCTGCTCAAACAACAAGGCCATGAAGTCGTCGGCATCTTCATGAAAAACTGGGAGGATGACGACGACAGCGAATACTGCTCCTCCAACATCGATTTTGTGGATGCCGCTGCGGTGGCGGACGTGATTGGCATCGAGATTGAACACGTCAACTTCGCCGCCAACTACAAGGACCGGGTGTTTGCCGAGTTTCTGCGCGAGTACCAGGCCGGGCGCACGCCCAACCCGGACATCCTTTGCAACGCCGAAATCAAGTTCAAAGCCTTCCTGGACCACGCCATGCGACTGGGTGCAGAGAAGATTGCCACCGGGCATTACGCGCGGGTGCGTCATGTCAAAGTGGCGCACGGCGCCGTGATGGAAAGCCGGTTTGAATTGTTGAAGGGCCTGGACCCCAGCAAAGACCAGAGCTATTTTCTGCACCGACTCGACCAGGCCCAGCTCTCCAAGACATTGTTCCCAATCGGCGAGTTGCACAAGACCGAGGTGCGCCGCCTCGCCAGCGAGATTGGCCTACCCAATGCCAAGAAGAAAGATTCGACCGGCATCTGCTTCATCGGCGAGCGGCCGTTTCGCGAATTCCTGAACCGCTACATCCAGAAGGCGCCGGGGCCGATCAAGGACGGCACGCACGCGCCGGGCAGCAAGGACTACGGTCGCACGGTAGGCCAGCACATGGGCCTGAGCTTCTACACCCTGGGCCAGCGTCAGGGCCTGGGCATCGGCGGCATCAAGGCCAAAGGTGCGCAACGCGGTGGCGGGGAACACGCACCGTGGTTTGTGGCGCGCAAGGACATGGCAGCCAACACGCTGTGGGTGGTCCAGGGGCACGACCACCCTTGGTTGCTCTCTGGTGCCTTGCAGGCGCAGGACCTGAGCTGGGTCGCGGGGTACGCCCCGGCACCTGGGCCGCTAGCCACCAAGACCCGCTACCGCCAGGCCGATGCGGCCTGCCTGCTGCACTACCCATCGGCCAGTTCCATCACGCTGGACTTCGCTGAACCCCAGTGGGCCGTCACGCCGGGCCAATCGGCCGTGCTGTACGACGGCGAAGTGTGCCTGGGTGGCGGTGTTATCCACGCGGCCAGTGCCACAGCGCTGGTCTGATGACCGCTGTCATTGACTGCGACAGTTGGCGTAAGCCATACTCAACTGAGACCGGTTAGTTTTCCCATTCCTTATGGAGAGCCCATGCGACACCGTATTCTTTCTTTGCTGTGGTTGATGTTTGGTCTGGTTTCGTTCGGCCTGGCTTTGGCCGCAAGCGACCCCAGTGACACTCCGCGCAGCAAGGATCCGGACATTTTTACCCGTATGCCCGGCTTTCGTATTTCCAGTTACGAGGTTTTGGAATTTGACCGGTATGAATTCAAAACAGGGGCGGCTAAAACGGAAAGAGTGGAAGGCCGTCGTACCGCTGTTTCTTATACCGCCAAAGAAGGGTTGTCCCATCCAAGCGGCCTGCAGGTTATCCGCAATTACGTGAATGCAGCCAAAGCTGTCGGAGGAGGCCAAGTCTATGAATATGAAGACGGCGGAACCCAGTATTCCACTATCCGGATCCTGAAGGAAGGAGTCGAAATATGGGTCGAGGTTTCCGGGGCCAACAACGGGATGTACAACGTCCAGTTGGTCAGTAAACAGCTCATGAAACAGGATGTGGTCGCCAATGCCGCCGCCCTGTCCAGCGGCATCATGGAAACGGGTCGCGTGGCGGTTTACGGCATATATTTTGATACGGGAAAGGCGGACTTGAAGCCCGCGTCTGACCCGGCTGTGGCAGAAATTGTGAAGATGCTTAAAGCCGACACCAACCTCAAGATCTATGTCGTGGGTCATACCGACAATGCCGGTCAGTTTGCCAACAACGTCAAACTCTCACAGGATCGCGCTGCCTCAGTGGTGAATGCCCTGGTGAGCAAACACGCGATAGCGGCAACCCGGCTCACCCCGTTTGGTGCCGGTCCTACATCACCCGTCGCTTCCAACAAGACCGATGAGGGTAAGGCCAAAAACCGCCGGGTTGAACTGGTGGGCCAGTAGCCAGCGCTATCAGAGTTTCTCGCGTTAAGGATCCATCGCCGAAACTGCTCACAAAGTCATGGCAAGGTGGTCTTGTTTGCCTGCGGGATAGCCGGATAACTGGGTAACCTCACCCCATCCGCGCCAGCAGCGTCTCCATGTCCTTGAGCATGTTGTCCAGATCGGCGCGCTCACTCTCGTTGGGTTGCATGCGCTGTGAGAGTTCCTGGTCCATGAAGCACACAGTCATGCGCATATAGGTGCTGTCCAGCGCCTTGCGCACGGCCGAGAATTGCTGGCCGATCTTCAGGCAGCTTTCACCCTCTTCGATCATGCGCTGCACGCCACGAATCTGGCCTTCGGCGCGGCGCAGCCGGTTCAGGATGTCGGTGCGAGCGTCTTTGTCAGTCAGTGCGGTCATGGAATGGTCCTCGTTTAGCAGGTGATGCGCGGGAGCAGCTCACCGGTATTTCCTCAAGTACAGCCACTCAAAGCCGCGCTTGATCCAATGGAATACGCGCAGCGGCGGCAGGATGACATTTCGCTCAGGGGTGCGCCAGACCAATGTGCCTTGGTTCAGACCGTCGATGATGCACATCAGTTCGACCCGGAACGTCGCGGTGGCGGGCCGCCCTTGGAGCGCATCGAGCAGATTCGCCGCCGCGGCGGCAGCCTGCAGATCGGCCATGTGGGCCTGCTTGGGCAGCCAGTCGGGCCCGGGAAAACTGCCCGAGTCGCCCACCACGTAGACCTGCTGGGCTCCGCTAACGCGGCACTGGGCGTCGGCCTGCAGCAAGCCACCTGGTGAACGCGCCAACTCAGTCTGGTCAAACCAGGCGTTGCCGGTCAGGCCTGGCATGAAGACGATCAGATCGGCCTTGAACTCCGCACCCTCGGTGACCACCTTGTCCGCATCAAAGCGCTTGAGCTTGTGGCCCAGATGGGTCTGAATGCCGCGCCGCGCCATCTCGCCGAGCAAATGCCGAACCGCCTTGGCGCCCAGGCGGTTGCCGGGGTCGTTGGACGGATTGAAGAACGCCAGTTCGAACTTGTCGCGGCGGCCCTCACGGCGCAGCTGCTCGTCAATGCCAAACAGAAATTCGAAGATCGGTCCACCGCGCACCGCGCTGGGCTCGTTGGGGTTGCCGGCAAATCCAAAAGCAATGCTGCCACCTGGCATTTGCCGCAGTCGATCGCGAATCTGCTCCGCCGCGGCGATGCCCTCGCACGGCGTGATGGCGTGCTCGATGCCGGGCAACTTCTTGATAAAACGCCCGCCGCTGGCAATCACCAGCGCATCGTTGCGAATCTCGCCCTGACTGGTGTCCACCACGCGGCCACCCTCGCGCAAGCCGGTGACATCGGCCGCCAGGTGGGTGACGCGCATGCGTTGGAAGAACGCCTGCAGTGGCACCACCAGTTGATCCCTTGTGCGCAGGCCGCTGGGAATCCAGATGATGCCGGGCAAGTAGTGCAACTCAGCGCGCGGCGACACAACGGTGATGTCAACACGAGCGTCACGCCGACGCAGTTCGCGCACCGTCGAAAGGGCGCCAAACCCGGCGCCAATCACCGTGACGCGCTTCACGCCGGGGTTGAGGATGGCACTCATTTCACGCGCTCGCCGTTGGCGTCAAATACTTCGATGCCGACCGCGATGCCTTGCCCCACGCTCTGTGTCACCGTGCAGTAAGTCTCGAAGGTGTCGAGCACGCGCTGCAAATTGGTCAGCGATGCGGCTGGCACGCCCAGGGTCAGCACCGCCCTGATCTTCAGCACCCGCAGGCGTCCCTGGTCATTGCGCCCCACCTCCGGGTAGATGTCGCACCGAATCGGCTCGGGCGCCTGCTTGAACTTGCGCAGAGCAAACAGCAGCGAGTCCGACAGGCAGTTGCCCACTGCCGCCGCCAGCAATTGGACCGGTGAGGGTCCGATGCCGGCACCCAGCGGAGCGGGCTCATCGCACACCAACACCGGCACCGCGCCGCCGAACTCGACGTTGAACTGATAATCCTGCACCTGCGTCAAGCGCACGTGGATGGCTTCGTCACTCATGGATTGGTCCTTGGGTAGTGCTTGTTAAGTGTTGCACGATTCACGACAGAAGTTGCCGTCATTGCGAGGAGGCGTAGCCGACGCGGCAATCCACCATGGCATGCCGCAGACATGGATTGCCGCGCTGCGCTCGCAATGACACCATCAGGGTCAAGGTCCGTGCACGGTATCGGGCCGGATTCGGGAGGCTCGCAATGACCGGTTCTGATGACATGCAATTGGGAAGGGTCATCAGTTGGCGCAGCCGATCTTCGAATCGGGCACGCCCAGCTTTTTGAGAATGATGCCGAGTGGGCAGAAGTTTGTAAAACCGGATTGGAACAAATTGACCCCGACAAAGGCGGTGAACGCGAGCGCCCACTTGCTCACGAAGAGGGGGCTTCCCTCCACGCCCAATGACAAGGAAACCAAGATAAACAGCCCGGCAAAAACGACGATGTAGCGTTGAACAGTCACAGTAGAACTCCTTGAAGTGAAAAGAAATGAAAACACCAAAACAAAAACAAAAACAAGACCAGAACCGAAACCTAACTCTTGAGACGCACGATACCCAGCAGCTTGAGAACATACTTTTCGTAGATCGGCTCTGAATTGCCGCTCTTCATCTTGCGCATGAAGTACTTCTCGAAGGCAATCTTGGCCAGATGCACCCATTTGCCCTTCTTGAACCAGTTCACGTTGCGCGGCGGGATCTGCGGCAGCGCCACGAACGCAGCGCCCGTGTCACCCATGTCGGCCAAACAGATGGCGTTCCAGGTTGCCTTGGCAATAGCCGGTCTGCCCGCGAGTTCATCGGCAATGTTGTGCACGATGGCGCCCACCATGCTCTCGATCATGTAGCCGGTCTTGGGGGTTCCGGTCGGTACCGGGGTCACTTCCACTGGGGGAATGGCGACGCACACGCCGGCTGAGAAGATGTTGCGGTAGGCCTTGCTGCGCTGGAATTCGTCGATCAACACAAAGCCACGGGGGTTGCACAGGTTGGGCACCGCCGCCACGGCATCGACGCCCTTGAAGGCCGGCAACATCATGGACAGCTTGAAGCCGACTTCGTGCTCCTTGTACACATTGCCCAGGTCATCGAGTTGCGTGACGAACAGCTTGCCCTCTTCCACCCGCGTGGTCTTGGCATTGGTGATCCACTTCATGTCGCGTCCCCGCAGCTCGGACTCCAGCATCGATTTGCTGTCACCGACGCCACCCAGACCGAGGTGCCCGATATACGGCTCGCTGGTGACGTAGGTGATCGGCACCTTGTCGCGCAGTTTGCGCTTGCGCAGGTCGGTATCCAGAATGAAGGCAAATTCATAGGCCGGACCAAAGCAGCTCGCCCCCGGCATGGCGCCAATGACCACCGGCCCGGGATTCTCCAGAAATTTCTGGTAGTCGGCGAAGAACGCCTGCGCATGGTCCACGCTGCAGATCGAGTGGGTGAAACCACCCCCTCCCGACGCGACGGGTCCGGCGCCCGCCACCTCGCTAAAGGAAAGCTTGGGGCCGGTCGTGATCACCAGGTAGTCATAGTCCAGCGTGTCGCCACCAGCAAGCGTCAAGCGGTTGGCCGGCGCGTCAATCTGGGTCACCGCCTTGGCAACGAAACCAATGCCCTTGCGCGCGAGGAGCGGCTCTATCTGCAAAGTGATTTGCTCGCGCTCACGCCAGCCCACTGCAATCCATGGGTTGCTGGGGACAAACTGGAAGTAGTCGGTCGAGTTGACCACCGTGATGCGGTGTTCCGCCGGGAGCAGGCTACGCAGCTCGTAGGCTGCGGGCATGCCGCCGATGCCGGCGCCGATGATGACGATGTGAGCCATGGTTGTCTCCTAGGGTTGGGCTGTGGGTCAGGTGGACGGGGAACTCAAATCGGTTGTCGTGGCTGCCGCCATGCGGCGATGAAACAGCGCGTAATACAGCACCGGAATCACCACCAACGTGAGCAGGGTGGACACCAGAATGCCAAAGATCAGGGCCACCGCCAGACCGTTGAAGATCGGGTCATCGAGGATAAAGAAGGCGCCGATCATGGCGGCCAATCCAGTCAGCGCAATAGGTTGCGCGCGCACGGCCGCCGACTGCACCACCGCCTCCTTGAACGCCATGCCCTGCGCGACCTGCAGCTCAATGAAGTCGACCAACAGGATCGAGTTGCGCACGATGATGCCAGCCAACGCGATCATGCCGATCATCGAGGTAGCGGTGAACTGCGCATTCATGATGGCGTGCCCCGGCATCACCCCAATGATGGTCAGCGGGATCGGCGCCATGATCACCAGCGGTGTCAGGTAGCTCCTGAACTGCGCCACCACCAACAAGTAGATCAGGATCAGGCCCACGCCATAGGCCGCGCCCATGTCGCGAAAGGTCTCATAGGTGATTTGCCACTCGCCATCCCACTTGATGGCGTAACTGCGGTAGGTGTCGGCGGGCTGGCGAATCCAGTATTCGCCCAACACACCGGTTTGCGGCAGCGCGGCCTCGTTCAACTTGCCGCGGATGGCAAAGAGACCGTACAAAGGCGAGTCCAGCTTGCCGGCCATGTCGCCCACCACATAGCTGACATTGGCCAGGTCCTTGGTGAACAGCGGCTTGTCGATCACGCCGCGTTGCACACTCACCAACTCGGACAGGGCCACCAGTTGACCATTGGCCGCACGCATGGGCATGGCCAACAAAGCGTCCAGCCCAACTTGTGAGTCGATTGGCAACTGCAGGCGCACCGGCACCGGGTATTTGGATTGCCCATCGTGCAGATAGGCCGCATCGGCGCCGGACAGCGCGCCGTACACCGTCTGCGCGACAGCGGATACGGCAATGCCCAGCGATTCGGCGCGCTGGCGGCGCACCTGCAACCAGGCGCGCGGCGCGTCCTCCACGAGCGAGGTGTCCACGCCCACGATGTCGGCGGTGCTGCCAAAAGCGCTGGCCACACGCGTCGCCAGCTGCTGGCGACCGGCTTCGTCCGGTCCGTAGATTTCGGCGACCAGCGGTGACATCACAGGGGGTCCCGGCGGCACTTCGACCACCTTGACACGAGCCTGGTGCTTCTTGGCGATGTTCTCCAATGCCGGGCGCAATCGCTGCGCAATCACATGGCTCTTCTCCGAACGGTGCTGCTTGTCGACCAGATTGACCTGCAGGTCGCCCTGCTCTGCATCGGCGCGCAGGTAGTACTGGCGCACCAGGCCATTGAAGGTAATGGGCGAGGCCGTGCCGGCGTAGGCCTGCAGGTTGCGCACCTCTGGCTGCTGCGCCAGGAAGGCGCCCATCTCGTGCAGGGCGGCGGCCGTGTTTTCCAGCGGCGTGCCCGCCGGCATGTCCACCACCACCTGAAACTCGCTCTTGTTGTCGAACGGCAGCATCTTGAGCACCACCCACTGCACCGCCGTCAGGCCGACCGACAGCAGCAAGGCCGCCAGAATCCCGGCCAGCAGCAGCCAGCGCTTGCGCGCACTGTCGAGAAACGGCGTCAGCACCCGCACAAACAGCATCTGCAGCCGTGGGCCCAGGCCAGTTGGTGCGTGCGCCTGGTGTCCGGCACCGGGTGCGTGGGCCTTCATCAACTTGAGCGCGAGCCACGGCGTCACGGTGAACGCAATCGCCAATGACAAGGCCATGCCCAGGCTGGAATTGATCGGAATCGGGCTCATGTAGGGGCCCATCAGGCCGGAGACAAATGCCATCGGCAGCAGCGCGGCGATGACCGTGAGCGTGGCCAAAATGGTCGGGCCACCGACTTCGTCCACCGCGCGGGGAATGATCTCCTTGAGGCTGAGCTCCGGCGTCAATTGCTGGTGGCGGTGGATGTTCTCGACCACCACGATCGCGTCGTCCACCAGGATACCGATGGAGAAGATCAGCGCGAACAGGGACACCCGGTTCAGCGTGAATCCCCAGGCCCATGAGGCAAACAGCGTCGCGGTCAAGGTCAGGATCACGGCGGCGCCGACGATGACGGCCTCGCGCCGACCCAGGGCCAGACCCACCAGCAGGATCACCGAGCCGGTGGCAAAGGCCAGTTTTTGAATCAGCTTGTTGGCCTTTTCGGCGGCGGTCTCGCCGTAGTCACGCGTGATGCTGACTTGCGTGTCCGCTGGAATCACGGTGTTCTTGAGTTGGTCGAGGCGGGCCACCACGGCGCGCGACACGTCAACCGCGTTTTCACCCGCCTTCTTGGTCACCGTCAGGGTCACGGCGGGGTAGTTCTGACCGGCCTGGATCTGAGGCGCGTCCTTGGACGCTGGCGCAGCCGCGTTCGTGGCGGCACCGGGCGTGTACCAAACATAACGTTTGGCTTGCTGCGCGCCGGCCTCGATGCGCGCCACTTCGCGCAGGTAGATCGGCTTGCCCCGGCTGACCCCGACCACCAGTTCGCCCAGGTCGGCGGCCGAGCGCAGGAACTCACCGACCTCGACCGTCAGCATTTGACCGGCTACCCCTACCTTGGACTCGGTGTCGATCACACTGCCGGCTGGCATCGCCTGGCTGGCACTGGCCAGGGTCCGCTGCAAACTCAGCAAGTCCAGCCCACGCTCACGCAGGCGCGCCGGATCCAGCCAGACGTGCACCGCCCGACCGGGTCCGCCAATGGTTTGAACCTCGCGCACGCCCGCAACGGCCTTGAGCTCCACCTCCAAGGCATGGGCCGTGCGCTCCAGCTCGTGCGCCGAGGCCGCGTCACGCGTCCACAAGGTGGCAGCCAGCACGGGCACATCGTCGATACCCTTGGGCTTGACGATGGGCGTCAACACGCCCAGTTCGCGCGGCAACCAATTTTGGTTGGCATTGAGCACGTCATACAGGCGCACAAGCGCCTCGGTACGCGGCACGCCGACCTTGAACTGCACGGTCAGCAGCGCCATGCCCGGGCGTGACACCGAGTAGGTATGCTCGATGCCCAGGATCTGCCCCAGCACTTGCTCGGCCGGACGCGACACCATGTTCTGCACATCGGTGCTGCTGGCGCCCGGGAACGGGATCAGCACATTGGCCATGGTGACGTTGATTTGGGGTTCTTCCTCGCGCGGCGTCACCCACACCGCGAACAGGCCCAGCAACAGCGCCACCAACGCCAGCAAGGGCGTGATGGCATTGGCCTGAAAGGCCGCCGCAATGCGACCGGAGATGCCCAGAGGTTTGACTTGCATGGGTTGGCCCTCAGCGCGCCGTGGCCGCGCCAGCCTCGGCCAAGCCGGCTCTGACGGGGTCCAGCGCAACGCGTTCGCCCACCTTCAGGCCGGCCAGCACCTCGACTCCGCTGTCGGCATGGTCAGCACCCAGCCGCACCGCGCGCAACAGAAAGCCCCGCTCGCTGGCGACGTAAACGGCAGTCAATTCGCCTCGGCGCAACACCGCCGCAACCGGAATCATCAGGCGTGCCGGCCCCGCCGCAGGCTGAGCGCTGACAAAACGCACTGCGGTTTGCTGGCCAGGCACCAGACCCTGGGCGGCCTGCGTCGACAAATCGAGCCGCCACTCGACGGTTTGCGCCACCGGATCGGTCGACGGCAGTGCCGTGCGCGCCGTCGGCTGGACCCAATCGCCCAGACCCGACTGGCCGGTCAGCCGTACCTCGATCCGATCGGACGGGCCGATGCGCTGCGAGCGCGACCCGGGCACCTGCACCACCACCCGCAAGGGCAAGGGCGCGTACACCGTCAGCAGTGGTTTGCCGGGCACGGCCAAGTCGCCGACCTGAACATCGGTGTCCAGCACACGGCCGTCATACGGCGCCAGCACGCGGCTGTAACCGCGCGCCAGGGCCGCCTGCTGCATGCCGGCCTGCGCCTGGTCACGCCCCGCTTGCGCGCCCTGGAACTGGGCCTGGGCCATGTCCAGCGCTGCCTGACTGACAAAGCCCTTGGCCTGCAACTCGCGATTGCGGGTCAGGTTGGTCTGGGCCACGTGCCAGTCAGCCTGTGCCTGAGCGAGCTGCGCCTGCGAACGCTGCGCACCAACCAGCGCCTCACGCTCATCAATGGTGGCCAGTAGCTGACCGGCACGCACCGTGTCACCCGCCTTGACCAGCAGCGACACGATACGCCCCGCAGTCTGAGCCGAGACCGTGCTTTGTTTGACCGGCTGAATCACCCCGTCAAGCTCAAAGCCGACACCCACCGCTCCCTGCTGAACCGTGTGCACCGGCACGGGTGTGCTACCGGCGGGCGCAGCAGCCTGAACCGAAGCCGTTCCCAGAACAGCGCCCCAGCCCACAACGGCAGACATCCAAACGGCACGAGACAACGAAACTGGCATGGCAACCTCCATATACAGGTGGCAGTATATACCATACCCCCACCTGTATGCAAGCGGTTGCGTGGCCATACCGCGGACAGGCCGCCATCGCAGCGGGAATCAGATAGCATTGCACGGTGCGTGCAGAATCCCTGCCGAACCGGATAGACCGGCGCTAGCGTGGCGCGCAACCCGGTAACTGAGCGAACTCAAAGGTCTTATGCTGTATGCCAACCGAGATGCGGACGGTGTCATGGTGTCAATTTCACGGCACCCGCAAACGGACGCCCAACCCGTGAGTGCGGACGACCCGGATGTCAAGGCGTTCATGGTCGGCGATGCCCCGGCACCATCGTTTGACACCATCGACGCCGATTTTGTACGCGTGATCGAAGACGTGATCGACACGTTGATCAAGACCCAGGTCATCCGACTGACCGACCTGCCCGAGGCCGCGCAGCGAAAACTGACCCAGCGCAAAGGCCTGCGCAGCCGCCTGCACGGCGCGCTGGACCTGATCGGACGCGATGACGGCATCCTCTAGTGATCTCTCTACCGGGGCGCCCCCGATTCATCGGCAGGCCGAGCACGCAAGCTGGCGTGCCGGCGAGCGCACCGCCCACGTGGACCCGTTGCTGGACTGTGTTGTTGCCATCGCCCGCATCTTCGGCATTGCCACCACACGCGAATCCTTGTCGGCCGGCCTGCCGCTCGAAGAGAACTGCGCCACGCCAGCGCTGGTTCCCCGCGCAGCCGCCCGTGCCGGGCTGACGGCCCGCCTGGCCCGCCGAAGCCTGGACGATCTGCGCCCCGGCCTGTTGCCGGCCATCCTGTTGCTCAAGGACAAGCAGGCCTGCCTGCTGCTGGAATGGCTGCCCAGCGGCGAAGCACGGGTGCGCTACCCCGAGACCGGAGAGTCGTCCGATCTGATCGACCGCGACACGCTGGCAACCATCTATGCGGGCCTGGCCTTCTTCGTCAGGCCAATCTTCAATTTCGACCAGCGCACACCCGAGACCGGGCAGGTACGCGCCCGGCACTGGTTTTGGGGCGTGGTGTTCCAGAACTGGCGCCTGTACCGGGACAGTCTGCTGGCCGCCCTGCTGATCAACCTGTTTGCGCTGGGCATGCCAATTTTCACGATGACGGTGTACGACCGCGTCATTCCAAACCGCGCTGAAGAGACGCTATGGGTGCTGGCGATTGGCGTGATGCTGATGCTGGCCTTTGACGCCCTGCTGCGAATCTTGCGCGGCTACATCCTGGACACCGCTGGCAAGCGCATTGACGTTAGCTTGTCGTCCAAGATCATGGAGCGGGTGCTGGGCATTGGCCTTGCGGACCGGCCTGCCTCGGTGGGGTCGTTCGCGGCCAATCTGCGCGCGTTCGAGTCGGTGCGGGAGTTTGTCGCGTCGGCCTCCATCACGGCACTGGTGGACCTGCCCTTTGTGCTGGTGTTTCTGATCGCGCTGGCCTGGATCTCCCCCTGGTTTGTGCTGCCGCCGCTGGTCGGCATCGTGTTGCTGTTGTTTGCATCCATGGTGGTGCAACAAAAGATGCAGGAGCTGGTTGACCTGACGCAGCGCGCCGCCGCGCAGCGCAACGCCACGCTGGTAGAGAGCCTGGTCGGAATCGAAACCATCAAGTTCATGGTGGCCGAGGGCAGCATCCAGCGTAAGTGGGAACGCGCAACGATCTTCCTGGCCCAGAACAGCGCCAAACTCAAGCTCCTGTCGTCCGCCACGCTCAATGCCGCCCAGACTCTGGCGCAGTTGGTGTCGGTCTTTGTCGTGATTGCCGGCGTCTACCTGATGCTCAACAACCAGGTCAGCATGGGCGGCATCATTGCCGCCACGATGCTGGCCGGGCGTGCCATGGCACCGTTTGGTCAGGTGGCGGGGCTGTTGATGCAGTTCCACCATGCCAAGAGCGGCCTGGCTTCGGTCGAGACCCACATGAAGACCGAGCCAGAGCGACCGGACGAGTCCAGCTTCTTGCACCGCAGCCGATTCGAGGGCAGCATCGAATTCAGGGGCGTCACCTTCTCCTACCCCGGCCACCAGCAGGTCGCCCTCAACAAGGTGTCCTTCAAGATCAATGCCGGGGAAAAAGTCGCCATCATCGGGCGGGTTGGCTCCGGCAAATCCACGGTGCAGCGGTTGATGCTGGGTCTGTACCAGCCGACGCAGGGGGCGGTGCTGATCGATGGCATCGATTCGCGCCAGATCGACCCGGCCGAGCTACGCCGGGCGATTGGTTTTGTACCGCAGGACGTCAACCTGTTCTACGGTTCGCTCAAGGAAAACATCGCCATGGGGGCGCCCTTTGCGGACGACCAGGCAGTACTCACCGCCGCGGAGATTGCCGGCGTCAGCGAGTTTGCCAACCGGCACCCGCAAGGTTTTGACATGGCGATTGGTGAGCGCGGTGAATCCCTCTCGGGCGGTCAGCGCCAGGCCGTCGGGATTGCCCGAGCCGTGCTGAACGACCCACCGATGCTGTTGCTCGATGAGCCCAGCAGTGCCATGGACCACCAGAGCGAAGAGGCGATCAAAGTCCGTTTGCGCAAATTCACTGTCGGCAAGACGGTGCTGCTGGTGACCCACCGCAACTCCCTGCTTGACCTGGTGGACCGTTTGATCGTGATGGACAACGGCCAGATCATGGCCGACGGCCCGAAGGCTCAGGTGGTCGAGGCGCTGCAAAGCGGACGCATCGGCAAGGCCGCATGATGCAACAGCCCGCCATCGACCGGATCAAGGCCGCCTGGGGCCGCCTCTACGCGCCGTGCTCCCGTTGGCTGGACCGGGCCATGCTGGCCCTGCTGGGCAGGGAGGCCGAGCGCGACAATGACTTTGACGCCAACGCCGACTGGGCCATCGCCGAACAAACGCCGCGCGGCGCACGGGTGATGGTCTGGCTCAGCGTGGCCACGGTGCTGGTCTTGTTGATCTGGGCCGCCTTGGCGTCCCTTGACGAGGTGACGCGCGGCGAAGGCAAAGTGATTCCCTCACGCCAGATCCAGGTGCTGCAAAGCCTGGATGGCGGCATCGTGTCCGAAATCCTGGTGCGCGAAGGACAGACGGTCAAAGTGGGCGACCTGCTGCTGAAAGTGGACCCGACGCGCATGGTGTCATCCCTACGAGAAAACCGCTCGCAGTACCTGGCGTTGCTGGCCAAGGCGGCACGCCTCAAGGCGCTGGCGGATGGTGCGCGCTTCGTGCCGCCCGAAGGCATGGACAAGGAAGCCCCGGAGATCGTGGAGCAGGAGCGTCAGTTGTATGAGTCGCGCCGCGCCGAGCTCGACGCCACCATCGGCGTGGCCCGGCAACAGGCCGCGCAACGCAGTCAGGAGCTGGTATCGGTCAGGGCACGGCGGGAACAGGCTGCGCAAAGTTACACCCTGACCGCGCGCGAGCTGGAGATGACCCGCCCCTTGGCCAAGTCGGGTGCGGTCTCCGACGTCGAACTGCTGCGCCTGGAACGCGATGTGGCGCGCTACCGGGGGGAGCGTGACAGCGCCAACTCCGACATTCCCCGCATTGAATCCGCCATCAATGAAGCCCTGCGCAAGATTCAGGAGGTGGATCTGACCTTCAAGAACATCGCCCGCTCCGAGTTGAGTGAAACCAACGCCAAGCTCAGCGCGCTGTCGGAAGGCAGCACGGCCTTGGCTGATCGGGTCAAACAGACTGACATCCGCTCGCCTGTGAACGGTACGGTCAAGCAATTGCGGGTGAACACGGTGGGTGGCGTGGTGCAACCCGGCAAGGACTTGATCGAGCTCGTCCCGTCTGACGATGCGCTGCTGTTAGAGGCGCGCGTGCTGCCACGCGACATCGCTTTTCTGCGCCCCGGTCAGAAAGCCCTGGTCAAGTTCACCGCTTACGATTTCGCCACCTATGGGGGGTTGGAGGCAACCTTGGAACACATCAGCGCCGACAGCGTGGTGGACGACAAGGGCAATGCCTTCTTTCTGGTGCGGGTGCGCACGCTGAGCACCAACCTGGGCCCCCAGAAGCTGCCCATCATTCCCGGCATGGTGGCGGAGGTGGACATCCTGACCGGCAAGAAGACGGTGCTGGCCTACCTGCTCAAGCCGATTCTGCGCGCCAGGGCCAACGCCTTGACGGAACGATGAGCGCAGCGCCGCCGAAGACCCTGCTGCTCAGCCAGGATGCGGGCTTGCTGGGCCACTGGCGCGCTGCATTGGGACGAACGACGCTGGCCCTGAGGCAGTTCGACGCGCTACTCGACCCGCTGCAGCCCGGCACCACGGTCTGGATCGACCATTCCCTGCCCCAGTTGCCGGCCTGGAGCGACCCCCGCTGGAAACGCCTGCTGCAGGCTGCGCCCGAGCCCAGGATCGTGTACGCCAGCTCCAACCCCCACAATGCACAAGGCATGGCAGCGCTTGATGCCGGCTGCGCCGCCTACTGTCACGCCTTTGCCGACGCCAAGACGTTGCGTCAAGTGCGCGACGTGGTGGCGTCCGGGCAGGTCTGGATTGGGCGGGAGCTGATGCACCAACTGCTGAACCGCACCCAAATCGCCTTGGCCCGTGCGCCACAAGCGGCCGACACCAACTGGGCCATCGGACTGACCCAGCGCGAGCGCCAAGTCGCGGTGCTGGCGGCCAATGGGGCGTCCAACCAGGCCATCGCCACCGACTGCGGCATCTCCGAGCGGACCGTCAAGGCCCATTTGACGGCGGTATTTGAGAAGCTCAACCTGACCGACCGCCTGCAACTGGCGCTGCGCGTGCACGGTATTCACTGAGGCCAGCAGCCATGGTGGCCCGGCCGACCCCCGTCGGCCCAGTCGGTGTACCTGTACCTGAGGACAATACCCAGACACGCCTGGCGGCCCTAGAGTCCAGCAATCTACCGTTGTTGTTTTCTGGAGTGTCCTCATGGCTACCAATCAAGTTTCCGCCCTGGCCCGTGGTGTTGTTGTTGTGCTGCAGGGCAAAGCCTGGGTTGTGAACGCGGCCGGCGAGCGCATCGAGCTCAAGGTTGGGGACGAAGTGCAAGAAGGCCAGATCGTGGTGACCGACGCCGGGACCCGGCTGGAACTGGCGCTGCCCAACGGCGAACTGCTGTTCGTGGCCGCTGGGCGCGAACTGCTGATTGACGCCACCCTGCTGGGCACGGCGCCGCAAGACCGCACCGAAGCCGCCCTGAAGGACCTCAACAGCGGTGCGGCCCAAGTCGCACGTGTCATCGCGGCCGGCGGCGACCTGTCAACCGAGCTCGATCCCACCGCCGCTGGCGCCACCGGTGGCGACAACACCGAATCGCACAGCTTCGTGCGCGTGTTGCGAATCGACGAAACACTGACCCCGCTGGACCAGGCTAGCGCAACTGACAGCAGCCAGACGACGACACCCATCACCGCCGAGGACACGCCCAACCAGGCTCCGATCGCCATCGACGACGCGCTGAGCGCCACCGAAGACACGCCGCTGGTCCTGAGTCTGGCCGCCCTGACCGGCAACGACACCGACCCGGACGGCGATGTGCTGAGCATCATCAGCGTGCAGACGCCAGTGAACGGCAGCGTGGCGCTGGAAGGCGGCAACATAACCTTCACACCCAACCCTAATTTCAACGGCCCGGCCAGCTTCAGCTACACCGTCGAAGATGGCCGCGGCGGCACGGATACCGCCACCGTCAATCTGACCGTCTCCGCCGTCAATGACCCACCTGTGGCCGTCAACGACTCGGTCGGCAGTACCAACGAAGACACGCCATTCACTCTTAGCCTGTCCAGCCTGCTGGGTAACGACACCGACGTCGACGGCGACACGCTTACATTGACCAGCGTTCATGGCGCCGTCAATGGCACGGTGTCTTTGGTCAATGGCAGTGTCGTGTTCACGCCGACCCTGAATTACAACGGCCCGGCCAGCTTCAGCTATACCATCAGCGATGGGCACGGCGGCAGCAGCACGGCGATGGTGAACCTGACCGTCAATCCGGTTAACGATGCCCCAGTGGGCGTACCCGACGCCCTAACGACCGACGAAGAAACGCCGGTTACCGTCAGCACCGCCAGCCTGTTGGGCAACGACACCGACCCCGAAGGCGATCCGCTGACCCTCACCAGTGTTCAGGGTGCCGTGCACGGAACCGTAACGCTGGTCGACGGCGTGGTGCAGTTCACGCCGGACGCCAACTACAACGGCCCAGCGAGCTTTACCTACACCCTCAGCGACGGCCATGGCGGCGTCTCCAGCGCCACCGTCAACGTAACAGTCAATCCGGTCAATGATGGCCCCGACGCACTGGACGACGTACTGTCCACCAACGAAGATCAGCCGATCACGATTGCCGCCACGACCCTGCTGGGCAACGACATCGATGTGGACGGTGACACCCTCAACATCACCAGCGTCCAAAGCGTCGACCATGGCACGGTGGCGCTGGTCAACGGCAACGTGGTGTTCACACCCACGCCGAACTACAACGGCCCGGCCAGCTTTACCTACACCATCAGCGACGGCCACGGCGGCAGCGACACCGCCACCGTGACGCTCAATGTGGTCCCGGTCAACGACACCCCCGACGCGGTCGACGACACCTTGACCACCGACGAAGACACACCCATCACGATCTCGCCAACGACGCTGCTGGGCAACGATTCCGATCCGGATGGCGATTCCCTATCGGTGGTCAGTGTGCAGTCTGCCGTCAACGGCAGCGTGACCTTGGTCAACGGCCAAATTGTCTTCACCCCCAATGCCAACTACAACGGCCCGGCCAGCTTCACCTACACCATCAGCGACGGCCACGGCGGCACTGACACCGCCACTGTCAACTTGGTAGTGCGACCGGTCAACGATGGGCCGGATGCAGTGGACGATGTGCTGGGAACCCACAAGGACAAAGCTCTGGCGATGTCCGTCGGGATGTTGCTGGGCAACGATTCCGATCCAGATGGCGACCCCCTAGCCATCACCAGCGTCCAGGGTGCCGTTCATGGCACCGTCGCCCTGGTCGGCGGCAACGTGGTATTCACACCGGAGCCGGGTTATGTCGGCACAAGCAGCTTCACCTACACCATCAGCGACGGGCATGGCGGTAGCGATACGGCGACGGTCAGTATCAGTGTGACCGAGCCACCGGTGGTGGTACCCGTCAACAGCGCACCCGACGCGGTGGACGATGGCGTGCTGCCTACTGCAGTGAACACACCCTTGTCGATCACCCCGGCCAGCTTGCTCAGCAATGACACCGACCCCGAAGGCGACACGCTGTCGCTCAGCAGTGTTCAAGGCGCGGTCAATGGCACGGTGGCAATCGTGGGAGGCAATGTCATCTTCACGCCGACGCCTGGCTACCAGGGCTCCGCCAGTTTCAGCTACACCATTTCGGACAGCCAAGGCGGCACCGATTCCGCGACGGTCTCGATTCAAGTTGGCATCGTCAACGGAAGCCCTGATGCGGTTGACGATGGCGTGCTCCCAGTAGTCGCGGACACACCCTTGACCATCACCGCTGCATCACTCCTGGGTAACGACTCTGATCCCGACGGCAACCCTTTGACGCTCGACAGCGTACAGAGTGTGATGCACGGAACGGTTTTGATTGCGGGGGGCGATGTCGTCTTTACACCGGATCCTGGGTACGCAGGCCCGGCGTCGTTCACCTACACGATCGGTGATGGCCAGGGTGGTAGCGATACGGCGACAGTAGTGCTCAGCGTCGGCGCCAGCAACAACCCGCCGGTGGCCAATGACGACGGCCCGGTGGCCGTCACCGAAGACACGCCGGTCAGCGGCAACGTGCTCACCGACGGCACCCCTGACAGCGACCCAGACGGTAACCCGCTGGCCGTGACCGGGTTCACGGTGGCTGGCGTGGCGGGCAGCTTCGCCCCCGGCGCCAGCGCCACCATCCCCGGCGTGGGCTCGCTCAGCATTGCGGCCAACGGCGCCTACACGTTTGCGCCCGCATCCAACTACAACGGCCCGGTGCCAGTGGCCACCTACACCATCAGCGATGGCCTGGGCGGCTCCGACTCCGCCACCCTCACCTTTGCCAACGTCAGCGCCGTCAACGACGCTCCGCTGGCCGTGGCCGACACCAACTCGGTGCCCATCAACACGCCAATCAGCGGCAACGTCATCACCAACGACACCGATGTCGAGGGTAACGTCCTGAGCGTCACCGAGTTCACCGTAACGGGTGTGGCGGGCACTTTTGTGGCCGGCACCACGGCCACCATCCCAGGCGTGGGCACCCTGGTGATCAACGCCAACGGCACCTACACTTTCAACCCAGCGGCCAACTACGCGGGCGCCATTCCGGTGGCCACCTACACCATCACCGATGGCCAGGGCGCACCCAACACGGCCAGCGCCACGCTTACACTCACCATGGGAAGCAACAACCCGCCGGTGGCCAATGACGACGGCCCGGTGGCCGTCACCGAAGACACGCCGGTCAGCGGCAACGTGCTCACCGACGGCACCCCTGACAGCGACCCAGACGGTAACCCGCTGGCCGTGACCGGGTTCACGGTGGCTGGCGTGGCGGGCAGCTTCGCCCCCGGCGCCAGCGCCACCATCCCCGGCGTGGGCTCGCTCAGCATTGCGGCCAACGGCGCCTACACGTTTGCGCCCGCATCCAACTACAACGGCCCGGTGCCAGTGGCCACCTACACCATCAGCGATGGCCTGGGCGGCTCCGACTCCGCCACCCTCACCTTTGCCGTCACACCAGCCAATGACGATTTCACCGATGCCGACGAGGTCGCCAGCGTGGCAGAAGACACCGTCCTCAATGGCAGTGTGCTCACTGGCACCACCAGCGTGGACGGCCCCGTCACCGTCACCACTTTCACGGTCGCAGGCAACGCCACTGTCTTCAATGCAGGTCAGAGCGCCACCATCACCGGCGTGGGCACACTCAGCATTGCAGCCAACGGCGACTACGTCTTTACGCCAGTGGCCAACTACAACGGTCCAGTGCCGGTGGCCACCTACACCATGACCGACGGCTCAGGTACCAACGACACCTCGACCCTCACGATTACGGTCACTGCGGTGAACGATGCCTTCACCGATGCCGACGAGGTCGTCAGCGGCGCAGAAGACACCGTCCTCAATGGCAGCGTATTGACTGGCACCACCAGCGTGGACGGCTCGGTTACCGTTACCACCTTCGCCATTGCAGGTGTGGCCGGCAGCTTTGCTGCTGGCTCGACTGCGACCATCCCCTCGGTGGGAACGTTGGTGATCAACGCCAACGGCGACTACACCTTCACGCCTGCAGCCAACTACAACGGCACGGTGCCGGTGGTCACCTACTCGATGACCGATGGCTCCAGCGGCGACACCTCCACCCTGAGCATCACCATTCCGCCAACCGACGACGCATTTACCGATGCCAACGAGAGCGTCAACGTGGCAGAAGACACCATCCTCAATGGCAGCGTGCTCACTGGCACCACCAGCGTGGACGGCCCCGTCACTGTGACCACCTTCACGATCGTGGGTGTGGCAGGCACCTTCAACGCCGGTCAAACTGCCACCATCGCCAGGCGTTGGCACCTTGGTGATCAACGCCAACGGCGACTACACCTTCACGCCAGTGGCCAACTACAACGGCACGGTGCCGGTGGCCACCTACACGATGACCGACGGCTCTAGTACCGACACATCGACCCTGAGCATCACCGTCACACCAGCCAATGACGATTTCACCGATGCCGACGAGGTCGCCAGCGTGGCAGAAGACACCGTCCTCAATGGCAGTGTGCTCACTGGCACCACCAGCGTGGACGGCCCCGTCACCGTCACCACTTTCACGGTCGCAGGCAACGCCACTGTCTTCAATGCAGGTCAGAGCGCCACCATCACCGGCGTGGGCACACTCAGCATTGCAGCCAACGGCGACTACGTCTTTACGCCAGTGGCCAACTACAACGGTCCAGTGCCGGTGGCCACCTACACCATGACCGACGGCTCAGGTACCAACGACACCTCGACCCTCACGATTACGGTCACTGCGGTGGACGATGCCTTCACCGATGCCGACGAGGTCGTCAGCGGCGCAGAAGACACCGTCCTCAATGGCAGCGTATTGACTGGCACCACCAGCGTGGACGGCTCGGTTACCGTTACCACCTTCGCCATTGCAGGTGTGGCCGGCAGCTTTGCTGCTGGCTCGACTGCGACCATCCCCTCGGTGGGAACGTTGGTGATCAACGCCAACGGCGACTACACCTTCACGCCTGCAGCCAACTACAACGGCACGGTGCCGGTGGTCACCTACTCGATGACCGATGGCTCCAGCGGCGACACCTCCACCCTGAGCATCACCATTCCGCCAACCGACGACGCATTTACCGATGCCAACGAGAGCGTCAACGTGGCAGAAGACACCATCCTCAATGGCAGCGTGCTCACTGGCACCACCAGCGTGGACGGCCCCGTCACTGTGACCACCTTCACGATCGTGGGTGTGGCAGGCACCTTCAACGCCGGTCAAACTGCCACCATCGCCAGCGTTGGCACCTTGGTGATCAACGCCAACGGCGACTACACCTTCACACCAGTAGCCAACTACAACGGCACGGTGCCGGTGGCCACCTACTCCATGACTGACGGCTCCAGCGGTGATACCTCCACTCTGAGCATCACCGTCACACCAGCCAATGACGATTTCACCGATGCCGACGAGGTCGCCAGCGTGGCAGAAGACACCGTCCTCAATGGCAGTGTGCTCACTGGCACCACCAGCGTGGACGGCCCCGTCACCGTCACCACTTTCACGGTCGCAGGCAACGCCACTGTCTTCAATGCAGGTCAGAGCGCCACCATCACCGGCGTGGGCACACTCAGCATTGCAGCCAACGGCGACTACGTCTTTACGCCAGTGGCCAACTACAACGGTCCAGTGCCGGTGGCCACCTACACCATGACCGACGGCTCAGGTACCAACGACACCTCGACCCTCACGATTACGGTCACTGCGGTGGACGATGCCTTCACCGATGCCGACGAGGTCGTCAGCGGCGCAGAAGACACCGTCCTCAATGGCAGCGTATTGACTGGCACCACCAGCGTGGACGGCTCGGTTACCGTTACCACCTTCGCCATTGCAGGTGTGGCCGGCAGCTTTGCTGCTGGCTCGACTGCGACCATCCCCTCGGTGGGAACGTTGGTGATCAACGCCAACGGCGACTACACCTTCACGCCTGCAGCCAACTACAACGGCACGGTGCCGGTGGTCACCTACTCGATGACCGATGGCTCCAGCGGCGACACCTCCACCCCTGAGCATCACCATTCCGCCAACCGACGACGCATTTACCGATGCCAACGAGAGCGTCAACGTGGCAGAAGACACCATCCTCAATGGCAGCGTGCTCACTGGCACCACCAGCGTGGACGGCCCCGTCACTGTGACCACCTTCACGATCGTGGGTGTGGCAGGCACCTTCAACGCCGGTCAAACTGCCACCATCGCCAGCGTTGGCACCTTGGTGATCAACGCCAACGGCGACTACACCTTCACACCAGTAGCCAACTACAACGGCACGGTGCCGGTGGCCACCTACTCCATGACTGACGGCTCCAGCGGTGATACCTCCACTCTGAGCATCACCGTCACACCAGCCAATGACGATTTCACCGATGCCGACGAGGTCGCCAGCGTGGCAGAAGACACCGTCCTCAATGGCAGTGTGCTCACTGGCACCACCAGCGTGGACGGCCCCGTCACCGTCACCACTTTCACGGTCGCAGGCAACGCCACTGTCTTCAATGCAGGTCAGAGCGCCACCATCACCGGCGTGGGCACACTCAGCATTGCAGCCAACGGCGACTACGTCTTTACGCCAGTGGCCAACTACAACGGTCCAGTGCCGGTGGCCACCTACACCATGACCGACGGCTCAGGTACCAACGACACCTCGACCCTCACGATTACGGTCACTGCGGTGGACGATGCCTTCACCGATGCCGACGAGGTCGTCAGCGGCGCAGAAGACACCGTCCTCAATGGCAGCGTATTGACTGGCACCACCAGCGTGGACGGCTCGGTTACCGTTACCACCTTCGCCATTGCAGGTGTGGCCGGCAGCTTTGCTGCTGGCTCGACTGCGACCATCCCCTCGGTGGGAACGTTGGTGATCAACGCCAACGGCGACTACACCTTCACGCCTGCAGCCAACTACAACGGCACGGTGCCGGTGGTCACCTACTCGATGACCGATGGCTCCAGCGGCGACACCTCCACCCTGAGCATCACCATTCCGCCAACCGACGACGCATTTACCGATGCCAACGAGAGCGTCAACGTGGCAGAAGACACCATCCTCAATGGCAGCGTGCTCACTGGCACCACCAGCGTGGACGGCCCCGTCACTGTGACCACCTTCACGATCGTGGGTGTGGCAGGCACCTTCAACGCCGGTCAAACTGCCACCATCGCCAGCGTTGGCACCTTGGTGATCAACGCCAACGGCGACTACACCTTCACACCAGTAGCCAACTACAACGGCACGGTGCCGGTGGCCACCTACTCCATGACTGACGGCTCCAGCGGTGATACCTCCACTCTGAGCATCACCGTCACACCAGCCAATGACGATTTCACCGATGCCGACGAGGTCGCCAGCGTGGCAGAAGACACCGTCCTCAATGGCAGTGTGCTCACTGGCACCACCAGCGTGGACGGCCCCGTCACCGTCACCACTTTCACGGTCGCAGGCAACGCCACTGTCTTCAATGCAGGTCAGAGCGCCACCATCACCGGCGTGGGCACACTCAGCATTGCAGCCAACGGCGACTACGTCTTTACGCCAGTGGCCAACTACAACGGTCCAGTGCCGGTGGCCACCTACACCATGACCGACGGCTCAGGTACCAACGACACCTCGACCCTCACGATTACGGTCACTGCGGTGGACGATGCCTTCACCGATGCCGACGAGGTCGTCAGCGGCGCAGAAGACACCGTCCTCAATGGCAGCGTATTGACTGGCACCACCAGCGTGGACGGCTCGGTTACCGTTACCACCTTCGCCATTGCAGGTGTGGCCGGCAGCTTTGCTGCTGGCTCGACTGCGACCATCCCCTCGGTGGGAACGTTGGTGATCAACGCCAACGGCGACTACACCTTCACGCCTGCAGCCAACTACAACGGCACGGTGCCGGTGGTCACCTACTCGATGACCGATGGCTCCAGCGGCGACACCTCCACCCTGAGCATCACCATTCCGCCAACCGACGACGCATTTACCGATGCCAACGAGAGCGTCAACGTGGCAGAAGACACCATCCTCAATGGCAGCGTGCTCACTGGCACCACCAGCGTGGACGGCCCCGTCACTGTGACCACCTTCACGATCGTGGGTGTGGCAGGCACCTTCAACGCCGGTCAAACTGCCACCATCGCCAGCGTTGGCACCTTGGTGATCAACGCCAACGGCGACTACACCTTCACACCAGTAGCCAACTACAACGGCACGGTGCCGGTGGCCACCTACTCCATGACTGACGGCTCCAGCGGTGATACCTCCACTCTGAGCATCACCGTCACACCAGCCAATGACGATTTCACCGATGCCGACGAGGTCGCCAGCGTGGCAGAAGACACCGTCCTCAATGGCAGTGTGCTCACTGGCACCACCAGCGTGGACGGCCCCGTCACCGTCACCACCTTCACGGTCGTGGGCGTAGCAGGCACCTTCACCGCAGGTCAGACCGCCACCATCACGGGCGTGGGCACACTCAGCATTGCAGCCAACGGCGACTACGTCTTTACGCCAGTGGCCAACTACAACGGTCCAGTGCCGGTGGCCACCTACACCATGACCGACGGCTCAGGTACCAACGACACCTCGACCCTCACGATTACGGTCACTGCGGTGGACGATGCCTTCACCGATGCCGACGAGGTCGTCAGCGGCGCAGAAGACACCGTCCTCAATGGCAGCGTATTGACTGGCACCACCAGCGTGGACGGCTCGGTTACCGTTACCACCTTCGCCATTGCAGGTGTGGCCGGCAGCTTTGCTGCTGGCTCGACTGCGACCATCCCCTCGGTGGGAACGTTGGTGATCAACGCCAACGGCGACTACACCTTCACGCCTGCAGCCAACTACAACGGCACGGTGCCGGTGGTCACCTACTCGATGACCGATGGCTCCAGCGGCGACACCTCCACCCTGAGCATCACCATTCCGCCAACCGACGACGCATTTACCGATGCCAACGAGAGCGTCAACGTGGCAGAAGACACCATCCTCAATGGCAGCGTGCTCACTGGCACCACCAGCGTGGACGGCCCCGTCACTGTGACCACCTTCACGATCGTGGGTGTGGCAGGCACCTTCAACGCCGGTCAAACTGCCACCATCGCCAGCGTTGGCACCTTGGTGATCAACGCCAACGGCGACTACACCTTCACACCAGTAGCCAACTACAACGGCACGGTGCCGGTGGCCACCTACTCCATGACTGACGGCTCCAGCGGTGATACCTCCACTCTGAGCATCACCGTCACACCAGCCAATGACGATTTCACCGATGCCGACGAGGTCGCCAGCGTGGCAGAAGACACCGTCCTCAATGGCAGTGTGCTCACTGGCACCACCAGCGTGGACGGCCCCGTCACCGTCACCACTTTCACGGTCGCAGGCAACGCCACTGTCTTCAATGCAGGTCAGAGCGCCACCATCACCGGCGTGGGCACACTCAGCATTGCAGCCAACGGCGACTACGTCTTTACGCCAGTGGCCAACTACAACGGTCCAGTGCCGGTGGCCACCTACACCATGACCGACGGCTCAGGTACCAACGACACCTCGACCCTCACGATTACGGTCACTGCGGTGGACGATGCCTTCACCGATGCCGACGAGGTCGTCAGCGGCGCAGAAGACACCGTCCTCAATGGCAGCGTATTGACTGGCACCACCAGCGTGGACGGCTCGGTTACCGTTACCACCTTCGCCATTGCAGGTGTGGCCGGCAGCTTTGCTGCTGGCTCGACTGCGACCATCCCCTGGGTGGGAACGTTGGTGATCAACGCCAACGGCGACTACACCTTCACGCCTGCAGCCAACTACAACGGCACGGTGCCGGTGGTCACCTACTCGATGACCGATGGCTCCAGCGGCGACACCTCCACCCTGAGCATCACCATTCCGCCAACCGACGACGCATTTACCGATGCCAACGAGAGCGTCAACGTGGCAGAAGACACCATCCTCAATGGCAGCGTGCTCACTGGCACCACCAGCGTGGACGGCCCCGTCACTGTGACCACCTTCACGATCGTGGGTGTGGCAGGCACCTTCAACGCCGGTCAAACTGCCACCATCGCCAGCGTTGGCACCTTGGTGATCAACGCCAACGGCGACTACACCTTCACACCAGTAGCCAACTACGGCACGGTGCCGGTGGCCACCTACTCCATGACTGACGGCTCCAGCGGTGATACCTCCACTCTGAGCATCACCGTCACACCAGCCAATGACGATTTCACCGATGCCGACGAGGTCGCCAGCGTGGCAGAAGACACCGTCCTCAATGGCAGTGTGCTCACTGGCACCACCAGCGTGGACGGCCCCGTCACCGTCACCACTTTCACGGTCGCAGGCAACGCCACTGTCTTCAATGCAGGTCAGAGCGCCACCATCACCGGCGTGGGCACACTCAGCATTGCAGCCAACGGCGACTACGTCTTTACGCCAGTGGCCAACTACAACGGTCCAGTGCCGGTGGCCACCTACACCATGACCGACGGCTCAGGTACCAACGACACCTCGACCCTCACGATTACGGTCACTGCGGTGAACGATCCGCCAACCGTCTCCAGCGCGACCACCGCTGTTTCAGAGGAAGGACTATCCGGCGGAATTGCAGATGCCGTCGGCAACCCGGGCGACACCACGAATCTGGCCAACGCCACTGGCAGCCTCAGTATTCTCGACCCCGACAACACCCCAACGGTATCGCTAGTAGCGCCTGCAATCGCATTGACTTCGGGTGGCATCGCTATTGTCTGGTCGGGTGGCGGTGCCGGGACCCCGCTCATTGGCTCGGCCGGTAGCAATGAGGTGATTCGTGCGACCATCACGACCACCGGAAGCTATACCGTCACGCTGTCCAGACCCATCGACCATGCGTCGGCAAGTGGCGAAAACGTTACCGCGATAAACATTGGGGTGCAAGCCACCGACGGGACCAACACAGTTACAGGGACCCTGACCGTCAACATTGAGGACGACTCACCGACGACTGGCAGCACAAGCCATCGCGTCTATGTTGCGGTAGACACGATCAGCGTCAACAACCTGGATGCCGGATTTGTTAACGACACCTACGTGAACGGCACCGCAACCGTGTCGCACATCGAGACAAATGATGGCGACGCAAAAGTCGATGGTCTTCGCTGGGGTACGGCTGCAGGCGGCCCTAGCAACTCCGGATACAACCTGGTTGACAATGCCTCCTACTCAACCGGTGGGTCGGCCATCCAAACAGGCGTTGAATTCAAGTTGGGTGATTTCACGCACGTGAACTACCCCATCAACAGCAACTCTTCCATCCTGAGTGGCACCGACATGTCGGTTCAAATGAATGTGGTGATCAACGGCGTATCGACACCTGTCTCGTTCAACGTGCACATGACACACACTGAAACACCGAACGTTAACGGCAATCCTGAAGTCTCGCGAGACATCATCACGCTCGCCGGGCAAACAGCCATCGTAACGGTCGGCGGGCAAGACTATCAGGTCAATCTACTGGGGTTCAAGGACGGCACCGGGGCCATCGTCGACACCATTCGCACGTATGAGAATTCCGCCAACAACACGTTTGGTATCTTCGCCAGCATCACGACCATCGACGCAGCGCTTCCGCTGATCGCAGGGCATGTTGACGTGCTTCCCGGCGCCGATGGATCAGTGTCCAACGTGGTCTGGGGATCCACCGCTAGCAGCTACGGCACCTTCACTGGTCTGGCTGATGGTAGCTACACCTTCAAGCTCAATCAAGTCACCAAGGACGCCCTGGCAGTAGGCACGACGCTGAACCCGACATTCAACTACTCAAGCACTGATCGGGATGGAGACACCTCCGCTGGAAGCGTCACCCTCAACATCAGTGGTCTGAAACACGTTTCAGGCACCAGCGGACCCGATTCACTCGCGGGCACCGCAGGTGACGACATCATGACCAGCTACGCCGGGGCCGACACGCTCAATGGAGGCGATGGAAACGACGTACTGATGGGAGGTGCAGGTGATGACACCTTGAACGGACAGGGAGGCGCAGACGTGCTTCGCTGGACGCTTGGTGAGACGGGATCGGACACCGTGCAGAACTTCGGCACCAGCGCCGGCTCCGACATTCTCGATCTTCGGGATCTGCTTGTGGGCGAGTACCACATCGGCGGCAGCGCCGGCAATCTTGCCAGCTATTTGCATTTTGAGAAGAGCGGCGCCGACACTGTCTTGAGCGTAAATGCCAACGCATCAGGCGGCGTCGAGCAAACAATTACTCTACAAGGTGTCGATTTGGTCACCGGCTTTAGCGATGACCAAGCCATCATTCAAGACCTGATCAGCAAGGGCAAGCTGATCACCGACTGATGCCGCCCCACAGCGCGATGTGAGTCGTGTCTTCAGTCTTGCCGCACCTCCCGAACTGCTGGGCCCGTAGCGCCATCGAAACCCAGCGCGACCAAAGCCGCCAGTTCGGCCTCGGTCGCCACGCCCTCGGCCAGCACCTGCAAGCCAATGTTGTGGGCAATGCCGGTCAGCCCCTTGAGGAATGCGGCGTTGCCGGCATGGCTGTCAATGCCCCGGATGAAGCTGGCATCCACCTTCAGGTAATCCAGCCCCAATTCGTGCAATTGGCCGATCTGGCTGAACTGGTGACCGAAGTGCTCCAGGCCGACCCGGCAACCCAGGCGCTTGAGTTCACGGCACAGCGGCCGGAACTGGTCGAGGTGTTTGAGTGCGCCGCTTTCAGTCACTTCCAGCCACAAGCGCGAAGTGACTGCTGGGTGAGCGCCCAGCAGCGTCATCAGGCGCTGGCGAAAATCCGCATCATCGAGTGAGCTGGCCGAGAGATTGATCGCCAGGCCCCTCAGGCCGGGCTGCCGATCGAGCTCTTGCAGACCAAGCGCCACGGCGGCCAGGTCAAGCGCCGGAGTCAGGCGCAGGCGCTCGGCAAACGGCCAGAAACGACCTGCTGCCAGCCACTCGCCTTGCTCATCGGCCATCAAGCGCAATGGGCATTCGCGGTGCGACAGTTGACCCGACAGCTCAATCACGGGAAACGAAACAAGCCGCAACCAGTTGTTTTCCATGGCGCGGTGAATCATTGCGGACCACTGCTCGGCAGTACGCGGCAAATCGTCTCGAGTCGTCATGGCGGCCTCACGAACCTGGTTCTCGCCGGCCGACTCGGCCTGCGCCAGCGCCGCATCGACCCCCGCCAGCACGTCATTCAGAGCCATGCCCGGCAAAAAATGTCCAAAACCGATGGAGGCTGTCGGTCCACCGTCCATGAAAGGTGCCGCGGCCGCGGTCAGCGCCTCCAGCATGGACTTGCAGCACGCGTCAGCATCCATAGGCGCTGGCAACACCAGTGCAAAATCGGCGCCATTGAGACGTGCGGCGGAACCGCCGCCGAACTGCGTAGCACTGTGCGCGATTGTGTCCGCGACGCGCTGCAGAAACTGGTCCGTATGGGCTCGCCCTTGTCGCCGGTTGACGCCCACCAGGTCCGCCAGCCGAATCAGCACCAGTGCGCCGCCGGTGGACTCCTCCGCCTCCAAAGCGTGGCCGAGGCGAGCCAGAAAATAGCTGCGGTTGGCCAGACCGGTCAAGGGATCGAAGTTGGCTTCCCGTCGCACCGCCTCCAGGCGCGCCGCTTCGTCTTCAAACATGGATTTGAGCCGCCCCACCATGGCATTCATGGCCGAGGTCATCTGACGCAACTCGGGTACCGACGGCTCTGGCATGGTGACAAAGCGACGCTCGGCAATGGCGACAGACTGGTCGATCACCGACTGCAAGGGTCCGCGCAAGCGGCGCAGCACCAGTGAGCCCAGGTAGCCCCCCACCAGGCCCGCCACTGCCAGTGCGAATGCCACCTCGTAGGCGCTCTTCCACAGCGCGGCGTAGGCAAAGCGGGCGTGACTTGCCAACGTGACGGTTCCCAATTGCTGCCACCCGCTGCTGATCTTGGCCTGCCCAGGCCGCGCCCTGAGCGGCAACAGCCGCACGAACCAGGCTGGCGCGTCCAGCTTCAGGTCGGGCGCGAGACGTTCCACCATGGTTTTGCCCAACGGGTCCGTCACGACGATGCGTTCGTAGTGGCCGCTGTCGAACAGCGACGCCACACCCAGCTCGACCATGACCGGGTCGGCGTTGGCCTGGCTCAAGGACAAGGCCAGGGCTGCGGCGTTGTCGGTGTTCTTGATCGACAACTGCGTCTCCAGATAGCCACGCGCGCTCAGCAGCGACGCCAGCAAGCTGCCCACCAAGGCAAGCGCGGTGCTGACAATGATGGCTAGCCAGAGTTGTCGGTACATGGACATGGTGTTCTCCTAATGGTGCCGCTGGCGCGACGCGGTGTCCGGCCAATCACTGAAACTGATCGCGCTCATTCAAAACCCTCGGCATGCGCTCGGCGCAACAGATCTTCCCAGCGCGACAGGCGCGACAAGCCGCCTGGCGCCGCCGCGTCCTTGGTGGCGGCCCCGACAAACACCCCTTCGCTGTTGAAGCTGAACACTGGCGTCAGATCCGGTCGCCTGGAGGCGAGGCGAATATCGCCAATCAAGTTGTCCAGCACCAGGGGCTCCGCATCGGGTTGTGCGTAGTAGGCTAGGACCATGTGGGCCTGGGTCGGCGCCGCATCGCCACCGCCGGTACGTGCCCGCACATAGATCAACCGCAGTTTGTGCGACGCCACGCCGAGCATGCGCAAACTGAAGTACTTGGCGATGGCGAAGTCTTCGCAGTCGCCCGCGCCGCGCCCCAGGGTTTCCAGCGGCGTAGCCCAGTAGTCGGCCTGCCCCCAGATGACGGTGTCTTCCCCAAAGACGATGTGCCGATTGAAAAACTCGTTGACCCGCTTGAGCCGATCAGGTTCGGTGCCGCTAGCGCTGGCGAGCGCCATCTCGCGCCAGGCAACGTAGCGCTGCATGGGCGTGCCGACGCCCCAGCGCTGGGAGAAAGCCGACAGCAAGCGATCAAAGTCCGGTGCCGCCAGCACCACGGTGGCCAAGGCCAGCGCCAGCACCCACACAAGCCGAAGCGGCGCGCGCGCCTTCGCTGCACGCCACGGTAGCTGCGTCAGGACAGCCATCGCGCTCCAAGGTGTTGCGCTGTGGCACGCCTGCTTAGCCTCTGAACCCGCTCAGGTTTCAAACAAAACCCCATAATCGTGATCTAGTGCTCACTTCAAGTCCACACATGGCGTTACGAATCCTTACAATTCCGGGCTACCCCGCATGGCCAAGTCCGCTATTGTCACCGGCACTGCCTCTGCCCTACCTACGCATTTGGACCTCATGATCAAGCATAGCCCATGCCCCCCTGCTGCCTGGCCGTGTCTGCCGCGCCCAGCCCATTCGCCAGCTCGGCGCGCGGGTCTGGTCCTGGCGGGTTTGGCACTGGCCAGCAGCGCCAGTGTGGCGCAGGGTGTCTCAAGCCTGAAGGAGGCTGTGCAGCGCGCCGTGCTGAACCACCCCGAAGTCAAGTTCCGCCACCACAATGTGGCGGCCTCACTGGCCGAACAGGATGCCGCCAAAGGTGGCTGGCGCCCCACCATCGACCTTGAGGTCGGCAGCGGCCGCGAAAGTACGCTCACCCCTGCCATCAGCGCCGCGCGCAACTACACCCACTCGCAGACATCCATCCAGTTGCGCCAGACCCTGTTCGACGGCTTCGCCACCCAGCGCGAAGTGCGCCGCCTGGGCTACAGCCGACAGGCCGCCTACTACGATTTGCTTGCCACCACCGACCAAATCGGGCTTGAAGCAGCACGCGCCTATATTGATGTGATGCGCTACCGGGAACTGGTCGAGCTCGCCAAAGCCAACTACGCCAGTCACTCCGACGTGCACACCAAGCTTGGAAGCCGTGTCGCGGCTGGCGTCGGTCGGCGCGTCGACCTGGAGCAGGCTGCGGGTCGCATGGCGTTGGCCGAATCGAACTGGCTTACCGAGGTCAGCAACCTGCATGATGTGACCGCACGCTACCAACGCTTGACCGGCGAACTTCCCGGCGACGCCCTTGCCGCCGTCCCCCAGTTGGACAAGTTCGTACCCGCGCGCAACGTGTTCCTGACCGATGCCATCCGCAACAACCCGGAGTTCCTGAGCACCGTCGCCAACCTGCGCGCCTACCGGGCCGATGCCGACGTGCGCCGCGCCGAGTACAGCCCCAAACTGGAACTGCGCGCCAGCCAGCGCATGGACCGCGACAAGGATGGCATCCCTGGCAACTACCGCGACAGCGCCATCCAGTTGGTCATGAACGTCAACCTCTACCGGGGCGGCAGCGACAGCGCACGTGTCAACCAGTACGTGGCCAAGATGAACGCCGCCTACGAGTTGCGCGACAAGGCCTGCCGCGACATTCGCCAGACGGCGCAGATCGCTTACAACGATGTCAACCGACTGCAGCAGCAACTTGAATTTCTGGCTCAACACGAGTTGTCAACGGCCAAGGCCCGCGAGGCGTACCGCCAGCAGTTTGACATCGGCCAGCGCTCCTTGCTGGACTTGCTCGACACCGAAAACGAGTTGTACCAGGCGCGCCGCGCACTGGCTGCGGCAGACTTCGACTTGCATCTTGCGAGACTGCGCGTGCTGGCCTCCTCCGGGGCCCTGCTCAGTGCACTGGACTTGCGCCCCTTGCCAGCCGAACTACCCGCCAACAGTTCGGACGCACACACCGATGACGCGCTGATGCAGTGCAGCACCGAACTGCCCGCTGTCATGACGCTGGACAAGGACAAATTGCCCAAAGTAGACATTACGCAGGCGGTGCCAGTGGTCCCGCGTGCACCCGTGGCGCCACCCGCGCCCAACGAGTGCGCCAAGACCAGCAGTGCCCTGGAAGCGTGGGCGGCGGCATGGAATCGTAAAGACCTGAGCGCTTACATGGGCGCCTACAGCGACAAGTTCGTGCCGCCCCAGGGTCTGAGTCAGGCGGCGTGGGGGACGCTACGCAAGAAGCGCCTCAGCAAGCAGGGCAGCCTGACGGCAGCGCTGAGCAACATCAAGACCGTTTCCTGCGCCGGTGGTGCCGCGGAAATGGCGTTTACTCAGAGCTACGGGTCTGATGACTACCGCGATGTGGTTGAGAAGACGTTGTCCATGGAGTTCGTCAAGGGCACCTGGAAGATCACCCGCGAAACCGTCACCAAGGGTCGCACCTTCTGATTGACAGCCGCAGTCCAAAAACAGCAACGGCGACCCTGGGTCGCCGTTGTCATGGATAAGCAGCTTGAGTACAACTCAACACCGCTCCCTGGGTGTCAGAAGGGGATGTCGTCGTCCATGTCGTCAAAACCACTGGCTGGCTTGGCGGCAGCGGGCGCCTGTCGCACTGGCGTTGCGGCCGGAGCGGCCGGTCGCGATGCCGGTGCCGGCCGGGAATAGCCACCGCTGCCACCCTCATCGCCGCCGGGGCCGCCCATACCCTCGCGTTTGCCCAGCAGTTGCATCTCGGTCGCCACGATGTCCACCGTATTGCGCTCGACACCAGCCTGGTCGGTGTACTTGCCGTACTTGAGGCGACCTTCGACGTAGATCGGCTGGCCCTTCTTCACGTATTCGCCGGCAATCTCGGCCAGACGGTCATAGAAAGTGACGCGGTGCCACTGCGTATCCTCGATCGATTCCCCGGTGGTCTTGTCCTTGCGCCGAGTTGAGGTGGCCACGCTCACGTTGGCCACGGCCTGACCGGAGGGCAGGTAGCGGATTTCCGGGTCGCGACCGCAATTGCCGACCAGAATGACTTTGTTGACGGATGCCATGCTTGATTTCTCCAGAATTTGTTCGATTATCCAGGGTTTGCCGCCCTGGTTGAGGCCTTCGGCGCGACCGCACTCATGGGCCAAGCCACCACCAGCCATGCCAGCATGCCCAACAAGCCGGCCACGAACAGACCCGTGCCGCCGGTATTCTTGGCCAGCCAGCCACCCGCCACGCCACCAACAAAGAACCCGAGCGACTGCAGCGTGTTGTAGACCCCCATGGCCGTGCCGCGCGCATGTCCGGGTGCCACGCGCGACACCATGCTGGGCTGGGTCGCCTCCAGCACGTTGAAGCCACAAAAAAATACAAACAACAGAACCGACAGGGATGTCAGACCGGCCTCGCCCCGACTCACCAGCATGAAACCCAACTGAACCACCATGATCAGGCCAATCGAGGTCAGGAACACCGCCCGCAGATAGCCACGGCGCTCCAGCGGGAACAGAAGCCCCCCCATCACCACGATCGACGCCAGCAAGGCTGGCAGGTACACCTGCCAGTGGTGGTCGTGCGGCAACCCGGCGTTGACCAGCATGGCTGGTACTACCACCCACATCGCCAACTGCACGGCGTGTAGCACAAACACACCAAAGTTCAGGCGTAACAGGGGCGCATGGCGCAGCACCTCGGACAATCGCCCACGTGGAGCGGCGGTGTGCTTCACCGGTTCAGCCGGCACCCACCAGATCACCACGGCCACGCCAAACAAGGCCAGACCGCCGGTCATGGCAAACAAGCCACTCAGACCAGTGTGCACCACCAGCAGTGGCGCCGCCACGAGAGAGATCGCGAACATGGCACCAATGCTGATGCCGACCAATGCCATCGCCTTGGTGCGCACCTCGTCACGCGTCAGGTCAGCCAGCAAGGCAGTGACCGCCGCGGACACCGCACCAGCGCCCTGCAGACCCCTGCCAATGGCCAGCCAGGTCAGGCTGGGGGCCAGCGCCGCCACGAAGCTGCCCGCCGCAAACACCAAGAGACCGGCCACGATGACGCGCTTGCGTCCTAGATGGTCCGACGCCATGCCGAACGGCAGTTGAAACAAGGCCTGCGTCAAACCGTAGATGCCCATGGCCCACCCGACCAGGGCCAAGTCGTCGCCACCAGGATACTTTCTGGCCTCGATCGCGAACACCGGCAGGATCAGGAACAGGCCCAGCATGCGCAGGGCAAAAATGGTCGCCAGCGACACACTGGCGCGCCGCTCCACAGGCAACATGGCCGTTGCTGGCACGGGGCTGGCGCCCTTCAACGGTCGGTCAAGGTCCAGCGAAACAGGAGATGAGGACACACCACAGGCCGCGCAGGCGGCGTCATTTCATAACCGGCAATTGTCTCCGATCCGGCCCGACTGGTGACCCAGGCACCCGCCATACCCTTGATCATTGACTATCATGGTGGGTTTTCCTCAAGCTTGCCACCATTGAACTCCGACCTCGACTCCCGCCAAGGCACGTACCTGGCCGCCGCCCTGCAGCGCCAGACCATCAGCATCCGGGGCGCACGCACGCACAATCTCAAGAACATTGACCTGGACATCCCGCGAAACCAGTTGGTGGTCATCACGGGTTTGAGCGGCTCGGGCAAATCGAGTCTGGCCTTCGATACCCTGTACGCCGAGGGGCAGCGCCGCTATGTGGAAAGCCTGTCCACCTATGCGCGCCAATTTCTGCAGTTGATGGACAAGCCCGACGTGGATGTGATCGAGGGCCTGAGTCCGGCCATCTCGATCGAGCAAAAGGCCACCTCGCACAACCCGCGCTCGACCGTGGGCACAGTCACCGAAATTCACGACTACCTGCGTTTGCTATTTGCACGGGCGGGCACCCCCTACTGCCCAGACCACGACGCGCCGCTGCAGGCGCAAAGCGTCAGTCAGATGGTGGACGCCGTGCTGGCCCTGCCGGAAGATACCCGTCTGATGATTCTGGCGCCCATCGCACGCGAGAAGAAGGGCGAATTCACGGAGGTCTTTGCTGACCTGCAGGCCCAAGGCTACGTGCGCTTTCGGGTCGATGGCCAGACGCTTGAATTCGATGCGCTGCCGCCACTCAAGAAGACTGAAAAGCACGACATCGACGTGGTGATCGACCGCGTCAAGGTGCGCCACGAACTCAAGCAGCGCCTGGCCGAAAGCTTTGAGGCCGCGCTGCGACTGGCCGATGGACGGGCACTGGCGGTGGAAATGGACAGTCTGCCAAGCGAGGCGCACCCCGGTCAGGTTCCAAGGGAGCACCTGTTCAACGCCAAGTACGCCTGCCCAGTTTGTAATTACTCCATCAGCGAACTCGAACCCCGGCTGTTTTCCTTCAACTCACCCATGGGCGCCTGCAGTGCGTGCGACGGTCTGGGTGTGCAGGACTTCTTCGACCCGGCTCGCGTGGTGGCGTTCCCAACCCTCAGCCTGGCCAGTGGCGCCATCAAGGGCTGGGACCGGCGCAATGGCTACTACTTCGCCATGCTGGAAAGCCTGGCCAAGCATTACAAGTTCGATGTCGATCAACCCTTTGAGGCCCTGAGCCCGGCCGTGCAGGCGGTGCTGCTGCACGGTTCGGGCGAGGACGAGATCAAGTTCAGCTACGTGCTGGACTCGGGGGCGCAGCAGGGCAAACGAATAGCCAAGAAGCACGCCTTTGAAGGGGTTATCCCCAACATGCAGCGGCGGTTCAGGGAGACCGATTCAGCCCTGGTGCGCGAGGATCTGTCACGCTACCGCAGCACGCAGCCCTGCCAGGAATGTGCGGGCACGCGGCTCAAGCGCGAAGCGCGCCACGTGAAGATCGGCGAAGGTGCGCAGGCCAGGGCGATCTATGAAGTCAGCCACACCACCCTGCGCGAGAGTCTGGACTATTTCAGCACCGTGCAGATGCACGGCGCCAAAGGCGAGATCGCCAGCAAGGTGATCCGCGAGATCGGCCTGCGCCTGAAATTTCTTAACGATGTGGGCCTAAGCTACCTCAGTCTGGACCGCAGCGCCGAGACGCTCAGCGGTGGTGAGTCGCAACGCATCCGGCTGGCCTCGCAGATCGGCTCGGGCCTGACCGGCGTGATGTATGTACTGGATGAGCCCAGCATCGGTTTGCACCAGCGCGACAATGACCGCTTGATCGACACGCTCAAGCATTTGCGCGACATTGGCAACTCGGTGCTGGTGGTCGAGCACGACGAGGACATGATGCGTGCGGCCGACCAGTTGATCGACCTCGGGCCAGGCGCTGGCGTGCATGGGGGGCGAGTGATGGCGCAGGGCACCTTCGAGCAAGTCAAGGCCAACCCGAATTCGCTCACCGGGCGTTACCTGGCGGGCACACTGAGCATCGCCACGCCGGCTCGGCGCCACTCACCCAGCGACCACGTCAACCCGCAGTGGCTGCAAGTGGTTCATGCCACCGGCAATAACCTGCAAAGTGTCAGTGTGTCGTTTCCGGTAGGCCTGTTCACCTGCGTCACCGGCGTCTCCGGTTCGGGCAAATCGACCCTGGTCAACGACACCCTGTACCGAGCGGTAGCGCGCCAGCTTTACCGTTCGCATGACGAACCGGCGGCCGTCGAGGCCATCGAGGGCATCGAGCATTTCGACAAAGTCATCAACGTGGACCAGAGCCCCATCGGCCGCACGCCGCGTTCCAACCCTGCCACTTACACCGGCTTGTTTACGCCCATTCGCGAGCTCATGGCCGAGGTGCCGACGGCGCGCGAACGTGGCTATGGACCAGGGCGCTTCTCGTTCAACGTCGCCGGCGGCCGCTGCGAGGCTTGCCAGGGCGATGGCGTGGTCAAGGTGGAGATGCACTTTCTGCCCGATGTCTATGTGCCCTGCGATGTGTGCGCCGGCAAACGCTACAACCGCGAAACACTGGAGATCCTGTACAAGGGGCAGAACATCGCGCAAATTCTGGACCTGACCGTGGAGGCCGCCTTCGACTTCTTCAAGGCCGTGCCCAACATCGCCCGCAAGTTGCACACGCTGCTGGACGTTGGGCTGTCCTACATCAAGCTCGGGCAGGCCGCGACCACCCTGTCGGGCGGGGAGGCGCAGCGCATCAAGCTGGCGCTGGAACTGTCCAAACGCGACACCGGGCGCACGCTCTACATCCTGGACGAACCGACCACCGGGCTGCACTTTGCCGACATCGCCTTGCTTCTCAGGGTCTTGCACCAGTTGCGCGACGCTGGCAACACGATGGTGGTGATTGAGCACAACCTGGACGTGATCAAGACCGCCGACTGGCTGATCGACATGGGCCCCGAGGGCGGCGCCGGCGGCGGCCAGGTGGTCGGTGTTGGCACGCCGGAGGACATCGCGGCCAACCCCGCCAGCCACACCGGCCGTTATCTGAAGCGCTTGCTGCCAGGCCCGACTCCAATCGCGGTTCCGACCCCAGCCTGATTTGGTGGCGGCGAGTGACGCCGTCAGAGGTGCACCGCCGCGCCAATCTCCGGCCAGCGGCGGCGCACATAGAACCAGGCTAGCAGGCCAACGCACATCATGGCCAGGGACGACGCCGCCAACAGTACGGTCGAGTGCATCACCAGCGGCGCAATCAGGCCGGCCACCAGGCCGTTGGCCGACGCGCCAATGAAGGCCTGCAGCGACGAGGCCATGCCACGCCGCTCGGGGTGCAGATCCAGCACCAGCAGCGTCACCACCGGCACCATCATGGCCCAACCAAACGCAAAAATGGCGATCGGCAGCAAGGCCCACGACACATGCGCCTTGAACAGCAAATTGGCGATCAGATTGACCACTGCAATCAGCAGCATGATGGCAAACCCGATCCGGATCTGCCGCTTGGGCGTCACCTTGCCCGCCATGCGCCCACTGACCCAGGCACCGCCCATGATGCCGCCGATGGTCAATACAAAAAACCAGAAGAACTGGGTTGGCGCCAGCGCCAAATGTTCCCCCAGAAAAGCCGGCGCCGACAACACATACAGGAACATGCCGTTGAAGGGCACGCCACTGGCCAATGCCAGCAACAGGAACCGCGGATCGAGCCCGAGCTGCCAGTAGCCCTGCATCAGGTTGCTGACCTTGAGCGGCTGCCGATGATCCAGGTGCAAGGTCTCGGGCAACAGTCGGTAGTTGGCCACCCACAGGACGATGCCAACTGCGGTCAGGAACCAAAAAATGCTGTGCCAGTCCATGTGCACAAATAACCAGCCACCAATGATGGGCGCAATGGCCGGGGCCACCCCGAAGTAAATCGTGATCTGACTCATCACCCGCTGGGCGTCCGACGGGGAAAACATGTCGCGCACGACGGCCCGCGCCACCACAATTCCCGCGCCTGTGGTCAGCCCCTGCATGGCGCGAAAAAATACAAGCTGACCGATGCTTTGCGACAAGGCGCAGCCGGCCGACGCCAACGTAAACGCCGCCAGCCCCCACAACACCACGGGTCGGCGCCCCACGCTGTCCGAGATCGCGCCGTGAAACAGGCTCATGAAGGCAAAACCGAACAGATAGGCCGAAAGCGTCTGCTGCATCTGCACCGGTGTCGCCCCCAGGGACTGGGCAATGCCGGAAAACGCAGGAATATAGGTGTCGATCGAGAACGGACCCAACATGCCCAGCACCGCCAACAGCACGGCCAGTGCCCAGCGCGGCGCGCGCCAGAGCTGCTTTGCGTCAGGATTCATGCTCGGCGTTTCAGCCCGTGACGCCCATTTGGGTGATCGCGACGGTCGCCACACCCAGGATCAGGTTCACCATCACCCAGCGACGAATGGTCGCCAGGGCGGTGGCACCTGCGGGCCAGTCCTGTGCAGCCACTGCAGCCACCAGGCGGGGGTAGGGCACGACACGGATGTAGCCAAAGATCAGCGCCATCAGCGTGCCCAAGGCCGCCATGACCAACCACTCCAAGGGCATGTGGGTGGTGACGCCGACTTGGGCGGTTTGCCCGGCAACGCGGCGCATCATCCACAAACCGGTCAGCACAGACAAACTTGCTGCGGCCAAGACGGCGCTGAAGAAACGCGCCAATACGGCTTGCATGAGGGTCAATCGCTGGGGCCCCTCCAAACTCCCCAACGCCGGTCGAAGAAAGAACTGTGTAAACACCATGCCGCCCACCCAGACGATGACCGACAGCAGGTGGAGAGTCTTGAGTGTGGCGTAAAGCATGGGTCGGTGAGATGGTCGCGAGGATGGGCGTTGTTATTGCATGGCACCAGTGCGGACCGCCATTCGTGATGCCATTCTAGGAGCATGTGATCGGATCCGACGCCCGGCGCCTCGAATTGCCAAGCAGCGCGGGTTCTCCAAAAGGGGAAATCCGATAATGCCTGCCAACCCCGTTTGAACGCCTCTTTTTTGGATACCCCATGGAAATCAAAGTCAATTTTCTCGACAAGCTTCGTCTGGAGGCCAAGTTCGATGACTTCACGGTGGTGGCCGATCAGCCTATCCGCTACAAGGGCGACGGCTCGGCGCCGGGCCCGTTCGATTATTTCCTGGCCTCATCGGCCTTGTGCGCGGCTTATTTTGTGAAGTTGTACTGCAACACGCGCAACATCCCTACCGATCAAATCCGCCTGTCGCAGAACAACATTGTCGATCCCGAAAACCGCTACCAGCAGATTTTCAAGATTCAGGTGGAGTTGCCAGCAGATATCTCCACCAAAGACCGGGAGGGCATTTTGCGCTCCATTGAGCGATGCACGGTGAAAAAGGTGGTGCAAACCGGGCCTGAGTTTGTCATTGAAGAGGTGGACAACATCGATGCCGATGCCCAGTCCCTGCTGGCGTTGAAGCCGCAAGCAGGGGCCTGCACCTATAGCGCGGGCAAAGATCTGCCGCTGGAGCAAACCATCGCCAACATGTCGGGGGTTTTGGCGGCTTTGGGCATCAAGATTGAAATCGCTTCGTGGCGCAACCTGGTTCCCAACGTGTGGTCACTGCATATCCGCGATGCACACTCGTCGATGTGTTTTACCAATGGCAAGGGTGCCACCAAGGAAAGCGCGCTGGCGTCGGCCTTGGGTGAATACATTGAGCGACTGAGCTGCAATCACTTCTACAACCACCAGTTCTGGGGTGAGGACATTGCCAACGCCGCGTTTGTGCACTACCCCCATGAGCGCTGGTTCAAGCCCGGTCGCAAAGATGCGCTGCCGGTTGGTCTACTCGACGACTACTGCCTGCAAATTTACAACCCCGATGGCGAGTTGCGCGCCTCGCACTTGGTCGACACCAACTCGGGCAATGTCAAACGCGGCATTTGCGCCTTGCCCTATGTGCGCCAGTCGGATGGCGCGGTCGTGTACTTCCCGACCAACCTGATCGACAACCTGTACCTTAGCAACGGCATGAGTGCCGGCAATACGCTGGTCGAGGCGCAGGTGCAATGCCTGTCGGAAATTTTTGAGCGGGCGGTCAAACGCGAAATTCTGGAAGGCGAAATCGCGCTGCCCGATGTACCCGCCAGTGTGTTGGCGAAGTACCCGGGAATCTGGCCGGCATTGCGGAGCTGGAGAACCAAGGCTTTCCGGTGCTGGTGAAAGACGCGTCGCTGGGCGGCAAGTTTCCTGTGATGTGCGTCACCCTGATGAACCCGCGAACGGGCGGTGTGTTTGCATCCTTCGGTGCGCACCCCAGCCTGGAGGTGGCGTTGGAGCGCAGCTTGACCGAGTTGCTGCAGGGGCGCAGTTTTGAAGGCCTGAACGATTTGCCCCGGCCCACTTTTGAGAGCAACGCCGTCACCGAGCCGAACAACTTTGTGGAACACTTTATTGATTCCAGCGGCGTGGTGTCGTGGCGGTTTTTCAGTGCCAAAGCAGATTTTGATTTTGTGGAGTGGGATTTTTCTGGTCAGGGCACCAACTCCAATGCCATGGAGGCCGCCACCTTGTTCGGCATTCTCGAAGGCATGGGCAAAGAGGCGTACATGGCGGTGTATGACCAACTTGGCGCCACTGCCTGTCGCATCCTGGTGCCGGGGTACTCCGAAATTTATCCGGTTGAAGATTTGATTTGGGATAACACCAACAAAGCGCTGGCGTTCCGCGCCGATATCTTGAACTTGCACCGCCTAGATGATCATAGCCTGAAAGCGCTGCTGAAACGTCTGGAAGAGAGTGAGCTGGACGATTACACCGACATCGTCACTTTGATCGGTATCGAATTTGATGAGAACACGGTCTGGGGCCAGCTCACGGTGCTGGAACTAAAGCTGCTGATCCATCTGGCCTTGAAGCAATTTGAAGCCGCGCACGATCTGGTGGGCGCCTACCTGCAGTACAACGAAAACACGGTCGAGCGCGGATTGTTCTACCAAGCCTTGAATGTGGTGCTGGAGGTGATGCTGGACGATGACTTGGAGCTGGCCCATTACGAGGTCAATTTCCGCCGGATGTTTGGCAACCCGCGGATGGATGCGGTAATGGGGTCGGTAGACGGCAGCGTGCGCTTCTACGGATTGACGCCAACGAGCATGCAACTCGAAGGGCTTGACCGGCACCAGCGCCTTATCGACAGCTACCAAAAACTGCACCGGGCGCGCTCCATAGCTGTCGGCGACCAGTGCGCCAGGTGAGGAAATCGCATACCACCACCCGACTGGCTCAACCCATGTAAGCCGTCGAATCGAGTGATGACTGGCGCGAAATGGAAAGTGCAGAGACGTTCCGCAAACAGCCTCGTTTTTGCCAATGTCACTTGAAACTCAACCAAAAGGCCTTATCATTAGCACTCGTAAGAGTTGAGTGCTAACAAGCAAAATGCTTGGCCAATCACCTCTTCAAGTTAATTGGCGCTAACTTTACAGAGTTGGCGCTATTGATTTCAACCTCTGTTTCCAAATCAAGGAGCCCCCATGAAACTGCGTCCCCTGGCAGACCGCGTGATCGTCAAACGCGTCGAAAACGAAACCAAAACCGCTTCCGGCATCGTGATTCCTGACAGCGCCGCCGAAAAGCCTGACCAAGGCGAAGTGCTGGCCGTCGGTCCTGGCAAGAAGAACGACAAGGGCGAACTGAGCGCCATGTCGGTCAAGGTTGGCGATCGCGTCTTGTTTGGCAAGTACAGCGGCCAGACCGTCAAGGTCGATGGCGACGAGTTGCTCGTCATGAAAGAAGACGATCTGTTTGCCGTCGTGGTGAAGTAATTCCCCGCACGCCCAGATCCCACCAATTAACTGAATTCGGAGAAATCAACATGGCAGCAAAAGACGTCATTTTCGGCGGCGAAGCCCGCGCACGCATGGTCGAGGGTGTCAACATCCTGGCCAACGCAGTCAAAGTTACCCTCGGCCCCAAGGGTCGCAATGTGGTGCTGGAGCGCTCTTTCGGCGCCCCCACCGTGACCAAGGACGGTGTGTCCGTGGCCAAGGAAATCGAACTCAAGGACAAGCTGCAGAACATGGGCGCGCAGATGGTCAAGGAAGTTGCTTCCAAGACCTCTGACATCGCTGGCGACGGCACCACCACGGCAACCGTGTTGGCCCAAGCCATCGTGCACGAAGGCATGAAGTATGTCGCCGCTGGCATGAACCCGATGGATCTGAAGCGCGGTATCGACAAGGCGGTCACCGCTTTGGTCGCCGAGCTGAAGAAGGCCTCCAAAGCCACCACCACCTCCAAGGAAATCGCCCAAGTTGGCTCCATCTCCGCCAACAGCGACGAGACCATTGGCAAGATCATTGCCGATGCGATGGACAAAGTGGGCAAAGAAGGTGTGATCACCGTCGAAGACGGCAAGTCACTGGACAGCGAACTCGAAGTGGTCGAAGGCATGCAGTTCGACCGCGGCTACCTGTCGCCCTACTTCATCAACAACCCAGAAAAGCAAGCCGCTTTGCTGGAGAACCCCTTCGTATTGCTGTACGACAAGAAGATCAGCAACATCCGTGACCTGCTGCCCACCCTGGAGCAAGTCGCCAAATCCGGCCGTCCTTTGTTGATCATCTCTGAAGATGTCGAAGGCGAAGCGCTGGCGACTTTGGTGGTCAACACCATCCGTGGCATCCTGAAGGTGGTGGCTGTCAAGGCTCCCGGCTTCGGTGACCGTCGCAAGGCCATGCTGGAAGACATCGCCATTCTGACCGGCGGCAAAGTGATCGCCGAAGAAGTTGGCATGTCGCTGGAAAAAGTGACTTTGGCCGACCTCGGTTCCGCCAAGCGCATCGAAGTCAGCAAGGAAAACACCATCATCATCGACGGTGCCGGTGCTGCCGCCGACATCGAAGCCCGCGTCAAGCAAGTGCGCGTGCAGATCGAGGAAGCCACGTCCGACTACGACCGCGAAAAGCTGCAAGAGCGCGTGGCCAAGCTGGCCGGCGGTGTTGCCGTGATCAAGGTTGGCGCTGCCACCGAAGTCGAAATGAAGGAAAAGAAAGCCCGCGTCGAAGACGCCCTGCACGCAACCCGTGCTGCGGTGGAAGAAGGCATCGTGGCGGGTGGCGGCGTGGCTCTGCTGCGCGCCAAGCAGACCGCTGGCAAGATCAAGGGTGACAATTCCGACCAGGACCACGGCATTGCGCTGGTGCTCAAGGCGATCGAGTCGCCCCTGCGCGAAATCGTGTACAACGCCGGCGGCGAAGCCTCGGTGGTGGTGAATGCAGTGTTGGCCGGCACGGGCAACTACGGCTTCAACGCTGCCAACGACACCTACGGTGACATGATTGAGATGGGTATTCTGGACCCCACCAAGGTGACCCGCACGGCGCTGCAAAACGCAGCGTCGGTGGCCTCTTTGATGTTGACGACCGAATGCATGATCGCTGAATCCCCGAAGTCCGATTCGGGCGGCGGCATGGGTGGCATGGGCGGTGGCGACATGGGTGGGATGGGCGGCATGGGCGGCATGGGCATGTAATCTTGCTCCTTGCCTGACGACCTACAGCGTCGTTGGGCGTGACCGCTCGCGATCAAAAAATAGAACCCCGCTGGGCGCGAGCTTTGCGGGGTTTTGTCATGGTGGGTCGGTCCTTAAAAAAAAGGCCTACCGATAGGGCGCTCAAGCAGCTATCAGGATCGCCCCATGCGTTGACCAGGATCCTCGTCCTGCATCACGGCTTGGGCCCATTCCCGCAGCCGTCCGGTGTCCGCACGCAACACCTCTTGTTTGACGGCCAGAATTTGCGCCGGATGCATGGAGAAACTGCGCAGACCCAACCCCAACAACAAACGGGTCATCTCCACATCACCCGCCATTTCGCCGCAGACACTGACGCTCTTGCCCTGCGCATCGCATTCCGCGATGGTGTCGGCCACCAGACGCAGGACGGCGGGGTGCAGCGGATCGTACAAATGGGCCACTGACTCGTCGGCACGGTCAATTGCCAGGGTGTACTGGATCAGATCATTGGTACCAATCGACAGAAAGTCAAAGTACTTCAGGAACATCTTGAGTGTCAAGGCAGCCGCCGGTATCTCGATCATGGCGCCGAGTTTGACGGGGCCGTAGACAACGCCGCGCTGGTCCAGTTCCGCCCGTGCCTGCACAATCAGCGCGATAGTCTGGCGAATCTCGCTGGCATGAACCAGCATCGGAATGAGCAGCCCAACCTGCCCATGCGCGGCCGCCCGCAGGATCGCCCGCAACTGCGTCAAAAACATGGCTGGATCGGCCAAACTCCAACGGATGGCGCGCAGACCCAGGGCTGGATTGAGGTGGGCATCGTCGCGCGCCGATTTGTTCAGTGGCTTGTCGGCGCCGACGTCCACGGTTCGAATTGTTACGGGCAGGCCCTGCATGCCCTCAACGGCCCTGCGATAGGCCTGATACTGCTCTTCCTCATTGGGGAGGTTGCCGTTGCGCCCCATGAACAGGAATTCGCTGCGAAACAGCCCCACCCCAACCGCGCCCGACTTGACCGCGCCAGACGCATCCTCGGGCATCTCGATATTGGCCAGCAAATCCACTTTTTGCCCATCCATGGTGAGGGCGGGCGTATGCAGCAGGCGCGACAGCCGGCCGCGTTCGAGTTCACGTTGGCGCTGCTTGAAGCCGTACTCGGCGAGGATGATTGGCGACGGATCGACAATCACTACACCGGCGTCGCCGTCAATGATGACCCAGTCGTCCTGGCGTATCAACTGGCTACAGGTCCGGGCCCCCACCACTGCGGGAATGTCCATGCTGCGCGCGACGATTGCGGTGTGAGAAGTCTTGCCGCCAACATCGGTGACAAAGCCGCCAAACACGCTTTGCTTGAACTGCAGCATGTCCGCCGGAGACAAATCGTGCGCGATCAACACCAGCGGCACATCGACCGTGTCGTCCAACAGCACATCCTGTTGCGGGCGCTTTCGAGCAGGCCGTTGCGGCACCGTGACCACCGCCGAGCCGTCACCTTTCATGGCGCGCAGCACCTTCTCGGCGATCTGCTCTAGGTCGGCCTTGCGCTCACGCAAGTACTCGTCCTCCATTTCATCGAACTGGCGGGCAATCACTTCGAGTTGCGTGGTCAGTGCCCACTCGGCGTTGTAGAGGCGATCGGTGATCCAGTGCTTCACGCCGCCAATCAACTCCTCGTCTTGGAGCAACATCAGGTGGACGTCAAGCAGCGCGCCCAGTTCGTGGGCTGCTTCCTTGGTGCCCATATGTGAAACGCTGGTCTGCAATCGATGGATCTCATCGACCACCGCATTGCGGCCAAACCTGACCCGATCGATCTCTGACTCGACACGAGCGGGATCAATGAAATAGTGCGCCACATCGACACGACTGGACGCCACCAACACGGCGCGCCCGATGGCGATGCCACGCGCGACCGCCAGACCATGAATGGCAAAGGTCACTCACCCTCTCCAAACTTGTCGGCAATCAAGGCCAGCAGGGCGTCCAGAGCCTCCTGCTCGCGCGCGCCGTGGGTATCGATTTCAACGGTGCTGCCGATGCCGGCGGCCAGCATCATCACGCCCATGATGCTCTTGGCGTTGATACGCCGCTCACCCTTGGACATCCAGACCTCGCACGGGAAACTACCTGCCAACTTGGTTAATTTGGCCGAGGCGCGAGCGTGCAGTCCGAGCTTATTGTTGATTGTCGTCGTGGCCTTGACCATGGTGTTTCCTCGCCTGATTTTGTGGGGCCGTGATGGCTACCTGCATCACGCCCTGCGTGCCGCCCACGATCGCCCTGGTCACCAGGGTATCGAGCGATTCATGTCGATAGGTGACCGCTCGCAGGAGCATCGGTAAGTTGACCCCCGCGACCAGTCGCGATGTCAAGCCATCGACCAATTTTTGCGCCACATTGCAGGGCGTGGCACCAAAAACATCCGCCAGCACCAGCGTCTGCGGCGCTCCAATTTGACTCAAGGCGCGTCGCGCACCCACCAACGAAACTTCCGGTGCAACACCCGGCTCGACGTCAAACGCGGCAACGTCGGCACGGCAGTCCGGAAACACATGCAGCACCGCCTGGCACAGAGCACTGGCCAGTGGCGCGTGAGCAATGATGAGGATGCCGTTGTTCATGGGGTGACTGTGTTGCGATTATCGCGTCTGGGTACCAGGAAATAGGCATACGAGGCGACACAACAGCACAGGAACAGCCCTATGGACGCCTGAAAGGCTTGGATTTCGGTCAATCCGGCCGACCGGAATGCATCCACAGCCAAACCAATGCCCCATTGGACGGCAAAAACCCCTGAAAACATGACCAGGTTGTAGGCGGTCAGGGCCCTGCCGGCCAATGCGGGTGCAAAAGCCATGGCTACCGCCGGCTGCGACACGGCGACAAACGTGCAGCTCATGCAATAGAGGCCTAATCCGACTCCAACCAACGATGGCATTGAATTTCCAGCTATTATTACGATAGCTAATAATAGAAAACTGAAAGGCAAACCACGCGTGATCAAACTATCGGCGTGCAAGCCCTTGCGGGTCAGGCGCGGGTTGATGGCACCCCAGAACCAGAACGTGCACAGCATGGCGACGTTGATCCAAAACAGCGCCTGGGCCGCCTCCAGCGAGCTGTAGCCAGCCACTTTGGTCATCCAGGGCACGGCCCACAAGGTCTGGACGGCGATCAGACCACCGTAGCAGAAGAAGCCCAGCGGCGCCATCTTGCGGAAGTAGGGATGCGCCCAGACGACGCCGTAGCCCTGCGCGGGGGGTGCAGTCACCTCACCAGGATGATCCTGCTCCCACTTCGGAACAGCCCATGAAATCAATCCGATGGCCAACAGCACCAGCAAAGCCAGGCCCCAGAACAATGGCCGCCAACCCAGAATTGGCACCAACCACTGCACCGGCAACGTTGACGCCACCATCCCCAGCGACCCACTCATCAGCATCCAGGAGTTGGCGCGCAGTTGCATGCCTGGTGCGAACCAGCGCCGATACCCGGTGAGCGGCGCCATCAGGCACGCGCTGACCCCAACACCACACAGGGCACGCGCAACGATCAGCTCGGTGAAGTTAGTGGCGGCGGAGAACGCGACGCAGCCAAGCACGGCCACCACGAGAAAACACAGAATCACGCGCTTCGGACCAAACCGATCCAGCCACGTACCCAAGGGCAACTGAGTGGTCGCAAAGCCAAGGAAATAGGCGCCGGCCAAGAGACCAAGGTCGCCGGCATTGAGGGCGAACTCAGCGCTCAAGGTCGGCGACAAGGTCGCAGTAACTGCCCGAATCAGAGCCGAAAGAAAATAGGCAAAGGCAAAGGCGAAGAAAAGACTGGCCACACGGCGCGCCGACAGTGTAGTCATCATCTCCACGGCAAGGCGGTACACACGCCGGTCCCGCGGGCTTCGTGACGGTGGTCTGGACAGCGGTGGCCGCGCGCCACCAAAACATGGGTGAGGGTAAGGAGACAATACATGGTCGGATTATCCGTTTTGCGCATCCATGGCGTATCCGGGGCTGTTCGAAACCTATCGATTCGGCTTTAATCTGATTGTGACCGCCACAAGGGGATTGAAGTGACAACAGACAGCCGCTACCTGAACACCGTGCCTCCTGGACTGGAAGGCGACATGCAGGACCCTAGCCGACCACCAACCGCGCCGCCGCCAAGCTCAACTGACTACTCCCTGGTTGCGGCCGTGGGGGGGCAGGTGGACCCGCCCCTGAACGTGGTCAAACATGCGCTGCATGCCTGGGTTGAGTCAGGCGCCATTGCTCCGGGTTTGGCGAAGCCAGTCGAAGACGCGCTGGCCGAGCTGCATCGGCTGTCCCAGAACTGCCAATTGCTGGCGCGCGTTGCCGAGGGCCGCTGGCAACAAGCCCATGCACAGCTCAACCTCGATTCAGTCGTCAAACGCGCACTCGACGAGCGCGCCGCCCTGATGCACCACCGCGGAGTCGAGCTCCATCGCAGCATCAAACCCGTGGCAGTGCTGGTTGATTTTGACTTGGTGACCAGCTTGGTGATGGCTGCAGTTGAGTACGCCGCCAGGCCTGGCACCCGCTTGTTCGTCTTGCTGGACGTCAAAAACTGGCCGGCTCATGCCCTGCTCAGTTTCAAAACCACCCGCGCGGTGGTGGTAGCCGGCAAGCCCGACCACACCCACGATGAGCCGGACGCGCTGAACTGGCAGTTGGTCACCGAAATCGCATACGCCATGGGCGTCACGGTCCAGACCACCGTGACCGCTGATGAGCACACGTTCACACTGGAGTTTCCCAGAACCGTCAAGCAGCTTGAAGGGTTGACCGCCCTGGAAATGGATGCCGGCTCCGAGTCATGGATAAGTACGCCATCGCAAGCTCTGGCGGGTCAACGGGTGCTGGTCATCACGGGTGAGGCCCCCTTGCGCGAGGACGTCAAGTCGATTTGCCGCGCGTTGGGCTTGATGTTCGACAGTGTCCCGACATCCGCAGCGGCCATCCGTTACTGCGAGCTGGAACAGCCGCACTTGATCATTGTTGACGAGCGTATCCGCAATGACCAGTTCAACCAGTTGCGCGCCGACCTGCTCAAGGCGGAGCCCAATTTCCCGTTTATCGAAATTGGCTACGACAGCGGGACGCTGTCCATCGCCAGTTGGGTAAGTGGCAACATGACCCGCGTGACGCGCAGCGAGCTGGCGACCCAACTGCCACAGGCGTTGACGCTGGAATTCGCCAAGGTCCTCTAGTGCGCCGTCGCCGACCACTCTAAGCTCCCCACGCTCGCTGCCTCTAATCGTTCTTGCGCCGGTTTCCCATGCAACATCTGAAGACCTCCGCACCTGTCATCAATTTCATCGTCCCTGACACTGCTCCCGAGCTGGATGCGACACGCCGGATATTTCAGGAGTATGCAGAGTCACTACTGGTTGACTTGTGTTTTCAGGACTTCAGCAACGAACTGAGCAATCTGCCCGGCGAGTATGCGGCGCCACGCGGCAGCCTGTTGATCGCGCTGGTAGACGGCGCGGTGGCTGGTTGCTGTGCGCTTCGTGCGCTCGACGCTGCCGATTACGTCAACGCCTGCGAAATGAAGCGCCTGTATGTACGCCCCGCTTTTCGTGGCCTGGGATTGGGGCGGGATCTGGCCGAGAGGATTCTGGACACTGCCCGTCAGGTGGGATACCGCAGTGTGCTACTCGATACGCTGGACGAGATGGAAACCGCGCGAGCGTTGTACCAGGGTCTGGGATTTGAGGAAATTCCACCCTACTACCACAACCCAATCGCTGGCGCCCACTACCTCAAGGCCGATCTTTGACCGCCCGCGTCACCGGATCTCAGGACAGACGCCAATAGGTGGTGCACGGGGGGCGGTGCAAGGATGCATCAAGCCTTGGCTTGCGCCAACATGGTGGCTGCGTCACTGACTTCAAATTTGCCTGGCCCCTCAATGTTCAAGGACGTGACCGTACCGTTCTTGACCAGCATGGAATATCGGTTGCTGCGCAGGCCCATTCCTTTGCCAGTCAAGTCCAAGGTCAAACCCACGGCCTTGGTGAAATTGGCATCACCGTCGGCCAACATGCGAACCCTGGCCCCCGTCTTTTGGTCACGCGCCCAGGCACCCATGACGAACGCGTCATTGACGCTGACACACCAAATCTCATCGACACCTGCTGCCTTCAACTCGTCGAACTTCTGCACATAGCCTGGCACATGCTTGGCTGAGCAAGTCGGAGTAAAGGCCCCCGGCAGCGCGAACAAGGCGACAGTTTTTCCGGCACAAGCCTTGGCCACATCAACCGGATTCGGTCCGATACTGCAACCGCCACCCTCGACTTCGGAATACTCCATCAAGGTCGCCGATGGAAGGGTGTCACCAATTTTGATCATGTCTGTTTACTCCTGAATGTGTCTGAAAACGGCTTTGCACAATTGCTTAATCGCCCTCGATTGGGATTTGGCCAACAACTGCGCGCAGCGCAGTGTTACGACAAAGCAAAACGGCCCACATTGTGAGCCGTCTCGCTAAAACCCGCAGGGATGCATCAATAAAGGCTTACACCACAGCGGCTTTCTCAACCAAGCGGGTCGCAACCCAATTCTTGGTCTTGGAAATCGGCCGGCTTTCGGTGATCTCGATCACGTCGCCCAGCTTGTACTCACCCTTTTCGTCATGGGCGTGGTACTTGCTGGATTTGCCAACGATCTTGCCGTAAAGCTCGTGCTTGACGCGACGCTCGATCAGCACGGTCACGGTCTTGGCACGCTTGTCGCTAACCACCTTGCCAATCAAGGTGCGCTTGAGGGATGTCTTAGCTTCCGTCATAGGTCACTCCTTACTTGGTGGGCTGTTCGGCTTTTTGCTTCTCGACAAGAATCGTCTTGGCGCGAGCAATGTCGCGGCGCGTCGAGCGCAGCGTAGCCGTGTTGTTGAGTTGTTGCGTGGCCTTTTGCATGCGCAGGCCAAAGTGGGCTTTTTGTAGCGCTTTGACTTCAGCTTGCACACCGGCAACGTCTTTCTGGCGCAGTTCAGTAGTTTTCATAACATGTGCTCCTGATTACTGACCCAGCATGCGGGCCACAAAAGTGGTGCGCAAGGGCAGCTTGGCAGCTGCCAGACGAAACGCTTCACGCGCCAATTCTTCCGTCACCCCAACAATTTCGAACACGATCTTGCCGGGTTGAATCTCAGCCACGTAGTACTCAGGGGTTGCCCTTGCCGTTACCCATGCGAACTTCGGCAGGCTTCTGGGAAATTGGCTTGTCAGGGAACACACGAATCCAGATACGGCCACCACGCTTGACGTGGCGCGAGATCGCACGACGTGCAGCTTCAATTTGCCGGGCGGTCAAACGGCCACGATCCGTGCACTTCAGACCAAAATCACCAAACGCGACCGAGCTACCCCGGGTTGCGACGCCGGTGTTACGGCCCTTTTGCTCTTTGCGGTACTTGCGACGAGCGGGTTGCAACATAATTATTCTCCTTTACCGTCAGCTGCTGCAGCTGGCGCGGCTACCTTGCGGACGCGCTTAACGGCGGGTTTGTTGGCATCGGCACCAATGGCCTCAGCGGGTTTGTCGCTACCGTCAGCCGGTGCGGCATTGCTGCCTGCCGGGCGACGCACTGCGCCGCGCGGAGCAGGACGATCGGAACCTGGACGGGCACCGCCGCGATCATCGCGACGGGGACCACGGGGGCGACGCTCTTCATCAGCACGGGGCTCAACGGCGGCAGGCAAATCGTTGCGACCCAGGGTGTCACCCTTGTAGACCCAGACCTTCACGCCAATAATGCCGTAAGTAGTCTTGGCCTCAGAGGTACCGTAGTCGATGTCGGCACGCAGTGTGTGAAGTGGCACGCGACCTTCGCGATACCACTCGCAACGTGCGATTTCAATGCCGTTCAGACGACCGGATGACATGATCTTGATGCCCAGGGCACCCAGGCGCATCGCGTTTTGCATGGCACGCTTCATGGCGCGACGGAACATGATCCGCTTTTCCAATTGCTGCGTGATGCTGTCGGCAATCAGCTTGGCATCGATTTCGGGCTTGCGCACCTCTTCGATGTTCACAGCCACGGGCACGCCGAGCTGCTTGCCCAGGTCGCGCTTGAGGTTCTCGATGTCTTCGCCTTTCTTGCCGATCACCACACCCGGACGCGCCGAGAAGATGGTGATGCGCGCGTTCTTGGCAGGACGCTCGATCAGGATGCGCGACACCGATGCGTTTTTGAGCTTGACCTTCAGGTACTCACGCACCTTGATGTCTTCGGCCAGCATGCCCGCGAAATCGCGGTCATTGGCGTACCAACGCGAAGACCAGTTGCGGCTAATCGACAGACGAAAGCCGGTTGGGTGGATTTTTTGTCCCATATTTGTCCGTGCCTCTTTCAGTTACCAACCGTCACGTACACATGGCACGTGGGTTTTCTGATTTGATTGCCGCGGCCTTTGGCACGGGCCGTGAAGCGGCGCAGCGAAGCACCTTGCTCGACGAAGATGGTCTTGACCTTCAACTCGTCGATGTCGGCACCGTCATTGTGCTCGGCATTGGCAATAGCGGACTCGAGAACCTTCTTGATGATCACAGCAGCTTTTTTCTGCGTGAATTGCAAGATGTTCAGGGCTTGGTCCACTTTCTTGCCGCGAATCAAATCCGCGACCAGACGGCCCTTGTCGACCGACAAACGAACGCCACGAAGGGTTGCACGTGTTTCCATGGTCAACTCCTTATTTCTTTGAGACTTTTTTGTCTGCAGGGTGACCCTTGAAAGTACGGGTCAGAGCGAACTCACCCAACTTGTGGCCAACCATTTGATCGGTGATATAGACCGGCACGTGCTGTTTGCCGTTGTGCACGGCAATGGTCAAGCCGATGAACTCGGGCAGGATCATGGAACGGCGCGACCAAGTCTTAATCGGCTTCTTGTCTTTGGTAGTGACAGCCTTGTCGGCCTTGGCTACCAGATGATGGTCGACAAAGGGACCTTTTTTGAGAGAACGAGTCATGGACCTTCCCCTTACTTCTTGCGACGCGACACGATCATGACCTGCGTGCGCTTGTTGTTACGGGTACGGTAACCCTTGGTCAGATTGCCCCAAGGATCGACTGGGTGACGGCCTTCGCCGGTCTTGCCTTCGCCACCACCGTGCGGGTGGTCGACCGGGTTCATCACCACACCGCGAACGGTCGGGCGAATACCCATCCAGCGCTTGACACCGGCTTTGCCGAGTCGGCGCAGGCTGTGCTCTTCATTGGCAACCTGGCCAATCGTGGCACGGCAGTCAATGTGGATCTTGCGAACTTCACCAGAGCGCATGCGAACCTGAGCGTAGGTGCCCTCGCGCGCCAGCAGGGTTGCAGACGTACCGGCGGACCGAACCACTTGGGCACCCTTGCCAACCTGCAACTCAATGCAGTGAATGATCGAACCCACAGGAATGTTACGGACCGGCAAGGTATTGCCAACGCGGATGGGAGCTTCGGCGCCATTCAAAATGGTTGCGCCAACTTCCAGGCCACGGGGCGCAATGATGTAGCGGCGCTCACCGTCGGCATAACACACCAGTGCGATGTGGGCGGAACGGTTAGGGTCGTACTCAATGCGTTCAACTTTGGCTGGAATTGCATCCTTGTTGCGCACAAAGTCAACCACGCGGTAGTGGTGCTTGTGACCACCGCCTTTGTGGCGGGTCGTGATGTGGCCATTGTTGTTGCGGCCCGCGTGCTGAAACTGGGGTTCCAGCAAAGCTGCGAAGGGCTCGCCCTTGTGCAAATGGTCACGCGAGATCTTCACCACGCCACGACGGCCTGGTGAGGTTGGTTTCATCTTGATAACAGCCATGATTACGCAGCCTCCCCGCCAAGGTTCAGCTCTTGGCCGGCTTTTAGCATCACATAGGCTTTGCGAACATTGTCGCGACGGCCATTGGATTTGCCAAAGCGCTTGGCCTTGCCCTTTGTGTTCACCACAGAGACGCCTTTGACCTCAACCTTGAACATCAATTCCACTGCGGCCTTGATTTCATGTTTGGTGGCGTCTTGCAGCACTTTGAACGTCACAGCATTGCTTTTTTCGGCAATCATCGTGGCTTTTTCAGACACGATGGGTGCGACCAGCACCTGCATCAGACGGCCTTCTGCAAACTTTAAGTGTTGGGCAGCGTGGCTCATGCAAACATCTCCTTGAGTTTGTCCATGGCAGCCTTGGTAACCAATACCTTGCGGTAGTGCACCAACGACACTGGATCAGCGTAGCGCGGTTCAACCACGAGCACGTTGACGAGATTGCGCGAGGCGAGGTAGAGGTTTTCGTCCACTTCGTCAGCAATCACCATCACCGACTCAAGATTCATGGCCTTGAACTTCGCCGCCAAAGGCTTGGTCTTGGGGGACTCCACCTTGAGCGAATCCACCACTGCCAAACGGCCTTCGCGAGCGAGCTGCGACAGGATCGAAGCCATACCGGCGCGGTACATCTTCTTGTTGATCTTGTGGCTGAAGTTTTCGTCAGGCATGTTCGGGAAAATACGACCGCCTCCGCGCCACAGAGGCGAGGACGTCATACCGGCGCGTGCGCGACCGGTTCCCTTTTGCTTGAATGGTTTCTTGGTGGAGTGCTTGACCTGTTCGCGGTCTTTCTGGGCACGGGTGCCCTGACGCGCGTTGGCCTGGAACGCCACCACAACCTGGTGAACCAGATCTTCGTTGTAGGCACGACCGAACACGGTCTCAGGCGCTTCGTATTTCGAAGTGGCCTGACCTTGGTCATTCAGGAGTTCGAGCTGCATTAGTTCGCTCCTTTCGTGGCTTCATTCGTGGCCCTGACCTTGACGGCTGGTCGCACGGTGACAAAACCACCGGTGGAGCCAGGAACCGCACCTTTGATCAACAACAGTTGGCGCGCCTCATCGATGCGAAAGACATCGAGGTTTTGAGTGGTGACGATGTCCACGCCCAAGTGACCCGTCATGCGCTTGCCAGGAAACACACGACCTGGATCCTGCGCCATACCGATAGAGCCCGGCACATTGTGCGAACGGCTGTTACCGTGGGACGCACGCTGAGAACTCATGTGGTGACGCTTGATGGTGCCGGCAAAGCCTTTACCGATGGTCGTACCCTGCACGTCCACCTTTTGGCCAACGGCAAAGATATCGCTGACCGGCAACACCGAACCAGGCTTGTACTGGCCCGCGGTATCTGCGGTGACGCGGAATTCCTGAATGACTTCACCGGCTTCAACGCCTGCTTTCGCAAGGTGGCCAGCGGCTGGCTTGGTTACACGCGACGCTTTGCGTGCACCGAACGTTACCTGCAAGGCAACGTAGCCGTCGTTCTCTTCGGTTTTAACCTGGGTCACTCGGTTGTTGGACACATCCACCACCGTGACAGGAACAGCATCCCCGTCTTCGGTGAATAGGCGCATCATGCCAACCTTGCGCCCCAGCAACCCTAAGCGATTGCTAAGACTCATTGTTTTCTCCGTAACCCTCAACCGCTGCAACTTCAATTGGCTGCCGCGTTTTTATATGAGGGACTGTTAATAAAACTCAAAAGGAAACGCCAAGGCATTTCCCACAGAGCTCTCAATTATATGCCGATCTCTCGGCCTTGGCAAGGCAGAATCAGAACCCCGGATTCGTGACCTGGCGCGGCGCCCGCCAACCCGGCAGACCGGTTACTGCAGCTTGATCTCGACGTCCACACCCGCCGGCAAGTCGAGCTTCATCAGGGCATCAACGGTCTTGTCAGTGGGGTCGACAATGTCCATCAGCCGCTGGTGCGTGCGAATCTCAAACTGATCGCGGCTGGTCTTGTTGACGTGTGGCGAGCGCAAGATGTCGAAGCGCTTCATGCGTGTCGGCAGGGGCACGGGGCCCTTGACGATGGCGCCGGTACGCTTGGCGGTGTCCACAATTTCAGCGGCCGATTGGTCGATGAGCTTGTAATCAAACGCCTTCAGGCGGATGCGAATTTTTTGTTTGGTAGCCATGGTTGTCCTTAATTAGTTGAGGACAGAGCTAGCGCGCCAAGGCGTCGCTGCGGTCTGTCCCGCAAACACATTGGTTACGCAATGATCTTGGCAACCACACCCGCGCCGACGGTCTTGCCGCCTTCGCGGATGGCAAAACGCAGGCCTTCTTCCATGGCGATTGGGTTGATCAGCTTCACAGTGATCGACACGTTGTCACCAGGCATGACCATTTCCTTGCCTTCTGGCAGCTCGATCGCACCGGTCACGTCCGTGGTACGGAAGTAGAACTGGGGACGGTAGTTGTTGAAGAAGGGCGTGTGACGGCCACCTTCGTCCTTGCTTAGTACGTAGATCTCACCGGTGAAGTGGGTGTGGGGCTTGATGCTGCCTGGCTTGCACAGCACTTGACCGCGCTCGACGTCTTCACGCTTGGTGCCGCGCAGCAAGATGCCGACGTTGTCACCGGCTTGACCTTGGTCAAGCAGTTTGCGGAACATCTCAACGCCGGTGCAGGTGGTCTTTTGGGTGTCTTTGATGCCGACGATTTCGATTTCTTCGCCGACTTTGATGATGCCGCGCTCGATACGGCCGGTCACCACGGTGCCGCGACCGGAGATGGAGAAGACGTCTTCGACGGGCATGAGGAAGGCGCCGTCGATGGCGCGCTCGGGCAGGGGGATGTAGGTGTCCAGGGCGTCAGCGAGCTTCATGATGGAGCCTTCGCCCAAGTCGCCCTTGTCGCCTTCCATGGCCAGCTTGGCGCTGCCGTGGATGATGGGGGTCTTGTCGCCAGGGAAGTCGTATTTGTCGAGGAGCTCGCGCACTTCCATTTCGACCAGTTCGAGCAGTTCGGCGTCGTCCACCATGTCGCACTTGTTCAGGTAGACGATGATGTAAGGCACACCGACCTGGCGCGCCAGCAGGATGTGCTCGCGGGTCTGGGGCATGGGGCCGTCAGCGGCGGAGCAGACCAGGATGGCGCCGTCCATCTGAGCGGCACCGGTGATCATGTTCTTGACGTAGTCGGCGTGGCCGGGGCAGTCGACGTGGGCGTAGTGGCGGTTGGCCGTCTCATACTCGACGTGGGCGGTGTTGATGGTGATGCCGCGTGCTTTTTCTTCAGGAGCCGCGTCGATCTGGTCGTAGGCCTTGGCCTGGCCGCCGAATTTGGCCGCCAGCACCGTGGTGATGGCCGCTGTCAGCGTGGTCTTGCCGTGGTCAACGTGGCCAATGGTGCCTACGTTGACGTGGGGCTTGGTACGTGCGAATTTCTCTTTTCCCATTTTCAATACTCCAAAGAACAATGCCCGTGTATTGGTTTAACGTTTGCACCTGATTGCTTGATCGCCCCGCACGGGAACAGGGCGGCACCAGATCGCAGACAACTTCATCAAATCGGTCTGTCTATCCAGTTGGGGTCAGAGCACATCGCATTCGCGAGTGGTCTGACCCCAATATCTCACTTTGCCCGAGCGGCCATGATGGCCTCAGACACATTACGCGGCGCTTCCGTGTAGTGCTTGAACTCCATCGTATAGGTGGCACGACCTTGCGACATCGAGCGCAGAGTGGTGGAGTAGCCGAACATTTCAGACAAGGGCACTTCGGCCTTGATGGCCTTGCCGCCACCCACCATGTCTTCCATGCCCTGGACCATGCCGCGACGTGAGGACAAGTCGCCCATCACGTTGCCGGCGTAGTCTTCCGGTGTTTCCACTTCCACAGCCATCATGGGCTCAAGAATCACCGGTCCAGCTTTGCGGCAGCCTTCCTTGAAGCCGAAAATGGCAGCCATCTTGAACGCCAACTCATTCGAGTCAACATCGTGGTAGGAACCGAAGTGCAATGTCACTTTCACATCGACAACCGGGTAGCCGGCCAGGACGCCTTGCGTTACCGCCTCGTGAATGCCCTTTTCCACCGCAGGAATGTACTCACGCGGAACCGTACCGCCCTTGATGGCGTCGACAAACACAATGCCCTTGCCGGGTTCATTCGGCTCGATCTTCAGCACGACGTGGCCGTACTGACCCTTACCACCGGACTGACGCACAAACTTGCCTTCGGCATCCTCGATCGTCTTGCGGATGGTTTCGCGGTAGGCGACCTGGGGCTTACCGACGTTGGCTTCGACGCCAAATTCGCGCTTCATGCGGTCGACAATAATTTCCAAGTGCAACTCGCCCATGCCGGCAATCAGCGTTTGACCAGACTCTTCGTCGGTCTTGACGCGGAACGAGGGATCTTCCTGGGCCAAACGCTGCAATGCAATGCCCATTTTTTCCTGATCGACCTTGGTCTTTGGTTCAACGGCCTGGGTAATCACCGGCTCAGGGAACACCATGCGCTCCAACATCACGATGGCCGATGGGTCACACAAGGTTTCGCCTGTGGTGACATCCTTCAGCCCAATACAGGCTGCGATGTCGCCCGCGACAATTTCGCTGACTTCTTCACGCTTGTTGGCGTGCATCTGGACGATTCGACCGATGCGCTCTTTCTTGCCGCGGATCGGGTTGTAGACGCTGTCACCTTTTTGCAGCACGCCGGAATAGACGCGCACAAAGGTCAACTGCCCCACAAATGGGTCGGTCATCAACTTGAATGCGAGCGCGGAGAATTTCTCGGTGTCGCTGGCCTGCCGGACGACGGGCTGTTCGTCTTCATCCATTCCCTTTACCGGCGGAATGTCCACGGGCGAGGGCATGAATTCGATCACGGCGTCCAACATGCGCTGCACGCCTTTGTTCTTGAAGGCGGAACCACAATACATCGGCTGGATTTCGCTGGCGATGGTACGCGCACGAATACCGAACTTGATCTCTTCTTCGGACAGGTCGCCTTCTTCCAGGTACTTGTTCATCAGTTCTTCATTTGCTTCAGCGGCGGCTTCAACCATTTTTTCGCGCCACTCTTTGGCAAGCGTCACCAGTTCGGCCGGGATTTCGCGGTAATCGAACAACATGCCCTGCGAAGCCTCATCCCAGATGATGGCCTTCATCTTGATCAGATCCACCACGCCGGTGAAGTTTTCTTCGGCGCCGATTGGGATCACCATGGGAACTGGACTGGCCTTCAGGCGCAGCTTCATCTGATCCACGACCTTGAAAAAGTTGGCGCCGGTACGGTCCATCTTGTTGACAAAGGCCAAGCGCGGCACTTTGTACTTGTTGGCCTGACGCCAGACGGTTTCAGACTGGGGTTGCACACCACCCACAGCGCAGTAGACCATGCAGGCACCATCCAGCACACGCATGGAGCGCTCGACTTCAATCGTGAAGTCCACGTGGCCGGGCGTGTCAATGATGTTGATGCGGTGCTCGGGCAAGGACTTGTCCATACCCTTCCAGAAACAGGTGGTCGCAGCCGAGGTGATCGTGATGCCACGCTCTTGCTCCTGCTCCATCCAGTCCATGGTGGCGGCGCCGTCATGCACTTCACCGATCTTGTGGTTCACACCGGTGTAAAAAAGGACGCGCTCGGTGGTCGTGGTCTTGCCGGCGTCAATGTGAGCCGAGATGCCAATGTTGCGGTAGCGCTCAATGGGGGTATGGCGAGCCATGATAGATCCTAGGTTGCTCAAACGAATTCAACTGCCGCACACAACGCGGCGTCGCGAGCAACGTTTAGGCTAGGCGCGTCGGCGCTGACAGTGCCCAAGGCACGGCAAGCCGACGCAACGACGCATAAACGCTGCGCAGTAGCCGCCTCTTAGAAGCGGAAGTGGGAGAAGGCCTTGTTGGCCTCAGCCATGCGGTGAACTTCGTCACGCTTCTTCATGGCGCCGCCACGACCTTCGGTGGCTTCGAGCAGCTCGTTGGCCAAACGCAGGGCCATCGACTTCTCGCCACGCTTGCGGGCAGCTTCCTTGATCCAGCGCATCGAGAGCGCCAAGCGACGAACCGGACGCACTTCAACCGGCACCTGGTAGTTGGCACCACCAACACGGCGGGACTTCACCTCGACCATGGGCTTGACGTTGTTGATGGCCATGGTGAAAGCTTCAACCGGATCTTTTCCGGGATGCTTCTTCTCGATCTGCTCCAGGGCACCATAAATGATGCGCTCTGCGACCGCTTTTTTGCCGCCTTCCATGATCACGTTCATGAATTTGGACAGCTCGACATTGCCGAACTTGGGATCCGGCAGGATTTCACGTTTAGGGACTTCGCGACGACGTGGCATTTTTCACCTCTTTGCTTCAGTTGACACCCTTGCGGATGCCGCGAAAACCATTCTGGCTTTCACTTACTCGACCCACACATCGGGTCACTACGCTGCATCACCGCGCCACGCGGGAAACAGCACCTTCTAACTTCAACCGACCAGGGCTTATTTGGCCTTGGGCTCAGGTCAATTTACTTGGCCTTTGGCTTCTTTGCACCGTACTTGGAGCGCGACTGCTTGCGGTCTTTCACGCCTTGCAAGTCGAGCGAACCACGCACAATGTGGTAACGCACACCGGGCAAGTCCTTGACACGACCGCCACGAACCAGCACCACGCTGTGTTCCTGCAGGTTGTGGCCTTCGCCGCCGATGTAGGAGATAACCTCGAACCCGTTGGTCAAGCGCACTTTGGCAACTTTACGCAGGGCCGAATTTGGTTTCTTGGGGGTCGTGGTGTACACACGGGTGCACACACCGCGACGCTGCGGAGAGTTCTGCATCGCAGGACTCTTCGACTTGATGGTCTCGACCTCGCGGCCTTGACGCACTAGCTGGTTAATGGTTGGCATTGATAAACGTCCCTAAACGTCTGAAAAAGCAATAATTACTCGAAAACGTGAATCCCTTCGGAATTTCCGAAAAGCCTTCGATCATAACAGGTCACCCGGCGAGGGGCAAGAAGTTGTGTGGGAAAAGCGTTTAGAAATGTCGATCCAGATCGACCTTCCCGACATTTGAGACGCTTGCCGGCGCGGGCGCCACCAACGCCCCAAGGCCGGAGCGGCCTCTCACTTGATCCACAAACGCATGGCGTCCCATGCCCGCCCAAACACACCGGCCTGCTCTACCGCCTCCAGCGCCAACAGCGGCACATCGACCAAAGGCTGGTCATCCAGGGTGACTTTGAGCACACCCAATTGCTGCCCTTTGTTGAACGGTGCCACCAGGGGATCGGTACGCGAGACCTGTGTCTTGATCTTTGTTGCACTGCCGGCCGGCACCGCGACAATCAGACTGTGCACCTGTCCCAGCTTGACGGTGGGCGCCTTGCCCTTCCAAACCGCCGGGGTGACGACCGCCTGATTGGCATCGAACAGCTTGATCGCCTCATAGGCGGTGTAGCCCCAATTGAGCAGTTTCTGTGACTCGTTGGCGCGTGCGTTCTCGCTGGTCGAACCCAGCACGATCGACAGCAGGCGGCGCGAGCCGGGCCCACTGGGACCGGTGAGATTGGGGAATTCGCGTTTGGACGTCGCCACCAGGCAGTAGCCAGCCGCATCGGTATGCCCGGTCTTCAAGCCGTCAACCGACGGGTCGCGAAACAGCAACAGGTTGCGGTTGCTGTCGTTGGCGGCGGGTGTCCCTTCGTAGCGGTATTTCTTGATCGCGTAGTAGTGCACATACTGAGGAAAATCGCGCATCAAGCGCGTCGCCAGAATGCTGAGGTCGCGTGCCGTGGTGGTATGCCCTGCCTCGGTCAGGCCCTCGGGATTTTTGTAGCTCGTGGCCTTCATTCCCATGGCCTTGGCCTGCTCATTCATCATCTGAACAAAGCGCTCGGCAGAGCCCCCCACGCCCTCGGCCAAGGCCATGGTGGCGTCGTTGCCCGACTGCACGATCATCCCTTTGATCAGATCCTCCACCGGCACCTGCATCTTGGGATCAATGAACATGCGCGAGCCCGGCATCTTCCAGGCTCGCTCGCTCACCGGCAGGGTCTGCTTGAGGTCCAGCTTCTTGACCCGCAAGGCATCAAACACCAGGTAGGCGCTCATCAGCTTGGTCAAAGAGGCCGGCTCCACCGGCGAATCAATGTCTTTTTGCGCCAACAACTGGTTGGCCGTAACGTCCAGCAGCAAATAGGCTCGGGCCGCGATCTCGGGAGGCTGCGGCATCTGAGCCGAAACCGATGCGCAACAGGCCGCCAACAAGAGAAGTAGCAAGTTTTTCATGGGAAGCGCTTAGAAACAGATGCGCCGCGCCAATTGAAGCCAATGGCCCGGCAAGTCAGAAAATGGGAATAATCAGCGCGCCAGACTCAGCGCGCCAGATCGGCAGGAATCAGCAAGCGGTCCACAATGATGCCGTGTTTCAGGTGGGAGTCGACAATCTCGTCGATGTCCGATTCGTCAACATAGGTGTACCAAACGCCCTCGGGGTACACCACCACCACCGGGCCCGCGGCACAACGATCCAGACAGCCAGCCCGATTGACCCGGACCTTACCAGGCCCCGCCAGGCCCGCCGCCTTGACCTGCGCTTTGCAGCGATCAAAAGCTGCCTGGGCACCCTGCTGTGCACAGCAGGCCTCACCTGGCTTGCGCTCGTTGAGGCAGAAGAAGACGTGTCGTTCGTAGAAACCGTGGGAGGCCCGTTGGCCGGCAATGCCCGGCGACGCCGCGCCATGTTGGATGTCACTCATGCCTCAATTCTAGTTTCTCGCCTCGCGACTCCACGCCTGGGTGAGAACATACGCAAGGGTGGCATAGGGCCACAACCACCCCAGCCACTGCGCCACACCATGAAAACGTATGAACCGGCCCTGCTCCCAAGCCTGCAAGGTCTGTGCAAAATATGGGTTGGCCGGTGCCTGGTTAATCAGGCTCAAATAGAGCCCCAGCGCCAACAGCAGCACCGCCACGCTAACGCGTTTGTGTGCGGCCAGCATGGCCAAACCACTTAAGACTGCCAGCGCCAAACCGGCCTTGACAGGTGCGCCAAACCAGGCCCAGGCATGCTCCGGCCCCCAACTCAAGGCCGCCGACAAGGCCGAGGTGCCCAAGCCGGCCAGCAACACTGCCAGCAGGAACCAGGCGCGATGCGCCACCGAGCGAATGATGCAATAGCCCAACAAAATCGGTGTCAGCAGGCCCAGCATCACGCAGACCATTTCCGCAAATGGAATCAGCGGCTGCAGTTCAATCTCACGCAAGGGCAGCCAGTCCAGAAACGGCGTATCCAGCAGCGCGTCCGCCAAGGCGGTCTCGAGTCGCTCAAACACCTGCCCCAGGCCAAACGGCACCGCCGCTGGAAACAGCAAGGCCACCGGCCACAGCGCCAGCAGCACCAGGGCGCCACGCGCCTCGGGCACGAACCAACGTCCCCTGAATCGACTCCACCGGTCCACCGCCCCCACCCGTTCCAGCGCTGACGCCAGCAACGCGCCAAGCCAGGCGCCTGCCACGTTGAGGGCGAGATCCAGATTGGACGGCACGCGCACCGGCAGGTAACTCTGCAAGGTCTCCATCGTCAGCGACAACAGCGCTCCGGCAAGCGTGGCGGCCATGACACCGCGAACCACCCGATGCGAGCGCATGGCGCTCAGCGCCAGCAAGAACCCAAGCGGTGCATAGCCAAGAACGTTGGTGGCGACGTCAAAACCGGTCCAGTATTTCGGCGGCGCTGCGGTCAGGAACGTCCATGGCGCAATTCCCTGATCACGCCAATCGGAGAATGGATAGAGACTGGCGTACGCCACCAGAGCGATGTAAATCCAAGCCAGTGGCCAAGCCGAGGTCTTGTGCATCGGCGGGGTGAATCAGAACGGCTTGAGCACCACGAGGATGACCGCCGCCGTCAGCAGCAAGACGGGAATCTCGTTAAACCAGCGGTACCAGACATGGCTGCGCGGGGCCTCTCCCCGCACGAACTGACGCAGCATGCGGCCGCAAACGACGTGGTAGGCCAGCGTCAGCACGACGACAACAAGCTTGGCGTGCAGCCACCCATTGCCGGGGCCTTGTCCTAACCCGTAACCCAACCACAGCCAAAGACCCAGCCCCACGGCAGGCACTGCCAGAATGCTTGAGAACCGCATCAATTTGCCGGCCATCAGAAGCAGCCGCTCCCGCTCCGCCACCGAGCCCTGCGACACCATCGCCAGGTTGACGAAGATTCGGGGCAGGTAGAACAGACCGGCAAACCAGCTGGCGACGAACACGATATGAAACGATTTGACCCACAACATGCGTGGCAGTTTAGTCGTGTTGCCCAGTGGATCAGGTGTGTCAAATCGACGCAGGGCAAAAAAAACCCCAGCACGTGGGCTGGGGTGGTAAGCCTTTTTTGCTGTCACACATCAAGGCCCCGCTCAGGGAGGAAAAGCGGGAGGTGGCGAACCACCTGCTTGCAATTTATCAAAATCTCGCCGCCTTTTCAAGCGAATGTGTGAAATATTTACGTCACACTGGCGGATCAGGCACAATTTTGGCCATGACCCTGTACGCCCCCTACCCCCTTGGACGCCCACGCAGACTGCGCCGCGACACGTTCACCCGCAATTTGGTGCGTGAGAACGCCCTCAGCGCGCACGACTTGATCTATCCCGTGTTTGTTGTTGATGGCCAACAGCAACGCCAACCGGTCACATCCATGCCCGGCGTCGAGCGTCTCAGTCTCGATTTGCTGCTCCCGGTCGCGGAGGACTGCCTGAAGCTGGGCATCCCGGTGATGGCCTTGTTTCCCGTGATCGATCCTGCGCTGAAGACCAACGACGGGCGCGAGGCCCTCAACCCAGAGGGCCTGGTGCCGCGCGTCGTGCGCGAACTCAAACGGCAGTTCCCGGAATTGGGTGTGATGACTGATGTGGCGCTGGACCCCTTCACCAGCCATGGTCAAGACGGCCTGCCCGACCCCGATCCGGCCGCGCAGGGCTACATCATGAACGACGCCACAGTGGAGGTCTTGGTGAAGCAGGCACTCACTCAGGCCGAGGCGGGCGTCGATATTGTGGCGCCCAGCGACATGATGGACGGTCGCATCGGTGCGATCCGGCATGCGCTGGAAGCCAACCATTTCGTCCACACCCGCATCATGGCCTACAGCGCCAAATACGCATCGGCCTTTTATGGCCCGTTTCGGGACGCCGTCGGATCGGCCGCAAATTTGGGCAAGGGCAACAAGAAGGTTTACCAGATGGACCCAGGCAACAGCAATGAAGCCTTGCGCGAAGTCGCCATGGACATCGCCGAAGGCGCCGACATGGTGATGGTCAAGCCCGGTATGCCCTACCTGGACATCGTGCGCAGGGTCAAGGACGAGTTCCGCGTGCCAACGTTCGCCTACCAAGTCAGTGGCGAGTACGCCATGCTCAAGGCCGCCGCGCAGAACGGCTGGATCGACCACGATGCCGTCATGATGGAGAGCCTGCTGGCCTTCAAACGCGCTGGCGCCGACGGCATACTGACTTACCTGGCACGCGACGCCGCCAGACTGTTGCAGAAGTGAGCGCCGCATCTCACCAGCGGTCAACCGGCGTCTCGCCCGCTTCGCTCTGATTCGGAACACTCGGCGCCATGCGAATATTCACGATTGATGCCCATGGCGTGCGGGAGTCGGGTGACTTGCCCCCTTTGCCCGTCGATGGCGCAATGCCTCCCGGCTTCATCTGGATCTCCTGCACGCGCAGCGAGTTCGAGTCCACGCTGGAACCAATCCAGGCCACGCTTCAGCAACTCACGGGTGTGCAGTTGCTCGATCTGCATATCTCGGACCTGCTTAATCGGCAGTTGCCCTCACGTTACGATTTCACCTCGCAATACGACCTGCTGGTGTTCCGCCGACTGGCTGCAAGCCCGGCTGGGGCCGCTCCAGCACCACCCACCGAACGCGACACGCGCAAGCCCCTCGGCGGGCCACCCATCCTGCGGCGTATTGATACCAGTCCAGTAGGATTTGCGATATTTGACCAGGTGCTGCTCACCGTCCATCCGCAGGACTGCGCCGTGCGCGATGCCTACGCCAGCAAGCTGACCAACGCCGCCACCGTCGAGCAGCGAACCGCGAGCAACCGTCTGGCCACGAGTCCAGCCGACCTGATGCTGCGTATCGTCAACCTGATGGTCGATGGTTTCCTGGAGCTGCGGCGTGAACTTACCCACCAGCTCGACCACTGGCAGACCGAGTTGCTCGACCCCAGTACGCGCTTCAACAACTGGGGCGCCATCCTGCAAGCCCGACTGGCGCTGCACCAGTTGGACGAAATCTGCGAGGACCAGCGCGCGGCCATTCAGGACTGGATCGAAGCCATCAAGACCTGGCCCGAGCACGGCACCGCAACGAGCCAGCGCGAGCGCGACCTGATGCAAGTGCGCAGTCGCGACGTGCTGGAGCACATCGAACGGGTGGTGCACCATGTGCGCCGTCTGGAGCAAAGCGCCGAAGCGGCGATTCAGATGCACTTCAGCGCCCAAGGGCATCGCACCAACGACATCATGCGCACACTCACGGTGCTGACCGCCATCTTCTTGCCATTGAATTTGATCGCCGGCATCTTTGGCATGAACTTTGAATTTATTCCGCTGATTCATCGCAGCGGCGGTTTCTGGTGGGCCATGGGTGGCATGGGCTTCACGGCTTTGACGCTGATCCTGGTGTTCTGGCGCAAGCGCTATCTGGCCCGCTCCTCGCGTTGAGCGACCGTGCCCAAGCGCGCCACGACCTGCGACCAAGCACGCCGCCTGCCGTCCGGCATGGAACAATAGCCGCATGTCGACTGCAACGGCTCCCGCCTCTCCAGACCCACGCAAGCTGGTACTGCTGGGTGCCGGTCACGCCCATGTTCAGGTGTTGTCCGAGCTGGCCCGCCGACCGTGGCCAGACGTCGAAGTCACGCTGGTCTCGCCGCACCCGCAGTTGTTCCACTTCCCAATGGTGGCTGGCTATGTGGCGGGGCGCTATAGCCTGGACGCGTGCAACATTGCCATCGAGCCACTGGTCCGCGCCAGCGCCGTCACCTGGGTGCGGCGCAGCGCCGTGGCGCTGGATGCGAACCGGCGCATGCTGCGACTCGACGATGGCACTGAACTGACTTACCAATGGCTGTCGGTCAACACCGGTGCCGTTCAGGACCGGGATCAGATCGAGCTGGATTTGCCTGGTGCCCGCGAACACGGACTGTTTGTGCGACCCTTCGCCGCGCTGGGGGCGCTATGGCCCAAGGTGGTTGAACTGGCCGAATCACGCGCTCGACGAGTCGCCATTGTTGGCGGCGGCGACACCGCCATGGAGCTGGCGATGGCGGTCCGGCATCGACTGCCGCAGGCCGCCCTGACACTGGTTGCCGGTACTGCTGGCGTCGCGTCGGGCCAACCCGCAGCCATGAGGGAACGTCTTGTGCTGGCCCTGAAACAACGTCGAATCAACGTGCTGCCGGACCAGGCCACGCGCCTCAACGACACGGAGTTGACCCTGGGCAGCGGGGCCCGACTGGCCTGCGACGTGGCCCTGATCGCAACCGGTGTCTCGGCGCCCGCCTGGTTGCAGGGCAGCGGCTTGGCATGTGATGCCGACGGCTTTATGACGGTGGACGCCTGCCAGCGCTCAAGCAGTCATGCGAACGTCTTTGCCGCAGGCGACGTCAGCACACGCCAAGACGGTTTGCTTCCGCGCAACGGCAGAGCCGCCGTGAGCGCCGGGCCGACACTGGCCGCCAACCTCGCTGCCATGGCCGCGGGACGACACGCCACGGCGCACACTGCGCCCGCGCGGGCCCTCAAATTGCTGGCTTACGGCGACGGCCACGGCGTTGCAACGTGGGGCGCGCACACACTGCAAGGGCGCGTGGCCTGGTGGTGGAAAGATTGGCTGGACCGCTCGTTTGTCCGACGCCTGCGTCAGACCAGTCCGCCAGACTCGTGACGCGTGGCCAGACGCTCACCACAACAGCTTCACTCCGTCATTGCCTCAACAGACCCGCAGCTTGCCAGCAGCATCGCCCGCCGTGATCTGCCCAATCTCGGCGGCCGCATCAAAACCGTGCCGACGGAATATGTCCATGACAGCGTCCACCGCTTGCGGCGCACACGACACCAGCAAGCCACCGCTGGTCTGCGGGTCACACAGCAACGCCTGATCGGTCGGATCGAACCCCTCAGGCAAAGACACATCCCCGCCGTAACCAGCCCAGTTGCGCCCGGACGCGCCGGTCACCATGCCCTGTGCCGCCAACGCGCGCACGCCCTCCAGCAGCGGCACCCGGGCCCAGTCGATCTGCACGGTACAGCGCGCGCCACGTGCCAGTTCCAGCGCGTGACCTGCCAGACCAAAACCAGTGACATCCGTCAACGCGTGCACGCCATCGAGTGCGGCCAGTTCCGGGCCTGGCGTGTTGAGCTGGGTGGTGACGGCAATCATCCTCGCATAACCTGCGGCATCAAGCTGCTCTTTCTTGAGCGCCGCCGACAGAACCCCCACGCCCAGGGGCTTGCCCAGAATCAGCCGGTCACCGACCTTGGCGTCGGCATTGCGCTTGACCCGACTGGGATGCACCAGCCCCATGGCGACCAAGCCGTAAATAGGCTCCACCGAATCGATGGTGTGGCCGCCCGCGATGGGGATGCCGGCCGCCTTGCAAACCGAGGCACCGCCTTCAAGGATCTTGGCAATGGTCTCCAGCGGCAGCACGTTGATCGGCATGCCCACCAGCGCCAGCGCCATGATGGGTGTGCCGCCCATGGCATACACGTCCGAAATGGCATTGGTGGCCGCAATGCGGCCAAAGTCAAACGGATCGTCCACGATCGGCATGAAGAAGTCGGTGGTCGCAATCAGCGCCTGGTCCTCGTTGAGCTTGTAGACCGCCGCATCGTCCGCCGTCTCGATGCCGACCATCAACTCCTTCGGGATCGGCATGGCCGTGGTGCCCTTGAGGATTTCCGACAGCACGCCCGGCGCGATCTTGCAGCCACAGCCGCCACCGTGTGACAGGCTGGTCAGACGCGGGACGGCGGACGTGGCGGTGGTGTTCTCGGTCGATTGATTCATGCTTCTTCCATTAAAAATAGGGTGGCCGGGTGCTGGTTCACTTCAGCCCGCACACAAGCTGTTAACGAGTTGCAGCAGCAGCCTGCGTTCACGCGCTGGTTCGAACAGCTTGGCGCGCGCCTGGCACTGCTGGCGCAAACGCGGCAGAAAGTCACCGTCATCGCGGCAACGTCGCAGCAATTTGACCAAGCCCGCATCATCGCCCAAAGCAAAATACCCTGCATAGTCACGGCCCAACATGCCCACATTGCCGTCAATCCGCGAGGCGAGCACGGGGGTGCCACTTTGCACCGCTTCCAGAATCACGTGCGCCCCGCCTTCCATCTTGCTGGCGTGCACCAGAACATGGGCACGCTGGATGCGCGCACGCGTCACGGCATGGGCTAGCCCACCCAGCCAGCGGTAATGCGGCAATTCGACACTGGCCGCAGCGCAGGCCTGCCCCAGCTCGTCAGTCAGCGCCTCACCAATATGGTCGAGGTAGAAGTCCGGCGCGTCGGCCAGTCGCCGCGCGGCACGGACATAGGTCAAGGGGTCCTTTTCGTCCCGCAAGTGACCCACCATCAGTGAGCGCAGGTGGTGCGTCGTCTTGGGCAAGGCGAGGCGCCTGGGCGCCGACTGGAACACCACGGTGGTCTTGTCACGCAGGGCCGCAGGCAAGGCCATGGGCCCAAGCTCCTGCAACACCACCAGGCGCCCCGCCAGTTGCAGCGAACGCTGCGCCGATGCATCCGACTGGATGTCAAGGTACAGGTCGGTGCCGGTCAGGACCACTGCCAATCCATGCGCGCCCCTGGCCTGCGCCCAACGTTGCACCGACACTGCCGAGCGGCGGGCATGCAAGGCAATCAGAACATCCGCTTCTTCGCCGTTCCATTGACTGGCGATCTGCGTGCTGAAATCAGGACGCAGCATGCGTGACCAGCGCCAGGCGGTCTGCCAGTTGCCGTTGTTGGCCTGGGCCAGCGCCGGGCTGACGATCATCACCTTTCGCTTCTTCATCGCCAAATCAAGCAGCCTGCGCGGTGAACACGGCAAACCAGTTCTGCCGATCCGTCCAGCAACGAATCTGCGCGAAGCCTGCCTCGGACAACAAGGCCTCGAACCCTGGCACGCTGTACTTGTAGGAATTCTCGGTATGGATCGCTTCACCCCGGCGAAACAGCCGTTCGCCGCCAGGCCACTGCACCAGTTGGTCCTGCATGGCGTCCAGATACATCTCGATGCGCGACTGCTCGGTATCGAAGCGCGCCCGATGCCGCCAATGCGCAATGTCAAAGTTGCTGCCCAGCAGATGGTTGAGGTGCAGCAGCATGTTGCGGTTGAAGGCAGCGGTGACGCCCAGCGCATCGTCGTAGGCAGGCTCCAGCACCGACACCGGTTTGACCAGGTCCACGCCGATCAGCAAGGCGCCACCCTGGCTGACCTCGCGCGCCTGACGCAAAAAGATCAGCGCCTCGGCCGGTGTGAAGTTGCCGATGCTGGAGCCGGGATAGAACAGCAGGCGGGGGCCCGTGCCCACCTGCGGCGGCAGCACCAGCTGGGTGGAAAAATCCAGCCCGACCCCCAGCAATTCCAGCAGCGGGTGTTCGCGCTGCAGGCAGTGCAAGGCTTGCTGCAGGAAGTCCACCGAAATGTCCACGGCCACATAGCGCGCGGGCTTCAAATAGTCAAACAGGCGAGCCGCTTTCTCGCAGTTGCCCGCTCCCAGGTCTACCAGGGTTGCACCGGTCGGCAAGGCGCTGGCGATGTCGGTCGCGTGACGCGCCAGAATCTCGGCCTCGGTGCGAGTGGGGTAGTACTCAGCCAGCTCTGTAATCGCCGCGAACAAGCGCGAGCCCAGGGCGTCATACAAATACTTGGGGGCAATGCGCGCCGCCGGGCCAAGCAGACCGGCCGCCAACTCCGCACGCACCGCAGCCGCATCCGGCCGGTAGATCTGAATCAAACCGGGTTGGCGTTGGTGGCTGGAGTCAACCGACATACCACAAGCATAGACGTTCGAGCGGGCAAATGGCGAGCGCTTGGCGCAAAGGCCTTGCCGCCATTGCGTCCGGCCCGGTCCGGCCCTGCAGTGGCCGACGGTTTGGGGTGTAATGGCGGCGTTTTCAACCGTACTCCGAGAGAGCCCATGACTTCTTATTCAACCTGGCGCCGTTTGCAGCACGCCTTGCTGACCACCTTCATCCTGACTGTGGGCAACCTGTCCTGGGCGCAGCAGACCCTGCGCGTCACCGCCATCCCCGACGAATCGCCCACCGAACTGGCGCGCAAGGCCGCGCCCCTGGTCAAGTACCTGGAACAAAAGCTGGGCATGAAGGTCGAGTTCACCCCGGTGTCGGATTACGCCGCCGCAGTGGAAGCCCTGGCCAACAAGCAGGTCGACATGGCTTGGTACGGTGGCTTTACCTTTGTGCAGGCCAACATCCGCTCGGGCGGCAAGGCGCTGCCACTGGTGCAGCGCGAAGAGGACGAGAAGTTCCGCTCGGTCTTCATCACCAGCGACCCCGCCGTCAAGACGCTGGCCGACCTGAAGGGGCAAAACGTCAGTTTTGGTTCCCCCTCCAGCACCTCGGGCCACTTGATGCCGCGCAGCTATCTGCTGCAGGCCGGCATTGACCCGGATCGCGACTTCAAGCGTGTGGCATTTTCAGGCGCCCACGACGCCACCATTGCCGCCGTGGCCGCGGGCAAAGTCCAGGCCGGTGCCCTCAACATCTCGGTATGGGAGAAGTTTGTGACCGACAAGAAGGTCGATCCGGCAAGGTGCGGGTGATCTACACCACGCCGCCTTACTTTGACTACAACTGGACCGTGCACGCCGACATGCCTGCGGCGCTGCGCGAGAAGATCACGGCGGCTTTTTTGGCCTTGGACAAGAACGATCCCCAAGGCAAAGAAGTGCTGGAGCTACAGCGCGCCACCCGCTTCGTACCGACCAAGGTCGACAACTACAAGGGCATCGAACAGGCGGCACGCAGTGCTGGTCTGCTCAAGTGATATCCAGTTTGCTACTGATTTTATAGCTAATTGCGCATACCCAGAAAGGGCTACGGGCCGTTTTCGTCATGAAACTCGATCTGGTCAACCTGAGTGCACGCCACTTGACGGCCAAACCCGGCGCCAAGGCCGCCTTGCACGCCATGACGCTGTCGGTGCGCAACGGTGAGCAAGTCGCCATCATTGGCCCGTCGGGTGCCGGCAAGACCACTTTGCTCAACGCGATGGCCTGTGCGCTGCGGCCCAGCGCGGGAACCCTTGCAATTGATGGGCAGGCACCGTGGACCCTGTCCGCGGGCGCGCTGCGCGCCTTGCGTGGCGCCCTGTTCCTGGCGCCCCAGGTGCCGCCCTTGCCGCCGCGCCAGCGCGTGGTCACCGCTGTGCTGGCCGGACGGCTGCCGCACCAAGGCCTGTGGGCCAGCGTGCGCAGCCTGTTCTACCCCACCGACATTGCCCTGGCCGAGCGCGCCCTGGCACGTTTCGGCCTGGCCGACAAGTTGTTCGAGCGGGTTGACCGGCTCTCTGGGGGTGAACGTCAACGCGTGGCACTTGCCCGGCTTGTGGCCTCGCAAGCGCAGCTGTTTCTGGTCGACGAGCCCCTTTCGGCGCTGGACCCGACGCGTGGCGAACAGGCCATGCAGGCGCTGACCGCGCTGGCGCACGAGCGCCAGGCCACACTGGTGACGAGCCTGCACCATGTCGAACTCGCCCTGCAGCATTTCCCACGCATTGTTGGCCTGCGCGACGGTCAGATTGCCTTTGACCTGCCGACCTCGCAGGTCACCCCGGATGTGCTGCGCTCTCTGTATGCGCAGCATCTGCATGAACTGACCGGACCGGCGCCCACGTCCCCGCTGGAATCGCCCGACGTGGCGGCTCCCGTGGTCATGCACTGCCGCTGACTCGCGCTCTGAATCTCTAAGACCAGCATGGCATTGCAGCCCTTGTCCGTGTCCCCGGCGCGTGGCTTGAGCCCGGCGTCTCTGCGCGACCCCGCCTGGCACCAGCGCGTGACATGGGCTGTGGTCGGGCTGGTGCTGCTGTGGCCAACGCTGGTACTGACCGAATTCAAGCCGTGGGTGCTGGTCGAACCCGGCTCACTCGCGCCCACGCTGCGCTTCCTGGGTGACTTCCTGCCGCCCAAGCTGGACCCAGCCTTCCTGAGCATGGTGGCAATCGAGACTTGGCGCACGGTGGCCATGGCCACCGCCGGGCTGGTGCTGGCGCTGCTGCTGGCAGTGCCCCTGGCCTTGTTGTCGGTGCGCAGCTTGTCGGTGTCCGCCTTGAGCGGGCGCATGGCGGTCTGGCCGGCGGCCCTGCGCCAAGTGGTGCGCTGGACGCTGGTGCTGCTGCGCAGCGTGCCCGAACTGATCTGGGCGCTGGTGTTTGTGCGCGTGGTGGGGCTGGGCCCCACCGCCGGGGTACTGGCCATTGCGCTGACCTACGGCGGCATGCTGGGCAAGGTCTACGCCGAGATTCTGGACAGTGGTGAGACCCACGCCACCAGCAGCCTGCTGCGCAATGGCTCGGGCCGGCTGCAGGCCTTTCTGTACGGGCTGCTGCCGCAAAACGGCGCCGAGCTGACCAGCTACACGGTCTACCGTTGGGAGTGCGCGATCCGGTCCTCGGCGGTGCTGGGCTTCGTCGGCGCGGGCGGTCTGGGCCAGCAGATGGACGCCTCCATGAAGATGTTCAACGGCTCCGAGGTCGCCACCATGCTGCTGGTGTTCATGGCGCTGGTCTGGCTGGCGGACCGCGTCAGCGCGTGGTTGCGAAAGGGCCTGGGATGAAGCCACAAGCCGCCGCCAACGAAGTCTTCAAGCTGCCCCCGCCGCTGTTCGACGCGCGCTGCAAAGCCTGCTGGTTCACGGCGGGCGTGGTGCTGCTGGTGGTCTGCAGCTTCTGGACACTCGACCTGAAGTGGGCCCAATTTCTGTCGTGGTCCGCCCTGAGCAAGATGGGGCGCTTTGTCGGCGAACTGCTGCAACCCGATCTGAGCGCGCCGTTTCTGCACAAGCTGCTGTGGGCGACGCTGGAGACGTTGGCAATGTCGGCGTTGGGCACACTGCTGGCAATGGTGTTGGGCCTGGCACTGGCGCTACCAGCCAGCAAGGCATTTGACGGGGATCCCGCACGCTGGCGCGGGGTCACCCGGCTGCTGCTCAATGCGCTGCGTAGCGTGCCCGAACTGGTGTGGGCCGCCTTGCTGCTGATCGCAGCGGGCCTGGGTCCCTTTGCCGGCACACTGGCGCTGGCGCTGCACACCTCGGGCGTACTGGGACGCCTGTTTGCCGAGGCGATCGAGAATGCATCCAGTGGGCCAGGCTTTGCATTGCGCACACGCGGCGTGGGCGAGTCGCGCATCTTCCTGTATGCCACACTGCCACAGATTCTTCCCCAACTCGTCAGCTACAGCCTGTACCGATGGGAGAACAACATCCGCGCGGCGGCCGTGCTTGGCGTCGTGGGTGCCGGGGGCCTGGGCCAGATGCTGGCCTACCACCTCGGCTTGTTCCAGATGGCGCAGACCAGTTCGGTGCTGCTGGCCATGCTGGCGTTGGTGGCACTGGTCGATGGGCTAAGCTTTGCCAGCCGGCGCTTGCTGGCGCGCTAACTGACGTGGGCTCGTGCCCACCCCACATCATGAAAGACTCCCGTCATTGCGAGCCTCCCGAATCCGGCCCGATACCGCACACGGACCGTGAACCTGCATCGTCACTGCGAGCGCAGCGCGGCAGTCCATGGGCTCAGGGGTCCTGGATTGCTTCACTGCGTTCGCAATGACGATGTTCTTTCACCACAAGGATCGTCAACATGGAATTCTCTCTTTGGCTCGCCTTCTTCGCGGCTTCCTGGGCGATCAGTATTTCGCCCGGTGCTGGCGCCGTTGCCGCCATGAGCGCGGGGTTGAACCACGGCTTTCGGCGCGGTTACTTCACGACCCTGGGCCTGATACTGGGCATTTGGACCCAGTTGCTGGTGGTCAGCCTGGGTCTGGGCGCACTGGTGGCCGCCTCCAGCCTGGCCTTTGCGGTGGTGAAGTGGCTGGGCGTGGCCTACCTGATCTGGCTGGGCGTCAAGCAGTGGCGCGCCCCTGCCACCCCACTGGTCACCGATTCCGGCGACGCCAAGCGGGCGACCCGGCGCAGCATGGTGCTGCGCGGCTGGATGATCAATGCCGTCAACCCCAAAGGCACGGTTTTCCTGCTGGCGGTAATGCCGCAGTTCTTGGACCTGACGCGCCCGCTGCTCCCCCAGTACCTGGTGATCACCGCCACGCTGACCTTCACCGATTTGGTGGTGATGGCGGGCTACACCGCACTGGCGGCGCGGGTGTTGCGCGCACTCAAGGCGCCCAGCCACATTCGCGCCTTGAACCGCGTCTTTGGTTCGCTGTTTGTGGTGGCCGGCACCTTGCTGGCGGGCTTCAAACGCTGAGTCCCGAGGTCGCGCCGTCCGCGACGACGCGATCCGTGCCCTCAAGGATTCGAGGACAGCGGCAGGTGATAGGCGTCGGAATCCAGCGGCACCAGGATCCACATCGCCACGTACAACAACAAGCCACAACCGGCCAGCGTCAGCATCAGGACAAAGATCAGTCGCCATAACCAGGCATCCATGCCGCTAAAGGTCGCCAAGCCTCCGCACACGCCGCCAAACCATCGGTCCGTGGCGGAACGGCGCAAGCCATTGAGCGCACTCACCTTGGACAGTGGCGCCACGGGCGGCTGCAGCAAACGCGCCTTGGCCTGGGCAAACTCGGTCTCGCTCAGGCTGCCGCGCTCACGCATTTGCTCCAGATTGGCCAGTTCTTCCGCTAGGGTCATTTCAAACTCCGATCATTGACAGTCGCCACGCCTACGAAACGCCCGGCTGAGCCGGGGCGACCAAGACTGTGGTGGGTTGGCGGTCTTGATGGCGCAAGAATAGGCACTAGCGCGCCGCCTGGCGAGCGTCATGCGACCAATGGCACGGCGCGCCGTATGAAACGTCGTCATCATGGTATGGTTTGCATCCGCGTGCCGGCTCAGTCCCGTGCCGCCTGGGCTCACCCGCTATCGGAGGTCTGTCTTGTTGATTGCCTACTCCCCCTTAACCGCCCTGACCGCCGCGGTCGTGGCACTGGCTGGCAGCCCGATGTCCTTGGCTCAGCATGCGCCACAACGCAGTCAGGCTGAAATCATCAAACAGTCCGCCGCCAGCGACTGGCGCCGCCTCGACCCTGAGAACACCCTGGTGATGGAGATCCATGGCAAGCCCATCATCATGGAGCTGGCCGCACGCTTTGCGCCGCGCCACGTCGCCAACGTCCGCGCCCTGGCGCGCCGGCTACACACCGCTCTGGGTGTGCGCGGACAACGGCCCAGGGCGCCCCCGGGGACAAGGGAGGTGAACCCTGGCCTGGGCTGCCGGCGGAGTTCTCGATTCCGTTCAAGGATTTGCCACTGGCGCGCTTTCAAGACGCCGACGGTTGGGCGCCGGTCAGCGGCTTTGTGGATGGCCTGCCGGTGGCCGCCGATCCAGCCAAAAACCAGGCCTGGATTGCGCACTGCTACGGCGTGGTCGGTGCCGCACGGGGCAACGAGCCCGACAGCAGCAACGGCACCAGCCTGTACACCATCATCGGCCAGGCACCGCGCGCGCTGGACCTCAACATTACCGTGGTGGGGCGTGTGGTCCAGGGCATGGAAGTCTTGTCGTCACTGCCGCGTGGACCCGGCGCCATGGGCTTCTACGAGAAACCGGAGCAGGCCATTCCCATCACCCGCGCACGCCTGCTGGCTGACATACCGGTGTCCGAGCAGCCCGCCATCGAGGTGTGCCACCGCCGCCACCTGCCCGTAGGCCAGCCGCCATGCCGTTGGACCCTGGGCGGTGCGCAGCGCCCTGCACAGCAACATCTGCAATCGCAGCGTGCCAACGCGCCCGATCACGGCAACGCCACAGTCTTAGGCCCAGGATTCACGCCATGCGATTGATCGATCGACGCCACTATTTGGGCTGGATGCTGGCATCCACCCTGCTGCCACAGCGCCTGTTGGCGCAAACCGCCGCAGTCTGGACCGATGCAGACTTGGCGCAAGCCCTTGCCCTGCGTAACGCGGCGATGAAGGACAGCTTGGCATACCAACTGGTGGACTCGCTGGTCACCGAGGTGGGCAGCCGGCCCGCCGGCTCGGCAGCCGACCCACGCGCGGTGGAATGGGCCCTGGCCAAACTCAAAGGCCTGGGCTTCGCCAAAGTGCGCGCCGAACCGGTTGCGGTCAAGGCCTGGCGCCAGGGGCCGGTCAGCATGGACATCCTCGCGCCATTCCCCCACCGTCTGGTGGCGACCGCCCTGGGCAACAGCGTGGGCACACCTGCCGGTGGGCTGGAGGCCGAAGTCGCGTACTACTCCGACCTGGCCGCCCTCAAGGCCGACACCAGCGAGCGCGCCAAGGGCCGCATCGTCTTCATCAACAACAAGACCGAACGCAGCCGTGACGGCTCGGGCTACGGCCAGGCGGTCATGGCGCGCGTGGCAGGGGCCGCGGAAGCGGCCCGGCGCGGCGCGGTGGCGGTGGCTATTCGCTCCATTGGCACTGACCGGGATCGCCTGGCACATACCGGGGGCATGCGCTACGACCCGCAGCTGAGGCAGGTACCGTCTCTGGCGGTCTCAATTCCGGATGCCGAACTGATTGAGCGGCTGCAGCGCTACGGCAAGCCGCTGGTCATGCGCTTGCAGTTGCAGACCGAAACCGAGCTCAACGCAAGCTCGCACAACGTGATTGCAGAAGTCCCTGGCACCGATCTGGCGGACGAGGTTGTCTTGCTGGGGCGCACCTTGACTCCTGGCACGTCGGACAGGGTGCGATAGATGATGGCGTCGGCGTGGGCATCGTCACGGCGGCGGCCAAGCGTCTGCTCGACGCCGGCAAGCCGCCGCGGCGCACCATTCGAGTGGTGCTGTTTGCCAACGAAGAGAACGGCCTCGACGGGGCTGTGGCCTACGCCGACCAATACAAGGCAGTGCGCCACCAGTTGGTGGGCGAGTCCGACTTCGGGGCCGGCAAGGTATGGCGCCTGCGCAGTCGCGTGCATGCCGACGCCGTACCCGCGCTGCAGCAGATCGGGCGCTTGCTGGCGCCGCTGGGTGTTGAAACCGGCGACAACATGGGTGCACCCGCGCCGGACGCAGGTTTGATCGTGCGCCGCAACGGCTGGCCCGGCATTGAGCTGACGCAGGACGGTACCGACTACTTTGACTGGCACCACACCGACAACGACACGCTCGACAAGATCGACCCCGCCACGCTGCCGCAGAACGTGGCCTGCTGGGCCGTGGTGGCGTGGCTGGCGGCACAGTCCAACCAGCGATTTGGCGCGCCCGGCGCGTGAATCAGATGGACACACCTGAGCTGGCAGTCTTTGCACGCGAGTTGATTCACTCGCGTCAAAACGTATCGCCCAAGCGCCTGGTCGAGCCCGGACCAAGCCCGACAGAACTGCACGATTTTCTTGCCACCGCGGGCGCCGCGCCGGACCATGGCATGCTGATGCCGTGGCGCTTTGTGGTGGTGCCCGCTGACAGCCGAGCGGCTTTGGCCGAAGTGTTTGCCCGCTCGCTGCAAGAGCGCGATCCCCTGGCCACGACCGAACAGATCGATGCCGCACGGGAAAAGGCCTACCGAGCCCCGTTCCTGATGCTCGCCATCGTCCGGCTCCAGGCCAAACCCGGTGACACCTCGCGCAAGTCAGCGCCAGACGATGACAACTACGAGGCCACCGTGTGTGACGCGGAGCGTCTGGTGTCGCTCGGTTGCGCCATTCAGAACATCATCCTCGCCGCCCACGCGGCCGGGTTTGGTTCGGGTCTGACCAGCGGTCAGGCGATGCGATCGGCGCCTTTGCGTGCGCTGTTCTCGTTGACCCGCGACGAACAAGCAGTGTGCTGCATCAACCTGGGCACGGTCTCCAAACACCGCCCGATCCGGCTGCGCCCGGGCGTGACGGATTACGTTTCGGAATTGCGCTCAGCCAACTGACCCCAGGCCCCGCCTTGGCGCGGCCCTGCAGCGGCGCCTGTTGGCCGCGCATCAGTGAGCCAATTTACGCCCGATGCGAAACAGGTTGGTCAACTCGCGGTCGGCCAGCGCGGCATCCCCCAGATTGAGCTCAATCAGGCGGCGCAGCTTGGTCAGGCTGTCGATGTCGATGTTGCTGCATTCGATGCCGACATGTTGCCCCTCCAGGTGGACCACCCGCGCGCCCATCACAATCTCGTCGCCGCTGTCAGTCAACGGCATGACCAGACGACAGTTCTCACCCACGATCACCTTGGCCCCGTCTGGAATTTCGACCAGGGCGCCCTTGATGGCGATGTCCAGCAGGTGCACGGTGAGCTGCGCGTCACCCAGATGCAGCGTGATGTCGGCATGAAAGGGCACGCGGGAATAGTGGCGCAGTCCCTTGATCGCGGATGAGGTCATGAGAAGTCCCGTTCAGACTTAGTGAGGCTTGGGTTGGAAAGCGCAGATTGGCCAAAACCCGCGCCAAGGGGAAGGTTACTTCGCTTGCGCATCCGGCGCAAGCGCCCCGCCGCCTTGCGTCCCGTCGCCTTGACGTACCTGACAGCGCCCTGCCGGACCCCCGCAGCGGCGCGCAGCGTCTAAGATCGGGCCTTTCCCGTATTCTCATAGACTGAGCCCTTGTGGGTCAGACCACTTTGCGCAGCAAATGTGCTCTGACCCCAACCAATTCGGAGACCTTATGCGTGTTTCGTTCAAGTTAGTCGCCGCGGCGCTGGCCATCAGCCTGCTCGCTGGGGCACCCCAGTTGGCGTTGGCGCAAGCCCTGCCAGCAGGCATGAGCAAAGTGACCTCGGTCGAAGGCGTCGACGAGTACAAACTGGCCAACGGCCTGCAGGTGCTGCTGATCCAGGACGACAGCAAGCCCACCACTACGGTCAACGTGACCTACCGGGTGGGCAGCAAGCACGAAAACTATGGCGAGACCGGCATGGCGCACCTGCTGGAACACCTGTTGTTCAAGGGCTCGCCCGGCCACAGCACGGTGTGGGCCGAGTTCACCAAGCGCGGCCTGCGCGCCAATGGCACCACCTGGCTGGACCGCACCAACTACTTCGCCAGCTTCTCGGCCAACGAAGAGAACCTGCAGTGGTACCTGGGCTGGCAGGCTGACGCCATGGTCAACAGCTTCATCGCCCGCAAGGACCTGGACACCGAAATGACGGTGGTGCGCAACGAGATGGAGATGGGCGAGAACAATGCCGGGCGCATCCTGTTCGAGCGCGTGATGAGCACTGCCTACCAGTGGCACAACTACGGCAAGAGCACCATCGGCGCGCGCACCGACGTGGAGGGCGTCAACATCGAGCGCCTGCAGAACTTCTACCGCACCTATTACCGCCCGGCCAATGCCACGGTGATCGTCACCGGCAAGTTCGACCCGTCCAAGGTGCGCCAGATGATCGCGACCTCATTCGGCCCGCTGCAGAATCCCAAGACCGAGCTGCCGCCGATCTACACGCTGGACCCAGCCCAGGATGGCGAGAAGAGCATCACCGTGCGCCGCGTCGGTGGCTCGCCCAGTCTGTACGCGCTGTACCACGTGCCACCCGGCGCGCACCCCGACTTTGCCGCCATCTCGGCACTGAACCTGATCCTGGGCGACACCCCATCGGGCCGCCTGCACCAGCGCATCGTCGAGAAGCAACTGGCAGCGGGCGCCTTCAGCTTCTCGCAGGGCCTGCAAGACCCCGGCTTCACGTTGCTGGGCCTGTCGCTGGCACCGGGCCAAGACCTGGACAAGGCGCGCCAGGCCATGCTCGACACCATCGAGTCCCTAGGCACCGAGCCGGTGACGCAGCAAGAACTGGACCGCGCCAAGCTCAAGTACCTGACCAACTGGGACCTGCGCTTTACCAACCCGGAGCAGGTGGGCGTGGCACTGTCGGAATCGATCGCGCAGGGCGACTGGCGGCTGTTCTTTCTGAGTCGCGACAAGGTGCGCAACCTGACGCTGGCCGACGTCAACCGGGTTGCCACCAGCTACCTGCTGCGTGACAACCGCACGCTGGGCACCTACATTCCCACCGAGAAGCCCACCCGCCCACCGGCACCGGCTACGGTCAATGTGGCGGACCTGGTGAAGGACTACAAGGGGGACGCGGCGGCCGCTCAGACCGAGGCCTTTGATGCCTCGCCAGGCAACATCGACCAACGCACCGAGAACATCGTGCTGGCCAATGGCATGAAAGCCGGCCTGCTGGCCAAGGGCGCGCGCGGCAAGGCGGTCAGCGGCAGCATCTCCCTGCATTTTGGCGACGAGAAAAGCCTGTTCGATCAAGACGCGATTGGTGAAGCCACCGCCGCCATGCTGAACAAGGGCACCCAATCCCTTAGCCGTCAGCAGATTCAGGACAAGTTCGACCAGCTCAAGGCCCAGGTCAGCTTTGGCGGCGGCGCCACGGGCGCGGGTGTTGGCATCAAGACCACGCGCGACAACTTGCCCGCCGTCATCACCCTGGTGTCCGAGGTGCTGCGCAACGCCAGTTTTCCCGCCACTGCGCTGGAGGAATACAAACGCCAGGTGCTGGCCGCCATTGACGAGCAGCGCAAAGACCCGCAAGCGGTGGTGCAAACCGAATTGGGGCGCTATGGCAACCCCTACCCCAAGGGTGACGTGCGTTACGCCGCCACCTTTGATGAAATGGTAGAACGCACCAAGGGCTTGACCGTCGAGAAGCTGCAGGCATTCCACCGCAAGTTCTACGGCGCGCAGTTTGCTCAGGCTGCGTTTGTCGGCGACCTGGACGCCACAGCAACCAAGGCCGCGCTCAGCGCTGGTCTGGGCACCTGGAACGCTGGCGCCAGCTACACCCGCGTACCCAACCCGCTGATCACCATCAAGCCCAATCGCTTTGTGTTCAAGACCCCGGACAAACAAAACGCCTTCATGCAGGTGTTGCAGCCGGTGGCCGTGAGCGACAACGATCCGGACTACCCGCTGCTGACACTGGCCAACTTCATGCTGGGCCAAGGCGGCAGCTCGCGGCTGTGGGTGCGCATTCGGGAGAAGGGCGGCCTGAGCTACGACGTGCGCAGCGGCGTGAGCTGGAGCAACTACGAGCCCAACAGCGGCTGGAGCGCCACGGCAATCTTCGCGCCGCAGAACCGCGCCAAGGTGGAGACCGCATTCAAGGAAGAAGTGCAGCGCATGCTCGAAAGCGGCTTTGAGCAGAAGGAGCTGGCCGACGCCAAGCAGAGCCTGCTGAATTTCCGGCGCCTGTCACGCGCCCAGGACAGCAACCTGGCCAGCGGCATTGCCAGCAACCTGAAACTGCAGCGCACCTTCGCCATCTCGCAAAAGGTGGACGACGCGATAGCTGCGGCGACGCTGGAGCAAGTCAACGCGGCGATTCGCAAACACCTCAAACCTGACTCGTTTGTGAGTGGGTTTGGGGGGGATTTCAAGGAGTGATTGACGCAGGTCCCACGCAAAGCGCCAACTCGGGTGACCGCTCGGGATGGCGACTTGTCAGTGACCGTCTGGCTTCAGTCGTCAAGCAGCTCGTGAGAGGCGGAAGAAACTGACGGGCACTCGCAGACACGTAACCGAATGTCACACAAGTTTATGATGTGAGCGCCTGATTTGGTGATCAGTTCGAGCAGTCGACCGTACCCGCTACGCCTTGCGGCATCGGGCCCACTCAAGGAGAAATCAAATGACAGCTCTGGAAACTCAATTGCTTCAGCGGCTCAAGCTTTTGCCGCCTGAACGCGTGGCTGAGGTGGTGGACTTTGTCGAGTTCCTGGCATCGCGAGTGCAACGCGCCGCAGCCGCGCAGCGCCTGACCGATGCCATGGCGCGGCTCGATGCACTGAACCTACCCGCATTGTCGGAAGATGAGATTGAAGACGAGGTGCAGGCCGCACGCCTGGAGCGTGATGCACAGCACCACGCCAGAACCTAAGCTCGACCTCTATGCGAATCGTCGTGGACACAAACTTACTTGTCTCGGGAGTCATTTCCACTGGAATACCGCGCACTCTCGCGAATGCAGCCAAGGCGGGTGTGTTTGAGCTGTGTACCAGCGAGGTGCTGTTGGCCGAGCTGCTGGACGTGATTGGGCGTAACAAATTTGCCGCCCGACTATCTCAGGCGGGATTGACCCCGCAAGCCATCGTGGATGACTTGCGCGCGCTCTCGGTGGTGGTGTCACCAGCATCGGTGCCGCGAGTCATTGCTTCCGACCCTGATGACGACCATGTACTTGCGGCGGCGGTCACCGGCGCGGCCGACCTGATCGCCTCTGGTGACAAACGCGACTTGCTCCCGCTTGGCAGCTATCTGGGCATACCGATCGTGACAGCGCGTGAGGCGCTACAACGCATTGAGGCGGGCGGCCAGTCGGGCTCGTGATCAATCCACGCCAAAGATCGCGCTCACGTCAAACTGTTCCACCGTCGTGAACGGGCGCGTGGACGTGACCACGCTGTAGGCGCCGGTGGCTGGCGAGCCGCCCTTGAAGGACAGGTTGACGGTGTTGCCGCTGAGCAAGGACTTGCCGATGAAGCTGCTCGAAGCACCGAGCGACTGCACGGCGCCGGCCGACACGTCGTAAGTTACTTCAGAAATGGTGGCGCCAATGCGCACGTCAAACAGCACCATCAGTTGGGCGCCGTCCGACAACAGTGTGATGGTGGACAGAAAGCGCGCGCTGCCGTCGCTCTTCTGCCAAATGGCGTCGTTGGCGCTGCCGCCATAGGCCAGCAGCAAATGCCCGGAGGTGGCTTGAGTCGAACCCGCAGCGGTGTAGGTGCCGGTGTAATTGGAGCCACTCAAGGCGATGGTCCAGGTCGCCTGGGCATCCAGGGACTTCAGGGTAATGGCGTCGGCGCTGCGCGAGCCCAACAACACCGCCCCGGTCTGCAGCGTGGGCGACACCGAGAACGCCACCACCGCGCCAGATGAAGTCTGCTCCATCAGCACCAGGTAGGAACCGCCCGTGCTGGTCCAGATGCCGCTGGCGGAACCAGCGTTGGCGAGGGCGCTGAACAGCGCCATGAACAGGAAGGTGATGGCGCGGATCGTTTTCATGGTGACCTCGATCGAAGTTGAGGGTTGGGCCAACTTGCTTTGTACAGACCACTGGGCGGACTAAACCCCACTGACATGCAGACCAGCACAACTTTAGTCGAATCGGACAACGCCGAAGCCCATTCGACTGGGCTTCGGCGCGGGGGCATGAATCTGCTCAGTCCGCGAAATCTGGCTCTGGACCCATTTCCCAAAATCCCGCCTCCGCGGGCTTTTCCGCACCTGTCAAGCGCAAGATCAAAGCCCCAGAGCGCTCATAGTCTCATGCAGACCGTCCAACGATTCGCCGTGGTTTCATTGTAGGCGGTCGCCGCAGCGGGGGCACCGCCAACCGGTGGCAGCGGATTGGCAGCGCCCTGGGCGCCACGCAAAGATCCAGTATTGTTCACTGCACCAGCGCCATCAATCAAGCCGTCCACGCCAGCAGCCTGCTTGGTCGTTAGGCCTGAGGCGCAAATCAACGGACCCGGCGAACCGTAAGCGGGACCGGCGGTCACGCCAAGCACGCCACCACCGCCGTGGCTTGGCAAACCCGCCACGGTGGCCGGCGCGTTGGGATCGCCACTGATCAAACCAGAACCTCGCAGCCCGCGCCAAAATGCGGCTTGATCACCGCCGTTGTTGAAAGTCTGCCCCACGGTGATCGCCAAGGCCCCGTTGCCAGCGACACCCGCACCAGCGGTACCCGCCCAGCCACGCGCAGTCATGGTTGCCGCCGCCTCGTCCCCTGGAAGCGACTTATAACGGTCAGGTACCCGTTGTACGCGCCCTGGACTGGCTTCATGTCGCTGACAATGCCCTTTATTCGGGAGTTCTCAATCAACTCCTGCCCCTTGAGCACGCCGCCCAGAAGCAAGCCGATGATCACCAAGACGATGGCGATCTCGACCAGCGTGAAGCCCGATTGACGGGCGAGTTTGCGATGTTCCATACTGACGTCCTTTGTGTTGAAGCATGGGCCTGACACTGACACAACATCCACCAAGCACCCATGTCTGCAATGTACGCAAGACCGGCCGCCGCCGGAAGTCAAGATTTTTTACGGTGCCCGAGCGGGCATGCGCAGCAGGAATCTCAGGCCCGCCTCGCTAGGCTCGGCACGCAGTTCACCCCCGGCTTCGTTCAAACTCTTGCGAGCCTGGTAGAGGCCCAGCCCCAAGCCACCTGGGCGCCCGCTGGCAAAGGGCTCAAACAGCTTGTCGGCCGCGATGCGCACACCTGGTTCGGGCCAGGGGCTAAAGAAGTCAATCTCGGTCACGGCCGGTGTGCCGTCCGCAGATTCGACCGTGCGCAGTTGCAGCACGGGTCGGTCGGCCATCGCCTCGCGCCAGTTGGGGGCAAGATTAGAGAACAGATTGTCAAACACCCGCGCCAACAAGCCACGGGCGATCCAGGCCTGCGCCTGCCCCGACATCGTGACATCGATACCGGCCAAATGCGCCGCCTTGGTGATGGCCACGCGCAAATCGATTTGACGCGGGTTGTCGCTGACCGGCTGTTTACCCAACGCGGCAATCAAGCGGTGCGCGCGCTCTTGCGCCAGCGGCGCGTTGTCTTGCAGTCGGCGTGCCGCGGCCAGCAAGGCGGGCGACTCGGTGCAAGCAACGAAGTCAGAACAAACCCAGCCGACCCACTGCGCCAGGTTGCGCATGTCGTGCTGCAGGTAAAGCGACAAGCGAGCGCGCTCGGCCAGGGCGGCAGACAGCGCCTCGGTGCGGGAGCGCAGGCCCGACTCCAACAACAGCACAAAGACCCGCGCCAATTGCTCGGCGAACATGCGCTCTTCACCCCGGTTGACGCTGTGTACCAGCCGCAACGAAAGCAAAACGTCGCTGCCGCTGGCAATCTCGACCGCGAGCGCGTTGGGCGGCTCAGTGGCGGAAGCTGGCGCTGGCGCTTCACCCAACCCAATGTGAACGGGGTGGCCAAACCAGTTACCCGTCAGCACCAGGTGTTGCCAGCCGGCCTCCAGCAGCACTGGCCAGGCGTTAGCGGGAATATCCAAGGGCTCCAGGCTACGGCCACCAAGCTGCAGCAGCGTCTGCATGCCGCGCCGGTAGCGCCGGGCACGGCGCGCCAGGGATACGCTGGTGAACAGCAGCGTGAGACCAGCCGCGACAAACACCAGCGACAGGCTAGTCAGGACGGCGGAGACCATACTTATTCAGGTAGTAGTAAACATGCTCGCGCGCCAAGCCCAACTGGCGCGCGGTCTCCGCCACGTTGTAGTTGGTGGCGGCCAGGGCGCGGCGCAACAACAGTTCTTCGGCGTTGGCGGCAGCCTCTTTGGGGCCTTCCCCCAGCTTGGCGGTTAAGTGCAAGCGTGCTTCGCCGGTTTCGGCCAAACGGCTGTCTTGTTGGGCGAACAGCTCCGCCCTTTTAAGGGCAGCAAAGATGGCGGCCAAGGCGGCAGGTTTGACCAAGAAGTCGAACGCGCCCCGACGCACCGCCTCCAGCGCGGCGGCGCGTTCGTCCTGGCCGGTGAGCACGATCACCTTGGCGTCGGGTGCCAGGCGCAGCCCTTGGTCCAGCACGGCCAGGCCCTCGGCCATGGTGCTGGGTTGAGGCGGCAGACCCAAGTCCAACAACACCAAAGCGGGCGCGGGGCGCGCGCTCAGCAGCTTGAGTGCCGATCCGCGCTCGTGCGCGGTTTGCACGGCGTAGCCAGCATCTGTGAGTGCGCAGGCCAAGTAGCCACACAGGGCCAAGTCGTCTTCAACAATCAGCACCCCGCGCGCAACCGCTGCCGCCGCTGCGCCCAGATCAGTCGTCGCCACCGGTCAGCCTGGACAGGAGGGGCAGCACGGCCACCGAAAACCCGATGAACAGCAGGGCAAACCCGCCGAAGACCCGGATCAGCACCCACTCGGACGCTGTGTCCGGGCTGACCGCCAACAAGGCATACCCGGCCATCAAGATCAGCAGGCCAATGGCAATGGTGACCCGCTTACGGATGCTGCGTGCCCTGTAGCGCACGCGCAGTTGGTCGTAGTTGGTGTCGGTCATGGCAGGCGCCCGGCTTGCACCATGCGGTTGAAGAGGATGCCGGGGGCAATCCAGATCACGATGTCGTCGAACTCGCCATTGGTCGCGCCAGCAGCGGTTCTGGTATGGCTAACAAAAACCGGGTTGGCGTCGGCACTGTTGGGATTGGGGTTGGCGGCTTCGTCGGTTCCCGTGCCGCCGGTTGCGGCATTTTCCCCCAACGAATATATGACTGCCACGGCAGTCGCGGTCAGGCTGACAGCGGCGCCGCAATTGACCGGATTGATGCCCGTCCCGCTGGCACACACGCTGAGGTCGGGCGCGAGCGTTGCCATCGTGATGGTGCTCATGCCATTGGGGCGTTGTGAAGGCCGAAGCGTTCGAGGCCGTCACTGCATAGTGAAGGCGGTTCTGGGGGAGCCCCCATGCATCCATGGCATACCCAGCGGGATCGACCGGGCTAAAACCCAGTGTTGACGCTGGCAAGAAGCCGTCATTGGGGTTGGTGCAGCGGCCATGCGCGGGCACGGCTGCGGGCGGTGGAACAATGGCCGCCCCACAAGCTCCGGCTGCGTTAGTACAAAAACTCTCGCGCCCCGCCGAGGTGGCAGAGGCTGGGCAGGGCATGCGTCCGTTGGCCAAGGCAAAACCGATCACCGCCTCGCGCGCTTCGACAAGTAAGCGTTCCGTGTCCTTGAAACGTTGCTGCTCAATTTGCGCGCTCAACACTGTCAACCCGCCGCCCAGCAACAAGCCCATGATGAGCAGGGCAATGGCCATCTCTATCAGGGTGAAGCCCATGCAGCGATTAATTTTCATGATTGATCATCGAGCTATCACTCGCTTCTCAGAAAAAGGTTCTTCAGCACAACGCCTTGCTGACTGGCCCCGGAACGAAAGCCACTGGTGAAGCCAAAGAACACCGAGTTCATGACTGGTGTCACGGCAACGCACCGACTCATGTTCGGAGTCGCCACCGGCCTGACACTGAAGTTGTCAATGGTTCCGACCCACGCCCCATTGGGCAACACGCTCAACGCGGCCGCTGAGGTAGCAGTAAGTCGAATCGAATAGCTGTTCGAGGTGCCGGCTGCGACAACAATCAATGGCGCGGATACCCCGCCGAATGAAACCGTAAGTGTCCCGGCAGTCGCGGTTGCAGCCGTGAACGCAAGCTGATACGTGACTCCCGCTGCTGGCGGTACCGTTAGCGCGGGGTTTGCAAGCACGGCGGCATTCGCCCCAGCCACGTGGGAATAGGCGCCCGCCGCCACCGACCAATTTGTTCCCGCCCAACTTCCCGCAGCCGAAAAGTCTCGATTGGGTGTGGCTGCTATCAGCTCTGCACCAAGCAGATCACCCAAAATATCGTTGCAGTCTTGGCAGCCGACCCAGGCGTTGATCTGTGCATAGGTTGTCGGCCCCGCATGGGTTGCCGAGTTGCACACGGTGCAAGCCGCGTTGCAACCCGTATGGATTTCGATCCGCTGATTGTGGGTTTGCAATGGCGATTCTTCAAATCTATTCGCGGGCGCGTGACGGCAGCCAGTGGCTGAGCCATCGCAGGCGGCGCTAATGGTGGCGCTGGGAGCGGCGGGCGCGTGGTCCAGAAAGCCATCCAACAAGATCGCGCTGTGATTCTCAGTCGGATCGCTGTGAGCGCCATCCCGTCGCACGTCGGTTTCGAAAATATAAGAATCGTGTCCCCACACGTCTGCCGACCCCAATACGCCCATGTCCACTTCTGTGCCACAGGTATTGGGAGCGCTGCCGAATGAACCGGTAACCATTTGCAAGGTGAAACCATTGCCCCGATCCGAACCGAGGCCAGTCAGAGCGAATGAATCTGGAACGGTAAACCTGTAGTCGTAATAGGCGCGCAAGTTTCTGCCCGCCAATGGAAATTGGGTTGGCGACCAGAAACATCCACCCGCAGCACCGGCGGCGTCCGCAAGCGTAACCGTCTTGTCGATGGCGTTGACGGTGACACTGCCCGCAGCGCCGACGGAAACGAAGCTACCAAGGTTCGCCGCGAAGGACACCTGGGTGGCGGTCCCCGTCAACCCTGTAATGCAACGCACGACGTCCGCGCGTGGTGCGGCAGGATTGAATTGATCCGCACCTGTGTAGGCGCCGACTCCCGGAAACAACGCCAAATTGCCGTCCTCAAGATAATTGGCAGGATTGGCGAAATCTGCCGCAATGGCTCGAACCTGGCCGGGAGCGCGTTCACCGCTAAAGAACAGAACTGCGTTGCAGGGAAGTCCGTTCACAGTCAGCCCTGTTGCTGGTGAGGGTGCGGCATACTGCAAATTGTTCCTCCACGCGCAGCGCAAGTACGCGTCCCTTTGATCGCCAACGTTGTCGACGACCGGACACACCGAGCCAGCGTCCACGGTCGCCATACCAGTAGGGAGCGCTCCAATTGCCAAACCGTTCAGCTCGTTCCTCACACCGGTCAAGAAACGACTGATGTCAGTGGTGAAACCGTCAGAACTCGCCGGATTGCGCTTCTTGACTCGGTCAAATATCTCGGACGATGTGATCCAAATCCCCTGATCATTGTTTGTGCCGAGACGAACACTCTCGGAAACGGAGAATGTCACAGTTGAGGTTGCACCGGCCGCTGGTGCAACACCGGCATAAAAAGGGTTGCCGCCATCCAGGTATTGAGCCCCCGCAGCAACCCCGGCGGGCCCCCGGCACTCTGTTCCCGCACCGCCGCCACGGGTTTGCCCACCGATCGCAGCACGTGGTGCAAACACAACCGCCCAGGCAGCCTGATTGGTGAGCGGGGCCGCCAAGATGGTATTGGTAATGGCCTCAGTAACCGCCAACTGTCCCAAGGTGTCCCAGTTCATGGCGACGTTCGTGCTCGGGTTGTTCTTAGCCCGGCCAGAGACGGCATACCACAAACACTCCCCGGCACTGTCTCGCAGCGGCGGCAAGCCGAGCGTTCTCCAGGGCAACCGTCCAATCACAGAAACGTTCATTGCGCCGCAATTCGGCTCTGCGATCCCGTCATTGTTGGTGTCGGGACACGGCAAATAGCCCAAAGGTTTTTCCTGGTTGTTCCCAATATCAGCGTGAAGTTCTCGATACGTCGCCGCGTACCCAATCAACGCGTCCTTGGCCTGCGCCAGGGCCGCCGCCGTGACCTTGTCCCGCTCGATATTCGTCCCATTCAGCGCCCGCACCGCAAAAAAAGCCGCCACCACCCCGGCGATCAACAGAATGACCATCAGCGCCGCACCGCGCTGCCGATTCATTGCTTGCCCCTGGTGGTGACTGCACCCGGCGCCACGATGTCGCTGCGTTCACGGGTGCTCAGGTCCAAGGATTCGCCAACCCGCACGGCCGTGCCATCAAGGGTGACGCCACGCGCCGTCACGCCCAGGCGCGTGGCAGGTGGCACTGGCTGCCCCTCAACTACTGCGCGGCCGTTGACCCAGGCGGTGCTGGGGCCGCCGTGGCGCTTGACGACGCCGTTGACCGTGATCTGGCTGGAGCTGGCGGGGGCGTCGGGCTCGTCTTGGCGCGCACGGACGATGGCCGCGCGTTCCGCAGCCGAATAGAACAATGTTCCCAGACGGTCACCCGTCGACACAGAAGCCTGCGCCGCCAGGGCCGTGCCCGCCAACAGGACACTGAGCACTCCACCCCACCCAAGCAGGCAGCCCAGGGCGCGCGCGCGCGCGGCCAGCCGCCCACCCATCACCCGCCGCATGGGCGACGAGGGTAATGGCGGTAGGTTGCTGCGGGGTTGTCGGGCGGCAAGCATGGGGGAAGTCTAGCGACGGTGGGGGGCTTGGCAAGTAAGAAATGTTTACTACTGCGGCGGCTTTGCTACCGCTGAATTACGGCGGGCTGGGTTTGGGGTTGGCGGTCGCGTCGGCAGCAGGGCTCGGGCTCACATCCGGCAGCGTGAAGAAACGCAGTGTGCAGCGCGCCGACAAGCCGGTCTCGGTCCGCGCTGACAGGGCACAGGCGTTGACCCGAAAACGCCCTTTCGCCTGCGCCTGGTAGTCCTGCAGCAGAGCCAGCAGCTCTTCCTCGTGAATGTTGCTCAGCTCGATGTCAAGGTCGTGAAACTGCGGGCCACTTGTTGCCGCGTCGCCGGGCGCGTCAGCCACCGGTGCTGGCTCGGCGCCGGTGGCTGACCCGGCCTGCGCCGCGATGGGCTTGGGCGCATGCAGGGTATAGGTCAGGGTGTCCGGCAGGCCGCTGCGTTGGCGGCTGGCAACCAATTGTTCGGCCCAAGTTTCGCGCTCGGCTTTGCCGACCAGTCCCTGCTGGCGCAACACGGCAAACCGACTGATCTCTGCCTGCAGGTTGGCCAGGTCGGCCTGCTTCTGGGCCAGGCTGGCCTGGTTGGCGCTTTGCGCCTGCTGCGCCTGGGCCAGTTCGTCGCGCATGCGGTCCTTGAAGAAGCGCGAACCCAAAAACAGCGCCAGACCCAACGCCACGGCCAATGCCAGCACCACCAGGCTGCGCTGGGCCAACTGGAGGACGGTCTGCCGGTCGCTCATGTCGGGCTCGGCGGTTTGGGCGCGCCTGGCAAGGTCAGGCACCAGAACAAGGCTTTGTCGGTACCGGCGCGCGTGCCGCCGCCGCTCAGCGCCGCCTTATCCAGGCCTTTGGCAGGGTCACGGATCACACTGGCACCATCGAGCTTGGCCAGCAAAGCGGACACGCTGGAGACCATCTGCGCGCGCGCTTTCTCGCGCAGGTCTTCGGGCAGCGTGAGGTCAAAGCTGATTTCGACCACGCGTTGGGACGCCGGTGCCTCGGCACCTGCCGCCGCTCCGGGGGCGCCTACCACGCCGCCGCTGCAGGCGGGTCGTCCGGGCGGCAAGAGGGTCCATGCGAACTGTCCCAAACGCACCGCCTCGTGCTGACCAATCACGCCGCCGAGTTGTTGCATCTGCTGCGACAGCGAGGGGGCCGTGCTGACCTCGTCGCGGTCCAACGCCACGGCGGCTCGCACGGTCTCGGCCGCCACGCCAAACCCAACCATCTTTTGATCGGTCTCACCCATCTTTAGTGCGAGCGTTTGGGCATCGGCCTGTATCTGGCTGCGGCTGACTTGCCCGGCCGCGATGTAGCGCAGGTTGTCGCCAGCGGCCCACAGGGCGCCACCCAGGCTGATTGCCGCGCCGATGTAGGCCGCCTGGCGCAACTGCGCGGCCACGTACTGGGTACGGCGAGACAAGGGCGCCAGTTGCCCAACGGGGGACTTCAGTGCCAAGTCAAACAGGGCAAAGAGCCAATGGCTGGGCGGCTTGTCGACCCACGGCGGTGGCGGCGACAGCAAATCCAGATGCTCCACGGCCAGCGCCGTCGCCATGCCTTCGGTGTCGCCCAGCACCAGCACGCCGTGCCGGTGCACGCTGCGGTCCAGCACCCTCGTGTTTTCCAGGTGGCGCAGGGTGCGGATGATTTCCGCCACCTGATCGCTGGGCTGGGTCACACCGGCGATCAAGCGGGTCAGCACCGGCAAGCGGTTCTTGATAACCACGATGCGCAAGGCATCGGGCCCCGGCAGCACCACGAACAGCTCGGCCGGCATCGGCTTGCGGCAAGCAATGGTGGCCAGCAGCATGGAAGTGCACCAGACCCCGGCAACCTGGCCCGACACGGCATCGAGCGCCAGGTTGACCCGTGGCGCCGCATCCAGCCCCAGCAGAGTCTGGCGCGGTGGCGCGATGCGGTCCATCAAGCCGCCGCCGGGTTTGACCGGCAGAGTGGTACGGTAAGGTGTGTCCGGGAATCGGCTCGCCAACTGGCGTGCAACGTAGTTTTGCCGGTCGCGACCAAAGATGCGGGGAATCTGAATCTCGGCAAAGCCCTCTTCGGCCAGGTCCGTCACCACCCAGACTGGCCCGCCGGGCGGGCCATCGTGGGGCTGCCAACCGTCGCGGCCCTTGCGCCAATACTGCGAGCCGCTCGGTGTGAGATGAAGCACGGTCTTCATGGCGGGTCAGAGCTTCATCTTGCCGAACATGTCGTAGATCGGCATCAAGACGGCCATCATGATCCAACCCAGGATCAGACCCATCACCACCGTCAGAGCCGGCTCGATCATGGCTTGCACCTTGCCCACCGACTCTTCGATGTCACGTGTATAAAAGTAACTGATGTTGCTCAACGCGGCGTCCAGCGCGCCAGTGGACTCGCCCACTTTGAGCATGCGAATCACCAGGGAGGGAAACAGCATCTCGGCGGCAAAGCTCTCCGAAAGCGCGGCGCCGTTGATGACCCGCTCGCGCGCGCGGCGGATGGCGTGGCGTATCACCAGGTTGCTGGAGATGTCCTCGCAATAGACCAGGCCTTCGATCAGGGGAATGCCGGTGCGGTACATCAGGGCAAAGGTGTCGGCAAAACGCGCCAGGATCATCTTCTTGAGAATCGGCCCCACATACGGAATGGCCAGTTCCAGTGCATGCAGGCGCAGACGCACCCCCGGAAAGGCCGCCGACAAGGCCAATGTGATCGCCACGGCGACCGGCGGCACGGTCAGCAGCAGCCACCAGTAGTTGACAAAGAACTGCGACAGGCCAATCAGCAGCCGGGTCTGGATCGGGATTTCTTGCCCCATGTTCTTGATGAAGCCCACCAACTGCGGCACCAGGTAGATCATCAGAAAGAACACCACCCCGCCTATGACCACCATCACGAAGCTGGGGTACATCAGCAGCTTCTTGGTTTGCGAGGCCATCTCGTCTTGCCACTTGAGCGAGCGCACAATCTCTTTCATCACGTCGGGCAACTGGCCCGTGACCTCGCCGGCGCGGATCAGGCTGATGATGGTCGCCGAGAACACGCCCGGGTAGACCGCGATGGCCTCACCAAAGGTGGAGCCAGCCTCGATCTTCTCGTACAAGCCGCTGGCCAGGTCACGGGCGTTGGGCGATTCTGACTCGTCGCGCAAATCGCCCAGCGAGGTGAGTATCGGCACGCCCGCGCGCACCAGCATTTCGAGTTGAAAGAAGAAGTCGATCACCTCGCGCCGGGGCATGCGCTTGACCATGCGTCTGCGCGAGGCCAGCGCCTTGGCCGATATCAGCAGCAGGCCGACACGCTTGAGCTGGGCCTCCAGATCAAGCTCATGCAGCGCCTCGATCTGGCCCCGGTTGATCTGCCCATCGGCATTGGTGGCGCGGAACTGGAAGAGCGCCATCAGCCAATCAGCTCCGTCAGGTCGACCACGCGTCCGACCTCCTCCACCGTGGTGAGCCCTTCGCGCACGCGGCGCATGCCGTCTTGCGCCATGGTGACGAAGCCACGCTGGCGCAGGTGGTCACTCATGGTCTTGAGGCTGGCGCGCTGGGTCACCAATTCGTCCAGTTCGCCGTCGAACTTGAGCAATTCCAAAATGGACATGCGGCCTTTGTAGCCCTGCTTCTCGCACACCGGACAACCCACCGGCCGATAGACCGTGCAGGCATCTCCGGAGGTCAGGCCCAGCAACTGCGCCTCTACCGGACTGGGGGTGGCTGGCACCTTGCAGGCCTTGCACAGCGTACGTACCAGGCGCTGTGCCACGATGCCGATGACATTGCCAGCCAGCACGTCGGGCAGGATGCCCAGATCGACCAAGCGGGGGATGGACCGAATGGCCGAGTTGGTGTGCAGCGTCGAGAAGACTTGGTGCCCGGTCATGGCGGCGCGAAAGGCCATCTCGGCGGTGTCTTTGTCGCGCACCTCGCCCACCAGAATGATGTCGGGGTCCTGGCGCATCATGGAGCGAATGCCTTCGGCAAAATCCATCTTGACCGAGTCCGACAGCGAGGTCTGCCGGATCACGGGCATGGGGTACTCCACCGGATCTTCCAGCGTCATGATGTTGACGCCCTCGCTGTTGAGGTGGCCCAGGATGGAGTACAGCGTGGTGGTCTTGCCGGAGCCGGTGGGGCCGGTCACCAGCAAGATGCCTTCGGGGCGCGACAACATCAGTTGCAGCAGGGTCAATTGCGTCTCGGACAGGCCCAGACCGGTGATCGGCACAATGCCGCGCTTGCGGTCCAGGATGCGCAGCACGAAGTTCTCGCCATGAATGGTGGGCTGCACGGCGGAGCGAAAGTCCACCGGCCGCCCGGAGATGGAAAGCGAAATGCGGCCATCCTGCGGCGCGCGGGTCTCGGCAATGTTCATGCGCGCCATCACCTTCAGGCGCACCACCATGGCTGACCAGTAACGCATGTGCAGCGAGCGCACCTGCCGCAATACGCCGTCAATGCGGTAGCGAATGCGCAGGAACTGTGTCTCTGGCTCAAAGTGAATGTCGGATGCGCCACGCAGCGTGGCGTCGGCCAGCAGCGAGTCAATCAGCCGCACTACCGGATGGCTATAGCCTTCGGCCTCTTGGATCAGGCTGGCCATGTCGATGGTGCCCGTTTCCAGCTCCTGCAGGATGCCATCGATGGAGAGCTCGTGCCCATAGAACTGCTCGATGGCGCTCAGCACCTCGGCACTGCTGGCCAGGCGCCAGCGCGGTCGCGGGCCCCCAGCAAGCAGGGCGTTGACCTGATCGGCGGCGACGATGTCATTGGGCGTGGCACTGGCGATGATCAGTTCGTTATCGCGCAGATCCAGGCTGACCGGAAACAAGGAATGGCGCTTGGCCATGGCCTTGGGGATCAGGGCCAATGCCTTGGGATCCGCCACGATGCCCTTGAGGCTGATGGCCTGCTCACCCAACTTGTCGGCCAACGCCGCGCGCATCGCGTCTTCAGTGACAAACCCCAACACCAACAAGGCCTCGCCAAGCTGCTTGCCCGTGCTCTTTTGCTCCTGCAGCGCAATACGGAGCTGATCCTGTGTAATCAGCCCCAGATCGACCAGCTTATCGCCCAGGCGTACCGGTGGCTTGGCGACAGCAATGGGTGCTTCACTCACGCGCAGACCCCATTGGGTTGACCGCCATCGCCGCGCGCAACTGGTCCAGCCGTGTCTGCACCGCCGCCTGCGGCACGCCACTGGGGCGCTCGCCGCCGGACTGTGCCGACAGGGCCAGGGCCCGCTCGTAGTACTGGCGCGCGGGCCCGAAGTTGCGCAGCCGATCCAGCGCAACAGCCAGGTTGAAGGCGTGCAGGGCCACGCCGGGCTCTAGTGAATGGGCGCGGAAAAACGCCTGTTGCGCCTCGGCCAGGCGGCCCTCGCGCACCATGGCATGTCCCAACGCCGAGTGCGCGGCTGCGGAATCCGGGTTTTGCTCTGCCACCTCGCGCGAACGGCTGGCGACAAGCTGCGGGTCATCCACCGCGTTTGTGGTCAATAGGCCTGACCTGGCAATCGCATTGCCTGGGTCTTGCCGCAACACACGCTGATAGTAGCCCCGCGCCTCTTCAATGCGGCCTTGTTGGTGCGCGATGTAGGCCAGGCCGAGCAGGGCATCGCGTTCCTCAGGATTGGCAAGCAAGGCTTGCCCGTAGGCCTGCGCCGCCGCAGGCAGCCGACCCTCTACCAATGCCGCGTAACCGAGCTCCAGCGCGGACGGACCGACCGTGCGACTCTGGACCAGTGCCGTGGCCGCTTTCGGTGGTGTTGATGGCTTGGCCACGGCTCGACTCGGGGCTGGTGATACGACCGAATCCGGGGGCTCGCGGGTTGCACGGGTAGCCGACGCCGGCGTGGCGCCCTTGGGGACCACCGGCCGGTTCGGCGCGTCGGACACCACCGGCACATCCGATACCACGGGTGGCACACTCACCGGCTCCACCCGACTGGCCACCATGGGCGCGGCGGGGCGCGCCGTCGACGGGTTCGCCAAGCCAGCGGACTGAATCCAGTTGACGGGGTCGCCCCACCAGCCCATCAGAACACTGCCCAAACCCGCCGCCAGCAAAACCGCGAGGCTGCCCAAAACCACCAGCCGCAAGGGCGGCTTGGCACGCGCCGCAGGGGCTTTGGCACGCACGATCTCTTGCGCCACGCGCGGCGTACCGCTTGCCTGAGGCTTGTTGGCGGGCGCCGTCTCCGGCTGGGGCGGGGGCGGAGTTTGAGGCGCAAGCGCCACCGGCTCGGGTGACGAATCAGTCGGCTTGGCTGGCTGAATTGGTTCAGTGAGCACGAAGGATGCTGTCAACGGCTGGTCCGGTGCGGGGACCATCTGCTCGGATTGCCACGAGTCCGCCGGCCCTGGTGTACGCACGGCCGAAGCCAGCGACAACTCCAGAACCGGCAAGTCGGCAACGGCATCGTTCGGAGTCTTCGAGTGAGCTTGAGACGACGCTGCCGCTGAAGCGGATGCACCCACCGTGGGTTCATCGGTTTGGGGTGACGCCACGGCCTGCGCAGCGGCCGCTGCCGCCTTGTCCTTGCTGGCGCGGTTCAGGGCATCAAGCAGCAGGCTCATGTTCAGTTCCGCGCGGCGGGCGTAGTGGCTTGACCCGGCTCAGCTGCGCCACGCATAGCCTCGATAGAGCGGGGCAGCGTAGCCCGGAAATCGCGCAAATCCGCCTCCACGCTGGCGTCGACCAGCACGGTGGGACGCAGAAAGATCACCAACTCGGACTTGCGGCTGGTCTCGTTGCGGTACTTGAACAAGTCGCCCAACATCGACAGCCGATTCAGGCCCGGAACCTCGTCCGAATTGTTGTCGCGGGTGTCCTGCATCAGGCCGCCCAGAATGGCGATGTCGCCCGACTGCACGCGCAGCACCGATTCCATCTCGCGTGTCTGCACTTCCGGAATGCGGTTGATCAAGTTGTTTTGAGCCAGTACAGGATTGGGGTCGGTGGCGTAACCGGTGATGCGGCTGATAGTGGGGCGCAGGTTTAGCGTGACTTCGTTGCCTTGGCTCACCTGAGGCACTACCGTCATCAGGAAGCCGATGGGCACGGTGTTGATGTTGGTGGTGTAGGTGGCGGGGGTGGCTGCGGCTGTGGTCGTGGCCGGCGTACCGGCGGTGACCGAGATGGTGAAATAAACCTTGTTGTCCACCACCTTCAGCACACTGCTCTGGTTGTTGAGCACCGACACCTTGGGGCTGGACAGGACACGCAGGGTGCCAAATGACTCCAGCAAACTCAGCATCGCAGACAAGTCGGTATCACCATTCCAGAGCCGAAACTGCTTGAAACCCAGTGTGGCGATTGAGCTGACCAGACCACCCGTCTGCAAACCGCTGCTGTCGCCGGCTGGCTTGAAAGTGATACCAGAGCCGGCATTGGCGCCACCGGTCTGCAGGATCGACCAATCGATGCCTTGCTGGTAGCGGTTGGACAGGTCCACTTCAACAATGGTCGCTTCTATCAAGACCTGGCGGCGGGCCGAGCTCAGCACCCGGTCCAGAAACTCGCGCACCTTGGCATGCTGATTTTGCGTGGCGCGCACACTGATGTTGCCGGTCTCAGGGTGGGCAATCACCGAGGCCGCCTCACGGAAGGTGCTGCGCCGCACGACGGTCGTACCGGCGGTGTTCATGGCTGCGGGATTGGGGCTGGCGGCAAGGGCCGCCGTAGCGGCAATCTCGCTGGAGCGGGGCGCACCAACGCGCGTGGTGGTGGTTTTTGAGCTGGAGCCCGTCCCGGTAGTACTTTGGGCCGTCGCCTGTTGCGTGACGGTCTCGCTGTTGCCTTCTGGCAAGACCTTGTCGGTCTCGCGCAGCAAGTCGGTGAGGTTGGTGATCAGCGTGGTCCAGAACCGGTTGTTGGAAGTGTTCTCGATCAGCGAGGTCGAGGCATTGCTACCACTGCTGCCGCCGCCACCTCCACCGCCCGGCCCACCACCGGTACTGGCCACATTGGTGGAGGTGCTGATGGCGGTTTTGGAATCGCGCTGGATGTTGGGGTAGTCCACCCGGTAATGCTTCAGGTAAGGGGAATCCGGCCCGATGGACAGGTTCTTGCCGTCCATCTCGTAGCGCAAGTCCACCTGGCGCGCGACCCGGTCCAGGATCTCGGTAAGCGTCTGGTCGTGCACGTTCATGGTGACCGTGCCGGTGATGCTGGGGTGAATGTCGACATTCAGCTTGGCATCCCGCGCCAAGGCGAACAGCAAGTCTTGCACGTTGACGTTGCTCATCACCACGCTGTAGAGCTCCTGGCGCACGCTGGGCCGCGGTGGCGTGGGCAGGGGTGGTGCCATTGCAAAATCGGGCACTTTGCCCGCCACACGCGGCGCCGGGTTGAGGTGCTGGGTGGAAAGTGGCGGCGCCGGGGGGCTGGCACAGGCCAGCAAAGTCAGCGACAGGGCCACAATGCCAAAATGCCGGTGGCACGCAAAACCGTGGCGGATTGACCGGGCGAGCAGAGGAGAATCCATCATGGTTGCGAGTCCTGTTTGATCTTGTCCCATGTTCTCACCAAGGGTCGGTTGCTCTTGAGACCGGCTGGCAAGCCCTCGATGACCAGCGCCGCCGAGCGGTAAGAATCAAAGTTGCCCAGGAACACCGACACGTAGGCTTTCCCCTTGTAGACACTGTGCCGCGCGTACACCTGCGAGGCATCCAACTGCGCCGCGGCCTGCGCCAAGAAGGCATCCACGCCAACGGTACTGGGCAAGGCCGCCAAGTGGATAGTGTAGCCATCCAGGGCTGGCCGCTGCAACCAGGTTTGGGTACGCGCCAGGACGGACGGCAGGTCTGTGCCGAGTGCTGGCGCACCTGGCGAGGCCTTCGGAGTCGGCTGGCTCGGCGACGGCGCCAAGAGAACACTCGGTGCGGGGGCAGGGACTGCCACCGCAGCAGGCAGTGCCGTCGGCGCTGTTGCAGGGGTTGAAGGCGTGGTAGTAGCTGCCGGGGCGGCCACCACTGGTGCTGGTGCTGGTGCTGGTGCCTTGGCAAATGGCGCGGGCTCAACCCCGGTCGTCGCAGACCCCCGGTACCAACCCAGTGCCGCAACGGCCACCGCCGTCATCACCAGCGCCAGGGCCAAGCTGGTAGCGGCCAACTGCCAACGGTGGTTTCGTGTTGTCGATGGCACGGCGTGGTCAATTGGCAATTCTTGCACCGCGCTGTTGACGTGGGCGCCCTCGACGCTGCGTGACCCTTGGGCATACGCGGCCAGCAAAGCCTTGTCTGCCAGCAGGTTGATGCGCCGGGCGCGCCCCTCGGACGCTTTGACCAGACGCGCCAGAGCGGCTGCGGAAAACAAGCGGGCACCATGCCAGCCGGCAGCGCGCAGGCGGTGGTCGATGTAGGCACTGGCCTCATCGGCCTGCAGCGGCTGCAGCACAAAACGGTGAATGACGCGGTCGCGCACCTGGCGCAGACGCGGCTCAGCCAGCAGTCCATCGAGCTCGGGCTGCCCGAACAGCATGATGTTGACCAGCTTGTGCTGGCCGGTCTCCAAGTTGGAAAGCAGGCGCACCTCCTCCAGCGACTCGGCCGGCATGGCATGTGCTTCGTCGATCACCAGCAAGACACGTTGCCCGGCCGCGTGGCGGCGCAGCAACTCGTCGCGCAAGACCGCCAGCTTGCCCTCGATCGAACCGCCCATGTCAGTCAAACCCAGATCGCGGCCAATTGCCGCGATGATCTCGTCGCGGCTGAAGCAGGGATTGGCCAGGTAAACAGCGCACACCTGGTTGCCCAGACGGCTGATCATCAGCCGCGCCAGCAAGGTCTTGCCGCTACCGACTTCGGCCACCAGCGTGATGATGCCTTCGTCATGCGCGGCCACGTGTAACAAGGCCGAAAGAATGTCACCCCGGCGCCCGCCCGAAAAGAAGAAATCCGGATCGGGCGTGATCTGGAAGGGTGGTTTGCTTAACCCAAAATGCTCTAGGTACAACGACGACATGGGGCTAGTGTAGGGTCACACGCTCCGGTCAAAGCCACAAAAAGGACGGCGGATCGGGCAAACCCCAATCGAAAACACCACCCTTGTCGCATATCGGCGCCAAAACCCGTCGAATCACCCGACTCGCTCACAGATTCGGAGCAAGCAACCTTTGCACCGCCTGCTCGCTCAAGCCTTGGCGCGCCGCCAGGTCCTTGAGCTGGTCCTCACCAATCTTGCCGACGGCGAAGTAGGTGCTGTCTGGATGCGCCAGGTAAAAGCCGCTGACACTGGCCGCAGGCGACATCGCCAGACTCTCGGTGACACTCATGCCGATGTCCTGACACTGGAGCAACTCGAACATGGCCTGCTTGACGCTGTGGTCGGGGCACGCGGGGTAGCCCGGCGCGGGGCGAATGCCACGGTACTTTTCGGCAATGAGGTCGTCCGAACCCAAAGCTTCGTTGCCGGCATAGCCCCACAAGTCGGTTCGCACCCGCTGGTGCAAACACTCGGCGAAGGCCTCGGCCAGTCGGTCCGCCAGGGACTTGAGCATGATGGCGGAGTAGTCGTCGTGTTGGTCCATGAAGACCTGTTCCCGTTTGTCCACGCCAATGCCGGCCGTCACCGCGAACAGACCCACGTAGTCGGTGAAACCGGTCGGCGCGCCCTGGGCACCCAGCTTGGGCGCCACGAAGTCGGCCAGGCAGCGGCTGGGGCGCATCACCCCGTCGATCACCTGCTTCTCGGCTTGCTGCCTCAAGCCGTACCAGGTCAGCGCCACCTCGGTGCGTGTGTCGTCGGTGTACAACTCGATGTCGTCATCGTTGAAGCTATTGGCCGGGTACAAGCCCAGCACCGCGTTGGCGGTCAGCCAGCGCCCGTCGATCGCTTGCTTGAGCAGCGCCTGACCGTCAGCAAAGACGCGTGTGGCCTCGGCGCCCACCACCTCGTCACGCAGGATGGCGGGATACGGTCCAGCCAGGTCCCAGGTCTGGAAGAACGGGCCCCAGTCGATGAACCGGGCCAACTCGCTCAGGTCGAAGTTCTTGAACACGCGCCGGCCCAAGAACTTCGGCCTGGTCGGCTGGTAGGCGGCCCAATCCACCGGTGTTTTGTTGGCCCGGGCTTTGGCCAGGGGCCACAGCGGTGTTTGCCGCTTGTTGGCGTGCAACTCGCGCACCCGTTCATAGTCCGCGCCCAGCTCCGTGTGGTATTTGGCCGCCTCGTCACCCAGCAGGCTTTGTGCCACGCTGACGCTGCGCGAGGCGTCCGGCACATAGGCCACCGGCCCGTCGTAGTGCGGTGCGATCTTGACGGCAGTGTGCACGCGTGAGGTGGTGGCGCCGCCGATCAGCAGCGGGATCTTCTTGACGCGAAAGTAGTCGTCCTTCTGCATCTCGCCCGCCACGTACTGCATTTCTTCCAGGCTGGGGGTGATCAGGCCCGACAGACCAATGATGTCGGCGCCCTCCACTTTGGCCCGCGCCAGAATCTCGTGGCAGGGCACCATCACGCCCATGTTGACCACGTCGAAGTTGTTGCACTGGAGCACCACGGTGACGATGTTTTTGCCGATGTCGTGTACGTCGCCCTTGACGGTGGCAATCACAATCTTGCCCTTGGTGCGCACATCACGGCCGGCAGCTTCGTCGCGCTTTTTCTCTTCCTCGATGTAGGGGATCAGGTGCGCCACGGCTTGTTTCATCACGCGTGCGCTCTTGACCACCTGGGGCAGGAACATCTTGCCCTGGCCGAACAGGTCGCCCACGATGTTCATGCCGGCCATCAGCGGGCCTTCGATCACGTGCAGCGGTCTGCCACCTTTGGCCAGGATCGCTTGATAGGCTTCCTCGGTGTCCTGGGTGATGAAGTCGGTCACCCCATGCACCATGGCGTGGCTCAGGCGCTGCTCTACTGAAGCCGGGTGTTCAGACGTGCCGCGCCACTCCAGCTTTTTGCTGTCGTCCTTGGCCGCGCCCTTGGCGGACTCGGCGATCTCGACCAGGCGCTCACCGGCCGTGAGCGAAGGCTCACCTTCGGCAAGCCGTGGCCGGCGGTTCAACACCACGTCTTCGACCCGCTCACGCAAGACCGGCTCCAGTTCGTCGTACACCCCCACCATGCCCGCGTTGACGATGCCCATGTCCATGCCGGCTTGAATCGCATGGTACAAAAACACGGTGTGAATGGCCTCACGCACCGGGTCGTTGCCGCGAAACGAGAAACTCACGTTGCTGACGCCGCCCGACACCTTGGCGCCAGGCAGGTTAGCCTTGATCCAGCGGGTGGCGTTGATGAAGTCGACCGCATAGTTGTTGTGCTCCTCAATGCCGGTGGCAATGGCGAAGATATTGGGATCAAAGATGATGTCCTCCGCCGGGAAACCGACCTCATCAACCAGCACGCGGTAGGCGCGCTCACAGATCTCGATCTTGCGTTGGTAGGTGTCCGCCTGGCCTTGTTCGTCAAACGCCATCACCACGGCAGCGGCGCCATAGCGGCGCACCAGCTTGGCCTGGTGCTTGAACTGTTCCACGCCTTCTTTCATGCTGATGGAGTTGACGATGCCCTTGCCCTGGACGCAGCGCAGGCCGGCCTCGATCACGCTCCATTTGCTGGAGTCCACCATGATCGGCACGCGCGAAATGTCGGGCTCGCTGGCGATCAGGTTCAGGAAACGCACCATGGCGGCCTGGCTGTCCAGCATGGCCTCGTCCATGTTGATGTCGATGATCTGGGCGCCGTTTTCGACCTGCTGGCGTGCGACGGCCAGGGCCTGCTCGTACTCGCCGTTGAGGATCATGCGGGCGAAAGCTTTGGAGCCGGTCACATTGGTGCGTTCGCCAACGTTGACAAACGAAGCTCTTGGGGACAGACCTTCAGCGCTGTCCTCAACTGAGTAGATGGCACCAATGGCGACCGGCTCCAGGCCGGACAACAACATGGGGGCGACGACGGGTTGGGACATGCTTCTCACCTGGGTGGGGTAGGTGAGCGCCGTTGGGACATCCAAGCCTGACGAAGGTCACTCACCTCCGCTGCAACGCTCCTTGGAATGGGCGTATTTTACCGACCCAGGAGGCCATCGTTGGTGGGACCGAGCCCCAGCAGCCTCAAGCCGCCTCTTTGTAGAAGAACTGGCGCCGCAAATTGCGGGTGGGCAGTGGCGACACTGCCTCCGCAATCGCCTCAATATGGTCAGGCGTGGTGCCACAACAACCGCCCACAATGTTGACCATGCCTTCCTGCGCAAACTCGCGCACCAGGCGCGAGGTCACTTCCGGTGTTTCGTCAAAGCCGGTATCGCTCATCGGATTGGGCAAGCCCGCGTTGGGGTAACAACTGATGAAGGTGTCGGGCGCGACGCGGTTGAGTTCCTGGATGTAGGGGCGCATCAACGCCGCGCCCAGCGCACAGTTCAGGCCAATTGCCAGCGGCTGCGCATGGCGCACGCTGTACCAGAACGCGGTGACGGTCTGACCGCTGAGGATGCGCCCGGAGGCGTCGGTCACGGTGCCGCTGATGATCAAAGGCAGGCATTCGCCCGAGGCCTCAAAGAACTCGTCAATCGCAAACAGTGCGGCCTTGGCGTTGAGGGTGTCGAAAATGGTCTCGACCAACAACACGTCGCTGCCACCTTCCACCAGCGCCTGCACCTGCTCATAGTAAGCGGCCCGAAGTTCTTCGAACGTGACATTGCGCGCACCAGGGTCGTTGACATCCGGGCTGATACTGGCGGTCTTGGGCGTAGGGCCAAGTGCGCCCGCGACATAACGTGGTTTGTCCGGGGTCGAAAACTTGTCGCACGCCGCGCGCGCCAGCTTGGCCGATGCCAGGTTCATCTCGCGCGCCAGATGCGCCATGTCGTAGTCCGCCTGGGCCACCGACGTGGCGCCAAAGGTATTGGTCTCGATCAGGTCAGCGCCAGCCGCGAGGTAGCGCTCGTGGATGTCGGTGATGACGTCCGCTCGGGTCAGTGACAACAGCTCGTTGTTGCCCTTGACATCCTTGTTGTGATCTTTGAAGCGCGCGTGCTGGCCACCTGGCTGCGGCGCGCCCGCGCCGCGGTATTGGTCCTCGCCCAGCTTGAAGCGCTGAATCATGGTTCCCATGGCGCCGTCCAGGATGACGATGCGTTGGTTCAGAATCTCGGGCAGCGCCTGGGCACGGGTGTAGTTCGGTTGGCTCATAAGCTGCGATTGTAGAAAGTTTGGCCCAAGCACTGGGTGGCTGGGCTTGCATTTCGACCGACAATTCGGCCATGCTTGAATTCACCCATATCACCCAAGCCGCCGAGCGCTTGCGCGGCCATCTGGTGCACACCCCGTGCGCGGCGTCCAAGACACTGTCCGACATCACCGGGGCGCAGGTCTTCCTCAAGTTTGAGAACCAGCAGTTCACCGCGTCGTTCAAGGAACGCGGCGCCTGCAACAAGCTCAGCCAACTGGGCGCGGATGAACGCCGCCGCGGCGTCATCGCCATGAGCGCGGGCAACCACGCGCAGGGCGTGGCCTACCATGCGCAGCGCCTGGGCCTGCGCGCGGTGATCGTGATGCCGCGCTTCACACCGGGCGTCAAGGTCGAACGCACGCGCGGGTTTGGCGCCGAAGTAGTGCTGTTTGGCGACACCCTGGACGAAGCGCGTGCGCATGCCGTGGCCATGGCGGCTGGACAGGGCCTGACTTTTGTCCACCCCTATGACGACGCCGAGGTCGCGGCGGGTCAGGGCACGGTGGCGCTGGAAATGCTGCACGATGTGCCGGAACTGGACACGCTGATCGTGGCGGTGGGCGGTGGCGGCCTGATCGCCGGCATGGCGACGGCGGCCAAGGCCATCAAGCCAGGCATCGAGATCGTCGGCGTGCAGACGGCGCGTTTTCCTGCCATGGTCAACGCCATCAAGGGTACCCAGCATCCACAGGGCAGCAGCAGCATCGCCGAAGGCATTGCCGTGGGCACACCCGGACAACTTCCCCAGGCCATCATCGCCCGGCTGGTGGACGATCTGGTCCTGGTGGAAGAAGGGGATATCGAGCAGGCCATCGTGATGCTGCTTGAAATCGAAAAGACGCTGGTCGAAGGCGCCGGTGCTGCGGGTCTGGCAGCGCTGCTTAAATATCCTGAGCGCTTTCGCGGCAAGCGAGTCGGGCTGGTCCTGTGCGGCGGCAACATCGACCCGCTGCTGCTGGCCGCCATCATCGAGCGGGGCATGGTGCGTGCGGGTCGTTTGGCACGCATTCGCGTGAGCGCGCGCGACGTGCCCGGCTCGTTGGCTCGAATCACGGCGACCGTCGCAGAAGCGGGCGCTAACATCGATGAAGTGCACCACCAGCGCGCGTTCACCACCTTGTCGGCACAGAACGTCGAAGTCGAACTGGTGATTCAGACCCGGGGTCACCCACACGTGGCCGATGTGCTGACCGAACTGCGCGCAGCAGGATTCGACGCACAATTGGTCTGAAACGCCCAGCGCATTTGGGCCCATGCCGCCCGTGAGCACACTTTGCCGACAGCGGGTAAACTGCGTTTTCCCCTTGCCGACCAACTGAAAGCACGCCATGTCATCGCCCGTCACCTCTGCCGCAGCTACCGAAGCCGACGCTGTTGAAAAGATCGTACCGATGATGCCGATCGTGTTGCCCGTCATGGGCGGCGTGCTGATGTTCCTGTTGGCCTTCATCGCCGTGTTCATGGCCTGAGGGCCGTTTCCCGGCGCGCCGCACCGCGGCCGCGGCACCCACCCACTCCATCCACTCGTCGGCAGGGTCGTCAGCCCGGCCCGCTGGGTCACGGCCGGTCCGATCCCATCACTTCCATCGGTTGATCCTCGTCGAGCGTCGGTCACGCATAACGCGATGCGGGTTTTGCATAACTTTCCGATGTAATCGTCAGGTAACCGACATCCAAGTTCATAAAATCGTCACTCACAGCGGCAAAACGAACGTGAAACACCCATCACCGCCCTGCGGCTGCCCACCCTTGCAGCTCCAAAAGCCACTTCACAGTGCATCGCAGGCTCGGGCCTAGCCCGGTTTGCACGGAACCGTTTTCTCAAAGCTCTCCCAATGGCGCGACACCGACCATGCCGCTGGTTTTGAAAAGACGATTCTGAGACTTTGCGGGACAGATCTTTAGCGCTGTCCTCAACCGATTAATAGGAGCTTTTCAATGAACTCACCCGTGATCCAGGGCATCCACCTCAATGCCCCGAGCTACGTCAAGAACGCCAGGCTGATCGCCTGGGTGGCCGACATGGTCGCCCTGACCAAACCCGACGCCATCTACTGGTGTGATGGCTCGGACGAAGAGTACCAGCGCCTATGCCAGCAACTGGTCGATGCGGGTACCTTCACAAAACTGAACCCCGCCAAGCGCCCCAACAGCTTCCTGGCCTGCTCCGACCCCAGCGACGTGGCGCGCGTGGAAGACCGTACCTACATCTGCTCCGAAAACAGGGACAACGCCGGTCCCACCAATAACTGGATGGCGCCCGCCGACATGCGCGCTTTGTTGCAAACCGGCAAGGCAGGCGAAAAGGCCCTGTTCGACGGCTGCATGAAGGGCCGCACCATGTACGTGGTGCCCTTCTCCATGGGCCCGCTGGGCTCGCACATTGCGCACATCGGCATCGAGCTCTCCGACAGCCCCTACGTGGCCGTCAACCAGCGCATCATGACCCGCATGGGCAAGGCGGTGTACGACGTGCTGGGCGTCAACGGCGCATTCGTGCCCTGCGTGCACACCGTGGGCGCGCCGCTGGAAGCCGGCCAAGCCGACGTGAAGTGGCCCTGCAACAAGACCAAGTACATCGTGCACTACCCCGAGACGCGCGAAATCTGGTCCTACGGCTCTGGCTACGGCGGCAACGCGCTGCTGGGCAAGAAGTGCTTTGCGCTGCGCATTGCCTCCAACATGGGCCGCGACCAGGGCTGGCTGGCCGAGCACATGCTGATTCTGGGCGTGACCAACCCCGCCGGCAAAAAGTACCACGTAGCCGCTGCTTTCCCCAGCGCCTGTGGCAAGACCAACTTCTCCATGCTGGTGCCGCCGGAAGCCGGTTTTGCGGGCTGGACTGTCACCACCATCGGCGACGACATCGCCTGGGTCAAGCCCCATGCCGACGGCAAGATGTACGCCATCAACCCCGAAGCCGGTTACTTCGGCGTGGCCCCCGGCACCAACATGCACACCAACCCGAACTGCATGCGCAGCCTGGACAAGAACGTGATTTTCACCAACGTGGCCCTGACCGATGACGGCGACGTCTGGTGGGAAGGCATGGAGAAAGACGGCGGCGGCCTGCCAGACCACCTGATTGACTGGCAAGGCAAGGACTGGACGCCGGCCATTGCCAAGGAAACCGGCGCCAAAGCGGCCCACCCCAATTCGCGCTTCACCGTGGCAGCCACCAACAACCCCGCACTGGACCCCGAGTGGGACAACCCCAATGGTGTGGCGATTGACGCCTTCATCTTCGGTGGCCGCCGCTCCACCACCGTGCCGCTGGTGACCGAAGCCCGTAGCTGGATGGAAGGCGTCTACATGGCCGCCACCATGGGCTCCGAGACCACCGCCGCCGCCGTCGGCCAGATGGGCGTGGTGCGCCGTGACCCGTTCGCCATGCTGCCGTTCTGCGGCTACAACATGAGCGACTACTTCCAGCACTGGCTGGACATGGAGCACAAACTCGAGGAATCCGGCCACACGCTGCCCAAGATCTACTGCGTCAACTGGTTCCGCAAGGGTGACGATGGCAAGTTTGTCTGGCCCGGTTATGGCGACAACATGCGCGTGCTGAAGTGGATGATTGACCGCATCGAAGGAACGGCCAAAGGCACCGCCACCGGCTTCGGCGTGGCACCCCAGTATGGCGAAATCAACTGGACCGGTCTGGACTTCAGCCAGGCTCAGTTTGACTCGGTCACCAGCTTGGACAAGGATGCCTGGAAACAGGAATTCACCCTGCACGCCGAGCTGTTCACCCAGTTGGCCCACCACCTGCCCAAGGAGCTGGTGGCCACCAAGGCCCAACTGGAACAGAACCTGGCGGTCTGAGTCCGATTCAGCCAGATCGAAGAAAAGCCACCCGCAGGTGGCTTTTTTCTATTGCGGGCGGCCGGTTTCAGATGTAGGGCAGGTACTTGTAGCTGTTGGGTACCAGCCGCTTCGCGCTTGGGGCAGCAGCGCCAAGCCTTTGGGCCGGTCGGCTCACGCTGCCCTGGCCTGCCGTTGAGCTGGCTTCCTCCTCGTCACGCTGGAGCACCATCTGCAGGTCTGCCATCACTCGCGGATCGGTTTGGGCGATGGCCCACAGGCGCTCATCGGCGCGCGTTTGGGCGACCCGCCGAGACCAAGCGTCCAGTGCGTCGACAGCCGCGATGGCCAGCTTGCGCGCAGCGCCACCGAAGATAGCCAACGCCCCGAATCCGACCGCCCATAGCGCCACCCAGGCGGCCAGCAGATGGCCATCAGCCCAGGTGTCAATCAGTTGGTCTGCAACCACGACCAAGGCCGAAACCATGGCAGCCAGCAGCATCGCGCTCAGGCCCTTCGCGGCGTCATAACGCACGCCAAATGGTTTTCTGGCGCCGCGCTGGGCGCCGGCAGCGGCAGTGGCCTGCGCAGCGGCGTAGGGCGTGGAAGTGATCGAGCTGGCCATGGTGTGGTCCTTTTCTTTGGTACAGGCGGCGTTTGGCCGAATGGTGCGATATTAGGGTTAACGCTAATATTGTTCAACTTTATATTTATGATGATAGTTATTCACAGTAGTGATGAATTAGTCCATGCACACCATCAACTTCCGCACCCTTGACCTCAACCTGCTGCGCGTGTTCGACGAAGTCATGGCCGAGCGAAGCCTGACGCGCGCCGCGCACAACCTGTCGTTAACCCAGCCTGCTGTCAGCAACGCCTTGCGCCGCCTGCGGCAAACCCTGGGCGACGACCTGCTGCAGCGCAGCGGGCAGGGCGTGGCCCCCACGCCGCGCGCGCTTGCGCTGTGGCCATCCGTGCGGGACGCCCTGCGCCAATTGCAGTCGTCCCTGGCGCCCAGCGTGTTCGAACCAGCCCAGGCCAAGACCACCTTTGTCCTGACCATGGCCGACGCCACCGCGGCAGTGCTGATGCCAGGTCTGATCGCGGTGATGGACCGCGATGCGCCAGGCGTGTCGGTGCGGGTGGTGCCGCTGACCACGCGCGACCCACGACGCCTGCTGGACGGCGAACAGGCGGACCTGGCCGTCGGCTACTTCCCGGCCGTGATGGCCGACCTGACGGCCCGCGCCGAGCAGGCCGAGATGGTGGCTTTTGCCCACCAGCGCCTGTACAGCGGTCAGTACGTTTGCGCCATGCGGTGCGACCATCCGCTTGCCAGCGGCGCGCTGACACTGGACCGATATTGCGCCGCCCGGCACCTGCTGGTGAGCTTCTCGGGGCGTCCGTACGGCTTTGTCGACGAGGCGCTGGCCGCACTCGGGCGCAGCCGACACGTTGTGATTACCGTCAACCAGTTCTTCACGGCCGGCCAGGTCGTGGCCAGTTCCAACCTGCTGACGGTGCTGCCCCGTCACTTTGCCAGCGTAACCGGCATCGCGGATCAACTGGTGCTGCGCGTGCTGCCGTTTGAAGTGGCGTCCATGCACATTGACACGCTCTGGCACAGCCGCTCGCAACACCAAAGTGCCCACCAGTGGCTTCGCAAAACAATTTTTGACGTGGCAAGCGCCGCCTTTGCCAGTTGACTGTGTCGGTCATCTGATCAGCGCCACGCGCGGGCACCGCGCACCACAGGGCGCGGCAGCTTGGGTACACTGCAATTTTTGAATGGTGACGCTCCATGAAAATCCTTGTTGCAGTCGATGGCAGTCCGTACACAAAGAAGATGCTCGCCTACCTGACGACGCATTCCGAACTGTTCAGCACCGCAAACACGTATACGGTGCTGACCGTTCAACCAACCTTGCCACCGCGTGCGCGTGCCGCAGTCGGCAAGGAGATCGTTGAAACCTACTACTCCGAGGAAGCGGAGAAAGTGATCGGCCCGGTTGCCAAGTTTTTGCTGCGCCATGGTATCGACGCCAAGAGCGAGTGGAAGGTTGGCCACGCGGGGACCACGATTGCCAAAGTCGCCGAGTCAGGCAAGTTCGATTTGCTGGTAATGGGCTCGCATGGCCATGGCGCGGTGATGAATCTGGTCATGGGCTCGGTGGCCACCCAGGTGCTGGCGCACTGCCGCGTGCCGATCTTGATGGTGCGCTAAAGGACTGAGGCCCCGGCGATATTTTTTAGGGTCGCACCAAGGACAGGGCGGCGGCGCTGGTGAGGGCCTCGGTGAGGCTGTCCAGCACCACCGAGTCGAGGTTCCAGCAATGCCAGTACAACTCAATCGGCAAGGCGAAGTCGGGCGCGATGTTGACCAATTGACCAGCCTGCAGGTTCGCTCTGACCTGCAGTTCGGGCAGCACGCTCACGCCCCAACCCGAGCGCACCGCGCGCACTTGGCCCTCTGAGCTGGGTACAAACATCTGACGCAACGATATGCGCTTGAGCCCAAAGGCGCGGCAGACAAACTCTGACTGCAGGTCGTCCTTGCGGTTGAAGGCAATAAACGGCACCTTCTGAAAACTGTGCTGGGTCAGTCCATGGGGGCAATGCGCGGCGACAAAGGCTGGCTCGGCCACGGCCACATAAGACATGGCGCCCAAAGGCACCATCTTGCAGCCGCGCAAGGCCTGCTTCAAGGTCGTGACGCAGCCCAGCACCTGCCCCTCACGCAACCAGCCGTGGGTGAAGTCCTGGTCATCCGTGATGATTTCCATTGCCAGGCCCTGGTGGGCAAGACCATTGAGCGCAGGCAAAGCCCAGGTGGCGATGCTGTCGGCGTTGATGGCAATTGATATCTGCTCCTGGTCCACCCCGCTGGCGCTAGCGCCCGGCGCCAGCTCCTTGAGGTCACGCTCCAGATCGGCGCGCAACAAGCGCATTTGCATCGCGTGTTTGAGCAGCAAGCGCCCGGCCGACGTGGGCTTGAGCGGCCGACTGCGCACAATCAGCACCGTGCCGACCTGCACCTCCAGTGAACGCAGGCGCTGCGACACCGCCGACTGGGTGATCGACAGGCGCACCGCCGCACGCTCAAAGCCCCCCTCCTCCACGATGGCGGCCAGACATTCCAGGGCATCCGGGTCAAAGGTGCTCATATTAGTCGTCCTAATGTTTTTGGCTATGATTTAATTCTACTTCTAATTTGTCGCTGCTTCCCGGATACTGCGGCCCATGAAAATCATTGTTTTGGGCGCAGGCATCATCGGGATCAGTACGGCATGGCATTTGCTGGAACAGGGGCACCAGGTCACGGTAGTTGAGCGTCAGCCTGACGCCGCGATGGAGACCAGTTTTGCCAATGCGGCGCAGATTTCTGTCAGCTACTGTGAGCCCTGGGCCAACCGGGACGCCCCCCTCAAGGCACTGAAATGGATGTTCCAGCACGACGCCCCGCTGCTGTTTCGCCCGCGCCTGGACTGGCAACAGTGGCGCTGGTGCCTGCAGTTCTTGAGCCAGTGCAATGATGCTGCGTTCGAACGCAACGTGCAACAACTCGTGGCGCTGGGTGCCTACAGCCACGCGACCATGAAGGAACTGGTACGCAGCACCGGCATTGCCTACCAGCGCCTGCAGCACGGCATCGCCCACTACTACACGGACCAGAAGTCCTTCGACACGGCCGGTGACGCCGCCAACCTGATGCGCCGCTACGGCGTCTCGCGCAGGGTGGTCAGCCGTGACGAGTTGCTCAGGATTGAGCCGGCCTTCAAGTCCTTTGCCCACCGCATCGTCGGCGGCACCTACACTGCCAGCGACGAAAGCGGCGACGCACGCGTGTTCACCCAGGCTCTGGCACAACGTTGCGCGGCGCGCGGCGCCGAGTTTCTGTATGGGCACGACGTCCTCAAACTGGCGAAGACTGGCACCGAGATCGAATCCGTTCTGGTCCAAGCCCGCAACGCGGAGGGCACCGCCGCCGCGTCGGCCCGCAGCCTGAAGGCCGATCACTTCGTGGTGGCGTGTGGCTCCTACAGCGCGCCCCTGCTGCGCACGGTCGGCGTAGACCTGCCCATCTATCCCGGCAAGGGCTACAGCGCCACCTTCAAGCTCAAGCGCCCCGAGCTCGCACCCCTGGTTTCCAGCATCGACGACGAGAAGAAGATCGCCATCAGCCGACTGGGCGACCAGTTGCGCGTGGCGGGCACGATCGAGGTGGGTGGCTACGACCTTTCACTGGACACCACGCTGGCCCGCGCACGCTGCCAGATGCTGGCAGACCGCATCGAGATGGTGCTGCCTGGCGTGGCCGATACGCGTAACGCGGCTCAGGGCGGCGACCCCAATTACTGGGCCGGCCTGCGCCCGGCCACGCCCACCAACATCCCCTACATCGGCAAGACCAGGGTTGGCAAACTGTGGGTTAACGCCGGTCACGGCACCCTGGGGTGGACGCACGGCGCCGGGTCTGGCAGAGCCATGGCCGAGCTCATCAGCGGCCAGATGCCGCAGATGGCTTTCGCTTGCCATGGGTTTGAGCGGCCGTCACCACTGCTGACGGCCCAGCCGGCCTGATCGGCCGTGCGCGGCCCCCACTACGGGTGCATCGTCATTCGCGCACGATGCGCCCGCTCTGGATACGCTCCACGCTTTGCGGCTGCTCGCCGATCCACTCGCTCAAGGCGTCGATGTCCATGCCAAGGCTGACGCGGTCGCGGCCTTGTTTGAAGGTGCCGTGCCCGTCGCCTCCCTCGGCCATGAAATTGTTGACCACCACGCGGTAGCTTCGCGCCAGGTCCAAGGGCTCTTGCTTGACTTTCACATCGCCCAGAACGGGCTGGCCATCCTGCAGCTTCCAACGGTAACTCAGTGAACCGGAAACCTGCAGCAGCCGGGGTGGCGCGTCGGTCTTGGGCAACTGGCGCTGCAACAAATCGCGCAGTTGCGCGCCGGTGAGCGTCATCACCACCAATTCGTTGGAGAAGGGTTGAATCGCAAACAGGTCGCCCAAGGTCACGGCGCGGCCTGGCTCTGGCGTCAGATCGGCGCGAATGCCGCCGGGGTTCATGAAGGCAACGTCCGCCGGACCACGGCGCCTGGCGTAGGCCAACTGCGCATCGGCAATCAGGTTTCCCAGTGTGCTGTCGGCATAGGGTGCCTGCACGCTGCGCTGGGCGCCCCGACTGATCTGGGCGACGGGCTTGTTGCGGATGCTGGCGGTCAACTCGGCCGCGCGCTGGACCAAAGCGACAAAAGCGGGGTTGGGCTGGTATTGCGCCTGCAGCACCGCATGGTTGACCGCCTGCGCATCGAGCAGTTCACCGCGACCGCTTAAGGTGAGCCGGGTTTCGGTCAGCCAGCCGCCGTTGCTGCCGGCCTGCACCACCAGCCGACCATTGATTTTGCAGGTGTAGGCCTGATGGGTGTGGCCGGTGATCAGCATCGCATAGGCCCGGTCCAGCCCCTTGGCGATGTCGACACCCCGGCCTTGCAGGCCGGGACAGGCGTAACTTGGGTCGTTTGCGGCGCCCTGGTGCGAGGCGCCTTCATGCATCACCGCAATCAGCACTTGCGCGCCTTCGGCCCGGAGCTGGGGCACCAGCGCATTGAGGGTTTGCACCTCGTCGGCAAAACGCAGACCACGAATACCCGAGGGGATCACCACCATCGGAGTGTCGCGCGTGACCACGCCCACAAAGGCCACCTTCAGCCCCGCCAGATCACGGATGACATGCGACGGCAGCATCAGCTGGCCAGTCTGGGCATCGAGCATGTTGGCCGCCAGATAAGGAAAGCCCGGCCCCGTGAAGCCCGGCCAGGCACAGCCCTCAGTGGGGCATTCGCCACGGGTCTTGCGCTGCAACTCCTTCAGGCCCGCATCCAGCTCGTGGTTGCCCAAGGCGCTGGCCACCAGGCCCAGCTCGCCAATGGCGGCCAGCGTCGGCTCGTCCTTCAACAGGGACGACAGCAAGGGCGTCGCGCCAATCAAATCACCCGCTGCCACAAACACGCTGTGCTGGCGCTGCGCGCGCAGCCCCTGTAACACCGTGGCCAGGTGCGCCACGCCGCCAGCGGGCTGGCCCTTGAGTTCGCCCGACGCATCCGGCACACGCGCCATCAAAGGCACCGGCCCCTTGGCCTGCAGGTGGCCGTGAAAGTCGTTGATCGAGAAGATGCTGAGTTCACGCGGCGGTGCCGCCGGCGGCTCGACTGTGGCGCAGCCGGCCAGTGCAAGCGTCACACCCAGCGCGACGGTACGCCAAGTAGTTGGTAACAGGTGGTTCATGATGATGTCCTCGTCAATGCAAAAACCGATGCTGAGCTACCTCGGCATCGGCCTGATGAGAATGCAGGCGATGTTGACACGCAACACCGTCCACGAAATCGTCAAAAGTTGTACTTCAAGGTGACCTGTGCGGCCCACTGCGACTCGCCCTTGAACTGCTTGGTGGTGAAATCGGTCGGGTCAGTCACCGCATACACGGCCTTGCCCGTCACCGGATCAAAGCCCGCAAAGTTGACAAATTGACGCGTGTTGCCGCCTCGTTGATCACTGAATGTAATCTCGTCAATATGCCCCCAACGCTTGTTGATCATGTTGCCGACATTGAGCAGGTCCAGCGAGATCACACCCTTGTGCCCGGCAAAGAAGCCTGGCACCTCCTGGCTGATTCGCATGTCAAAGCTGTTGGTGAACTTGGAAAACGCCGAATTGCGCGCCACGACGCCGCCGCGGGCTGCACTCAACGCCTTGTCGCCATCGACAACTGCCCAGAATTTGGCCTCTGCTTCTGTCGCGGTCATGGTCGACTTGTCCGGACCGCGGAACAGCACTTCGCCGGAACCCAGCGCTTTGGGCACGTACAACAAGTCATTGCCAGAAATGCCGTCGCCGTTCATGTCATTGTTGAACGTCCAGCTATAGGGCTTTCCGGTACGACCTTCGAAGAACACGCCCACCGTGGTCTTATAGGCGCCCCACAGCGCACGTGACCAGTTGATTGAGCCATTCACCCGATCACGCACCAGGTAGGCCGAGTTCGACGCGGCCTCTTCGTTCGGGTTGTACACCGCGCGGTTGGTGAAATTGGAATTGGCCGTGGAGGACGTCAGCGGACTGACTTCAGTGGCCGTGGTCCGAGTGTACGCAGCAGTCCAGCGGATGTCGCGGTTTGCGACACCGCTGAGCGACAGGGTCACCGCGTCACCACCACCCCTGGCCGCTGGTATCGATCAAGGTCACGTTCGAATACGCGCTATTGCTTAGTGCCCTGGTGGTAGGACGACTGGCCCCGCTACAGGCCGTGCCTGTAGTCAAAGGTGTTGTCGCCCCATTCCAGCACGCGGCGCTGCGCCCACCTGCATTCCAGAACATCTGGCGCCCGTCGGGCGCCGTGGCAGTAGCCGCACCGAGGTTGAGATGCTTGTAGTAAAGACCTTGTTTAACGTCGGTGTGCAACCACTCCACCCCTGCCACCAGGCCAAACCACGGCAATTCCTTGTCAAACGCCAAGTTGGTCTTCCAGACCGACGGCTGGCTCACACCCGGCGCAATCATGTCAACTGCGGGCGCTGGAGGCACGCCACTGATAACGGGCTGGTTCAGCGGATCAGAGCGAAAAATCAAGTCGGGCGGACAAATGTTGTTGCCAGTGGTGGCACAGGTGTAAGCGGCAATGGCGACACCGGTATTCTGGAAAGGATTGATCAGCCAGACATTGGCGGCCGAGCCCTGGAACAGTCCCACGCCACCGCGAACCTGAGACTTACGTCCCTCGATCGCATCGAAGTTGTAGATGAAACTGAATCGCGGTTGAACCAACTGTTCGCCGTCCAGTGTATGCGTGTTGTCATAACCAAATCCACCCGACTGGCGCTTGTTGGTCGCCGGGTCTCCCGCCACCATGGCCGACGATGCCGCTGCGTTGGCCAACGGACGGTCACTGATGGAAATCTTGTCCAGCCGGATACCGCCGCCCAGAGTCAGGTTTTTGTTGACTGTCCAGGTGTCCTGCACGAACAGGCCAGTGTTGGTCATGCTCATGCTGGCGGCACCGTCCTGCAGGGTCCGGCCGACAAATGGAATTTGCACCGTGTAGCTGGTCGGATTGCCGGCCAGGAACAAAGCAAGTGGATCATCACCGCGGAAGGTGTACTCCCCCCAGGCACGGCGCACAAAGGCGTTGTCGATCTTGTTGCGCTCGATGTCGCCGCCAAACTTGATCTCGTGGTTGTCCAACGCCCAGTTGCCGGCAAGGTAGGCATTGGTCGTCTTGGTCTGCAAATTGTTGAACTGACGCGTTTCCTCGGTGCCAAAGCGCAAGGTGCGGTCACCGCTCGCGGTGCCAGCGGGTGACGCCGTCGTGTAGACCAGATTGACTTGCGGGAAAGTGGCGTTGAGAGCCGGGGCGGCCTGGTAGTCGCGCGTGGACACCTTCAGTTCGGTTGAGAACTTGTCGGTCCAATCACCAAACCACTGCCCAACTACCGTTTCGATCGTCTTGTTGGTGGTGTACCAGTAGGAACTCAGGCTCAGCATATTGGCAGTGATGCTGGTAAAGAAGGGGTCACTTTGCTCGGTCTTGGCGTAACGGACATTCGCGCGATGGTTGTCGCTGATGTTCCAGTCGAGCTTGAGCAGCGTGTCCTTGACGGACGTTTGTACGCTGCTTGGCACATCCGATGCACCGATGTCGATGTTGTACTTGGACTTTGCAGCGGTCCGCGCGGCGGCGATCTGCTCGGGCGTGATACCAACGTTGATCAACGAGCTTCCCAACGGCCCGAATGTCGGCGCATTGCGGCTGCTTTTGAGTTCCTCGTAGCTGGTGAAAAAGAACAGCTTGTCTTTGATGATGGGACCACCCAGGACGAAGCCTTTGGTGTTCTCCTTGGCAGGCGGTGGAGCCGAGTAGGTGTCCGTCAACCGGTTGTAGCGGTCACCAGCGAGCGAATCATCGCGAAACACGTAGTACACACTGCCCTTGAACTCGTTGGTGCCCGACTTCGTGACGGCATTGATGTTGGCACCGGTGTAACCCTGCTGCGTGACATCGTAGTTCGACAGATTGACCTGCACCGCCTGAATGGCGTCGATGGAGATTGGTTGCTTGATGGTGGGCAGCCCATTGCCCTCCAGCCCGAACGGGTCGTTGGTCCGCACACCATCAATCGTGAGCGCGTTGTAGCGCGCGTTCTGGCCGGCAGCAGAGAACTCACCGCGGTCCTTGTCAGTTTGCGACAAACGCGGATCGAGGCGGGCATAGTCCTGCAAACCACGGGAAATGGACGCAAATGCATCCAGCTCCTGCCGCCCAATGCTGGTACCGGCGCCTGCGGTGCCACTGTTGAACTTGCTCGCAGCCGAGCCGGTGACCTCCACCCTGGCCAGCGACGCACCGCCAATCTGCGCGTCCAGGCTGGTGGCTTCCGCCAGCAGCAGATAGACATCGTCACGAGTCTCCGTCACGCCACCCTTGCTGAACGTGACGGTATAGGGGCCACCCACGCGCAAACCACGCGCGGCATACCGTCCCTGCTCATCGGAGACCACCTTGTTCACCGATCCGGACTCGCGGTGCAGGATCGTCACACTGGCGCCCGCCACTGGCCTACCGTCCGCGCCGGTGACGCGCCCGGCCACGCCAGCCGTGGTGTTTTGTGCCAGCACGGGTGCGGCCGCCAGAATGGCCACTGCGGCGCTGAGCGCCGTGCGCGAAAACCCTGCCCAATGTCGATTGATCATCCCAAATCTCCAAAAAAAATAAGCCCCCAACTCACCGTTGGAGGCCCGCGCGCGAAATTGCAAACGCTGTGTAAAGTCAGTCTAGCCGCGCTTTATGGCGAAAACATGACATTGCGCTGCAACAAAGGGAAAGTCCTAGTGCCAGCGCACCCACGCGCCAGCAAACCCGATGCCCGCCAATTAGTCTTAGACTGGTAGCCCTCCACGCTGCGCTTGCCACCACACCCATGGACTTCAAACCACTCGTCACCCTGCTGGCCATCGTCAACCCGCTGGCCATCGTGCCCTTCTTCATCCATTACACGCAGGACTTTTCAAGCGAGCAGCGGCGTCGCACGATCTGGATTTCGTCGTTCAGCGCCTTTGTGGTGATCGCCATCAGCGCCTTGATGGGCCTGCACATTCTGGAGTTTTTCGGCATCTCGCTGGCCAGCTTTCAGGTGGGAGGCGGCATGCTGCTGCTGACCTCGGCACTGGCCATGCTCAACGCCCAACCGGCCGAGGCCAAGTCAAATGAGGAGGAAATGCACGACGCCGCTGCGCGCGCCAGCATCGCCGTGGTGCCGCTCACCATCCCGCTGCTGACCGGCCCGGCCACCATGTCCACCGTGGTGATCTACGCTGACAAGGCCAAGACCTTTTGGCAATTGGGTTCGCTGGTGGGCTACGGTGTGGTGATTGCGCTGGCCACCGCCCTGTGCTTCTCGCTGGCGCAACCGATCGCCCGCGTGCTGGGCAAGACCGGCATCAACGTGATGACCCGGCTGATGGGCCTGATTTTGGCTGCACTGGCGGTGGAAGTAATGTCGGACGGGCTGGTGAAGCTGTTCCCAATACTGGGCAAATAGCGGCCTGCCCAACCAAGAGCCGGTTAACGGGCGCCCTTGCGAGCCTTTGTGCTCGCACCGGCGAGGCCATTGAAGCAGGTCGACAGCAGCATGTCGATAATGCGCTCGTCACTGTGCTGGCCGCCAGCCTTGAGCAGCCCCAGCACCGGGTCACAGGCGCGGGCAAACAGCGTGTACAGAACCACTTCGGGGGCCAGCGCTGGGTCGATTTGACCCGCACTTTGCGCCTCGGTGATCCACGCACCGAGTTTGTCGCTAACGGCCATCAAGCGGTCCATGTAGGCGGCACTGTTCATCAAGGTTGAGCGCAGTGTGGAGTTCTGTGCCGGCAAAGACGGCATTTCGCCCGCCAACTGGACTTGCATGGTCCAGCGCGCCACCGAGCGCAGTTGCTCGATGGCCGGGGTCTGCGAGTCTTGATGCAGCGTATCGATCAGCGCCAGTGTGCGTTCCAGCACGCGAATCATGGCGGCGCCGGCCAGCTCTTCCTTTGACTTGAAATGCTTGTAAAGACTCGCTTTGGCGATGCCGACGTCCGCCGCGACCTCGTCAACCGTGATCGAGTCGAACCCTTTGAGCGCCAACAGCCGGTTTACGGACGAGATGATCGCGTCCTCTCGGGCCTGCAGCACCTGTTGCCGAAATGATATTTTTGCCATGCCCGATTGTAGGCGCTTTGGTGGCAATTCACACCCGACAGTTTCAAATCATCCGTAAGGTCTAAATAATAACCACAGAGTTCATATGGTGAACTTATTGGTTTAATAATTCGCTCGTCAAGTTTCTTTGGACATCAAAGCAACTGGCAGTTAGCCCCTTCATTCACTTGTTCACGGAGACCTCACCATGATTCACTGGTTCAAAAAAGTCGCGGCGCTGTCCGTGGTCGCGCTGGTCGCGGCCTGCGGTGGCGGCGATGACGCACACCCCATCAATATTGTCGAAACCGCCCAGTCTGACGCCCGCTTCAGCATCCTGGTCGAGGCAGTGGTTGCCGCCGACTTGGCCTCCACGCTGTCGGGGCCTGGTCCCTTCACCGTGCTGGCACCAACCAATGACGCCTTTGCCGCCTTGTTGACCGAGCTCGGCTTGACCAAGCAGCAGCTACTGGCCGACAAAGCCCTGCTCACCAGCGTGTTGACCTACCACGTCCTGGCCGGAAAAGTAAACAAGGCCGACGTACCGGTTGGCAAAGCCATCAAGACGCTGCAGGGCGGCATCTTCAAGATTGACGCCGTGGGCGCCGCATTGCGCGTCACCGACGGGCGCAACCGCACCGCCACCATCATCGTGACCGACCTGGCAACCAGCAATGGCGTGATCCATGCGATCGACAAGGTACTGTTGCCGGCCAACAAGAACGTGGTGCAAACCGCAGCAGAACTGAGCGACTTCAGCATCCTGGTTGAAGCCGTCACGGCCGCCGACTTGGCTGGCACGCTGAGCGGAACCGGGCCATTTACGGTGTTTGCCCCGACCAATGCTGCCTTTGCCGCCCTTTTGACGGAGCTTGGCCTGAGCAAGTCCGCCTTGCTCGCTGACAAGGCCCTGTTGACCAAGGTGCTGACCTACCACGTGCTTGGCGCCCAGGTACTGAAGGCCGAAGTTCCTATCGGCACACCCATCAAAACGCTGCAAGGTGACACCTTCACCGTGAGCGCCGCCCTGGCGATCGCCGATCAGCGTGGCCGCAGCGCCACCATCGTTGGAACCGATGTGCTGACCAGCAATGGCGTGATTCACGTGCTGGACAAAGTCATTTTGCCGAGTCCGTGAAGCCATTAGCGTCTCCCTTCTCTGATTCTCTTTCCGCTTTCAACCTTTCATTTCTCGCTTTTCACTTTTCAACAACCCTAGGAACCTCATCATGAAAAAGCTACTTGTTATCACCACCCTCTCACTGGCTGCCCTGAGCGCCCAAGCCAAGGACATCGTGGACACCGCCGCTGCGGCTGGCCAGTTCAAGACACTCGCTGCGGCGCTGACGGCGGCAGGTTTGGTTGACACACTCAAGGGCAAGGGCCCGTTCACTGTGTTTGCGCCGACTGACGCGGCCTTCGCCAAGATACCCAAGGCTGACCTGGACGCCCTGTTGGCGGACAAGGCCAAACTCAGTGCCGTGCTGACCTACCACGTGGTGGGCGCCAAAGTCATGGCCAAAGACGTGAAAGCCGGCAAGGTCAAGACCGTTCAAGGCTCGGAGCTGACCATCGCCACTACCGGCGGCGTGATGGTTGACGGCGCGAAGGTCACCGCCACCGACATCGTGGCAGACAACGGTGTCATTCACGTGATCGACACGGTGGTCTTGCCCCGCATGTAAGGTGTGCACGCGCACGCTGAATGGCAACCTTCAGCGTGCGCCGTGCGGGCGCGTCCATCACCCCGGGCAGCTTTCCTATCACCACCAGCACAGGCCTATCAAGGTATCGACCATGCTCATCCGTGTCATCTACGTCAGCTCTGCGGTGGGGCCCCAAACCGGCACCATGACCAAGGCCATCCTGGAGAAATCGCAAGCCTGGAACCAGGCCAACGGGATCACCGGGGTGCTGTGCCAGGGTCAAGGCGTGTTCTTGCAGGTGCTCGAAGGTGAGCGCGCCACGGTCACCAAGCTGTACTCGCGCATCTATTCCGATTTGCGGCACACCAAGGTGGAGATGATCCACTGCGAAAGCATCGTCAAAAGACGCTATGAAAACTGGTCGATGGCGCTTGTCAGCCTGTCTGACATTGACCCGGAAACAAAAATCGACTGGCCCGAATTTGACCCCTACTCAGCCACGGGACTGTTGCTGATGGCTCGCATTGACGATCTGCTGGCTTCGGGCAGTGTCATCGCTGAGGCGGATTCATGAGAGTGGGCATGCTGGTGCGCTGACCAGTCCCGAATCAGAAGGCACCTTTTCGGCGACGACTATGGTGCATGCCGAGTCACCACGGCAGACGTTGCCCCGAGTAGGCAAAAAAGCCGCCGGAGTCGGCCGCTGCCAAGCGGTTCAAAACGCCCAGCATGTCTGCCACTGCGTCGGGCGCGGCCCGGCCAATCTGTTCACCTTTGAATGGTTTTGACAAACCGGTGTTGACCGTGCCCGGATGCAGGCTGACCAGCACAGCATGTGGGTTGCTGCGCTTGACTTCGATGGCCGCCGTTTTGAGCATCATGTTGAGCGCCGCCTTGGAAGCGCGGTAGCTGTACCAGCCGCCCAGGCGGTTGTCCTCAATGCTGCCCACCTTGGCCGACAGCACCGCCAGCACGCCGCGCTGGGGTTCGAGCAGCGGGCAAAAGTGGCGCAGCACCAGGGCGGGGCCAAAGGTGTTGACGCGGAAAGTGGCTTCCAACTGGGCATAACTCAAATCGCCCATTTTCTTCTCGGGGCTGAAGTCCGCCGTGTGCAGGACACCGGCGGCGTGGATGATCAGGTGGAACTTGCCGCTACCGCCAATTTCACCGTTTTCGCCCCCACGCAAGGCATCTGCTGCGCTGGCGATGCTGGCCTCGTCATCCAAGTCCAGGCGCGGTTCCGAGTGGCGGTGCAGGCCTACCACTGTGCCGCAGCGGGGGTGCGTTTGCAGCACCTGCACAAAGGCCTGGCCAATGCCGCCCGATGCGCCTATGACCAGGGCGCGGAACCCCTCGGGGAACGAAGCCAGGTTCAGCGTGCTGGCGTGGGGCTGGGATGCAGAGGCTGAGTCCTGCGCCGCCAATTGCTTGGCGTACTGGTGCAGCAAATTCGGCAAACGCATGGCAACTTCGCTCATCACGGCTCCTCCAAAAAATTCGTCGTGCTGGCGCGCCGCGTCTGGCGGCGCCCACAGGCTGGGCTCAATCACATACAGGCACAGCATCGGGCGATGCGCTGCGGCATCCACCAATGCCGCGTGGTCGTGCAGCCGCAAGTCGCGCTTGAACCAGACCACGGCGTAACTCATGGGTGCATCCTGCGGGCTGCACGTGGGGGGCCGTGCTTGGCCAAACCTAGGCTGTAAAAGTCACCGACGCCAAGCTCAGGCAGGCCACGACCGTGAGTTGCAGGCGCAGCGGCAAATACCAGGTTGGCAGCGGCAGGATGCGGGCCAGCCGCACGTCTTGCCAGTAGTGGGTCAAAAAGCCGGCAATCAACAGTGCGGCGCCAGCGGGTGGTGCAACCAGCAGAGCCACCCATCCCACTAGCGAGGGCACGACGCTCCCGATGAACAGCCTGTTTGCCACTGGTCCGCTTGCTGCCGGGTGCGCCATGGCAAAGCCCCAGTGCAGCGCGCCCACAAAGCTCAAGATGACTGCCCCATACGCCAGCGCCATGTGCAGCCACACGCTGCCATGGTGCCGATCCAGAAAGAACGTCAGCGCCGTGCCCACAAAAGGCAACAAGCCGCCGTAGCCCAGCCAGGTTACCGCAGGCGGTCGGGCTGTCTGGGTAATCATGCAGAGGGCGTCAAATCAGCCGCGTGGGCTTGCAGTTGGGCCAGCGTCACAATGCCCAGCGCGTTGATGTGTGTGCTTTTCAAAAACACCGGGGGCGCCACGTTGGCGGACAAGGCTTCGCGCCAGCGCACCGCGCACAGGCACCAGCGGTCGCCCGCCTTGAGCCCGGCAAAGCGGTACTCGGGCCTGGGCGTGATCAGGTCGTTGCCTTGTGCCAGCGAGTAGTCGAGAAATGCCTGCGTCATTTGCGCGCACACCACGTGGGTGCCGTGGTCTGCTTGGTCGGTGGTGCAGCAGCCGTCGCGGTAAAACCCGGTCAGGGGGTCGTAGGAGCAGACCATCAGATCGGAGCCCAACACATTGCGTGCAGTCATGTCATAGGTGTAGAGAGTGCAGTATCGCTCTGCAATTGTTCGCGATTCCCGCTGAGGGCGTGTGCCCACGTATTCAAATGCCCCTGCGCCTTGCGGTCTTTGGTGGTGGTCCTCCCTACAGCCCTACTTCATCACCAACAGCAGCCAGGCGGTGCGCGCGCTGGCACCCGGGATTCCCCGTTATTGCGCCCGCGCGGGAATGCTGTGGGGTGGGTGGTTATCTTGGATTAATCGCCGCCATAGTCAATGACAATTAGATATTTTTTAGTCACAGCCTGAAACTATCGCTTGACTTCACCAACAACCGCAGCAGGAGATCGCCATGTCAACCCAAGCCAAGTGCCCCTTCCCCCACGCAGCCACCAACAACGCCACCGCCGCTGCACGGTCCAATGCAGACTGGTGGCCCAACCAGTTGAAGCTGGGCATTCTGCACCAGCATGCACCCGCGTCCAACCCCATGGGCAGAGACTTTGATTACGCCGCTGAATTCCAATCGCTGGACCTGGACGCCGTGGTCAAAGACCTGCACGCCTTGATGACCGATTCGCAGGACTGGTGGCCGGCCGACTGGGGCCACTACGGCGGCTTGATGGTGCGCCTGGCCTGGCACGCCGCAGGCACCTACCGCGTGACCGATGGCCGTGGCGGTGCAGGTACCGGCAACCAGCGCTTTGCCCCGCTCAACAGCTGGCCCGACAACGGCAACCTGGACAAGGCACGCCGCCTGCTCTGGCCCATCAAACAAAAGTACGGTCGCAAGCTCTCGTGGGCCGACCTGTTCATTCTGGCGGGCAATGTGGCGCTGGAGTCGATGGGCTTTAAAACCTTTGGCTTTGCCGGTGGCCGGGAAGACATCTGGGAGCCCGAGCAAGACATTTACTGGGGCGCAGAAAAGGCCTGGCTGGCCGATGAGCGTTACAGCGGTGACCGCAAACTGGAAGGTCCTTTGGCCGCCGTGCAGATGGGGCTGATCTACGTAAACCCCGAAGGCCCCAACGGCAAGCCCGACCCGGTGGCGTCGGGACGCGATGTGCGCGAAACCTTTGCCCGCATGGCCATGAATGACGAAGAAACCGTGGCCCTGGTGGCGGGCGGCCACACCTTCGGCAAGGCGCACGGCGCGGGCGACCCCGCCCTGGTGGGGCCCGAGCCGGAGGGCGCACCGATCGAGGCGCAGGGCTTTGGTTGGATCAACCAGCTCGGCAGTGGCAAAGGCGTACACACCACCACCAGCGGCATTGAAGGTGCCTGGAAGCCCAACCCGACGACCTGGGACAACGGCTACTTTGACATGCTGTTTGGCTACGAATGGGCGCTGACCAAGAGCCCCGCCGGTGCCCAGCAGTGGGTGGCGCAAAACGTGAAGCCAGAGCACCTGATCCCCGACGCGCATGACGCGGGCAAAAAGCACCCGCCCATGATGACCACGGCAGACATGTCGCTGCGCATGGACCCGGCCTACGAGAAGATTTCGCGTCGTTTCCACCAGAACCCGGCCGAGTTTGCCGATGCATTTGCCCGCGCCTGGTTCAAGCTCACCCACCGCGACATGGGACCGCGTGCGCGCTATTTGGGCAAGCTGGTGCCCACGGAAGTGCTGGCTTGGCAAGACCCGATTCCCGCCGTTGACCATGTGCTGGTAGATACCGCTGATGTTGCCGCGCTCAAAGCCCGGGTCATGGCTTCCGGCCTGTCCATCGCCCAACTGGTGAGCACTGCCTGGGCCTCTGCATCCACCTTCCGCGGCAGCGACAAGCGTGGCGGAGCCAACGGAGCCCGTATTCGCCTGAGCCCCCAGAAAGACTGGGCCGTGAATCAGCCCGCGCAGTTGGCACTGGTGCTGCAAAAGCTCGAGGCGATTCAAGCCGATTTCAACAGCGCACAGCAAGGTGGCAAAAAGATTTCGTTGGCTGATTTGATTGTGCTGGCCGGCAGTGCCGCAGTGGAACAAGCGGCGCAAGCGGCGGGCCACGCGGTGGAGGTGCCCTTCACACCCGGCCGCATGGACGCCACGCAGGCGCAAACCGATGTCGATTCTTTCGCCATGCTGGAGCCCGCTGCAGACGGCTTTCGCAACTACGTGCATAAGGGGCTGGAAGGTGTGGCCGCCGAGTTGCTGCTGGACAAGGCGCAATTGCTCACCCTGAGCGCGCCCGAGATGACGGTGCTGATCGGCGGCCTGCGCGCACTGAACGCCAATGTGGGGCAGACGCAGCACGGTGTGTTCACCACCCGTCCTCAAACGCTCGGCAACGACTTCTTCGTCAACCTGCTGGACATGCGCACCCAGTGGGGTAAATCTGCCACCACCGACGGTATTTTGGAAGGACGTGACCGCAGCACCGGCGCGGTGAAGTGGACCGGCACCGTGGTGGACCTGGTCTTTGGCTCCAACTCGCAGTTGCGCGCCCTGGCCGAGGTCTATGCCACCAGCGATGCACAGCCGAAGTTTGCGCATGACTTCGTGGCGGCCTGGACCAAGGTAATGAACCTGGACCGGTTTGAGGTGAAGCAGGCGTAGCGCCTGGCGAACAGGTCCACCACAAGTGCCAATCGAAGCAAGGGGCCACATGCCACAACGCATGTCGCCGGTTTGTTCTTTTGCAGGAAATTGCTGTTGAAACACTCCTCTTTTTACGAACTAAATTGACATTTTTATCAGACTAAACATGGGGCAAAGAAGCTAAACTCGACCAACGCTTGCGTACTGGCACCTCCGGCCACCGCATAGCAGAGCACCCCCAATGGGCGGCTGACCTCCAACTTTTAAGACCTTTATGCAAACTATTGCCCCCTTGTGGTTGTGGGCCACTTTCGTCGCCATCGTGCTGGTGTCGCTGTTTATCGACTTTGTGGTGCTCAAAAAGCAGGGTTCTCACGACATCGGCGTCAAAGAGGCGTTGAACTGGTCGCTGGTCTGGATTGGCCTGAGCTTTTTGTTCAACGGCCTGTTTTGGTGGGCAGTCAAAGACAGCACGGGCTCTACCGAGATAGCCAACACAAAGTCACTGGAATTCCTGACCGGCTACCTGATTGAAAAATCACTGGCGGTGGACAACATCTTTGTCTTCTTGCTGATCTTCACCTACTTCGCGGTGCCCTCACACTTTCAAAAGCGCGTGTTGATGATCGGCATCATTGGCGCAATTGTGTTGCGCACCATCATGATTTTGGTGGGTGGATGGTTGCTGGCTGAGTTTCACTGGATCTTGTACGTGTTTGGCGCGTTCCTGATTCTGACCGGCGTGAAAATGTGGTGGGCCGCTGGCAAAGAGCCCGACCTCAACGACAACCCCGCTTTAAAGCTGCTGCGCAAGCTGCTGCCAGTCAGCAAGACCTACGACGGCGAGAATTTCTGGACGGTTGAAAACGGAAAAAAGATTGCCACACCGCTGTTCATGGTGATCTGCCTGATTGCGCTGACCGACGTGATTTTTGCGGTGGATTCCATCCCGGCCATCTTTGCCATTACCAGCGACCCTTTCATAGTGCTGACCAGCAATGTGTTTGCCATACTGGGCTTGCGCGCCATGTACTTCTTGCTGGCGGCTGTGGCCAACAAATTCCACTTGCTCAACTACGGATTGGCAGTCATTCTGGTGTTCATCGGAACCAAGATGTGCTTGATCGATATTTACAAAATTCCTGTAGGCATTTCTCTGGGAGTGGTCGTGGGTATTTTGGCCTTGACCATGTTGCTGAGTTTGCGCACTGCCACCGCGCAGCCAAAGGGCTAAATCAGATTCGCAGCATATTTCAAAGGATTAGGCGATGTTTGCAGCGTACGGAGTTACTGGACAAGTTTTTCGCGGCACATTGGAGGAAATGCAACGGGTGAATGGGTTGGAGCGGGTCCGATCTGCGCGCCCCCATGATCGCGAAGATGACTCTTGGCCAGTTCACAACCTGCAAGCAATGGTGCCAGGTGCACCGAATGAAAAAGCCGTGCGGGCTTACCGTGCCATGCTGCCCCGCGAGATTGAGCGCGGACCTCTCTATCACGCAGGGCAGATCATGCAACGCAAAGTAATTTGCGTCGAAGTCAGCGACGATGTGGAGCAAGCCTGGCGAACCCTTCGGTCTCATAACATCAAGCAGGCACCTGTTATTGACGATGCATCCCATCTTGTTGGCATGGTTGGTGAACATGACCTTTTGGTTGCTTTGCAACTTGGTACTGAAAACGGCATGGAGTTGCTGGCGCGACGGGTTGCAGATGTCATGCGCACGCCCGTCATCACTGCCGAAGCAGTTACGGACATTCGGCGCATCGCCACGGCTATGCTGACGAACAATCTTGACGGTGTGCCAGTGACCGCAGAACTTGGGCGTCTTGTCGGATACGTTTCCCGTACGGACATTTTGCGCGCCGTTGTAGCGGATCCACCGCTGAGTTTGTGGCGCTAAAACACCTGATGCAGCCGGGAGGGGGGCCAGTGCGTCTGCTTTACTCAGCGGGTGTTTTCAGGTCGTCTACGCACCACCAGGTGACATCGTCAATACCGCGCACCACTTGGTAACGGTCAACCACCACCTCAAGCAGCACACAGTCTGGTGCTTGCATGAAGGTTGTCAGGTCAGGGTGTTTTTGCAAGTGGGCGGCCAGCTGGTGCGAAAGCGTAGCGGCATCGATTTCCCGCACCCGCCCCACCGCACTGAGGATCAAGCCATCTGGTGTGCCGCTGGCCGCTTCGCGGTAGCGGCCATCAATCAACAACGACACGCGTGGGTTTTGCATCAGGTTGGTGAATTTGCGGGTGTTGCGGTAAGTGGCAAAAACAAGCCGTTGCCCCTCATCCAGCGGGGTAATGGCAATCAAACTGGTATGCGGTTGTCCGGTGTTTTCAGTGGCCAGCACGGCAAAACCCGTGGTCTTGAGCAGTGTCCGAACGCTGTCCCGAATGGCGGTGGGCGGAATCATTTAACACCTGGTTGGCTGGATGGCAAAGCTTGGCCAGCGCAGTGGAAGGTTCGCAGTCTAACCAAATCTATCCTTTCCCGTGCTTCAACTCAGGCCAATGCTTGATGGGGTAAGGTTGCAAGTCAAATCAACGTGAAGGCAAACTTTGGATTTCAATTATTTGTGGGTTCTTAGTGCCGTGCTGGTTCTGTTGGGCCTTGCCGGCACTGTGCTGCCGCTGCTGCCAGGCACTTTGCTGGTGTGGGCGGGCTTGCTCTTGGGCGCGTGGATTGACGACTTCACCCGTGTGAGTGTGGTTACTGTCGTGCTCCTCACCCTGTTGGCAGCGTTGGCTTGGGCGCTTGATTTTGTGGCGGGCCTGATGGGGGCCAAGCGCGCAGGCGCAAGCACGCAGGCGCTGGTAGGCGCTGCGGTGGGCACCGTTGTGGGCATTTTTATGGGCTTGATCGGTGTGCTCTTTATGCCCCTCATTGGGGCGGGCATTGGCGAGTACTGGGCCCAAAAAAACCAACAGCGCGCGGCCAAAGTAGCACTAGCCACCTGGCTGGGTCTGATACTGGGTATGGTGGCCAAAGTTGTGATTGCATTCGTCATGGTGGGGATTTTTTTAGTCGCCCTTTGGGTATAAGTTTTTAGTAGGGGAAAAAATGGAAAAGATTCTTTCAAGCGTGGGCTCCATGCTCTACAGCATGCGGTTCACCATGCTGTTTTTCTATGTGGGCCTGGTGGGCATCATTTTTGGAATATTAGGCAAATTCCTGATGGAGACCTACAAGCTGATGAACACCTTGTTGTTTGGTGACCTGGAAAAAATTGGTCTGATCATCAAGGTGTTGGAACTGGTGGACATGACCATGGTGGCGCAATTGGTGTGGGTGGTGGCGCTGGCGGGGGTGTCGCTGTTTGTGACCACCGGGCACTTTGACAAAAAGGACATGAAAAAACCCGACTGGCTGGACCACGTCAACACTTACAACCTGAAGTTGAAGCTCGCCTTTGCCATCATCTCCATTTCGGGCGTGCATGCCCTAAAGACGTATTTGAGTGGCGATCTAACCCTGGAAAACATTCAGATTGTGACCATAGTGGCGGTGATTCACTTTACGTTTGTGTTGTCGGCCATTGGTATCTCTTTCGCCGAGAGACTGACGCGCGACAAGATATAGACCCCTATGTTGTCAGGGTACAAGCCATGCTCGCCCGCCCGGACATAGACCCCACGGCGCCACTCCAGTTTGTCATCAATGCGGCAGCGGGTAGCAGTGATGCGGACGCAAAGCGCCAGGTCATTGAAGCCGCACTGCAGGCCGGCGGGCGCCAGGGCAACCTACTGTTTAGCGACCCCGCCAATCTGGCGCGGGTGGCGCAACAGGCTGCGGCGCTCGCCATCGCCACCGGTACAGCCGTGGTCGCTGTCGGAGGCGATGGCACGCTCAACACCGTGGCACAGGCCGCCCACGCTTTGGGCTGCCCTATGGGGGTAGTACCACAAGGCACGTTCAACTACTTTGCCCGCACCCATGGCATACCGTCCGACCCCACTGAGGCCACGCGACTATTGCTGCAGTGGTCGCCATGGCCGGTACAAGTGGCGGCCATCAATGACCGCGTTTTTTTGGTCAACGCCAGCCTCGGGCTGTACCCTGACCTGCTGGAAGACCGCGAGGCCTACAAGGCGCGCTTCGGGCGCAGCCGGTGGGTCGCGTTCTGGGCGGCCGGCATCACCCTACTGCGCGCACAACGGCGGCTGAGGCTGCGCATCGAACAGGGCGCCGCAGTACGCGATGTAAAGGCACTCACGCTGTTTGTGGGCAATAACCGGCTGCAACTGGAACAGTTGGGGGTAGAGCCGGAGCAGGCACTGCAGACGGGTTACATCACTGCCGTCATGCTGCGTCCGATCGGCACACTGTCGATGTTGCGGTTGATGCTGCACGGGGCCATGGGAACCCTGGGGGAGGCGCACAGCGTAGAGCATTTCGAGTTCGACCATTTGGTGGTCCGGCCCACACTGGTCCCCGGCCGCCGCGGGGTCAAGGTAGCTTTTGACGGCGAGGTCACGCGGCTGCGCGCGCCGCTGGACTTTCGTGTTCTGTCGAAGCCGCTGTATCTATTGAAACCAAGTCCACAGCCAGACCCGTCCGACGCCACAGCCCCACCGACCAGTGTCGCACCATGAGTGTTGTGCTGCAAATTTCCGACCCACACTTTGGCACCGAACAACCGCTGGTCGTTGACGCACTGGTCAATTTGGCGCGGTTGCAAAAGCCCGACCTGCTGGTGCTCTCGGGCGACATCACGCAGCGCGCCCGGCCCGCGCAGTTTCAGGCGGCTCGCGCGTTCATGGATAGGCTAGGCGCGCCTTTCCTGGCCATTCCGGGCAATCACGACCTACCGCTGTTTGATGTGTGGACGCGTCTGCGCCGCCCCTATGCCCGGCACAGCGCGGCATTCGGGGCTGAGCTAGAACCCTTGTACTCCTCGCCTGATCTGATGGTGGCGTGTGTCAACACCACACGGGCCTGGCAGCATAAAAACGGCGAGGTTTCAGCGCAGCAAATCGACCGCGTTGCCCGTTTACTGGCCAACGCCACACCCGCGCAGCTGCGCGTGGTGGTGGTGCACCAGCCGGTAGCCGTTACACGCGCCGAAGATGCGCCCAACCTGCTGCGCGGCCACGCGGCCGCACTTCAGCGCTGGGCTGCCGCTGGTGCAGACCTTGTGATGGGCGGACACATTCACCTGCCTTTTGTGTTGGCACTGCACGGCCTGGCACGACCCCTGTGGGCGGTGCAGGCCGGCACGGCGGTCTCGTCGCGGGTGCGTGCGGGTTTGCCCAATTCAGTCAACCTGTTGCGCTGGGGCGCAAACTCGGCCCCGGGCTGCTGCCAGGTCGAGCAATGGGACTTCTCTGCGGCTGAGTGTGCCTTTGTTCGCGCTGCGGTCAGCGAGGTGCGGCCAGATCGGTCATGACCATAGAGTATCTGAAAAAAATGAAGTATCGATCTGTTTTTAACTGCTTTTTCCGAACTGTGAACGACGCAAAAATCAACTCTGTTCACAGTTAACAAACGGGAAATCATCATGTTTTACGCGCTCAACTGGTTTGTAGTGGTCAGTCTTTTTACTCTTTGGTCGCTCGCTGCCTGGGCGTTTCATTCGATCGCCGCTTGGACAATCTCGAATGCCGGCACCCTGGCCGGGGGAACTGGGTCGATCGAGGCCCTGCAGGTGCCGGTCTGGCTTGCGCCCTGGGTGCCACCCGAGCTCGCTCTCACGTTGAATTCGATGATTGCGTCCTTCACGCCGGCCATTCAGACTGTGCTGGAGTGGGCGCCTGCGATGGCGGGCGGTCTGTCGATTGCGGTCTGGACGGTCTGGGCAATCGGGGCTGTTGTCCTCATCGTCTTGGGTTTCTTGGTCACCGGACTGATCGCCTTGTTGAGCCGCCGTATGTCCGCATCTGCGGCTTCCTCCAGGGGACTGGCAGCCGCGCGGTGAACAAGACATTCTGATGAGTTGCAGGCGACAGGCCAGTCCTACAACGCCGCAAAATGCAGACCCAGAACTATGTCATGCGGTGCGCTCCTTCCATATCGGCAAACTGCGCAGGGCCAACACCCACAGCACAGCTGCTGCAGCGCCAAACACCACATCACTGGCAAAGTGAACCTGCAGGTAGAGGCGGGAGATGCCAACCAGGAGCGCCATGAGAAGCAGCGCAATGGCGGTGACGGTGTGACAGCGCAGGTTGGGGCACAGCATCCAGGCCAGCACAAAGGCGCCCACTTGCAGGGTGTGGGCACTGGGGTAACTCATGTCTGCAGGTATATCGATCAGGGCGACCAGCGGGTCGGGTCGTGGCCGGTTGACGAGCAACTTGAAGGCATGCGCCCAAAGCGACGCACCCACCAAGGCGACCGGCACAAAGCATGCGGTGCGTGGGCCATGGCGCTGGTGCAGGGTCCAGGCCAGCAACAAAGCCAGAGGCAGCAACACCACCAGCGAGCCCACCCATGTCAGGGCCATGAACAGCGCATCCAGCGCCGGGGTTTGCCAGCTGCGCATGAGTGCAGACACAGCATCGTCCCACTGCGGCGGCCGACACGCACTGTCAGGACAGGTCAGCCTGTAACCTGCGAGCAAAACAAGTGCGGTCGCCACACCAAACAAGGCAGCCATGGCCAATCGCGAAGTTGTATTGTTTAGCACTGCTCTACCGCGATGGCGCCAATGGGGTGGGCTTTGGGAGGGTCGGTTCATGGCATCACATTTCTGGCGTGTTTCGGGCGGATTGAGGGTGCGTGCGTGGTGCGATACTTGGCGGGACGTGAAAGGCTTAATGCCGTGGGGGCAGAGGCACTTCAGACTTGAATCCGCCGACTTTAAGGAGAATCATATTTGACCGCACTGATCTTCGCCCTCGGTCTCGTCACGCTGGTCCTCGGCGCTCAACTTCTGGTTCGCGGCGCTTCCAAGCTCGCTTTGTCTTTTGGTGTTTCGCCGCTGGTGCTGGGGCTGACGATCGTCGCGTTTGGCACCAGCGCACCGGAACTTGCCGTCTCGGTACGTTCGACACTGGGTGGGCAGGTCGACATCGCGCTGGGCAACGTGGTAGGCAGCAACATTTTCAATGTGCTGTTCATTCTGGGCGTCTCGGCCATCATCGCGCCGCTGGTGGTGGCACCGCAGTTGATCCGCCAGGAGGTGCCCGTGATGGTCGGCGCCTCGTTGCTGCTGTTTGCGCTGGCACTGGACGGCGGCATCAGCCGACTCGATGGGGCACTGATGTTGGGTTTGTTCGTCGCTTACACCGTGTTTCTGATCCGTCAGAGCCGCAAGGAAACCCAAAGCACGAAAGACGAATACGCGGCGGAGTTTGCCGCGCCACAGGGACCAGCGTGGGACCGCCACTGGGGCATGCAGCTCTTGCTGATTGCCAGCGGACTCGGCTTACTCGTGCTTGGCGCTCACTGGCTGGTCGATGCGGCCGTCAGCTTTGCCAGAGCCCTGGGTTTGAGCGAGATGGTGATCGGCCTGACCATCGTTGCCGCCGGCACTTCCCTGCCCGAGGTGGCGACATCAATCATTGCCACATTGCGTGGCGAGCGCGACATTGCGGTCGGCAACGTCATCGGCAGCAACACCTTCAACATTCTTGGCGTGCTGGGCGTGTCGGGCCTGGTGGCACCGACGGCTTTGCCCGTGGCGCCGGCCATGCTCAGTTTCGACATGCTCGTCATGATCGCCGTTGCCTTTGCCTGTTTGCCGATCTTTTTTTCCGGCTACGCGATCAATCGCTGGGAAGGCGCTCTATTTTTGTTTTATTACATCGGGTATACAGCCTTTCTGCTCCTTGCCGCTCAACAGCACGATGCACTCACGACCTACGGGGCGGTCATGACGACGGTCGTGTTGCCACTGACCGCCATCACGCTGGCCGTGATTGCCCTGCGCCAATGGCGACTTCGCCAGCGCTGACGGAATGGCACGATGATTCGATCCATTTTCTTGCGCGCACTGGGCTTCGTCGCCCTGTGGTGGATCCTCGCCGAGGGCCGTCTTGACGGCTGGCTGCTCGGGGGCGTCGCTGTCGTGGCGGCAACCTGGACGAGTATCACGCTTGCGCCTCCGGGGGAACTGCGCATACGTCTTGCCGGGTTGATCGGTTTTCTTCGCTTTTTCCTCTGGAATTCGCTGCGCGGTGGCATGCAAGTGGCCGGGATGGCCTTGCGCGGGCGCGCCGCCTTGCGGCCGGGGATCATCGAGCTGCGGTTGACGCTGCCACCGGGTGGTGCACGCATCTTGCTGGTCAATGTGCTGGGGTTGATGCCGGGCACACTCAGCGTCGATCTGGATGACGCAAGCCTGCGCATGCATGTGCTGGATGATTCCCAGCCGGTCGTTGCCGAAGCCCGGGCGCTGGAGGCGACTATCGCCGCGTTGTTTGGAGGTGTGTCATGAACACGCTGGTGCTAGCGGTTGCGCTGTTCCTGCTGGCAGGTCTGGTGGTTGCGCTGATTGCGGCGGCGCGCGGCCCGACACCGGCTGACCGCATGCTGATGGCGCTGCTCATTGGCACCACCGGCACGGGCATCCTCGTCCTGTTGGCGTATGCGATGCATCTGCCCGCGCTGGTTGATGTCGCGTTGGTACTGGCGCTGCTCGCCGCCATCGGCGGCATCGCCTTCGCCAAGCGCGCCTGGCAGCACACGGAGGGTGAGCATGATTGAGTGGCTGAGCATGGCCCTGCTGCTTGTCGGTGCCTTTTTCTTTTTTGCCGGGACCGTGGGGCTGCTGCGCTTTCCGGATGTGTACAGCCGCCTGCATGCGCTGGCCAAGGCAGACAATTTGGGCTTGGGTTGCATCTTGCTTGGACTCGCGCTCCAGGCCGATAGCATCGCGGCGGCGCTCAAGCTGATGCTGATCTGGCCCCTGGTGATGGCGGCGAGCGCGGGCATCAGCTTCGCCATCGCCCGCCGCGCAGACCGGCTCGGCATCACGCCCTGGCGCAAGGACCAGCCATGACGCTGGCTTTCGACGCCTTACTCGCGCTGTCGCTGCTGTGGAGTGCTTGGCGCACGCTGACGACACCCCGGCTCGACCGCGCCATCGTGCTGTTCATTATTTTCGGGCTGCTGATGAGCCTGGCCTGGGCGCGACTGGCAGCGCCCGACATCGGACTGGCCGAGGCCGCAATCGGTGCGGGTCTCACCGGCGCCTTACTGCTGGACGCCTACGGTGTGTTGCGACGGCGAAGGGGCGCGCCATGAAGCGCATGGTGCTCGTCGCTTTTGTGCTCACGCTAGCCGTGGCGTTCGTTTTCTTCTTGGCTGGCGCGATGCTGGAACTGGGGCCGGTCGCCATCGACCTGCGGGCACCGGTGGCGCAGCAGCTGGCGCACAGCGGCGTGACCCATCCGGTCACCGCCGTGCTGCTCAACTATCGCGGCTACGACACCTTGCTCGAAATCGCGGTGCTGTTGCTGGCCTTGCTGGCCATCCTGGCGGTAGTCGGCGAGGCGCCTGCATCGCCCTCCCGTCTGGCGCACCCAGTGCTCCAAACCCTGGCGCGGCTGGCAGCGCCGTTGATGGTTGTCGTTGCCGTCTATCTGCTGTGGGCCGGAGCCTTCCGCCCGGGCGGCGCCTTTCAGGCAGGCGCGGTGCTGGCTGCCGCCGCCGTGCTGTTGCATCTGGTCGGATTGCTGCCGGGCTGGAGCAGGCCCCGGCTGGGGCTGCGCATCGGCATTGCGGCCGGCTTCGCACTGTTTCTGGCGGTGGCGGCCGGGTTGCTGACGCAAGGGGCGCTGCTCCAGTATCCACCCGCTGCGGCAGGCGTTCTGATCCTGCTGATCGAGAGCGGTCTGACGGTATCGCTGGCGCTGATCCTCGCTGGCTTGTTCCTCTTGCTCTCGCGCGAGGAGGTTACCGCATGACCACCGGTTTCGTGTTCGCATTGACGGGCGCTGCCCTGTTCGCGCTGGGGGTGACGGGCGTGGTGTTGATCAACCATCTGCTGCGGCGCATCCTCGCCTTCAATCTGATGGGCAGCGGCGCCTTCCTCGTGCTGGTGGGACTGGCCCAGCGTCAGGACGTGGCCGACCCGGTGCCGCAGGCCATGGTGCTCACCGGCATCGTCGTTGCCGTCGCCGCCACGGCCCTGGCCCTGGCCCTGGTGCGCAAGCTTCACGCGCTCAGCGGGCAACTCGAATTACCGGACGATGCTGATGCGTGAAGTCTTTTTCGACCCGCTGGTCTGGCTGATCCTGGCGCCGCTCATCTGGGCGACGCTGGCCTTTGTGCTCGGGCCGGGGCGTGGCGCGTGGCTCGCCATCACCGGTTTGGCGGTGCAATGCTGGCTGGCTTTTGATCTCGCGCAGAAGGTTGGTTCTGGCGGTACGGTGGCCCATGCGGTCGGCGGCTGGGGTGCGCCGCTGGGAATCGACCTCGCCGTCGATGGCCTCTCTGCCGCCATGCTGCTGCTGACACAGACCGTGGCGCTGCCGCTGGCCATCTATGCGCGCAGCTACTTCAAATCAGACGACCCGTGCGGCGCGTGGTTCTGGCCGCTGACGGGTTTTCTGATTGCCGGGCTGAATGCTTTGTTCGTGTCCGCTGACCTGTTCAACCTCTACGTCACCCTCGAACTGGTCGGACTCGCCGCCGTGGGGCTGGTCGCGGCGGGCGGCGGCGCGCAGCAGGTGGCCGCCGCCTTGCGCTACCTCTTTGCGACGCTGGTGGGGTCGGGCGCATATCTGCTCGGCGTTGCCCTTATCTACGGCGTCTACGGTACGGTGTCGATCGCCACCCTGTTGCCGCTGGTCACGCAAGATGCGCCGCGCCTGGTGTGGATTGCAGCGGGTTTGATGGTGGCCGGCCTGATGCTCAAGACGGCGTTGTTCCCCTTTCACTTCTGGCTGCCACCGGCGCACGGTGGCGCGCCGGCACCGGTTTCGGCGCTGCTCTCGGCGCTGGTGGTGAAGGCCTCGTTCTACCTGATCCTGCGGCTCTGGCTGGGGCCGCTGCAAGCCGTCTTGCCCGCCTTCGCCTGGCTGATGGCAATGCTTGGCACTGCGGCGATTTTTTGGGGTTCCTGGCAGGCCATTCGCGCCGTCAAGCTCAAACGCCTGATCGCCTATTCGACGGTGGCGCAGCTCGGCTACCTGTTCCTGATTTTTCCCTTGCTGGCGGCCCCCGGCGCACTCCAGGCCGGCGTGATGCAGGTATTTGCCCACGGCCTGGCCAAAGCCGGCATGTTCGCCGCCGCCGGCGTGCTGATCAAGGCCACCGGGCAGGACACGGTGGCCGGTCTGGCCGGCGCGGTCGAGCGCCTGCCGGTGACCATGTTCGCCTTCGCCCTGGCCGGCATGACGCTGATGGGACTGCCGCCGTCCGCGGGCTTTCTCGCCAAGTGGCAAATCATCGAAGCGGCGCTGGCGCAGGGCCACTGGATCATCGTCGTGGTGGTGCTGGCTGGCGGCCTGTTGGCGGCAGTTTATGTCTTGCGCGTGCTGCGCCAGTCCTTCCTCCTGACGCCCGCGAGCGCGACGTTCACGCCCGTACCCCGCACGCTGGAGTGGAGCGCCTTCGCGCTCTCTGCTGCCAGCGTGTTGCTCGGCCTGCGCGGGGTTGAGTTGATGCAGTTGCTGGGAGGGGGCACATGACCAGCCACGAACTATTGCTACTGGGGGTGCTGGCATCCTCGTTGCTGCCGGGCCTTGTTATCTTCACGTTGCCGGACGCCTGGGTCGGCGTGCGGTCGTTCCTCAACCTGTTCGGCGCTATCGCCAAGCTGGGCCTGGTCGCATGGCTGCTGGTCGGGGTGGCGGGCGGCGAGGAATACAGCGTGCGTTACGCAGTACTGCCCGGCCTGGAACTGGCGCTCAAGGCCGACGCCCTGGGCATGCTGTTCATCACGCTATCGGCCATCCTCTGGCTGTTCACCACGCTCTACGCCATCGGCTACCTGGAAGGCGCGCCGCACCGCAGCCGCTTTTTCGGCTTTTTCAGCCTGTGTGTGACGGCGACGATGGGCATCGCCATGGCGGCGAACTTGTTCACCTTTTTCATCTTCTACGAACTGCTGACGCTGTCGACCTTTCCGCTGGTGGTGCATCGCGGCACCGACAAGGCCATGAAGGGCGGCACGGTCTACCTCACCTACACGCTGATCGGCGGCACGGCACTGCTGACCGGCATCGTCTGGCTGCACCACCTGCTGGGCCACACCGAGTTCGCACTTGGCGGCATTGCCGCCGCCCTTGGCCCGCAATACGCAGGCCAGTTGAAAATCATCTTTTTGCTGCTGATCGCCGGTGTCGGCGTCAAGGCGGCCATCGTTCCGCTGCACGGTTGGCTACCGCAGGCGATGGTGGCCCCGGCACCGGTGTCGGCGCTGTTGCACGCCGTCGCCGTCGTCAAGGCGGGTGCCTTCGGCATCGTGCGCATTATTTACGAGGTGTATGGCGTCGAGTTCGCGCAGTCGCTAGAGCTGCTCTACCCGCTTGCCATATTGGCTGCCGTGACCATCCTGTGGGGCAGTTTGCGCGCGCTGTTTCAGGACGACCTGAAGAAGCGGCTGGCGTATTCCACGGTGAGCCAAGTGTCTTATATCGTGCTCGGCACCGCACTGTTCGGCCCCATCGGCACCATCGGCGGTCTTGTGCATCTGGTGCATCAGGGCATCATGAAAGTCACCTTGTTCTTTTGCGCGGGTAATTACGCGGAAACCCTGGGTATCCACAAGGTCAGTGAAATGGATGGCGCCGGGCGGCGCATGCCACTGACCACGCTGGCGTTCTCGATCGGCGCGCTCGGCATGATGGGGGCGCCGCTCACCGCCGGCGCAATCAGCAAGGCGTGGCTGTCGGATGGCGCGGCAGCCGCCGGTATGGACTGGGCGATCTGGGTGTTGTGGACTTCCAGCCTGCTCAACGCCGCCTATTTTCTGCCGATACTTTGGCGGGCCTGGTTGCGACCGACGCCGCCTGCCTGGCCAGAAGAACACATTTCGGCGCGCGGCTGGCGTGAGACCGCGTGGCTATTGCTGTTGCCGCCGCTGGCCACGGCGATCATGACCCTGGCCGCCGGCATGCTTGCCGAGTCGCCGGGCAGCCCGCTCCAGTGGGTGAAGTTGATCGCCGAACGGGAATACCACTTGGTGCCGACGTCAAACTGACCCAGCTGATTCTGCGTGACCCGGCCCGCGGTCAGCAAGTCTCGTCGACGCCTACACCTCTGCTGCCAAAACCATAGCTTCCTGCGCAAATTCGGCGAGGACCATAGGCCAAAAATCCGTGTTATTGACAACAGGTTGTCAAACTGAAATAATTGACACCTAGTTGTCAATATTTACCATCATGGGCCAAGAACTTCTCGATCCCATTTCACAATTGGCGCTGCACGTGTTTCGGGCACAGCAGAGCCTCTCCGGCGTTGGCGACGCTTTGACCTTGCAGTGGGGAATGACCAGTGCCAAGTGGAAAATTTTAGGGGCCATAGAGCTTTCAGATTCGCCACCTTCCGCCTCTGGCATCGCCCGCATCATGGGCTTAACCCGCCAGGCTGCGACCAAGCAAATCAACCTCTTGGTCGATCAAGGGCTGCTGACTCCGCATGACAACCCGCAGGACGCCCGTGCGGCGGTCTACACGCTGAGTCCAGAGGGCAAAGCCACCTATGCCGCCATTTCGTCTGCATGGGCGCAGCGCGTCGATGTACTGCGGGGCGCCATCGGCGATGCGGATATCGCCAGTGCGCTTAGCGTGCTGGATCAGCTTGTGGTGCAACTGGAAAAGATGCGCACACCCGCAACGCCCAAACGCACCACTCGCAAAAACCAAGGAACCAACCCATGAAATCACGCGCCCACGCAATTTTTGGCAGCATTGCCATGCTCTGTATCTTGAGCTTTTGGACCTCGACACTTTTCTCCGAGCTGTTTTTGTCAGCGGCGGCAATCGTCACGGTCAAAGGCATCATCCTGCAGGCGATGTGGGTGCTCATACCCGCGATGGTGGCCACCGGAGGCAGCGGCTTCGCGCTTGCCAAGGGTCGCTCTGGCCGGTTGCTTGAGTCCAAAAAGAAACGCATGCCCTTCATCGCGTTCAATGGTTTGTTGATCCTCTTGCCGTCGGCTTTCTACCTGCACGCCAAGGCCCAGGCGGGCGTGTTTGATACGAGCTTTTACGCAGTTCAAGTGGTGGAACTGGTAGCGGGGGCCATCAACTTTTGGTTGCTGTCCAAAAACATGCGCGACGGGCTGAAATTGGCAGGACGCTTGCGCCCGAAAAAAGCATCCGTGTAAGTTGACATCCCGGCCCTGCGCCGGTTTACAGCGCTGGCTGCAGCAAGCGCTGCACCAGCGGGTGCTGCACTTTCTTTTCGGTCCCAATGGCAAAGAACTGCTCGGTAACGCCTTCGCACGGGCCTATGCGCTGCACGGCATAGTGCGCCAGCAAATCGTCGTGCACCCACTCTGCCGCCGGAAACACACCCATGCCGCTGGCACCAAAAGTTTTGAGCAGGGCACTGTCGGCAAACTCGCCCACTATCCGTGGCCGAATGGCGCGCTGCTCGAACCACTGGTCCAGTCGGTCGCGCACGGCAGTGTGCGGGGTGGGCAGTAGCATGGGTATGTCGGCCAGGCTTTGTGGGAAGTCTTTGCCAGCATCCTTCAGCATCGCAGCAGTGCCGTACCAGCCGATGGTTGAAGACCCCAGGTTGTGGCTGTAGAGCTTGATGTTGGGGTTGACCGGCGCAGGGCGGTCAGACAACACCACATCGAGCCGGTGCAGGGCCAGATCACCCAGCAAATCGTCTAAATTTCCCTCGTGGCACAGCAGGCGCAAGTGGGGCTCGGCTATGACCGGCTGAATGAGCCTATGCACTACCAACTTGGGCAGACCATCACAAACACCCACTGCCAGCCGCACGGTCGGCGCGCTCACGGCATCGCGTACCCGCGCTGGCAGGTCTGCGCCCAACTGAAATATCTGATCTGCTTGCTGCATGGCCGCCACGCCCGCATCGGTGAGCACCAGCCCACGCCCGGCGGGTTTGAGAAGCGCATAGCCCAGGGAGCGCTCCAGCTCACGCACCTGGGCGCTGACGGTTTGCACCGCCATGTCCAGCTTGTCGGCAGCCCGGGAGATGCCTCCCTCTTTGGCCACAACCCAAAAGTAGTACAGGTGCTTGTAGTTGAAGGTGGTGCTCATGGTCAGGTTTTTTAAGATTAATGATGCCAAATTATCTGCTTTTTTAGAAGCAAGAAAAACCCTATCTTCGGAGCTTGACTAACCGATTCACTCTTTACCGAAGGACACCAGCATGCGCTCCTACCCCCGCAACAGCCCCGAAGCCGCCGCGCGAATCCTGGCGCTCGTTCTCATCTCTGACGGCCATGTATGCCGTTCGGAGTTTGAAGCACTCAACCGATCCGATGGCGTGCGGCATTTGGGCCTGGATCCGCAAGAACTGCCTGGCATTGTCCAGACGTTTTGCGAAGACTTGCTGATGGATGGATTTGATGGACGCTCCCTTCTGTCCCGTGTGGAAGATGGGTTGATGGCATCGCTGTTGGCCGAGGTGGATGCGCCGCAATTGCGTGCGCAGGTGTTGCGCCTTGCGGAATCGGTTGCCCATGCCGACAAACACCTGTCGGAGGGTGAGGCAGCCATGATCCAGGCGATCAGTGGCATCTGGCAAACCAGTCCTGTCAACGCGGGCCCAGCCACGGCAGAAATCAATCTCCCCGCTCATGCCCATGCTGGCTCAATCGGATGAAAACGCCCTAGGCCACCTGCAAGGAAACGCATTTGCCCACGCCATGACGACAGCCCCCTCCCGCCCCCTGGTAGTCATCACCGGCGCCAGCGGCAACCTTGGGCAGTCGCTAGCGCGCGCACTCAGCGACAGTTACCAGGTAGTCGGACTGGACCGAAAGGGCCAAAACGGCGCGTTCCCGGTTCTGCAGGCAGACTTTTCTTCCCCTGCCTCCATTGACCTGGCACTGCACAAGCTGCGCGATGCCTATGGCACACACATCGCCAGCGTGGTGCATCTGGTGGCCTATTTTGATTTCAGCAATGCCGATGACCCGCGCTACCAAAGCGTGAATATCGAAGGCACGCGGCACCTGCTGCGGGCGCTGCAGGCGTTTGAGGTCGAGCAGTTTGTCTATGCCAGCACGATGCTGGTGCATGCGCCCTGCAAGCCGGGCGAGCGCATTACCGAGAGCCACCCGATTGGGCCGCGCTGGGCCTACCCGCGCTCCAAGGCGGCGGCCGAGGCGGTGGTGCAGCAAGAGCACGGTGCAATTCCGTATGTCAACCTGCGCCTGGCCGGCGTCTATGACGAGCAGTCGCTGGTGCCCACCATGGCCCAACAGTTTGCCCGCATTTACGAGCGCGACCTGCAAAGCTACTTTTACTCTGGCAGCACCCTGGTTGGCCAGGCCATGCTGCACCGTGATGACATGCTCGACGCCTTTAGGCGCACCATTGACCGCCGCCGCGCGCTGCCCACTGAAACATCCATCCTCATTGGTGAAGACGATGCCATGGGCTATGACGCGCTGCAAGACCGCCTGGGCACGCTGATGCACGGTGTGGACAACTGGACCACGCTGCAGGTGCCCAAAACGCTGGCCGCAGCCGGGCTGTGGGCGCAGACCAAGCTGGAGCCGGTCATACCCGACATCATCGACAAGGGCCAGGCCCCTTTTGTGCGGCCCTTCATGGCAGAAATGGCCGATGACCACTACGCACTCAATACCCGCCGCGCCCGTGATTTGTTGGACTGGGAGCCCCACCACAACTTCAAAGATGCATTGCCCGCTCTGGTCAAAGCCCTGCAAGACGACCCGCCCGGCTGGTACCGGCGCAACGATGTAACCCCACCCGAATGGGTAACTGCCGCCAGCGAGGCGGGCCACGACCCTGAAGACTTGCGCCAGCGCCACCAGCAGCAGTTCACCGCCGAGCACAGCGACAACCGTTGGCCGCATTTCGTCAACATCGCCCTGGGCAGCTGGCTGTTCACCCAGCCCCTGCTGATCCATGTGCAAGAACCCTTGCTGCGCTGGAGCGAGATGGCGCTGGGTGCCCTGCTGATGGTGTTTGCCACGCTGGCCCTGTCGCAGCGCGGCACCGCAGCACGCTGGGTGTGTGCCGGTATTGGTACGCTGGTGATGGCGATTCCGTTTTTGTTCAACACCGGCAATGCAGCGGCCTACCTGTCGGACTCGCTGGTGGGGGCGCTGATCTTTGGCTTTGCCGTTTGCCTCAAACCTGAGCCCGGACCCTCGGCACTGGCGTCGCTCACCGGCCCTGACATTCCGCCGGGCTGGAGCTACAACCCATCGGCCTGGACGCAGCGCCTGCCCATCATCGCCACCGCGTTGATTGGCTTGTTTGTAGCGCGCTATCTTGCCGGCTACCAGCTGGGTCACATCCCCGCTGTGTGGGACCCGTTTTTTCCCGGCTCGCCAACCGATCCGCAAAACGGCACCGAAGAAGTCATCACCTCGGCCTTGTCCAAGGCGTTTCCGGTGTCGGATGCAGCCCTGGGCGGCTACACCTACCTGCTGGAAATACTCACCGGGTTGGTCGGGGCCAAGGCGCGCTGGCGCACCATGCCCTGGCTGGTGGTGCTGTTCGGGCTGATGATTGCTCCGCTGGGGATTACTTCCATCGCGTTTGTAATCATCCAGCCGATCGTGATTGGCACGCTGAGCACCGTGGCGCTGATTGGCGCGGCCGCCATCTTGATCCAGATTCCGTATTCGCTGGACGAGCTGATTGCCACGCTGCAATTTGTGCGCCGACGGATGCAGGCCGGGCGCAACGGGTTTGCAGTCTTCTTTCGGGGCGACACCGACACCCTGCCAGCGGGCACCACCCCCAGCAGCCAGACCGCCGACGAGTTCAATCAGCCTGCCCGAGCGGTGCTGCGCAACATGCTGGCCGGTGGTGTCAACCTGCCGTGGAACCTGGGCCTGACCGCGCTGATTGGCCTGGCGCTGCTGTTCACCCGCCTGTGGCCAGGGGTGGAGGGTAACCTGGCCCATGCGCACCATGTCATCGGGTCGTTGGTGCTGACCGTCGTGTCCATCGCCGCCGCCGAAGTGGCCCGCCCAGCCCGCTGGCTGAACCTGCCGCTGGGGGCAGGTCTGATGGTCGTGCCGTTTGTGTTTGCGGGTGACACCGCGGCATTGCTCGTTAGCGTTATTGCGGGCGCGGCGCTAATGGCGCTGTCCATCCGCCGTGGGCCGATACACGAGCGTTATGGGGCGTGGGACCGGGTGATTGCCTGAAAGAGGGTACCCATCAAACACCCGAGCCTGGGTGCCACCACGGGCAAGGCTGTTACAGCGAAAATTACCAATAAGTCTCGTTTAATACCCTAAAGTCTATAATGTTACTAATTGGTTGTACATTTACTTATCGCACATTTTGTAGCGATGTTTATTGCAACAACCTCTGGAGATTTTTATGAAAAAAGTTCTTATCGCTTCTGTTCTTTCCTTCGGTATGGCACTGTCGGTTCAAGCCAAAGACATCGTTGACACCGCCGTAGCTGCCGGCAGCTTCAAAACGTTGGCAACCGCCCTGGGCGCGGCCGGCTTGATCGACACCCTGAAAGGCAAGGGCCCGTTCACCGTGTTTGCACCCACCGACGAAGCCTTCGCCAAAATCCCCAAGGCCGACCTGGATGCACTTCTGAAAGACAAAGCCAAACTGACCGCAGTGCTGACCTACCACGTAGTTGCAGGCAAGGTCATGGCCGCTGATGTCAAGGCCGGGAAAGTTAAAACCGTGCAGGGCTCAGACCTGACCGTCACCACCAAGAGTGGTGTCCAGGTGAATGGCGCCAATGTCGTCAAGACGGACATCGTTGCAGACAACGGTGTCATCCACGTCATCGACACCGTCGTCATGCCCAAATAAGCGGGCTGCCACACCGCGCGGCCACTCAGATGGCTGCGCGACTCCCCAACAACTGCATCAGCTTCTCATCAGCTCACCCGGACGCTTTAACCATGACAACCACCGCACAAACTTCTCCTGCCTACCCCGCGCACAGCCTGGCGTTCCGGGCGGCGCGCGCATGCTGGGTAATTGCCGCGCTGACGCTGAGCATGCTGCCCGCAGTTAGCCACGCGATTGAGGAGCCCTCCTACACCACCGTGCGCACTCTGGATGACATTGAACTGCGTGAGTACGCTGCCTACACAGTGGCAGAGGTCTTGGTCAACGCAGACGCAAGCGATGCCGGTAACCGCGCATTCCCCATCCTGGCCGGCTACATCTTCGGCAAAAACAAGGGTGAGCGCACGTTTGCGATGACCGCACCCGTGACGCAGACAGCAGCACCCGTCAAAATGGAAATGACCGCACCCGTTACGCAATCCGCCACAGCGGGCGGATTTATGGTGCAGTTTGTTTTACCCAAAGGAGTTACGGTGGCCAATGCACCCGAACCCCTGGACGCCCGCGTGATGCTGCGCGACGTTGCACCGAAGCGCGTCGCGGTGATCCGCTACTCGGGCTTCTGGTCGGAGTCCAACTACAACGAACACTTGGCCAAACTGCAGAGTGGCTTGCGCGCAGCGGACATTGCCTGGACTGGCGAGCCAATCTACTCTCGTTACGACGGTCCCATGACACCGTGGTTCTTGCGACGCAACGAGATTTGGTTGCAGTTGGCAATGTGACGCGCGACTGTGAAGTCGGTTGCGCGCGGAATCGCCCTTGGGCTGACCTGCCTGTTTTGGGCGCACACGGCGGCTTCGGCAGACCGAGGCTGGGCCAGCGTCAGCGGCGGCACTGTGGTGCTGTTCCGTCACGCACTGGCACCTGGCGGAGGTGACCCTTCTGGCTACACGTTGAACGACTGCAGCACACAGCGCAACCTCAGCAGCGAAGGTAGAGACCAGGCGCGCCGCATTGGTGCCGAATTCAGGCAGCGACGCATCGCGGTTGGTGCAGTCTGGTCATCTCAATGGTGCCGCACGCGCGACACAGCAGATTTGGCCTTCCCGGGCCTGCGCACCGACCAACCGATCTTCAACTCATTCTTCAACGAATCGGAAGCGGCGGCAGACAGGACCCGCGCCGCACAGCAACTGTTGTCGTCCTGGCGCGGCCCCGGTGTGCTTGTGGTGGTGACCCACCAAGTCAACATTACCGCCTTGACCGGTGTGATGCCATCTTCCGGGGAGGGCGTGGTGGTCAGACCGTCTGCCAATGGAGTGCAGGTGGTGGGAAGCATTCCCCCCTGACTTGGCCGCCCGCTGCAAGCTAGAACAAATCATCCGATCCGTATTTCGCGTTGACTCAGGCCGAAGTCCTTCAGCAGCTCCAAAGCCAACCCTGGCTTGGCACCTATGCTGGAAGGCTTGAAGTTTCGCTTGAAAAATGGGGCAAAGGCTGGGTGCGCGTCGGCATCCGCAGGGCTGATGCGCCGAAAGCCCATGCTCCATCGGTCAAAGCTCCGCTGGGCAATGACCTCGCGCTGGATTAGCAAAATGCTGTCGTGTCGCGAATCGCTGCGGATGCGAGCAAAGGTTGCATCCACGGATGATTCGTCTCCCTCCAGCACCTGCATAAAACAGCCGCCCACATACAGCAACATTCCTGTCACAGCGTGCACGCCGTTGTAACGCACGGCCGATTCCAGAATGCTGTCCAGCTCGGCACTTTCGTATGGCTTTTTGGCGGTGCTGATGTAAATCAAATGGATGAGTGCCACGACTGTCTCCTGCGAATGAGGTTCAGCTTTTTAAAGAGTCTGAGTAAGAAATTGTCTGCTTTTTTAGAGCGGCACGACGGCCTATCGTCAGTACTGCATTAACCCACCGGAGAAAATTCAATGCAAGTCATTTTTGAATCCCGCGATGCCGAGGGCGCCCAGATGCGCGAGCTGTCCATTGAGCGCGTCCGCTTTGCGCTGCGACGCCTGAACGCCTTGGTGCCGCGCGCCAAGGTGCAGTTCTCGGACGTGAACGGCCCGCGTGGTGGCGTGGACAAACGCTGCCAGGTCGAACTGAGCACCGAGGCCGCTGGCACAGTGGTCATCGCCTCGCTGGCCCGCGACTGGCGCACTGCCCTGGACCGCGCCCTGGGGCGCGCCACCCGGGTGCTGACGCGCAGCCTGCAGCGCAAGCAAAAGCCAACGCGGGACCGCACTGCAAAACTGGCCTTGGACAGCTGACACTTTCAAACCATTGAGGAAATCACCATGAACAACGCCTATTCACCCCAGACCGACCGCAACCCAGGTCAGTACCCTGACAACTTCTCCGGCAATGCTGCCTCAAACGGCGAATTGCATTCAGCCGATGTGAAGCGGGTTTTGCGCAACACCTATGCGCTGCTGGCCATGACGCTGCTGTTCAGTGCCGGTGTGGCTGTGGCCACGCTGTCGCTGCAACTGCCAGCTCCGGGGCTGGTGTTGACGCTGGTGGGTTACTTTGGCCTGCTGTTCGCAGTTTTTAAGCTGCAAAACAGCGGCTGGGCCTTGCCGGCCGTCTTTGCCCTGACCGGCTTCATGGGATACACCCTGGGGCCGCTGCTCACGCACTCGCTGGCCCTGCCCGGTGGCGCGCAAACCGTGACCCTGGCCTTGGGCGCAACCGGTGCGACCTTTCTGGCGCTCTCTAGCTACGTGTTGCTGACCCGGCGCGATTTCAGCTTCATGGGCGGCTTTCTGTTCGTGGGCATGGTGATTGCGCTGCTAGCGGGCATTGCCGCGATATTTTTCCAGATGCCGGCCTTGGGCCTGGCTGTGTCGGCCATGGTGGCCTTGCTGTCGGCGGGGCTGATTCTGTTTGAGACCAGCCGTATCGTGAACGGGGGCGAGACCAACTACGTGATGGCCACCGTGAGCTTGTATGTGTCGGTGTTCAATTTGTTCACCAGTTTGCTGAGCCTGTTCGGGTTTGGTGGATCAAACGACTGAGCCCCTGCGGACGTAGGCTTCCGCGCTTTGAGGACTGGCCTTGCGCGGTGGCCAGCGGCATCACCGGGACCGCAAAAAATCGTGGCTCAACGAGATTTTTGATTGAGGCCTGGGTTGGGCCTACTGTCGCGAACAGGGCGTTTCGATCCGGTATTGGTGCGTCAAATCGCCTGTCGCCAGGAGACTGATGCGTGAATGGCGGGCGCCGTCAGGCCCTGGGAAAGGTCAGCGCAATGCCTGCTCAATGGCGGCCAACAGCGTGGCGTTGTCTGGCTTGACCTCGCTGCCATAACTGCCCAGCACCTTGCCGTTGCGGTCCAGCAAGTACTTGTGGAAGTTCCACTTGGGCGCCTGACCGGTAGCCTTGAACAGCGCAGCATAAAACGGGTTGCGTGCATCACCCGCCACCACCGTCTTGGCAAACATCGGGAACTTGACGCCGTAGGTGTTGAAGCAGAAATCGGCAATCTCCTTCGACGAGCCCGGCTCCTGCTTGCCGAAGTCATTGGACGGAAAACCCAGCACCACCAGGCCGCGACGCTGGTACTTGGCATACAGCGCCTCCAGTCCTTCGTACTGCCCGGTGAAGCCGCAGAAGCTGGCGGTGTTGACCACCAGCACGGCCTTGCCGGCGTACTGACACAAGTCCTGCGGAGTTTCATCCTGCAAGCGCAAGAACCTGTGCTGCAGAATCACCGGACAAGCCCGCGACGCCGCTGTCGCCGCGACCACAGGCGTTTGCGCCTGGGCGACAAAACCAAGGCAGCCCGTCGCCACCCAGGCCAAAAACGACGACGAAACGACGGCAGGAAACTTCATGAGGGCGGCTCCACAAAAGGTGATGCACACCACTCTATGTCGAACCGTCAAAGCACGTCAGCCGACAGGTCTTTGCGTCGGGGGCGATTCTCCGCTGGCTGCATGGAATCCATTGGGGTGACGCGCACCGGCCCTTGATCACCTTACTCGGTCAGCGTGGCCGGGCCAATCAGGTAGGCGCTGAATTTGTCGCGCAATTCGCCGGTGATGGGCACCGCGCGGTGCGTCTTCATGCACGCCAGCACCACGGTCAGCTTGGCCTCTACACGCAGTTGGCCGCCAGCCTGGGCTTGCACGGCAAACTTCATGGAACTGGTGCCGATACGCTCAACGCGCAAGCTCAGGCGCAGCATCTCGCCGACCTTGCTGGGCGAGACAAAGCGGCACTCCACGCTGCCCATGGGCACGCCCAAATGCTGGTTGACATGAAAGTCCGCGAAGTCAATGCCCAGCGCCTGGTTGAACCAGTCCTCCACCAGTTCATTGAACAACACGAAGTACTGCGGATAGAACACGATACCAGCCGGGTCGCAATGGTGGAACCGGATCAGCTTGTCGCATTCAAAGGTGAGGCCGTCTTGGGCTGGCATGGGAGACTCCTGGGGGAATGGGGTGAGAAGCGTGGGATCAAGCCAATTGAATTTGTTGCGCGGAAGTATCGCACTGCCGCTTCGCCCTTGCCGCAAGGGCGGCCTGAAGCCAGCTCGCGACACATCCGTCATGGCGAGCGCAGCGCAACCATTGCATGCGGACCGTCATTGCGAGTCTCCCGAATCCGGGCGGATACCGCACTCGGACCTTGAACCAGCATCGTCATCGCGAGGCCGCAGGCCGTGGCGATCCATGCATCTTCTTTCAGGGTCATGGATTCAGGAGTCCTGGATTGCTTCACTGCGTTCGCAATGACGACCTCGGCGGCCCCCGCCCCCCGGTGTGCCACGCTTCGCTCGCAATGACGGGCGGCTACCCTCGCAATGACGGGGGACTACCCTCGCGATGACGCAGCGCTGCGCTCGCTCGCCATCACGACGCGATGTCATGGACTCCGTAAGTCTGCATAGTCCCGAGCGCACCTTCGCCCAGACCTATCTTCAAGGCGCCAGTTTGCGTTTGAGCGCCCGCGCAATCGGCTGGGGCAGGTTGGCCAGCGACTGCAACAGGTGCGGCAAAACACGCAGCTTCAGCCCGGTCAGGCTGGGCGGCACGATGGCCTCGATCAGGTGCGGGCCGGGCGTGCGCAGCGCGTGCTCGAAAGCCACCAGAAACTCTTCAGTGGTGGTGGCGCGCTTCGATGCCACTCCCATACCTGCACCCAGTTGCACAAAATCAATCGGCGGCGTGCGCAAATCGAGCTGCGCCTTGGCGCGGTCACTGGCGCCCACTGCCCCCACCCGCCGCAGTTCGACGTTCAAGATGGCATAGGAGCGGTTGTTGAAAATGATGTTGATGACATCGAGCTTCTCGCGCGCCTGGGTCCACAAGGCCTGGATGGTGTACATGGCCGAGCCGTCGCCGGCCAGCGCAATCACCTTGCGGTCAGGGCAGGCAATGGCCGCGCCCACCGCATTGGGCAGGCCCTGGCCGATGGCGCCACCCGTGAGCGTGACCACATCGTGGCGCGGCGCACCGGCGGTGTACATCGCGAGCATGATGCCCGAGGTTTGCGCCTCGTCGACGATGATGGCGTTCTCCGGCATGAGCTGGCCAATGGCCTTGCACACCTTGTCGGCGGTGAATTTGCCGCGTGGCAAGCCGGGGCGTTTGAGGGCCTGCAGCACCGGCGGGGTTTGCCCGGCTCCCACTGCAGTTGACAGCTTGTCCAGGCTGCCCATCACATCCTGCGTGTAGGACGCCAGCGTGTGCAGCTGGCAGCCATCGGGCACCAGATAGCTCTTCTTGCCGGGATAGGCGAAGAACGACACCGGAGCCTTGGCATCGACCAGGATCAGGTGGTCCAGCCCTGTCAACTGCACCGAGGCCAGTTCGGCCAGGTAGGCAATGCGTTCCACATGCGGCAAGCCGGCACCGCGCTCGATGCGTGTGGGAAACACTTCGGCAAACAACTTGGCGCCCGTCTTGGCCGCTATGCGCGCCACGGCCATCAACGCCGGTGCACGCAGCGCACGGCCACCGAGCAGGATGGCCTTCTTGCCTTCGCCCTGCAGGGCCTGGGCAATAGCCGCCACGGTGGCGTCGTCCGCGGCTTCAGGCTTTTTGACAACGGGTGGCGCAGCTGGCACACCACCCTCGCCCCAGGACACGTCCGCCGGCAGGATCAGCGTCGCCACCTGCCCCGGTGGGCCCTGGCATATACCGATTGCCTCGGCAGCATCCTTGCACAGGTCCTGCGTGCTTTGGGAGGTGCGCACCCAGGGCGACACATTGCGCGCCACGGTTTCAATGTCCGACTGCAACTGTGCGTCGTACTGCGTGTGGTAGGTGGCGTGGTCGCCCACGATGTTCAGGATCGGCACCCTGCCCTTGCGCGCGTTGTGCAAATTGGCCAGGCCATTGCCCAGGCCGCAGCCCAGGTGCAACAGCGTGGCGGCGGGCTTGTCTGCCATGCGGCCATAACCGTCGGCCGCACCGGTTGCCACGCCCTCGAACAGCGCCAGCACCGCGCGCATCTCGGGCACGGTGTCAAGCGCGGCCACAAAGTGCATCTCGGAGGTGCCGGGGTTGGTGAAGCAGGTGGTGATGCCGGCATCGACCAGCGTGCGGATCAGGGCATTGGCGCCATTGGACATAGAGATTTCCTTTTCTCTCAATTTGAAGGAGTTGTGCGGGTGAAACGCCGCATCGCCAGCGCGAACACCAGGCCTCCGGCGTACATCAACACGCCGTACAGGGCACCTGGTATTGCCATGGCATCGTCTTTGAGGACCGAACTGGCAATCACCAGCGCCAGCGCCGCGTTCTGCACTGCCGTTTCGATGCCCAGCGTCACCGATTGGCGGTACGAGAGGCGCGCCGCCCAGGCCACACCAAAACCGATGGCGAGCATGGTCACGTTGAGCAGCACGGCAAAGGGCGCCAGCGACGTGAAGTTGTCGCGCAGCAAAGGCCAGTTCTTGACGACGGCCAACACCACAATGAGTGCGAAAAGCACAGTGGCAACCCGTGTCGCACGGGGCTCAAAACGCAGCGCCCATTGGCTCCAGCGGTAGCGCGCCGCCATGCCCAGGCTCACCGGCAGACCCAGCACAAAGGCCACCTGGCCCATCATCAACCCCACGGGCACGTCCACCGCGCGTGCAGCCCCCAGAAAATGGCCCAGCGCCCAGGTCACGATCAACGGCAGCGTGAAGATGGTGGCCACACTGGCCACGGCGGTGAAGCTCAGCGCCAGCGCCACATCACCGCGCGCCAGGTAGGTCAGCAGGTTGGAGGTGCTGCCCGTGGGGCAGGCCGCCAGAATCATGAAGCCCACCGCAAAAACGCCTGTCACGCCCATGGTTTGCAGCATCAGGTAACACACCAGCGGCAGCAGCACAAAGTGGCAGACCACCCCCACCAGCAAGGCGCGCGGCTGGCCCAGAATGCGCCGAAAGTCGGCCACCGTCAGACCCAGCCCCAGCGAAAACATGATGAACGCCAGAATCAGCGGCAGCAGCACGCCCGATACGATATCCCCTTGCATAGTCTCTCCTTGTTGTTGGTGGTGCCGCTGTCGTCAGCGACCGCTGACGATGGAACGCGCCGCTGCGCGCGCCGTCAGAATGCAACCAGGCAGGAAGGTGCCTTCCAGCGAGCGCTTTCCGTTGGCACCACCGCCACCAAAGCCCGCCGCCTCGCCCACGCAATACAAGCCCGGCATAACCTGGCCGACGCCATTGAGCACGCGGCTCTGCAGATCGGTCTGCAAGCCGCCCAGGCTTTTGCGGGTGATGAGCTGCATCTGGATGGCGATGAAGGGGCCCGCACCGGGCTTTTGCAGCGGCGCCGGTTTGCAGGTGCGCAGCTTGTCCGGCCCCCAGTGGCGGGCCTGCTCGATACGGCGAATCTGGTCGTCGTTGACCACGGAGTCGCCACGCGAGAAGTTGGCATCAAAGGCGTCGGCGGTGGCTTGCAGCACCTCCGGCTTCACATCGGCAGTGCCAGCCAGCGCGTTCATCTTGGCAGCCAGGCCGGCCAGCGAGTCGTCCACCAGAAAGTGTTTGCTCTCGGCAGCCATCTGCTGGACCAGTCGGTGGTTGCCCAGCAAGGTTTCCTTCAGGAACATCGGGAACTGCATGTCGCGAATACGCTGGTTGTGCTCGGAGCCGGAAATGGCGAACTCCTTGGCCGCGATGCGCCAGTTCAGCAGGTGCCAGGTGTAGGGCTTCTCTTGTGCGGCCACGCGCTGGCACAGCACGTGGGTGTCAAAGCCGGTGACCAGAGGTTGGGGGCCGATTCGTTCGCCCCGGTGGTTGAGCCACAGCGCCGACTTGGCAGGTATGGTCGAAAGACCATGCCCCTCGAAGTGCGGAAACGGATGCGGGAAGCCGGCCGCGTAGTTCCACATTTCCCCCGCATGGGTGATGTTCCCGCCCAGACCGGCGACCAGGTGGTGCAGCTTGCCGTCGGCAAACGGATGGGCGCCGTTGAGCATGGTGGCAGGCATGGGCCGGCCCGCCACCCAGTTGGCGCGGGCCTCGGAATGGCTGCCGTTGATGCCGCCCATGGCCAGCACCACCGCGGGCGCGCTCAAGCGCACTTCGGAGCCATTGGCCTCGTTCACCGCCACGGCACCGCTGACCACACCGCCAGCGCTCTCCAGTGTCGTGACCCGGTGGCCACTCAACAGTGTCAGACGGCCACCCTTGTCCGCCGCCAGCATTAGTTCGATCATGCGCAGGGTTAACTGGCGCGAGGTGCCCCAGACCACGTGGTAGCGTGGCAGCGTGTTGCCATCGCCCTGCATGCCGCGCTCGACCCAGTTCACGGCCGGCATGAACTTAAGGCCGTGCGCGATCAGCCAGTCGTACACCTCGGCGCGGGAGTGCTGCACGTAGTAGCGCGCCCATTGCAAGGGCAGCACATCGTGCTCGCCCAGCTCGCCAAAGCGAATCCAGTCGCGCAGCGCGATCTCGGGGGAGTCTTTCAGCTTCATGCGGCGCTGCAAGGGCGTGTCCACCAGCGCCATGCCGCCAAAGGCCCACAGGGCCAGGCCACCCAGGCGGTCACGCGTGTCGCGGTCCACCAGCGTCACGCGCTGGCCCGCCTGCAAGCATTCAAGCGCCGTGACCAGGCCGGCCAGGCCGCCGCCAATCACCAACACATCCGATTGAACGCTTGTTGTTGTCATCACTTGTCTCCTGCTTGTATGCGCTGCACCGCGAACCTTAACGGCTTATGATGCGCGACACCTTGACCCTGGAAGCCAAAGACCTTGACCGCAGACGCCACTGTTTCAATGAGTTGGGTCAACACCCTGCTGCTGGCCGCCGAGCGCCAGGGTTTGCCCCGCGCGCACCTGCTGGCCCGCGCCGGCGTGCGGCTTGACCCTCGCCCCGACGCGCGACTGGCCGTAGATGACATTACGCGCCTGTGGCGCACCGCGGCCGAACTGACCGGCGACCCCGGCTTTGGGCTCAAGGCCGGCCATCTGGTGGGGCCAAGCAGCTTCAATGTGGTAAGTTTCATACTGCTCTCCAGCACCAGCCTGCGCGACGCCATCGGGCAGGTACAGAAGTTTCAGCGGCTCATCAGCGACGGCGGGCGATTTCAATTGGTGGCGGGTGAGGCGCACAGTTGGCTGATCTACCACCCGCAGCAAGGTGACCTGGCTTTCAGCCCGCACCAGATCGAGGCGGTGCTGGCAGCGGTGAGCAGCGTGTTTCGCTGGATCACCGGGCGCCCGGTACAACCCACTGCAACCCAGTTCAGCCATCCGCGCCTGGCACCGCTGGCCGACTACCAGGCGTTGTTTGGTCCGCAGATCGAGTTTGCGCAGGCCTTCAACGGCGTGCAACTGGACAACGCCACGCTGGACCAGGCACTGCCGCCCGCAGACATGCAACTCGCCACGCTGCACCGCGAATACGCCACCGCGCAATTGGCGGCGCTGTCACAGTCCAGCGGACTCGACGAGCAGTTGCGCGCCTGGCTGCTGGCGCGCCTGAGCGCCGGCCTGCCCGACGCGGCGGCTGCCGCTCGCCACCTGGGTTTGAGCGAGCGCGTGCTGGCGCGACGCCTGCAGGCCAAGGGTACCCGCTACAAGGCTCTGGTTGATGCCCTGCGGCGCGAGCGCGCGTGCGACCAGGTTGCCAACACGAACGCCAGCTTTGCCAGCATTGCGCGCGAACTGGGCTTCTCGGAAGCCAGCGCCTTCAACCGCGCCTTTCGGCGCTGGACTGGTCAGAGCCCGGGGCAGTGGCGCCTGTCCAACGGCGCCCAGTTCACCGGTCACGTGGGCAACTGATGGATCAGCAGGCTAACGAGGCTGTGCAAAAACCCCATTCGCATCCGCCCAAGGCATGCAGCCAAGGCGTTGCGAATCCGGATTGGTCGTTTGACGTTTCATCCCGCCAGTGTGCCGCATTTCTGACCTCCGATCGCGCGGCAAGCGCTTGTACAGTGCTTCGTGGCCGGTTTTCGGCCTGTACACCCCGTCTACTGGGCATGCCTATGGTTGGCCAGCTTCTCGATGTTGTGCACCAGACAGTACAGGCTCCACTGCGCATTGACTTTGGCCTTGCCGCGCAGCGTGACGCGGTTCAATCGCTTGTTGTGCCGGATGTTGCCAAACACCGGCTCGACCGTGCCGATGCGCTGGCTGTGCAGTGGTCGGCCTCTGGCTGAGTCAATGGCCTGCTTCATCAGCTCGATGGCGGCATGCGCGCTGGGCTGGTTCTTGGCAAAGAGAGACACATGGCGCACCGGGGTGCTTTGGGGGTTGCGCAGGCACCGGTCCCGGTGTTGGCAAGGCACGCAGCTTTGCTTGGCGCCGGTGCCGCTGCGCTCTTTACTGGCGTTGGCCGGCAGCTTGACGCCGTCGATGGCAAACATCTGGCGGCCAATCAAACCCATGCGGTCGCAGGTGAGCAGGACTTCGGTGAACAGGGCTTTGATCTGGGGTCGAGTTCGCGCACAAACTTCGCGATGTGGGTGTAGCTGGGTTGGCTGTCACCGCTGATGGCGATGAACTGGACATGGTGCAGGCAGGCGTGTTCGATGCGCCGGCTCGAGATCAGTCCACGGCTGTAGGCCAGCAGGACAATTTTAGCATGACGCGCGGGTCGTAGGCGCTGGCGCCGACTTCGTCGTTGTTGAAGCGCACATCCAGTGCATCGAGGTTCAACTCATGATCGACCAGATGGTCCAGGGCGAACTCGAAGGTGCCGCTCTGGATTTGTTCAGACAGCACCACGGGCAGCAGGCGTGGGCTGCGGTCAACGGGTTTGCAGCGGGGCATGGTGTTGAGCGGCAAACGTGATGTTTGCTCAACGCTGGATGCTCAGGCCGCGATGTCGGGATCAACCCTGAGTGGGGGGTCTTTGCACAGCCTCAACGTTGAAAGGTCGCCTTGCGTGCTGAGATGATGTGAATAGACGTCGGCATGGCAATGGGCGTTGGCGTTGGCGTTGCAGATGCCAAGCCAGTGGCACCTCAATATTTCATTTTGCTTAGACGTCAACCGCGATCTCGGTGAATTCATTGACTTCTCTCGCCGGGTCCTCACAAGGTTTGTGATACGAAACGCGATAACTTGGCCCGAGTTCTCGCTTCAATTTTTGACTCAGAGAAAGCCCTTCTTGATGGAACGCCGACCAAGCAAAATTGGGGCTCTCAGCGAACTGCTCAAACTGAGCGGCCCAATCAGCGAAACCGGCTTGCAATTCCAAACTGATTGTCGTTCCTTCGTCAGTCTCAAAACCACCGACCGCTGTCGCAACGCACATCCCGATCAGAGTACTCGTATCTGAGGCCGGTTTCTGCCATGCATACGGCCCCATTCCGTAGTCGGGCATCACCGTGATCAAGTGCTTTGGTTCACTCACGCTCTTGGCCTTGCTACCCACTGCGTCGAACGTTAGAGGCCACCGGCATGCAACACACGCCGCGAAGCGGCAGCCCGATGTTGCTTGTCCGCGTGGGCCGACCAGTTCGACGTCATGCGGCTTTGTGAGGTACAAGCTTCACCTGCAGATCACAGCCAACAGCAGCGGCGTACTTCTTCAACGTGGCCAAAGATGGAGCGTGCCGACCAGCGCCCTCTAAGCGCGAAATTGCACTTTTTGTTGTACCCATGCGCTCTGCGACTGCGTCTTGCGTCAGACCAGCTTTTGCACGTGCTTTGAGCATCTGGCTTGCGACGGTGTATTCGAGCTCAAGGCTGTCGTAGGCATCATTGAACCCTGGGCGCTGCCTCGCAGTCGCCAAAAATTCAGCGTGATTGTGAGGAACCGGTTTGTACTTCAAGTCAGCCATGCATCACCTCCTTCAGGCGCTTTCGCGCCATCTTCAATTCGTTGTCGGGGGTCTGCTGCGACTTCTTTATAAACGCATGCAGAACGACTACTTTCTTCCCCTGCAAGAAACAATAAAACGCTCGACCAATGCCCGTTCGGCCACGCGGACGTAGTTCAAACAGACCGTCACCAAAGGCGCGTGAATGTGGCAAGCGAAGGCTTGGCCCGTGCTCCGTGAGAAGTTCGACCAATCGCGCGTAGTCGGCAAGGACGTCAACCGGCCATGACTGCACCTCTGCGTAAACGCGCTCGTGGAAGTAGTTGATTTCAAACGCCATGTATCATGTTAGCAAAAACGCTAACTAAACACAAGCGATTGTCATGACGTCGAACGTTGGCCGTCCGGCACGCAACATGCGCCGCGAAGCGGCAACCTGCTGCTGCGTGGCCGCGACGAGCAACCAGTTGGGCGTCATACGGCAATGAAACGGCAGCGACTTGCTACTTGCGTTTCGACCAATAGCCAGGACGTCTGCGCTGGTGCGCCACCGCAATGACTCGGAGTTCCTCAGCGGTGACTTGATAGATGATGCAGTAGGGAAATCGGCGAAAAAGGTAGCGCCGTCGGGTGCCTCGATAGATTGCGCCGAGCTTCGGACTCTCCAGAACAAGTTTCGCCGTTCGCTCAAACTCGGTCACGAACGCGAGGCCAAGCTCGACGCTCGCCCTTGCAGTGTAAAAAGCCGCAGCATCATGCAACTCGGCAAGCGCGAGCGGAACAATAACGAGCTTCACTTCAGCGCGGAACGAACTTGGGCAAGAGCTTCGGCGATTGGGATTACCTGAACCACGCCGCTTTCGACATCGGCGATTCGGCATTCGACTTCACTAGCCCATGCCTCCTCAATTTCAGCGTCTTCGTCAAGACTTGCTAATAGCACCTGCGCGAATGCAGCACGTTCACCCGGTGTGAGCATCAGTGCTTCAGCTTCCAGCATTTCGAGTTGATTTCCCATTGTGAGAACCTCCGTGGCGCCAAGTTTAATCCTACTGCGATTGCGCTTTGCGTGCTCAAGACGCCCAACGTCGGCGCTGTCCGGCAGGCAGCAAGCGCCGCGCAGCAGCAGGATGCCGCTGAATGTCCGAGACGAGCAACCTGTTAGCCGACGAGTTTGTCATATTCGCCATGCGTGCCGACCCAAAACCAATGTACGCCGCCTGGCACGGGGAGGCCAAGTGCGCGGTAGTAGAGGCCGACTCGGACGCTATGAAATCGACCATTTGCAACAGTCTTGAAATGCAGTGATGGATGACTTGGATCGGCCTTGAGTTGCGCGAAATTTCGGTGCGCTACGGCTTGAATTTCAGAGGGCAAAGCGTCAAGGCACTGCCAAAACCGCTTTGATGCGGTGTGCATCAACCTCAAAGTTGCCTCGCCGAACCTGCACGATAGTCGGCGAGCGCCTCGGCCGCCAACTGGTCGAGCTTGCCAGAGGCTGCATCCTGCTCGATTTGCCTATCCCACGCGCTGCCATCGAATTCCGCGAACCAACGCCGGAATTCAGCTAGCTCCATAGGGGGAAGCGATTCCACAGCGCTCTCAATCGATTTCACGTTTCCCATGCTTAGGCTCCTTTTGCGACGCAACAGCTCGAAGTATGCAGCAAGTCAACTACCACCGGTTTCTTGTCCGCTAACGTGAAGATGACCGGCGCATAACAACTCGCGGCGAAGCCGCCTCCTGCTGGTGTGGGTCCGAGTCCATTGACATGTTATCCCTTGATCATCCGGGAACGCCAATAGCCTGGCTTCCTGTCGTCCGGTGCGATTGCCAGCACCAAGATTTCATCACCGCGGTGTAGGTACACGACCGAAAATGGAAAGCGTTTCGGAAAAACTCGGCGTGTGCCGTACTTGTAAGGTGATCCCATATCCGGAAATTCGGTCGCTATCGCGAGCGCCCGCTCAACGACCGTTGCAAATCGCTCACCGAGCTGCGGACTGATCTTTGCGTAGTACTGAACCTCCCACGCTAACTCGGCCATTGCGGCCTCGTGAAATCGGACGCGCATCAATTCAGCAGACGTCGAACTTGTGCAAATACTTCTTCAGCGGGAATGAGCTTCGCCGTACCAGCGTCGATATCGGCGATTCGGATTCGAATCTCCTCGTCCCAAGCCGCCTCGACTTCGTCGTCTGGTTCGTGCACCGTCGCAAGAAGTTCCTCGGCCAATCGAACCCGGTCCGCCGCAGGCAGTGTTCTAGCTTGTGAGCTGAGTTCTTCGATGAGGTTTGCCATAGTGTTCTCCTGGTGGAACCCCAAGTCTACCGCTCAAGGGGCCGACCCGCTGTTGGCGCCAGACTTGAGGGATAACGTTGGCGCTGTCCGGCACGCAGCATGCGCCGCGCAGCGGCAACCTGCTGCTGTGTGTCCGTGACGAGCAACCAGTTAAGCCGCAGGCGCTCAGATAGGCATTGTGGCGGCCTGCTACTTGCCATGGACCACCCAGTAGCCAAGCGCAAATGTCCACAACCAAGCGATCGCCGCAACCGGCACCAGTACTACATGAGTGATGCGCCTGCCAGGGTACGCAGCGAGGGAATACAGCAAGAGCAACAGCGGAAGTCCTTGGAGCGCGTAAAGAGCGAAAAGGGCTTGTGACGAATAGCGGAGGTGCTCGGGCCATGCGAACACTGTAGCCAGATAGATAGCCGAGATTGCGGGGCCGTACGCAGAAGAGCAGAGGCGAATCGCCATAGCTGACTCGGGCGAAGTCTCTCGGAAGTAAATGATCCCGACGATCAAACCGAGTACAGCACCGCCAAAGAAGATGATGTCCGAATACATGCTCGAGTTTCTACGGCGACTACAGGACGCTGAGTGTCACGATATGCGGCTTAACGTCGGACGTGAGCGGACCGCAACGGCGCGCTCTGTTTCGAAGAATGGCAAGCACACCGGCCGCCGTTGTGGGGCCGATCAACGGACCTGTTAAACGGTATGGCAGTGTCGGTCAAAGCCAATCCCCAAATGCGAAGCCCACAAAGAGAAGAGAGTAGCCACCGAGAACAGCGAAT
>JADKEH010000005.1 GCA_016718155.1 Candidatus Rhodoferax randersensis | reverse complement strand
GATGTCGAAGACACCTTTGTCGACATCAGCAAGGACGGTTCGACCTGGTTCAGCGTCGGCAAGGTATTCGGCGCAACCGCAGGCATTAATATCGACGCCTTTGGATACGGTCCGACCGACTTCTTCTCGTTCATACGCCTGACCGACGACCCGACTGAGGGCTCAACCAGCGGCGCGACCGTTGGCGCTGATATTGACGCGGTGGGTGCCATCACCACGGCGCCCCCAGTTGGCGTGCCCGAGCCTTCGACACTGGCCCTGCTGGCGATTGGTGCGGCCGCTGCGGCATACCGGCGACGCAAGCCAGTTATCTGACCGGCAACCGAGCTCAAGGCACCATTAATATTCAATTGGTGGCCTAGCGGTGCAAAGAACCCGGCCATGTGCGCATCGGCTTTGGCCGGCACTGGGATGTGATCCTGCCATCAAGCCCCGAACAATCCTGCCCCGTGTCGCCCTCATCTGCGGGCGGGTGGCCACTGCCTGGCCGTGTGCACCAAAGCCAGTATCCAAACCGTTTCGCGCTCAATCTCGTATACCAGCCGATAGCTTTCGTGAGGTATCAGCTCGCGTGTGCCAGCGATCCTCCCTGCGCGGCCAAGCTTGGGATGCTCCGCCAGCCTGGCGACTGCCTCGCTGAATAGTTCATCCATCTTGACCGCAGCACGTGGGTTGTCGGCCGCGATGTAATCCCAAATGTCCGATCGGTCTTGCTGCGCCTGAGGTGCCCAGAAGACGCTCACACCTGGGTCAGAACGCTGGCACGGCGCGCTGCAAACTCGGCTTCAATCTCTTCATTCGGCCGTCCCTGGCCAGCGCCCGTCGAAGATCGGGCAGCTTCCACCTTGTTGCGCAGAAACTGGTCATAGTCCCGCGCCTCGCGCTGGCGAGCGACAAAGTCGCGCATTAATTCGCGGAGCACCTGGGACGCCGGTCGGTGAGCGGCCTCGGCCTCGGCCATGAACTCGGCGCGCAGTTCGGGCCCAGTTTCATCGTAAAACGGCTTCCTTCGACATGAGATCACCTCTCATTTTCACAAAACGTAATGTTGAAGTATATACAAACTCATTACCTTTGTGCCAACGATAGCTCGGTCTTTCCGGACCGAGCGTCGGCCAGCCAAACGCACAGGGCGAGAATACTTTGCCACCAATGTGGGGCGCCGAACTGGCGCAGTTAGTTCACTGAATCCGAACACATAACGTAAAAACGCCAACGCGGCGAGCTCCCCTTAAGCGACACGCGGGTATTCGGGCAACCCTGTGGCTACCCGATGCAGTCCACTCAGTCACTCAGAGCCGGTACCGGTCCCCTTGCGGCTGGCTGCCGTACAGCGTCGGCAGGAAATGCTGCAGCATGCCGACCTCTTCGATCTGGTGCCGCTCCCACTCCTTGAGCATGGCCTCTGGGTACATGGCGCGGCGAATGAGCCCATTCACCACCCCACCGACCAGCGGCCACTCCACGCCGATGACACTGACCACCCGGTACTGCGTGCCGGTAGGCGTGGCCTCAAAGCGGTGCTGAATCTCGCCAAATCGCATGCCCGCCACTTCGGGCACCACGGTCATGCCGGTGGCGGACAAGTGCGTGATGCGCCCTGCCCCCTTGCTGTCGAACGGGCCGAACCATTCTTCGCGCTCCACCAGCGCACCCACACCCATGCCGGGCGAGCCGTCGCGCGCCGGCTCCACCACGCGGATGCGGCCGTGCTCGGTGGGGTGAAACACGTGATAGAAGGGGTAGCGCACGCCGCCAATGTCCACCGTGGAGATGGGAAGCTTCTGGTACCACCAGGCCAGCATCTCAGGACGAATGCCGCTCAGCGGCAGGTGCGTGATCTCGATCTTGATGCGGCCATCCGGCAACACCGAATGGGTGGCGCTGGCGCTGCGGTAGTCGGGCACGGTCCAGGGCAATTGGCGTGGCGCATCGCGCAACAGTCCTTTGGCCGGCTTGAGCGACAACGCCACAGCGCCCGCCAACAGGACTGCCATGAGAATCGCCAGCTTGTAGTTTCTTGCGCGCATACGGGTCCTGCTGTAAGGCGCCGGCCTCAGGCCCTGGCGCGGCGCAGCTGCGGCATCAGCATTCCGGCCAACACCGCCAGCAAGGCCAGGCCCACACCCGCCATCCAGATGGCGCGGGTCACCCCGGTGGCGCGCACCAAGGCTCCTGCGGCCACGCCCGATGCAGCCGGAATCACCTGGGGAAATGATGGAATAGATGCTCATGATGCGCCCTCGCAGGCCTCTGGCGCCTGACCTTGAATACCGGCGATGACGAAGCTGATCACCATGCCGCCCAGCAGACCCATGCCGCCCAGCGCTGTGGCCGATGCGGCGGCGCTGCTCCAATAGCCCAGCGATGCAAACAGCAGGCAGGCAGTGATGGTGCCGACGAAGATGGAGGCGCCATGGTGCAGGTGCTTGCCCAGCAGCAAGGCCGATACGCCACCGGCAATCAGCGTCAGCGCCATCAGCCCAAGGTAGCCGCCGCGCTGCAGCTCGGACAGGCCCAGCACCTCGCGCGCCAGCTTGGGCAGCAGGATTTGCATCGGCCCGGTCATGGCATAGGCCATGATGGCCGCCAGAATCAGTTGCGTCAGCAAGGGGTTGGCGCGAACCGCGGCAAAGCCCTCGCCCAACTCACGCCTGACGCCCCGGCTGGGTAGGCTGCTACCCCGGGTCCGAATGCCCAGCAGCAGCAGCGACGATGCCACAAACAGGGCCATGCCGGTGGCAAACACCGCCGGCCAACCAGCGCGACTGCGCACCAGGCCGATCACCACTGGGGCCAGGCCAAAGCCTAGCAGCACCTGCAGGTTGAAAACGATGGTGGCCGGTTTGAGCTTGTCCCGTGGGGCGATTTGCCCCAGCGTGGCCAGACGTGCCGGGCCCACAAAGGACCATGCCAGCCCGCCCAGAAAGGCCGAGAACAGGGTCCAGACCACGCGCGACTGGTCCGTGGCGCCCACATCGGTCCACCACAGGCCCGCCAGACACAGCAGAAACAGCGCCTGCGCGCCATGGATCACCCGTGCCGGCGAAATGCGATCACACAGCACGCCAGCAAACCAACCGAACACGATGGCGCTGCCAAACGACAAGCTAAAACCAATGCCCGACAACAGATCAGACCCCACCTTCTCCTGCAGGTACAGGATGACGGCGTAGTTGACCATGTGCCCACCGGTGAACGCCAGCAGGCAGGACAGGTAGAAACGAATCATGGGGTGATTTCGATCAGCGTGGGCTGTGCGTCTTCAATGTGCCAGCTTGGAAACGACGCGTTGCTGACATAGACCTGGCCCTTGGGCGAGATCTCCACGTCGCGGGTGAAGGTCACCTTGCGTTGCATCGGAAACACCGACCAGGCTTGTGTGGCAATGTCGTACCGGTACACCGAATCGGAGTTGGTGCCATTGACCCACACCTGGTGGCGCGAACGGTCTACATTGAGCGAGTACGGGGTATCGCTGCCTTGGGGCGCAACGGGCAGGTCCAGCCGCGTGAACTCGCCCGACTTGGGCGCGTAGCGCACGAGCTGGGACTCGTTGAAACCGACGATCCACAGGTTGCCATCACGGTCCGAACGCAGCCGCCGCGGTGCCTTGAAGGGTGTTTTGACCATCGTGACCGTGCCGGTGACGGGGTCTACGGAGGCGATTTCATCCGTGTGCAAGCGCGCAATCCAGGCTTTGCCATCGGGCGTGATGTCAATGCCATAGGGCAAGGGCACGCCGGTGGACACATGATCAACCTTGACGTAGTTGGCAACCGGAATGCCCCACTCCAGCAGCGTGAAGATGAAGGGCGTGAGTTTGACGGTGATGCGCTCCATGACACTGCGAAACGGCAGGTCGTAGCGGGTGAATTGCCGGCTGGCGCGGTCAAACATACCAACCTGATTGCTCAGGGCCAGCGTGAACCAGACGCGGTCCTTGGCATCAAAGCGCAGCGTGTGCGGATAGAAGCCGCCGTCCATCTCGTGAACCATGAAGACCTTGGTTTTAGGATCGAACTCGATCAACCTGCGCTGGTGCGAAGGGGTGATGAAGATGTGCTGGTCTTTAGGCGACTCCGCCAGCGAGTGAATGCCCTGATAGACCTCGTGCTTGGGAAACTCCTGCAAGCGCCCGGCCAGCAGGCCGCCGAGCTTGTCACCCGGCTGCGGCGGAATCTTGTAGACCGTATAGTGACCGCTGGCGGGATCGACCTCGTACATACGATCCTGCAGGTTGTCGCCAACGTAGACCATGCCGTTGGAGTGCAGCAGCAGATCGTGCATTTGGGACATGCCGTCCCCAATCGGCAATTCGCGGAGGGTGGCGGTGGCCAGGGACTTGTCCCAGGGCGTGCCCGTCGGCACCAACGCGGGATTGGCATGGACCTTCTTCCAGTGCGCCTCCAGCATGGCCGGAATCTTCTCCTGGCCTTCGCTGGACAGTCGCGCGCCATAACGCACCATGCGCTTGGTGGCGGCACGCCACTCGTCTGCCGAGCGCTCCCGGCGCAGCAAGGGCCCGCCCTGCTGGTGGCAAAAATTGCACTGCAGCATGAACTCCTTCTTCAGGTCCACGTCGCCAAAGTCGATGGTGGACGACCAGGCATTGGCCGGCTGCTGCATGGCCAGTGCGGCGACATCGCGCTCGGGCGTCATCACCAGCGGCGGGCCGCCCAGGTCGGTCGCCAATACGGTTCGGTCCTGGTAGCCGGGTTTGCGCAGGCGGACCTTCCAGGGGTGATCGGCGGCGGGAATGTCGACGCGCCCGGCTGCGTCGGTGAAGCGTGTCAGCTCAAAGTAGGCCCGCTGCAGCTTGCCGCTGGCCGGATAGCCCTTGTCCGACGTATCCACTTCGGCGGCCTTGACCGGCTGGCGGCTCACCATGACGGTGGGCAGGGGCTTGCCGGCAGGGTCGTTGACGGTTATCACCACCGCGCCCACCTGGCCAGTCAACAGGCCCGCGGTGGCCAGAACAGCCAGGACTGCCTGGGCCGCTCGATGCGCTATGCGTGTTGTCATGAACCAGTCTCCTCTTCAAGGTTGTTGAAATTCAGCGCTCACTCGGCGCTTCATGGTGCGGGCGTAGAAGCCAGGCGCCAGTTTGCTCACCCACCAGGCCAGGCGCGAGGTACGGTCCGGCAACAGCAGCGACTGTCCTCGTGCGATCGATTCCAGAATGCGTTGCGCCACGTCAGCCGGGTCGGACTCCCCTCCAGTTGTGATCCGGGGTGAGGTGGCTGACACGCCCGTTGGGCCCAACGCGGCGCCACCAATGCCGGTGGCAATGAAGGATGGGCATATCAAGGTGACCTGCACACCCCGGTCTTCGACCTCGGTGCGCAGAGTGTCAAAGAACCCGTGCAGCGCATGCTTGGCAGCGCAATAGCCGGTGCGCCCCACCAGCGGCGCGTAGCCCGCCACGCTGGAGATGGCAGCCACCACACCCCGACTGGCAAGCAGGTGGGGCAACGCGGCATGGGTCATCTGCATGGCGCCGAAGAAATTGACTTCCATGACACGGCGGATCACACCAGGGTCGGTGTCCTGCAGCAGGCTGCGATGCGATATGCCGGCGTTGTTGACCAGCACGTCCAGCGCGCCAAAGTGGGCCAGCGTTTGCGCGATGGCACGCTGACACATGTCTGCGTTGGTGATGTCGCCATGCTCCGCTCCGCCCACGGCCAGCGTTCCCGCGGGAAGCTGCGTAAGCAGACTGCTTAGTCTGGCCTGGTCCAAGTCCATGGCAACCAGACGGGCACCGGCTGCCGAAAATGCGCGGCACAGTGCGGCACCCAGACCTCCAGCCGCGCCGGTGACCAGCACCACCTTGCCCACAAAACTCCTGTGCATCATGATGCGGTGGCTTGACGTGATGCGCGGTACAACTCAAACACCTGCGCCGAGCTGAGCTTGGGCGTATAGCCAAACTCTTCCTTCAGCCGGGTGTTGAGCAAGACCGGGCGGTAGCGCAGGAAATCGAGCTGCTCGGGGCCGTACTGCGTTAAATGGAGCTTCTTCAGTAGCCACAAGCCCGCCTGCAACACACCGGCGGGCATCACGCGACAAGTCTTGCCCAGGCGTTGGGCAATCTCTCGGATGGTCAACTTGCCGTCACCCGCCACATTGAAGATCCCCACTACGGTTGAGTCAATGCCGTGCACGATCGCGCCCACCACGTCCTGGTCGTGAATGAACACGAACGGGCTGTCCGAACCAGCAATGGCGATCAGCCTGGGCTTCTCGAACAGATCGGTGATCTGGTTGTGTACCGTGGGGCCCAGGATCGTGCCGATGCGAAAGACAATTTGCTCCAGTTGCGGATGGCTCACGCGGTAGTCCCGCAGCATCTCTTCCACCAGCCGCTTGTGGCGGGCGTAGGCGAAGCTGTCGTTACCGCGCAGGGCGTCGGTCTCGACCAGCCACTCGGGGTTGTCGGCGTAGTAGCCATAGGCGGCGCCGCTGGACGACACGATCAGGCGCCTGACGCCGTGCGCGATGCAGGCTTGCAGCAGGTTCTTCGTGCCGTTGACATCCACGTCGTACTCAAACGCCCGGTTACTGTGCTTGCCAGGCGTCACGATGCTGGCCAAGTGCACCACGACCTGCGGCGCATGGCGAGCAACGATGCCATCAACTTCGGCCGCACGAATGTCGGCCACCTCGTACACCACGCGGGCCAAGCGCGCGGCAGGCTCGCGGACATCCAGCGCTACCACTTTGAGATCGGGCCGTTGCGCCAGTGCAGCGACGGTCTGGCTACCCAGATAGCCCGAGCTGCCGGTAACGAGCACGGTTGTTTGCGTCATGTCGCGGCTCCCGGCGGCGCGGCAGCGCGTGGTTCGCGCTTGCTCCACCAGCTTGCCAGCGCCAGGCCCGAGACGATGTGCCAGATGCCCCACCAGGCGGTGATGATGGCCATGCCGCCAAGGCCGTTGAACAGATTGAAAATCAGGATCAACCCCAGGCCCGAATTCTGGATACCCATCTCGAAGGTGACCGAGCGGCGGTCGCGGTCGCTCAGGCCCACCAGCGTCGACAGCGCATAGCCGGTGGTCAGCGCCAGCCCGTTGTGAATGAAGACCACAACCACCACGAACTGGATGTACTGTAGAAAATGCTGGAAGTTGGCGGCCAATGCGCCCACCACGAACAGCGCAAACACCGCCAGGGAGAAGCGCTTCATGGGGGTTTCGGCGCGCGCCGCGAAGGTCGGGTACTTATGCGCCACCCACATGCCCACCACCAGCGGTAGCCCCAGCAGGATGACGATGTCCTTGAGCATGACCAGCGGGTCCAGCGAGATGGTGCGCATCAGGTCATGCGTGACAGGGTGCAGGTTGCCCCAGAAGTTGAAGTTCAGCGGCGTCATCACGATCGCCAGGGCGGTGGAAACCGCGCTGGCGCTGACCGAGAGGGCCGTGTTGCCGCGTGCCAGATGCGTCAGAAAGTTGGACAGATGCCCGGCCGGACAGGATGACACCAGGATCATGCCCAGGGCAATGCTGGGAACGGGGTTGATGATCGAGATCAGCCCATAAGTCATGGCCGGAAAGATGATGTGGTGGCCCACCGTCGCCAGCACCAGCCCCTTTGGGGGACTTGAAGCAATGCGAAAGTCGGCCACCTCAGATCCAGCGCAATGCCGAACATCACCAGGCCCAGAATCACGTTGAGCCCGGCCAGCGTCGCCGGATTGAAATGCAGTTGAACCTGGTCAATCGGTAGCATGCGTCTGTCCTCGTTCAGATAGTTATTCCCGGCCGCAGGGACGATTGGCGTTAATGGTAGGACTTGCGGGCGAATTGCGCCTGTCCGACAATGCCGTGTTTTTGTCATTTCACGCCAACTCGGGGAGGTACGGCATGGAGTTCATGAGTACGGTGGGCGCGGGATTCGTGGCCGGTTTGCTGGAGGCGGTGTCGCGCGCGGGTATCTCGCGCCTGGCCCCGCTTGGGCGTGCCGGTTTGACGCAAGGGTGCTGGACAACCCTGGCGCTCGCCTGGCTGTGGCCGACGTCATTGCGTTGTTTGACGCCGCAGTGACCTTGAGCGGGCGCGGCGACATCGGGCTGGAATTCGCGCGCCAGTGCGCCCAGCACCTTTCATGTGCTGGGCTATGCCCTGATGACCTGGACCTCGGTGAGGCCATTGCCCTGGTCCCGCATTACCGCCGTCTGGTGTTCGACATTGGCTACAGCGAAATGCGGGTCACCAGTCACGGGCAGGACGTGGGGCTGGGCTGGCACGTCCTGCAGGGCGCACACGCCTACAGCGCCACACTGGCCGAAGCCTTGATCGCCAGTTGGTATGTGTTTGGACGCTGGATCGCGGGCGCCCCGCTGCCCCTGAAAGAAGTGGTGTTCACGCACCGCGCCCCGGCACAGGCGGCGGCCTACGAGCGATTCTTCGAGTGCCCGGTGCGCTTTCAGGCCGCCCAGAACGCGTTGGTGTTCTCACGCGAATTGTTGGACATGCCGCTGGTGCAGGCCGATGAAACCCTGCACCTGGCGATGCGCGAGCAAGCCCGCGCCGCCATGGAGAAGGCATTCAACGAGCAGGACATCGCAACGCGCTTGCGCCGGGCCCTGATGCCCCTGATGCCCAAGTGCGAAGCGACCCTGCAACACTGCGCGCAGACCCTGGCGGTGTCGTCGCGCACGCTGCAGCGCCGCCTGGGCGAGGCCGGCCTGGGGTTTCAGGAAGTGCTGGACGCCGCGCGCAAGGATCTGGCCAAAGTCTATCTGCGTGACCCGGGCCTGAGCGTGCTGGACGTCGCCCTGCTGCTGGGCTATGCCGAGCAGAGCTCTTTCACGCGGGCGTTCAAGGCATGGTTCGACTGCAGCCCTTTGCGGTGGCGCCAGGCGCGGCAGACCTTGCGCAGCCATACTGACCCGGGCCAGGCACTGCACCGACAAGCAACCGGCCACCGATGACACCCGGCCCGACCTGACCTGCCAGGCGCAGCCAAGGCAGTTTGGGAAACACAGCATCAAGCATCAGGGTCTTGCCGCCTTCGAAGATAATTGGAGCCCGCGCGCAACGCCCCGCCGCTGCGCAGCCCACTCACTTCGTCGTCTACACCCACCAAGAGGGTTTGTCCATGCCTGTTTACCGCTCCAAAACCTCCACCGCCGGCCGCAACATGGCGGGCGCCCGCTCACTGTGGCGCGCCACCGGCATGAAGGATGACGACTTCCAGAAGCCCATCATCGCGGTGGTTAATTCCTTCACCCAGTTTGTGCCCGGCCATGTGCACCTGAAAGACCTGGGCCAGCTGGTGGCGCGCGAGATCGAGGCCGCAGGCGGTGTGGCCAAAGAGTTCAACACCATTGCGGTGGACGACGGCATTGCCATGGGCCACGACGGCATGCTGTATTCACTGCCCAGCCGCGACATCATTGCCGACAGTGTGGAATACATGGTCAACGCGCATTGCGCCGACGCCATGGTGTGCATCTCCAATTGCGACAAGATCACCCCCGGCATGCTCATGGCCGCCATGCGGCTGAACCTCCCGGTGGTATTTGTATCCGGCGGCCCCATGGAGGCCGGCAAGGTCAAACTGGCCAACCCCGACACCCACAAACTCGAATTCAAAAAGCTCGACCTGATTGACGCCATGGTGATGGCCGCTGACGACAAGGTGTCCGACGCTGACCTGGCCGAAGTGGAGCGCTCTGCCTGCCCCACTTGCGGATCGTGCTCCGGCATGTTCACCGCCAACTCCATGAACTGCCTGACCGAGGCGCTGGGCCTCTCGCTGCCCGGCAACGGTACCGTGGTGGCCACGCACGCTGACCGCGAGCAACTGTTCAAACGCGCCGGTCGACTGGCGGTGGACTTGTGCCAGCGTTATTACGAGCAAGAAGACAGCAGCATCCTGCCACGCTCCATGGGCTTCAAAGCCTTTGAGAACGCCATTGCACTGGACATTGCCATGGGCGGCTCCACCAATACCATCCTGCACATCTTGGCCATTGCCCAGGAAGCCGAAATCGACTTCACCATGGCCGACATCGACCGCATGTCCAAGATCGTGCCGCAACTGTGCAAAGTAGCGCCCAACACCGACAAGTACCACATTGAAGATGTCCACCGCGCCGGCGGCATCATGGCCATTTTGGGTGAGCTGGACCGGGCGGGCAAGCTGCACACCGACACCCCCACTGTGCACGCCAAAACCATGAAAGACGCGCTGGACCAGTGGGACATTGCCCGCAACCCCAGCGACGCTGTCAAAACTTTTCTACATGGCGGGCCATGATGGATTCCCACCCAGGTGGCATTCAGCCAGAGCGCACGCTGGCCCAGCTTGGATGTGGACCGCGCTGCAGGTTGCATCCGCTCGTTCGAGCATGCTTTTAGCAAAGAAGGTGGCCTTGCCGTGTTAACCGGCAACATCGCGCTAAACGGCTGCGTGGTTAAAACCGCCGGTGTAGACGACAACCTGATGGTGTTCGAAGGCCCCGCCCACGTGGTGGAGTCGCAAGACGAGGCCGTGGCCAACATTCTGGACGACAAGGTCAAGGCCGGTGACGTGGTCATCGTGCGTTACGAAGGCCCCAAGGGCGGCCCCGGTATGCAAGAGATGTTGTACCCCACCAGCTACATCAAATCCAAGGGCCTGGGCAAAGCCTGCGCACTGTTGACAGACGGCCGCTTCTCCGGCGGTACCTCGGGCCTGTCCATCGGCCACGCGTCGCCCGAAGCGGCAGCGGGCGGTGCCATTGGCCTGGTGCGCAATGGCGACCGTATCCGCATTGACATTCCCAACCGCTCTATCAACGTGCTGGTGTCCGACGAAGAGCTGGCTACACGTCGCGCCGCGCAAGACAAGCTGGGCTGGAAGCCCGCAATGCCACGCCCCCGCAAGGTCTCGAGCGCGCTCAAGGCCTACGCCAAGCTGGTCATGTCGGCTGACAAGGGCGCCGTGCGGGACTTGTCGCTGCTCGAAGACTGACCATGCGCCAGGCAACCGCTCCGGCGCGGAGCTACCCCGGTCGGACCCCCAATCGGTCAGTAGCCCTCTTTGAGCGGGTCGACGACTTTGGGGGCGTTGTCGGGGGGACTTGCCTTCTTGGCGTCGTCCTTGGGCTTGCCATCGATGGTTTGCACCGGCGCTGCCGGAGCGGCTTCCTTGCGCCCACAGGCGACCAAGCCAATGGCCAACAATGTGACCAGAACGATTTGCAAGTGTGTTCGCTTCATAAAACTCCCAAGTGATCCATTGACGCTGGTGAGCCACTGGGTCCAAGGCCGAGCGCCTTGGTCATGCTAACCCTGAAGCCATCTCCCGCGCAAGACTGACAGACTGAGGCGGCTGCGGTCGGCCTGGCGACCATGCCGACCCGAGCGGCGTAAGATATTCCTGCGCGGCGTAGTTTGGGGCAAGCTTGCGGCGCTCGGCTGTAACAACCCTTTCCTGGAGAACTGCATGGCAAGCAAAGACATTACCGTTGGGTCTGCGGTCGCGCCGCCACACACGCCGCCATGGTCCTCATGGTGGTGGTGTGGGTTGGCGCACCGGCTGCGGTCTGGGGCCAGGACAAGAAGTTGATTCGCATCGGCGTGACCAAGATCGTCTCGCATGCGGCGCTCGATGCCGACGAAAAAGGCTTTGAGGCGGCGTTGGCCAGTGCCGGCTTCAAGGAGGGGGTCCATGTCAGCTACGACCGCCAAAACGCGGAGGGCGACCCGGCCAAAGCCACCGCGATTGCGCGCAAATTCGAACAAGACAAAGTCGATTTGGTGCACAGTATTGCCACCCCGACCACGCAAGCGGTGGTCAAGGTCATCAACCAGATTCCGGTGGTGTTTTCCTCCATCAGTGACCCGGTGGATGCCGGGGTGGTTCCCAAGGACAGCGCGCCAGGCAAGAAGACCGGCTCCAACGTAACCGGCGTCAGCGATATGTGGCCGGTGCTTTTGCAGATGGAGACCTATGCCAAGTTTGTACCCAAAGCCAAGACCTGGGGCACGATTTTCAACCCGGCCGAGGCCAATTCGGTCACGCACATCAAGGCCATTCGCGCCGCGGCCGCGTCCTTGAACCTGAAGCTGGTGGAGGTCACGGTTGCCAGCAGCAGCGAGGTTGAAGCCGCCGCCAGATCGCTGGTGGGCAAGGTGCAGGCCATCACCATCACCTCGGACAACACCACGGTGGCCAACATCGATGCCATCGCGCGGGTGTGCGACCAACACAATATTGCCTTGTTTGCCGGTGATGTGGACAGCGTTCCCAGAGGTGCGGTTGCGGCCTACGGCATGGACTACTTTTGGTGGGTTACTCGGCCGGCAAAGAAGGCTGCGTTGGTGCTCAAGGGCGTCAAGGCCGGTGACATACCGTGGGGGCCGGTGGAAAAGTTCAGTCTGGTCATCAACCTGAAGGCGGCCCGGGCGCAGGGCGTGACTGTGTCGCCCGACCTGTTGAAGCGGGCTGCCAAAGTCATTGAATAGCGCAGCACCTGGCCCGCAAGACCACGCCTCAAGCGCCCATGCGTTCCACCCGAAGCATGTACGTGGCGGTGGCCGTTTTGGTGCTGACCATGGCGGTGGGTTCCTACGTGGACATCGAAAACGACGCGATGCATGCACGCCATCTGGAGATCAATACCGGGCTGGAGCGCATGGTGCGGCTCAATCAGGAGCTGACCAACATGCTGCTGCTGGCCGTGCTGGAGCAAAACACCTTGCGCACGGCCAGCTACGACACCGTGAACGCCGACCTCGAATCCACCATCAAGACGGTCAGCCAGCTCACACGCAAGTTAAACCTCTCGGAAGAAATGTCCGCGCTCAGTGACGACCACGGAAAACTGCATGTCACGGAAGAAGCGGCGCTCAAACTGATGCGCCAGGAGCGCTGGAGCGAGGCGCACGGAATGCTGTTTGCCGACTCCTACGTGTTGGCCAAGAAAGTCTACGAAATCAACAGCGAGACTGCAGTGGGCGCGCTGACCGGTGAGTTGGCCAAAACCGTGGAGTACTTCGACCGCATGCGGCGCGCGGCGCAGGCCACGCGAATTGGTGCGCTGTTGCTGCTGCTGTGGGTTGGCGCCATGTTCTCGCGCCGGATGCGCCTGGAAGTCGCCGAGCAGGCCCGTTTGCGCGAAGAGATCTCGGCGTCCAATTTGGTCCTGGAAGACAAAGTGCGCCAGCGTACCGCCGAGTTGGAGGCCGCCAACCGGCAACTACAGGCCCTCAGCGCCACCGATGGCCTGACCGGCCTGGCCAATCGCCGCAAGTTTGACCAGGAGTGGGAGGCCGAGTGGCAGCGCGCCAGCCGCCAGGTATTGCCCCTGGCCATTGCCATGGTGGATGTGGACCAGTTCAAGGCCTACAACGACCACTATGGGCACCAGATGGGTGACTTGTGCCTGAAGATTGTGGCCCAAACGCTGGGCGCTTCGGTGCAGCGTGCGGGCGAGCTGGTAGCCCGCTACGGCGGCGAGGAGTTCGCCATCGTCCTGCCTGGCCTGAGCGGGCCGGAGGCCTGCGCGATGTTGGAACGAGTCCGGGTGTCGGTCCAGGCCCTCGGCCTGCCGCACGCCAAAGCCTCGGTGACGGGCGTGGTCACGGTCAGTATCGGCGTGGCATCGTGTGTGCCAGGACCAGGCCAGAGTTCGGCCAGCCTGGTGCAACGGGCCGACGCGGCGATGTACCGGGCCAAAAACCACGGGCGCAATCAGGTGGCGCTGGCAGACTAATGTCCTGCGGGGGCTATCGCGGTGAACAAGCCCGCGCCGCGGGGCCAGTGCTTGGCCGATTACGCAGACACTGTGCCCGGGTCAAAGGCCTCTATGGGAAGGGGTCGCCCAAACAGATAGCCCTGGTAGGCATGGCAGCCCTGCAGCGCCAGGTAGTCACTCTGTTCCTGGCGTTCAACGCCTTCTGCGATGACCGCCAGCCCCAGACTCTCGGCCAGTGCCACCACCATCTTGGCAATGGCCGCATCGTTGGAGTCGGTCAGGATGTTCTTGACAAAACCCTGGTCAATTTTCAACTGGTCCAGCGGCAGGCGCTTGAGGTACGAAAGCGAGGAGTAGCCGGTACCAAAATCATCCAGTGAAAACCCGACACCGCGCGCCTTCAGGGCGGTCATCTTGGCAATCACGCCCTCGACATCTTTGACCAGCAGGCTCTCCGTCAGTTCCAGCTTGAGGTGGTGTGGCCTGGCACCAGTGGAATCCAACACCGCGAGCACCTGGGCAACAAAGTCAACATGGTGAAGCTGACAGGCGCTGACGTTCACCGCAATCGAGAGATGCGCCATGTCGGGCCGTGCTGCCCAAGCGGCCAGCTGCGCGCAGGCCGTTTGCAAAACCCACAGGCCCATGGGCAGAATCAGACCCGTTTCTTCGGCCAGCGGGATGAACTCCATGGGCGAGACCAAACCACGCTGCGGATGGTTCCAGCGCAACAGCGCCTCGGCCCCGGTCAGACGCCCGTCGCCGGCCACCTGGGCCTGGTAGTGCAACACGAACTGGCCTTTTAGCACCGCCTCGCGCAGGTCGGCCTCCAGCGCCACGCGGGTGGTGACTTCGGCCTGCATCACCGGGTCGAAGAAACGCAATGTGTTGCGCCCAGCCGCCTTGGCCTGGTACATGGCCATGTCGGCACGCTTCATCAGTTCGTCAACCGAGCCGTCGTGGTCGACGAACAGGGTCACGCCGATGCTGGGCGTGTTGTGGTAGCGCTGCGCGTCCAACTGGTAGGGCTGGTTGAGCACCGCCAGAATTTTCTCGCCCACGGACTCGGTTTGGGTGGCGGCCTCTTGCGAGTTCTCGCTCAGGTCTTCGAGCATCAGCACAAATTCGTCACCCCCCAACCGTGCCACGGTGTCGCCCTCGCGCACGCAGCCAACCAGCCGCTGGGCAACCTGTTGCAGCAACAGGTCACCAATGTCATGTCCCAATGTGTCATTGAGGGCTTTGAAGTTATCCAGATCGAGAAACAACAGCGCGCCATGCCGCTCGGTGCGGGTACTGGAGGCCACGGCCTGGCGCAGGCGGTCCAGTAACAGCCGCCGGTTGGGCAAGCCCGTTAGCGGGTCATAAAAGGCCAGGTGCTCAATTTCTCCCCGCAGCGGCCTTGCGTTCGGTGATGTCCTGCATGGCGCCGACTTGCAACACCGGCTGGCCCGCGCCGTCGTATTCGAAGTCGCCCCAAGCCGTAACCCAGCGCGTCTCGCCATTGGCCAGCCGCACGATGCGGTACTCGCGCGAGAAAGCCCGGCCGTTGGTGACCGTGGCCTGAAAATCTCCCCCCACCCATCCGCGGTCGTCGGGGTGGATCAGGTCCTGCCAGGCGGCCAACGTGCGATCAAACTGTGGGCCGATGCCCAAAATGGCATCGAGCAGCGGCGAGCTTTCCCAACGCAGGGTATCGAGGTCAATCACATAGCTGCCAATCTGCGCCGCCTGGGACGACAAGCGCAGCAGCCGCTCGCTGCGCACCAGCGCGACTTCAACCTGCTTGCGCTGGGTAATATTCTTGCCAATGCCCCGATAGCCTGCAAACACCCCGTTGCCGTCGAAGAACGGCGTGCCGCTGGCCGAGATGAAAACGGGTGATTTCCCATGCGGAATGGTTTCGTACTCAAATTCGCGAAAGGGCAAATGCGCTTCCAGTTGGGCCTCGTGCTGCGCCCAGAGATCGTCTGCCACACCCACTCCCCAACCATCCCAGCGTGTCTTTCCGATGAGCTCGCGCTCCATGCGTTGCCGATGCTCTGCCTCGCCACCCTGGAAACTGGTGAACCGGAAATCAGCGTCCTGCTCCCAGTACCAGTCGGCCGACAGTTCGGTCAGGCTGCGAAAACGCGCTTCGCTGCTACCCAGCTCAGACAGCCGGTGTTTGATCTCCAGCGTCATGCGGTTGAAGGCCTGGCCCACACGGGCAATCTCGTCGCCACCGTCCACCTCCACTGTGACGTCGAAATCACCTTTACCCACCGCAACGCTGGCGATTTCGAGCTTGTGCAGATGGTGTGTCAGCCAAACGCCTAGCAGCACCAGCAGAATGACCGAAAGCAGGATCTCAGCGACCGCGATACCAAGGCTTTGGCGCACCAGCTTCTCGCGTGCCAGATGCAAAAATTCGGTGGAAACGCCGAACTGCAGCTGCCCATAATTTTGGTCACCAATGCGGATCGGAATGCGGGTGTCAAAACGCCGCTCGCTGCTATGGATGTCAATGTTGGTTTGCACGGGCGGCAGGCTTTTGCCGCTCGCCCAACCGTCACCTGCCACCTGCTTGCCGCTCTTGTCGAACAATGCGAAGTAGACCAGTTCGCCCTTGCTTCTGCTTTCGCTGAACACGCCCTGAATCGGACCATAGTCGAGTTGGGCCATGGAGGGCGCGATAGACGCATTGAGCAGCACCGAGAGCTCACGAATGCGCAGTTCCACCTGTTCTTGCAGGCTGGTCTCGATCAGGCGCACGTTGCTGACGATCAACACGCTGAGCATGACGACCTCGATCAGGGCGCTGCCCAAAACGAGCTTCCAGCGCAACGACACGTTGGTCCAGTGGGGCAGGCGCATGCGCTTACGATCCCGGTTTGATCGCCAGCAGGCGGCGCAGTTCGGGCAGGTAGATGTCCAGGTTTTTCAAATGGCTTGGGTTGACTGGCACGACGTTGTGATAACTGCTGGCGATCAAAAACTGCCTTCCTTGCGCAGTTTGGCCAAAACGCAGGAGCGACTGTTCCAGCCTGGTCTGGTCAACTTTTGGCATCTGCGGGTGGACCAAAATGAGTGTGCTCGGCATGGACGGTACGTCGTCGGTCTGAAACAGCACGCGCACCCGATCCAACTGGTCTTTGGGCACCAGACCCAATGCAAAATTGACCGTGATGGCTGCATCCACATCGCCAGCCGCCACCGACAGGATGGCTGAATTCTGGGACGCCGCAGGCACCACAGTAAGTTCGCTCAGGCCGATGCCACGCTTTTCCAGTTCTTGCAGGGTGAGGATCGAGTTGAGAACCAAGCGGTCATTGATGGCGATGGTTTTCCCCCGCAACTGCTCGACCGTCACGATCGGACCGGTCTTTTTGACGGTGATCACGCCTTTGAGTGAGCGCTCGAAACTGCCAATGGGAATATAGCCCGCGTCCAATTGGGACAGTCGTCCCATGTGGGGCGCGGTGAAGATGATGTCGAAATCGGGCTTGAGAATGCGCTCGACGTGGGAGCGAATGGCAGGTGCCGTGTACAACTCGACCGGTCGCCCCAGGTCTTTCTCAAAGTGCTGGGCCAGGGGTTGAAACAGGGGCACCAGAACATTGGGGGACAAGTAGGGAATCAAGGCCATGCGCAGTGGCGCGGGCTGGGCCAGCGCCGGGCGCAGGCACGCAAACAGGCCGGTGCACATCAGCACTGCGACGCGAAGTGCCCGCAAATGTCGAACGCTCATGGCAGGGTCGCTCCATGCCATGCATCGATCGCCGCGCGCCAGTCTGGCGTGTGCACCATGATGATTCCCCAAATTGGACGGTTGCCTCCAACGCGATAGTACCCGGTTTGAAAGCCACCCAACGGCGTTTGCAAGCGTGCCGGATGCGGCCCAGCAGAAAACCCATTTTGGCTGGACAATGATCCCTTGGCGGAAGGAGATGCTATGACCATGGTCAATCGATTCTGTGCCGGGTTGCTTGCTCTGGTCGGTTCATCCGCCATGGCGCAAGTGCCCTTGCAAGCCCCTCCTCCTGGTCCCCGGCGCAGGCGGGCAAGAGCGTGGTGTTCATCGCCTCGGACTTTCGCAATGGCGGCGTGATGGGCGTCTACCGCGGCTTGGAAGATGCTTGCAAGAAACTTGGCTGGAAGCTCAGTCTTGAAGATGGCGGCGGCCTCAAGTCAACCCAGGCGAAACTGCTAACCGGTGCGATTGCCGGGCGCGCGAACGGCATTGTGTTGGGGGGATTTGACCCGGACGAATTCGCGGACCAGGCGGCCAGCGCCCGACAGAACCGGATTGTCCTGGTGGGCTGGCACGCGGCCAAAGACCCGGGCCCCACCCGTGACCTGTTCGTCAACGTATCAACCCAGGCGGTGGATGTAGCCAGGAGAGCGGCAGACTTTGTGATCAGCGACGCCCTGGCCCGCAAGCGGCCGGTCGGCGTCGTCATCTTCAACGACAACCAGTACGGGGTGGCCAATGCCAAGACCGCCGTCATGAAGCAGGCCGTTGAGGCGTGCCAGGGCTACACCGGATGCAAGGTGCTGGCCATTGAGAACGTGCTGATTTCGGACGCCGCCGCCGCCATGGCGAGCGTGGTGCCCAAACTGCTGGCGGCGCATGGAGCGGCCTGGACCTACAGCCTGGCCATCAACGACGTGTACTTCGACGAAATCAACTTCCCGCTGCTGCTGGCCAAACGCAGTGACATCCACCACGTGTCCGCAGGCGACGGTTCAGCCAAGGCAATTAGCCGAATTGGCGCGGGCGTGTCGCAACAGGTAGCCACAGTGGCAGAGCCTTTGAAGCTGCACGGCTACCAGTTGGCCGATGAGCTCAACCGCGCATGGGCGGGTGCCCCGCCCAGCGGCTTTCAGTCCAGACCGATCCTGGTAACGACCGAGTTGCTGCAGGCGAGCGGCGGGCGTGGCGTGGAGGCAAGCCTGGGTTTTGAGGCTGCCTATGGCGCGATCTGGAGCGGGAAGTAGCGATGGGTTTCCTGCGCCACTCGGTTCTTGCGCTGCGGGTCCTGGTATGGGTGCTGGTGGCCAGTCTGGCGGTGTTCGCCCTGGCCAGCGCTTTGGGTTTTGCCTATGAGCGTGAAAAGGCGCTGCAGTTGGCCCAGGCGCAAGCCCACGATACGGCGCAGCGCAGCCTGTCGGCGGTCTCCAATGCGCTGTGGCAATGCGACGTTGCCGCGCTCAATGCCCTGCTCGCGGGTTTGGTGGCCTCGCCGGTCGTGGTTCGGGCCGAGGTGCTGGCGCTGGACAAGCCGATCGCCGATGTTCGCCAGATTGGCTTTGCGGGCGAGGTGGACCGGGTCTGGACGCTGCCCATCATGGCGCGCGATCAAACCACCCCCATCGGCAGCCTGCGCATTTCAGAGTCCTACGCGCCGACGCGGGCCCACGTGTTTGAGACCTTGGGGATTCTGGTGGCAACCGATTTGATCAAGGTCGTCGGTCTGGCCCCTGGTGCTGTTCACGATTGTTTACCGCAAGGTCGCGCGGCACTTGCACCGGCTGGCGAAGGATGTCAGCGCTTTGGGGCATGCAGCCGACGCACCCAGGCTGACCCTGACCTGAAAGCGACGCACCACCCACCGCGACGAGATCGACATTCTGGTGGATGCGATCAACGATTTTGTCACCGAGCGCAAGGCCTCGGAGGAAGCGCTGCGCATCGCCGCCTGCGCCTTCGAGTCCCAGCAGGGCATGGTCATTACCGATGCGCAGCGGGTCATCCTGCGGGTCAACCAGGCGTTTACCCAGATCACCGGCTACAGCGCTGATGAAGCCGTGGGGCAAACCCCTCGCTTGCTGTCCTCCGGTCGCCACGACCAGGCGTTCTATGCCGCCATGACGCAAGCCCTGCAAAGCGATGGCGCTTGGTCAGGCGAGATCTGGAATCGGCGCAAAAACGGCGAAATCTACCCTGAGTGGCTCACCATCAGTGCCGTCAGGGACAGTGCCGAACGGGTTTCCCACTTTGTGGCCATCTTCACCGACGTCAGCGAACAGGTGAACGCGCAGGCCCAGATCGCCACTTTGGCCTTTTACGACCCGCTGACCCAGTTGCCCAACCGCCGTTTGCTGCTTGACCGGCTGGAGCAGGCCCTGTATGCCAGCACCCGCCACGCTCGCAAGAATGCCTTGCTGTTTGTCGATCTTGACAACTTCAAGACCTCAACGACACCTGGGCCACCACCAGGGCGACCTGCTACTGACCCAGGTAGCGCAGCGTCTGAAAGCCTGCCTGCGTGATGGGGATACGGTGGCCCGCCTGGGCGGTGACGAGTTTGTGGTGATGCTCGAAGACCTGGATGAGGACAGTATCGAAGCGGCCACCCAGACCGAAACCGTGGCGACAACATCCCGAGAGCATTTGAGCAGGCTTTCCACTGGATCAGGGCGAACACCACTGCACGCCCAGCATCGGCATCACCTTGTTTGGCGGCAGTGCGCTGGAGGGCAGCGATCAGCCCTCAAACGCGCCGAGCTGGCCATGTTTCAGGCCAAGGCGGCCGGGCGCAATGCGCTGCGCTTTTGACCTGCGCATGCAGGCCGAGGTCAAGGCCCGCGCGGCGCTGGAGCCGATTTGCGCGAGGCGGTGCAGCGCCAGCAACTGTTGCTGCACTACCAGCCCCAGGTCGTGGGCGCGGGCCGCATCACCGGGGTGGAAGCGTTGCTGCGCTGGCAACACCCGCTGCGGGGGCATGGTGTCGCCCGCGGAATTCATTCCCGTGGCCGAGGAAACGGGTCTTATTTTGCCCATCGGGCAATGGGTTCTGGAGCAGGCCTGCACCCAACTCGCGGCGTGGGCAAAGCAGCCCGCGTTGGCCCACCTGACGATCGCCGTCAACGTGAGTGCGCGCCAGTTTCAGCAAGCCGATTTTGTCGAGCGCGTGCTGGCCACGCTGCAGCGCAGCCATGCCACACCCCGGCTGCTCAAGCTGGAGCTGACCGAGAGCATGCTGGTGGACGATGTCGAAGCCATCATCAGCAGAATGGGTGCGCTCAAAGCCCGTGGCGTGGGCTTTTCTTTGGACGACTTTGGTACCGGCTACTCGTCGTTGGCTTACCTCAAACGCCTGCCGCTGGACCAGCTCAAGATCGACCAGGGCTTTGTGCGCAACATCGTCACCGACCCCAACGACGCGGCGATTGCCAAGATGGTCGTGGTGCTGGCCGAAAGCCTGGGCCTGGCCGTGATTGCAGAAGGCGTGGAGCTGCAGGCCCAGGCCGACTTTCTGGCCCATCTGGGCTGCCATGCCTACCAGGGGTATCTGTTCAGCCGCCCGCTGCCGCTGGAGGCGATGGAGGCGCTGGCGTTGTTGGGAAACTGACGCATCAGCCGCCCTGCTCCCCAAAAGCCAACCCAAGCCCGTTATGCTCAGAGCTTCATCCATTTTGAGGCTGCCTATGTTTCGGTTTTACCCAACCGTGCGGATGGCGACGCTGGCCACCGCGCTGCTATCCGCAGTCGGTCTAAGCCAGGGCGCTACCGCCGTTACCCCCTCTGCGCCCCCAGTAGCGCCGGTTCAGGCCCTTACCGATACGCTGCACGGCGTGCGTGTGCCCGATCCCTACCGCGCGATGGAGAACCTAAAAGACCCGGCCGTGCAGGCCTGGTTCAAGGGGCAAGGCGAGTATGCGCGGGCGCAGCTCGACCGCATTGCCGGGCGCGACGCGCTGGAGCAACGCATTACCGAATTGACCAGCGCCAGCGGCGACGCCATCACCGGCATTCGGCGCATGGCGGGCGACAGGCTGTTTTACCTCAAACGGCCCAAGGGCGAGCGCCAGTTCAGGCTGGTGATGCGCGACGGGCTGCGCGGCGCCGAGCGGGTGCTCATGAGGACCTGGTGAGTTGGCTGCCCGATAGCCAGTCGTTCACCTTCAACCAGCTCAGGGAACGCAAACCCGGCGAGCCCGGAGACCGAGGCCTACATGGATTCACGCGTGCTGTGGGCGCGCGTCGGAGCCAGCGCGGACCAGGCCATACCCGTGTTTGGCCCGACGGTCACGCGCAAGCTGGGCCTGGGCCGACTGGATGTGGCCGCGCTGCAGTTTGCGCCCGACAGTCCCTGGGTGATCGCGCGCACGACCGATACAACCTTGCCCGAGGGGTTTTTGCTTGTGGGCCGTGTGGCCGACCTGGGCAAGAAGGACTTCCGGTGGACCCGCATCTCGGGCTACGCTGACAAGATTGTCGAAATCGACCTGCGTGGCAACGACTTGTATTTCATGACCTACGCCAAAGCCCCGCGCAAGGAGATCATGCGGCTGGACCGGCGCCAACCCGCACTCGGCAAGGCTCGCCTGGCCGCGCAGGCGCCACCGGGTGGTGTTCTGGAGGACTTCTCGCTCACCAAGGATGCGCTGATTGCCTCGGTACGCCAGGGCACAGACGTGGTGCTGCGCCGTTTCGGCGCGGGTGACACGCAAGGCCAGGCCCTGGCCATGCCGGGCAAGGGCGCCGCGCGTGGCCCACGACGCAGGCCATGGCTATACCGATGTGCTGTACACCTTCAGTGGCTGGATGCAGATGCCGCTGGTCTACCAGTGGGATGGCCAAGCCTCCACCGACACCGGCTTGCGCACCAACCCGCCCCTGGCCGGTTTGCCAGACGTGGAGGTGGTGGACGTGCAAGTGCCCAGCCACGATGGCGCCATGGTGCCCATGACCCTTATCTACAAAAAGGGGCTGCGCCGTGATGGCAACAACCCAACCTTGCTCAACGCCTACGGTTCGTATGGCTTCTCCGAGACCGCGTCGTTCCTGGGTGGGCGCCTGGCCTGGATTGAGCACGGTGGCGTGATCGCCCTGGCCAATGTGCGCGGCAGTGGTGTGCATGGGCAAGACTGGTACCGCGCTGGCAAAAAGGCCACCAAGGCTAACACCTGGAAGGACGGCGTGGCCTGCGCCCGGTATCTGATCGCGCAGGGTTATGCCTCACCTAAAACCCTGGGTGATGGGCACCAGCGCGGGCGGCATTTTGTGGGGCCGTTCGGTCACCACGGCGCCTGAGCTGTTTGCCGCCGCCATCTTTGATGTGGGCGTGATGGACGCGGTGCGCGCCGAAGACAGCGCCAACGGCATCACCAACATCTCGGAGTTTGGCAGCTACCGCAACGCGCAGGAATTTCCGGCCCTGCTGGAGATGAGCACCTACCACCAGATCCGCGATGGGGTGCCCTACCCGGCAGTTCTGCTCGTGCAGGGCATGAACGACCCGCGGGTGGATGCCTGGCACGCCGGGCAAAGCCGCTGCCCGCCTGCAAGTGGCCAGCAGCAGCAACAAGCCCATCCTGCTGCGCCTGGACATGCAGGCCGGCCACGGCATGGGCAGCACGGCCACGCAGCGCAACGCCATGTCGGCCGACATCTACAGCTTTTTGCTGTGGCAGATGGGCAAGGCTGGCTTGAAGGAATGAGGCGCTGCATCTGGACCAAAAACTGGTGCGCCAGGGCAGCCGGGCGTGCAGCGCCGGCTCACATCGCCTTGGAAGCGCGTGGACGTAGGCGCGACTGACGGGCAGCTCGCGCGGCAGACCTTTGAAACGCACGAACAGGCGCGAGGCCTCATCACGGCGCGTGCCGGCCAAGTGGGCAAGGTTGACGATGGTGGCGCGGGTGCACTTGCCAGAACTGGTCGGGACCAAGCTGGGCCAACAGCCCGGCAATGGGCGTGCGAACCAGATGCTCGCCACCACCCACCAACTGCACCACTGTGTAATTCCTCGTCGGCGTGGAAGTAGGCGACCTTGTTGCACGTCGACCTGATGCGTGATCTCGCTGCTGCTGGCGCGGATGAAGCGCAGTGGCTGTGCCGGGCGTGCTGGGGCCAGCGCGGCCACCGCCCTCGGGCATGGCGTCAACGCTGGTGCGCCGACCTGCGCCTTCAGGCGCGCGACGGTTCTTTGCAGGCGTTCGAGCACGAGTGGCTTGAGCAAGTAGTCCATCGCCGCGGCCTCGAAGGCAGGCAGGGCGTATCTGTCGTAGGCGGTGACGAACACGACTCGCGTTGAACCCTCGATGCCTTGGGCCACTTCCAAGCCTCCCGTCAAGCCTGGCATCTGGATATCCAGGAAGGTGAAAGTCAGGCTGCTCGGTCGCTATACGCGCGGCTGCGTCCAGCCCATTGAAGGCGGGCGGCAGCAATGTCAGCTCGGGCCAAACCTGGGCCAGCAGGGTTTGAGGTGACGTACCAGATTTGGTTCATCGTCGGCGATAAGGGCGCGCAGGGTCAGCGGGGTCAGGGGTAGATCGATGATGGCCCGCGTGCCTTCTGGCGATGCGGGTTCGAGTTTGAACGCGGCACGGCTGCTATAGCGACCGCGCAATCTGTCGCGAATGTTTTGGGTCGCCACGCCACTACCCTTGCGCGTCTGGGGGCGTCCAAGCCCACACCATCATCTTGCACGCACAAGTGCAGGTGTCCGGCCCTCGACACGGGCAAGAACTTGCACACTGCCCGGTTTAACTTTGCATTCCAGACCGTGGTGGATGGCATTCCTCCACCAATGGCTGCGGCAGCAAGGGCGGCACCAGCTCGGCGCGGGCATCGGCGGTGGTATCGATGCTGAAGGTCAGCCGCTCGCCCATGCGCAACTGCATCAGGCGCAGGTAGAGCCCGACCAGCGCCAGCTCTGCGTCCAGCGGCACCAACTCGGCGCGCATGCTGGTCAAGTTGCCCGCAGGTAGCTCAGTAAACGCATCCAGCATCTCTACCCGGCCTCCCGCGGGCGAAATCGATCAGACTGCGCACATTGGCCAGGGTGTTGAATAGGTAGTGCGGCCTGATTTGGGCTTGAAGCAACTTGAGTTCGGCCTCCTGCTCTGACGTCTGAGTTGCTCCTCGTGCCAGTCCTGCCATGCCACCAGGCCGAAGATCACGCTTACGAACACCGAGGTCATCATCGCAATCGACAACCAGGTGCGCTGCGGCGTCCAGTCGACGCGACCCATTCCCGGCAAGCTGCCCAGCAGCAGATAGGGCCAGCGCAAGTCCGGCCGCCACGCAGGCCATGGAAGTGATGGAAAGAACAAACTAACCAGTACGCCGGGCTCGCCATTGGTCCAGTCGATGAAGCGTTGCGGCGCCAAGCGCTCGATCACGGTAGACGACGAAACACCGCTCCAATCATCAGAGTCGTGAGCGGGAATGGGAGGGCGTGCCCCAACTCAAAAGCGGATGAATCCTGCGGCGCGATGCCAGGAACGCGGCCCCAGCCATCAGGCCAAGACCCCACAACAGCGAAACCCAGACCGTCACCACCCACATCGCCCAGGCCGGCGCTCTGCCGATGCTTGGGAAGTTTGAAGAAGTCCTGGCGGGCAGCGCAGGGAGTCGAAGAATTGGGGCATGGCGGCGGCAGTCTATACATACCGAGCGCGGCGACGCCCAGCCTGGCGACAAATCGACGGCGTGGCGCTGAAACACCAGGAAACCGTCCGTTTCGACAATCGCCCCTTTGTTACACCAAAGCTGGACAGGAAACCGAATCGCAATCAGGGAAGTATGGCGGATGCCTGGGGCCAGCAAACACGTGTGATCGCTGGTGTTTGAGCTGTCAACGCTCCTCAACAGCGAAGCTGCTGGCCAATTTGTCGGTCCTGCGGGGAAAACGGTCTTCTAAGCATTGGACCGAACCGCCGCTTGCTCAGTCGCGCTTTGACGGACGCCAGATTACAGGCTCGCCCGTGTTGAGCTTGGTACGCCGCCGTGCGCCCTTCACTTGCGCCGGTGCGCTGCGCCGGCATCGCAGCCGCCGTTGCAATCTCCGGCGAGTTCAGTGTCAGCACACCAAAACGGTGCTGATAAGTTCTCCCGCGTGGGGCACCAGGTAACTACTACGGTGATCGGACTGCGATGGCTGGTTTCGGCACAGTCAACCGCTATGCTTGCGCCTCTCTTACCAACCATTACGCATAACAATACCATGAGGCACTCATCCACATCTGACCATTTCGGCCACTGCATTGTTGGTCTTCTCTGCTTGCTGGCTGCGCCAGCACCGACAACGCTGCTGATGCAAGCCGGTTCGCCAACACCACCCAGCAACTTAAGGGCCAGGCCGATGCCTGGGACCAGGCCATCGTGCGCAAGGATCTGGCTTCGCTATCGAAAGCAACATGGCTTACGACTTCCGCCAGATTGCAGGCAATGGCGGCATCCAAAACCAGGGCCTCCTTCGTCGCGGGCCTGATGTCCCCTGAAGCTGACCATCCATCCTTTACATGGTGGAAGACTTTGAAGTGCGCCAGTACGGAGATGTGGCACTGCTGAGCGGCAAACCCGTATGACCGGCACGTATGACGGTCAGGCGTTTGCACCAGCAATACCGCTACATCGACGTCTATGTGTGTACCCAAGGTGCTTGAAAAATCACCAGCGTGCAGATAACCAAATCTACCCCAAGTAGACCCGCGGCTGAAAAGGGCAACACCGGAAATAGCTTTTTCGCGGCCGGGTCAATGCCCCTGTGGTGTCAACGCATCTGTCAAACCGATTGCGTAGCTGGCTGGCGTTCACGGCACACTGCGCCAGTGTTGCCTGCAAGCAGTTGTTCTTGGGGCATCTGTAGCCACGCTTGCAACTCCTGGGCCCACCGCCGTATGACCTAACGCCGCAACAGTCATTTCTACCAGCGTTCTTTGCCTGGTGCATAGCGGCATCAGCAAGCTTGACTGTTTCCACCCAGCCCACGCCCAGGGGCCAGGGAGGGACCAGGGGGGGAAGGCAAACCGGACCGAGCAGGTAATGCCGATGGAGGTTCCGCTTTCCAGGGTAAATGGCTCGCGGGCCAAGGCAAGTCGCAAGCGCGCTGCGCTAGTTCGGTACTGTGTTGGCGCGGCGACCGCCGGGCGACGCACAAGAACCTTCACCGCCCCACCGGACCGAGTAATCGCCATCGCGAAAAACGCCGCATAGCCGCTGCGCAAACTGCTTCAGCACCGCGTCCCCTTCCTGTGACCCCGTAGGTGTCGTTGATGCTTTGAAGTGGTCGATGTCAAGCAGGAAGAACTGCAAGTCATGGGATTCATTGAACCTTCCCCCGTACGCCAGGTCGCCTTCGTGGGCCCGCACCGAAAGTGCGATTTCCGAGTCCATGCACTGCGTCAGGAACCTGCGGTTGTACAGGCCGGTCATGGGTCGCAGGCTTGATTCCTCGAGCGTCTTGTTGCAGCTGGAGCTCCAGGGTCATGATTTCCGAGCTCCCCGGTGCGCTCCGGAACCTGGGTCTCCAAGTGATGTTGATAAGTCGTTGCAACTGGTGCGTTCTCAGGTAAACCAGACGCGGCGACGGCCAGCGCAGCCAGCAAACACCACCAGAACGGCAAACCCGGTGGTTTGCCACCACGCGGTTTGTAGGTAAATCGCCCGGGACTGCTCCATAGGACTCAGACACCGCTGTGGTTGCTGGTCTGAACGCGCAGCGTTGTAGCTACCGGTGGCAGATTGCTGTAGCCGGTAAACCGCAGGTTTGCGCCCGTGTGGATCCAGTCGGTGTCAAATCCTTCGAGTTTGTAGGAGTAGCTCACGCGTGCGGGGCAGCGTAGTCCAACGCGGTGAACTCCACACCAAAGCTGCGAACCTGGCTGGAGAGTTGAGCGCGCGGGCGTTCGCATTGGTGCTCCTGGCGCTCGCCAAGCTGACCCAACTCGGTGATCTGCACGGGGGCGCGTAGGTGGGACTTCATCGAATGCGTCGCCCCGTACGACCAAGATGCCTTTGTTGCCGCTAAACAACATGCGCCCTGCGCGGTTTGGGCATAGGCAAAACCATCGGTTCCTTAAGTTGGCGCCATCGGCCGCGCTTTTGCTAAGTTCGGATCAGCCGGTCTGCGTCCGGTCGTGGACATTATCATCTGCGTCCAAATGCGTCCCCGTGCGTCCTCCATCAGGTTGGCGCCAAACGGTTTGCCCACCTGCCCGTGGCGTTCACTCACGCGTGTATAGGCCAGGGTCGTTGCCGTACGACCATTTTTCAGCCGATGGAAGCCACCCACGCTGGTATCCACCCACAGTGTTCCCTTGCGGTCGAACAGTAAGCCGATCACGATGTCGCTGCCCAGCGTTTCCCCACCCGGTTGTTGCGTCAGATGCTCCAAACCCCTTGTGGTCTTCCTGCGTGCGGTTAATCCTTTGGCTGGTGCCGATCCAGACGCGGCCATCGGGCGCTTGGGCAAAAGCGTGCACCTCGCCCTTGGGGCCGGACTGCGCATCGGTCTGGCGCTCGATGCGGGTGGCAGCGGGTGCCAGGCGGTAAACGCCGTCCTGGGCGGCGATCCACAGACCGCCATCATCGCTTTCGAACAATCGCCGGGTCTTGCCACCGGTGTACGCCAGTGCATCGCCCGGCCTTGAGCGTTGTATTGGTACAGCCGCCCGTTCCCGCCGACCCACATGTTGCCATCGCGGGCTTGCAATTCATGGCCTCCACGGGTGTGGGTAGTTGGGCCACGACCTGACGCAACCGCAGGTCGGCGTTCAAATGGCAACGGCCCTCGACTGGGTGCCCGCCTACCACCAGGCCCGGAGGGCAGCGCGAGCAGGCTACGAAACGTCTGCATGGTTGAACGGGCTCTGCTATCAAGGTCGGGTTCGCGCAGAACAATGCTGTTGTTGGCCTGGTTGTGGCGCTGCGCGCCCCAGCCATAGCCGCTCACCCAAAGCCACCCCGCACGGTCCAGCAGGGTGTGGGTGACATCGTTGCCGGCCAGACCGGCGGGTCTGCGAACGTCGTGGCGCAGTTCCTGCAACAAGCGTGGCGCGGCGCGCATCCAGTATCTGTATACCGCCCGAGCGCGCCACCCACAGGGCATGGTTCGGGGTTTGAGGATGCGAGTTACCGCCTTGCGCAAGCCGCTGGCGGGCAGCGGGTGCGGGCGCGCCTGGCCCTGAAAGTGCGGGTCCACCGTCGCTAGCAATCCTTTTTGTGTGCCTACCCAAATCTGGCCGTCCGAGGCTTCAAAGATGGTCTGCACCAAGGGGCTCGCCAACACCGCAGCGCCCCCACCACTCCAGCAGCCTGGCCGCCGGGGCGCTTTCGCGCCAGACCGGCCCAGGTGCCCACCCACAGCGTTTGCCGGCGGTCGATCAGGAGTGTGCCAATATTTGTCATCCGGCAGCGCACCTGGTTGGAGCCCGAGTGGCGCTTGGTTTGAAAAAGCGCGCTGCGGGGTCGTGAAGATGTCCAATCTACCGCCTCAGTTGCCCGGTATAAATGCGGCTGTCCGCATCTTCTGCCAGCGCCACAATGGTGGCAGCGCCATGCGTCTGCAGGGCGGCCTCATCACGAGGCTGTGGGTGGGTGCTGGCGCTGCAGTCCGCCACAAGGTCGTGTTGGGG
>JADKEH010000004.1 GCA_016718155.1 Candidatus Rhodoferax randersensis | reverse complement strand
GACTCAGACACGCTGTTGATCTTGCCCGACAACTGAAACAGTGCGGAATTGGAGACCCTCAACAAGCGCGTGGTCAGCGCCGGATCGGTGCTGATCAGTTGCGTGATCTTCTTTAGATCAGGCTCATCGCGATCGAGTTCGCTCAACAGCAACGCCACCACCTTGGGGATGCTCGGCAGCGTGAATTGGGAAGCAAGCAAAGCGTGCAGCGCTTTCAAAATCAACCTCCGTGCAATGAGCGCACTGTGTTGCCATTATCCATCGCCGGCCGCGAAAGGACCACCTGCGGTCAGCGCCTGAACCGCTGGAGGCGGCAATAGTTCACGCTGATCCGCCGGCCCCTCGGAGTCACGGGGCGGCGAGGCCAAGCACGCAAGCTACCCCTTCAATCGGGCAAAGGCCGATGCCATCGCCGTAGAGCCGGTAGGCGCGGGCGCAGGTCGAGATCGCTGGCCGTTGCCCGCCGCCTGGTAGCGGTTGCCATCCGCCGCATCCCGGCGTTGCGGCGCCGCGCCCAGCTTCATGGTCAAGGCGATACGCTTGCGCGCCACATCAACCTCGACCACCTGGACCTTGACGATATCCCCGGTCTTGACCACCTCGTGCGGATCGGTCACGTACTTATGGCTCAACTGGCTGACGTGCACCAGCCCGTCCTGGTGTACGCCCAGGTCCACAAACGCGCCAAAGGCAGCCACATTGCTGACCGTGCCTTCCAGGATCATGCCCTCGCGCAAGTCCAAGATGCCCTGCACCTCATCGTTGAGCCGCGCCACCTTGAAGTCCGGGCGCGGGTCACGGCCGGGTTTCTCCAGTTCGCCCAGGATGTCCTTGACCGTGATGACCCCAAACTTGTCGTTGGCAAACAGTTCGGGCTTGAGGGTCTTGAGCATGTCGGCGCGGCCCATCAGCTCGGCCACCGGCTTCTTGGTGTGGGCAATGATCTGTTCCACCACCGAGTAGGTTTCCGGGTGCACGCCGGTCAGGTCCAGCGGGTTGTCGCCACCCCGGATACGCAGAAAACCCGCACTTTGCTCGAAGGTCTTGGCGCCCAGGCCGGAGACCTGCAGCAGTTGCTGACGGCTCCTGAACGCGCCGTTGGCCTCGCGCCAGCGCACCACGGCCTTGGCCACACTGCCCGACAGGCCCGAGACACGCGACAACAGCGGCACGCTGGCGGTATTCAGGTCCACGCCGACCGAGTTCACACAATCCTCCACCACCGCTTCGAGCGAACGCGCCAGGTCACTCTGGTTCACGTCGTGCTGGTACTGGCCCACACCAATCGATTTGGGGTCGATTTTCACCAGCTCGGCCAAGGGGTCCTGCAGCCGGCGCGCAATGCTGGCGGCGCCGCGCAGGCTGACGTCCACGTCCGGCATTTCCTGCGACGCAAATTCGCTGGCGGAGTAGACCGAGGCGCCGGCCTCGCTGACCACCACCTTGTCGATCTGCCGGTCGCTCGCCTTGGCCAGCAGCTTGATCAGGTCGGCGGCCAGCTTGTCGGTCTCGCGGCTGGCGGTGCCGTTGCCGATGGCGATCAGGTTCACGCCATGTTTCTCGCTGAGCTTGGCCAGTGTGTGCAAGGAGCCCTCCCAGTCGCGCCGGGGTTCGTGCGGGAACACCGTGGCGGTCTCGACCAGCTTGCCGGTGGCATCCACCACCGCCACCTTGACGCCGGTGCGGATGCCGGGGTCCAGCCCCATCACCACGCGCGGCCCGGCCGGCGCGGCCAGCAGCAGGTCGCGCAGGTTGTCGGCGAACACCTTGATGGCCACCCGTTCGGCGTCTTCCCGCAAGCGCGAGAACAGATCACGCTCGGTGGACAGGCTGAGCTTGACGCGCCAGGACCAGGCCACACACTTGCGGAGCAGATCGTCGCCAGCACGCCCCAGGTGACTCCAACCCAGGCGCAGCGCGATCCGTGCTTCGGCCAGCGACACCACTGGCGTGGCCTTCTGGCCCGGCTTCGCGACCGGCGCGGATGGTGGCTCGGGCAGGGCCAGCTTCACGTCCAGCAAGTCCATGGCCCGACCGCGAAACACCGCCAGCGCGCGGTGCGAGGGAACCCGACCAATCGGTTCGGCGTAGTCGAAATAATCGCGAAACTTGGCTACGTCGGCATTGTTCTCGTCTTTACCGGCCATCAGGCTGGACTTGAAGTCCGCCTCCTGCCACAACCACTCGCGCAGGTCCTGCACCAAGGGGGCGTCCTCGGCCCAGCGTTCGCTCAGGATGTCGCGCACGCCGTCCAACACAGCGGGCACGGTGGTGAAATCGTCACCCGCTTCATTCTTTTCCATCTTGACGAAGGCCACGGCCTCCTCGGCGGGGACGAGCGTGGGATCGGCAAACAGTCTGTCGGCCAGTGGCTCGATGCCGGCCTCGCGCGCAATCTGGCCCTTGGTGCGGCGCTTTTGTTTGTAGGGCAGGTACAGATCTTCCAGCTCCTGCTTGGTGGCGGCGGCTGCGATCGCGGCATGCAACACCGGCGTCAGCTTGCCCTGCTCGTCGATGCTCTTGAGCACCGCCGTGCGGCGCTCTTCGAGCTCACGCAAATAGCTCAAGCGAGCCTCCAGCTCCCGCAATTGAATGTCGTCCAAGCCACCGGTGGCTTCCTTGCGGTAACGCGCGACAAAGGGCACGGTGGCCCCGCCATCGAGCAGCGCCACTGCCGCCTCGACCTGATTGCCATGAACCCTGATTTCCTGCGCAATCTGCGCGATGATTTTTTGCATAACTCTCGGAACTTGCCGCGTCGCGCGGCCAAAAACGATGAAACGAAGGCCGCGAGTGTGCCACAGGAAGAAGCGCTGTACGGGCGGAACCGAGCCCCAACATTTTGACCCTGACGTATTTATACAAAGCGAATGCTTGGCATAAATGACTTATACTGATCAACGATCCCAAAGACAGTGCCATAAGTGGCGCCGTCCAGCCACAACCTACTGATCGCCGGTGGGTCCCATTTTCGGAGTACTCCATGACAGAAGCATTTGTATTTGACGCCCTGCGCACGCCACGTGGCAAAGGCAAGAAGGACGGCAGCTTGTACGAGGTCAAGCCCGTCAACTTGCTCGCCGGTCTGCTGACCGAATTGCAGCGCCGCAACGGCTTTGACACCGCACAGGTCGATGACGTGGTGATGGGCGTGGTCTCCCCGGTGGGTGACCAGGGCGCGGTGCTGGCCAAGGTGGCCGCACTCAAGGCCGGCTGGGACTACCAGTGCGCGGGCGTTCAGATCAATCGCTTTTGCGCCTCGGGCCTGGAGGCGGTCAATCTGGCTGCCCAAAAGGTGCGCAGCGGCTGGGAAGACCTGGTGGTGGCGGGCGGTGTCGAGAGCATGAGCCGGGTGCCGATCGGCTCCGACGGCGGCGCCTGGGCGATGGACCCCGAGACCAACTCACAAACCCTGTTTGTGCCGCAAGGCATTGGTGCCGACTTGATTGCCACACTGGAGGGTTTCAGCCGCGAGGACCTGGACGCCTATGCATTGGAGTCGCAGCGGCGCGCCACCAAGGCGCGCGCCGCGGGCTACTTTGCCCACTCGCTGGTGCCGGTGAAGGACTTCCTGGGCCAGACGATTCTGGACCACGACGAATTCATCAAGCCCAACACCACCATGGAAGGGCTGGCCAGCCTGAAACCCGCCTTTGAACAAATGGGCGGCATGGGGTTCGATCAGGTGGCGCAGACGCGCTACCCACAGGTCGAACGTATTCACCACCTGCACCACGCTGGCAACTCGTCGGGCATCGTCGATGGCGCGGCCGCTGTACTGGTCGGCTCCGAGGCCGCCGCCCGGGCGCACGGCCTGACACCCAGGGCACGCGTCGTCAGCACGGCATTGAGTGGCGCTGACCCCACCATCATGCTGACCGGCCCCATGCCGGCGGCGCGCAAGGCCCTGGCCAAGGCCGGCCTGACGATTGACCAGATCGATTTGTTCGAAGTCAACGAGGCTTTTGCGGCCGTGGTGATGCGCTTCATGAAGGAAATGAAGGTGCCGCACGACAAGGTCAATGTCAACGGTGGCGCCATCGCCATGGGCCACCCGCTGGGCGCCACCGGCGCCATGATTCTGGGCACCCTGATCGACGAGCTGCACCGTCGCAAGCTGCGTTATGGCATGGCCACGCTGTGCGTGGGCGGCGGCATGGGCATTGCCACGATTGTCGAGAGAGTCTAAGGACTTGCCTTGTTCGTCGTTGCGAGCGAAGCGCATCCCAAAACCTTGTGGAGCAATAAGAGACATGAAAACCATTCGCTACGAACTTCAAGACGGCATCGCCACCATCACCTTTGACGAGCCCAACTCACCGGTCAACACCATGTGCCTGCAGTGGCAGGAAGACATGACCGAGCTGACGGCCCGAGTCGTCCAGGACAAGGACGCCATCAAAGGCATCCTCCTGGCCTCGGCCAAATCGACCTTCTTTGCCGGTGCTGACCTGAAAGGCGCCATGCGTCTGCAGCCCACCGATGCCAGCGCCATCTTCAAGGAAATCGAGCGCCTCAAGCAAAACTTCCGCACCATCGAGACCCTGGGCAAGCCGGTGGTGAGTTGCCTGGGCGGCACCGCGTTGGGCGGCGGCTGGGAAGTGGCGCTGGTGGGCCACCACCGCGTCGCCGTGGACGACAACAAGATTCAGTTTGGGCTGCCCGAAGTGACACTGGGCCTGCTGCCAGGTGCCAGTGGCGTGACCAAGATGACCCGTCTTTTGGGCCTGATGGGTGCCCAGCCTTACCTGGTGGAAGGCAAGACCTTCTCGCCCAAGGAAGCCAAGGGCCTGGGGCTGGTGCATGAGCTGGTGGCCGACGCCAGCGAGTTGCGCGCCAAGGCGCTGGCCTGGATTGCCGCCAACCCGAGCGCCCAGCACCCTTGGGAGGCCAAGGGCTACAAGGTTCCGGGCGGCCTGCCGTCGAGCCCGGCAGTAGCCGGCATGCTCGCGGTGGCACCGGCCATGATCAAGAAGCAGACGCGTGGCCTGTACCCCGCGCCCGAGGCCATCATGGCCTGCATGGTCGAGGGCCTGCAAGTGGACATCGAGACGGCGCTGCGCATCGAGAGCCGTTACCTGTCCAAACTCATGACCGGCACCAACGCGCGGGCCATGATCAACACCTTCTTTTTCAACCTCAATGCCATCAAGAGCGGCCAGTCGCGGCCGAAGTCGCTACGGGACGGCGCCTACGTTGACGTGCCACGCTTCAAACCCGCCAAGGTCGGCTTGCTGGGCGCCGGCATGATGGGGGCCGGCATTGCCTACGCCCAGGCCAGCAAAGGCATCGCCACTGTGCTCAAGGACGTGACCCTGGACAAGGCTCAAGCCGGCAAAGCCTACAGCGCCAAGCTGACGCAGGCGCGGGTCGACAAGGGCCGCATGACGCCTGAGGTGCAGCAACAAGTGCTGGACCGCATCCACGCCACCGGTGACGTGGCCGACCTGCAAGGCTGCGAGTTGATCATCGAGGCCGTATTCGAGAACCGCGAACTCAAGGCCAAGGTCACGCAGGAGGCCGAGCCCCAGCTCGCGCCGGGCGGCTTCTTCGCCTCCAACACCTCCACGCTACCCATCGGCGGGCTGGCCAAGGCCAGCGCCGCGCCCGAGAAGTTCATCGGCATCCACTTCTTCAGCCCGGTGGACAAGATGAAGCTGGTGGAGATCATCCGTGGCCCGCAGACCAACGACGAGACCGTGGCGCGCGCCTTCGACTACGTGCAGGCGCTGGGCAAGATTCCCATCGTGGTGAACGACTCGCGTGGCTTCTTTACCAGCCGCGTGTTTGGCACCTTCGTGATGGAGGGCGTAGCCATGCTGGGCGAAGGCATCCCGGCGGCGGCCATCGAGAACGCGGGCGTGCAGTGCGGCATGCCAGTGGGGCCGCTGGCCGTGATTGACGAGACATCGCTGTCCCTGAGCGTGCACGTGATGGACCAGACCCAGGCCGACTACGCCGCCGAGGGCAAGACCTATACACCCACACCGGGCGAGGCGCTGACCCGTCGCATGGTCACCGAATTCGGCCGTGCCGGACGTGCCGCCGGCGCCGGCTTCTACGAGTACCCGACCGAAAAAGGCGCGCGCAAGTTCCTCTGGCCACAACTCAAACCGCTGTTCGAAAAGGCCGATGTGCAATGGGACATCCAGGACCTGAAGGACCGCCTGCTCTACCGTCAAGCTGTGGAGACCGCGCGCTGTCTGAGCGAAAACGTGTTGACCACGGTGCATGACGCCAACATTGGCTCGATCTTCGGCATCGGTTTTCCGGCCTGGACCGGGGGCGCCATGCAGTTCATCTACGGCTTGGGGCTTGACGCCTTTGTGACACGCGCCGACCAGCTGGCCGCCCGCTATGGCGTAGGCTTTGCCTTGAGCGAAGACGTGAAAGCCGCCATCCGGCGTTTTCAGCCCGTTTATTGACGCTTCAATCGAGCCCCGTCGCCGGAGAATGACCACCATGTCCCGCATGAAACGCTTGCGCAAGTCACTGACCCAGTTCCCGGATATCGAGCCCCCCTCGCCCTGGTTGCTGGCGATGGAGTCGCGCGCGGTGTGGGAGTTCTGGGCCGGCGTGGCCTCGTTCAAGGCCCTGCAGTACATGGTTCCCAAGGGCGATGGCCACCCGGTGCTGGTGATTCCCGGTTTGGGCGCCGGGGACTACTCGACGGCGCTGCTGCGCAAATTCCTCGACGAGATCGGCTACACCACCTACCCGTGGGATCTGGGACGCAACAAGGGCTGGCGCGAGGCACACAGCGAGGTGATGCTTGAGCGGCTGCGCTCCGTGTACGACGCCTATGGCCAGAAGGTCAGCATCATTGGACAGAGTCTGGGCGGCGTCTACGCCAGGGAACTGGCGCGCATGGAGCCCAAGCTGGTGCGCCAGGTGATCATGCTCGGTTCACCCTTCACCGGCCACCCGCTGGCCTCCACCGGCACGCACTTGTACGAATGGCTGTCTGGCGACCGCCTGGAAGACCAGGACTTCAGCCAGCACCTGGAAATGCGCCTTAAGCCACCGGTACCCACCACCTCGGTCTACAGTAAGGTCGACGGCGTCGTGGCTTGGCCCTGCTCCATCGAAGAGCCGCAACCCGAAGCCGAGAACATCAACCTGCGCGGCCACAGCCACATCGGCATGGCCAGCGCGCCTGCCGCGCTGTACCTGATTGCCAAGCGGCTGGCGCAGTCGGCTGACGAAACGTGGCGACCCTACCAGCCCCACGGCCTGGCGCGCATGTTTTTCGACGTCGAGGAGCCAGCGCCGGCGACAACGACCAGCAGAGCGACCGCCAAACCGGCACGCAAGCGCCGCCCCGCAGCCGCCAAAGCGGCCTGATCCACGCTGCGCCCAGCGCGCCGAGTCGTCGTGGCGCCAGGTCGGGCTAAACTCCAAGGCTGGTCACGCGCCGCTTGGCTCTGGCCACGCTCGCATTCTTATCCCTCTCTTTCTTCTCAGTTCCATGTCATCTTCCCTTTCGATTTCTCCACGCCTGTCCGGCAAAGTCAGCCTCATTACCGGCGCCGCTCAAGGCATTGGCCTGGCCACTGCCCTCAAATTTGCCCGCGAGGGTGCCACGGTCATCGTCTGCGATGTCAGCTTAGCCGGCGTGGACGCAGCTGTGTCGCAATGCCTTGACGCCGGCGCCACGGCGCAAGGTTATGTGATGGACGTCACCCAGCGCGCGATGGTGGATGCCGTCGTGGCCAAAGTCGTGGCCCAGTTTGGCCGCATCGATGTGCTGGTCAACAATGCCGGCATCACCCAGGACGCGCGTTTGCAGAAGATGACGCTGGAACAGTTTGACCGCGTCATTGATGTCAACCTGCGTGGGGTCTTCCATTGTGCCCAGGCGGTGGCTGACACGATGGTGGCGCAAGGCAGCGGCGTCATCCTGAATGCCTCCTCGGTGGTGGGCATCTACGGCAACTTCGGCCAGACCAACTACGCCGCCACCAAGTTTGGTGTGATCGGTTTCACCAAGACCTGGAGCCGTGAACTTGGCCCCAAGGGTGTGCGCGTCAATGCGGTCGCGCCGGGATTCATCTCAACGCCGATCCTGTCCACCATCCCCGAAAAGGTGATTGCCGAAATGGAACACCGCGTCCCGCTGCGCCGCCTGGGCAAGCCTGAGGAGATTGCCAACGTCTACGCGTTCCTGGCCAGCGATGAGGCCAGCTACATCAATGGCGCGGTCATCGAGGTATCGGGCGGCATGTCCGTGTAGAGTGAGGAAACCATGTCATTGCGAACGCAGTGAAGCAATCCAGGACTCCAAAAGACATGGATCGCCACGGCCTGCGGCCTCGCGATGACGATACTGGTTCAACGATCGTGTGCGGTATGGGTTTGATCACCCCTTGCCAAGTCAGCCTGCAATGAACTCGCGTAACACACCGCGCCCCCACTCACTGGCTGAATTGTTCTGGGCGTTCACCTGGCTGGCCTTGCAGGGTTTTGGCGGGGTACTGGCAGTGGTACAGGTCGAACTGGTGGAACGTCGCCAGTGGTTGACGCGCGAGGAGTTCATTGAAGACTGGGCAGTGGCGCAAATCATGCCGGGACCCAATGTGGTCAACCTCTCGATGATGATTGGCGACCGCTACTTCGGTTTGCGCGGTGCCCTTGCCGCCCTGGCCGGCATGCTGCTGTTCCCGTTGTTGATTGTGCTGACGCTGGCGGCCTTGTTGGCCGGCGTGGCCGATACGCCGCAGGTGCAGGGCGCGTTGCGCGGCATGGGCGCGGTAGCGGCCGGGCTGATCGCCGGCACCGGGCTCAAGCTGGTGGCGGCGCTCCAGCGCAACGTGATGGGCTGGGTGGTGTGCTGGGGCCTGATTGCTGCGACTTTTGTGGCCATTGCCTGGCTGCGCTGGCCGCTGGCCTGGGTGCTCTTGGGGCTGGGAGGTGTCGCCTGCGTCTGGGCCTACCGGCGGCTGGGCGCGACCGCCTCGGGAGACCCCGACGAATGAGCCTGACCCTCACCGCCGCGGACTGGCTGTCGCTGTTCACGCACTTCCTGTCGCTGTCCCTGTTGTCGATCGGCGGCGCCATCACCACCGCGCCCGACATGCACCGTTACCTGGTCACGCAACAGGGCTGGCTGAGTGACGCGCAATTCAGCTCCTCCATCGCGCTGGCCCAGGCTGCGCCCGGCCCCAATGTGTTGTTTGTGGCACTGATGGGCTGGAACGTCGGGGTGAACGCCGGTGGTGGCGTCGCCGCCGGCGCTCGCGCTTGGGGCTTCGGGCTGATGGGCGTGCTGGTGGCCATGGTCGGCATCATGCTGCCCAGCACCACCCTCACCTACGCCGCAGCGCGCTGGGGTCACCGCAATCGCGAATTGCGCGCCGTGCGCGCCTTCAAGCAAGGCATGGCCCCCATCGTGATCGCCTTGCTGATGGCCACCGGTTGGGTGCTTGCCAAGGGTCAGGGGGACGCCACGCGCGACTGGCCGCTGTGGCTACTGGCTTTGTGCACCGCTCTGGTGATCTGGCGCGCGCGCCTGCACATGCTGTGGCTATTGGGCGCCGGGGCCATGTTGGGTTGGATCGGTTGGGTATGAGCGTGCGCCCGAGGTAACGGGCGGCGGGCGACTACCTTGGACTTTCGAAGAAGACGTAGTTGGTGCCGTAGTCGCTGATCTCGAAGTAGACCTTCTTCTCGTTCGCATCGGCAACCATGTTGAGGTTTTCGTCCAGCACGCCATACCCAAAACGGTAGGGGCGCGGCCGGTTGTCATCGGTCCCCATCGCGGTACTGAGCTTGTCGATCTTCAGGAAGCGGCGCACCACCTTGTCGCCCGCATAGACCTCCAGCACACCGTTGGTGCCGGTCCAGTTCTGGATATCCCGGCTGATCTTGTTCTGTTGCTCTTGTGTGCAGCTCGCGAGCATCACCATTGAGCAGACCACTATCAAAACAGTAGCAAATCGATTCAAAGCAGGTTCTCCCAGGTATCAAGAAACGAATGAGGTCCGCTGCCGCAGCGCTTCGTACAAACACACGCCACTGGCCACTGAGACATTCAGGCTCTCCACCGCACCGCGCATCGGAATACGCACCAGTTCGTCGCAGGTCTTGGCAGTGAGCTGGCGCATGCCGTCACCTTCGGCGCCCAGCACCAACGCGATCGAGCCTTTCAGGTCGGCCTGGTACAGGGTCTTGGGCGCCACGTCGCTGGTACCGATGATCCAGATATTGCGCTCCTTGAGTTCGTTCAGGGTGCGCGCCAGGTTGGTCACCATGAAGTAAGGCACGGTTTCGGCCGCGCCGCTGGCGACCTTGGCCACCGTGGCGTTGACGCCCACGGCATGGTCCTTGGGCGCAATCACCGCGTGCACGCCGGCACCGTCGGCGACGCGCAGGCAGGCGCCCAGGTTGTGCGGGTCGGTCACCCCATCGAGTACCAGGATCAACGCGGCCTGGCGCTGCTCGGGCGGCAACTCGGCCTGGCTGGCTTCAAGCTGCTCCAGCAACTCATCGAGTGAGCGCACCGCTTTGAGCTCGTGCACCCGCGCCGCCACGCCCTGATGGCCATGCCCACCGCTTAGCTTGGCCAGACGCATGCTGTCGGCTTCAATCAGCCGCACGCCCGCCTCCTTGGCCTTCTCCAAAAACTGGCGCATGCGCGCGTCGCGCCGGGTGGGCTCGAAATAGATTTCGACAATGGATTGGGGCGCAGTCTTGAGGCGCACTCCGACGGCATGAAAACCGAACAGGACTTTGGGAGAGGACATGCCTGGATTATCCCTGCAAGTCACGCGCCAGATCGCCTGGACTACTGGGACGGCAAGCCTTGAGGGACCACCCGCCCGGCCTCAATCGTGATGCAGTGCTGACAACGCTGCGCGATGCCCCGGTCGTGCGTGACCAATACCAGCGTGGTGCCCAGCTCCTGATTGAGCGCAAACATCAGTTCCATCACTTTCTCGCCGGTGGCAAAGTCCAGGCTGCCGGTCGGCTCGTCAGCCAGCAGCAGCGCCGGTTGCACCACGAAGGCGCGCGCCAGGGCCACGCGTTGCTGCTCGCCGCCGCTGAGCACTTTCGGGTAATGGCCCAGGCGTTCGGACAGGCCCACGCGTGCCAGCATTTCGGTGGCGGCCTTGCGGGCGTCGCGCCGGTCGGCCAGTTCCAGCGGCAGCATCACGTTTTCCAACGCCGTGAGATTGCCCAGCAGTTGAAAGCTCTGGAACACAAAACCGACCTTCTGCGCACGCAGCGCCGCGCGTTCGTCCTCGTCCATGGCAAACAGATCCTGCCCGGCCAAACGAACCGTGCCGCGCGTGGGGGTGTCCAAGCCCGCAATGATGGACAGCAGCGTGCTCTTGCCCGAACCGGAGGCGCCAACTATGGCCGCAGTCTCCCGCGCCGCCAGCACAAAATCAATATCGCGCAGAATGTCGAGGGTTCCTGTGGAATCGGTAACGGACTTGAAGAGGTGTTCAACGGCAATGATGGATTCAGACATGAGGTTTTCTTTGGTTCGACGACACTTTAGCGCAGTCTCTGTGTTGGCTACCCTGGCGGGGTCATCCCTGCTGACAGCGGCGGTGGCTGCCGCGCCGACGGTGAGCAGCAAACCCGCGCCCGGTCCGGCCGTCATACTGGTGGTCGGAGACTCCCTGAGCGCCGAATACGGCCTCAAACGCGGCACTGGCTGGGTGGCCTTGCTGGAGCGGCGACTGGCGGCTGAAAAAATTGCCGCAAGGGTGGTCAACGCCAGCATCAGCGGCGACACCACTTCTGGCGGCCGCTCCCGGCTGGACGCCCTGCTGTTGCAGCACCGGCCGACCCATGTCGTGATCGAACTGGGAGCCAACGACGCCATACGCGGCCTGCCCCTGCAGATGACGCAAGACAACCTCACGCACATGACGCAGGCCGCGCAGCAAACCGGCGCCCGGGTCTTGCTGGTGGGCATGCAGGTGCCACCAAACTACGGCCAGGACTACGCGCGCCGCTTCGCAGAGATGTTCGGCCAGGTCGCCAAGGGCAACAAGGCGGCGCTGGTGCCCTTCTTCTTGAAAGGCATTGCAGACGCGGTGGACAGCGCAAAGTGGTTTCAGCCCGACCGAATCCACCCCAAGGAAGAGGCGCACCCACTGATGCTCGACAACGTCTGGCCCGAGCTGCGAAAGCTGCTCAAATGAGTCTGGCCGTTCAAAACGCCGCATACGTGTTGGCGCGCCTGGCCGAGTTCGACACCATCATCGACGCCCGCAGTGAAAGCGAGTTCGCGCTGGATCACCTGCCGGGCGCCGTCAACTGGCCAACGCTCAATGATCAGGAGCGCCATGCCATCGGCACGATGTACGTACAGGTCAATGCGTTCGAGGCCAAAAAACGCGGCGCGGCCATCGCGGCGCGCAACATCGCTGCCCACATCGAACGCGAGGTGATTGACAAACCCAGGGACTGGAAGCCGCTGGCGTACTGCTGGCGTGGCGGCAAGCGCAGTGGTTCGCTGGCACTGATCCTGGATCAAATCGGCTTTCGTGTGACCCTGCTTGAAGGTGGCTACAAGGCGTTTCGCGCCGCCATGCTGCTCGATATCGCTCGTGTTGTGCCGGGCCTGCAGTTTCGGGTGGTCTGCGGCACCACCGGATCGGGCAAGACGCGTTTGCTGCAGACCTTGCAGGCGCTGGGCGCTCAGGTCATCGACCTCGAAGCACTGGCCAATCACCGCAGTTCGGTGCTGGGCGCCATCCCGGGCCTGGCGCAGCCCAGCCAAAAACGATTCGACACCCTGGTGTGGGATGCCTTGCGCCGGTTTGATCCGACCCGACCCGTGTTCGTGGAGAGTGAGAGCAAGAAAGTGGGCAACGTCGCGGTACCGATGCCATTGATCGAAGCCATGCGGGCCAGCCCGTGCCTGAACCTGATCCTGCCCGACCCCGAGCGCGTGGCCCTGCTGGTGGAGGATTACAGCTTCTTCGTGCAGGATGCCGAGCTGTTCTGCAGCCGCCTGGATGTGCTGATCGAGTTTCGAGGCCGCGCCGTGGTCGGGGCCTGGAAAGCATCGGTCCGCGCCGGCATGATCGAACCAGTGGTGCAGGCCCTGCTGACCGAGCATTACGATCCGGGTTACCTGCAATCGATGCGACGCAACTTCACCCAATTCCCGCTGGCCCAATCTCTGAGCCCGACCGACCACTCTGCCCGGGCAATGGCGGTTCTGGCCGAACGAATGATCAAGGAGATCACATGAAGAAAACGCTGTCTGTCCTGGGCCTGCTGCTGCTTGGCGCCGTCGCCTACCTGACGCTGTGGCCGGTACCCATCTCGCCGGTTCACTGGCAGGCGCCAACGGCGCCGGGCTACCAAGGACCGCACGCCGTCAACAACCGGCTGGCCAATCTGAAGATGATCTCGCTGGGCGACGAAGAGGGCCCCGAGCACATCGTGCTGGCCAAGGATGGAAAGCTCTACACCACCGTGCTGAGTGGCAACATCCTGCGCATGAACCCCGACGGCAGCGCCCGGGAGGTGTTTGTGAACACCGGCGGTCGCGTGCTGGGCTTTGACTTCGATGCCGCCGGCAACCTGATTGCCGCCGACTCCATCAAGGGCCTGCTCTCAATCGCTCCCGACAAACAGGTCACGGTGCTCACCGATACGGTTGACACCGACCCGATCCGCTACGCCGACGCAGTAGTGGTGGCGCCCAGCGGCAAAATCTACCTGACTGATGCCTCGACGCGCTTCGCCCCGGCCGCCTGGGGCGGCACGTTTGAGGCCAGTGTGCTCGACATCCTGGAACAGTCCTCGACCGGGCGCGTGCTGGAATACGACCCCCTCACGCGGGCCACGCGCCTGGTGGCCAAGGGTCTGAGTTTCGCCAATGGCGTGGCGCTCAGCCAGGACGGCCAGTCGCTGTTTGTGAATGAGACCGGCAAGTACCGCGTGTGGAAGATTTCGGTGAAGGCCAATCGACTCGACATCAGCCAGGCCAGTCCGCTGGCCTCGGTGCTGCTGGACAACCTGCCCGGTTACCCTGATAACTTGATGCGGGGTTTGGATGGCAAGATCTGGATGGGACTGGCCAAACCGCGCAATCCGGTGATCGACAAGATGGGACCGCAACCGTTCTTGCGCAAAGTGACGCTACGCCTGCCCCGTGCCTTGTGGCCGATTCCCAAGGCCTATGGCCATGTGATGGCGTTCACCGAGGACGGAAAGATCGTGGCTGATCTGCAGGACCCGAGTGGCAGCTACCCCGAGACCACGGCGGTCACGGAGACGACCGACCGACTCTACATTCAGAGTCTGCACGCCAAGGGACTGGGTTGGCTGCCTAAGTAAGTATCGACGCTACTGCGCCACACCAGGCGCGGGTGCATCACCCGCGTTGTCAGTGTCCTGACCCTGCGTCTCGGGCTGCTCCGGGTCACCCGCCTTGCGCTCGGCCTTGTGCTTGAGCTTGTCTTCTTTCTTGCGCTTCTTGGCCAGTTCTTTCTGGCGCTTTTCGTATCCGTAGTTGGGAGTTGCCACAATAAGCTTTCGATATGATTTTGGGCACTTTAACAGTTCGTGCGAACCGTTGAGCGAACGAATCCGACTATTTTTTGATTCACGCGCAAGCTTGGACCTCAGGCCATGGCAAGGCGCAGCGCCTGAGCCAGATCGGCCTGCAAATCGGCGACCGATTCCAGACCCGTCGCGAAACGCACCAGCGTGCCACGGGCGAGGTGATCTGGCCATGTGCTGCGCATGCTGGCCAGGTCATAGGGCACCACCAGACTGATCGGACCGCCCCAGCTGTACCCGATCTTGAACAGTTTCAGCGCATCGCAAAACGCGTCCACGCGCTGTTGGTCAACGTCAGGCCGGAAAATCACGCTAAACAGGCCCGCAGCACCGCCGGAATCACGGCCGCATAGTGCTGCCCAATGGGCATGGCCAGGTGAGGCCGCCAGGGCCGGGTGCAGCACCTGGGCAAACACATTCTGAGACAGGCACCACTGGGCCAGTGCGCGTGCCCGCTGGTCATGCGCCTGGTAGCGCAGCACCATGCTGGGCAGGGCGCGCAGCACGGCTTCCGCATCGTTGGCGCCCACGCCCAACCCCAAGCGCATGTGCGCTAGCTTGATCTTGAGATGCAGCGCCGGTTCGCGCGTGATCACGCTGCCCATCAACACGTCACCGCCGCCACTCGGGTACTTGGTCAATGCGTGAACGCTGACGTCCACCCCCAGCGGCTCGGCCGACCCAGGGCTCAGGTCAAACGGAGCGAACGCCAGCCCGGCGCCCCAGGTGTTGTCCAGGGCCGTCAGCACGCCCGCGCGTTGACAGGCGCGCACCTGTTCGCACAGATCGGGAAACTCCAGGGTCACCGAGCCGGCCGCCTCCAGCCACACCAATCGGGTGCGCGCACCAATCTTGGCCACCAGATCCGGCACGCTCAGAGGGTCGTAGTAACGGTGCGTGATGCCCCAGGCTGCCAGCTCACCTTCGGAAAAAGTCTTGTTCGGACCATAGACGTTGTCCGGAATCAGCAGCTCATCACCTGACTTGAGTAGCGCCATGGCGACCAGCGCGATGGCCGCCAGGCCGCTCGGTGCCAGCACGCATTGCAGGCCGCCCTCCAGCGTGCACAAGCGCTCCTCCAGCGTATAGGTGGTGGGCGTGCCGTGCAGGCCGTAGGTGTAGGCACTCTTGTCCTTCCATTCCCGGCTGCGCATCGCCGCCACGTTCGGGAAGAACACGGTGGACGCCTTGAACACGCCCGGCTGCGGCGCCGCAAATCCTTCCGGTGGCGTGTAAGGTTGGTGAATCAGCTCGGTAGACTGGTCGCGCATGACGGACTCAGACTTTCCACTTCTCGATCAGTTGCGCCGGGCGCATGGCGTCGTAGCCTTCAAAGGGCTGGTGAATCCAGGGATTGGTGGGCAGGAACTCAACCGAGTAGTCGGGCGTGAAAGTGGACAGCGCCTTGGTCCACAACACGGCACTGCGCAGTTCGGTGATGGGTGCATAGCCGGTTTTGAGCAGATTGATAACGGCGTTCAGCGTATGACCGGAGTCAGCCAGATCATCCACCAGCAAGACGCGTCCGGCGATTTCACCCTTGGGAGTGGTGATGTAACGGGCAATGTCCAGGTTGCCTTGCAGGGTGCCCGCATCAGCCCGGTAAGAACTGGTGGACATGATGGCCAGTGGCTTGTCGAACACCCTGGAGAGGATATCGCCAGGGCGCATACCGCCGCGCGCCAGGCACAGGATGGTGTCGAACTGCCAACCCGACTGGTACACCTTGATGGCCAGTTTTTCAATCAGGTTGTGGTATTCGTCGTAGCTCACATACAAGTGTTTACCGTCTTCCGTCAGCATTGATTTGCTCCTGATTTAATAGCTAGGTACATACTGCCGGTATGGGCCTAAGCCTGATTTTCTGCAAATGACGAGTCCTCAGGACGATTGCGGGCTGTAGGGATGACGCATCATGATGGTGTGGTCGCGGTCCGGGCTGGTGGACACCATGTGGATTGGCACCCCGGCGACTTCCTCAATCCGCGCCAGGTAGCGCCGAGCGTTGAGCGGCAGCTTGTCGTAGTCGGTGACGCCGACCGTGCTGTCGGTCCAACCGGCAATGGTTTCATAGATGGGTTTGCAGCGTTCGATGTCGTCGGCGCCCATGGGCAGGATGTCGGTCACCTCGCCGTCGAGTTCGTAACCGGTGCAGAGCTGGAGCTCAGTCAAACCGTCGAGCACGTCGAGCTTGGTGATGCACAAGCCCGACAGGCCATTGACCTGCGCCGAACGCTTGAGCAGCGCGGCATCAAACCAGCCACAGCGCCGGCTGCGACCGGTGGTGACACCTTTCTCGGCGCCAATGGTGCTCATGTGGTAGCCCGGCGTGCCAGGCTCCTCCCAGTCGAGCTCGGTCGGAAACGGACCGCCACCGACACGCGTGCAATAGGCCTTGGTGATGCCCAGGATGTAATGCAACATGCCAGGCCCCACGCCCGAGCCCGCCGCCGCGTTGCCGGCCACGCAGTTGCTGGAGGTCACATAGGGGTAGGTGCCATGGTCAACATCCAGCAGCGTGCCCTGTGCGCCTTCAAACAACAAATTGGCACCTTGCGCATGAGCCGCGTTGAGCTCGCGCGACACATCGGCCATCATCGGCCTGAGCAGTTCGGCGTGGCGCATGGCTTCGGAGTACACAGCGTCGAACTGAACCTCGCCATTGACGATGTAGGGCTTGAGCGCATCGCCGAAGACGAAGCGGGTGGAGCCCAGGTAAGACGTCAACATGTGGTTGTGCAGACTCAGCAGCACGCGCAGCTTGGTGGCAAATCGTTCGGGGTATTTGAGGTCCTGCACACGCAGGGCGCGCCGGGCAATTTTGTCCTCGTAGGCCGGGCCGATACCGCGTCCGGTGGTGCCGATCTTCTCGACCCCACCTTGCTCGCGCGCCGCCTCGCGCGCCACGTCCAGCGCGGCATGAAAGGGCAGAATCAGGGGACAGGCTTCGCTGATGCGCAGGCGCGAGCGCACCTCGACGCCGGCTTTTTCCAGGCCCTCGATCTCTTCAAACAGCTTGGCCGCCGACAGCACCACGCCGTTGCCGATATAGCACTTGACGCCCGGGCGCATGATGCCGCTTGGAATCAGGTGCAAGGCAGTCTTGACGCCATTGATCACCAGAGTGTGGCCAGCATTGTGGCCACCCTGAAACCGCACCACGCCCTGCGCGCTTTCGGTCAACCAATCCACCAACTTGCCCTTGCCTTCGTCACCCCACTGGGTACCGACCACAACGACGTTTCGACCTTTGTTTGCATTCATCTTGAAGATTCTCAAAACAGGGTTTCAGTGGAGACTAAATGGCTTGCACAACCCATTGCGGGCCTAGCTGAACCAGCTCGCGGTCGCAATGGAATTCATCAATTTCGCTTTCATGCCCGGGCAGCACGCAGACCACCGTCTCGCCGCCCTGACGCAATGCGGCGATGGCGGCGCGCAAGGCCGGCAGCTCGCCCCAGGGGGCGCGAATGGCGGCATGCAAGGTGCGCGGCTCTATCGCGCCGACCAGGGCCTTGACATCCAGGCTGAATCCGGCAGCCGGCCGATTGCGGCCAAACACGGCGCCGACCTGGTCGTAACGACCACCGCGTACCAGGGCGTCATTGGCGCCCGGCGCATACATGGAAAAGCGCGCACCGCTGTAGTAGCCATAACCGCGCATGTCTGCCAGGTCATACGACACCGCGACGCCGTCAAGATGACTGGCCAGCCATTTCAAGCTAGATAGAGCCTGCCCGACCGCCGGAAAAGCCGACAAGGCGCCCTGCGCTTGCACCAGCACACTGGCATCGCCATAGAGCTCAACCAAGGCCAGCAGGGCTTGACGCGAGGCTGCCGGAAAGTCACGGGTCAGCGCAGCCAGTTCACTGCGATCCTTGCTCGCCAGCGCCAGTTGCACCTGCGCCAGCAGGCCCTGATCGGCCGCGACGCCGTGTAACAGCGCCGGCACGATACGTGCGTCGGCCAGATCAACGCAAACGGATTGCACCTTGGCCGCCTTCAGGCCATCCAGCGCCAGTTGCAGGATTTCCAGATCGGCCTCAAGGCCCTGATGACCGTAGATCTCGGCGCCAAACTGCAGCGGCTCGCGTGTCGCGTGGGGCCCGGCCGGACGGGTGTGCGCCACCGGACCGCAGTAACACAGGCGAGTCACGCCCTGTCGGTTGAGCAAATGAGCGTCGATGCGCGCAACCTGGGGCGTGCTGTCAGCACGCAAGCCCATCATGCGCCCGGAGAGTTGGTCGACGAGCTTGAAGGTCTGCAAGTCCAGCGCCTGACCGGCACCAGTCAACAGGGACTCCAGATGCTCCAGCAACGGCGGCATAACCAGCTCGTAGCCGTAACAACGGGCCATGTCCAGCAGATCTCGACGCAGTTCTTCGATGTGGCGCGCCTCGGAAGGCAAGACATCGGCAATGTGATCCGGCAGGACCCAAGCGGACATGTGATTTTGGCGGGCTGTTAAAACGGTGATTTTACCGGGCTCGTTGGCCCGCAAACCTTACGCCAGCAGCCAAATCATGCCCAGCCCCGCCACAATGCTGCACAGCCCGAAAAAGCGAATCTGTCCGTCGTTGAGCTGCAACAACTGAGCGAACATCTTTCGCCACCCGGTGGGCGACACGAACGGAAACAGGCCCTCAATCACCAGCACCAAGGCCAGTGCCAGCCAGAACGTCTGCTGATCCAAGGCCTACTTCTTGCCAGGCAGCGGCGCCGGGTTGCCACGAAACACTTTGAAGAACTCGGACGAAGCGGGATCAATCACCATGACATCGCTCTTCTTGCCCAGGCTGGACTTGTAAGCATCCAAACTGCGGTAGAACTGCGCAAATTGGGGATCGCGACCGAAGGCGTCAGCATAGATGCGGGCCGCCTCGGCGTCGCCTTCACCCTTGATCTTCTGCGCGTCTCGGTAGGCATTGGCTACCGTCACCTCGCGTTGCCGGTCGGCATCGGCACGAATCTTTTCACCTTCGGCACCACCGGTGGAGCGCAATTCATTGGCAACCCGATTGCGTTCAGCAGCCATGCGCTGGTAAACCGAGCCGGTGATGGCCTCCACGTAGTCCACACGTGTGATTCGCACGTCAACCACGTCAACGCCCCAGGGCTTGGCGCCACGCACCTGCGCCAAGACTTCGCGTTTGACGTCGGCCATCAAGGCTTCGCGTTTGAGCGAAAGCAAGTCCTTCACGGTACGCTTGTTCACTTCTTCCTGAAGGGCATTGCGCACCACGCTGTTGAGTCGGGTCGCGCCCGCGGCTTCGTTGGTTCCAACATTGCGGATGTACTCGGTGGGCTCGGAAATCCTCCAACGCACGTACCAATCCACGACCACGCGCTGCTTTTCCGCAGTCAACATGGGCTCGGTATCGCTGCTGTCGAGTGTCAACAGCCGTTTGTCGATGTAGGACACATTCTGAAAGGGGGGCGGCAGTTTGAAGTTCAGGCCGGGCGCGGTGATCACTTCCTTGATCTGACCCAGCGCGTACACCACACCGAACTGACGTTGATCGACCACAAACAGCATCGAGCTGGCCAGCGCCAGCAGCACCAGCAACGATGAAAAAATAAATCCAATCCGGTTCATGCAGCGCTCCTAGCGGGTGTCGCGATCACGCGAACGGGCAGCGTCCCGAGCCCGTGCGTCGGTCGTTGCGGCCGTGGTTGAGGTACTGGTTGCCGGCAGCAGAGGCAGCGTCGCCGCCGCCTCGGCGCCCTGCGCTGTCATCTGGACAATCTTGTCCAGCGGGAGGTACAAGAGGTTGGAACCCTGTCGCGAGTCAATCATCACTTTGGTGGCGTTGCTGTAGACCTGCTGCATGGTATCAAGGTACATGCGGTCACGTGTCACCTGCGGCGCCTTTTGATACTCGGCCAATACCGATTTGAAACGTTGCGCATCACCTTGCGCTTGGGCAACGATCCGTGCTTTGTAGGCATCGGCTTCTTCCTTTAGCCGCGAGGCGGAGCCCACCGCGCGTGGCACCACGTCGTTGGCGTAGGCCTGCGCTTCGTTCTTGGTCTTTTCACGCTCCTGCCCAGCCTTGAGCACGTCGTCGAAGGCGGCCTGCACCTGCTCGGGTGGGCGCACCCCGCCTTGCTGCAAGTTGATGCCCACCACCTCAATACCGACGTTGTAACGGTCCAAAATCTTCTGCATCAGGGCGCGAATACGCGGCCCAATTTGGTCGCGCTCTTCGGACAGCGCGCTGTCCATGCGCATCTTGCCAACCACCTCACGCACGGCGGTCTCGGCGGCCTGCACCACGGCATCAGCCGGGTTCTTGCTCTCGAACAGGAATGCGCGTGCGTCATTGAGGCGGTATTGCACTGCGAACTTGATTTCGACAATGTTCTCGTCTTCGGTCAGCATGGCCGATTCGCGCAGGCCAGTGGCCTTGATCACGGTATCGCGACCGACATCGACCGAGCGGATCTGCGTCACGAAGACCAACTCATGCCGTTGTATCGGATACGGCAGCCGATAGTTGAAGCCCGCGCCAACCGAAGAGTGGTACTTGCCAAACTGCGTGATCACGGCTTGCTGACCTTCCTGCACGATGAAGAACCCGGTGCCCAGCCAGATCACCACCGCCACGGCGGCGATCAGGCCGATGCCAATGCCAGCACTCTTCATGTCGGGCTGAAACCCGCCACCCGAGCCGTTGCCGCCACCCGAACCAAATACCGGCTTACCCCGGTTGGCAGACTTGCTGCCGCCAAACAGTCCGCCGAGCTTGCGATTGAGGTCACGCCACAGCTCATCGAGATCCGGCGGTCCCTGATTTGGGCCCGGCTTCTGACCCCGATTGCCATTGCCTTGGGGCGGGTTGTCCGGGGGCGGATCACTTGGGCGACCGGCGCCGTCCTTGGGTGGTTCAGCGGGCTTATCGTCGCCACGCCCCCACTTCGGGTCGTTCAGATTGAACATGCCCCTGATTCGGCCGGGCAGTACGGCCCAGCGAAAGCCAGGTGATTCAAATTTCATCGCATCTTCTCGTATTGTTCCAAGGCAGATTGTGCCCAATCACAGTCCAGCCTCGTGGCGCTCAGGGATATCTTGGTTGAGCATGGATCCGGGATTGTCCGCTTTCACGGTACTGGCCAGTTGTGTCCGCAACAGGCTCAAGCCCTCCCCGCTCTTGGAACTCAGGAATATCCTGGGGGTCGGCACGCCATTCAGGTCAAACACATCGTGCAGTTGCAGGGGCCGACGCTCGTTTTCAAGGTGATCAAGCTTATTAAAAACCAGAATCTGCGGGACGTCCTGCGCGCCAATCTCTCCCAGCACACGCTGGACCTCGGCAATCTGCTCTGGAAAGCCCGGATTGGCCGCGTCCACCACGTGTAAAAGCAAGTCGGCGTCCACCGCTTCCTGCAGCGTCGCCTCGAAAGCATCGATCAGGCCATGCGGCAAATCGCGGATGAATCCCACGGTGTCCGACAGTGATACGGAGCGCCCGGCCTCGGCCAGATAGAGCTGGCGTGTGGTGGTATCGAGGGTGGCAAACAATTGGTCCGCCGCATAGGCCCGAGCCTTCACCAAGGCGTTAAACAAGGTTGATTTGCCGGCGTTGGTATAGCCCACCAGTGAGATGTTGAAGGCATCACGGCGCGCGCGCTGGCGGCGCTGGGTCTTGCGTTGCCGTTTGACGCGCTCCAGGCGCTCCTTGGTGCGCTTGATACTCTCGCCGATCATGCGCCGGTCCAGCTCGATCTGGGTTTCGCCGGGCCCGCCGCGCATGCCGATACCACCGCTCTGGCGCTCCAGGTGAGACCAGCGGCGCACCAGCCGGGTGCTGAGGTACTGCAGGCGGGCCAGTTCGACCTGAAGCTTGCCCTCGTGGCTGCGCGCGCGCTGGCCGAAGATCTCCAGAATCAGCAAGGTACGGTCGTTGACGGGCCGCTCCAGGTTGCGCTCCAGATTACGCTGCTGCGCCGGACTGATGCTTTGGTCGAACAGCACTTCGGCAGCGCCCAACTGGCTGGCCAGCAACTTGATTTCATCGGCCTTGCCGCTGCCGATGAACAGAGCTGGATCGGGCGCTCGCCGTTTGCAGGTGACGCGCCCGACCACCTCAAGCCCAGCCGTCTGCGCCAGCAAACCGAGCTCTTCGAGTTCTTGATCAAAATTTGGCAAACCCAGATCAACGCCGACCAGAATGACGGTGGCGGACGGGCGAGCAGATTCGGAATTCAAACCTTGGTCAACGAGAAAAGCCGACGCAATGGCGCCTCAGGAACTGCCTGCGGGCCATGCAAGCGTCAGGGCGCAGCCGACTCATCGCCGTCGAGCTTGGCCAGATTGACGGCACGGCCCGGGACGATGGTTGAGATTGCATGCTTGTAAACCATCTGCGTCACCGTATTGCGAAGCAACACGACGTACTGGTCAAACGACTCGATCTGCCCCTGCAGCTTGATCCCGTTGACGAGGTAGATGGAGACCGGAACGTGTTCCCGACGCAATGCGTTGAGAAACGGGTCTTGAAGTAACTGACCTTTGTTGCTCACGATATTCTCCGTGTTCAAAAAATGAAGAGGGGTTCACGATACCACAGCGCGGCACGATATCGGCCGCACGCTCGGAAAAGCCACTACAAAAGTGGCCAGAAAGAGGGTGCCCCCCATTCGAGCCAGATCATTTTCTGGCCGAAGGTGGCCTATGCCGCCAGGCAGCGGCGATCGGTAGCGCCTCAGTCCTTGTCGACAAACGGATTGCTGGACGACTTGAACTCGACCCGCAGCGGCGTTCCGACCAGATCAAACTCCTTGCGAAATCGCCCTTCGAGGAAACGTTTGTAGGCGTCGCTGACATGCTCCAGGGAATTGCCATGGATGACGATCACGGGCGGGTTCATCCCCCCCTGGTGAGCGTAACGCAGCTTGGGGCGAAACATGCCGGCTCGCTTCGGGCTCTGAAACTGGACCGCCTCCAGCAGTAGACGCGTCAGGATCGGCGTCGACATCTTGCAGTTGGCGGCCCGATGGGCCTGCGCGATCGAGGTCCACAGCGGCCCCAGGCCCTGACGCTTCTGGGCGGAGATCAAGTGCATGTTGGCAAACTTCAGGAATGGCAGTCGGGTCTCCACCGAGCGCTTGACCAGCTCGCGCTGGTACTCATCGACCGCGTCCCACTTGTTGATGGCCATCACGACGGCACGGCCACTCTCCAGGATGTAACCGGCAATGTGCGCGTCCTGGTCGGTCACACCCTGCATCGCATCGATCAGCAGCAAGGCCACGTTGCATGACTCGATCGCCTGCAAGGTCTTGACCACCGAGAATTTCTCAATCGCCTCGAACACCTTTCCTTTGCGGCGAAGCCCAGCCGTGTCGATCAGCTCGAACTTCTGGCCATTTCGCTCAAACGGAACCGAGATCGCGTCGCGCGTTGTGCCAGGCTGGTCAAACGCGACCAGGCGCTCCTCTCCGAGCCAGGTGTTGATCAGGGTCGACTTGCCGACGTTCGGGCGCCCGGCCACCGCCAGCCTGATGACGCTGGGGTCACGCGCTTCGGGTGGCGTGTCGGGGTCGGCCACTGGCAGCGATTCAAATGCCCGGTCCAACAGTTCCTTGATGCCTTGGCCATGAGCGGCCGAGACCGGTATCACCTCGCCCAGGCCAAGCTCAAAGAACTCACCGAGTTGCGCGCCCGCTTTCATGCCCTCGGCCTTGTTGGCCACCAGCAGACAGGGCTTGCCCAATCGACGCAGGTATTTGCTGATGTCATGGTCCTGCGCGGACAGCCCGTCACGCGCATCCACAACAAACACCACCACATCCGCTTCCGCCACGGCCTGCCGGGTTTGCTTGGCCATCTCCTTGAAGATGCCACTGGCCGCGTCGGGCTCAAAACCTCCCGTGTCAACCACGATGAACTCGCGCTTGGCGTGCACGGCGTTGCCGTAGTGGCGGTCGCGGGTCAAGCCAGCGAAGTCGGCGACGATGGCATCACGCGTCTTGGTCAGCCGATTGAACAGGGTCGATTTGCCCACATTCGGGCGCCCCACCAGGGCCAATACGGGCATCATGGGGAGAAGCTCGCGTTCATTCCGGCCTGAAGGCCATGACGTTGCCGCCGCGGGTTGCAACAATGAGTGTGTCGCCCGCCACCACCGGCGCCGCGGCCACGGCGGTGCCGTCGGTGGCCACACGTGTCAGGGGCGAGCCATCTTCGCGCGACAGAAAATGCAGCAGGCCCGACTCGTCCCCAATCACGAGCGAGCGACCCAAGGCCAACGGGGCCGACAGACCTCGGTACTTCAACCGTTCAGACACCCAGGCACGCTCGCCCGAAGTGCGCGTCCAGGCCAGCACCCTGCCGTCGGCCTCGGTGCCGAAGAGCAATCGATCATCACCGCTCAGGCCAACAGCCCCGACCGCGGGTTTGGTCCACAGCAGGTTACCCCGTGCCGCATTGACACAGCCGACCGATGCCTGGAACGCACGCACGCAGACCGAATCCCCGTTGCGGCTGGCATGGGCGACCAGATCGACCAGGCGCTCAACGTCGTTGGTGCCGCGTGGTGAGGCAATTGGTACTTCCCAGCGCACCGAACCGTTGGCGGGCTGCAACCCTGCCAGGCGCCCGGCCAACCCGACCACCAAGGTGTCGCCAACCGGCAGCAGTACACCGGCCTGCTGCAACACCAGCGGTTCACCAGGGCGTTGCTGAATCCAGAGCTTGCGGCCCGACACTGCGTCATAGGCACTTACTGCCCGATCGGCACCCAGCACGAAGACGCGGCGACCCGCCACCAGCGGCGAGGTAAACACCAACGCCGACAGTTTCTGGCGCCACAACTCGCGCCCGCCGTCCAGCACCACCAGTTCATTGGCGCGGGTCACAAGGGCCACGAACTGCCCGTCGCTGCCCACGCCGGCCGCCACCTTGGCGCCGACATCGGCCCGCCACACCTGGGCTCCCGTCGCGGCGTTGAGCGCCCAGACCGTGCCTTCGCCACTGGCCAGAAAGACGGTCTGGTCTACCACACGCATGTTCAGTGGAAAGTCAGTACCTCCAATTTTGGTGGTCCAGACTGGACGAACCCCCAGCAAACCGGCGTTGGGTCCGAGTTCAGTCGGTTTGGGCTTGTCTGGTCCGCTGGCACAAGCAGCCAGCACCATCGCCAAACCAACCGTCAGCACGCTTTGAGCGGCCTTGCCAAAGAGCATGTGAAACTTCATTTCTTGCCTTCCGCGCCCGTTGCCGCTGCAGCACTTGCAGTCGGACTAGTGGCCACTGCGCCGCCCTTGGCCGATTCACGCGGATCGACACCCAAGGCATTGAGCTTGATTTCAACAACCCGCCGGTACTCGGTGCGCTCATCGAGCGCTTTGTAGGCATTGTTGTATTGCGCCAGCGCTTGGGCTTTGTCGCCCTTCAACTGAAAGATGTCGCCCTTGCGGTCGGCCACCAGCGCCTGAAAGTCAGCAGGAAACGAGCCCGCCAACTGCTTGATGGCATCGTCGTAGGCCTTGGATTCCAGCAAGATTGCCGCCAGGCGCAACCGGGCAATCGCTTGGTAACCTTCGTCACTGGATTTGTCCGCGACCCAGGTCAGCGCCGCCTTGGCTGCATCGACCTTGCCTGCATCGTAATAGCTCTTTGCCGCCAGCAAGCCGACCTGCTGGGCATAGGCGGTGGAACCGAACTTGTCCTTCATGTCGGAAAAGGCGCGATCGAGCTTCTCCATGTCACCGGCGCGCAGCACGCGTTCCACCTCGTCGTACATGGCCGAGGCCTGGCTAGCCTGGTTGCGTTGCCAGTACTGATAGGCGTTCCAGCCGGCGAAGCCCGCCAATACAACGATCAATACCCAGGTGATCTGATTGCCGTACTGCTTCCAGAAGTGCTTGAGCTGATCGAGCTGTTCTTGTTCTTCGAGATCGAGATGGTTTGCCATGAAAGGTTTCAGTTGATTGGACTAACTTAAGCCCGCGATTGTAGGGTGGGCGCCCACTGGAGGACATCGGACAGCGGCTGCAGCGTCTGCGCGCCGCTGCCGTCACGAAGTGACTTCACCGTCACCATGTTCTGCGCCAACTCGTCAGCACCAAACACCAGGGCGAAGCGCGCGCCGCTGGCGTCGGCCCGCTTGAACTGCGATTTCATGCTGCCAAAACCCTCCGCCAAGCCCGCATGCATCTGAACGTTGACCCCAAAATTGCGCAGCGTCAGCAGGGTTCGCATCACCACGGGCAACGCCTTTGCGTCCGGAATGACGGCAAATGCGTCGGGCGTGGGCCTTGGGACCACCACGCCCTGAACCTGCAGCAGTTCGAGCACCCGCTCGATACCCATACCCCAGCCCACCGCTGCTGTGGGTTTGGCGCCCAGCATCTCGAACAGCCCGTCGTAGCGCCCGCCGCCACACAGGGTCCCCTGCGCGCCGAGTTCGTCGGTGATGAACTCGAACACCGTGTGGCTGTAGTAGTCCAGGCCCCGCACCAGGCGCGGATTGACTCGCCAGGGCACGCCACAGCCAGTCAGCAGTGAAGTGACCGTCTCAAAGTGGGCCAGCGAGGCCTCCTGGAGAAAGCTCAGCAGTTGTGGGGCGCCCTGCACCAAGGTCTGCATGGCCGGATTCTTGGTGTCCAGAATGCGCAGCGGATTGGTACGCAAGCGGCGCTGCGAATCCGCGTCCAGCGCGTCGGCATGCTGCTCAAAATAGGTCACCAATGCTGCCTTGTGCGCCAGGCGCTCAGGGGGCAAGCCCAGGCTGTTGAGTTCGATGCGAATGTCGCGCAGGCCTAGCCGTTGGAACAACTGCCAGACCATCAATATGAGTTCGACATCCAGCTCCGGGCCGGCAAAACCCAAGGCCTCGGCCCCGAGCTGGTAGAACTGGCGATAACGCCCGCGCTGCGGTCGTTCGTGCCGGAACATCGGTCCCATGTAGAACAAGCGTTTGCCGCCGTCGTAGGTCAGGTTGTGCTCGATCGCCGCGCGCACCACGCCGGGCGTGTTCTCGGGTCGCAGCGTGAGTTGCTCGCCATTGAGCCGATCCTCAAAGGAGTACATCTCCTTCTCGACAATGTCGGTGGTCTCGCCGGTGCCCTTTACAAACAATTGGGTGTGCTCGACGATCGGCGTGCGAATGTTGCGGTAGGCATAGGCGTCCATCAACTCGCGAACGTGCTGCTCAAACCACTCCCAGCGCGACGAATCGGCCGGGAGAATGTCATTCATGCCTTTGACGGCGAAGATTTTTTCCGCTTTCGCGGCGGGTAGGGTGTCAGCCATGGCACTGGTCAAGCGGTTTCTGGCGCGCGTGCACCGCCAAACCGCTGTTCGATATAGTTTTCTACAACTTGCTGGAACTCCTGGGCGATGCGCTCGCCGCGCAAGGTCAGGCGTTTCTCGCCATCAATGAACACTGGCGCCGCTGGCGCCTCGCCGGTGCCGGGCAAGCTGATGCCGATGTCGGCGTGCTTGCTTTCACCCGGTCCATTGACGATGCAGCCCATCACGGCCACTTTGAGTTTTTCGACCCCCGGATAGCGCTCCCGCCAAACCGGCATCTGCGCACGCAGGAAGTCGTCAATCTGTTTGGTCAACTCCTGGAAGGTCGTGCTGGTGGTACGTCCACAGCCCGGGCAAGCGGTGACACTGGGCACGAAGGTGCGCAAACCCAGTGCCTGGAGAATTTCCATCGCAACCACCACTTCCTGGGTGCGGGATTCGCCCGGTGCCGGCGTCAAAGACACCCGAATGGTGTCGCCAATGCCCTGCTGCAGCAAGACCGACAAGGCTGTCGTGGAGGCCACAATGCCCTTGGTGCCCATGCCGGCCTCTGTCAGCCCCAGGTGCAGCGGGTAGTCGCAGCGTCTGGCCAGCTCACCGTAAACCGAGATCAGATCCTGCACGCCGCTGACCTTGCAGGACAGAATGATCTGCCCCGGCTCCATTCCCATATCCCTGGCGCGCTGCGCCGAATCCAGCGCCGACGTGATCAGGGCCTCGTACATCACAGGTTTGGCGTCCCATGGCACGCTGCGGCGGCTGTTTTGGTCCATCAGGCTGGCCAGCAACTCCTGATCGAGGCTGCCCCAGTTCACGCCGATCCGAACCGGCTTGTTCCAGCGCAGGGCGGCCTCAATCATCTGGCCAAATTGCTTGTCGCGCTTGTCGGCCTTGCCTACATTGCCGGGGTTGATGCGGTACTTGGACAGCGCCTCGGCACAGGCCGGGTAGTCCGTCAACAAACGGTGGCCGTTGTAATGGAAATCACCGATCAGGGGAACGTCGACGCCCATGCGATCGAGCTGCTCTCGGATATGCGGCACTGCCTGCGCCGCCTCAGGCGTGTTGACCGTGATGCGAACCAGCTCGGAGCCGGCCAGGGCCAGCGCCTTGACCTGCACCGCCGTACCGATCACGTCCGCCGTGTCGGTGTTGGTCATCGACTGCACGCGCACCGGCGCATCGCCGCCCACGGTCACCACCCTGGATCCCCACACCACACGCGCTTGACGCGTGTGGCGGGCCTGCGGTTCGGCGCAACGGATTGGAAGACTTGATTGCACTACTTCACCTCAAAGCGGGCGACTTTGTCACGACTGACATTGCCCAGGTCATAGGGCTTGCCCGACACCGTCACGTCCACCACATCGGCACGCCCCACCACCACCATCAGGGGCCGCTTGCCCGATACACCCACACCCTCGCCGGCGTCCATCATCTTGCGCAGTTGGACCACACCCGCCGCATCAGTCACCTCAACCCACGACGCACCGCGCGCCCGAATCACGACGCTGCCCGCCAAATCGGTTGCCGGTGGGGCGGGCACCGCCGATGGCGCAGGCAATGGAAGCGAAGTCGTCATCGGCGCCGAGGCCACGGCGCTAGCCGGTACTGAGGCGGATACGATTGGCGCCTTGACTTCACTTGGCGATCCAGCTTCGCCCGGCCTAACCTCAGTGGGCGCTGGCACCAAAGGCGATGGCAATGCCGCGACCGGCTGGCTTGGGGCGTCGTGCTGGGCCAAACCAAACGTTTGCTCAATGCGATCCAGTGGCGGAGAAAAGAACAGGATCAAGGCCCCGATGAGCATCGCCAACACCGCCATCGCCAGCGGACTGCGGAGTCGGTCTCGGATCGATACAGACGGATCGCCTCCTGGCACCCTAAATGGCGCGTTGATGCCGGCCTCCACGGTCTTGAGTTGCGGTGCCACATTGGCGGGCAAGCGCGCCAGCACTGGCGCCGAATCGATTCGCAGTGTTCTGCAAACACTGGCTGCGAGGGCACGCACAAACACGGCGTCGGGCAACAGGTCAATGCGGTCCGCTTCCAAGGCTTCGAGCTTCTTGACCGGAACCTTCAGGGTTACCGCCAAGGCGCCAATATGCAGACCGGCGGCTTCTCGGGCGGCCTTGAGCATGGCGCCACCCGTCGGCACCTGAGCGCTGGCGCCATGGCTTGAATGCGTGTCGTTGGACGGTTCGAGCTCACTCATCAAAGGCTTCCCGTTCGTAGGCCATTGCCTCCTTGGACTGGGAGAAACGTTTCTTGAGTTGCCCAGCCAACTGCAGCATGGCGTCCTGGTTGCCGACGCGGCGCTCGATCTTGATACCCAGCCACAGTGATTCGGCATTGGCCAGTTCGCTGTTGTTCAGTCGCCGGACATAAAACTGGGCGCGGACGAACTCGCCACGCTGAAACAGCAACTTGGCCAGGTTGTACCCGGTGATGGGGTTGCCGGCGTCCAGTTCATAGGACCGGGTCAGGCTGCGCTCGCCCTCGTCGAGTTGGTTGGCGCGAACCTGGCAAAGGCCCTGCGCCATGAAAGTCTTGGCACGCTCTCCATAAAAGGGGTTGGCCAGAGCCTGGGAAAACAACTGGACGGACTGGGCATACTGCCCCCTCTGGCACTGCAGCCATCCGTAGTTGTGCGAGGCATTGGAATCGCTGGCATTAAGGGCAATGGCCCTTTGGAAGCTATCCTGCGCCAATGCGTGGTCGTTGAGCCGCATGTAGATCAAACCGCGCAGGTTAAACGCCTCGCCATAGTTCGGATCGGCTGCCAACGAAAGCTTGAGCTCATCCAGGGCAATCGCGGTTTGTCCCTGCTCATAGTACCCAACCGCCAGTTCCAGCCTGATGCGTGCGCGCTTTCGGGCGTCCGGCTCGTCCGAATCCGTGACCATATCAGGCTTGCCCGATGTCGTGGCCGAAGGACCGGCGCCAGAGGCGCACCCTGTAGCACTCAGAGCCAACAGCACGGCCAGACCTGCCCCCAGGATCAACCCTCCGACCCGCCGCCACGACGCCACAGAATAGTTCATGCCTCAGATCTCCTTGACCGGTTTCAAAACAATGGTGCGTTGCCGGGCCATTCGCTCGTCCACGCGAGTGCGGTCCAGGACAGCGCCCGCGAGCTGACCGCACGCCGCTGCAATGTCGTCACCGCGCGTCTTGCGCACGGTCGTGACGATACCAGCATCGCTGAGGATTTTCGCAAAGACCGCGACCCGTTCAGGCGGCGAACGCAACAGACCCGACGCCTCAAACGGATTGAACGGAATCAGGTTGAACTTGCACCAGACCTTTCCGTCGGAGTAGGCGTTGACCAAATTCATCAGTTGCCTGGCGTGCTCGGGCTGATCATTGACCCCGTCGAGCATGCAGTATTCAAAGGTGATGAAGTCACGCGGCGCATGTACCAGGTAGCGCTTGCAGGCCGCCAGCAACTCGGCCAGTGGGTACTTTCGGTTCAGCGGAACAAGGTTGTCGCGCAGCGCGTCGCTTGGGGCATGCAGCGAGACCGCCAGCGCGACCGGGCAATCCTGGGCCAAACGGTCGATCATCGGCACCACGCCCGAGGTTGAAACGGTCAAACGTCGACGCGACAAGCCGTAGGCATGGTCGTCCAACATCACGCGCAAGGCGGGCAGCAGTTGGTCGTAGTTTTGCAGCGGTTCGCCCATGCCCATCATCACCACGTTGGAGATGATGCGTTCAGACCGGTTCAGGTGCTGACGCAGAAAGTGCTCCGCGAACCAAAGCTGGCCAATGATCTCGGCGGTGCTCAGGTTGCGACTGAAGCCCTGATGGCCAGTTGAACAAAATCGGCAGCCCACCGCGCACCCAGCTTGAGACGAAATGCACAGCGTGCCTCGGTCGTCCTCGGGGATGAACACCGTCTCGACGGCATTGCCGTCCCCCACATCAAACAACCACTTGATCGTGCCGTCCGAGGACAGGTTTTGACTCAGCAAGCTAAGACCCCTGACTTCGGCCTGCCCACTCAGCTTGTCGCGCAGGCTCTTCGCCAAGTCGCTCATCTGGCTGAAATCGTGGACTCCCCGTTGATGAATCCAGCGAAACAACTGGGTGGCGCGGAAACGCTTCTCTCCCAGCCGCTGGCAGAAGACAGCCAATCCCTCAAGGTCGAAATCGAGCAGGTTGGCAGTCATTGGATCGGCGTGGCGCCGGGCCGCCCCAAGCGCGCCACGACCCCCCCGCCCCCCCCCCCCTCGGGGGCAGCGAAACGCAGTGGAGCGTGGGGGTCATCTCTACCGCGAGTAAACGTTCATGCCAGCGAAGAAGAAGGCGATCTCCACCGCGGCCGTTTCGGGCGCATCCGAGCCATGAACAGCGTTGGCATCAATGCTGTCGGCAAAGTCGGCGCGAATCGTGCCGGGGGCGGCCTTCTTGGGATCGGTAGCACCCATCAGATCGCGGTTCTTCAGAATGGCGTTCTCGCCTTCCAACGCCTGAATCATGACCGGGCCGGAAATCATGAACTCGACCAAATCCTTGAAAAAGGGTCGTGCCTTGTGCACGGCATAGAAAGCCTCGGCTTCGCCGCGCGACAGGTGTGCCATCCGGGAGGCCACGACCTTCAGACCAGCCGCCTCGAAGCGCGCATAGATCTGGCCGATCACGTTCTTGGCAACGGCGTCGGGCTTGATGATGGAGAGAGTGCGTTCGATCGTCATGAAATCTTCCTGAACTGTAATGATGAAATGGTTAATCTTGCCGATTGGGCAAAGCCTTGCATTTTAGCCTGTTGCGAGCAGCCGGAAACGACCAAAAACCCGTTGCAAGGCCAGGTTTGGCTCTGGTCGAGCCGGGCCAGACGTTTACCGGCTGCGGCCACGACGACCGCCACCCCCACCCGACCCATTGCCGCCAGTGCCCCCACCGCCGCGCCGCTGCCCCTGAGCCGGTCCCTGGCGCTGGCGCGTGAAGCTGTCGGCGCCAATGTATCCAAAGGAGGTCTTCATGGGATCGGGTTGCCCAGCCTGCGCCTGACGGTCGGTCTTGGGTGGGCGCTGTTCATTGCGCGGCTGGCCCGCGCCCTGCGTGGGCGAAGGCCCACTGCGTTGACCATTGCCTGAGCCACGTGGTCCGCCAACCCGACCGCGTGCGCCGCGCCGGCGCCCGCCCCCGGCATCGTCGCGCGACGCAGGGCCGCGCTCGCCATCCGCCATCGAGCCCTGTGCCCCGCCACGTGCACTGGCCCCGCTGGCCTTGGCCAGTGCCCGGATGTCGGCGTCATCAAGTTCCATCCAGGCGCCCCGCTTGAGGCCGCGTGGCAGCATCATGGCGCCGTAGCGAATCCGAATCAGGCGACTGACCGCATGCCCAACGGCTTCGAACATGCGGCGCACTTCCCGATTGCGACCTTCGGAAATGGTCACCCGGTACCAACAATTGGAGCCTTCACCGCCGCCCTCTTCGATGGAGCCAAAGCGGGCCATGCCATCGTCGAGCTTGACGCCATCGAGCAGGGTCTGGCGCTCCTCTTTGCTCAGCGCGCCAAGCACACGTACGGCGTACTCGCGCTCCAGCCCGAACCGCGGGTGCATCAGGTTGTTGGCGAGCTCGCCCGAGCTGGTAAACAACAACAAGCCCTCGGTGTTGATGTCCAAACGCCCCACTGATTGCCACTTTCCCTGATGAAGCTTGGGCAGACGCCGAAAGACGGTCGGGCGACTCTGAGGGTCGTCATGCGAAACCACCTCTCCAACCGGCTTGTGGTAGGCAATCACACGCGCTGGCGGAGGGTCGATCCGGAACCGGATCGGCTTGCCATTGACCTTGATGTGGTCGCCAAACTGGATTCGCTGGCCAATGTGCGCGGGCTCATTGTTCACCGTGATCCGGCCCTCCATGATGAGCTGCTCCATCTCGAGCCGCGACCCCATGCCTGATTGCGCCAGCACCTTGTGGAGCTTTGGGCTCTCGGCCATCGGTGCCAGAACACGCTTGGGGACACTCAGGTCCTCTTGCTCCTCATCGGCATCAAACTGACCGGATACCACATCATCAAAGCGGTTGGTCCCCTTCACGGTGGCGTGACGCTGCATGTTGGCAGCTTGGGCGGCGTGCGCGTCGCTCTGAAGCGGTGGCACAAGATCGGCTGGCTGGCTCTGGCCGCTCGGCACTTCGCTGAGGGTTGTTTCAACTTCAGTGGCTTCGGCGGCGCGGGGCATCGAAGCGGCGGCGTCCTGATCGTTAGGCATCATGTGAGGGTCCATCCAGGAGAAAGAGTGGCGCATCGGTGGGAAACGACTGGGCGTGGCCGGCGCGGTCAACTTCGACCGACAGGGCGACTGGCTCGCAATCAACGCCCGGCTGTCCAGTCGCGCCAAGCGGCGGCACCGACTCAGGAAAATTCAGCGCCTCCATCACGGATGCCTGACTGCCGGGTGTATCCAGCAGGGGCAGTTGATCCAACGACGCCAGGCCCAGGTCATCCAGAAAGTGCTTGGTGGTGGCAAACAAAGCCGGCCGACCGGGGGCCTCTCGATGTCCGATGACTTCAATCCAACCGCGGTCTTCAAGCTGCTTGATGATCATCGAGTTGATCGTGACACCACGGATGTCCTCCATGTCGCCCCGGGTCACGGGCTGACGGTAGGCAATGATCGCCAGGGTTTCCAGCGTCGCGCGGCTGTACCGTGGCGGCTTTTCGGGATTGAGTCGATCCAGATACGGCCGCATCTCCGGTCGGCTCTGAAATCGCCATCCGGTGCTGACACTGACCAGCTCGACGCCGCGCTGTGCCCACTCCGATTGCAGCGCTTGCAGCAAGTCCTTGATGGTATCGGCGCCCAGTTGGTCATCAAACAGGGTTCGCATGTCTCGCACCGCCATGGGCTGCTGCGAACAGATCAACGCAGTTTCGAGGACACGCTTGGCTTGCGCCGTATTCATGGTCGTGCAATTCTTGGAGTAGCACCCACACGGTGCGAAATCAGTGAGGCTCAATTCAGGCGGCTGCGGGCAGGTCTGGCCTCGCGCGGCACAGTCCGGGTGCGGACTGGCGGGATGCTGGCTCTCTCAAGCCATTAGTCGCGATTGTAGCGCAGCCCCCATGCCACCAGCGCAGCCTGCAGATCGGTTGGCAGCTCGGCCTGAAACACCAGCGACTGTGCCGTCACCGGATGGAGGAAGGCGAGCCGACAGGCGTGCAGGGCCTGTCGCGCAAGACCAGCGCCAGCGGCGCCGCCGTAGGTCTCGTCAGCCACCAGCGGGTGCCCGATCGAACTGAGGTGTACCCGAATCTGGTGCGTGCGCCCGGTATGCAGCGTACAACGCAGCAAGCACCCCCGATCCACGTTGTCGAGCAAACGCACGTCCGTCCTGGCGGGTTTCCCGGCATGTTGCCCCAGGTCCACCACGGCCATGCGCAAACGATTGCGGGGGTCGCGACCAATCGGTGCGTCAATGGTCCTTTCGGCTGGCCCTTGCCAGGGCTTGTGTGCCAGCGCCAAGTACTGGCGGCTGACCTCGCGCGCGGCAATCAGCTTCACCAGCGCGTCCATCACCAGACGCGTCCGCGCCACCACCATCAGACCACTGGTGTCCTTGTCCAGCCGGTGGACAATTCCCGCGCGCGGCAACTCGCAGGCACGGGGGTCGCGCGCCAGCAGCCCGTTGAGCAAGGTTCCGCTCCAGTTGCCGGGTGCGGGGTGCACAACCAATCCGGCGGGCTTGTTCAACACCAGAAGGTGGTCGTCCTCGTACACCACCTCCAGTGCCATTGGCTCGGGCTTGAAGGCCTGGCTTTGCGGTGTCGGACGCAGCTCGATGCTTCCACAGTCACCCGCCCTGACACGGGTCGAGGGCTTGACCACTGGTTTGCCGTGAAGCTGAAAGGCGCCCAATTCAATCAACTGCTGGCAATAGCTTCTTGAAAACTCCGGCACCAGTTCGGCCACCGCCCGATCGACCCGCTGCCCGTGCAAGGCTGCGCCAAACGTCAACGCGCGCACGTCCGACTGCGGCCCGATCTCAGCGCCCTCATCCCCTTCTTCAACGACAAGGTCGGTCGATATAATCAATTTGGATTTTTTCAAGAAAGCTGTCCGACATGTTTCGTGCCAAATTATCGGTTGTCTCCCGCCTGACGATTGTCGGGCTGGCCCTGCTCGCAGCGGCCTGCTCTTCAACCCCGGAGGACAAGACCGCCAGTGCGAGCCCGAACAAGATTTACGCCGATGCCAAGGACGAGATGAATGCCGGCGCCTACGACAAGGCGATTTCCTTGTTCGAGAAACTCGAAGGGCGTGCCGCGGGCACACCGTTGGCGCAGCAGGCACAGCTTGAAAAGGCCTACGCCTATTACAGGACCGCGGAACCCGCGCAAGCGATCTCGACTCTGGATCGGTTCATGAAGCTCCACCCGGCCAGCCCGGCGCTGGACTATGCGCTCTATCTGAAGGGACTGGTCAACTTCAACGATGACCTCGGGCTGTTTACCTTCATCACGCGCCAGGACCTGGCTGAACGTGATCAGAAAGCCGCCAAGGAATCGTTCGAGGCGTTCAAGGAGCTCACCACCCGTTTTCCAAACTCCCGCTATGCACCGGATGCGGCGCAGCGCATGACTTACATCGTCAATGCGCTGGCACGCTACGAGGTTCACGTCGCGCGCTTCTACTACAGCCGCGGCGCTTATGTTGCGGCGATCAACCGCGCCCAGCTTGCCCTGGCCGACTATCAAGGAGTGGCAGCGCTGGAAGACGCCCTGTTCATCATGGTTCAGTCCTACGACGCGCTGGGCATGACGCAGTTGCGCGACGACGCCAAGCGTGTGCTGGCCCTCAACTATCCCAAGAGCGAATACCTGTCACTCGGATACCGGACCAGCACCAATCCATGGTGGCGGTTCTGGTGAGTCGATTTGGCGGTGCCTCGCACGGCTTGCTCCCCGCCCATCAAGCCGACTGATCGGGGTCAAGTTCGCGCTCGATCCTGGCGATTTCGTCACGTAGGCCGAGCCGACGCTTCTTCAGGCGCCGCATCATCAGTTCGTCGACTGGTGTTTGATGGACCGTGCGGTCAATCAGGGCGTCGAGATCGGCATGCTCGATGCGCAGTTCGATCAATCGGCGCTCCGGTGAATGTAAATTCGAGTCCAAGGAATGCGTCTGGCTGGTTGTAAGCTTGTGTTGGCTCGATAATACGGCCTTCGCACCTCCTCCTACAAGGTTTCGTCGTTTGAACTGCTGCATATGATCAAAGGCTACCGACTCACCGCATCGACCGGCATCCACAAGGGCGACCGTGACTACCAGCAGGACCAGGTTGCCCTGCTGAACCACCCTCGCATCAACGGCTGCGTGCTGGCCGTTTTGGCCGACGGCATGGGTGGCCGCAGTGGTGGGCGCAAAGCGTCCGACCAGGTCATGATGACCGCCAAGCAACTGTTCGAACGCTACTCTCCGGACACCGACGACGCCTCGGCCCTGCTAAACCAGCTGGTCCAGGAAGCGCACGTGGTGATCAAGCTGACGGCCGTGTCTTCCGAGGAAGAGCCCCACAGCACCGTCGCCGCGTTCCTGATCAACCCGGGTGGCGACTGTTACTGGGCCCACGCAGGCGACTCGCGCGTCTACCATTTCCATGGCAGCAAGTTCGTCAAACGTACCATGGACCATTCCTATGTGCAGGCATTGGTGGATAGGGGCGAACTGACCGAGGAAGAAGCCAATGTGCACCCACAGTCCAACATTCTGATGGGCTGCCTGGGGACCGAGAATGACCCGCCAACCGACATCCACTTCATCCCCAAGCTGCGCGCGGGCGATGTGCTGATGGCCTGCAGCGACGGTGTGTGGCACTACTTCAACACCACCGAGCTGGGGTCCGTCTTGTCGACCTTGTCGGCTCGCGAAGCCACCGAGTTCCTGATCGAAAAGGCACGCTCACGTGCGCATGGTGGCGGCGACAACCTGTCATTGGTGATCATCAAGCTCGAACCCCTGGGGTCTTAGTGGACAACCAAGCTCCGGTCTGTCCCGCAAAACACCCCTGATTAGTTGAGGACAGAGCGTCGCTGCGCTCCGGTCTGTCCCGCAAAACACCCCTGATTAGTTGAGGACAGAGCGTCGCTGCGCTCCGGTCTGTCCCGCAAGTTCTCAGGTAAGCCTTGTGTCCACCATTCGGCGCTCCTGCGCCAGGAAGTCGCTTGATTGCATCTCATTGAGGCGTGAGGCAGTGCGGGGGAACTCGTGGGCCAGCGGGCCTTCGACATACAGCTCCTCCGCCGGAACTTCTGCGGACAGGATCAACTTGACCCGCCGGTCATAGAGCACATCAATCAACCAAGTGAAGCGCCGCGCCTCGGAGGCCATGCGAATGGACATTTGCGGCACATCGCTCAACAGCAGGGTGTGAAACTGGGTGGCGATCTCCAGGTAGTCATTCTGCGAGCGCGGTCCCCCACACAGGGTTTTGAAGTCAAACCAGATCACGCCGCCGGCCTTGCGTCGCGCCCGAATGTCGCGCGCCTCGATGTGCAGCACCGGGTTTTCGTCGTGCGACTCTGCCAACCGCTCAAACGACTGCCGCATCGCGGCGTCGGCCTGCTGCCCACAAGGCACGTGGTAGAGCTTGAGTTGCTCCATGGTGCGTCGCCGGTAATCGGTCCCGTTGTCGACATTGACCACTTCAAGGCGTTCATTGAGCAGGGCAATGGCGGGCAGGATGCGATTGCGGTGCAAGCCACCGGGGTACAGATCGTCCGGACGAAAATTCGATGTTGTGACGAAGCCAACCCCATTTTCGAACAAGGCTGCCAGCAGCCGGTGCAGGATCATGGCGTCCGTGATATCGGCAACATGAAACTCGTCAAAACAGATGAGTCGATACTTTGCGAAATCCGTTTGCCCAGTTCATCAAGCGGATTGACGGTGCCTTGCAGGTCAGCCAGTTCGCGATGCACCTCGCGCATGAACTCGTGAAAATGCAAGCGCGTCTTTCGTCGCAGCGGCACGGCGTTGTAGAAGCAGTCCATCAGAAAGCTCTTGCCCCGCCCGACTCCCCCATACAAATAGACGCCGCGTGGAACGTCCGGCCGGTTGATCAGCTTCTTGAATGCGTTGGAACGCTTCTCCTTGAAGACCGCCCACTCCTGCGCACAGCGATCGAGCGCCTGAACCGCACGCAACTGGGCGGGGTCCGCGGCGTAGCCACGGGCCGCCAGCTCCGCCTCGTAGGTTTGCAGGACGCTAACAGTCACTGATCAGAAATTGAGCGTTCGCTTGTCCACCGCCAGCGCGGCTTCCTTGGTGGCTTCGCTCAGAGACGGGTGAGCATGGCAAATGCGGGCAATGTCCTCGCTGCTGGCGCGAAACTCCATCGCCACCACGCATTCCGAGATCAACTCGCTGGCCATTGGACCAACAATATGCACCCCCAGGATCTCGTCGGTAGTCGCATCGGCCAGCATCTTCACCATGCCGGTGGTGTCACCCAGCGCGCGCGCGCGGCCATTGGCCAGAAAGGGAAAGGTGCCCGACTTGTAGGCGCGTCCCGCCACCTTGAGCTGCTGCTCGGTCTGGCCGACCCAGGCAATCTCCGGGCTGGTATAGATCACCCAGGGAATGGTGTTGAAATTGACATGGCCATGCTGGCCGGCCATGCGCTCGGCTACCGCCACACCCTCTTCTTCCGCCTTGTGCGCCAGCATCGGCCCGCGCACCACGTCGCCCACCGCCCACACGCCAGGCAAGTTGGTCTGGCACAAGTCATCCACCACAATGGCGCCACGCTCGTCGAGCTTCAAGCCCACTGCATCGGCATTCAAGCCAGTGGTGTTGGGAACCCGGCCAATGGAGACGATCAGTTTGTCCACCTCCAGCAACAGGGCTTCGCCCTTGGCGTTGGTCCAGGCAATCGAAACGCCGGCCTTCCCGATCTTGATCTCGCCGACTATTGCGCCCAGTTCAATCTTCAGCCCCTGCTTGTCAAATGCCTTCTTCGCCTCCTTGGCGATTTGCTCATCGACTGCACCGAGGAACGTCGGCAGGCCTTCCAGGATCGTGACCTCCGAGCCGAGCCGGCGCCAGACGGAGCCCATCTCCAGGCCGATCACGCCGGAACCGATCAGGCCCAACTTCTTGGGCACGGCACCAATGCGCAGCGCGCCATCGTTGGACAGGATGTTCTCCTCGTCAAACGGCGTGCCGGGCAAGGCGCGGGCGTTGGAGCCAGTCGCGATGATGACCTGCTTGCCCAGTAGCGTTTCTTCCGAAGCGCCGGTAACCTTGATCTCATAACCTCCGTCCCCAGCCTTCACAAACGAGCCGCGCCCATGAAAGAAGCTGACCTTGTTCTTCTTGAGCAGATACAGGATGCCGTCGTTGTTCTGCTTGACGACGGTGTCCTTGCGCGCCACCATTTTGGCAACATCCATCTTCACGTCGCTGGCGGAGATGCCATGCTCGGCAAAGTGATGGTTGGCGTGATGAAAATGCTCGGACGACTGCAGCAGCGCCTTGCTTGGGATACAACCCACATTGGTACAGGTGCCGCCCAGCGCCGGTCCACCCGTGCTGTTCTTCCACTCGTCGATACAGGCCACATTCATGCCCAACTGGGCTGCACGGATGGCGGCGATGTAGCCACCAGGGCCAGCGCCGATGACGATAACGTCGAATTGCTTACTCATACACGTTCCTAGGAGTCTGGGCCGCAGAGGGGTCTGCGCAGGTTAAGGAGGAGCCCGTAGGGCGGGGGACACGGAGCAGAGACCTCTGCGGCTCAGGCTCCGGGTCATTTCCGCAAGGCTTAAATATCAAACAACAAGCGCGCCGGGTCCTCCAGCGCCTCTTTCATCGCCACCAATCCCAACACCGCTTCGCGGCCGTCGATGATCCGGTGGTCGTAGCTCATGGCCAGGTAGTTGATGGGGCGGATCACGATCTGGCCGTTCTCCACCACCGCGCGGTCCTTGGTGGCGTGCACGCCCAGGATGGCCGATTGCGGCGGGTTGATGATGGGGGTGGACAGCATGGAGCCGAACACGCCGCCGTTGCTGATGGAGAAGGTGCCACCGGTCATCTCTTCAATGCCGAGCTTGCCGTCGCGCGCCTTGGCGCCGTATTCGGCGATCTTCTTCTCGATGTCGGCAAAACTCATCTGGTCGGCATTGCGCAGAATCGGCACCACCAGGCCGCGCGGCGAACCCACCGCAATGCCGATGTCAAAGTAGCCGTGGTACAGGATGTCGTTGCCGTCCACCGAGGCGTTTAGCACCGGGTACTTCTTGAGGGCATGCACCGCGGCCTTGACGAAGAAGCTCATGAAGCCGATCTTGACGCCGTGTTCCTTCTCGAACTTCTCCTGGAAACGCTTGCGCATCTCCATCACCGGCGCCATGTTGACTTCGTTGAAGGTGGTCAGGATGGCGTTGCTGGCTTGCGACTGCAACAGGCGCTCGGCCACGCGGGCGCGCAGGCGGCTCATGGGCACGCGCTGCTCGGGGCGCTCACCCAGATAGGGCTTGGGCGCCGACACCTGCGGCAGCATGGCGGTGGGCACACCGGTGGGAATGGCCACGGCGGCAGCGGGTTTGGGCACGCTGGAGCCAGCCACGGCAGCCAGCACGTCGCCCTTGGTGACGCGGCCGTCCTTGCCGGTACCAGGGACTGAGCCGGCGGCGAGCTGGTTGTCGGCCATCAGTTTGGCGGCAGCGGGCATGGGCACGCCGGCCATGGCACCCGAGACGGGCGCTGGCGCAACTGGCGCTGTCGCAGCGGCGGTGAGTTTTGCGGTAGCCGCCGCCAGTGGCGTCGGGGCAGCGACCGAGGCAGACGCTTCGGTGTCGATGCGCGCAATCAACTGCTCGGCCATGACGGTAGCGCCGTCTGCCGCCACCAGCTCGACCAATACTCCTGCGGCAGGTGCAGGCACTTCCAGCACCACCTTGTCGGTTTCGACTTCGATCAGGATCTCGTCGATAGCGACAGCATCACCGATCTTTTTCTTCCACTGCAACAGAGTTGCCTCGGCCACCGACTCCGAGAGCTGGGGCACTTTGACTTCTACGATAGCCATAACATTTCTTTCCGTGAATTGGGGTTGAGTGCAACGCGTGGCGTCGACTTGGGGAGTGAAAAATTGCGAAGGTACCTTTTTGTCGTCATCGCGAGCGCAGCGCGGCGATCCATGGCCGACAGCGCAGTCATGGATTGCGGCGCTTCGCTCGCAATGACGTGGTGAAACCTTTGCATTCTCTGAGTCCCCTACTTGCTCAGCACAAAGCCCTTGAGCTTGCCGAACGCACCATCGACCAGTGCCTTTTGCTGCTCCTGGTGCAGGTGGGCATAACCCACTGCGGGCGACGCTGAGGCGGCGCGGCCCGAGTAGCCCAGTTTCTGGCCTTCTTGCATGTTCTCGTGGATGTAGTGCTGCACGAAGAACCAGGCGCCCTGGTTTTGCGGCTCGTCCTGGCACCACACCACCTCGGTGGCACTGGGGTAGCGCTTGAGTTCGCTGGCAAATGCCTTGTGCGGAAACGGGTAAAGCTGCTCAACCCGAATCAGCACCACATCGTCGGCGCCCTTCTCGTCGCGCTTCTTGACCAGGTCGTAGTAAACCTTGCCGGAGCAAGCCACCACGCGTTTGACCTTGTCCGCGCGCTTGATGATCGATTCACTCTGCTCGGGAATAACGGTCTGGAACGACCCCTTGGTGAACTCGGACAAGGGCGAGGTGGCGTCCTTGTTGCGCAGCAGTGACTTGGGCGTCATGATGACCAGCGGCTTGCGCAGGTTGCGCACCATCTGACGGCGCAGCACATGGAAGATCTGGCTGGCCGTGGTGGGCTGCACCACTTGCATGTTGGTGTCGGCACTGAGCTGCATAAAGCGTTCGAGACGCGCCGAGCTGTGCTCGGGGCCTTGGCCTTCGTAACCGTGCGGCAGCATCAAGGTGATGCCGTTGACGCGGCCCCACTTCACTTCGCCCGAGGCGATGAACTGGTCTATCACCACCTGCGCGCCGTTCACAAAGTCGCCGAACTGGGCTTCCCAAATCACCAAGGTGTTGGGGTCGTTGGAGGCGTAGCCATACTCAAAGGCCAGCACTGCTTCTTCCGACAGGATGGAGTCGATCACCACAAACGGCGCCTGGCCATCGGCCACGTTTTGCAGCGGCGTGTAAGTGCCTTCGTCAAACTTCTCGCGCTTTTGATCATGGATGACGGCGTGGCGGTGCGTGAACGTGCCGCGGCCACAGTCCTCGCCGCTCAAACGAACCGGGTAGCCACTTGCGACCAGGGAAGCAAACGCCATGTGTTCACCCATGCCCCAGTCCACCGGGATGTCGCCACGACCCATGGCGGCACGGTCGTCATAGACCTTTTTTACCAATTGGTGCGGTGAAACCGTGTCGGGCAGGCTGGTCAGGCGCTCGGCCAGGCGTTTCCACTCCGCCAGCGGAATGGCAGTGTCGCCCGCGTCGGTCCACTTCTTGCCCAGATACGGCGACCAGTCCACCGCGTACTTGCTCTTGAAATTGGTAATGACCGGGTTGAAGGTGTGCTCGCCCGCGTCCATGGCGGCGCGGTAGGCTTTGGCCATCTCATCCCCCAGCGACTCACCCATGCCTTGTGCAGCGAGGCGGTCAGCGTAGAGCTTGCGGGTACCGGGGTGCTGGGCAATTTTCTTGTACATCAGCGGTTGCGTCAGCGCCGGGGTGTCTTGCTCGTTGTGGCCGAGCTTGCGAAAACAGATGATGTCCACCACCACGTCCTTGCGGAACTCCATGCGGAACTCCAGCGCCAATTGGGTCGCCAGCACCACGGCTTCCGGGTCATCGCCGTTGACGTGCAGCACCGGTGACTCGATCATCTTGACGATGTCCGAGCAGTACAGCGTGGAGCGGCTGTCGCGCGGGTCGCTGGTGGTAAAGCCAATCTGGTTGTTGATGACGATGTGCACCGTGCCACCGGTGGAGTAACCACGCGTTTCGGCCAGCGCCAGCGTCTCCATCACCACGCCCTGGCCGGCAAAGGCAGCGTCGCCATGCACCAGCACCGGCAACACTTGTTTGCCCAAAGGGTCGGCGCGGCGGTCCATGCGCGCGCGCACCGAGCCCTCCACCACCGGGTTGACAATCTCCAGGTGCGACGGGTTGAAGGCCAGCGTCAGGTGCACCGGGCCGCCGGGGGAGCTCACATCAGAGCTGAACCCCTGGTGGTATTTCACATCGCCGCTGGGCAGGTCTTCGGGCGCTGAGTGATCGAATTCGGCGAACAGGTCGGCGGGCATCTTGCCCAGGGAGTTGACCAGCACGTTCAGACGTCCCCGGTGCGCCATGCCGATCACGATTTCCTGCACGCCCTTGGCGCCAGCGGTCTGAATCAGCTCATCCATGCAGGCAATGAAGCTCTCGCCACCTTCAAGCGAGAAGCGCTTCTGCCCGACGAACTTGGTGTGCAGGTAGCGCTCCAGGCCCTCCGCGGCGGTCAAACGGTCGAGAATGCGACGCTTCTTCTCGGCCGAGAACGTGGGTTTGCTGCGAATGGATTCGAGCTTTTGCTGCCACCAGCGCTTCTGGTTCTGGTCGGTGGCGTACATGTACTCGGCGCCAATCGTGCTGCAGTAGGTCTGGCGCAGCGCGTTCATCAGCTCCCGCAGGCTCATGCTCTCTTTGCCAAAGAACGTGTTGCTGGTGTTGAACACGGTTTCCTGGTCGGCGTCGTTAAAGCCATAAAACGAGGGCTCCAGCTCGGGAATTTTTTCGCGCTCGGTGCGCTTGAGGGGGTCCAGGTCGGCCCAGCGGGCGCCGACATTGCGGTAGGCCGCAATCAACTGCTGCACCGCCGTGCGCTTGCGGCCCATCTCGGAGTCGGCGCCAGTGGCCATCACCACCCTGGTGCCGCCGTGCTTGGCACGCTCCGCAAACGCATTGATCACGGGCTGGTGTGGCACGTCCTTGGCGTCACTGCCATCGCCGGCGGGGACGTTTTGCAGGGCGTCGAAGTAGTCGCGCCAGTTGTCGGGCACGCTGCCGGGGTTGGCCAGGTAGTTCTCGTACATCTCCTCGACGTACGGGGCGTTGCCGCCAAATAGATAGGTGTTGCCCTGATAGGCTTGGTAGACCGATGCGGCGGACGATGCCGACGTCGCCCCGTGGGACGAGGAATCACTCATATTGCGCTGACCTTTGTTTCCCTTGAGGAAACTGAGCTGGTTGGAAAAACCTTCCGCGTCACGGCTTAACCGTTTAGCGGATGCGACTGTGGCGTAGGAAGGGCCTAGTTACGGTCGGTATTGTGCCATCAATTGCTGTCTGGCAACTTGCGGCACCACGACCCCACTGTGGCACCGACCTGCAGCAGTTGAACGACTCAGGCCGATTGCACCTGGTCCTTGATTTGCTGCAGCGCCGCCGGGTCGTCCATGGTGGTGAGGTCGCCGGGGTCGCGACCCTCGCACACGGCCTGGATGGCGCGGCGCAGCAGTTTGCCGCTGCGCGTCTTGGGCAGCACGGTGACAAAGCGCACACGGGCCGGGCGCGCCACCGCGCCCAAGTCCTTGTCCACGACCTTCATCACTTCACCTTCGAGCTTAAGACGCGCGGCCTCGTCGGGCACCAAGCTGGCGTCCTTGACCACCGCAAACGCCATGGCCACCTGGCCCTTAAGCTGATCGGCAACCCCCACCACGGCCACTTCCGAAATGTTGGGGTGGCTGGAGATGCTCTCTTCGATTTCGCGTGTGCCCAAGCGATGCCCGGCCACGTTGATGACGTCGTCAGTGCGCCCCAGAATGAAGAAGTAGCCATCCTTGTCACGCACGCCCCAGTCGAAGGTGCTGTAGACCAAGCGGCCTGGAATGCTCTTCCAGTAAGTCTTGACAAAGCGCTCGTCGTCGCCCCAAATGGTTTGCAAACACCCGGGTGGCAGCGGCCCTTCGATCACCACCACGCCCTTTTGATCGGGACCGACCAGCTCCTGGCCAGTGCTTTCGTCGAGCAGTTTCACGTCGTAGCCATACATGGCCACGCCAGGGCTGCCAAAGCGGCTGGTCTGAGGCTCCACGCCGTTGGCCAGGCCCAAAATCGGCCAGCCGGTTTCAGTCTGCCAGTAGTTGTCGATGATGGGCTTGCCCAAGCCCTGGCTGATCCACTGGGCGGTGGGCTCATCAAGCGGCTCGCCCGCCAGGAACAGAGCGCGCAAGCTGGACAGGTCGTATTTGGTGAGGAAGGCCGGGTCTTGCTTCTTGAGCACGCGCACCGCCGTGGGCGCGCTGAACATCACGGTTACCTTGTACTTCTCAACCAGGCTCCACCACACGCCGCCATCGGGCCGGGTGGGCAAGCCCTCGTACATGATGGTGGCCATGCCGGCAATGAGCGGGCCATAAATGATGTAGCTGTGGCCCACCACCCAGCCGATGTCGCTGGTGGAAAAGTAGGTTTCACCGGCGTTGCCGCAGTAGATGTGTTTCATGCTGGCGGCCAGCGCCACGGCGTAGCCGCCGGTGTCGCGTTGCACGCCTTTGGGTTTGCCGGTGGTGCCCGAGGTGTACAGCGTGTAGCTGGGGTGCGTGGCATCGAGCCACTCGCATTGCACCGTGGCCTGCATGTGCTTGTCACGCATAGCGCCCCACAGGTGGTCGCGCCCGCTGGTCATAGCCATATTGGCCAGACCACGGTCCACCAGCAACACCGCCTGTGGTTTGTGTGCCGACAATCGGATCGCTTCGTCCAGCAAGGGCTTGTATTCCACCGCCTTGCCGCCGCGCGAGCCGGCATCGGCGCTGACGATCAGCTTGGGCGAAGCGTCCTCAATACGCGTGGCCAACGAACCCGACGCAAAGCCGCCAAACACGACCGAGTGAATGGCGCCAATACGCGCGCAGGCCAGCATGGCAAAGGCGGCCTCGGCGATCATGGGCATGTAGATCAGCACCCTGTCCCCCTTTTGCACGCCCAGATCGCGCAGGGTGGCGGCCATGCGCTGCACCTCAGCGTGCAGTTGCCTGAACGAGTAGACGATGTCCTGATTGGTCTCGGTGGAGACGAAAATCAGGGCCGCTTGGTCGGCGCGTTCCTTGAGGTGGCGGTCCACCGCGTTGTAGCAAAGGTTGGTGGTGCCACCGACATACCAGCGTGCGAAGGGAGGATTGCTGTAGTCGCAGATCTGCTGGGGCTGGTCTTTCCAGTCAATCAAAGCCGCCTGTTCGGCCCAGAAGGCATCGCGTTGCGTGATTGAACGCTGGTGGAAGTCGGCATAGGCGGTCATGGCATCTCCTGATACGTTACGGGACAACTCTTTGGTGCTGTCCTCAACTGGTTGTTGGATGTTGAAAACAAGATTCCATCAAACTGAATTCATAATTATGGACTCTAAACTTGCGTCAGCCTGACTTCCTCGACAACACGCAGACTGGCCCGGCGCTACTTGATCAGGCCGTGCACCGCCTTGAAATGCGGGTGCTCGGCGGTGCGCAACCATTCAAACGCCACCATTTCAGTCGTCACCAGCTCGGCTCCGGCTCCAGCGAGCCGGTCAAAGGCGGCATCGCGGTTGCGTTCGGTGCGCGAACCGCAGGCATCGGTCACGACCCAGACCTCAAACTCGTCTTCCAGGCAATCCAGTGCGGTCTGCAGCAGGCACACATGCGCCTCGCAACCGGCCATCACGATGGCATTGCGTTGCGGCGCCTCCTGGCTGGCCTTCTGTAAGTGCTTAGGCAAACTGCGCGCGTTGCCTGCAGCCGGCTTGGCAGGCGGGCGCAACCATTCGCCCAGGCCCTCCTCCACCGCACTGAAATGCATCTTGCTCAAGGTCCTCAGGCCCAGGGCACTGATGGCCTCGACGCTGCGCCCCAGGCGAGACGGGTTCTGCTCCGTAGCCCACGCGGGCACATCCAGCAAGGCAGCCATCTGGCCGAGACGAATGGCGTTGGCGAGCACCAAGGCACTGTCCGCCATAGCCGGCATCAAGGCAATTTGGTAATCGATCAAAACAAGCTGGGATTGGGTAAGGTCTAACAACATAAGGGGATTTCCTGGCGGGCGATGGCCGTTTTTGGTAAACCTCATTAGACCGCAGTGGAACCGGCCTCGTCACCCATTTTGCGGCAACTGTGGCCACCCCTCGTCGCCTGTCCTTGAATTGCGAACACCCTGGTCGGATACCCAAGCGAGGTCAATCAAGCGGTATCCACTACAACAAACTATCAAACAAATCAGCCAGTTACGCCGATATTCAAGAATAAACTTTAACCTTGACACAGCCTCGCCCCAACGGGTATCCTGCACCCATGCGTCTGCCACTTGCCTTTGCTGCCCTGCTGCTTGCCACCTGTGCGCACGCCAGTCCAGGCCCAAACGGCGACGACCTCGACCGCCTGCTGTCCGACAAAGGCCTGCTCGGCAAGATTGACCAGGTCCGCCAGAACGTCAGCACCAAGACCTCGGAACTGGTGCTCAATGCGATGGGATTCCTGGGCGTGCCCTACCGCCGTGGCGGCAACAACGCCGAGACCGGCTTCGACTGCAGCGGCTTCGTGCGGGCCATGTACGAACAAACCATCGGACTGGCCTTGCCGCGCAAGGCCGTGCAACAGGCCGCCGCCACCGAAAAGATTGACCGCACCGAACTCCAGCCCGGCGACCTGGTTTTCTTCAATACGTTGCGCCACGCGTTCAGCCATGTCGGGATCTACGTCGGTGATGGCAAGTTCATCCATTCCCCGCGCCCTGGCGCTGAAGTCAGGGTGGAGGACATGCGCATCAGCTACTGGAAACGGCGCTTTGACGGCGCCCGCCGTGTCAGCCATTCGATGAGCGAGACGCCCGCGCCAACCCTGCCCGCTGCGGCAACTGAAAGCCAAGACGATCGACCCGATCCCAAACTCGCGTCGTAGAGTCGCCGCGCCGACCAAGGATGACATTGCCGCACTGGAGGTTCTGGAGCGGCTGGCGCTGCAGGGACATCGTGGTAGTGTCTTCCCGTGCCCAGGCAGAGCAGGCGTTCGAGGCGCTTGACACCAGCCCGGTACTTGGATTTGACACTGAATCAAAACCCACCTTCGCCAAGGACGAGGTTTCGCTCGGCCCGCACGTGGTTCAGTTCTCGACTCTGCATCAGGCCCACGTCTTCCAATTGCATGACCCTGTATGCCGCGATGTGGTGTGCGCGCTGCTTCAGTCGCAGCGCATCACCAAGGTCGGTTTTGGCCTGGCGGGCGATCACCAGCAAATCTTGCGCACCCTGAGGGTCACGCCGCAAAACGTGCTCGACCTGAACGCGGTGTTCCGAAATCGTGGCTATCCCAAGGAGATTGGCGTCAAGGCCGCCGTCGCGGTGGTGCTCAACCGACGATTCATCAAGTCGCGCAAAGCCACCACCTCCAACTGGGCCAACCGGCAGCTCTCCGAAAGTCAGATTGTTTATGCCGCCAACGACGCCTGGGCGGCCATGCAGGTCTACCACGCTCTGGGAATGACCGCGCCAGCCAACTAAACCGGGCTGCGGACCTGGCGCGCTTAAACTGGGCCATCCGGGCTTGACCTTGCCCGCCACCAATCACCTCCTCATGTCATTTTTCTCACTGGGTCTGTCGCCGACGCTCCTGGATGCCCTTCGCGCCCAAGGCTTCAGCACACCGACCGCGGTTCAGGAGTTGGCCATTCCGGCCGCTCTGCAGGGTCGCGACGTACTGGGTTGCGCGCAGACCGGCGCCGGCAAGACCCTGGCCTTTGTGCTGCCGCTGCTGCAGCATCTGCAAACGGCGCGACGGGAATCGCCGAGGCGCGCCGCAGTCCTGATACTGGTTCCAACCCGTGAGCTCGCGGCGCAAGTGGGCGAAACCATCGTCAAACTCGCCGCGAGTCAGGCGCAGCCGCCCAAAGTCAGCATCGTATTTGGCGGCGTCTCCATCAATCCACAAATGATGGGCTTGCGCGGCGGCACGGACATCGTGGTGGCCACGCCAGGACGCCTGCTCGACCTGCTGGACCACAACGCCCTGAGCCTGTCGGCGGTGCGCGCGCTGGTGCTCGACGAGGCCGACCGCCTGCTGGACCTGGGTTTCTCGGACGAACTCGCACGCATCCTGGCCCTGCTGCCAGCGCAACGCCAGAACCTGTTTTTTTCCGCCACCTTTCCCGCCGCCGTGCAGGCCCTGGCGCAAGTCCTGCTTCGACACCCGGTGCGAATTGACGTTTTACCGGCGCCACAACACCAGCCCGACATCACCCAACGCGCCATCGCCGTGGACCCAAACCGACGCACGCAGCTGCTGCGCCACCTGATTCAGCGCCACAAGTGGCGCCGGGTTCTGGTGTTTGTCGCCACCAAACATGCGGCCGAAATCGTGGCCGACAAATTGCGCAAGGCCGGCATCGACGCCGAGCCGTTTCACGGTGTACTGAGCCAGGGCAAACGCACGCAGGTGCTGGCCGACTTCAAGGCCGAGCGCGTCGGCGTGGTGGTGGCCACTGACCTGGCGGGCCGTGGCATCGATATTGAGCAACTGCCGGTAGTGGTGAACTATGACTTGCCACGCTCGGCGGTGGACTACACCCACCGCATCGGTCGAACCGGTCGCGCCGGCGAAAGTGGCCTGGCGGTGAGTTTTGTCAGCGCGGACACCCAAGCGCATTGGCAGCTGATCGAAAAGCGCCAGGGGCTGAAGTTCTCGCTTGAGCAAATCGAGGGGTTTGAGCCATTGCTGGCCCCGCACTCCCCTCCATCGTCAGCCGAATCGGCACGTCTGCCTGATCCGACCGGCGGCATCAAGGGCAAGCGACTCAGCAAGAAGGACAAACTCAGAGCCGCGGCCAAACCGCAATCGACGAACAGTTGAGGACGGAACTGCGCTGCTTCCCAGCCTGCGGTCTGTCCCGCATAGTCTCTGACGGCTCCAGCCGGACCGCCCTGGCTCGGTTGGCAAGACATCACAACGCACGCTGACGCCACGCCAACACGGCACCGATCCACAAGGCGCAGGCCGAGAACAGCAGGCCCCGCGCCAAGCCACCTGGTCCGTCGGCGATCCAGCCGACGATCGTCGGCCCGACAATCTGCCCCGCCGCAAACACGATGGTGAAGGCGCTAATACCTGCGCCCCAAGCCGCCTGCGGCAGGTTGTGGCGCACCAGTGCGGTGGTCGAGGCGACCAGAGACAGGAACACGCCCCCAAAAAGCAGCCCGGAGGCCAGCACCACCGGCCAGTACGAGGTCAGCGCGGGCAGCACCGTGGCCACGCCCAGCAACAGATTGAACAGCGCCAGCATTTGCCCGCCCTTGTAGCGGTCCAGCAAACCCGCCCAAATGCGTGAAGAAGCCAGCACCGCCAGGCCCAGCAAGGCGTAAAAGACCGTGACCGCCGACCCACTGGCACCCTGTTCCCGCAACAAGGCAATCACGAAGGTCATGTAGCCGATATACCCGACACCAAACATCGCGTAGCCGGCCAACGCGAAGGCAAACGTACGCCAGCGAAACACCGCCGCCGGCACGCCCGCGGCTGAAGCCACTGGCGCCAGTGTGCGCAGCACCCGCGCCGGCCACCACATCATCGCGGTCAACGCGCAGCAAGCCAGCGCCAATGCCCACCAGGCCCAGGCCCAGCCATGCGGCAAGGCACGGGCGCTGTCCAGCACGGCAGGCACCAGCAGCGCGGACAGTGCAATGCCAAAACCGGTGCCACCGTAATACAAACCAATCAGGAACCCACCCCGCGCCGGCTGCAAAGCGCCCAGCCTGGCCGCCAGCAATCCGCCGGCAATGAACACGAAAGCGCTGGCCACGCCCGCCAGCAGACGCTGCGCCAGCAAGGGCGCAGCCGCCGTGAAGAAACCACTCAGCCCCATGAAGAGCGTGGCCAGAACAGCACCCACCATCAGCACCCGGGCGGCACCAAAGCGCTGCAACAGGCGCGGTGTCAGCAAGGCGCCCAGCAGGTAGCCCAGGGCGTTGACGGTGTTCATGGCACCGGCCAGGGTGTAGGTCCACCCCAGGTCCGCGCGCATGGGTGGCAGCAACAGTCCATAGGCAAACCGGGTCACCCCCAAGGACAGCGCCGCTCCAGCCGACAAGGCCAGCGCCAGCCACACAATGTGTCGCACAGGTGTCTGGCAGATGGTGTTAAAGGTCGGCATAGGCCCTTGCATTGTGTGACAGTGGCGCAAGATAGGCGCTTTCTCCCCAACCACCCGTTCCATGACCACTCTATTCGATCCCATTCAAGTCGGCCGCCTGAACCTTGCCAACCGCATCGTGATGGCACCCCTGACGCGCAACCGCGCCCCGGGCGCCCTGCCCACCGCCTTGATGGCCACCTACTACACCCAGCGTGCCGACCCGCGCGATGGCGCCGGGCTGATCGTCACCGAGGCCACCGCCATCAGCCACCAGGCACAGGGTTATGCGGACGTGCCCGGCATCTGGAGTGACGAGCAGGTGCAAGCCTGGAAGCCGGTGACTGAATCGGTGCACGCCGTTGGCGGCAAGATCGTGATGCAGTTGTGGCATGTGGGACGGGTCTCGCATGTGGACCTGCAACCCGGCGGCCAGGCGCCAGTGGCCCCTTCCGCCCTGACCGCCAAGACCAAGACGGTGCTGATCAAGGATGGCGTGGCCAAGTTTGTGGAGACATCCCCGCCCCGCGCGCTCACCCTCGAAGAGCTGCCTGGCATCGTGGCCGACTATCGCCGCGCCGCCCGCAATGCGATCGCCGCCGGCTTTGACGGCATTGAGGTGCATGGCGCCAATGGTTACCTGCTCGACCAGTTCCTGCGCTCGGGCTCCAACCTTCGCACCGATACGTATGGCGGCAGCATCGAAAACCGCGCCCGCCTGCTGATCGAGGTGATGGCCGCCGTGACGCAGGAAATCGGCGGCGACCGGGTTGGGCTGCGCCTGTCCCCGGTGACCCCCGCCAACGACGCCCAGGACCCCCATCCGCAACCCTTGTTCGAGTATGTGGTGACCCAGCTCGCGCCCTTGAAGCTGGCCTTTGTGCACATCATCGAAGGCTCGACAGGTGGGCCACGCGACCATGTTCAGGGCGACACACCCTTCGATTACGCGGCCCTGCTGCGCGCCTACCGCAAGGCTGGTGGCGGCGCGGCGTGGATGGTCAACAACGGCTACGACCGCGCCCTGGCCGACCACGCCTTGGGTGAGGGGGCCGATCTGGTGGCTTTTGGCCGACCCTTCATCGCCAACCCCGATCTGACCCGGCGCCTGCGCGAAGGTGCCGCCTTGACCGAACTGGACCGCGCCACCCTGTACGGCGGCGGTGCCAAGGGCTACACCGACTACCCGCGGCTGGCTTGACCGCACCGCGGCCTGTGCTGGGCCGCAGCGTCGTCAACCGCCCAAGGCTTCCCAGCGTTCGAGTGCCTGCATCAGTTCGTCATCGATCTGGGCGCCGCGCTCGGACATCTGCACAGCGCGCGCATGGTCGCTGGCATACAGGCTGCCGTCGGCCAGCGCTTCGTGGATGGACTTGTGCTCGGCCTCCAGCGCCGCTATCGCAGACGGCAAGGCCTCCAGCTCGCGCTGCTCCTTGAAGCTGAGCTTGCGGGCCTTGGCCACCGGCGCCGCAGGCGTTGAGGCGCTTGCTGGGGCCGCAGCTTGCTCCGTTTTTAATAGCTGATCACGCCCGTAGTTAAACGGCTTTGAGCCCTTTTGGCCCTTGCCCTGGGCAATCTCGCTGGCGCGCTTGCTCTGGATGAGCCAGTCGGTCACACCGCCTTCGTACTCGCGCCACTTGGCGTCGCCTTCGAAGGCAATGGTGCTGGTCACCACGTTGTCCAGAAAGGTGCGGTCGTGGCTTACCAGAAACACCGTGCCGTCGTAGTTCTGCAGCAGGTCCTCGAGTAACTCCAGGGTGTCGATGTCCAGGTCGTTGGTGGGCTCATCGAGCACCAGCACATTGGCCGGCCGGGCAAACAGGCGCGCCAGCAGCAAACGATTGCGCTCGCCACCGCTCAAAGATCGCACTGGCGAGTTGGCGCGCGCGGGCGAGAACAGAAAGTCACCCAGGTAACTTTTTACGTGCTTCTTCTGGTTGCCGATCTCGATCCACTCGCTGCCAGGGCTGATGAAGTCTTCCAGAGTGGCGTCCAGGTCGAGCGCGTTGCGCATCTGGTCGAAATAGGCCACCGAGATGTTGGCGCCCTGGCGCACCGTGCCCCAAGGGCTGTGGCCCGGCTCGGGCGGCGGCGCGTTGGGCGGCGCCGGATCGGCCTTGAGTTCGCCCAAAATGAGTTTGAGCAAGGTGGTCTTGCCGGCGCCGTTGGGACCCAACAGGCCAATCTTGTCGCCCCGCAGAATGGTGGCCGAGAAATCATCGACGATTCTGCGATCACCAAAACTCTTGGACACATGCGTCAGCTCAGCCACCAGCTTGCCGCTGGTGGCACCGCTGGAGACATCCATGTTGACGCTGCCCACCACGTCGCGGCGCGCCTGGTGTTTGGCGCGCAGCTCCGCCAGCCGCACGATGCGCGCGGTGGCGCGCGTGCGGCGGGCTTCCACGCCCTTGCGAATCCACACCTCTTCCTGTGCCAGCAGCTTGTCGGCACGCGCGTTGATCACCGCCTCCTGCGCCAGTTGTTCCTCTTTCTGGGTCAGGTAGGCGGCAAAGTTGCCGGGGTAGGACAGCAGCTTGCCGCGGTCCAGCTCCACGATGCGGGTGGCCACGTTGTCCAGAAAGGACCGGTCGTGGGTGATGGTGATGATGCTGCCCTTGAACTCCACCAGCAGGCCTTCGAGCCATTCGATCGAATCCAGGTCCAGGTGGTTGGTCGGCTCGTCGAGCAACAACACATCGGGCTGGGCCACCAGCGCCTGGGCCAATGCCACGCGTTTCTTGGTGCCTCCTGAGAGCGTGCTGACGATGGCCTGCGGGTCCAGGTGCAGCCGGTGCAGCGTCTCCGTGACGCGCTGCTCCCAGTTCCAGCCGTCCAGTGCCTCGATCTCGCTTTGCATCGCATCGAGGTCGCCATGGCCTTGGGTGTACTCTTCAATCAGGCCTATGATGCGCGCCAGTCCTTCGCTAACCGCTACAAAAACAGTAGCATCTGCATCAAGCTGGGGCTCCTGCGCGACGTAGGCAATGCGGGTGTTGCCTTGCACCTGCACGGTGCCGTCATCGGGCTTGTCCAGGCCGCCCAGAATTTTGAGCATCGACGATTTGCCCGTGCCATTGCGGCCAATCAGGCCGACGCGCTCCTGCGTTTCGAGTGAAAAATCAGCGTGGTCGAGCAGGGGAACGTGTCCAAATGCCAGCTGGGCGTCAAGTAAGGTGATAAGTGCCATGTGGCGCGCATTATCTCTTGCGCAAAGGTTCGAGCCGGGTGCAGCGGGTCGCAATCGCCCTGCACGGGCATTGACCGGATGGGCCGCGTCGTCCGCAAGGGTGAGGATCGTTAAGGCTTCAGCGCAACACCAACCCGCGAAGCGGTGACGGGCCTTGTCCCTCCCAGGCGGCTTGAACAGGCTTGAACAATTGCACGTGGGCCGCATTGCCGATATGCTGTACACACACCCGGCTCCCAAACGCCTCTCAGGAGTTTCCATGCTGCGCCTGTTCGCCCTGCTCACCTGCGTCCTGCTCGCCACATCAGCTCAGGCTGCGTCAGCCTCCTTCAACAGCGCCAATAATCACCTGACCATTACGGAGATCGGCGTGGCAGGAAACTCCATGCGCTACCGCGATGTCACGCTTCGGCTTGTGGGACTGACGGCTGTCTATTTGAATGACGTGCGTGCCACGACGTTCAGCTTCGATCCCGCCACCGCCACGCTCCACCTGCCTACCCTGGTGTACGAAGGCCATGCCTACGCGGGCGCCCGCGTCGAAGGGGCCCGACTGGACGATGTCCGAGTCGGCTCCTGGACCGAGGGTGTTGCGCTGGCATTTCCCGGTGCTGCCGGCTTCGGCGCACAGGCCACAGGCGGACGTGGCGGACGCGTCATCACGGTGACCAACCTGAATGCCAACGGCCCAGGCTCCCTGCAGGCCGCGCTGAACGAGGAAGGCCCGCGCACGGTGGTATTTGCGGTCAGCGGCTTGATCAACGCCGCCATTCAGCTCACGCGCGGCGATGTCACCATTGCCGGGCAGACATCACCAGGCGGCATCACGATTCGGCAATTCCACACTACCGAGGAACCCTACTGCGATCAGGACGCGGCCTGCGTTGCAGGCAGCCGAAAGGCGGACAACTGGATCCTCCGACATGTGCGCATCCGACCCGATGGTCAGCATGACGACGGCCTGCGCCTGCGCTACACCCGTCGCGCAATCATTGATCAAGTCTCGATCGGCGGCGCGACCGACGAGGCCGTGGAAATCTCTTACTCGCAGGACATCACGGTGCAGAACACCATCATCGCCGAGACGGTCGGCGACCATGCCGACCGGGGCGGCGTGCTCGTCAACTACAGCAACCCGACCCAGGGCTACGAGCTGACTCGGCTGGCGCTGCACCATAACGTGTTCAACCGCATCCTCGGGCGCTACCCCGAGCTGTCCCGCGAAAGCGCGGCCGCAGCCGGCTCGGTCATGGATATCGAGCTGTCGAACAATCTGTATTGGGACATGGGCTACTTCATCGACGTGAACAACACGACCATATCGGGCTCGGATTCGGGTCAGCCGACTTACTACCGCATGAACTTCGCCGCCAACCAGGCGGTGGCCCGCAACGCGACGCAGATCGAGCCGTTCCGGTATGGACTGATTCATATGGCCACCCCACAAGGAGCGCTTGCGGCGACTGCCACATGGTTCTCAGGCAACCGCCTCAATCTCTACCCACTGCGCAGCGACTACGAACTGATGTACTGCTGCAACGACTACCCGGACTATCTGCCCCCGACTACCCCGCCCAGCTTCGCCGTCGCGCAACGGCATGGTTTTCCATTCATCGGCTACAACCAGACCGCCGATCTGGCTCCGCTTGCCATGCTGCGCGCCGGCGCGTTTCCCCGTGATCCAATGGACCGTCGCCTGATGGGCGCGGTCGATCGCGGCGAGATCACGCTGCAGCCGCGCCACGTCAACCCAGCCGGGGACGGCAGCGCGCTGCCCTTGGGCCCCACCGCGACAGTCCCTACCGACAGCGATGGCGACGGCATGCCCGACGCCTGGGAACTGGCACACGGCCTGAACCCATTTGTGCAGGATCACAGTGGCACGCAGTTGTCACTGCAGTGGCTTGGCGTGCCGGGCTACACCAACCTGGAGGTGTACCTGCATGAGCTGTCGGAGCAGCGCATCCGCGAGGGACAGTGACGACCGTTGAAGGCGCCATGAGTGGCCGACCGTTGGCGCCGATATTTACGGCCGTGAGCGCGATTACTACGGCAGCCCCAGTCGGCTTGCCCGAGCCTTCGACATTGGCCCTGCTGGGATCGGGGCGGCCCTTGGCCCGTTTCCTGCCATCAAGCCCCGAACGATCCTGCCTCGTTTCGCCCTCATCTGCGGCCGGGTAGCCACTGCCTGGCCGTGTGCACCAAAGCCAGTATCCAAACCGTTTCGCGCTCAATCTCGTATACCAGCCGATAGCTTTCGTGAGGTATCAGCTCGCGTGTGCCAGCGATCCTCCCTGCGCGGCCAAGCTTGGGATGCTCCACCAGCCTGGCGGCTGCCTCGCTGAATAGTTCATCCATCCTGACCGCAGCACGTGGGTTGTCGGCCGCGATGTAATCCCAAATGTCCGATCGGTCTTGCTGCGCCTGAGGTGCCCAGAAGACTCTCACACCTGGGTCAGAACGCTGGCACGGCGCGCTGCAAACTCGGCTTCAATCTCTTCATTCGGCCGTCCCTGGCCAGCGCCCGTCGAAGATCGGGCAGCTTCCACCTTGTTGCGCAGAAACTGGTCATAGTCCCGCGCCTCGCGCTGGCGAGCGACAAAGTCGCGCATTAATTCGCGGAGCACCTGGGACGCCGGTCGGTGAGCGGCCTCGGCCTCGGCCATGAACTCGGCGCGCAGTTCGGGCTCCAGTTTCATCGTAAAAACGGCTTCCTTCGACATGAGATCACCTCTCATTTTCACAAAACGTAATGTTGAAGTATATACAAACTCATTACCTTTGTGCCAACGATAGCTCGGTCTTTCCGACCGAGCGTCGGCCAGCCAAACGCACAGGGCGAGAATACTTTGCCACCAATGTGGGGCGCGCCGAACTGGCGCAGTTAGTTCACTGAATCCGAACACATAACGTAAAAACGCCAACGCGGCGAGCTCCCCTTAAGCGACACGCGGGTATTCTGGCAACCCTGTGGCTACCCGATGCAGTCCACTCAGTCACTCAGAGCCGGTACCGGTCCCCTTGCGGCTGGCTGCTGTACAGCGTCGGGAGGAAATGCTGCAGCATGCCGACCTCTTCAATCTGGTGCCGCTCCCACTCCTTGAGCATGGCCTCTGGGTACATGGCGCGGCGAATGAGCCCGTTCACGACCCCACCGATCAGCGGCCACTCCACGCCGATGACACTGACCAGCCGGTACTGCGTGCCGGTGGCCGTGGCCTCAAATCTATGCTGAATCTCGCCAAATCGCATGCCCGCCACTTCGGGCACCACGGTCATGCCGGCAGCGGACAAGTGCGTGATGCGCCCTGCCCCCTTGCTGTCGAAGGGGCCGAACCATTCTTCGCGCTCGACCAGCGCACCCACACCCATGCCAGGCGAGCCATCGCGCGCCGGCTCCACCACGCGGATGCGGCCGTGCTCAGTGGGGTGAAACACGTGATAGAAGGGGTAGCGCACGCCGCCAATGTCAACCGTGGAGATGGGAAGCTTCTGGTACCACCAGGCCAGCATTTCAGGACGAATGCCGCCCAGCGGCAGGTGCGTGATCTCGATCTTGATGCGGCCATCCGGCAACACCGAATGGGCGGCGCTGGCGCTGCGGTAGTCGGGCACGGTCCAGGGCAACTGGCGTGGCGCATCGCGCAACAGTCCTTTGGCCGGCTTGAGCCACAAAGCCGCAGCGCCCGCCAACAGGACGGCCATGAGAATCACCAGCGTGTAGTTTTTTCCGCGCATGCTTGTCCTGCTATGAAGCGTTGATATCAGGCCCTGGCGCGACGCAGCTGCGGCATCAGCGTTGCGGCCAACACCGCCAGCAAGGCCAGGCCCACACCCGCCATCCAGATGGCGCGGGTCACCCCGGTGGCGCGCACCAAGGCTCCTGCGGCCACGCCCGATGCAGCCGGAATCACCTGGGAAATGATGGAATAGATGCTCATGATGCGCCCTCGCAGGGCCTCTGGCGCCTGACCTTGAATACCCGCAATGACGAAGCTGATCACCATGCCGCCCAGCAGCCCCATCCCGCCCAGCACCGTGGCTGACACGGCGGCACTGCTCCAGTAACCCAACGATGCAAACAGCAGGCAGGCAGTGAGGGTGCCGACGAAAATGGCGGCGCCATGGTGCAAGTGCTTGCCCAGCAGCAAGGCCGATACGCCACCGGCAATCAGCGTCAGCGCCATCAGCCCAAGGTAGCCACCGCGTTGCAACTCGGACAGGCCCAGTACCTCGCGCGCCAGCTTGGGCAGCAGGATTTGCATTGGCCCGGTCATGGCATAGGCCAATATGGCCGCCAGAATCAGTTGCGTCAGCAAGGGGTTGGCGCGAACTGCGGCAAAGCCCTCGCCCAACTCACGCCTGATGCCCTGGCTGGGTTGGCTGCTGCCCCGGGTCCGAATGCCCAGCAGCAGCAGCGACGATGCCACAAACAGGGCCATGCCGGTGGCAAACACCGCCGGCCAGCCAGCGCGACTGCGCACCAGGCCGATCACCAGTGGCGCCAGGCCAAAGCCCAGCAGCACCTGCAGGTTGAAAATGATGGTGGCCGGCTTGAGCTTGTCCCGTGGGGCGATTTGCCCCAACGTGGCCAGACGTGCCGGGCCGACAAAGGACCATGCCAGCCCGCCCAGAAAGGCCGAGAACAGGGTCCAGACCACGCGCGACTGGTCCGTGGCGCCCACATCGGTCCACCACAGGCCCGCCAGACACAGCAGAAACAGCGCCTGCGCGCCATGGATCACCCGTGCCGGCGAAATACGATCACACAGCACGCCAGCAAACCAGCCGAACACAATGGCGCTGCCAAAGGACAAGCCAAAACCAATGCCCGACAACAGATCAGACCCCACCTTCTCCTGCAGGTACAGGATGACGGCGTAGTTGACCATGTGCCCACCGGTGAACGCCAGCAGGCAGGACAGGTAGAAACGAATCATGGGGTGATTTCGATCAGCGTGGGCTGTGCGTCTTCAATGTGCCAGCTTGGAAACGACGCGTTGCTGACATAGACCTGGCCCTTGGGCGAGATCTCCACGTCGCGGGTGAAGGTCACCTTGCGTTGCATGGGAAACACCGACCAGGCTTGTGTGGCAATGTCGTACCGGTACACCGAATCGGAGTTGGTGCCATTGACCCACACCTGGTGGCGCGCGCGGTCTACATTGAGCGAGTACGGCGTATCGCTGCCTTTGGGCGCAACGGGCAGGTCCAACCGCGTGAATTCGCCCGACTTGGGCGCGTAGCGCACGAGCTGGGACTCGTTGAAACCGACGATCCACAGGTTGCCATCACGGTCCGAGCGCAGCCGCCGCGGCGCCTTGAAGGGTGTCTTGACCATCGTCACCGTGCCGGTAGCGGGGTCTACGCAGGCGATCTCATCCGTGTGCAAGCGCGCAATCCAGGCCTTGCCATCGGGCGTGACGTCAATGCCGTAGGGCAAGGGCACGCCGGTGGACACATGATCAACCTTGACGTAGTTGGCGACCGGAATGCCCCACTCCAACAGCTTGAAAATGAAGGGTGTGAGTTTCACCGTGATGCGCTCCATGACACTGCGAAACGGCAGGTCGTACCGGGTGAACTGCCGGGTGGCGCGGTCAAACATGCCAACCTGGTTGCTCAGGGCCAGCGTGAACCAGACGCGGTCCTTGGCATCGAAGCGCAGCGTGTGCGGATAGAAGCCGCCGTCCATCTCGTGAACCATGAAGGCCTTGGTCTTCGGATCGAACTCGATCAACCTGCGCTGGTGCGAAGGGGTGATGAAGATGTGCCGGTCTTTGGGCGACTCCGCCAGCGAGTGAATGCCCTGATAGACCTCGTGCTTGGGAAACTCCCGCAGCCGCCCCGCCAGCAGGCCGCCGAGCTTGTCGCCGGGCTGTGGCGGGATCTTGTAAACCGTGTAGTGACCGGAGGCGGGATCGACCTCATAGATGCGATCCTGCAGGTTGTCACCGACGTAGACCATGCCGTTGGAGTGCAGCAGCAGATCGTGCATTTGGGACATGCCGTCCCCAATCGGCAATTCGCGGATGGTGGCGGTGGCCAGGGACTTGTCCCACGGGGTGCCCGTCGGCACCAGCGCGGGATTGGCATGGACCTTCTTCCAGTGCGCCTCCAGCATGGCCGGAATCTTCTCCTGGCCTTCGCTGGACAGCCGCGCGCCATAACGCACCATGCGCTTGATGGCGGCGCGCCACTCGTCCGCCGAGCGCTCGCGACGCAGCAAGGCCCCGCCCTGCTGGTGGCAGAAGTTGCACTGCAGCATGAACTCCTTCTTCAGGTTCTCGTCGCCAAAGTCGATGGTGGACGACCAGGCATTGGCCGGCTGCTGCATGGCCAGCGCGGCAACTTCGCGCTCGGGCGTCATCACCAGCGGTGAGCCGCCCAAGTCGGTCGCCAATACGGTTCGGTCCTGGTAGCCAGGCTTGCGCAGGCGGACCTTCCAGGGGTGATCGGCGGCGGGAATGTCGGCGCGCCCGGCTGCATCGGTGAAGCGTGCCAGCTCAACGTAGGCTTGCTGACGCTTGCCGCTTGACGGGTAACCGTTGTCCGACGTATCCACCACAGCGACCTTGACCGGCTGGCGGCTCACCATGACGGTTGGCACCGGCTTGCCACCAGGATCGTTGACGGTAATCACCACCGCGCCCGCCTGGCCAGTCAACAGGCCCGCGCCCAGAACAACCAGTGCCATAGCTGCCACTCGATACCAAGTCCGTGTTGTCATGAACCATTCTCCTCTTCAAGGCTGGTGAAATTCAGCGCTGACTCGGCGCTTCATGGTGCGGGCATAGAAGCCAGGCGCCAGCTTGCTGACCCACCAGGCCAGGCGCGAGGTGCGGTCCGGCAACAGCAGCGACTGTCCTCGTGCGATCGACTCCAGAATGCGTTGCGCCACGTCAGCCGGGTCGGACTCACCTCCAGTTGTGATCCGGGGTGAGGTGGCCGACACGCCCGTTGGGCCCAACGCGGCGCCACCAATGCCGGTGGCAATGAAGGATGGGCATATCAAGGTGACCTGCACACCCCGGTCTTCAACTTCGGTGCGCAGGGTGTCAAAGAACCCATGCAACGCATGCTTGGCGGCGCAATAGCCAGTGCGCCCCAGCAGCGGCGCGTAGCCCGCCACGCTGGAGATGGCCGCCACCACGCCCCGACCGGCAAGCAGGTGCGGCAACGCGGCATGGGTCATCTGCATGGCACCGAAAAAATTGACCTCCATCACACGGCGGATCACGCCAGGGTCGGTGTCCTGCAACAGGCTGCGATGCGATATGCCAGCGTTGTTGACCAGCACGTCCAGCGCGCCAAAGTGGGCCAGGGTTTGCGCGATGGCGCGCTGACAGGCCTGTGCATTGGAGATGTCGCCATGCTCCGGGCCACCAACGGCCAGCGTTCCTGCAGGAAGCTGCGCGAGCAGACTGCTTAGTCTGGCCTGGTCCAAGTCCATGCCAACCACACGGGCGCCGGCCGCCGAAAATGCGCGGCACAGTGCGGCACCCAGACCCCCGGCCGCGCCAGTGACCAGCACCACCTTTCCCACCAAACTCCTGCGCATCATGGCGTGGTGGCTTGGCGTGAGGCGCGGTACAACTCAAACACCTGTGCCGAGCTGAGCTTGGGCGTATAGCCGAACTCTTCCTTCAGCCGGGTGTTGAGCAAGACCGGGCGGTAGCGCAAGAAATCGAGTTGCTCGGGGCCGTACTGCGTGAGATGGAGTTTCTTCAGCAGCCACAAGCCCGCCCGCAACACACCGGCGGGCATCACGCGACAAGTCTTGCCCAGGCGTTGGGCAATCTCGTGGATGGTCAATTTGCCGTCGCCGGCCACATTGAAGATCCCCACTGCGCTTGAGTCAATGCCGTGCACGATCGCGCCCACCACGTCCTGGTCGTGAATGAACACGAACGGGCTGTCCGAACCAGCAATGGCGATGAGCCTGGGCTTCTCGAACAGAGCCGTGATCTGGTTGTGTACCGTGGGGCCCAGGATCGTGCCGATGCGAAAAACAATCTGCTCCAGTTGCGGATGGCTCACCCGGTAGTCCTGCAGCAACTCTTCGACCAGCCGCTTGTGGCAGGCATAGGCAAAGCTGTCGTTGCCGCGGATCGCGTCGGTCTCCACCAGCCACTCGGGGTTGTCGGCGTAGTAGCCATAGGCGGCGCCGCTGGAGGAGACGATCACGCGCCGCACGCCGTGCGCGATGCAGGCTTGCAGCAGGTTCTTCGTGCCGTTGACATCCACGTCATACTCAAACGCCCGGTTACTGTGCTTGGCTGGCGTCACGATGCTGGCCAGATGCACCACGACCTGCGGCGCATGGCGAGCAACGATGCCATCGACTTCAGCCGCACGAATGTCAGCCACCTCGTACACCACGCCGGCCAAGCGCGCGGCAGGCTCGCGGACATCCAATGCCACCACGTTCAGATCGGGCCGTTGCGCCAGTGCAGCGACGGTCTGGCTACCCAGATAGCCCGAGCTGCCCGTGACGAGCACGGTCTTCTGCGTCATGGCGCGGTTCCCACCGACGCGGCGGCGCGCGGCGCGCGTTGCTCCACCAAGTTGCCAGCGCCAGCCCCGAGACGATGTGCCAGATGCCCCACCAGGCGGTGATGATGGCCATGCCGCCAAGGCCGTTGAACAGGTTGAAGATAAGGATCAGCCCCAGTCCCGAGTTCTGGATGCCCATCTCGAAGGTCACGGAACGGCGATCACGGTCGCTAAGGCCCACCAGCGTCGACAGCGCATAGCCGGTGGTTAGCGCCAGCCCGTTGTGAATGAAGACCACCACCACCACGAACTGCACGTACTGTAGAAAATGCTGGAAGTTGGCAGCCAAGGCGCCCACCACGAACAGCGCAAACACCGCCAGGGAGAAGCGCTTCATGGGGGTTTCGGCGCGCGCCGCGAAGGTCGGGTACTTATGCGCCACCCACATGCCCGCCACCAGCGGCAGCCCCAGCAGGATGACGATGTCCTTGAGCATGACCAGCGGGTCCAGCGAGATGGTGCGCATCAGGTCATGGGTGATCGGATGCAGGTTGCCCCAGAAGTTGAAGTTCAGCGGCGTCATCACGATCGCCAGGGCGGTGGAAACCGCGCTGGCGCTGACCGAGAGGGCCGTGTTGCCGCGTGCCAGATGCGTCAGAAAGTTGGACAGATGCCCGGCCGGACAAGATGACACCAGGATCATGCCCAGGGCAATGCTGGGAACGGGGTTGATGATCGAGATCAGCCCATAAGTCATGGCCGGAAAGATGATGTGGTGGCCCACCGTCGCCAGCACCAGCCCTTTGGGGGACTTGAATGCAATGCGAAAGTCGGCCACCCTCAGATCCAGCGCAATGCCGAACATAACCAGGCCCAGAATCACGTTGAGCCCGGCCAGCGTGGCCGGATTGAAATGCAGTTGAACCTGGTCAATCGGTAGCATGCGTCTGTCCTCGTTCAAATAGTTATTCCCGCCGCAGGGACGATTGGCGTTAATGGTAGGACTTGCGGGCGAACTGCGCCTGTCCGACAATGCCATGTTTTTGTCATTTCACGCCAACTCGGGGAGGTGCGGCATGGAGTCCATGAGTACGGTGGGCGCGGGATTCGTGGCCGGTTTGCTGGAGGCGGTGTCGCGCGCGGGTATCTCGCGCTCGGCCCTGCTTGGGCGTGCCGGTTTGACGCAAGGGGTGCTGGACAACCCTGGCGCTCGCCTGGCTGTGGCCGACGTCATTGCGTTGTTTGACGCCGCAGTGACCTTGAGCGGGCGCGGCGACATCGGGCTGGAATTCGCGCGCCATGTGCGCCCAGGCACCTTTCATGTGCTGGGCTATGCCCTGATGACCTGCAAGACCCTGGGTGAGGCCATTGCCCTGGTCCCGCATTACCGCCGTCTGGTGTTCGACATTGGCTACAGCGAAATGCGGGTTACCAGTCACGGGCAGGACGTGGGGCTGGGCTGGCACGTCCTGCAGGGCGCACACGCCTACAGCGCCACACTGGCCGAAGCCTTGATCGCCAGTTGGTATGTGTTTGGACGCTGGATCGCGGGCGCCCCGCTGCCCCTGAAGGAAGTGGTGTTCACGCACCGCGCCCCGGCACAGGCGGCGGCCTACGAGCGATTCTTCGAGTGCCCGGTGCGCTTTCAGGCGGCCCAGAACGCATTGGTGTTCTCGCGCGAACTGCTGGACATGCCGTTGGTCCAGGCCGATGAAACCCTGCACCTGGCGATGCGTGAGCAAGCCCGCGCCGCCATGGAGAAAACGTTCAACGAGCAGGACATCGCAACGCGCTTGCGCCAGGCCCTGATGCCCCTGATGCCCAAGTGCGAAGCGACCCTGCAACACTGCGCGCAGACCATGGCCATGTCGTCGCGCACGCTGCAACGCCGCCTGGGCGAGGTGGGTTTGGGATTTCACGAGGTGCTGGACGCCGCGCGCAAGGATCTGGCCAAGGTCTATCTGCGTGACCCGGGCCTGAGCGTGCTGGACGTCGCCTTGCTGCTGGGCTATGCCGAACAGAGCTCCTTCACACGGGCGTTCAAGGCCTGGTTTGACTGCAGCCCTTTGCAGTGGCGCCAGGCGCGGCAAGCGCTGCGCATGCAAACGGACCCGCGCCAGGTGCGGCGGCGGCAAGCAACCGGCCGCCGATGACACCCGGCCCGACCTGACCTGCCAGGCGCAGCCAAGGCAGTTTGGGAAACACAGCATCAAGCATCAGGGTCTTGCCGCCTTCGAAGATAATTGGAGCCCGCGCGCAACGCCCGCCGCTGCGCAGCCCACTCACTTCGTCGTCTACACCCACCAAGAGGGTTTGTCCATGCCCGTTTACCGCTCCAAAACCTCCACCGCCGGCCGCAATATGGCGGGTGCCCGCTCGCTGTGGCGCGCCACCGGCATGAAAGATGCCGACTTCTCCAAACCCATCATTGCGGTGGTCAACTCCTTCACCCAGTTTGTGCCGGGCCATGTGCACCTGAAAGACCTGGGCCAGCTGGTGGCGCGCGAGATCGAGGCCGCAGGCGGTGTCGCCAAAGAGTTCAACACCATTGCGGTGGACGACGGCATTGCCATGGGCCACGACGGCATGCTGTACTCGCTGCCCAGCCGCGACATCATTGCCGACAGCGTGGAATACATGGTCAACGCCCACTGTGCCGACGCCATGGTGTGCATCTCCAACTGCGACAAGATCACCCCCGGCATGCTGATGGCCGCCATGCGGCTGAACATCCCGGTGGTGTTTGTCTCCGGCGGCCCCATGGAAGCGGGCAAGGTCAAACTGGCCAACCCCGACACCCACAAACTCGAATTCAAAAAGCTCGACCTGATCGACGCCATGGTGATGGCCGCCGACGACAAGGTGTCGGACGCCGACCTGGCCGAGGTGGAGCGCTCGGCCTGCCCCACCTGCGGCTCGTGCTCGGGCATGTTCACCGCCAATTCCATGAACTGCCTGACCGAGGCGCTGGGCCTCTCGCTGCCCGGCAACGGTACTGTGGTGGCTACCCATTCAGACCGCGAGCAGCTGTTCAAGCGCGCCGGGCGCCTGGCAGTCGACTTGTGCCAGCGTTATTACGAGCAGGAAGACAGCAGCGTGCTGCCGCGTGCCGGGGGCTTCAAGGCGTTTGAGAACGCCATTGCGCTGGACATTGCCATGGGCGGCTCCACCAACACCATTTTGCACATTCTGGCCATTGCGCAAGAAGCCGAAATCGACTTCACCATGGCCGACATCGACCGCATGTCCAAGCTGGTGCCGCAGCTGTGCAAGGTAGCGCCCAATACGGACAAGTACCACATTGAAGACGTGCACCGCGCAGGCGGCATCATGGCCATTTTGGGTGAGCTCGACCGGGCAGGGCGCCTGCACACCGACGTGCCCACCGTGCACGCCAAAACCATGAAAGACGCGCTGGACCAGTGGGACATTGCCCGCAACCCCAGCGACGCTGTCAAAACCTTCTACATGGCTGGCCCTGGCGGCATTCCCACCCAAGTGGCATTCAGCCAGAGCGCACGCTGGCCCAGCTTGGATGTGGACCGCGCTGCAGGTTGCATCCGCTCTGTGCGAGCACGCCTTTAGCAAAGAAGGTGGCCTGGCCGTGCTGGTGGGCAACATCGCCCTGAACGGCTGCGTGGTCAAAACCGCCGGTGTGGACGACGCGCTGATGGTGTTCGAAGGCCCGGCCCACGTGGTGGAGTCGCAAGACGAAGCCGTGGCCAATATCCTGGCCGACAAGGTCAAGGCTGGTGACGTGGTCATCGTGCGTTACGAAGGCCCCAAAGGCGGCCCCGGCATGCAAGAGATGTTGTACCCCACCAGCTACATCAAGTCCAAGGGCCTGGGCAAAGCCTGCGCACTGCTGACCGATGGCCGCTTCTCCGGCGGCACCTCGGGCCTGTCCATCGGCCACGCCTCGCCCGAAGCGGCGGCGGGCGGTGCCATTGGCCTAGTCAAGAATGGCGACCGCATCCGCATCGACATTCCCAACCGCAGCATCAACGTGCTGGTGTCCGACGAAGAGTTGGCCCAACGCCGCGCCGCGCAAGACAAGCTGGGCTGGAAGCCCGCGCAACCGCGCCCACGCAAGGTCTCGAGCGCGCTCAAGGCCTACGCCAAGCTGGTGATGTCGGCCGACAAGGGCGCGGTGCGGGACTTGTCGCTGCTCGAAGACTGACCAAGCGCCGGCAACCGCTCCGGCGCGGAGCTACCCCGGTCGGACCCCCAATCGGTCAGTAGCCCTCTTTGAGCGGGTCGACGACTTTGGGGGCGTTGTCGGGGGGACTTGCCTTCTTGGCGTCGTCCTTGGGCTTGCCATCGATGGCTTGGACCGTTGCCGCCGGAGCGGCTTCCTTGCGCCCACAGGCGACCAAGCCGATGGCCAACAATGTGACCAGAACGATCTGCAAGTGTGTTCGCTTCATAAAACTCCCAATTGATCCATCGACACTGGTGAGCCGCTGGGTCCAAGGCCGAGCGCCCTGGTCATGCTAACCCTGAAGCCATCTCCCGCGCAAGACTGACAGACTGAGGCGGCTGCGGTCGGCCTGGCGACCATGCCGACCCGAGCGGCGTAAGATATTCCTGCGCGGCGTAGTTTGGGGCAAGCTTGCGGCGCTCGGCTGTAACAACCCTTTCCTGGAGAACTGCATGGCAAGCAAAGACATTACCGTTGGGTCTGCGCGTCGCGCCGCCACACACGCCGCCATGGTCCTCATGGTGGTGATGTGGGTTGGCGCACCGGCGGCGGTCTGGGGCCAGGACAAGAAGTTGATTCGCATTGGCGTGACCAAGATCGTCTCGCATGCGGCGCTCGACGCCGACGAAAAAGGCTTTGAGGCGGCGTTGGCCAGTGCCGGCTTCAAGGAGGGGGTCCATGTCAGCTACGACCGCCAAAACGCGGAGGGCGACCCGGCCAAGGCCACCGCGATTGCGCGCAAGTTCGAACAAGACAAAGTCGATTTGGTGCACAGTATTGCCACGCCCACCACGCAAGCGGTGGTCAAGGTCATCAACCAGATTCCGGTGGTGTTTTCCTCCATCAGTGACCCGGTGGATGCCGGGGTGGTTCCCAAAGACAGCGCGCCGGGCAAAAAGACCGGCTCCAACGTAACCGGCGTCAGCGATATGTGGCCGGTACTGTTGCAGATGGAGACCTATGCCAAGTTTGTACCCAAAGCCAAGACCTGGGGCACGATTTTCAACCCGGCCGAGGCCAATTCGGTCACGCACATCAAGGCCATTCGCGCCGCGGCCGCGTCCTTGAACCTGAAGCTGGTGGAGGTCACGGTTGCCAGCAGCAGCGAGGTTGAAGCCGCCGCCAGATCGCTGGTGGGCAAGGTGCAGGCCATCACCATCACCTCGGACAACACCACGGTGGCCAACATCGATGCCATCGCGCGGGTGTGCGACCAACACAATATTGCCTTGTTTGCCGGTGATGTGGACAGCGTTCCCAGAGGTGCAGTTGCGGCCTATGGCATGGACTACTTTTTGGTGGGTTACTCGGCCGGCAAGAAGGCTGCGTTGGTGCTCAAGGGCGTCAAGGCCGGTGACATACCGTGGGGGCCGGTGGAAAAGTTCAGTCTGGTCATCAACCTGAAGGCGGCCCGGGCGCAGGGCGTGACTGTGTCGCCCGACCTGTTGAAGCGGGCTGCCAAAGTCATCGAATAGAGCGCATCACGTGGCCCTGGTGATCACGACCTAAGCGCCCATGCGTTCCACCCGAAGCATGTACGTGGCGGTGGCCGTTTTGGTGCTGACCATGGCGGTGGGTTCCTACGTGGACATCGAAAACGACGCGATGCATGCACGCCATCTGGAGATCAATACCGGGCTGGAGCGCATGGTGCGGCTCAATCAGGAGCTGACCAACATGCTGCTGCTGGCCGTGCTGGAGCAAAACACCTTGCGCACGGCCAGCTACGACACCGTGAACGCCGACCTCGAATCCACCATCAAGACGGTCAGCCAGCTCACACGCAAGTTGAACCTGTCGGAAGAAATGTCCGCGCTCAGTGACGACCACGGAAAACTGCATGTCACGGAAGAAGCGGCGCTCAAACTGATGCGCCAGGAGCGCTGGAGCGAGGCGCACGGAATGCTGTTTGCCGACTCCTACGTGTTGGCCAAGAAAGTCTACGAAATCAACAGCGAGACTGCAGTGGGCGCGCTGACCGGTGAGTTGGCCAAAACCGTGGAGTACTTCGACCGCATGCGGCGCGCGGCGCAGGCCACGCGAATTGGTGCGCTGTTGCTGCTGCTGGGTTGGCGCTATGTTCTCGCGCCGGATGCGCCTGGAAGTCGCCGAGCAGGCCCGTTTGCGCGAAGAGATCTCGGCGTCCATTTGGTCCTGGAAGACAAAGTGCGCCAGCGTACCGCCGAGTTGGAGACCGCCAACCGGCAACTACAGGCCCTCAGCGCCACCGATGGCCTGACCGGCCTGGCCAATCGCCGCAAGTTTGACCAGGAGTGGGAGGCCGAGTGGCAGCGCGCCAGCCGCCAGGTATTGCCCCTGGCCGTTGCCATGGTGGATGTGGACCAGTTCAAGGCCTACAACGACCACTATGGGCACCAGATGGGCGATTTGTGCTTGAAAATCGTGGCCCAAACCCTGGGCGCTTCGGTGCAGCGTGCGGGCGAACTGGTAGCCCGCTACGGCGGCGAGGAGTTCGCCATCGTCCTGCCTGGCCTGAGCGGGCCGGAGGCCTGCGCGATGTTGGAACGAGTCCGGGTGTCGGTCCAGGCCCTCGGCCTGCCGCACGCCAAAGCCTCGGTGACGGGCGTGGTCACGGTCAGTATCGGCGTGGCATCGTGTGTGCCAGGACCAGGCCAGAGTTCGGCCAGCCTGGTGCAACGGGCCGACGCGGCGATGTACCGGGCCAAGAACCAGGGCCGCAATCAGGTGGCGCTGGCAGACTAATGTCCTGCGGGGCTATCGCGGTGAACAAGCCCGCGCCGCGGGCCAGTGCTTGGCCGATTACGCAGACACTGTGCCCGGGTCAAAGGCCTCTATGGGAAGGGGTCGCCCAAACAGATAGCCCTGGTAGGCATGGCAGCCCTGCAGCGCCAGGTAGTCACTCTGTTCCTGGCGTTCAACGCCTTCTGCGATGACCGCCAGCCCCAGACTCTCGGCCAGTGCCACCACCATCTTGGCAATGGCCGCATCGTTGGAGTCGGTCAGGATGTTCTTTGACAAAACCCTGGTCAATTTTCAACTGGTCCAGCGGCAGGCGCTTGAGGTACGACAGCGACGAATAGCCGGTGCCAAAATCATCCAGTGAAAACCCGACACCGCGCGCCTTCAGGGCGGTCATCTTGGCAATCACGCCCTCGACATCTTTGACCAGCAGGCTCTCCGTCAACTCCAGTTTGAGGCGTTGTGGTCTGGCACCAGTGGAATCCAACACCGCGAGCACCTGGGCAACAAAGTCAACATGGTGAAGCTGGCAGGCGCTGACGTTCACCGCAATCGAGAGATGCGCCATGTCGGGCCGTGCTGCCCAAGCGGCCAGCTGCGCGCAGGCCGTTTGCAAAACCCACAGGCCCATGGGCAGAATCAGACCCGTTTCTTCGGCCAGCGGGATGAACTCCATGGGCGAGACCAAACCACGCTGCGGATGGTTCCAGCGCAACAGCGCCTCGGCCCCGGTCAGGCGCCCGTTGGCGGCCACCTGGGCCTGGTAGTGCAGCACGAACTGACCTCTTAGCACTGCCTCGCGCAGGTCGGCTTCCAGCGCCACGCGGGTGGTGACTTCGGCCTGCATCACCGGGTCGAAGAAACGCAGTGTGTTGCGCCCCGCCGCCTTGGCCTGGTACATGGCCATGTCGGCACGCTTCATCAGCTCATCAACCGAGCCGTCGTGGTCGACGAACAGGGTCACGCCGATGCTGGGCGTGTTGTGGTAGCTGCGCGTCCAACTGGTAGGGCTGGTTGAGCACCGCCAGAATTTTCTCGCCCACGGACTCGGTTTGGGTGGCGGCCTCTTGCGAGTTCTCGCTCAGGTCTTCGAGCATCAGCACAAATTCGTCACCCCCAACCGTGCCACGGTGTCGCCCTCGCGCACGCAGCCAACCAGCCGCTGGGCAACCTGTTGCAGCAACAGGTCACCAATGTCATGTCCCAATGTGTCATTGAGGGCTTTGAAGTTATCCAGATCGAGAAACAACAGCGCGCCATGCCGCTCGGTGCGGGTACTGGAGGCCACGGCCTGGCGCAGGCGGTCCAGTAACAGCCGCCGGTTGGGCAAGCCCGTTAACGGGTCATAAAAGGCAAGGTGCTCAATTTCTCCCGCAGCGGCCTTGCGTTCGGTGATGTCCTGCATGGCGCCGACTTGCAACACCGGCTGGCCCGCGCCGTCGTATTCGAAGTCGCCCCAAGCCGTAACCCAGCGCGTCTCGCCATTGGCCAGCCGCACGATGCGGTACTCGCGCGAGAAAGCCCGGCCGTTGGTGACCGTGGCCTGAAAATCCCCCCCCACCCATTCGCGGTCTTCTGGGTGGATCAGGTCCTGCCAGGCACCCAGTGTGCGGTCGAATTGTGGGTCGATGCCCAAGATGGCATCGAGCAGCGGCGAGCTTTCCCAGCGCAGGGTATCGAGGTCAATCACATAGCTGCCAATCTGCGCCGCCTGGGACGACAAGCGCAGCAGCCGCTCGCTGCGTACCAGGGCAACTTCAACCTGTTTGCGCTGGGTAATATTCTTGCCAATGCCCCGATAGCCTGCAAACACCCCGTTGCCGTCGAAGAACGGCGTGCCGCTGGCCGAGATGAAAACGGGTGATTTCCCATGCGGAATGGTCTCGTACTCAAATTCGCGAAAGGGCAAATGCGCTTCCAGTTGGGCCTTGTGCTGCGCCCAGAGATCGTCTGCCACACCCACTCCCCAACCATCCCAGCGTGTCTTTCCGATGAGCTCGCGCTCCATGCGTTGCCGATGCTCTGCCTCGCCACCCTGGAAACTGGTGAACCGGAAATCAGCGTCCTGCTCCCAGTACCAGTCGGCCGACAGCTCGGTCAGGCTGCGAAAGCGCGCTTCGCTGCTGCCCAGTTCAGATAGCCTGTGTTTGATCTCCAGGGTCATGCGGTTGAAGGCCTGGCCCACACGGGCAATCTCGTCGCCACCGTCCACCTCCACTGTGACGTCGAAATCACCTTTACCCACCGCAACGCTGGCGATTTCGAGCTTGTGCAGATGGTGTGTCAGCCAAACGCCTAGCAGCACCAGCAGAATGACCGAAAGCAGGATCTCAGCGACCGCGATACCAAGGCTTTGGCGCACCAGCTTCTCGCGTGCCAGATGCAAAAATTCGGTGGAAACGCCGAACTGCAGCTGCCCATAATTTTGGTCACCAATGCGGATCGGAATGCGGGTGTCAAAACGCCGCTCATTGCTATGGATATCAATATTGGTCTGCACGGGTGGCAGGCTTTTGCCGCTCGCCCAACCGTCGCCTGCCACCTGCTTGCCGCTCTTGTCGAACAATGCGAAGTAGACCAGTTCGCCCTTGCTTCTGCTTTCGCTGAACACCCCCTGAATCGGACCGTAGTCGAGTTGGGCCATGGAGGGAGCGATGGACGCATTGAGCAACACCGAGAGCTCACGAATGCGCAGTTCCACCTGTTCTTGCAGGCTGGTCTCGATCAGGCGCACGTTGCTGACGATCAACACGCTGAGCATGACGACCTCGATCAGGGCGCTGCCCAAAACGAGCTTCCAGCGCAACGACACGTTGGTCCAGTGGGGCAGGCGCATGCGCTTACGATCCCGGTTTGATCGCCAGCAGGCGGCGCAGTTCGGGCAGGTAGATGTCCAGGTTTTTCAAATGGCTTGGGTTGACTGGCACGACGTTGTGATAACTGCTGGCGATCAAAAACTGCCTTCCTTGCGCAGTTTGGCCAAAACGCAGGAGCGACTGTTCCAGCCTGGTCTGGTCAACTTTTGGCATTTGAGGGTGCACCAAAATGAGTGTGCTCGGCATGGACGGTACGTCGTCGGTCTGAAACAGCACGCGTACCCGATCCAACTGCTCTTTGGGCACCAGACCCAATGCAAAATTGACCGTGATGGCTGCATCCACATCGCCAGCCGCCACCGACAGGATGGCTGAATTCTGGGACGCCGCAGGCACCACGGTAAGTTCGCTCAGGCCGATGCCACGCTTTTCCAGTTCTTGCAGGGTGAGGATCGAGTTGAGAACCAAGCGGTCATTGATGGCGATGGTTTTCCCCCGCAACTGCTCGACCGTCACGATCGGACCCGTCTTTTTGACGGTGATCACGCCTTTGAGTGGGCGCTCGAAACTGCCAATGGGAATATAGCCCGCGTCCAGTTGGGACAGCCGTCCCATGTGGGGCGCGGTGAAGATGATGTCGAAATCGGGCTTGAGAATGCGCTCGACGTGGGAGCGAATGGCAGGTGCCGTGTACAACTCGACCGGTCGTCCCAGGTCTTTCTCAAAGTGCTGGGCCAGGGGTTGAAACAGAGGCACCAGAACATTGGGGGACAAGTAGGGAATCAAGGCCATGCGCAGTGGCGCGGGCTGGGCCAGCGCCGGGCGCAGGCACGCAAACAGGCTGGCGCACAGCAGCACTGCGGCGCGAAGTGCCCGCAAATGTCGAACGCTCATGGCAGGGTCTCTCCATGCCATGCATCGATCACCGCGCGCCAGTCTGGCATGTGCACCATGATGATTCCCCAAATTGGACGGTTGCCTCCAAGGCGATGGTACCCGGTTTGAAAGCCACCCAACGGCGTTTGCAAGCGTGCCGGATGCGGCCCAGCAGAAAACCCATTTTGGCTGGACAATGATCCCTTGGCGCAAGGAGATGCTATGACCATGGTCAATCGATTCTGTGCCGGGTTGCTTGCTCTGGTCGGTTCATCCGCCATGGCGCAAGTGCCCTTGCAAGCCCCTCCTCCTGGTCCCCCGGCGCAGGTGGGCAAGAGCGTGGTGTTCATCGCCTCGGACTTTCGCAATGGCGGCGTGATGGGCGTCTACCGCGGCTTGGAAGATGCTTGCAAGAAACTTGGCTGGAAGCTCAGTCTTGAAGATGGCGGCGGCCTCAAGTCAACCCAGGCGAAACTGCTAACCGGTGCGATTGCCGGGCGCGCGAACGGCATTGTGATTGGGGGATTTGACCCGGACGAATTCGCGGACCAGGCGGCCAGCGCCCGACAGAACCGGATTGTCCTGGTGGGCTGGCACGCGGCAAAAGACCCGGGCCCCACCCGTGACCTGTTCGTCAACGTATCAACCCAGGCGGTGGATGTAGCCAGGAGAGCGGCAGACTTTGTGATCAGCGACGCCCTGGCCCGCAAGCGGCCGGTCGGCGTCGTCATCTTCAACGACAACCAGTACGGGGTGGCCAATGCCAAGACCGCCGTCATGAAGCAGGCCGTTGAGGCGTGCCAGGGCTACACCGGATGCAAGGTTCTGGCCATTGAGAACGTGCTGATTTCGGACGCCGCCGCCGCCATGGCGAGCGTGGTGCCCAAACTGCTGGCGGCGCATGGAGCGGCCTGGACCTACAGCCTGGCCATCAACGACGTGTACTTCGACGAAATCAACTTCCGCTGCTGCTGGCCAAACGCAGTGACATCCACCACGTGTCCGCAGGCGACGGTTCAGCCAAGGCAATTAGCCGAATTGGCGCGGGCGTGTCGCAACAGGTAGCCACAGTGGCAGAGCCTTTGAAGCTGCACGGCTACCAGTTGGCCGATGAGCTCCAACCGCGCATGGGCGGGTGCCCCGCCCAGCGGCTTTCAGTCCAGACCGATCCTGGTAACGACCGAGTTGCTGCAGGCGAGCGGCGGGCGTGGCGTGGAGGCAAGCCTGGGTTTTGAGGCTGCCTATGGCGCGATCTGGAGCGGGAAGTAGCGATGGGTTTCTGCGCCACTCGGTTCTTGCGCTGCGGGTCCTGGTATGGGTGCTGGGGCCAGTCTGGCGGTGTTCGCCCTGGCCAGCGCTTTGGGTTTTGCCTATGAGCGTGAAAAGGCGCTGCAGTTGGCCCAGGCGCAAGCCCACGATACGGCGCAGCGCAGCCTGTCGGCGGTCTCCAATGCGCTGTGGCAATACGACGTTGCCGCGCTCAATGCCCTCCTCGCGGGCCTGGTGGCCTCACCGGTCGTGGTTCGGGCCGAGGTGCTGGCGCTGGACAAGCCGATCGCCGATGTTCGCCAGATTGGCTTTGCGGGCGAGGTGGACCGGGTCTGGACGCTGCCCATCATGGCGCGCGATCAAACCACCCCCATCGGCAGCCTGCGCATTTCAGAGTCCTACGCGCCGACGCGGGCCCACGTGTTTGAGACCTTGGGGATTCTGGTGGCAACCGATTTGATCAAGGTCGTCGGTCTGGCCCTGGTTCTGTTCACCATTGTTTACCGCAAGGTCGCGCGGCACTTGCACCGGCTGGCCAAGGATGTTAGCGCTTTGGGGCATGCAGCCGACGCACCCAGGCTGACCCTGACCCGAAAGCGACGCACCACCCACCGCGACGAGATCGACATTCTGGTGGATGCGATCAACGACTTTGTCACCGAGCGCAAGGCCTCGGAGGAAGCGCTGCGCATCGCCGCCTGCGCCTTCGAGTCCCAGCAGGGCATGGTCATTACCGATGCGCAGCGGGTCATCCTGCGGGTCAACCAGGCGTTTACGCAGATCACCGGCTACAGCGCTGATGAAGCCGTGGGGCAAACCCCTCGCTTGCTGTCCTCCGGTCGCCACGACCAGGCGTTCTATGCCGCCATGACGCAAGCCCTGCAAAGCGATGGCGCTTGGTCAGGCGAGATCTGGAATCGGCGCAAAAACGGCGAAATCTACCCTGAGTGGCTCACCATCAGTGCCGTCAGGGACAGTGCCGAACGGGTTTCCCACTTTGTGGCCATCTTCACCGACGTCAGCGAACAGGTGAACGCGCAGGCCCAGATCGCCACTTTGGCCTTTTACGACCCGCTGACCCAGTTGCCCAACCGCCGTTTGCTGCTTGACCGGCTGGAGCAGGCCCTGTATGCCAGCACCCGCCACGCTCGCAAGAATGCCTTGCTGTTTGTCGATCTTGACAACTTCAAGACCCTCAACGACACCTTGGGCCACCACCAGGGCGACCTGCTACTGACCCAGGTAGCGCAGCGTCTGAAAGCCTGCCTGCGTGATGGGGATACGGTGGCCCGCCTGGGCGGTGACGAGTTTGTGGTGATGCTCGAAGACCTGGATGAGGACAGTATCGAAGCGGCCACCCAAACCGAAACTGTGGGCGACAACATCCTGAGAGCATTTGAGCAGGCTTTCCCACTGGATCAGGGCGAACACCACTGCACGCCCAGCATCGGCATCACCTTGTTTGGTGGCAGTGCGCTGGAGGGCAGCGATCAGCCCCTCAAACGCGCCGAGCTGGCCATGTTTCAGGCCAAGGCGGCCGGGCGCAATGCGCTGCGCTTCTTTGACCTGCGCATGCAGGCCGAGGTCAATGCCCGCGCGGCGCTGGGAGCCGATTTGCGCGAGGCGGTGCAGCGCCAGCAACTGTTGCTGCACTACCAGCCCCAGGTCGTGGGCGCGGGCCGCATCACCGGGGTTGAAGTGTTGCTGCGCTGGCAACACCCGCTGCGGGGCATGGTGTCGCCCGCGGAATTCATTCCCGTGGCCGAGGAAACGGGTCTTATTTTGCCCATCGGGCAATGGGTTCTGGAGCAGGCCTGCACCCAACTCGCGGCGTGGGCAAAGCAGCCCGCTTTGGCCCACCTGACGATCGCCGTCAACGTGAGCGCGCGCCAGTTTCAGCAAGCCGATTTTGTCGAGCGCGTGCTGGCCACGCTTCAGCGCAGCCATGCCACACCCCGGCTGCTCAAGCTGGAGCTGACCGAGAGCATGCTGGTTGACGATGTCGAAGCCATCATTGAAAGAATGGGCGCGCTCAAAGCCCGTGGCGTGGGCTTTTCTTTGGACGACTTTGGTACCGGCTACTCGTCGTTGGCTTACCTCAAACGCCTGCCGCTTGACCAGCTCAAGATCGACCAGGGCTTTGTGCGCAACATCGTCACCGACCCCAACGACGCAGCGATCGCCAAGATGGTCGTGGTACTGGCCGAAAGCCTGGGCCTGGCCGTGATTGCCGAAGGCGTGGAGTTGCAGGCACAGGCGGACTTTCTGGCCCATCTGGGCTGCCATGCCTACCAGGGATATCTGTTCAGCCGCCCGCTGCCGCTGGAGGCGTTGGAGGCGCTGGTGTGCCAGCCAGCACATGGCGCCAGCTGACAGGTCCGCCGTGGGCGCTCGGCGGTGGTGCCGACCATCGACCAGCCCGCGCGCGACCCATTCATTCGATGACCATGACTGCATGGGTCACCCCGGGAACACCCACCTTGCCGATGCTGGCATGAATAAGTGCGCACCCCAGCGTGCGCGGCAGCACCTGAAATGTCGCAGAGACCTTGCCGGGCGCAAGGTTGACGAGGCCGGTGGGCAAACCCACCGCTGGCCCGAGCAAGGTCTGGGGACCGCGAACACTCAGTTGGACGGTCGTGTACTGCGGCTCTGCCGATGGTATCGACACCGTAAACGAAGCAGGTGACCCGTAGCGTCTGATCGTCGTCGGCCCTGTTACCACCAGGCCGGGCGACGCCGGGCCGTGCACAACCAGATCCGCCCAAGCCGTGGACCCTCTATATGACGCGGTGATGCGCGCGCATCCCAGCTCGGAGGCTGCTACGCTCGCAGAAGCCTTCGTCGTTGCGGTCCCAACGGTCACACTGCCAGGCATCGGGGTCAGGCGCGCATTGCTACTGCCTAAATGAACGCTGATGTTCTCCACAGGAACCATCGACATGGTTACGGTCAAGGGTGCAGTCTGACCCACACGAACCGAACTGGGAATGCTCACCGTGTCGACTTTCAACCGCTGTGCGGTTTTGCACCCCAGGCCGATCGCGTCGATCCAACTGCCGGCTCGACCCCGGATCAGGCGCGCATCCATGTTGGCGGGGCAGGATCGGTTAAACCACGTACCGTTGTCGCGACCGACCGAGCCGGTGAACTCGGGCGTGGTCGCGCTGCAGTGCGCCGTGAGTTCATTGACATACGCACCAACGTGGCCCTTGATGCCCTTGATCGTGCTGCCACCGAGGCACTGAAGGTGGTAACTGTCACCTCCCGCCCCACCCGCCTTGCCAGTAAGCTTGTTGCCGCCAAGCTTGCTGCCATCGGCATTGATCTGCGCACAGACTCCCTGCACGCTATCGACCATGCTGCCGGCTTTGCCCTGGATGCCAACCAACGACATGTTTGCGCCGCAGTCGAGATTGAACGCGCTGCCACCGCTGCCACCAGCCAATTCCGTGTAGTCGGTGGCCAATACGTCGCCGCTGGCGGCGCACAGCGCCACGGCGGCCAGAACAATAGAGCGATTGCGCCACATGTGCGTGCCAGCGGCTCAGTCCTGAAACGCCCGCGCCAGCGTCTCGCTGATGGCCTGGCGGGCGGTCTGAGCCTCCCGCGCCGGGCGCAGCTGCAAGTCGCCCTGTTGCGGCCCGAAATGCCGCGACAGTTTGCGCCGGATCTTGCCGGTCAGCGCGTCCATGTTGGCCAGCGGATCCACCGTGTCCCGCCACACCGACAGCAGCCGCGACAGGGTTTCGGCACGGAACTCCCGCGTGTCGGTGTCGATCGTCCCCGCCAGGCGCGGCGTGACCAGCACGATTGCTGCGTCTCGACTTTGCGTCTTCTGCCGTTCGTTGAACAGAACGTTTCCAACGGGAATGTCACCCAACACCGGCACCTTGGAAGTCCAGCCCACGTTGACCGCCTCGTACAGGCCCGACAGAATCAGCGTCTTGCCGAACTCAACCTCGGCGGTGGCACCCACCGTCTGCTTGAAGGTGGTCACCGATTCCTGAAACGTGCCACTTGATGTGGGCACGAAGAACGAGCGCACGGTGTCGACGCGGAACTTGGTGCGTTCGCGGGAGATCTCCAGCGGCGTGAGCTTGACCGAGGTGCCGATATCGATCGTCTGCAACGCACCGGCGTTGATGCCACTGACGGCCACGCTCATCGTACGTCCGATGAAAAACTCGGACTGCTGCCCCAGCGACGCCACCAAGGACGGGCGGACCACAACATCGTAGAAGTCATCGTGCGTATTGAACAGGTTCAGGCTGTAGGTGATCTGTGGCACGGTCAGCGCCGAGGTCAGTACCCGGTTGAGCGTATCGGCCGCACTGCTGCCGCGGTGCCGCTCGGTCCTGCGGTCGGTGCCGAACTGAAGCTTCAGGCCGTCGAGCAGGTTGATGCCGACGCTGTGTTTGCTGGTGTCCTGGCTGAGCAAAAGCGTCACCTCAACCATCACCTGCTGCGGCGCATCGGCCGATGGCGGCGGGCTATCGGCGGGCAGGCGCGCGGACGGCTCCTGGTTGGCCGGTGGCTGCTGCGCCGGGGCCAGCTGTGAGGCGGTTCGCAGCAGCTGCGCCAGCCTCGGGCGGTGCGCGTCCAGCGCGCCTGAGGGCAAGGCATTGGCCCGCTCGAGCACCTGCGCCATCTGCTCAGTGTCGCCGCTGGCAGCGGCAACGTAGGCCGATGTTCTCAACGCCTGAGGATCGTTGGGCCCCAATGCCAGGGCGCGCCCGGCGGCGAGACTGGCCACACCCAGATCGCCGCCAAAGTATGCCGCGGCAGCCAGGCCGACAAAGGCCTGCGGCGTGTCGGGCCGGTCCAGCACAGCCCACGCGAATTCCTCGGCCGCGCCGGCGTAGTCCTTCTGGCCGAACTTCGCCAAACCAGCGTAATAGTGTGACCAGTAGTAGCCCGGGGCAAACTTGACGGCGGCGTCGTAGCCGACCTGCGCCAGCTCGGTCGATCGGTGCGAACCATCGGCCAACTGGTAATGCAGCCCATTGAGCAGGTGCAGGTAACCGTTTTGTGGCTCAGCGCGCAGTGCGGCGGTCAAGAGCTGGCGCGCCGCCTGCGGTTGGTCGTCGTTCAGTGCCGCAGCAAGCGCGCCACGATCGATCGGCCGGCCCGCCTGAAGCGAAGGGCCCTCAACCGGCGGTGAGGTCGCGCATCCGCCCAGCGCAAGCGCCAGGCTCAGTGGGGTGAGGGCCGCCGCAAGGAAGTGCGTTGTGCGCCTTGCGCCGGCCACGGTCCGGTTCAGCAGTAAAGAGCTTGAGTAGTACATGGCTGTCCTGTATTGCTGTTTAACGTGCCACCGGGTACTTGAGCACCGCGACCTTGTTGACCCAGTAATCCACGTTGCCGTGTCCGCTTCGGTCGGTATCGAGCGTCCAGCCATGTGAGGCAGGGTTACCCAGGGCGCCAACGTAGCCGACGCCGGTCGGGATCGTGTACTGGCCCACGACGCGGTTACCGGTGATGTCCTTGCTCACGCACAGGTCGCGACCGCTGCGCCGCTCCACCGTCCACGGTGACAAGGGGTTGAGCGGGTTCACGGCGTCGCAGCCAGCCTTGCGGACATCAGCATTCATGCAGCGCAGGCGCGTTCGGTTGTCGAGCAGCTCGGTGGAGAACCCTGAGGGACACATCACCCCGTTCCTGGGGTCGTGGCCTACCGTGGCTGACAAGGGCATGCCGATCGGCCAGAAATGCACGGTCTGCTGCGCAACGAACCGATCCTGGCTGATCTGGTCGGTGCGGCGCTGATAGGCGGAATCCGCCGGGGGAATGGGCAGTACAAGACCAGTGGTTGCCAGCACCTTCACATCCGAGATTGGCCGATTGCTCGGCACGAGCCGAGGCTCGGTGGTCATGGGCGTCATCGCCGAGTCCACCGACGCCCTGCCGTGCAGCGGCACGACTTGCGGCTTGCACTGGTCGACGCCACGCAACTCGATCTGCGTGTAGTTGGGGAAGTCCAGACGCGGACACATCGACATGCGAATGAATTCAAGCGTGATGGAGCACCGGAGCACGCCATCGGAGACGCTCGCGTCGGTACCGTTGGGGCAGGCCACGCCGTCGCTCTCGCCGGCAAGGGCCGGACCAAACGTCAGCAAAGATGCCACCGCGGTGGCGAGTAGAGCAACGGCTTGTCTCATGACGGTCTCCTTGCAGGGTTGTGAGGGGTTGCGCGGACTGAACAATGGCCCCCGGGCGTTTGCCCGGCGCTTGCCAGCGCGTCCTCCCCCTCAATGGCTGGCGATGGCTCGGCACTGGCCTGTCGCAGGTACTCGCCAAGCTGCGCAGGTTCGTCAAACAGGCGCGGCTCAGTCTCGTCCACACCACGCACGGCTGCGCGGAACTGGCTCAGGTGCTGCCACACCCGCACAAGGAACAACTGGGGTTCGTTCATGGTCTGCTGCGTAACGGCTCTGCGCAGAACCATACTTCGGACAGCGTTTGCCGAGCGTTTGTCGCAGCGCGTGGTCGAACCGATCCGGCTTGACAAACGCTGGACAAACGCATCTGCGTTTAGTGTTCACCGCAACAACACAACACTTTCGAACTGGCGCACCCATGACAAGGGCAATCACATCAACGCAACGCATGCGCCTGGCTTGGCTATTGGCTTGTATGCTCGCTGCATCAGTGGTGGCGTTCGGCCAGGCGCCGTCAACCAATGCCTTGGCAGGCTTGACGGTTCACGTCACCAGAGCCGGCGCCGCGGTGGCCAACGCCACGGTCTGTATCGGGACTGCCAACGCCGTCAACGCCTTTGGCCAGGGTACGACCGACGACCGGGGCAACGTACGTTTTGGCTCTGTCCCCCAAGAACCGTTCGTCGCGACGGCGAGCCAGTCGGGCCGTGGGGCCCGAAACTCGTTCTCGGTCGCCTCGGCCAACGTGATGGCGTTGCGCATCGAGCTGGCGCTGCCTGCCTCGGGCGGACCGTCATGCCCCACGGAATCGCTAGGCTCCGCGCGCACGCTCGGTCATCGGGTCCGCGAGCAAGCGCCCGCCGTGACGCCCGTGGCGCGGCCACCTTCGATCACCATCGCCCGCACGGAATTCTGCTTCGGCGCGATCGGCGCCGAGTGTGGCCAGCCACAGGCGGACCTTCCCGGCGCAGCGCTGTGTCGGGCTGGCGTGTGCTTCATCAATGGCGGCAGTTGGGAGCACGACGAGTGCTGCGTCGCTCATCGAGGTGGCATGACCTGCGACTTCGATCCCTTGCACCAGGCCGAGGCAGCGCGCGATCAGGCCTGCGTCGCTGCGTGGAACAAGGCCGTGCGCCTCACGCGCAAAGGGCTGTCCTGGAGCCGCAGCGTGGACTTCACCCGCGGCAACCGTACTGGCAGCGTCGAATTCTCCCTCTTCTGCGCCCCCGCAAACACGTGGGTGCCACCGGAGGACGCCAACAAGTGCTGTTCGGGCCAAACCCGCGCGCTCAACGCCACCGAGGCGGCGAGAGCGCTTCCCGCCATGGAGCCGCTTCGTGCATGCCAGTAAGTGGGATCAACTCGCGACGCTCTGGCCTCGGTACTCGCCGGGGTCGCGCACGACGACCTCGTCACTATGAAGGAGCAATCACGATGAAGACAGCACTACAGTCGTCTACCGCCACACCTATCCTCGCCGTGGCGCTGGGGGTCGTGCCGGTGCCGCTTTTTGCCACTGCGGGTGCAAGCCCAGGCGGCGCTTCGGCGTGCACGGTCACGGTCTACACGACCAAAGCGGACGGCAGCACGGACAACAGTGTCCGCCTTTTCCAGGCGCCGTGCCGCGGCGGTCAGAGCAATGGCGATGTGGAGTACTACAACCCCTACACGGACTCCTACGAGTCGAAAACATACCCTCGTATCGAGCCGCTGGTGAACAAGGGCAAGTCCTCAGGCAGCTCGCACAGCGCCACCGGCACGTCGCAAGGCGGCAGCCGAAGCACGACGGGCTCGTCCTCGTCGCAGTCCGGGATCAGCAACTCCGGTGCGCCCTGCACGTCCTCGGGCACGTCGTCGAAGGCCGTCAAGAACACCCGCAGCACCACATCCGGGCGGCCCTGCACGTCCTCGCCCCGGTAGTGATGGAAGGGCTCAATGCACGGATCTTGGCCATGCACCGCACGTAGCGCAACGTCGAGGCGACAAGACCGGCGGCGCGGGTGCCCGATCAGCGCTTGTCGACCGACGTCGGATCGTCGGCAAGCGCCCGGTCGGCGAGCAACCGCTCGATCACTGCGGCCAGATCGATGGGGTCGCGCTCGACACGCAAGGCTTGTGCTGGCGTGAGCGCAAGCGCCTCGACCCAGCGGCGCGCGCTCGCACGCAACCCAGCCTCAGCTTGCGGATGCGCATCAATCATGCGCCAGATAATCGCTGCATCAAAGCTTCGGCCGGCCTCGCGCAGGCACTCACCGTAGAAGAGCGCACACTGCAGCAACTCATTGATCCATCCGCGTTCACGTGCGCTACGCGCGGCCCGGCGCAAGCGCTCGATCGCCTCTTCGAAGCGCTGGTCGCGCGCAGCCAACCGACCCAGATTGGCTTCGGCGAACAGCGTCACAACAGGGATTCCTATGCGACGGCTGCTGTCAAGCGCGCGCTGGAGGTAACGCTCGGCGCCGTCAAGATCACCCAGTTCAAGCCTGGCAGCGCCAACGCCGAACTCGAGATTCGGAATCGAACCCTCCAGACCGTAGCGCTCGCACAGCTGTAGACCCTCTTGCATCGCCTGCTGCCCCAACGCCACTCGTCGCGCTCCATGTGCAGGCCGCCGATATTGTTGAGGCAGCGCACCACTGCGGCTTGGTGGCCAAGGTCGCGCTCGATGGCGAGCGCGCGCGTGTAATGGGCGATCGCATTTTCATAGTGCCCCTCCTTCTTGGCGACGATGCCCAGGTTGTTCAACGCGGCGGCCTCTTCGATCGCAACGCCGTCGGCGTGGGCGATCTCAAGAGTCTGCTCGAAACACGTGCGCGCCTGCTCCCACCGCCCTTCGGCGCTGTGGCAGCTGCCCGCATTGGCCAGGCAAGCTGCCCGTGCGCGCCGGTCGCCGCAAAGCTGTGCCGATTCGGCGCCTGCCAAAGCCAGCGACAGACCCACCGCGTAGTCACCACGGCGGTAGTAGAGCCGCGACAGTGCAGCGCGAAGCGCAGCGCCAAGGGCCGGCGTCTCAGCGGTCACCACCAATGCCGGCTTCAACTGCGACACACCTTCGGCGAGGCGCCCCCGCACGTCGAAGAACAAGCGCCATGCGCCCAGAGAGCGCACGAGATGATCGGTCGACGCATCGGCCACCGCGCGTTGCCAGGCGGCGCGGCAATTGGCGTATTCGGCTTCGATGCCAACTGCCACCGGCCGGTGGTCTGCGCCAGTGCGCTCGGCCAACTCTGCGACGAACTTTGCGTAGTACGCAGCGTGTCGCCGAGCGCATTCGTCGGCGCGCGCGAGGTTCTCCGCCAGTCGCTCGGCTGCAAACGCGGCCACCAGCGGATGCATGCCAAAGCGTCCTGCATCGTCAACGGTCAACAGGCTTTTGTCGACCAGCGATGACAGCACCGGCAGCGGTGCCCTTGCGACCGCCAGCGCAGCAACACGCGAAAAGCCGCCTCGGAACACTGAGAGTGACGCGATCGCCTCGCGCTCACGCGGTGCGAGCAGTTTCCAGGAGCCGTCGAGCACAGCTCGCAGACTGTCATGCTGCGACCGCGCAGGTGTATCGGCCAAGGCGGGGTCGCGTTCGAGCAGGTCTATCGACTGGCGCAAGTCACGCGCGATCTCCTGAGCGGGCAGCAGCCGAACCCACCCCGCAGCGAGTTCGATGGCAAGCGGCATGCCGTCGACCGACTCGACGATGTCGATCACTGACGCCAGATCTCGCGACAGCGTGAAACCCGACAGCACGGCAGCCGCACGGACCTCAAAGAGGCGCACCGCATCAAACGCACTGGCCGCCGTGATGTCGCGGCTTTCTTCGTCAGGTACCGGCAAGCCCGAAAGCGGCAGCAGCCACTCGTTGGCGTGGCGCAGGCGTCTGCGTGACGTGACGATCAGAATCAGTCCAGGCGCCGCGGCAAGCAGACGTTCGATCAGCGCCGGCAGATCGGTCAGGTGTTCAGCATTGTCAAGAACGCAGACCACCCGCTGCTGGCCAAGGCGTGCGCCAAGCTGCGCAACGGGGTCGCGCGCATCATTGATTGGCACCCCCAACTGCTGCGCAAGACGCGCCAGCACCGACGACGCGTCGCAAAGATCCTGCAACTCAACCCAGTATGCCCCACCGGCAAAGTGGGCGCCAGCCTCGTGCATCGCACGCTGCGCCAGGCGGCTCTTGCCGATACCGCCAGGACCGACAACCGTGATCGCACGGGCCTGCGCAATCGACAGCATCCGTGCCAGTTCGGCCAATTCACTCTTGCGTCCAATGAACTGGGCGCGCGCCGGCGGCACTGCCGCCGCGTCGGCGCCTCCCGGTGCCGGCTGGATCAGGCCGGTCGAGTGGGTCGGCGTACGGTCAAGCAGATCGCGCAATCGGCGCGAGGGCTCGACACCGAGCTCCTCGGCCAACCGGTGCGAATAGTCACGAAACAGCTGCCCGGCACGGGCGATGTGCCCAAGCTCCAGCTCGACGCGCATCAGAGCCTCCAGCGCGTCTTCGTCAAGAGGGTCCGATCGCAGCAGACGGTGGGCCAGCTCAAGGCAGTGCTTGGGTGCTTGCAGGGTGGCCAGCACATCAATCGCCGCCTGGTGCCAGCGCACTTGAAAGCGGCTGCGTTCGCCTTCGAGCCACTCTGTCAGAGCGCAGTTGCTGGCATCGTCAAGCCCCTCAAGCAACTCACCGCGGCGCAGGGCGATAGCATCATGCGGACGCCGCGCTTGCAGCGCTGCCTCGAAGCGATGCAGATCGGTGGCCACCGTCCAGCGTAGCGCGTGGTCATTGGCTTCGATCCCCGCGCCCGCGGCCAGTTCACGCGCCTTGAAGACCACGTGGCGCAGGTTGCCCCGCGCCTGCACGTTGCTGCGCTCTGGCCACAGCAGGGTGGCGATCCAGTCTCGCGCAACCCACTCGCCCGAACGCAACGCCAGCAGTGCCAGCAACTGAAAGCGGCGCTCCGGCAAGAACACCATCGGCTCGGCACCGCCGACCCACTCAGACCGCCCAAGCAGCAATAGCTGCGGCGCAGCCGTGTCAGGAGCTGGTGGCCCGGCGCTCATAAGACATACGCCCCGCACTACACCGACCCTCAGCGCCAATGCGCGGCACGAAGCGCAGCGCAGCGGTGCCACGCAAGCCTGGACCACGACCCATGGCCCAAGCGTGGACAGCCATGCCAGCCGCGCTAACGCAACAGATGGGCCGATGCTGCCGAGTGACGATTGTTGGAGAAGTCAACCGCATGGAGGCAAGTATGGCACGGCCCGTCGAACAAAAAACCGATCCAACGCGAGGCGCTTTGGACCATCGATCGGGCCATGACGATGGCAGTGAATCGCCTGTCAGAATCAGCGCAGGCCATGCTTGGCTGCTGCCGCAGCGCCAGGCACTCGGGATTACCCGCAGTGGCCCACCTGCTCGGCACCAAACCACTCCCCGCCCGCTATGCTCGGTGCCTTGTTCACTTCAAGGCTGCCTATGTTTCGGTTTTACCCAACCGTGCGGATGGCGACGCTGGCCAGCGTGCTGCTATCCGCAGTCGGTTTGAGCCAGGGCGCTACCGCCGCTACCCCCTCTGCGCCCCCGGTGGCGCCGGTTCAGGCCATCACCGACACACTGCACGGCGTGCGTGTTCCCGACCCCTACCGAACCATGGAAAACCTAAAAGACCCGGCCGTACAGGCCTGGTTCAAGGGGCAAGGCGAGTATGCGCGGTCACAGCTCGACCGCATTGCCGGGCGCGACGCGCTGGAGCAACGCATTACCGAATTGACCAGCGCCAGCGGCGACGCCATCACCGGCATTCGGCGCATGGCGGGCGACAGGCTGTTTTACCTCAAACGGCCCAAGGGCGAGCGCCAGTTCAGGCTGGTGATGCGCGACGGGCTGCGCGGCGCCGAGCGGGTGCTTAAGGACCCGGAGGTGGAGACACGCGCCACCGGTGTGCCCCACGCCATCAACTATTTCGTGCCCTCATGGGACGGCCGTCACGTGGCCTATGGCATCTCAGCGGGTGGGTCGGAAGACGCATCGCTTCACATTCTGAATGTTGCCAGCGGACAGGACGTGGGAGCGGCCTTTGCGCGCGTGCATGAGGACTTGGTGAGTTGGCTGCCCGATAGCCAGTCGTTCACCTTCAACCAGCTCAAGGAACGCAAACCCGGCGAGCCCGAGACCGAGGCCTACATGGATTCACGCGTGCTGTGGGCGCGCGTCGGAGCCAGCGCGGACCAGGCCATACCCGTGTTTGGCCCGACGGTCACGCGCAAGCTGGGCCTGGGCCGACTGGATGTGGCCGCGCTGCAGTTTGCGCCCGACAGTCCCTGGGTGATCGCGCGCACGACCGATACAACCTTGCCCGAGGGGTTTTTGTTTGTGGGCCGTGTGGCCGACCTGGGCAAGAAGGACTTCCGGTGGACCCGCATCTCGGGCTACGCCGACAAGATTGTCGAAATCGACCTGCGTGGCAACGACTTGTATTTCATGACCTACGCCAAAGCCCCGCGCAAGCAGATCATGCGGCTGGACCTGCGCCAACCCGCACTCAGCAAGGCTCGCCTGGCCGCGCAGGCGCCACCGGGTGGTGTTCTGGAGGACTTCTCGCTCACCAAGGATGCGCTGATTGCCTCGGTACGCCAGGGCACAGACGTGGTGCTGCGCCGTTTCGGCGCGGGTGACACGCAAGGCCAAGCCCTGGCCATGCCGGGCAAGGGCGCCGCGCGTGTGGCCCACGACGCAGGCCATGGCTATACCGATGTGCTGTACACCTTCAGTGGCTGGATGCAGATGCCGCTGGTCTACCAGTGGGATGGCCAAGCCTCCACCGACACCGGCTTGCGCACCAACCCGCCCCTGGCCGGTTTGCCAGACGTGGAGGTGGTGGACGTGCAAGTGCCCAGCCACGATGGCGCCATGGTGCCCATGACCCTTATCTACAAAAAGGGGCTGCGCCGTGATGGCAACAACCCAACCTTGCTCAACGCCTACGGTTCGTATGGCTTCTCCGAGACCGCGTCGTTCCTGGGTGGGCGCCTGGCCTGGATTGAGCACGGTGGCGTGATCGCCCTGGCCAATGTGCGCGGCAGTGGTGTGCATGGGCAAAACTGGTACCGCGCTGGCAAGAAGGCCACCAAGCCCAACACCTGGAAGGACGGCGTGGCCTGCGCCCGGTATCTGATCGCGCAGGGTTATGCCTCACCTAAAACCCTGGGTGTGATGGGCACCAGCGCGGGCGGCATTTTTGTGGGCCGTTCGGTCACCACGGCGCCTGAGCTGTTTGCGGCGGCCATCTTTGACGTGGGCGTGATGGATGCCGTGCGGGCCGAGGACAGTGCCAATGGCATCACCAACATCTCGGAGTTTGGCAGCTACCGCAACGCGCAGGAATTTCCGGCCCTGCTGGAGATGAGCACCTACCACCAGATCCAGGATGGCGTGGGCTACCCCGCTGTGCTGATCGTGCAAGGCATGAACGACCCACGGGTCGATGCCTGGCACGCTGGCAAAGCCGCTGCCCGCCTGCAGGCGGCCAGCACCAGCCACAAGCCCATCCTGCTGCGCCTGGACATGCAGGCCGGCCACGGCATGGGCAGCACGGCCACGCAGCGCAACGCCATGTCGGCCGACATCTACAGCTTTTTGCTGTGGCAGATGGGCAAGGCTGGCTTGAAGGAATGAGGCGCTGCATCTGGACCAAAAACTGGTGCGCCAGGGCAGCCGGGCGTGCAGCGCCGGCTCACATCGCCTTGAAGCGCGTGACGTAGGCGCGACTGACGGGCAGCTCGCGCGGCAGACCTTTGAAACGCACGAACAGGCGCGAGGCCTCATCACGGCGCGTGCCGGCCAAATGGGCAAGGTTGACGATGGTGGCGCGGTGCACTTGCCAGAACTGGTCGGGATCAAGCTGGGCCAACAGCTCGGCAATGGGCGTGCGAATCAGATGCTCGCCACCACCCACCAACTGCACCACGGTGTACTTCTCGTCGGCGTGGAAGTAGGCTATCTGTTGCACGTCGACCTGATGCGTGATCTCGCCGCTGCTGGCGCGGATGAAGCGCAGTGGCTGTGCCGGGCGTGCCGGGGCCAGCGCGGCCACCGCCTCGGGCATGGCGTCAACGCTGGTGCCGACCTGCGCCTTCAGGCGCGCGACGGTTCTTTGCAGGCGTTCGAGCACGAGTGGCTTGAGCAAGTAGTCCATCGCCGCGGCCTCGAAGGCAGGCAGGGCGTATTCGTCGTAGGCGGTGACGAACACGACTCGCGTTGAACCCTCGATGCCTTGGGCCACTTCCAAGCCCGTCAAGCCTGGCATCTGGATATCCAGGAAGGCGAAGTCAGGCTGCTCGGTCGCTATACGCGCGGCTGCGTCCAGCCCATTGAAGGCGGGCGGTAGCAAGGTCAGCTCGGGCCAAACCTGGGCCAGCAGGGTTTGGAGGTGACGTACCAGATTTGGTTCATCGTCGGCGATAAGGGCGCGCAGGGTCATGGGGTCAGGGGTAGATCGATGATGGCCCGCGTGCCTTCGGGCGATGCGGGTTCGAGTTTGAACGTGGCACGGCTGCCATAGCGGCCGCGCAATCTGTCGCGAATGTTCTGGGTCGCCACGCCACTACCCTTGCGCGTCTGGGGGGCGTCCAAGCCCACACCATCATCTTGCACGCACAAGTGCAGGTGTCCGGCCTCGACACGGGCAAGAACTTGCACACTGCCCGGTTTAACTTTGCATTCCAGACCGTGGTGGATGGCATTCTCCACCAATGGCTGCAGCAGCAAGGGCGGCACCAGCTCGGCGCGGGCATCGGCGGTGGCATCGATGCTGAAGGTCAGCCGCTCGCCCATGCGCAACTGCATCAGGCGCAGGTAGTGCCCGACCAGCGCCAGCTCTGCGTCCAGCGGCACCAACTCGGCGCGCATGCTGGTCAAGCTGGCCCGCAGGTGCTCAGTAAACGCATCCAGCATCTCACCCGCCTCCCGCGGGGCGAAATCGATCAGACTGCGCACATTGGCCAGGGTGTTAAACAGGAAGTGCGGCTCGATTTGGGCTTGGAGCAACTTGAGTTCGGCCTCCTTGCTCTGCCGTTTGAGTTGCTCCTCGTGCCAGTCCTGCCACGCCACCAGGCCGAAGATCACGCTGACGAACACCGAGGTCATCGCAATCGACAACCAGGTGCGCTGCGGCGTCCAGTCGACGCGACCCATTCCCGGCAAGCTGCCCAGCAGCAGATAGGCCAGCGCAAGTCCGGCAGCTACGCAGGCCATGGAAGTGATGGAAAAGAACAAACTAACCAGTACGCCGGGCTCGCCATTGGTCCAGTCGATGAAGCGTTGCGGCGCCAAGCGCTCGATCACGGTGTAGACGACGTGAAAAACCGCTCCAATCATCAGAGTCGTGAGCAGGAATGGGAGGGCGTGCTCCCAACTCAAAGCGGACGAATCCTGGCGCGATGCCAGGAACGCGGCCCCAGCCATCAGGCCAAGACCCCACAACAGCGAAACCCAGACCGTCATCAACCACATCGCCCAGGCCGGCGCTTGCCGATGCTTGCGAAGTTTGAAGAAGTCCTGGCGGGCAGCGCTAAGGGAGTCGAAGAATTGGGGCATGGCGTGGCAGTCTATACACATCGAGCGCGGCGACGCCCAGCCTGGCGACAAATCGACGGCGTGGGCGCTGAAACACCAGGAAACCGTCCGTTTCGACAATCGCGCCCCTTTGTTACACCAAAGCTGGACAGGAAACCGAATCGCAATCAGGCAAGTATGGCGGATGCCTGGGGCCAGCAAACACGTGTGATCGCTGGTGTTTGAGCTGTCAACGCTCCTCAAATAGCGAAGCTGCTGGCCAATTTGGTCCTGCGGGGGAACACGGTCTTCTACGCATTGGACCGAACCGCCGCTTGGCTCAGTCGCGCTTTGACGGACGCCAGATTACAGGCTCGCCCGTGTTGGCTTGCACGCCGCCGTGCGCCCTTCTCACTTGCGCCGGCGCTGCGCCGGGCATCGCAGCCGCCGTTGCAATTTTCCGGCGAGTTCAGTGTCAGCACACCAAAACGGTGCTGATAAGTTCTCCCGCGTGGGGCACCAGGTACCCACTACGGTGACGGGACTGCGATGGCTGGTTTCGGCACAGTCAACCGCTATGCTTGCGCCTCTTACCAACCATTACGCATAACAATACCATGAGGCACTATCCACATCTGACCATTTCGGCCACTGCATTGTTGGTCTTCTGGCTTGCCGGCTGCGCCAGCACCGACAACGCTGCTGATGCAAGCCGGTTCGCCAACACCACCCAGCAACTCAAGCGCCAGGCCGATGCCTGGGACCAGGCCATCGTGCGCAAGGATCTGGCCGCTATCGAAAGCAACATGGCCGATGACTTCCGCCAGATTGCAGGCAATGGCGGCATCCAAACCAGGGCCTCCTTTGTCGCGGGCCTGATGTCCCCCAAGCTGACCATCCATCCCTACATGGTGGAAGACTTTGAAGTGCGCCAGTACGGAGATGTGGCACTGCTGAGCGGCAAAACCCGCATGACCGGCACGTATGACGGTCAGGCGTTTGCATCACATTACCGCTACATCGACGTCTATGTGCGTACCCAAGGTGCTTGGAAAATCACCAGCGTGCAGATAACAAATCTACCCAAGTAGACCCGCGGCTGAAAAGGGCAACACCGAAATAGCTTGTGCGCGGCCGGGTCAATGCCCCTGTGGTGTCACCGCATTCGTCAAACCGATTGCGTAGCTACGGCTGTTCACGCACACCGCGCCAGTGTTGCCTGCAAGCAGTTGCTCTGCGGGCATCTGTAGCCACGCTTGCAACTCCTCGGGGCCCACCGCCGTATGACCCGTAACGCCGCACCAGCCATTTCTGCCAGCGTTCTTTGCCTGGTACATAGCGGCATCAGCAAGCTTGACCGTTTCCACCCAGCCCACGCCCAGGGGCCAGCGAGGGACCAGGGGGAAGCATGCAAAACCGACCGAGCAGGTAATGCCGATGGAGGTTCCGTTTTCCAGGGTAAATGGCTCGCGGGCCATGGCGTCGCAAGCGCGCTGCGCTAGTTCGGCACTGTGTTGGCGCGGCGACTGCCGGGCGACGCACAAGAACTCTTCACCGCCCCACCGGACCAAGTAATCGCCATCGCGAAAAACGCCGCATAGCCGCTGCGCAAACTGCTTCAGCACCGCGTCCCCTTCCATGTGACCGTAGGTGTCGTTGATGCTTTTGAAGTGGTCGATGTCAAGCAGGAAGAACTGCAAGTCATGGGATTCATTGAACTCTTCCCCGTACGCCAGGCTGCCTTCGTGGGCCCGCACCGAAAGTGCGATTTCCGAGTCCATGCACTGCGTCAGGAACCTGCGGTTGTACAGGCCGGTCAGCGGGTCGCGCAGGCTTGATTCCTCAAGCGCGTCTTGTTGCAGCTGGAGCTCCAGGGTCATGATTTCGAGCTCCTCGGTGCGCTCCAGAACCTGGGTCTCCAAGTGATGTTGACGTCGTTGCAACTGGTGCGTTCTCAGGTAAACCAGCGCGGCGACGGCCAGCGCAGCCAGCAACACCACCAGAACGGCAAACCCGGTGGTTTGCCACCACGCGGCTTGTATGTAAATCGCCTGCGACTGCTCCATAGGACTCCAGACACCGCTGTGGTTGCTGGCCCGAATGCGCAAGGTGTAGCTACCGGGTGGCAGATTGCTGTAGCTGGCAAGTCGCAGGTTTGCGCCCGTGTGGATCCAGTCGGGGTCGAATCCTTCGAGTTTGTAGGCGTAGCGCACGCGTGCGGGGGCAGCGTAGTCCAACGCGGTGAACTCCACACCAAAGCTGCGAACCTGGCTGGAGAGTTGGAGCGTGCGGGCGTTCGCTTTGAGCCCCTGGCGCTCGCCGTTGACCCGCAACTCGGTGATCTGCACGGGAGGCGCATAGGTGGATTCATCGAATGCGTCGCCCTGTACGACCAAGATGCCTTTGCTGCCGCCAAACAACATGCGCCCCTGCGCGGTTTGGGCATAGGCAAAAAACCAGCCGGTTCCCAAGTTGGCGCCATCGGCCGCGCTAAGTTCGATCAGCCGGTCTGCGTCCGGGTCGTAGACATTCATCTGCGTCCAAATGCGTCCCCGTGCGTCCTCCATCAGGTTGGCGCCAAACGGTTTGCCCACCTGCCCGTGGCGTTCACTCACGCGTGTATAGGCCAGGGTCGTTGCCGCATGGCCACTTTTCAGCCGATGCAAGCCACCCACGCTGGTATCCACCCACAGCGTTCCCTTGCGGTCGAACAGCAAGCCGATCACGATGTCGCTGCCCAGCGTTTCACCCGGTTGTTGCGTCAGATGCTCCAAACCCTTGTGGTCTTCCTGCGTGCGGTACATCCCTTGGCTGGTGCCGATCCAGATGCGGCCATCGGGCGCTTGGGCAAACGCGTGCACCTCGCCCTTGGGGCCGGACTGCGCATCGATCTGGCGCTCGATGCGGGTGGCAGCGGGTGCCAGGCGGTAAACCCCGTCCTGGGCGCCGATCCACAGACCGCCATCATCGCTTTCAAACAATCGCCGGGTCTTGCCACCGGTGTACGCCAGTGTGCGCATCGCCCGGCCTTGAGCGTTGTATTGGTACAGCCGCCCGTTCCCGCCGACCCACATGTTGCCATCGCGGGTTTGCACCATGGCCTCCACGGGTGTGGGCAGTTGGGCCACGACCTGACGCAACTGCAGGTCGGCGTTCAAAATGGCAACGGCCCCCGACTGGGTGCCCGCCCACACCAGGCCCGAGGGCAGCGCCAGCAGGCTACGAACGTCTGCATGGTTGAACGGGCTCTTGCTATCAAGGTCGGGTTCGCGCAGAACAATGCTGTTGTTGGCCTGGTTGTGGCGCTGCAGCCCCAGGCCATAGCCGCTCACCCAAAGCCACCCCGCACGGTCCAGCAGCATGTGGGTGACATCGTTGCCGGCCAGACCGGCGGGTCTGCGAACGTCGTGGCGCAGTTCCTGCAACAAGGTGGCGCGGCGCGCATCCAGTATCTGTATACCGCCCGAGCGCGCCACCCACAGGGCATGGTTCGGGGTTTCGAGGATGCGAGTTACCGGGGCCTTGCGCAAGCCGCTGGCGGGCAGCGCATGCACGCGCGCCTGCCCCGAGTGCGGGTCCACCGTCGCTAGCAATCCTTTTTGTGTGCCCACCCAAATCTGGCCGTCCGAGGCTTCAAAGATGGTCTGCACTGTGTGGCCCGCCAACACCGCAGCGCCCACCACTTCAAAGTGTTCGCCGCCGGGGCGCTTTCGCGCCAGACCGGCCCAGGTGCCCACCCACAGCGTTTGGCCGCGGTCGATCAGGAGTGCATGCACACGGTCATCCGGCAGCGCACCTGGTTGAGCCGAGTGGCGCTGGTTTGAAAAAAGCGCGCTGCGGGGGTCGAAGATGTCCACCCCACCGCCTAAGCTGCCTGCATATATGCGGCCGTCCGCATCTTCTGCCAGCGCCACAATGGTGGGCAGCGCCAGGGCCTGCAGGGCGGCCTCATCACGAGGCTGCGGGCGGGTGCTGCCGCCGTAGTCCGCCACAAGGTCGTGTTGGGGGTCGTAGGCGCTTAGGCCCCGAGTCTCGGTGCCTATCCACACTTTGCCATCGCGGGCCGCCAGCAGGGTTCGGATCCAGCCAAGATTGCGCAGCGCCGGGTCCTGCGTCGGGCGTTCTTGGGGGCGGTAGTTGTAGCCGTCGAACCGAACCAAGCCGTCGCCGGTAGCGATCCACAGGTACCCGGCGCGGTCTTGCACGAAAGCGGGAACAACGTCACGCGGAATGTGCCCCACTCCGACCGATTCAAAACGAGGCAGCACCCCTGGCAGTTGGGACAGCGGCGCAGCGATTCCGACCTGCATCCACAGCAGCGCACTGACCATGACGCAGCACGGCAAGGACTTGTACAACCAGCGAATCACCTGCAGCCCTCCCCGGAACTTTGTATTGGTTTATCGGTTCTGCATCATATACACGCCAAGGATGGGAAATCGTGTGGGTTACCCCATGCAGACCGCCGCAGTGCAGCAACGCCTGTACCGTCACGGCGCGCTGAGTGGGACAGCCTCCACGCGGTTGCGCCCAGTCTGCTTGGCGCGGTAAAGCGCCGCATCGGCCTCGCGCAGCGTGGCCTCAAACCCGCCCACGTGGCCCTGCGCCACGCCGGCGCTCAGGGTCGTGCCCGGCAACGGCCCGCCCTGTTGGAACTGGGTGCGCAGTTGCTCCAGCGTCTGGCGCAGTGGGGCCACCTGGTCGGACCCGATCGCAACCATGACAAATTCCTCTCCGCCCAGGCGCGCTGCGCGGCACGTGGGCGACTCACAGCCCTGCAGCAACTGCGCCAGATGCCGAATCGCCTGGTCACCCAGGGCATGGCCGTGCGTGTCGTTGACCTGCTTGAAGTGGTCCAGGTCCACCATGCCCAGCGCCAGTGCAAGGTTTGGAGCCTGTTGATTGACCCACTGCCGCAAACCCGCGCGGTTGAGCAGATCGGTCAGCGGATCGTGCGTGCGCTGGTGTTCCACCAGGGCCATGAGATCGCCCGAGATCACCAGCATCAGGCCCACCACCCCACCGATGAGGGACATGCCTGCGGCCAGCACCGACGACGAATTCACCAGCGAGGCACTGACCGAACTCTCCACCAGGCCCAGGGCCGCAGCCAGGCTGCGCAGCCCCATCAGCAGCGCGAACACCACGCCCAGCAACGCCAGCAGCCGCATGCCCGCCTGGTGCTGGGCGCTCGACTCGCCCAACGCCGTGCGCGCCAGCAGGACCGACAGGTAGGCCAGCAGCAGCGACAGCAGGCCAATGCGCCAACGCGGGTTGGGTGTGGCCAGGCCAAACCACAGCGCGATGGCCAGCCCGGCCAGGCAACAGGCCAACAGCCAGCCCCAGTGTGCAGGCATGGCGCGCAACAGCCGCACGCCCCCCAGCACCAGTGCCACGCCGGCCACCATCAGCACCACGGCCAGCACCAGCCCCGCCAGGGGTGTCAGCCAGGCCTGCAGCATGTTCAGCGTGAAACCGACCGATGCCAACAGTACGCCGATTGCTGCCTGCTGCATGCCCGGCAACCTGCGGCCCAACACGCGGTTGGTGAGCAGCAGCACCAGCGCCAGCAGCGCCGCGGACAGCGACAGGGTGATGCCCATGGCGCGCGGATCCAGGTAGGCCCATACCATGGGTGTCATGCTGTGGCGCCCGGTGCGGCCGCGCATTCGACCCGGTTGCGGCCCCCCGACTTGGCGGCATAGAGCGCGGCATCGGCCTGGCGCCAAAGTGCCGGGAAGCCTGTCCCCGGCGTCGCCAGTGCCAGGCCCAGGCTGGCCGTGACGGCCAGGCCGGTGCGCTGCGGTGCCAGCCGCTGCAGGTCGCTTCTCAGGCGCTCTGCCACCGCGAGCGCATCGGGTTTCTGCATACCCTGCAGCAGCACGGCGAACTCTTCACCTCCCATGCGCACCGCCAGATCGCCCTCGCGCAGATGACGCAGCAGCGTCTGACCCACAAAAGCCAGCACCTTGTCTCCGGCGGCATGGCCATGGGTATCGTTGATTTGCTTGAAATGGTCGATGTCCACTGCCACCAGTGCCCAGCCTTGCAATGCATCGGGAAGGCGCGAGGCCAACGCGTGCCGGTTGAGCAGTCCGGTCAACGGGTCGCGCTCTGCCTCAAGACGCAGGTCTGCGATCACCAGCAACTGGTGCACCAGCAGCAGGCCGGTCTGGATGGCGACGAAGGACATCGCTCCCACCAGGTAGACAACCATATTGAACGGCGTGCCAAAGGCATAGACCGGCTGCACATGCCCCTGCCAGGCCCACAGGGCCCGCACCAGCATCATCACGGACAAGAGCAGCGCTGCGATGCCCACGAATGCCAGCCCCACACCGATGCCCCGGCGGCGCAGCGGCCACAGGGCCGCCAGCAGACAGCCCATGAGCCAGATGATGATGGGCGAAAACACCATCACCCGCGAGGCCAGGCTGGGAGACTTCATGCCCCACCAATACGAAGTGAACACCAGGCACAGCGCAGGCAGCAGCCACCAAAGGGGCCTGGCAGGGTTGCCTGCCAGGCGGTGGCTGCCATCGATAAGCAGACCCAAGCCAACCACCATGAGCGGGTTGCCAACCACAAGCGATAGTTCTGCGCTCACCAGCCCCTGGGAGACATTGAGCAGCGCCCCGCCCGACGCGAGCACCGCGCCAAGCGCCCACCTGCGCAGGGCGCCTGCATGGTGTGAATGCGATGCGAGCCACCCCGCTAGACCAGCCAGCGTCAATGCGGCCATAAAGGCAGCCATCGTGATGGCGCGTGGTTCAGGCAAGACCCGACTCCCTGTGCTGCTGAGGTGGGGTCAGTATAGAAGCGGTGATTGAACGAATCCTGACGCAGGGGCGCATCACCTCGCGCATCACCCCACGTATCGACAGTAGCACGGGCGCAAGCTGAACATCGGGGTGTCGACCAATCGGTGTGGTCGGACAGGCGCCTGTTCATTCTGTTGTCACATGCACTGCCTAGCATGTGCCTTGCGTGTTCAACCAACCCAAGCCCATCATGCGCACTCCTTTGCTGCTGTCACTCCTGGTCCTTGCGGCGGCATCCGCTGCCCAGGCCCAATCGGCCTTCCCCGCCACGCTGGTCGGCCACGCCGCCCTGCCGGCGAGCACCTTCATCCCCGCGCCCAAAGACGCGCCGAACAGCCTGCAGACCGCGGGCAAGTACACCACGCCCAACGGCCGACGCGAGGACCGCCTGGGCGTGATCGCCGGCGCGTCCTACCTCTCGGCCAAGGACGCACCCAAGCCCACCGGCATCAGCCTGCCCTTCTCCGGCCAGCCGTTGCAAGGCTTCTCAGGCATCAAGGCCATGAAGGACGGCAGCTACTGGGTGTTGACCGACAACGGCTTTGGCAGCAAGGCCAACTCAGCCGACGCCATGCTGATGTTCCACCAAGTCAAACCCGATTGGAAGAGCGGCAACGTGCAGCGCCTGCAGACCGTGTTCCTGCATGATCCACTGAAGAAGGTACCCTTTCTCATCGTCAACGAAGGCACCAGCAAGCGTTACCTGACCGGCGCCGACTTCGACATCGAATCCATGCAGTTCATCGGTGACCACGTCTGGTTCGGCGACGAGCTCGGCCCCTACCTGATCAAGACCGACCGTCAGGGCGAGGTGCTGGCCGTGTTCGACACCTTTGTTGACGGCAAGCTGGCCCGCTCACCCGACCATTTCAGCGTGGCAACGCCGGCAACGCCCGGCGCCTTCAGCACCCCCGTGCGCCGCTCGCGCGGTTACGAAGGCATGGCCGCCTCCAAGGATGGCCAGTTCCTCTACCCCCTGCTCGAAGGCCCGCTGTGGGACGAGGCTGGCAAACAGTGGGAAAACAAGAACGGCCGCGAGTACCTGCGCGTACTGGAGTTCAACGTGGCCAAGGGGGAATGGACCGGTCGCTCCTGGAAGTACGCCCTCGAACTCAAGGGCAACAACATCGGCGACTTCAACATGATTGATGCCGACACCGGCCTCATCATTGAGCGTGACAACGGTGAAGGCCTGGAGCGCACCGCCTGCAACGGCCCGGCGCGCCCGGACTGCCAAAACGTCCCCGCAAAATTCAAGCGCGTCTACAAAGTCAGCCTCAAGGAGGTGGATGCCGACGGTTTCATGCGCAAGATCGGTTACACCGATCTGATGGACATTCAGGACCCCAAGGGCGTGGCCAAGGTCGGCGGCGAGAACGGCCGCTTTACCTTTCCCTTTGTGACGATTGAGAACGTGGACGTGGTGGACGCCGAGCACATCGTTGTCGCCAACGACAACAACCTGCCCTACTCCAGCGGTCGCCAGCTTGGCCGCAACGATGACAACGAGTTCATCCTGCTGCACGTGCCCGAGCTGCTGAACGCACGCTGAAAGCCCGCGGACTCACCCAACGCGGGAACACGTGGTCGGCCAGCGGGCCAGTCGCCAACCGATGCGCCGAAACACAAGCGGGCGCTATGATCGCCGCACCCACTATTTCACGCCGCAGACATGTCCAACCTGGCCGAACAAATTCGCGAAGCACTGTCGATGTTTGCGCGCAACGGCACAGAGCCAGCATTGATTGGTGGCCTGGCGGTGGTTGCGCACCAGGTTGTGCGTGCCACCGAGGATGTGGATTTTCTGTGAGTACTTTGCCCTATTCAATCAATCGGAACTCCTGAATGAACTTCTCGGATAGCACCGATGGTCACGCTGAAACGGCGCTAAACCGTGCCGATGTAAGTGCGGTGCTGGTGCGCGAAGCGGGTGTGCCTTTTGGGCCGACGCTGGGCAACGCGTCCGGGATCGACCCGATTGCCGAGTGGTTGAGTCTGATGGAGGTTGTGCAAATGCTTTGCCCTGTGTGGCCTGTGCGTGACAGGCCCATGCAGGGCAACCATTGGAAACTGTGATAGTCGTTCGAGCCAGTTTTTGACCCATGCGCAATCTCCACTGCCATGCCGACGTCGCGGCCATTGGCAATGACGCGGCCGGGAGCGGTGCTCTGCATCTGCCGCTCGACGTCTTGAGCTTCACCAATAAGGAATATTAGTAATTCAATTCAAGTGAACTCGCCATGCAAAGCACCATCACCTCTAGAGGACAAACCGTTGTACCCGCTGCGATACGAAACCAATTGCATCTAGGCCCAGCTGATCGGCTGGAATGGATACTGGATAACGGCAGCATCCGCGTGGTGCCGGTGCGTTCCAACCCGATAGACGCCTTCAGAGGGCAAGGCACAGGCGGCGCAACCAAGCGTCTGCTTGCCACTCGCAAACAAGACTTGGCACAGGAATGACACGGGAATGAAAAGGTCCTTGCTGGATACTTCGGCCCTGCTGACCTTGCGTGACGATGAAGCGGGGGCCGCAGAGCAAGGCGCTGTTTTGCTGCACAAAGATCCGGAATTCAAACCGCTGCCCGTGATGCAGGAACTTCTTCCGCTCAAAGCTAGAAAGTAAATGCAAAAGCCGCGAAACCTTTATGGAATATGCCCGGCCAGCTACTGAATAAGTAGCAATTCAATAGCTATTCGGCGCTACTTCTTCGCCGGCGGCAAATTCGTGCAGCTGCCATGCGCCACTTCCGCCGCCATGCCAATGGATTCCCCCAGCGTGGGGTGGGGGTGGATGGTCTTGCCAATGTCCACCGCGTCTGCGCCCATCTCGATGGCCAGGGCAATTCTTTGTTGCCTTGTATTTCACCGGCAATCACTTCTGCTGCCACACGCGCCTCGTGCACCGCAAGAGCGAGTCTGAAGAAAAAGTCTGATTGACATTTTCCCAATTCCACGGAAAATCACATCGCCGACGATATGAAGAGAATCCCAAAATTTATCATTGATACCAATATCTTGGTGGCTGCCACGCGCAACCGGTACGGGCCATCGTTCGCATTGATGCAGATCGTTCGGTCCGGGCAGGGCACGATGTGCTGTAGCCCGGCACTTTTTCTGGAGTACGAGGACGTCCTCAAGCGCCCCGATCAATTGGCGGCCTCCGGGCTTTTGGGCAGCGACATCGACGCGATTTTGAATGAACTGGCGCGAATCATTGAACCGGTCACCACGCATTACCAATGGAGACCGCAGTTGCGAGACCCTTGCGATGAAATGGTGCTGGAGGCTGCCGCAAATGCGCAGGCCCAAGCCATCGTGACTTACAACCTGCGGGACTTTGGCCCAGCCAAACTTTTTGGCATCCCGGTACTCAACCCAGAGCAAACGTTTCAACAATTCAATCTTTCCGTTGTAAGGAGTGTCAAGCCATGAGCAGTTACGCCCTACGCTTACCCGAATCGCTCAAACAAGCCGCCAAGCGCATTGCAGCCGCTGACGACACCACCATGAACCAGTTCTTTGTGGTGGCCATTGCAGAAAAAATCAGTGCCATGGAGACTGCCAAGTTCTTTGAGCAGCGTGCGGCACTAAGCAGTGCGGGCGCTGCCCAATCGGCATGGGACAAGGTGGGCTCCAATGCCGCTCCAACCGACGATAAATGGAGTCAGTGATTGAGCATGAAAAAGCCGCGCACCCTATATGGAATATGCGCGGCCAGCTACTGAATAGGTAGCAAAGGAATAGCTATTCGGTGCTACTTCTTCGCCGGTGGCAAATCCGTGCAGCTGCCATGCGCCTCCGGACTGTCAACAAACAGCAGCTTGGTCACGCCCTCGTCGCGCCCTGACGCATTCCACGGGAACAGACCCTTCTTGACCTTGCTGCCTTGCGCACAAGGCCAGAGTCTTCGGTCAGGCCGACCCAGGCCACTTCGGGGTCGGTGTAGGCCACGCTGGGGATGACGCGAGCGTTGAAGGCAGCGGCGGCCAGCTCTTTGTTGCCTTGTATTTCACCGGCAATCACTTCAGCGGCCACATGCGCCTCGTGTACCGCCTTGTGCGCCAGCATGGGCTGGCCCACGATGTCGCCGTTGGCGAAGATGTGCGGCACGTTGGTGCGCATCTGAATGTCGACGTTGATGAAGCCACGGTCTGTCACGGCCACGCCGGCTTTCTCGGCGGCAATCTTCCTGCCGTCTGGTGTGCGGCCTACGGCTTGCAACACCAGGTCATACACCTGCGGTGCGGGGGCCGTGCCGCCCTCTTCCGCTGCGGCGAACGTCGCCTTAATACCTTCGGACAACGCGCGGACGGAGGTCGTCTTGATCTTGATCATGAGGCATGATGTTGTCGAAGCGCTGGCATTCATTTTTTGCCAGATCATGACCAGGTCGCGTTCGGCGCGCCGCATCAGACCAGCCAGCATAAAGTACCTGCATGACTAGTAGATCGTTCCATCAATTAAGTTACTAAATGACCGATAATCACCTCGGTTCATTGGTAACTTGTGATGGAGGTGACGATGGCAAGGAAATCCGAGCGCGCTGCGCTGGCGTTGACGCCTGCGCAGGCGGCGACACTCAAGGAGCTGGCTGCATCGAGGACCGCGCCCGCGCGCGAAGTCGAGCGGGCGAAGGTGCTGCTGGGATACGCCTTCGGCACCTCGATCACCGAGTTGCAGCGCCAACTCGGCTTCAGTCGCCCGATGATCTATCGCTGCGTGGACAAAGCGCTGGCCGCGGGCGTGCTGGCAGGCCTGAAAGACAAGTACCACCGCCCTCACGAGCCCGAGATCACCGATGAAGCCAAAGCCTGGGTGGTGAGCATCGCGTGCACCAAGCCCAAGGATCATGGCTTGGCGGCGGAGTTGTGGACCATCTCCGCGCTGGCTCGGTTCGTGGGCGAGCGCGCCGAGGCTGCCGGGTTTGCCCGCCTGGCCAATGCGGGCAAAAGCACCGTGTGGCGCATCCTGGACGAACACGAGATCAAGCCCCACAGGATTCGCTACTACCTGGAGAAGCGCGATCCGCAGTTCGACCGCAAGATGCAGGAGGTTCTGATGGTCTATCGGGATGTCTCGCTCTACCGGCAAGGGGCGGTCCATGACGCACGGCCCAACCCCATCTACACGGTCAGCGTCGATGAGAAGCCCGGCGTTCAGGCAATCGGCTTGACCGCGCCCGATCTGCCTCGGTGCCGGGCGGGGCTGGCGCTGGGGGCGACTACGAGTATGTTCGCCGGGGCACCGTCTCGATCCTGGCCGGAATCGATCTGCACTCGGGTCACATTTTTTGCCAATGTTAGGACGGACCATGACGCAGCGTGGAGTTCATCGCTCTGCTCAAGCGCCTGGATGAGTACTACCCGAAAGACTCCATCATCCGAGTCGTGCTGGACAACCATTCGGCCCACATTTCCAAGGAGACCGTGGCCTACCTGGGCACGCGCCCCGGGCGATTCGAGTACGTTCACACACCCAAGCATGGCTCTTGGCTCAATCTGATCGAGTGCGCCTCCAAGATGGCGCGCGCCTTCCTCCTCCGCACATCCGAGTCAAATCAGTGGACGAGCTGAAGGCTCGCATCCTCAAGGGCATCGAGGAATTCAACGCCACGCCTGTCATCTTCCGATGGAACAAGTTCGACCTCGGTTTGAACTGATATGTAATGTCATTGATGAAACGAATTACTAGTCCGGGCCTGCAAGCCCGATCTGGGTCCCGCGCGACCCACCGCGCAACAATTGATACAGAACTCCCGGCTCACGACATCGTCCTGATACGCGGGCAGCCGATCATTGCCTTACCGACCGGCGCGGCAACGACAGCAAGACTGATCGACTGACGGCCCGGACCACGGAGCAGGTTTTCTTTCCACATTTTTTTGATTCAGGAGTTCCATCATGATTCGCCAATCCACACTGTCAGCCGCCCTCGTATTGTTTGTCAGCCTGGGCGCCCATGCCGCCGATGATTCGCTGACGCAGAGTTTTGATCGCATGCTGAGCCACACGCCAGCGGCCAGTGCCGTGGCAGCGCCCGCCGGTCAGGTAGCCGATCCGCTGATTGCCGCCATGGTGGTGCCCCTGCGCGACGGCGTGGCCGCCCCCCGGCCCCAGTACGATGCCGTGCTGGCGGGCTTTACCCGCATGTTGCAGCACACCCCGTCTGCCCACACCCCGGCGGTGCCCGCCAGCACGGGCGTGGACCCATTGCAACTGGCCGTGGTGGAGCCGCTGCGCAACTGGCAGAGCAACTCGTCGGCGGTGCACCTGGCTGATGCTGCACGCTAGTTCGCGACGACGCGACGGGGTGCGGGCGAAGGGCCCGGTTCTACCAAAAACAACATAGGAAATTTGAATATCAAGAACTGCTTGGCGAGTCGGCATGGCCGCTGTGTACCGTATCGACATCCACGCCTTGCCGTGGCCGCAAAGCTGACTCAGCGGCTGGGGCTTTCAACGTGGGTTGTCAACGCTTGACCGGAGCGGCGCCTGATGATGGCCATGCGTCGCGGTCCACAACCATGATGTACTGGCCCCAAGCTACGGTGATGTGCTTGAGTCGGAACGGGTCACGCCTGGCAAATGGTAGCGAGTGGTACTTCAATGACAATTTCTCATGGGGGTTTGCCGGCGCAGGCGATGTTGTCCAACGTGACACCGCCGACATCGCTGGTTGGGATGAACGTGATCGCCTGAGTTGGCACACCCATGACATCTTGTCCGCTGGTTATCGTTCGGGCGCAAACGTTGGGGTTGGCTCGGGGTGGGAAAAAGTGCTATTGGTTGCCGATGCCGTCAGTGCCGTTCCGGAACCCGAATCAGCCGCCTTGGTCGGCCTGGCATTGGCAGGCTTGGGATTGACTCGCCGCCGAATTGGGCGAGTTTGACCAGCGCGGGCGTGGACCCGGTGCAACTGGCCATGGCATGGCCGCTGCGCAATTGGCAAGGCATCCTCTCCGCAGTGCACCTGGCTGCTGCGCGACGCTGATTCCCGGCTATGCAAGCGGGGCAGACTTGCGACCCGAGGCGTTGAGAATTTGCACGACAGCCAGCGTGACCGGGACCGGCAGCGGCTCGTTATGATCGCCATGATCTGGGCACCAGCCACGCGCCATGGAACTTTTTGCACTCGATGAAGATGTCACCCGTCTAGCGTCCGAACTGGCAGCCTTGAGCGGCCCCGCTCGGCTGCCGACGCTGGTCAAGCTAGCCTGGTACCTGCGCCAGCGCGCGGGTGAGCGGTCCCTGGAACTGGCCGACGAGGCCGATGCGCTGCTTGCGCTGGCCAGCACTTCCTCCGATCTGGATCAGGGCCGACCGCATGCGCGGCTGGCGCTGCTGCGCTCCGAGCTGGCGCTGTTGCGTGGCCAGACTGAACAAGCGCAGACGCTGCTGCGTGCGGCCATGGCTGCGTTCGCCGCTCTGGGCGACGTGATTGGCCAGGGCGACGCGCACTGGCTGCAGGCGTCCATCGGCGTCGATGCCGGCGATGGTGAGCAAGTCGAGCACGGGCTACACGCCGCTTTGGTGCAGTACCGACAGGGCGCTGACAACCAGCGCATGCAGGCGGTCCTGGCGCGCCAATTCGTTAATGCCTCCTTTCGCGATCCGGCTGCCACGGCCCTGCAGTTGCGCGAGGTGTTTGCCGCCGACGCAGCGCGCCCGCCCGGTGTGGCCACCTGGGTGCAAGCGGCCTGGGCCAACGTTGCCGGTCTGACCAACGATCCTGGTGCCGCCATCAAGCACGACCTGCAGGCCTACCACGAGGCGCTGGCCAGTGGCCAGACGCGCCAGGCGCTGGTGTCGGTGATCAATGCGGCAGAATCGTTTGCCACGCTGGGGGACCTGGACGCAGCCATGCAGTGGAGCGGCGTCGCCCTGGACCTGGCGCGCGGCACCGGTTGGCCCGCCAGCATTGGCTTTTGCCTGGTGCAAATGGGCGATGTGCTGCGCCTGCTGGCGCGTTATGGCGAGTCGCGTGCCCATCTGCGCGAGGCCATGACCCTGATGGCCACGCAGACCGGCTCGCGCAATTACGAGCAGGCCTGCAGCAATATGGCACAACTGGCGCTCGATGAGGGTGACTCGCTGGGTGCCTTGACCTCGTTCCAGCAACTCGAAGTACACGTGGCTGTGCGCCGCGAGCCCGACTTGTTGATCAAGATTTGGTGCGGCCAGGCCAACGCGCTGCGGCAACTTGACCGTCTTGCGCAAGCGCGCGAACGTGCGCAGGCGGCACTGACTCTGGCACGCGAGCAGGGTCATGCCGAAGGGCAGATGCAGGCGCTGTGTATTCTGGCGCAGACCCATCAGCGGCAAATCCTGCCGTCGCCTGAAGCCATGGGCGCGTCAAGCGCCAGCCTGCACTACCTGCACCAGGCGCGTGTGGTGGCGGCCACCATGGAGGGCTATCAGCTCTCACCTGATTTTCTGGATCAGCTCGCGTCGGCCCATGCCGATGGTGGAGACTTCCGCGCCGCCTTTGAGCATGCCAAGCTGGCGGCCCAGGCACGCAACCAGACGCGCAGCCTGGCGGCACAAAAGCGCGCGCTGGCGCTGCAGATACGCCAAGAAGTGGAGCAGGCACGGGCCGAGACTCAGCACCATCAGCAACTCAGTGCCACCTTGCGCGAGACCGCGGCCACACTGGAGACACTGGGCACCATTGGCCGAGAGATCACCTCCAGCCGGGAGACCAAGGCGGTCTTCGAGGCGCTGTACCGCCACGTGCACGAGCTGCTTGACGCCACTGCCTTTGCGGTCTATCTGCTCGACGTGAGTCAAACCCAGTTGGAGCCGGTCTTCTTTATCGAAGCGGGCGTGCCGTTGACGGTCAGCCCGATTGCATTGAACAGCGCGATTTCCAAGTGCGCGCGGTGCGCCCGTGAACGCACCGAGATCGTGATCAACTTGCCCGCCGGTGCGGACGAGCCCAACCGCATTGCGGGCACGCTGGCCACACTGAGTTTGCTGTACGCCCCGCTGATGGTGGGCGAGCGATTGCTGGGTGTGATGACGATTCAGTCGCCGCGCCAGCATGCCTACGCAGAGCGCGAGCGCTCCATCTTCGTCACCTTGTGTGCCTACGGCGCCATTGCGCTGGACAATGCCCTGGCTTATGGCGCGGCTGAGGCGGCACAGCGGCGTGCCGACCTGGCGTTGCAGGACCTGCGCCAGACCCAGGCGCGGTTGGTGCTGGACTTTGCCGAGCGCCAGCGCATCGCGCAGGACCTGCACGAACTCAATACCGAGCTGGAGACGCGCATCGCGCAGCGCACGCAGGAGATGCGCGAGACGGTGGCCAAGCTGGCGCTGAGCCAGCGCAAACTGCAGGCGATCGTGGACACCGCGCTGGATGCCGTGGTGCGCGTCGATGCCAGCGGCGTCATCGTGGGCTGGAATGCGCAGGCGCAGATTCTTTTTGGCTGGTCGGCCCAGGAGGCGCTGGGGCTGACGCTACAGACCACCATCATCCCGCAGCAGTTCCGGCGCGCCCATGTTGCGGGCATGGCACGCTACCTGGCCAGCGGTCACTCGACCTTGATTGACCGGCGCATCGAGATCTCGGCGCTGCATCGCAACGGGCACGAGTTTCCCATTGAGCTGGCGATCACGCGTGTGCAACTCGACGAAGTCGACCGCTACGAGTTTTGCGCCTTCATCCGCGACATCACCCAGCGCAAGCGGGCCGAGGAGGACATTCGCGCGTCGCTGGAGAAACAGCGCGAGCTCAACCAGCTCAAGTCGCGCTTCGTGTCGATGGCCTCGCACGAATTTCGCACGCCGCTGGCGACCATTCTGTCATCCACGGAACTGCTGCGGCTTTACGCCGACCGATTGCCCGAGGCCGAGCGCGAGGAACTGTTTGAGACGGTGTCCGTGGCGGTCCGGCGCATGACCCGCATGCTTGAAGACGTGCTGGTCATCGGCAAGGACGACGCCGAGCGGGCCAAGTTCCAACCCGAGCCTGGCTCGATTGACAAGATTTGCCGGCAAATCGTGGACGCCTTGCAACGCGAGCTGACCAGCGCGGGCGCGCCCGCGGCGGATGTGCGGCTGGCGGTGCGCGGCCTGGCTTGCGAGGCCCTGTTCGACGACGCGCTGATGCGCCACATTTTCGGCAACCTGCTCTCCAATGCCGTCAAGTACTCGCCACAAGGGAGTGTGGTGCGGCTTGACGTCGATTGTGCCGAGCAGGAGTTCACCTTGACCGTCACCGACTCGGGCATCGGTATCCCGCAGGACGATCTGCCGCGCCTGTTCGAGAGTTTCCACCGGGCCGCCAACGTGGGCAACATCTCTGGCACCGGGCTGGGCCTGGCTATCGTCAAGCGATCGGTGAACCTGCACGGCGGGCGCATCAGCGTGGCCAGTCAGCCGGGCCAAGGCAGCGTGTTCACGGTGGTGCTGCCGCGCCTGGGCGCGGCCACGGCCGAGTTGACCCCACCGGCCTGACTGAGCGCCGACCCACCAGAAGACAAGCTCCATGACGCGCATCTTGATTGCCGACGACGACGCCACCATCCTTCACGTGGTCTCGACCTTGCTCAGGTTTGAAGGCTACGAGGTCGAGACGGCGGCCGATGGGCAGGCCGCACTGCAGCAGGTTCTGCAGCGCCCGCCAGAGCTGTTGATCTCGGACATTCAGATGCCCGGCCTTGATGGCCTGTCCCTGCTGCGCGCGATTCGCGCCAACCCGGCGCTGGTGGCGGTGCGGGTGCTGCTGCTCACGGGCCAGGGTGACGACGACCCTGCGTTGGCGCAGGCGCTGGCACAAGGGCATGCCCGCCTGGGCAAGCCTTTCACCCGGGAGCAGCTGCTTGCTGCCCTGCGGGCGCTGTTGCCGCAGCATTGATCCGCTTTGGGCGCGCGATACAAGCGATACACAGCCTGGGCGCGGCGACATTGCGCTGATACAGACAACTTGCACACTGATGTCATCCCAAGAGGGACCGGGCGCAACCGGCGCCCAAGCCGGTTCCCAGCTTTCGCAAGGCCCGGCTCAGCCAATATCGAATCAGGAGTAGCTCATCATGGACAGTGCTTTTTATGTATTCCCGCTGAACGGCGGCAACCATTTGTTTGCGTCAGAATTCTTGTCCGAGTGCGTAGACTTTGTCGCGCACCGCGCGCAGGTGTCCATCGTGGACATGTTCGGCCAGGTCTGGCTGACCGTTTGATGGATCAGTTGCGGTCCAGCGCCAACATGTAGCCCACGCCCCGCACGGTGCGCAGGGTTTGCGGCTTGTCGGGGTCAAGTTCGATCTTGCGGCGCAGCCGGGTGATGCGCAGGTCGATGCTGCGGTCGCAGCCGTCGTAGTCGCGCTGACTGGTGGTCTCCAGCAGCCATTCGCGCGTCAGTGGCCGGTTGGGGTGCTGGCAGAACAGGTCGAGCAGGTCAAACTCAGTGGCCGTCAGGGGTTGCGGCGTGCCGTCGGCAGCAAGCAGGACCCGGCGCTGCCGGTCGAAGCTGCAGCGGCCAAGCTGCACGGGTGCTGGCTCGGCCTCGGTGTCGTTTGGTGCAGCCGGACTGCGAGCCTGGGTCTGCACCCGGCGCAGCACACTCTTGATGCGTGCCAGCAGCTCACGCGGATCATAGGGTTTGGTGACGTAGTCGTCGGCCCCCGTTTCAAGCCCCACGATGCGATCAACCGAATCGGTCGCCCCAGTAACCATGATGATGCCCAATTGCGGGTGACGCTCGCGCAGCCAGCGCGCCAGGACAAAGCCGTCCTCGCCGGGCAGGCCGACGTCGAGCAACACCAATTGCGGCAGCTCGGCCAGTATGGCTTCGCGCATCAGCGTGCCATTCGGAACCGCCGCCAGGCGCAGGCCCTGGCGCGACAGGTACTCGGTCAAGATCTGGCGCTGAGTGGCTTCGTCTTCCACCACCAGCAGGTAGGGTGTCTCAGAGGTCATGGGTGTGTTGTAGGCCAATAGGCCGGGCGGCTTCAATTATCGCGCTGAAATCAGCCGGTTTGCGTTCCAGGCGCCGCGCTGCGGGCTACACTGAAAAACCTGTCGTCCCCTGCTTGCGTCACCATGCCTCCAATCCCGCCCGCCGTGTTTGATCCCGCTGTGCTGGGTGATATGTTCAACGGCGACACGGCGGTGATGGCGGCGGTGCTGCAGACTTTTGCAGCCAGTACCCACGCGGGTTTGGCTGCCATCCAGGACGCCATGATGCAAGGCGATTTGGTGGCCGCCAGCCTGTTGGCGCACAAGATCAAGGGGGCCTGTGACCAAAGCGGCGCCCTGGCCATGGGGCAGGCCGCGCGCGTGCTGGAGCAGGCCGCCAAGTCGGGCGATGCGGCCGCCAGCGAAGCGGCTGCGCGGGCGTTGGCGGTGCAATGGCAATCCTTGCGCGCGGTGCTGGCGGCGCTTTGAAGCGGCGCCAGGTGGGCGTTGCCGGGTCAGCGCCAGTCTGCCGAGTGGGCGAGGCCCTGCGCTGAGCCGCCCGCCTCGTGAGTCAGTTGCGGGTCGATCGCCCGCGCTGTGGACGGCATGGCCAATGCCCCGGCGTTGATCACATGGGCAGTTGGTGGGCGTGCGCTGGCGCTGGCGATGGCCAGAATCAGCAAGACCAGAAACACGAAGGTAACAAGGTTGGCAAGCAGGTACATGGTGTGATCTCCCAGATAGGTGAATCGCGCGCGCCGACGTCAGGGCGTCTGTTCTCGTATGCAATGGCTGCGATTCTGGCGAACGGGCGTTTCAGGTCTGTATCAAACGCCGGATGCTCTGTATCGTTTGTATCAGGGGTGTGCCGGGGTCAGCAGGGACTGCATCATGCCGAGCAATTGCGCACGGGTGAACGGTTTGGCCAGGAAGTCATAGGCCTCGGGTCTGCCCTGGTGGGCTGAATGGGCGTCCACCTTGTTGCCTGACAACATCAGGACCGGCACCGCCGCCATGGCGGGCTCCCGACGCACCGCGCTGAGCAGTTCCAGACCATTCAATTTGGGCATGTTGAAGTCGGTGATGATCAGGTCCGGCTGGCAGATGCGGGCGCGGTCAAGCCCCTCCTGGCCATCGCAGGCGGTGGACACCGCGTAGTTCTCCATCCGGAGCATGGCCGCGACCGTGCTCAAAATGGTCGGCTCGTCATCAACGATCAAGACTCGGACCATGTTTTGGGCCCCGGTATGCTTTTTGGTTCCAACGCCGCTGTAGTTCTTTGCCCGCACAGCGGTGCGCAGGGTGCGAGTGTGTGCCCCCTGTGTATCAGCGGTGTATTGCGGCGGCGGTGCTTTGTATCAGATGTATCAGGCTTGAACTCCGGGCATGCCACGCGTGCAAGCCACGCGGCGCGCAGCGCAGGTGTGCACTGGGCGTGGCAACACCTCAATACAGGCCGCGCGATTGCGCCTGCAACCGTGCCAGGCCAAGCAGGGCATCGGTGTTGGGGGTCGGCACGCCGGTCAAGGCGCCCAACTCCCTCACCACGGTCACCAGGGCGTCCAACTCCACTGCCTTGCCTGCCTCGACGTCCTGCAGCATCGAAGTCTTGAAGGCGCCGAGCTTGAGCGTGACGGCGTGACGGTCTTCGGGCTGCTGGTCAATCGCAATCCCCAGTCGCGCACCGATCTCCTTGGCCTCCAGCATGACGCGGGACACGAAGGCACGCACCAGATCGTCACCCAGAATCAGATCGGTGGTGGCGCCAGTCAGGGCGCTGATCGGGTTCATGGTCATGTTGCCCCACAACTTGTACCAGATGTCGCGCTGAATCTGCTCGGCGACGACCGTCTCGAAACCGGCACGGCTCAACAGCGCGGCGAGCTGGCACAGCGCGCTCGGTCTGGACGCCCGACGGCGCGCCGATGATCAGCTTGTTGCCGAAGTGGTGGTGCACATAGCCCGGCAATTTGAGCGAGCAACTGGCATGTACCACGCAGCCAATGATGCGGCTGGCGGGCAAGGCTGCCCCGATCTCGCCGCTGGCGTCGACCGCGTCCAGGCGCGCCCCTTCAAAGCGGCCGCCAAAGCCCTGCAGAAACCACCAGGGCACGCCGTTCATGGCTGTCAGCACCACCGTGTGCGGGCCGATCAGTGGACCGACGTGCCGCGCCACGTCCAGCAAGGCGGGCGCCTTGACGGCAATCACCACCAGGTCTTGCACGCCCAACTCGGCAGGGTCGGCGCTGGCCTGCACCGTCACGGTGGCCTCCACGTGGCCATGCTGCGTGCGCAAGCCATGCTGCCTCAAGGCATCGAGCGTGGCGCCGCGGGCCACCATGCTGACGCGGCAGCCCGCAGCGGCCAGCCGCGCGCCGATCCAGCCGCCAATGGCGCCAGCGCCGTAGATGCATACGCGTGGGAATACTTGTTCAATCATCGATGCCTCCAGTCAATAGAACCCGCTGTCCCCGTATTATTCGTCGCATGGCCAAGGAAAAAACAAACTATTGCTGTTCCGAGTGTGGTGGCGTTAGCCCGAAGTGGCTGGGCAAGTGCCCGCACTGCAACGCCTGGAACACCCTGATCGAGTCGATGGTTGAGAGCGCGGCCCCGGCGCGCAACCGCTTTGCCTCGCTGGCCAAGACCGCCACCGTGGCAACCTTGGGCGATATCGAGGCGACCGATCTGGACCGCACGCCAACCGGGCATGAAGAGCTGGACCGCGTGCTGGGTGGCGGCATGGTCGAGGGCGGCGTGGTGCTGATTGGGGGTGACCCCGGCATCGGCAAGTCCACGCTGCTGCTGCAGGCGCTGGACTCGCTGCAGCGCAGTGGGCGCAGCACCTTGTACGTAACCGGGGAGGAGAGTGGCGCGCAGATTGCCCTGCGTTCGCGCCGCCTGGGTCTGGGCCATTCTCAGGTCAAGGTGCTGGCGGAGATTCAACTCGACAAGATTCTGGCCACGCTGGAGGCGACCAAGCCCGATGTCGCCGTGATCGACTCGATCCAGACGGTCTATTCCGAGCAGCTCACCTCGGCCCCCGGCTCGGTGGCGCAGGTGCGCGAATGCGCGGCGCACCTGACGCGCGCCGCCAAGGCCAGCGGCGTCAGCATGGTGCTGGTGGGCCATGTCACCAAAGATGGCTCGCTGGCCGGGCCGCGCGTGCTGGAGCACATGGTCGATACGGTGTTGTACTTCGAAGGTGATACGCACAGCAGTTTTCGGCTGGTGCGCGCCATCAAGAATCGTTTTGGCGCGGTCAACGAGATTGGCGTGTTTGCCATGACCGAGAAAGGGCTCAAAGGGGTGTCCAACCCGAGCGCCATATTCCTGAGCCAGCATGCCGAGCCGGTGCCTGGCAGTTGTGTCATGGTCACGCTGGAAGGCACCCGCCCGATGCTGGTCGAAATCCAGGCGCTGGTGGACAGCGGCGGCCCTAGTCCGCGGCGCCTGAGCGTGGGTTTGGACAAGGACCGGCTGGCGATGCTGCTGGCGGTGCTGCACCGCCATGCCGGCGTGGCCTGCATGGACCAGGATGTGTTTGTCAACGCCGTGGGCGGCGTGCGCATCAGCGAGCCGGCGGCCGATTTGGCGGTGCTGCTGGCGATCACTTCCAGTTTGCGCGGCAAGCCGCTGCCCAAGGGATTTCTGGCGTTCGGCGAAGTTGGGTTGGCGGGTGAGGTGCGGCCCGCGCCGCGTGGCCAGGAGCGCTTGAAGGAAGCGGCCAAGCTGGGCTTTAGCGTGGCCGTGGTGCCGATGGCCAATGCGCCCAAGAAGCCGATCGAGGGCCTGACCATCCATGCCGTGGGGCGGGTGGAGCAGGCGATGGAAGTGGTGCGATCGCTGTAGTGATGTCTGCAACATGATCTATGTGCCGATCCCGATTGAGCGCATTGCGTTTGGCAAGCCCTTGCCGGTCAACGTGTGGGACTCCAAGGGCAACCTGCTGCTGCGCAAGGGGCAGGCCATCCGCTCCGAGCAGCACCGCGAAGCCTTGCGGGCGCACCAGGCCTGCGCCATCGAGGCCGACTACAAGGCCTGGCAGCGCAGTTATGACCGTCTGGTCTACACCTTGCTGCGCGAAGGCGCGAGCGTGAGAAAATTGCCAAGGCCAGCATGCCTGACACAATTGCCGACGCGGACTATGCCGCCAGCCACGACATTCACGGAGACTGGCTGGATGTGCAGGAGGTTCTGACGGTAGTGCTGTCTCAGGGTGCGGCAGCCACGCATCCGCTGGAGCGCATCGATGCGGTGGCGCGCCGCGCCATGCAATTGTTGGATGCGGATACGGACGACAGCCTGTTTACCCTGTTTCAGGCATTGAGCGAGGTGTCTCTTGGCTACAGCGCCACCCACGCGTTATTGGCAGCCGTATTGTGTGAATTGACCGCACGTCGGCTGCAGGTGCCTGATTTTGTGCGCCCGGTGCTGGTCCTGTCGGCTTTGACTATGAACATTGGCATGGCCAAAGAGCAGGACAAACTGGCTCGTCAGAGTGCCCCTCCCAGTACCGCGCAACGCCAAGTGATTCGGGACCATGCCCAGGCCGGCGCGTTGATGCTACGCGACTTTGGCGTGGCCAACGAGGATTGGCTTGATCTGGTTGGGCTGCATCATGAAGCGGATGAAACCCTGGGGCTTTCAAGGAATCTGGAGTGCCGCCGCATCCTGCGCTGCGCTGACGGTTTTGTCGCCAAAATCGCGGCGCGCGCGACCCGACTCGGACTGTCCGCGCTCGGCGCGGCCAAAGCCGTGCTGGTGAGCGCTACCGGGGCGCAGGCAGGGTTGGTTCGGCATGGCCACTGCGGTTAGTTTTTATCCGCCCGGAACTTACGTGGCCCTGGCCAATGGTGAGATTGCGGTGTCGGCACAGCGTGGCGCGGCGGCCAACACGCCGATGGTGGTCAGCGCCATGCACGCGGATGGCATGCCGTTGGGGCACTACCTGCTTCGTGACACCAGTCTGAGGCGAATTTGCGATCCGTTCGCCGGTCAGTCCGCAGCGGATCAGGTTGAAGATCAATGCGCCGCAGGTCCGCAAAGCGCTGGGCAAACCTTCACCAAGGTGTCGCTTCCTGAGGCAAATCCGCAATCGCCGATCGGCAGGCCAATGCGATCGTGGATGGCTTAGTGTTGAGCCGGCCCGGGACCACGACCCGCGATATGGCGGAAGGTGATGCGACCCTTGCTCAGATCGTAGGGTGAGAGTTCCAATGTGACCTTGTCGCCGGCCAGAATCCGGATGTGGTGCTTGCGCATCTTGCCGCCGGTGTAGGCCACCAATTGGTGGCCGTTGTCCAAGGTGACGCGAAAGCGCGAATCGGGCAACACATCGGTGACCATTCCGCTCATTTCAATCAATTCTTCTTTGGCCATGGCCTCTACTCCGGTTGGGTTTTCAAGAAAATAATTCGATGTTTTGCAGGTCAGAACTTCCGCGCTGCCTTCAACTGCTCAGGAGGCACGGCCGTGCACCCAGCTCAAGCCGTGCTCGGTGGCGTAGCTGGCGGCCGAGGTGTTGCAGCAAAAAAGCGGCGTGAAACGCATCACCCGGTCATGCATGCCGCTGCCGCGTCCTGACCGGATGGAGACCGATGCGGCGTAGCGGCCGTCATCGAGTCGTTTGGTGAGCGGTGAGACAAGGTACTTGCCCACTGCGACATTGTGGTTCATGGTATTCATTGACAAAGCGTCACGACCCTCGGTCCTGGCGCGGCTATTAAAGGAGAACACAGCCTGCAAACAGGCTGCCGGTGTTCGGTTCTGCGTTCCGTGGGTCCCTGCTTGGGACGCATGGAACTGGTCTTGAACGACACGATGCCAACGGAGGCCGGCATGGGTGCCTGGCACAAGACAACAGCCCTGGCGCGTGAGCGGCGCCGTGGACACACTGTTCAATCCGGAGGTTAAGAGTGCTGGGCTTGTGGGGCAAGCCAGAAAAACTGCGCTGCTAAGGCGTTTAACTAAACCGAAGCCCGATTGTACCCCTTTGCGCGCTGGCCGGGGTTTGATTGCCAGCGTCGGCCAGAGTACAGTGACGTCTTTGTTGGGGGACGGGATGGAATTCAAGGACTACTACCAGGTGATGGGACTGGAGCGCAGCGCCACGCAGGACGAGATCAAGCGCGCGCACCGCAAGCTGGCACGCAAGTACCATCCCGATGTCAGCAAGGAAGCCAATGCAGAGGCCCATTTCAAGGAGGTCGGCGAGGCCTACGAGGTGCTCAAGGACCCCGAAAAGCGGGCCGCCTACGATCAACTCGGCGCCAATTGGAAAGGCGGACAGGAGTTTCGGCCGCCGCCGGGTTGGAACGACGGCTTTGAGTCCGCCGGGCGCGGCTTCGATGAGCGCGACGCGGCCGAGCACAGCGACTTCTTTGAATCCCTGTTTAGCCGTGGCGCTGGCCCAGCGCGCCCCAGCCGTGGTGCTGGCTTTCACATGCAGGGGGAAGATCACCACGCCAGTATCCAGATCGACTTTGAAGAGGCTTACCACGGCGCTGAACGCCGGGTCACCCTGCGCTTGCCGCAGATCGACGACCAGGGCCATGTGGTGCTGCGCGAGCACCAGATCGACTTCGTCATTCCCAAGGGCGTGCGCGCGGGGCAGCGCATCCGCCTGGCTGGGCAGGGCGGTCCGGGCGTGGGCCAAGGCCCGGCTGGTGACCTGTACCTTGAGGTCGAATTTCGACCCCATGCGCGCTACCGCGTGGACAAACACGATGTCTACCTCGACCTGCCGGTAGCACCGTGGGAGGCCGCGCTGGGTGCCAAAATCGAAGTGCCCACGCCCAGTGGTTTGGTTGAATTGACGATTCCGCCGGGCTCGGTGCAGGGACGCAAGCTGCGCCTGCGGGGGCGCGGCATTCCGTCGGCCACCCCCGGTGATTTCTATTTTGTTCTCAACATCGCCTTGCCGCCGGCGGACAGCGAGTCGGCGCAGACCTTCTACCGTGGCATGGCTAGCCAGTTCAAGTCTTTCAATCCACGCGCCAACCTGGGAGAGAACACATGAGCAGCAAGGATGTCAAACCGTTGACGGATGGCACCAGCACGGCGCAGTCGGTGGCGCTCACCCTGATTGAGGTCAGCCGCGCCTGTGCGGTGGAAGTCGGCTTCGTCATCGAGCTGGTGCAGGAGGGTATCCTGGCCCCCGAGCTCGGCCAGCAGTCGGACGACTGGCGGTTTACCGGTGCGCAGTTGCGCGATGTGGCGGTGGCCTCGCGCCTGCAGCGCGATCTTGGCGTGAATCCGGCCGGTGCGGCGCTGGCGCTGCAACTGCTGGGCGAAATCGAAACGCTGCGCGCCAACTCAACGCGACCGCCTCTGCGGTAGACGACGACTCAGTTTGATCGTTTCAAACCAGAACACACTGAGCAAGCCTAGGGAAGCTGCCGTTAGCAAGTCAGGTGCGGACAAGGGCGCGAAGAAAAACAGGCGAGTCAACCAGGGAAGGTACAACACCAGTCCCAGTACCCCAAGCGTGACGCCGGTGACGATCCATAAGGTGCGGTTGGGCACACGCAAGGAGGCCAACAGCGAGCCGGTGCGCGAGCGGTTGGAAAATATCAGCGCCAGGTTAGCGCTCACCAGCGTGGTGAAGGCAAATGCCCTTGCGGCCGTTTCGGTCAACCAGGTAGTGCCCCAGGCGTAGGCACCCATCACCACCACCAGCACGCCCAAGCCCTGCAGCAGCGCGAGCACCAGCGTCATGCCGCCAAACAGTGGGGTATTCACGTCACGCGGTGCGCGTTGCATCACATCCAACTCGGATGGTTCGTTCTCAAACACCATGGAGCACGCCGGATCAATGACCAACTCCAGAAAGGCGATATGCAGCGGGAACAACAGCACCGGCCACCCCAGCAGCACCGGCAGTAGCGCCGCGCCAGCGCATGGGCACATGCACCGCCAGGATGTACGACATGGACTTGCGCAGATTGTCGAAGATGCGCCGACCCAGGCGCACGGCCCGCACAATGGACGCAAAGTTGTCGTCCAGCAGTACCAGCGACGACGCCTCCCGCGCCACGTCGGTACCGCGTCCACCAATGGCCACCCCCACGTGGGCGGCCTTCAGCGCGGGGGCGTCGTTGACCCCATCGCCGGTCATGGCCACAATCTCGCCATTGGCCTTGAGCGCCTGCACGATGCGTAGCTTTTGCTCCGGCGCGATGCGGGCGCAAACACTCACCGTTTTCAGGCGCGCCTGCAGCTCGGCGTCACTCATGACGGCCATCGCATCACCGGTCAGAATCTGATCCATCTCCCCAGCGCCCAGTTGCGCCTGACTGGCAATGGCGAGCGCAGTTGCTGGGTAGTCACCGGTGATCATGATCACCCGGATGCCAGCCGTTCGGCACTGGGCCATGGCCTCGGGAATTTCGGCACGCAGGGGATCTTCCAGCCCCAGCAGACCGATGAATTCGAACTCGAAATCATGCTCGATGGCAGGCCAGCGCTCGCCGGTAAAGCGCGCCTGGGCGACACCCAGCACGCGCAGGCCTTTGGCTGCCATGGCCTCCACCGCAGCGGCGATGCGCGCCTTCGCGTCGGTATCCAGGTGGCACAAATCCACGATCGCCTCCGGCGCTCCCTTGGCGGCCACCACATGCGCCTCACCGTCCACCGCCTTCCAGACATGCGACATGGCACGCAACTCGGGTGTCAATCCATACTCCTGCATCAGTGTCCAGTCGCGGTGCAGATGTTCGGTGTCCTTCAAGAAATGCTGGCCCAGCCGGTGGAAGGCCTTCTCCATCGGATCAAAAGGCTCGGCCACGCTGGCCAAAATGGAAAATTCAACCAGGGTGTGAAAGGCCTCGGGCAATTCTGGAGCGGCGGCATAGTCAATGCTCAGCCGCTCGCCCGGCACAGTGGAGGCGCCCTGTGCGTAGAGCTCCGCCACGGTCATGCGGTTCTCAGTGAGCGTGCCGGTCTTGTCCACGCACAGCACCGATGTGGCCCCCAACGTCTCAATCGCGGCGATGCGCCGGGTCAGGACGTTTTGCTTCGACAAACGCCAGGCGCCCAGGGCGGGCAGCACGGTCAACACCACGGTGAACTCCTGCGGCAGCATCGCCATGGCCAGCGCGATGCCGGCCAGCAACGCCGCCAGCCAATCGCCACGCAGCAGGCCATACGCCACCACCAGCAGCAGGCTGGTGATGAAGGCAATCACCGCCAGCACTTTCACCAAGCGCGCGGTCTGTGTTTTCAGCGGCGAGCGCTCTGCTGTCAGTGTCTCCAGTGCAGTGCCGATGCGACCGATCTCGCTGCGGGGGCCAGTGGCGGTGACGCGCGCCGTGCCGTGGCCCTTGACCAGCAGCGTGCCCGAAAACAAGGTTGCCTGACCGTCACCGCCGGGGCGCGCTGCGGCTGTGTGTGTTGGCGTCTCGGGCGTCACGCCCACCACCTTGCCCACTGGCACCGCCTCCCCCGTGAGCAGGGACTCATCAACCTGCACATCGGTGCCAGAAATCAGCACCGCGTCCGCCGCAATGCGGTCGCCCTCTGCCAACACCAGAATGTCGCCGCGCACGACCTCGCTCCCCGCAATGCGGACAAGCTGTCCGTCACGCAGCACCAGCGCGCGCGGGCTGGTGAGGTCGCGCAGTGCGGCCATCGCCCGCTCGGTCTTGCCTTCCTGGTACAGCGTCAGAGCCAGCACGACCAGCACCAAGCCGAACAGAACAATGCCTTCTTGCAAGTCACCCAGCACCAGGTAGAGCGAACCTGCCGCCAGCAGCAGCATGAACATCGGTTCCTGCAAGGTCTCGCGGATGATCGCCTGCAGGGTTCGCCGTTGATCGCCCGGCAAGGCGTTGGAGCCGTCTTCAAGCAGGCGCTGCCTGGCCTGCGTCGTGCTCAAGCCTTGGCTGTCGTTCAAGACCTCATCAGCCGTCGGTAAAACCATTGCTTGCCACCTTCCACCATCACCAGGTACGAGATCAACAATGCCGTCAGCAGGCCAAAGAAAGACAGCGGCAGCGCGGTAAACCCCAGATAGCGCGCCAGCGGCGTGAAGGCGGCAGCATGGACGTGTTTACCACGCCCAGGGCAGTCAGCACCAGCCAACGGTTGACAAAACGCAAACGCCCGAGGGAAGCGAGCCCTAGAATGGAAAAAGCCGATTTACCTGGTCGGCGAGTTCTGCCGGTTTTATCCCACTTCTGCCTGTTCTGTGACTGCCTTACAACCTTGCTTATATCAGCGCCGCTTTGCTGCTACAGCTGGCGGTTGGCATCGGTGCCGGGTTTTGGCGGCTGCGCAGCATGGTCAAACCACTGAATGCCGACGATGATTCGCAACTCCGGTCGGCTTCGGCCTGGTCCGGCTGGCGTGAGTTTCGTGTCATGCGCCGCGAATACGAGGATGCCCTGCACAGCCAGTGCTCGTTCTACCTCGCGCCGCTCGATGGCGTGCCACTTCCTCCGTTTAAGCCTGGGCAATTCCTGACCTTTTCGCTGGAGGTGGCAGATGGCAGTTCACCTGGCGGACGACGTGCCATCACCCGATGCTATTCACTCTCCGAGCGCCCCGACCCGACGGGCTACCGCATTACCGTCAAGCGAGTCATCGCGCCGCCAGATCGGCCCGAGTTGCCTGCCGGGCTGTCCTCCAACCATCTGCATGATCAGGTTCAACCCGGTCAGGTGCTCAAGGTCAAGGCGCCGTCGGGTCACTTTCACATCGATGCTGCGCCCGACGTGCCGGCGGTGCTGATTGGCGGCGGTATCGGCATCACACCCATGGCGAGCATGTTGCGCTGGTGCCTCGCTGAACAGCCGAGCCGGACGGTCCATCTTTACTACGGGGTGCGCCACAGCGGTGAGCAAGCGTTCAAGCTGCAACTCGAAGAACTGGCGCGTGTGCATCCGAACTTCCACCTGAACGTGGTGTACAGCCGGCCCGGATCGAGTGATGTGGTGGGGCGCGACTACCAGCATCAAGGACACGTGGATGTTGAGTTGCTGCGACGCACTTTGCCGCATGGGCGGCATCATTTCTATGTCTGTGGCCCCGCGCCCATGATGGAAAGTATCGTCGCGGGACTGGCACAGTGGGGTGTGCCGCGGCAGGATATCCATTTCGAGGCCTTTGGCCCGGCTACGGTTCGTTCGGGCGCGGCGCTGCCCGCTGAGCACGGTTCGCGTGCGACCGTCGCGTTTGACGTGCGTTTTCAGCGTGCTGGGCGAACGCTGGTGTGGGATGGGCAGGATGCCAACTTGCTTGAGTTGGCTGAACGGCACGCGGTGGAAGTCGAGTCCGGCTGCCGCTCGGGAAGCTGCGGCAGTTGTGAGGTCAAGCTGCTCAGTGGCTCGGTTCACTATGCCCAAGATCCGGATCATGATGTGGCGCCGGGCTGCTGCCTGTTGTGCGTTGGCAAGCCAGGCTCGGCGCTGGTGCTGGAGGCCTGACGCGTATGCAAGCCAAGTTGCTGCGTCGTGAGGTGTTGCCCTTCATGCTGGCGTTTGCCGCGCTGGCCGTGCTGGCGCTGCTGCTCGATGCCCTTCTGCATGTCTTCAATGTGGTCTGGATCGGCCGCTACCTGGGCATCCCCGGAACCTTGCTGATTCTTCTTTCGTTCGTCTATTCGCTTCGCAAGCGCCGGCTGGTGGGCTTTAGTCAGCCCGCGGTCCTGTTGCGCTGGCACCAGCGCATGGCTTGGTTCGGTTCGCTGCTGGTATTGGTGCACGCGGGAATTCACTTCAACGCCATACTGGGTTGGCTGGCGGTCTGGGCGATGTTGGTTGACGTGGGTAGCGGTTTGACCGGCAAATACCTGCTGGATCGCTCACGAAGACGACTGGAGCAGGCGCGCCAGCGCATGCGTCAGCAGGGTTTGTCGGCTGACGAGCTCGAAGAGCGCCTGTACGTCGATAGCCTGACTTTTGATGTGATGAAGCAGTGGCGCTCGGTGCACTTGCCGGTGACCCTGGTGTTTGCCGTGCTGGCGCTGGCGCACATCATCGCCATCTTCCTGTTCTGGGGTTGGAAGTGAAGCGCGGCTGGCTTCTGGTCCTCATCTGCGGCAATCTGGCGGCCCTGTTGGCGCTGGTCTTCATTTACCCGCATCTCATGGTCAGCCCCGGCGCCTTGGTCAGCGGGCATGCCGAGCTCGCCACCGATTGCTTTGCCTGTCACGCGCCTTTGCGTGGCGCCTCCATTCAGCGGTGTATCAACTGCCATGTGGTGGCTGACATCGGTTTGCGCACGACTAAAGGCGCGCCATTGGCCCAGCGCAAGCTCAAGACTTCGTTCCACCAGGATTTGATCGAACGCGATTGCATGGCTTGTCACAGCGACCACGAGGGGCCCAAACTAACCCAACGCAGTCGCAAACCGTTTTCTCACGGCTTGCTACGAACCGCAGTGCAGGACCGTTGCGAAAGCTGCCATGTCAAACCCACCGACAAGCTTCATCAAAATCTTACGGCGGGCTGCGCCCAGTGCCACAAGACGCAAGCCTGGAAGCCCGCCACCTTCGAGCATGAAAAGCACTTTGTGCTGGACCGTGACCACAACGTGAAGTGCGTGACCTGTCACGTCAACGATGACTACCGGCGCTATACCTGTTACGGGTGCCACGAACACACGCTCCAGAATGTACGGGCGGAGCATGAGAAGGAAGGCATCGCCAACTACGACAATTGCGTCGAGTGCCATCGCAGCGCCGACGAAGAGCCCCGCAAGCGTGGCGAGCGAGACGGCGGCGAGAACAAGTCACGCGAACTCAAGAAGAAGCACTGAGCGTCGGCACGGCCGTCGTAAGAACGTCTTAATGTCGGTCGACCAGAATCTGTCTATTGTTATCTCCGGGAGTCATCATGAAGTTCATATTTGCGCTGCTCGCCGGTCTTGCCTGCCTGGCCTCAGCTTCGGTGCAGGCACAAGCCCTTGCGACCGGTGTACCGGCCAGCGCCGCCCGGGCTGCCTCGTCACCGATTGGCATCAGCCGGGAAAAAGCCTCCGAAGTCTGCACCACGGCACCGCGCTCGGAATGGTTTTCAGAGGAGGAGATGAAGCTGTTGGCGCAGCACCGGGGCTACCGCATCAAGACCTTCAAGATCGCCAACAACAGCTGCTATGAAATCTATGGATTCGATCGCGAAGGGCGCATCGTGGAAGTGTATTTCAACCCCGTCACTGCGCGACTGGTCCGGCAGAACACCGCGCGCTGAAGCGATGGTTTGAGGCGCGTGCCGCGGATCGGCCCAGTCCGGCGGCAGTCTTTGCGGACCGATCAGCTGACGCCGTATTTGGTCTCGAACTCGATGCCGATCTTCTGCAGCAAAGGCGTGGGTTGCAGGCCGCCGGCGCAAACAATCACCGCGTCATTGCGCAGGCGCTGTGGAACACCGTCATGGTCGATCATCCGACGCATTGCCAAGGTGTCGCAGGCTCGCATTGAAGTGCGCCGCTCAGCCCAATTGGGGGGTCTGGCGGTGACGGTGCGCTGGCCCATGTGACGGGCCGCCACGCGCTGCCACAATGCGGCGATGCAATTTCAAAACATTCTGATTCCGGTCGGCAGCGTGGTGCTGGTGGTGGCCGCCTACCGGGCTTACGGCTGGGCCGGTGTGGCGGTGGCGTGCGGCGCCTTGGTGATGTGGCTGCTGCTGCATTTCACCCGCATGATGCAGGTGCTCAAGCGTGCCGCCAACCGCCCCGTCGGATTTGTGGACAGCGCGGTCATGCTCAACGCGAAGCTCCGACCCGGCGTGACCCTGCTGCATGTGGTGGCCCTGACCCGGTCCTTGGGTGAGCTGCGCAGCCCCAAGGCGAGGCAGCCCGAGTTGTACCGCTGGACCGACGGCTCCGGCTCGTGGGTGGAGTGCGAGTTTCACGCTGGCAAGTTGAAGCGATGGACGCTGGAGCGGCCGGCTACCACGTTGGATGGGGTGCCTGCCGATCCGTCCGCGGCCTCGTAAAATCACAGTTTTCCGAGTCCGGCTGGTGCATTGCATCAGCGGCTTCTGCAACCCACCAGGAAACGCAACATGAGCCCAGTACCCCCTTCAATGTCCGACCGCGACGGCAAGATCTGGATGGATGGCCAGATGGTGGATTGGCGTGACGCCAAGATTCACGTGCTGAGCCATACCTTGCACTACGGCTGCGGTGCGTTCGAGGGGGTGCGTGCCTACAAGGGCATCGGTGGCACGGCCATCTTCCGCCTGGAGGAGCACACCGAGCGGCTGTTCAATAGCGCCAAGATCCTGCGCATGAAGATTCCGTTCTCCAAGGAGGAAGTCAACGAAGCGCAGAAGGCGGTGATTCGCGAAAACAAGCTCGAATCAGGCTACCTGCGCCCCTTGACCTGGATCGGCGACAAAAAGCTCGGCGTCAGCCCCAAGGGCAACACGATTCACCTGATGGTTGCCGCCTGGCCCTGGGGTGCCTACCTGGGTGAAGAAGGCATGAAACGCGGCATCCGGGTCAAGATTTCGAGCTACACGCGGCACCATGTCAACATCACCATGACGCAGGCCAAGGCGGTGTCCAACTACACCAACTCGATTCTGGCCAACATGGAGGCCACCGACGACGGCTATGACGAGGCCATGCTGCTCGATCCCAGCGGTTTTGTGTCTGAAGGCGCGGGCGAGAACCTGTTTGTGGTCAAGGGCGGCGTGGTCTACACGCCCGACCTGTCGGCCGGTGCGCTGAACGGCATCACCCGCAACACGGTGCTGCATATCTGCAAGGATCTGGGCTTGGAGGTGGTGCAAAAACGCATCACGCGTGACGAGGTCTACATCTGCGACGAGGCTTTCTTTACCGGCACTGCCGCCGAAGTCACGCCCATTCGTGAGCTTGACCGCATTGAGCTTGGTGCCGGCAGCCGTGGCCCGATCACTGAGAAGATCCAGAGCGCGTTCTTCGACATCGTCAATGGCCGCAATCCGAAGTACGCGCACTGGTTGAGCAAAGTCTGAAGCCCGGCCGTCAACTGATCAGGAGCCCCCATGAGCAAGATGAAGATTGAACTGCTGGCCAAAGACCTGAACCGCGAAGGCGGCGTGTACTGCCCCAGCCCGCTCGCGGACATGAAGATCTGGAACAGCCACCCCAAGGTGTTCCTTGACGTGGCGCGTACCGGCCAGGCCAAGTGCGCCTACTGCGGCACCGAATACACGCTTAAGGCCGGCGAGCACGTCGGTGCCCACCACTGAGAGTCTCATCATCGCGCCCCAGTGGATTGGGGACGCGGTGATGACCGAGCCCTTGATGCGCCGCCTGCACGCCCGAGGCGAGCGGCTCACGGTGGGGGCCTTGCCCTGGGTGGCGCCGGTCTACCGTGCCATGCCGCAGGTGGCCGAGGTGATTGAGTTCCCTTTTGCCCACGGCGGCCTGCAGTTCAAGGCCCGCACCAGTCTGGCGCGCCAGATGCAGGGCCGGTTCGATGTGGCCTACGTGTGCCCGAATTCACTCAAGAGTGCGCTGCTGCCTTTTCTGGCCAGCATCCCCAAACGGGTCGGCTACCTGGGCGAGGCGCGGGTGGGCTTGCTCACGCATCGCCTCAAGAACCCAGCCAAGGGCCAACGCCCGCCGATGGTGGCGTTCTACTCGGCGCTCAGCGGCGAGGCCGATGTGGCGCAGGATCGCCCCCAACTGCAGCTTGACGCGCTGGAAATTGAGCAGGCGCTGGCGACCATGGGTTTGCGGCGCGGCGCCTTTCATGTGTTTGCCCCCGGTGCCGAGTACGGCCCGGCCAAGCGCTGGCCGGCCGCGCACTTTGCCGAGTTGGCAAGCAAGCTGGACTTGCCGGTGCTGCTGCTGGGTTCCGCCAAGGAGTTCGCCTTGTGCGAGGAGATTGTTGTGCCGGTGAACGCCGTGCAGGCTGGAAAATGCCTGAATCTGGCCGGCAAGACCTCGCTGGCGCACGCGTTTTGCGCCATCGCCGGTGCCAAGAGCACCGTCAGCAACGACTCCGGCCTGATGCACGTGGCAGCCGCCTTTGGCGTGCGCCAGGTGGCCATCTTTGGCTCCAGCAGTCCCATGCACACGCCGCCCTTGAACGCGGCCGCCACGGTGTTGTGGCTCAAGGACGATCCAGCCTACCAGCCGGCCTTGGACTGTGCGCCCTGCTTCGAGCGCACATGTCCCTTGGGGCACACCCGTTGCTTGGTGGATGTGCAGGCTGCCAGGGTGCTGTCGGCGCTCAGCTGAAAAAAAAGCCACCCGGAGGTGGCTTTGAAAAGTCCCCGAAAGGACGTCGTTGGATCGGCACTGAGGCTGTCTATTGAATGACGTTCCTCAAACACTTGAGAACTGTGACAGCAGTTGGTGTAACTGTAATCGTCCTCATGCTTTTCGGCCATCCCACATTTGGGGGATATTGGAGGCTGAATTGCAAAAATTTGTCACAACTTTTATGTGCGGAAGTGACACGCCAAGCGTCGCCCACAGCGCGCTTTACGCGGGCCTGATCGGCAAACGCAGCACGAAGCAGGCGCCAGCGCCGGGGTTGTCTTCGCAATGAACGGTGCCGCCGTGTCGGATGGCGATGGACTTCACCAGCGATAGGCCAAGACCCACGCCGCCATCCCGCTCGGTGGCCCCGGGCAAGCGGTAAAAGGGCTCAAAGATGCGCTCTCGCAGTGCCTGCGGCACGCCTGGGCCGAGGTCGCAGACGCGCATCTCAGCAAAGTTGCCGTCGCGGCGCAGCTGCAGAGTGGCCGTGCTCGCCGCATGACGCCGCGCGTTTTCCAGCAGGTTGCGCAGGGCACGGCGCAGCAGTCTGGAGACGCCTTGCACAATCAGCACCGTCTCGTGGGCGCCGTTGGTGGGCGCGCCCAGACTATCGACCTGGACGTCCAGATCGGTTTCCAGCCGGGCGCACTCTTCGGCGGCCAGGCCAACCAGGTCGACCGGCTCAATTGTTCCCAGATCCGATTCCCTGGCGTCGAGCCGACTGGCCAGCAGGATCTCGTCGATCAGCAGGTCCAGTTCGGCGATATTGCGTGACAACTCCTCTTTCAGCACCGGAGCCGGGGCTGAGCCCATCAACTCCAGTCCCATGCGGATGCGCGCCAGGGGCGAGCGCAGCTCGTGCGAGGCATTGGCCAGCAGCGACTTCTGGGAGGCCAGCAGTGATTCGTGGGACTTGACCAGGGTCTCGATCCGTTCGGCCGCAAGGTTGAAGCGCTTGGCCAGAAAGCCCACTTCGTCATCGCCCTCCAGTGCCACCCGCGTGGCCAGATTGCCCTGACCCCATCGCTCAACGCCGCCCTGGAGCAGCTCCAGACGGCGTGTGAGTTTGCGCACAATCGGGTAGGCCCCCAGCGCCACCGCCACCGCCACCAGCGTGAGCATCCAGACAAATCCATAAGGAGGACGGCTCCAGGCGTTCTGATTCGGGCGCGGCAAGTGCATGTGCAGCGTACGGCCGTCGTCCATGCGGACCATGAATTCCGGCCCCGCCCGCACGGCACCGGGTTCGCCCGGCGCAGCTGGTCCGCCACCATCGTCTGGCGTATCCGGCGACGGCCCCGCAGGGCGCTGCATGGCGCCAGGCGCCGCGCCGCGACGGTGCCGGGTCATAGGGTCGGAACCTTCTGCCCAGTGCGGCCTCGGCCGGCCATGGCCGATGACACGGCCGCTGTCGTCACGCACCACCACTTGTCGAAACGGCGGATCAGCAGTGACCCGAGCGAGCCACCCGACCAGCAGCGTCAGCACCGCGACCGTCACCACGACGGCCAGCCAGATCCGAACGTACAGCTTGTTGAGGAACATGGTCAATCCTGCTGGCGCGCGAACACATAGCCAACCCCGCGCACGGTCAATATGCGCTTGGGATTCTTCGGATCGGCCTCAATGGCGGCGCGAATCCGCCCCATGTGGACGTCAATGGACCGATCGAATGCGTCGAGTTCGCGCCCCCGCACGGCTTCCATGATCTGGTCGCGGGTCAGTACGCGCCCGGCCCGCTCAGCCAGGGCCACCAACAGGTCGAACTGGTAGGAGGTTAGGTCACAGGGCACGCTGCCGACCGTGACAGCGCGCGCATCGCGGTCGATCTCAAGGCTGCCAAAGCGGATTTGATTGGTGCTCTGCGGGCCGCCACTGACACGTCGGCGCAGCACCGCACGGATACGCGCCAGCAGTTCGCGCGGCTCGAATGGCTTGGGCAGGTAGTCGTCAGCGCCCAGTTCCAGGCCGATGATGCGGTCCATCGGGTCACCCTTGGCGGTGAGCATCAATACCGGCACCTGGGCGATCGGCCCACCCAGCGCCCGAATCCGTCGGCACACTTCCAGGCCATCCATGTCGGGCAGCATCAAGTCCAGAATGACCAACTCGGGTAGCGGCGTTGCGCCAGAAGCATGCAGGGCGGCCAGGCCGGTCTGCCCGTCGCCCGCGTGGTTGACCACAAAGCCGGATTGGCCGAGGTACTCCACCACCATTTTGGCCAGGCGGGCGTCGTCCTCGATCATCAACAGGTGCTGGCTCATGCAGGGAGTCTAGGTGGGTCCGAATTCATGCGCTTGAAGCGGTCGTAAAGTTAGGTAAATCTCAGCTCGCACCTTGCCCAGAGAGCTATAAAAACGATAGCGTACTGACGATACTCAAAGCGCCTCTTGGCGTGTTTTGACGCGTGAACCCAGCCACACCAGCAGCAACACCGGCAGACCCAGCAGCGCCGTGGTGGTAAAGAAGTTGGCATAACCAAAGGCGTCCACATAGCGGCCAGAGTAACCCGCCAGGAACTTGGGCAGCAGCGTCATCATGGAGCTGAAGATGGCGTACTGCGTGGCCGAATAGGCCACATTGGTCAGCGAGGACAGGTAGGCAATGAAGGCGGCCGAGGCGATGCCGCTGGAGAGGTTGTCCGCCGAGATCACGAAGATCAGCGCCGTCACGTCATGGCCGCGGGTGCCCAGCCAGGCAAAAAGCAGGTTGCTGGCGGCGCTGAGGATCGCACCCAACATCAATACCCGCATCACGCCCACGCGCAGCGACAGCACGCCGCCGACAAAGGCCCCCACCAGCGTCATGATCACGCCGTAGATCTTGGTGACGGCCGCCACTTCGTCTTTCGTGTAGCCCATGTCCACATAGAACGGGTTGGCCATGATGCCCATGACGATATCGCTGATGCGGTAGGTGGCGATCAGTGCCAGCAACAGGCCCGCCTGCCACTGGTAGCGCCGCAGGAAGTCGGCAAACGGGTCGATCAAAGCGCCTTGCAGCCACTCGGTGGCGTTTTTGGCGAGTGGCATGGTGTGTGCCATGGGCTCGCGCGAGAACAACACCGTGACCACCCCCACACTCATGCTGGCGGCCATGACCAGGTAGGCGGTTTGCCAAGCTGCGGCCTGGTAGTTGGCGGCTTGAGCGACTTCGGCGCGCGCGGCAATCCACAGTACGCCTGCGCCGGCCCAGATCATGGCCATGCGGTAACCTGTCTGGTAAGCCGCCGCCAGCGCCGCCTGACGCTGGGTATCGGCTGATTCGATGCGAAACGCGTCCAGCGCAATGTCCTGGGTGGCCGAGCCAAAGGCCACCGCCAGTGCGCACCAGACCATGGGTTGCAGGGCCACGCGCGGGTCGTTGAAGGCCATGCCGCACAGGCCCGCCACAATGGCAAGCTGGGCCAGCAGCAACCAGCTACGCCTGCGCCCCAGCAGGCGCGTGAGAAGCGGCAGTGGCATGCGGTCCACCAGGGGTGCCCATACCCACTTGAAACCATAGGCCAGCCCGACCCAGCTCAGGTAGCCAATGGTGGTGCGGTCGATGCCGGCCTCGCGCAGCCAGAAGCTCAGCGTGCCCAACACCAGCAACAGCGGCAGCCCGGCCGAGAAGCCAAGTGTCAGCATGCGCAAGGTCGATGGTTCCAGATAGACCCGAAAGGTAGCGGCCCAGGTGGGCTTGATTTCGGGGCTATCGGGTGCACTTGTGCTCATGCGGGAATAATACGCGCAGCTTTCTCATCACTTTGACCTGGACTATGCACTTTCGTAACGCGCTGGCTTCATGGCGGACGGGTCGTCGCGGCTTCGCTGTGGCCCTCGTTTGTCTGGTCGGTGCGTTGGCGGCTGCGCCGATGGTGCTGGCGCGCGAGGGTGTGGAGGTTGGGCGCAACTCGGCCTTTGCCAACCTCATACCGGCTGAGAATATCGAGCAGTCGGCTGGCCAGCAGTACGGTCAGTTGCTGCGACAGGCGGCCTCGAAGAATGCCCTGGCGCCCGGCGAGCACCCGCAAGTGCAGCGCTTGCGTGCCATTGCCCGAAAGATCATTCCGTTTGCGATGCAATGGAATCCACGCGCCAAGGATTGGCGCTGGGAGGTCAATCTCATCGGCAGCAAGCAAATCAACGCGTTTTGCATGCCCGGTGGCAAGATTGTCTTCTACAGCGGCATCCTGGATCAGCTCAAGCTCACCGATGACGAGGTGGCGATGGTGATGGGCCATGAAATCGCCCACGCGCTGCGCGAGCATGCTCGGGAACGCATGGGCAAGACGGCCGTGACCCACGGCGCTGCGCGCTTGGGCGGCGCCATCGCGGCCAGCGTGTTCGGCATTGACCCCCGCTTGACCGATGGTTTGGCACGTGGTGGCGCCAACCTGCTGACGTTGGAATTCAGCCGGTCAGACGAGTCCGAGGCGGATCTTGTTGGCATGGAGCTGGCGGCACGCGCCGGCTACGACCCGCGCGCGGGCGTGACCCTGTGGCAAAAGATGTCGGCGGCCAACAAGGGCGCGCCGCCCCAATGGCTGTCGACCCATCCGGCGGGCAGCACGCGTATCGCCGAGATCGAAAAGAATCTGCCCAAAGTTTTACCTTTGTACCAGGCGGCGACCAGGAATTGAATATTGGTGCGGCCTTTGCTAAAAGGCCGATGAAATCCTGCGCCATGCAGCCCGTTTGAGTAGTGAATTGCGTTAATTATTCGCGGTATCGCGCGAATAATTGAGTCATCCTCACTCAAACACTTGGTGCTTACCATGAACCTCACAGAATCCTTGCTGCACGCCCTCAAGGCGCACGGCGCGCGGCAGATATTTGGCATTCCGGGCGACTTTGCGCTGCCCTACTTCCGCGTCATTGAGCAGTCGCAGATTCTGCCGCTGTACACGCTGTCGCACGAGCCCGGGGTGGGCTTTGCGGCCGATGCCTGCGCGCGCATTGGCGGTGGGCTGGGGGTCGCGGCGGTGACCTACGGCGCCGGTGCACTGAACATGGTCAACGCGGTGGCTTCGGCCTATGCCGAGAAGGCGCCGCTGGTGGTGTTGTCGGGTGGACCGGGCAAGCTGGAGTCCCGCTCCGGTTTTGTACTGCACCACCAGGCCAAGACGCTGGATTCGCAGTTCGAGATCTTCAAGGAGATCACCTGCGACCAAGTTCGCCTGGACGATGCCGCTCGCGCACCGGCCGACATGGCGCGGGCACTGGCCAACTGCCTGCGACAGTCGCGACCGGTCTACATCGAGATTCCGCGCGACATGGCGGCGGTGGCTTGCCTGCCGGTGCAGCCGGCCCCGGCCGAGGAGGTGGACCAGGACGCGCTGGACGCCTGCGTGTCGGGTATCCTGCGGCGCCTGCGCGAGGCCGGGTCACCGGTGTTGATGGCCGGCGTCGAGGTGCGTCGCTTCGGGTTGGAAGAGCAGGTCGCCGAGCTGGCCAACCGCCTGGCCCTGCCGGTGGTCACCAGTTTCATGGGACGGGGCCTGCTGGCCCATGCCAATGCGCCGCTGATGGGCACCTACCTGGGCGTGGCCGGCCAGCCTGAGTTGACGCAACTGGTCGAAAACTCCGACGGTTTGCTGCTGCTGGGTGAAATCGTGTCGGACACCAATTTCGCCGTGTCCGAGAAGAAAATTGACATGCGCAAGACCATGCGCGTGCTCGATGGCGAGGTGACCATGGGCTACCACACCTATGCCAACATGCCGTTGGCGGCGGTGGTGGGCCGCTTGCTGCAGCGGGTTGAAGCCACGGGCAAGGTTTTCACCGTCAAGCAGGAGCCGTTTCCGCGCCACATGGTGGCGGACGAGGCGCCAATTACCCCGACCGACATCGCCACCGCCGTCAACGACTTGATGGCCGAGCACGGCAAGCTGCCGATTGCGTCGGACGTGGGGGACTGCTTGTTCACCGCCATGGACATCGAACACACTGCTTTGGTGGCACCGGGCTACTACGCCACCATGGGTTACGGCGTTCCGGCCGGGCTTGGGCTGCAGGCCGCCACGGGTGAGCGGCCGTTGATTCTGGTGGGCGACGGCGCGTTCCAGATGACCGGTTGGGAACTGGGTAATTGCCGCCGCTACGGCTGGGACCCAATTGTGCTGCTGTTCAACAACGCCAGTTGGGAGATGCTGCGCACCTTCCAGCCGGAGTCGTCCTTCAACGACCTGGACCGCTGGGGCTTTGCCGAGATGGCCGCGGGCATGGGCGGCGACGGCATTCGAGTCAACACCCGCGCCGAATTGAAGGCCGCACTGGAGCGCGCCATGGCGACGCGGGGGCGCTTTCAGCTGATCGACATCAGCATTGGACGAGGTGTCTTGTCGGACACGTTGTCGCGCTTCGTGGCTGGTGTGAAACGGCTCAACCAGCCGCAGTAACCAGCCGCGTCACCGCAGAGCGATGCCTCAGGTTCCGCCAACGTAAGGGTTGGTCTGGCGCTCGCGCCCGAACGTGCTTTCCGGTCCGTGGCCGGGGATGAAGACCGTGTCGTCGCCCATCGGCCACAGCCGCTGGGTGATGCTGCGAATCAATGTGTCGTGGTCGCCTTGCGGGAAGTCGGTGCGCCCGATGGAACCGGCAAACAAGACATCACCAACAAAGGCGCGTTTGATCTCGGGCGAATGGAACACCACGTGCCCCGGTGTGTGGCCGGGGCAGTGGCGCACATTCAAGGTGCTGTGACCAACCTTGACCGTGTCGCCGTCATGCAGCCAACGCGTCGGTGTGAACGTTCTGGCTTGAGGAAAACCAAACATCTGGCTCTGCTGCGGCAGGCCATCAATCCAGAACTGGTCGGCCGGATGGGGGCCAACAATCGGCAACTTGAAGCTGTCCGCCAACTCGCCGGTGCCGCCGGCGTGGTCAATGTGTGCGTGGGTCTGCAGAATCTGCGTCAGGTGCAGGCCACGCTCTTTGATTTCGGCCAGCAAGACATCGAGATCGCCACCGGGATCAATCACGGCGGCGTCGAGGGTTTGATCACACCAGAGGATCGAGCAGTTTTGCTGGAATTCGGTGACGGGAACAGTGAGGTAGTGCAGCATGGGTGGGGTGGTCAGGGGTCAGGGGTGGGCCGGTGGCTGCAGTTGCTGGGAACCGTGCTTACAGGGCGTACTCAATAGTGATCGGCGCGTGATCCGAGAAGCGCTCGCCCTTGTAGATCGACTCGGTGCGGGCGAAGGCCGCCACCGCTGGTGTGGCCAGATGGTAGTCCAGTCTCCAGCCCACGTTCTTGGCGTAGGCCTGGCCGCGGTTGCTCCACCAGGTGTAGGCCGCGTCGGTGCTGCTGGGTTGCAGTTGGCGGTAGACGTCGACCAGACCAACGTCGCCCAGCAACTTGGTCACCCAGGCCCGCTCCTCGGGCAGAAAGCCGGAGTTTTTGCGGTTGCCCTTCCAGTTCTTCAGGTCAATCTCCTGGTGCGCGATGTTGACGTCACCGCACAAGACAAATTCGCGCTGGGACTTCAGCGTAACCAGGTAGGGGTAGAACTCCTCCAGAAAGCGAAACTTGGCTTGCTGGCGCTCCTCGCCCGAGGAGCCGCTGGGGAAGTAGGCACTGATGACCGACATCTTGCGCTGCGGGGTGTCAAAGCGCAGTTCCACATAACGCCCCTCGGCGTCGAACTCGGTCGAGCCATAGCCAACTTGCACATCGCTGGGCTCGTGGCGGGTGTAGATGCCCACCCCCGAGTAACCCTTCTTTTGCGCGAAGTGAAAATGACCCTTCAAACCAGCCAGTTGGTCAAAGCGGCCCGCCACGTCGTCGGCCTGGGCCTTGACCTCCTGCACGCAAATACAATCGGGCGAATGTGTGGCAAGCCATGCTTCAAGCCCCTTGCTGGTGGCGGAGCGGATGCCGTTAAGGTTCAGGCTGGTCAGTTTAAACAAGGATATCCCCATGTCAGATGGTGTTGCATCAACCGGCAAGCGTCCGCAGCAGGACAGCGGCGCGGATGATCTGGCGCAAGAGTTTGTCCAGTTCTCGGTTGATTGTGGCGTACTTCGCTTCGGTGAATTCAAGACCAAAGCTGGACGCATCAGCCCCTATTTCTTTAACGCCGGGTTGTTTGACGACGGTGCCAAGCTGTCGCGGCTGGCGCAATTTTATGCGCGGCGTCTGCTGGCCAGTGGCATCGAGTTCGACATGATTTTTGGCCCGGCCTACAAGGGCATTCCTTTGGGCGCGGCCTTGGCGGTGGAACTGGCACGCCTGGGGCACAACCTGCCGTTTGCCTACAACCGCAAGGAAGCCAAGGACCACGGCGAGGGTGGCACCCTGGTTGGCGCGCCGCTCAAGGGACGGGTGCTGATCGTGGACGACGTGATGTCGGCGGGCACCGCCGCGCGCGAGGCGATCGGCCTCATCGAGGCGGCTGGGGCCACGCCCTACGCCATGGTGGTCGCACTTGATCGCCAGGAGAAGGCCACGCAGGACGGCGTGGATGTGGCGCACAGCGCGCTGCAGTATGTGCAGCGCCAACTTGGTCTGAAGGTTTGTTCGATTGCGAAACTGTCCGATTTGATGCAGTATCTGGGCCAACATGAATCACAAGGTATGGCTGTTGCGCACGAGCGGGTACAGGCCTATCGCCAGCGCTATGGTGTCGAAGATGTTTGATTTTCCGGCGGCCGCAACGGCCCGTTTTGGCCTGCTCCTGCTCTGCGGGGCAATGGGCCTGGCGGGGTCCGTGTCGGCGCAGGCTCCGGACGTTGCGATCTATACCTGCGTCGATGCCAAGGGTCGCAAGCTCACCTCGGACCGTCCCATCCCCGAGTGTTCGGACCGGGAGCAAAAGGTGCTCAATCCAAGCGGCACGGTCAAGGGCAAGATCGGTCCGGTCCTCACTGTGCACGAGCGCGCGGAACTCGAAGCCAAGGAACGAGCTGAACAGGAAGAGCGCGCCCGGCTGGCCGAGGAAAAGCGTCGCGACCGTGCGCTGATGATCCGTTACCCCAACAAGGATGTGCACGACCGTGAACGGGTCGAGGCCCTGAAGCAGGTGACTCTGGTGATTGCCACGGGGGCCGGCCGGATCAAGGAGCTGCAGGAGGAGCGTGTCGTGATAGACCGCGAAGTGGAGTTCTATCAAAAGGACCCCAGCAAAGTGCCGCCACTGTTGCGTCGCCAGATTGACGAGAACACTGAAAACCTGGCGGTTCAGCAGCGTTTTCTCTTGGACAAGCAGGCCGAGATCAAGCGTGTCAACGACCGGTTTGATGCCGAGCTGGCGCGGCTCAAGCAGCTCTGGCAACTGCAACGCCCGACGCTCGCGCCCAAGACGCCCTGAGGCGCTCGCCAGGGTCGGTTCTGACCCTGGCTCAGCCCAGTTTGACGCGCAGCAACTCGTTGACCTGCTGCGGATTGGCCTTGCCCTTGCTGGCCTTCATGATCTGACCGACCAAGGCGTTGAGCGCCTTTTCGTTGCCGGCCTTGAATTCGGTCACGTTTTTGGCATTCGCGGCGATCACCTCGTCGACGATCGTTTCCAGCGCGCCGCTGTCGTTCATTTGCGTGAGATTGTTGTCGTCAATGATTTGATCAATGTGAGCCAGTGCCGTGTCGGCCATCGTCCCAGGCCTGTTGGTCAGCTCAATGAAAACAGTCTTACCTGCCGCATTTGAAATTGTCTTGTCATGGATGCGGGTTATCAAAGCAGCCAAGTTGCGTGCTGGGAAGAACTCGGAGAACTCCTCGAACGTCGTGTCTTCAATCGCGTTCAACCACTTCGATACTTCCCCCATGATCCAGTTGCTAGCTAGCTTGGGCTGCCCACAGGCCTTGGCCGTTGCCTCGAAGTAGGCTGCGATAGCCTTGCTTTGCGTGAGCTGGGTGGCGTCGTACTCCGGCAGGCCGTAGTCGCGCACAAAGCGCTCCGCCATCACGCGCGGCAATTCGGCCATCAGCCCTCGTACTTGCTGAATCCACTGCTCTGAAATGTATAGCGGCGGCAGATCCGGGTCGGGGAAGTAGCGGTAGTCTGCGGCGTCTTCCTTGGTGCGCATGGCACGGGTCTCGCCGGTGTCGGGGTTGAACAACACGGTGGCTTGCTCAATGGCGTGGCCATCTTCGATCTGCTCGATCTGCCAGCGCACTTCATAGTCGATGGCTTGCTGCATGAACTTGAAACTGTTCAGGTTCTTGATCTCACGCCGCGTGCCCAGCGGCTGGCCGGGTTTGCGCACCGACACGTTGGCGTCGCAACGGAAACTGCCTTCCTGCATGTTGCCGTCGCAGATGCCGATCCAGGTCACGATCTTGTGCAGTTCCTTGGCGTAGGCAACAGCCTCCGCGCTGGAGCGCATGTCGGGCTCGGTCACGATTTCCAGTAGCGGTGTGCCGGCGCGGTTGAGGTCAATGCCGGTCTGGCCAACGAAGTCTTCGTGCAGCGACTTGCCAGCGTCTTCTTCGAGGTGGGCGCGCACCAGGCGCACGGCTTTCTTTTCCCGCGCCACGCCTCGGGCATGAAGAACTCCACCGCACCGCCTTGCACCACCGGGATCTCGAACTGGCTGATCTGGTAGCCCTTGGGCAGGTCGGGGTAGAAGTAGTTTTTGCGCGCAAAAATGCTGCGCTCGGCAATGTGGGAATTGACAGCCAAGCCAAATTCAATAGCGCGCTCTACCGCACCTTTGTTCATGACCGGCAGCGTGCCCGGCAGCGCCAGGTCCACGGCGCAGGCCTGGGTGTTGGGCTCGGCACCAAAGGCGGTGGAGGCGCGGCTGAAGATCTTGCTTGCAGTCGACAACTGGGCGTGCGTTTCGAAGCCGATGATGACCTCATAGCCATGCACCAGGGGGCCAGTTGGGCGGCCCTGTTGTTGTGCTTCAAATGTGTTCATGGTCTCGCTCATCTCAGAAGCCCTTCGGCACACGTGCGTGCCAGTCGGTGGCTTGCTGAAAGCGATGCGCGACGTTCAGCAGCCGGCCTTCCTGTAGGTAGTTGCCAATCAGTTGCATGCCCACCGGCATGCCGTGGGCGCCAAAACCAACCGGAATACTCATGCCAGGCAAACCGGCTAGCGAGCCCGGCAAGGTAAAGATGTCGGCCAAGTAGTTGGCCACCGGATCGTTGTTCTTTTCACCCAGCTTCCAGGCCACGGTTGGGGCGACTGGACCGGCGATCACGTCGCATTGCTTGAACGCCTGCTGAAAGTCGTCGGCGATCATGCGGCGAATCTTCTGAGCCTGCAGGTAGTAGGCGTCGTAGTAGCCGTGTGAGAGCACATAGGTGCCGATCATGATGCGGCGCTTGACTTCGTCACCAAACCCTTCCGCGCGGGTCTTGCGGTACATGTCGGCGAGGTCGGAGTAGTGTTCGGCGCGATGACCAAACTTCACGCCATCGAAGCGGCTCAAGTTGCTGGAGGCCTCGGCCGGCGCGATGATGTAGTAGACCGGAATCGACAGTTCCGTGCGCGGCAGGGAGACCGGCACCAGCGTGGCGCCAAGTGCCTGGTATTGCGCCAGGGCCGTGTCAATGGCGGTGCGCACGTCGGCGGCCAGTCCGTCGCCAAAAAACTCCGCAGGTATGCCGATGCGCAAGCCCGTGATCGGGTCAGACAGGGTGCGTGTGAAGTCCTCGGCCGGTGTGTCCAGCGAGGTGGAGTCGCGGTCCGGATCGGGGCCGCACATCACCGACAGCAGCATGGCGCAATCCTGCGCCGTACGCGCCATTGGGCCGGCCTGATCCAGGCTGGAGGCAAACGCCACCATGCCGTAACGCGAGGCACGGCCATAAGTGGGTTTGATGCCGGTGACGCCGCAAAACGCCGCTGGTTGGCGAATCGAACCGCCGGTGTCGGTGCCAGTAGCCGCAGGGGTGAGTCGGGCCGCCACGGCAGCGGCGCTTCCGCCGGAGGAGCCGCCCGGCGTGCGCGCGGTGTCCCACGGGTTGCGCACCGGGCCATAGGCCGAGTTTTCGTTGGAGGAGCCCATCGCGAACTCGTCACAGTTGAGCTTGCCCAGCGTCACCACGCCTTCGCGGCCGAGCCGCTCGACCACCGTCGCGTCAAACGGTGACCGATAGCCGGCAAGCATGCGCGAGCCAGCGGTGGAGGCAAAGTCGCGCGTGACGAAAATGTCCTTGTGCGCCAGGGGCACGCCCAGCAGCGGGTGGTGCGCAGCATCGGCGCGGGCCAGGCGCTGATCGGCCGAGCGCGCCTGCGCCAGGGTGCAGTCCCGGTCTCGGGCCAAAAAGGCACCCAGCGCGCTATGCGTCTCGGCGCGCAACAGGAAGTGCTGTGCCGTCTCGACTGCGGAGACTTTGCGTGCCTGCAGCAGGCCTGCGAGTTCGGCCAGCGTCAGATCGTGAAGTTCGGTCGTGGATTGGGTCATTTCAGGATGCTTCGGCAGGGGCTCATTCGATCACCCTGGGAACCAGGAACAAACCGTGCTCCACCGCAGGGGCACTGCGCTGGTTGGCTTCGCGCTGGTCGGGTTCGGTGACGACGTCCTCGCGCAGGCGTAAGGCGATGTCCCTAATCGCGGCGATCGGGTGCGCGAGGGGCTCCAGGCCGGTGGTGTCGACGGCACGCATCTTTTCGACGATATCGAAGAAACCATTGATTTGCGACAGCATGCGCTCACTTTCATGAGATTGAAGCTCCAGTCGCGCGAGTTTGGCGATGCGATCAATATCGGTGGATGTCAGGGACATGGGGTTTGACGTTTGGAAACCGGATGTAAGACTGCCTCGCAAAGGCGTCGCCGGAGGGGTTATTCACAGGGGATGGGGTATTATCCCGCCTTTGGTGTGAGCGTCGCAAAATCGCCCGATTTGGCGCTAAACACCTCATTTGAACCTGTAAATGTGGCGATGGTTGACTCGCGTGGCAACCATGTCTGAGAGGATTTTTGATGTTCGGAGCATTCCGTCAGTACTTTTCAACTGACTTGGCCATTGATCTGGGTACCGCCAACACGCTGATCTTCGTACGTGACAAGGGCATTGTCCTGGATGAGCCGTCGGTGGTGGCGATTCGCCATGAAGGCGGGCCCCAGGGCAAGAAGACGATCCAGGCGGTTGGCAAAGAAGCCAAGGCCATGTTGGGCAAAGTGCCTGGCAATATCGAGGCGATCCGGCCCATGAAGGACGGCGTGATTGCCGACTTCACCGTGACCGAGCAGATGCTCAAGCAGTTCATCAAGATGGTGCACCCGCGCAGCATTTTCCGGCCCAGCCCGCGCATCATCATCTGTGTGCCGTGTGGATCGACCCAGGTGGAGCGCCGTGCCATTCGCGAATCGGCGCTGGGCGCGGGCGCCAGTGACGTGTATCTGATCGAGGAGCCGATGGCGGCCGCCATCGGCGCGGGCTTGCCGGTGTCTGAGGCCAGTGGCTCGATGGTGGTGGACATTGGCGGCGGCACCACCGAAGTGGGCGTCATCTCACTCGGTGGCATGGTCTACAAGGGCAGCGTGCGGGTGGGTGGCGACAAGTTTGACGAGGCCATCATCAACTACATCCGACGCAACTACGGCATGCTGATCGGCGAGCCCACTGCAGAGGCGATCAAGAAGAACATTGGTTCGGCATTTCCAGGCAGTGAAGTGCGCGAGATGGAAGTGCGTGGCCGCAACCTGTCCGAGGGCGTGCCGCGTGCCTTCACGATTTCCTCGAACGAGATTTTGGAAGCCTTGACCGATCCGCTCAACAACATCGTCTCGGCTGTCAAGAACGCGCTGGAGCAGACGCCACCCGAACTGGGAGCGGACATTTCCGATCGCGGCATGATGCTCACCGGTGGTGGCGCCTTGTTGCGGGATCTGGACCGGCTGTTGGCTGAGGAAACCGGCTTGCCCGTGCTGGTGGCGGAAGATCCATTGACCTGCGTCGTGCGCGGTTGCGGCATCGCGCTGGAGCGGATGGATCGTTTGGGCTCCATCTTCACCAGCGAATAAGGCCGGGACGCGGCGATGCCACTGGGTACGCTGGACGGCACACCCCCCCCTTTTTTCAGGCAGGGCCCGTCGGCGCGCTCAAAGCTGATCTTCTTTAGTGTCCTGGCCCTGTTCCTGATGGTGGCCGACACGCGTCTGAAACTGACCGAACCACTGCGGCTGGCGCTGGCCACAGCGTTGCAGCCCGTGCAGTGGTTTGCCATGCGGCCGGTCCTGCTGGCTCAGGGGGGGAGTGCCTATTTGCAGGACCTGCACACCTCCCAGAGTGAGCAGACCAGCGCGCGCAAGCGGCTGGCGGCGCAATCCCAAAACGCCAACCAGGTCGAGCAGTTGAAGCTTGAGAACGCCCGGTTGCGCAAGCTGTTGTCCGTACGCGATCGCCTGACTACACCCTCGCGGGCGGCACAGGTGTTGTACGACGCGCCCGACCCCTACACCCGCAAAGTAGTGATTGACGTCGGCATGGTGGACCAGGTTCAGGCTGGCTCGCCGGTGCTCGATGAGTCCGGCGTGCTGGGTCAGGTCACGCGCGTTTACCCCCTGGTCAGTGAGGTGACGCTGATCACCGATCGAGAGCAGGCGATCCCGGTTCTCAATACCCGAACCGGTGCGCGGGGCGTTGCTTTTGGCGACCCGCAAGTCCGTGCTGGTGCGATGGAGCTGCGCTTCATGGCGGCGAATGCGGATGTGCAGGTTGGTGATCTGCTGAGCACCAGCGGGGTCGATGGGGTGTACCCGGCGGGTCTGCCGGTGGCGCGCGTCGACAAGGTGGAGCGCCGTGTGGATTCGGCGTTTGCGCGCATCACCTGCTTGCCGGTGGCCTTGGTCTCGGGCGCGTTGCATGTGGTGGTGCTGGAGCCGGTTCTGGCTACCCAGGCGCCGCCCGCCCCAGTTCAACCCGCACCTGCGGCAAGCAAGAAAGGCGGGCGCAAGTGATCATGCGACGTGGCCAGCAACTGCTGCTGCCGGCCAATGGCTGGTTCGTCTCCGGTAGTTTGATTTTGGCCTTGCTGCTCAACATGGTTCAGGGCATGGGACTATGGGGCCGTGCTGCCTGGACCCCTGATGTACTGGCACTGGTGCTGGTGTTCTGGACCGTGCATCAACCGCTGCGCGTGGGCGTGGGCGTGGCCTTTGCCATGGGCTTGCTGATGGATGTGCACCAGGGCGCGATGTTGGGGCAACATGCACTGGCCTACACCGTTTTGAGTTACTTGGCCGGGGCGATTCATCGGCGCCTGCTCTGGTTTAGCGTGCCCTCACAGGCATTTCAGGTGCTGCCGCTGTTTCTGGCGTCGCACGCCATAGCGGTGCTTGTTCGCCTGATCGCGGGCGGTACCTTTCCAGGTTTGCCAGTGCTGCTGGCGCCGCTGATTGAGTCACTGCTGTGGCCGGTGGTGAGCGTCATCCTGCTGATGCCGCAACGCCGCGCACCCGATCCCGATGCACACCGCCCATTGTGAGAAGTGGCGTCGAAGCCAGCGCGTGGGTGACACTGGTGTGGCCCTTGGATCGTCTGCTCCATGACCGAACTACGCAACGTTGAGGCGGACCTGGCGCGTTTCAAGGCGCGCGTGCTGGTGGTCAGTCTGGCCGTGGTGTTCGCATTTCTGCTGCTGGCGTCCCGTCTGGCCTACCTGCAAATCGTGCGCCACGAGGATCTCAGTGAGCAAGCCGAGAGCAACCGCACGGCCGTGGTGCCGATTGTTCCCAATCGAGGGCTGATTCAAGATCGCAATGGCATCGTATTGGCCACCAACTACTCGGCTTACACGCTGGAAATCACGCCATCCAAGACGATCAACCTGGAGCAGACGATAGAAGAGTTGTCGCAGGTGATTGACATCGCGCCACGTGATCGGCGCCGCTTCAAGAAGCTGATGGATGAATCCAAGAGTTTTGAGTCGCTGCCGATCCGCACGCGGCTGACGGATGAGGAGGTGGCCAGGTTTGCCGCGCAACGCTTCCGGTTTCAAGGCGTGGACATCAAGGCACGTTTGTTTCGCCAGTACCCTTATGGTGAGATGGCCAGCCATGTGATTGGCTACATCGGGCGTATCAATCAGAGCGAGAAAGAGGCCATCGAGGACTCGCAAGACGAAGCGAATTACCGGGGTACCGAGTACATCGGCAAACTCGGGGTCGAGCAAAGCTTCGAGAGCCAGTTGCATGGCACGACCGGGGTCGACTCGGTCGAGACGTCCGCCGGTGGGCGTGCCGTGCGCAAGCTTGCCAGCAACCCCTCGACGCCCGGCAACACCGTGGTGCTGTCGATTGACATCAAGCTGCAGCATCTGATCGAGCAGATGTTTGGCGAGCGCCGCGGCGCGCTGGTGGCGCTGGACCCGAAGACCGGCGAGGTGCTGGCCTTTGTCAGCAAACCGACGTTCGACCCCAACCTGTTTGTTGACGGCATCGACGTCGAGAGCTGGAAAGCGCTCAACGAGTCCATCGACAAGCCGCTGCTCAATCGTGCACTGCGCGGCACCTACCCGCCGGGCTCAACCTACAAGCCTTTTATGGCGATGGCGGCGCTGCAAACCGGCAAACGCTCCGCCACCACGGTCATTAACGACGCCGGTTCCTGGATGTTTGGTGGCCATCAGTTTCGCAGCCACGGCGACCATGGTTTGGGACCGGTTGACATGTACACCAGCATCGTGAAGTCCAGCAACGTCTACTACTACTCGTTGGCCAATGAGCTCGGCGTCGACGCCATGCACGACTTCATGAAGCCGCTGGGCTTTGGACAAATCACCGGCATCGACATCCACGGCGAGCTGCGAGGCCTGTTGCCAAGTCAAGCCTGGAAGCGCAACTACTACAAGAAGGCCGAGCAAAAGAAGTGGTACGCAGGTGAAACCATTTCACTGGGCATCGGCCAGGGCTACAACAGCTTTACCATGTTGCAGCTCGCCCACGCCACCGCCACGCTGGCCAACAACGGCATTCAATACAGGCCCCATCTGGTGATCGCCACGCAGGACGCAATGACACGCTTGACTTCGCCTGTTGTTGCCACGCCGCCAACCAATCTGGGCTTTGACCCAGAACATGCCGCGACCGTGCGTCGCGCCATGGTGGGCGTGACGCAAGAGGGGACTTCAACACGGGTCTTCGCTGGCGCGCCCTACCTGTCGGGTGGAAAGACCGGTACCGCGCAGGCCGTGTCCATTGGTCAGAAGGACCGCTACAACGCCAGCAAGATGGAGGAGCATCAAAGGGACCATGCGCTCTACATTGCGTTTGCGCCCGCTGACGATCCCAAAATCGCGTTGGCCGTGATCGTGGAGAACGCAGGGTTTGGCGCGGCCCACGCAGCGCCGATCGCGCGTCGAGTTTTTGACTATTGGTTGATGGGGCAGTACCCCACCGAGCAGGACTTGGCCGCCGTTCGTATGGGTCAGGCCGCAGCGCCGCTTGGCAAGCCGCGCTTGGCGGCAGATGTGCCCTGGCCACCGGCCGCCGCCTTGACCACCGCCGTCGCGCCCGAGCAAGCCGCCAGCGCTGCACCGCCTGTGCGTTAGGCGCGTGGTGGCCGTCGCGCCAGTGGCAAGGGGCTAGCGAAGATACGCGTCGTAGCCGGTCTTGAGGATCAGCGCGCTGACCACCACAATGAACACCGAGCGCACGAAGCCGGTGCCATGCTTGAGGGCCAGGTGCGTGCCCATCAGGCTGCCGGCGACGTTGGCCAGTGCCATCGCCAGGACGAAGTGCCACCAGATGTGTCCTTTGCTGACGAACAGGATCAGCGCCGCCACATTGGTGCCGGTGTTGATTAACTTGGCCGAGGCCGAGGCGCTGAGAAAGTCATAGCCCATCAACCGAACGAACAGGAACACCAGAAAGCTGCCCGTGCCTGGGCCAAAGAAGCCGTCATAGAAGCCAATCACCGCGCCGATACACGACGCCAACACCGCCTCGGTCGTGCCGGTGAAGTGTGGCGTGTGTTCGCGCCCCAGTTCCCTTTTGACCAGGGTATAGGCCAGCACCGCCAGCAGCACCAGCGGCAGCGCACGGCGCAAGTATTCGGGTGAAATCACCGTCACCAGCCAAGCGCCACCGAAGGACGCGACAAAGCCGCTAGCCGCCGCTGGCAGCAGGGCTGCCCAGCGCATCTGCACGCGTCGGCTGTATTGCCAGGTGGCCATGCCGGTGCCCCAAACCGAAGCCCCTTTGTTGATGCCAAACAAGGTGGCGGGGTGAGTGTTGGGAAAGGTGGCAAACAGGGCGGGCACCAGAATCAAGCCGCCACCACCAACGATCGAATCCACAAAACCGGCCAGCAGCGAGGCCAGCGTGACCACAAACAATTCCATGGGTTGATTCTCGCATTGCGGTGGTCCGCGCACGCTGCGAGGCGCTAGCTGCCTATGACTGGCGCGGGGGCGTTTAAGCCAATGCGCGGCACAATAAAAAAGGCACCAGACTGCTCTGGTGCCTTGTGAAAACGCATCTGCGTGGATGCGGGGTTCTTGTTCGAAATTGCTCTTGACTTGTCTCCAGGGGCTCTCGATGGTCCCCGGACCTCAGGTCCGGTTCGCGAGTGCCGCAAGTCTAAAGACCCGGTCTGGCTTGGGCATCGGGATTTACCCTCTGTCTCTTTCGGCAGCCGCTTCAACAATCCACTGCGCCGCCTTCTCCGCAATCATCAGCGTTGGCGAGTTGGTGTTGCCGCTGGTGATCAGCGGCATGACACCCGCGTCGACCACGCGCAAACCCGCCACGCCGCGCACCCGCAAGCGCGCGTCCACCACGGCCATGGGATCGTCGGCGCGGCCCATTTTGGTGGTCCCGACCGGATGGAAGATGGTGGTGGCAATGTCGCCGGCAAGCTTGGCCAGGTCCGCGTCGCTCTGGAATTGCACGCCCGGTTTGTATTCCATAGGCTGGTACTTGGCCAGGGCCGGTTGGGCCACGATCTGTCGCGCCACCCGCAGTGAGTCAGCGGCCACCTTGCGGTCGGTGTCGGTGCTGAGGTAGTTCGGGGCTATGGCTGGTGCATCCTCGAAGCGATTGCTGCGGATTTTCACCGTGCCGCGGCTGGTGGGGTTCAGGTTGCACACGCTGGCGGTGAAGGCATTGAACCGGTGCAGCGGCTCGCCGAAGGCGTCCAGGCTCAGCGGTTGAACGTGGAACTCAATGTTGGGGTAGGGCTGCGACGGGTCGCTGCGCGTGAACGCACCGAGCTGGCTGGGCGCCATGCTCATCGGGCCGCTGCGCTTGAAGGCATACTGCAGCGCAATCTTCGCCTTGCCCACCAGCGAATGGGCTTGGGTGTTGAGCGTGCTCACCCCCTGGACCTTGAACACCGAGCGTATTTGCAGGTGGTCCTGCAGGTTGGCGCCCACGCCGGGCGTGTCCTGCACCAGGGCCACGCCATGCTGCTGCAGCAGTTGGGCGGGACCGATGCCCGAGAGCTGCAGGATCTGCGGCGAACCAATGCTGCCGGCGCACAGGATCACTTCGGTGCTGGCATCAGCCGTGACCATCTCGTCACCAGCCCAAACCTGGGCGCCAGTACAACGCAGCTGGCCGTCGTCCTGGCGCTTGATCACCAGCCGCGCGACCTGTGCCGAGGTCCACATCTCGAAGTTGGGCCGTCCGTAGCAGGTGGGTCGCAGGAAGGCCTTGGCCGTGTTCCAGCGCCAGCCGTCTTTTTGGTTCACCTCAAAGTAGCCCACGCCCTCGTTGTCACCGCGATTGAAGTCGGTGCTGGCCGGAATGCCGGCCTGCTGGGCCGCTTGCGCGAAGGCGTCCAGCACGTCCCAGCGCAGGCGTTGTTTGTCGACGCGCCACTCGCCGCCAGCGTTGTGGTGGCGTAGACCCTTGCGATAGGGCGTGCTGTCGTCACGCATCAGTTCGGGCGCAACGCCGCGCGCGCCGTGCCAGGCGTTGGCGCCCAGGTGGTGGTGTTCGTGCAGCAGGAAATAGGGCAGCGTGCTTTCCCAACTCCAACTGGGGTCGGCCGTGAGCTGCGCCCATTGGTCGTAGTCGCGCGCCTGGCCCCGCATGTAGATCATGCCGTTGATGCTGGAGCAGCCACCCAGTGTCTTGCCGCGCGGGTAACGCAGGCTGCGCCCATTCAGCCCCGCTTCAGGCTCGGTGTTGTAGAGCCAATCGGTGCGCGGGTTGCCAATGCAATAGAGGTAACCAACCGGGATGTGAATCCAGTGGTAGTCGTCCTTACGCCCGGCTTCGATCAGCAGCACCCGCTTGGTCGCGTCGCCCGAGAGGCGGTTGGCCAGCAGGCAACCGGCAGTGCCCGCGCCGATGATGATGTAGTCGAAGTGGGTGCTCATGGGCTTGCCGCGCCTAGACGCGCCGCGCCAGTTGCGCCGCCGACCCGACATAGCTGCCCGGGGTCATGGCGAGCAGGCGCTGTTTGTCGGCATCCGGGATTGCCAGCTTGGCAATGAAGCCCTGCATCAGCTCGCGTGTCATTGGCTCGCCGCGGGTGAAGTCCTTCAACTGTTCGTAGGGTTGGGGCAAGCCATAGCGGCGCATCACGGTTTGCACCGGCTCGGCCAACACCTCCCAGGCCTGGTCCAGGTCCTTGGCCACCGCGGTCTCATTGAGTTCGAGCTTGCCCAGACCCGTGAGCAGGGACTGGTAGGCCAGCACGGCATAACCCAGCGCCACGCCCATGTTGCGCAGCACCGTGGAGTCGGTCAGGTCGCGTTGCCAGCGGCTGATCGGCAGCTTCTCGCTCATGTGGCGCAACAGGGCGTTGGACAGACCGAGGTTGCCCTCGGCGTTCTCGAAATCGATCGGGTTGACCTTGTGCGGCATGGTGCTGGAGCCGACCTCGCCGGCGCGCAGCTTCTGTTTGAAATAGCCCAGCGATACGTAGCCCCACACATCGCGCGACCAGTCCACCAGGATGGTGTTGGTGCGTGCCACCGCGTCAAACATTTCGGCCATGTAGTCGTGTGGCTCGATCTGGATGCTGTAGGGCTGGAACGTCAGGCCAAGCCCGAGCGGCTCGGGGTTTTCAACGACACGCCGGCTAAACGCCTCCCAGTCGTACTCGGGCCAGGCCGATAGGTGCGCGTTGTAGTTGCCCACGGCGCCATTCATCTTGGCCAACAGCTTGACGCTGGCGATGCGGTCGCGGGCGGCAACCAGCCTGACCACGACGTTGGCAACTTCCTTGCCGACCGTCGTCGGACTAGCGGTCTGGCCGTGGGTGCGGCTGAGCATGGCGACATCGGCGAATGCATGCGCCATTTCGCGCAGCTTGACGACCACTGCATCCAGCGCCGGCAACAGGACCTGCTCGCGCCCGGCTTTGAGCTGCAACGCATGGCTGCTGTTGTTGATGTCTTCACTGGTGCAGCCGAAGTGGACGAATTCCCCTGTGGCAAGCAACTCGGGGCGGGCCTCAAACTTGGACTTCAGCCAGTACTCCACCGCCTTGACGTCGTGGTTGGTGGTCTTTTCGATCGCCTTGATGGCTTCGCCATCGGCCTCGGAAAACTGTTTGACCAGACCCAGCAAGTAAGTGCGTGCTCCGGGAGAGAGTGGCTTGAATTCGGTGAACCCGCAGTCACTTAGAGCGATGAACCAGGCTATTTCGACCTGCACGCGACGGTGCATATAGCCTTGCTCGCTCATGATGGGACGCAGTTTGCTAAGCTTGGCGGCGTAACGCCCATCCAGAGGAGAGAGCGCTGAAATGGTGGAAAAAGTCATGCCGCAATTGTAGGTTGCGCGCCATCCGTGGCACGGCAATACGTGCGTGTAAACCCCAATGGATAGAATCGACGCTCCTGCAACAGTAGATTACCCATGAAACTAATCGGATCCAGCTCCAGCCCCTATGTACGCAAAGTGCGCGTCGTAATGGCCGAGAAGAAACTCGACTATGACTTCGTTTTGGAGGATGTCTGGTCGGCCGATACACAGATCATCGAATCCAATCCGCTGGGCAAGGTCCCGTGCCTGATCATGGAGGGTGCCGAGGCCTTGTTTGATTCCCGCGTGATCGTGGAGTACCTCGATACCCTGTCTCCCGTGGGCAAGCTGATTCCGTCGGTTGGCCGTGAACGCGCTGAAGTCAAAACCTGGGAAGCCCTGGCCGACGGTGTGCTGGACGCTGCGATTCTGGCGCGGCTTGAGGCCACCTGGGCCGGTCGCAGCAAGGCGCAGCGCAGTCAGGTCTGGATCGATCGCCAGTTAGGCAAGGTGGACGCGGGCCTCAAGGCGATGAGCCAGGGGCTCGGGGACAAACCGTTTTGCGCGGGCATTCACTTCAGCCTGGCCGACGTGGGCGTTGGTTGCGCGCTGGGTTATCTGGACTTCCGCTTCCCTCAGATCGATTGGCGTGCTGGCTACCCCAATTTGCTCAAGCTTCAGGACAAGCTGGCGCAGCGTCCCAGCTTCGCCGACACAACGCCGAGTTAGTCCCAGGGACGATCCGATGCCGCGACTTTGGTCAGCGGCAACAGCCGTTCCAGGCTGATCTGCACCTTCACCTCGCGATGCGGCACGCTGGCGACAATCTTGTAGTCGCCCAAACTGGTGTCGCGCACGATCAGCTCGCCGGTTGGCATGCCACTGCGGTTGATCAGCACGGCAACTTTGGGTGTGGTGGTGTTGGAGCCGCGCTGCGTCACCACGGCAATCTCGTTGGTGGCCAGGCGCACCAGTGATCCGGGTGAATAGATGCCCACGGTCTTGATCAGCGCCGCCCCGGCCGCATCAATCTGACGGTTCTCATCAAAGTAGCAGGCCTGCATGGCAGCGGCCGGCGGTTCGGGAAGGCGCGAGGCACGAGGCGCCAGGCGCGCCGCAAACATGTCGGCGCGCTGAATCAACCGGGCCATGCGCAGGCCCTCTGGTCGCGAATCCAGCGCTCCGGGGCTTCTGTCATGGTGGTGGGCTACTGCCTCTAGCCAACTGGCCTGCGTGATGCCGCGTTTTTGCAGGCCGGTGACCGACAGGGCCGGGTGCAGGTCAATCTGGCGCCGTTGCTCCGGGCTGGGGGCTTGCTTCTGCATGGCCAGTCGGTCCTGCAGCTCGGTCATGCCGATATTCATGGTCAGTGCGGCGCTGCCCACGGTAGCCTGCTGCTCGGCCGACCACTTGAGCACTTCGCGTGCCGCCATGCTGCACATCACGCTGACCAGCATGGCGTGCGTGGCACTGTAGAGCTTGACCTCGCTGGCCGAGAGGTGAATCAGGGCGAACAGGGTGCCGTCCGGATTGCCTTGCAGGTGACGGGTCAACTGGCGCTGCAACTTGGCGAGTTTGGCCTGAAACGTCTCGGCATGGGTGTCGCGTAACATGGCATTGGCCTGAATCTGCAGGTCGAGCCAATCGGCAATGTCTTCGGTGGCGTCGTTGCGGTTGGCGCCGAGGTCCTTGGTGGCGATCTGCGCCTCGGCAATCTGTCCCAGGGCCCGGTCCTCCCGCACGAGGTCATACAGTTTGCCGACGTAGGCGCGACGAAAGTCATCTGACTCGTCGACATCAATGAACAATTGCGTACGCCCGCCGCTGGCGACTTTGAGCGATTCCTTGGTCGCCACGACGAAGCCTTTGTGTGCCAACAAGGTTCCGTCCTCTCCCCGCAGGGTGAACGGAAGTGGCTGGCCAACACGGATGGAATCGATGTTGATCGTGACGAGGTTCATGTGTGGTGGGATTATGCCCATAGAGATCGACAGCGTGGACATCATCTTGAGTACTTCTTCGTGCGTGCTGATCCCGTCCAACACGACTCCGACCGTCCCGCGCAGGGGCTGATAGCATCCGCTTCATGACGAACCCCGCACCGCACCCGTCCTTCCTGGGCAAGATTCAGTCGCGCTCTGCCCTGGTCGCACAGGTCCTGCGTTTGCCCAGACCGCTGGTATTCACCAACGGTGTTTTCGATGTACTCCACCGAGGGCATGTGATGTACCTGGCCCAGGCACGCCAATTGGGTGCCAGCCTGGTGGTGGCCCTCAACACCGACGCCTCGGCGCGGCGACTGGGCAAGGGCCCCGACCGGCCTCTCAATGGTGAGGAAGACCGTGCCATCGTGATCGCGGCGCTGCAGTCGGTTGACCTCGTGACCTGGTTCGATGAGGACACGCCGACCGAACTGATTGCCAGCCTCCGGCCGGACATTCTGGTCAAGGGTGGCGACTATGACATGCAGAGCCTGCCCGAGACACGCGTGGTGCAAGCCTATGGCGGGCGCGCGCTGGCGCTGCCGTTTGTCGATGGTTACTCCACCACGCGGCTGGTGCATCGCATCCGCGCGGGCGTGGAAACCAGGGACCGGACCTGAGCGTGATCGTGGCCGGGTCGGGCGGTGCGCTCAGGCCAATTGTTTACCAAACACCGATTGCCACAGCGCCAGCACCGCCGCACGCTCAGCCTGCAGTTCATCGAGTTTGACCTGGGCTGGTTCTTCATTGAGCCGAGCGCGGTGCTGCCACCGTCGCATTTGCCGATAGGCGTCAGCGGCGGCATGACCGACGCCCGGCGGCAGCAGTGCGGCGGCCTCGGCCCGTTCCAGCAAGGCGATGTTGCCAACGTTGTCGACCAACTCGGCATGGTTGCCGGATTGCGATAGCACCAGGAACTGAGCCGCAAACTCCGCATCGATCATGCCGCCCGCACTGTGCTTGAGGTCGAAGCTGGTGCCGCGCGACGGGTGCGCCTGGCGCACCTTGTCGCGCATCGCCATGATCTCGTGCCGCAATCCGGCGGGGTCGCGCGGCGCGGTGATCACCGCCTTGCGGATGCCGTCAAATCGTTGGCGCAGGGACGCATGACCAAGCACGCAACGGGCACGCGTCATGGCCTGGTGTTCCCAGGTCCATGCGGTGTTGCTGCCGCGCTGGGTCTGGTAGTTGGCATACGCGTCAAAGCTGGTGACCAGTAGGCCGGAGCTGCCGTTGGGTCGCAGCGCGGTGTCGATCTCGTACAGATCGCCTTCGCCAGTTTTGACGGTCAGCCAGTTGATCAGTTTGCGCACCAGGTTGGCATAGACCTCGCCGGCGCGTTCGTCAGCATCTTCATAGACAAACACGATGTCCAGATCGCTGCCGTAACCCAGCTCCTTACCCCCCAACTTGCCATAGGCAATCACCGCAAATTGATGGTCTTCGCGGTGCCGGTTGCGCTGGCGTTCCCAGCACCATTGGGTGGTGGTGCGCAGAATCGATTCCGCCAGAGCACTCAGGTCATCGGCCACCTGCTCCACCGTCAGGGCACCTTCGACGTCGCGGGTCAGGGTTCTGAAGACCTCGGCGTGGTGAGCCCGGCGCAACAGGTTGAGCAAGGCCTCGTCGTCGTCTTCCCCGGTCGATTGCAAAGCGCTACGGCGCTGCGTCAGGTCGTGTTCAAACTCGGTCGCGTCGAAGCGCTCGCTCAGCATATCGGGGCTGGCCAGTTCGTCGATAACTCCGGGATGCAGCATCAGGTAGCGGGCCGGCCAGCGCGCGGCACCCAGCAGTCGCAACAGCCGCGCGTGCACGTTGGGACGCTCCAGCAGCAGGGCCAGGTAGCTCTCGCGCCGCAGCAAAGGCTCGATCCAGTCGGTCAGCCGCACGGCCGCCTCTTCGGTGGCCTGGTCCTCACGCAACCATTGGGCGGTGCGGGCGATCAACTTGGTCAGTCGGGCGCGCGATTCGTCGCGCAGGGCCAGCACACGGGGGTGGGTGCGCCAGTCCACGATCCGCTGCGCAAATGCCCCGGTGAGCTGCGGCACCAGATCGTCCAGGTCGCTCGCGGCGCCGTTGGCAGTGCCACAGGACGTGCATTCCCGCTCCGCGGGTCCACCCAGCAAACGGTCAAATTCCTGCGCCACCAGTTCGCGGTGTTCGTCGAGCTGACTCAAGAACGGGCATGAATTGGCGTACCCCATGGTGCGCGCAATCCAGTTCAAGTCCTCGTCGCTGGTCGGCAAGATGTGGGTCTGCAGGTCGTCCAGGTACTGAATGCGGTGCTCAACCCGGCGCAGGAATACATAGGCCTGCGCCAGCGCGTCGGCGCTGGCCTGGGGCATCAGGCCCGCCTTGGACAGCCGTGGCAAGGCGCTCAGGGTGGCGCGGGTGCGCAACTCTGGAAACTGCCCGCCGCGTACGACTTGCAGCAGTTGCACAATGAACTCGATCTCGCGGATGCCGCCGCGTGACAGCTTGACGTCATTGGCCCGCTCGGGGCGGCCCGCGCTACGCCGCGCGGCGTGCTCGCGCACCCGGCTGTGCAGGGCGCGCAGGGCCTCAAAGACGCTGTAGTCGAGGTAACGCCGAAACACAAATGGCAGCACCACGGCACGCAGGGCCAGGGCCGAGCCGTTGGCCACGGCCGAGACCGGCGCGACGATGCGGCTCTTGAGCCAGGCGAAACGCTCCCATTCGCGCCCCTGGACGTGCAGGTACTCTTCCAGCGCATCCAGCGACACCGCAGGCGGCCCGGAATTGCCGTTGGGACGAAGCGCCAGGTCCACCCGGAACACAAAACCGTGCTCCGTGGTGTCGCCGATCAGGCCGTAGATCGAGCGCACCGCCTTGGCAAAGTACTCCTGGTTCGAAATGCGCCCTCGGCCCTCGGCGCTGCCGACGGTCTCGCCATCTTCGTCGTACACGTAGATAAGGTCGATGTCGCTGGAGACATTGAGCTCGCGCGCGCCCAGCTTGCCCATGCCGATGATCCACAGCTGCGCACGGGCCCCCGACGTGCCGATGGGAGCGCCATGCACCGCATCCAACGCTTGTTGCACGTGAACGCAGGCCAGGTTCAGGGAGAACTCGGCCAACTCGGTCATGACCTGGGCAATGCGGTCCCATGACACCCCCTCGTCGCAGTCCATGCGCAGCAGGCGCTCCAGCACCAGCTGGCGGGTGATACGCAGCGCGCCACCGATGTCGGTGCCTTGCGCCAGCAAGGTCGCATAGGCCGCAGCAATCGAGTCGCGATTCGGCATGCCGCCCTGCAGCGCCAACAGCTGAGATTCATAGCGGCGACGAATGCGCTGCCCGAATCGGGAGTGCGCTGACAATGGGTTGCGGGTCATAATTCCTGACAAATCCTCTCGTTCACAATGCACCAGCTGCCGCCCCCCGAGTCGTCACGACCCCACGCATTGGCCCGTCTCGCACAGGCCGCGCTGTGGATCATGGTCTTCATCTGGCTGGCGTTCGGGCTCGCTTGGGGTGCCTTGCATTGGTTCATTGTGCCGCGAATCAGCGACTTTCGCCCGCAACTCGAAGCAAGGGCCTCTGCCATCCTCGGCGTGCAGGTGCGCATCGATGCCATCACGGCCCAATCTAACGGCATGATCCCTTCGTTTGAACTCGTCGGGGTGAGGTTGTTTGACGCGCAGGGACGCGAGTCGCTGCACCTGCCCCGGGTGCTGGCGGCCTTGTCGCCGCGCTCGCTGTGGAACCTGGGGTTCGAGCAGCTCTACATCGATCGACCTGAACTTAGTATTCGTCGTGCGGTTGACGGCAGGATCTATGTGGCGGGGCTGGACTCTTCGGCCAACCAAAGTGCTGACAGTGGCGCGGCTGACTGGTTGTTTTCGCAAGCCGAGTTTGTGATTCACGAGGGAACGGTTCAATGGACCGATGAGCGACGCGGGCTGCCCACGCTGGCCTTGCAGCAGGTCAATCTGGTGCTTCGCAACCGCTTGCGCCAGCACAGTGCCCGACTGGATGCCACGCCACCGCCACAGTGGGGCGAGCGTTTCAGCCTGCGTGCCGTGCTGCGTCAGCCCTTGCTGTCCACCAATAACGGTCAATGGCGCGAGTGGGACGGTCAGTTGTATGCCATGTTCGACCACGTCGACTTGTCCGAGTTGCGCCGATACGCCGACCTGGGTGTGCAGCTCGCGCACGGTCGTGGTGCAGTGCGCGCTTGGGTGGACGTTCAACGCGGGCAGGTGCAGGGCGCCACCGCCGATGTGGCGCTTGAATCGGTGCAAGCCACGCTCGGAGCAGGCTTGCAGCCGATGGCGCTGCAGTCAGTTTCGGGGCGGCTGGCGGGGCGCCTGCTGGCGCGCGGGTTCGAGTTTTCCACCGAGGCCCTGCAGTTCCAGACTGGCGACGGCCTGCGCTGGCCCGGTGGCAATGTGCGCGTGCAGCACCAGAGTGCCGAGGGCCGTACCCCCGCCAAGGGCGAACTCAGCGCCGACCGGCTGGATTTGGCTGCCCTGTCCCAAATCGCCAATCGGCTGCCGTTCGACCCGGAGTCTCGCAGCCAGTTGCAAACGCTGGTCCCCAAGGGCATGGTGGAGCGTCTGCGGCTGAGCTGGCAGGGTACGGCGCAAGCGATCACCAAGTACGAGGCCAAGGGACGCGTGGTGCAGTTCGAACTGGCGTCGCGCCCGGCCGCACCGGTCCCGCCAAAGGGTGCGGCCAGTGCGGCGGTGGCAAGTTCGTCGGTCGGAGTTCCCGGTGTTTCGGGTCTCAGCGCGGATTTTGAGTTCACGCAGGCAGGCGGTCAGGCCAGCGTGGTGGTGCAGGACGGGGCGATTGATTTGCCGGGTGTTTTTGAGGACCCGGTGGTGCGCATGGCGCAACTTGCCAGCGACGTGAAGTGGCAAGTGACGGACGGGCGCATTGCGGTGCAGGTGCCCAACCTGAAGTTCGGCAATGCCGACGCCCAGGGCGAGGCGCAGATCAAGTGGGAGACGGCCGACCCGAGCCGCTCGGGCGCGCGCTCGCGCTTTCCGGGCGTGCTGGATTTGCAGGCGAGTCTGAGCCGGGCCAATGGCACCAAAGTGCATCGCTACCTGCCGCTGGTGATCCCCGACTCGGCGCGCCACTATGTGCGCGACGCGATCGTCTCGGCCGTAGCGACCGGTGCGCGCTTCAAGGTCAAGGGCGATCTATACGAGATGCCGTTCAAGGACCCCAAGCAGGGCGAGTTCAGGATATCGGCCAACATCCAGAACGCTACCTTTGCCTACGTGCCGCGCAGCCTGCAGCCGCCAGAGAGTCTGCCATGGCCGGCCATGACCAACATGAGTGGGGAGCTGGTGGTTGAGCGCGCACGGCTTCAGATCAACCAGGCGCGTGCGCAGTTGGGCGGGCGCGCGGCGCTGCAAGTCAGCAAGGCCCAGGGCCTGATTGCCTCGCTGGACACCAACCCCACCGTGGTGGTGGAACTGGACGCGCAAGGTCCGCTGGGCGACATGCTTGGCTATGTCAAAGGGTCTCCGGTCGGGTCGATGATCGGGCACTCGCTGGACCAGGCGAGCGGCAGCGGCAAGGCCGACCTTCGTTTGAAGTTGAACCTGCCCTTGGTCGCTATTGAAAAGTCCAGCGTTCAGGGCAGCGTGACGCTGCATGACAGCGACTTGCAGTTCTCGTCGGACTCGCCGCGCCTGACCAAGGCCCGTGGCGTGGTCAATTTCTCCGAGACGGGCTTCAACCTGAGCGCGGCCCAGGCGCGCATGTTGGGCGGGGACGTTCGGCTCGAAGGCGGCACCGTGTCGCCGGGCGCAGGCAATGCCGTCAGCGGCGTCGGCGCATCGGTGCCGGTCATTGTGCTGCGGGCTCAGGGCGGCGCCACCGCCGAGGGCCTGCGCCAAGCCAGGGAGTTGGGTTTTCTGGCCCGCCTGGCGCAACATGCCAGCGGCGCCACCAACTATACGGCGACGCTGGCGTTTCGACGTGGCTTGCCCGAGCTCAAAGTGCTTACCAATTTGCAGGGGCTGGCCCTGAGCCTGCCGGCCCCGATGAACAAGCCTGCGCAGGCAGTATTGCCGATCAGGTTCGAGAACGCGCTGTTGCGCGAATCACTGCTGGCCAGCGCCAACGACCCCAGCCCACTGCGCGATCAGCTCACGCTGGAGCTTGGGCGTATCGGCTCGGTCACTTACTTGCGCGAGCATGGACCGGACCAGACCAAGGTGCTGCGCGGGGCGATCGGCGTCGGCTTGTCCTCGGACGAAGCGATTGGCCTGCCCGAGGAGGGCGTGCTGGCCAACATCAACCTCAATGGGGTGGACCTCGATGCTTGGAGTCGTGTGCTCTCGCAGGCCGCTGGCGCCGATTTGAGCGTCAGCGCCGCGCCGGGTTCGAGTGGCGCGGTCGGTGGCGTGACCGGTGGCGTGGTCGGTGGCGATGGCACCGCCGGGCCCAGTGAGGCGGTGGGCTACCTGCCTACGGTGATGGCGATCCGCGCGGGCGAGTTGACCGTGGGTGAGCGCAAGCTACACAACGTGGTGGTGGGCGGCTCGCGGGACGGTTTGCTCTGGCGGGCCAATCTGGACGCCACCGAGCTCAATGGTTACCTGGAGTACCGCCAACCTTCCGGCAGCGGCCCGGGGCGGGTCTTTGCGCGCCTGGCCCGATTGAAGATCGCGCCAAGCACCGCGCTGGAAGTCGAGACGCTGCTTGACGAGCAGCCGGCCACCATTCCCGCGCTGGACATCGTGGTCGACGACTTTGAGTTGCGCGGCAAACGACTGGGGCGCATCGAGATTGACGCCATCAACCGGGGCGCTGGGCTGTCGCGGCGCGAAGCTGGCGCGCGCGAGTGGCGCCTGAACAAGTTCAATATCGTGACGCCGGAGGCCAGCCTGTCGGCGACTGGAAATTGGGCCAGCATCAACGCTCAGGCCAACGCCGGCGAGGCGCCCCTGCCGGGCAACCACGGCGAGCGTCGTCGCACGGTGCTGAACTTCAAGCTGGACATCGTGGACGCGGGTCAGTTGCTGTCACGCTTTGGCATGAAGGACGTGGTGCGCCGCGGCAAAGGCAAGATGGAGGGACAGGTGGCGTGGATCGGCTCGCCGATCACTGTGGACTATGCATCGATGAGCGGCAGTTTTGGCGTCAATGTCGAAAACGGCCAATTTCTGAAACAGGACCCAGGGCTGGCCAAACTGCTGGGCGTGTTGAGCCTGCAATCACTGCCGCGGCGTCTGGCGCTGGATTTTCGGGACGTCTTCAGCGAGGGTTTTGCCTTCGACTTTTTTCGGGGGGATGTATTGATCGAGCAGGGCATTGCCAAGACCAACAACCTGCAGATGAAGGGCGTCAACGCGGCCGTGCTGATGGATGGCCGCGCCGATATTGCCAAGGAGACGCAGGACATTCGGGTGGTTGTGGTGCCCGAGATCAACGCGGGCACCGCATCCCTGATCGCCACCGCGATCAACCCGGCGATCGGACTGGGGACTTTCCTGGCGCAGATGTTCCTGCGCAAACCCCTGATCGAGGCGGCCACGCAGGAGTTTCATGTGGACGGGAACTGGGCCGATCCGCGGATCACCAAGGTCGATCGCCGCAACGCCGCAGCCAGCGCGCCAGCGCCCGGATCGGCGACTTCCAGTGAGGTCGTCAGGTGAAGGTCGCCGTGTTGCAGATGGTCTCGGGGGCGGCACTGGATGCCAATCTTGAGACCGCCCATGGGCTGCTGCGCGATGCGGCGCAACAGGGTGCTGAACTGGCAGTGTTGCCAGAGTACTTCTGCCTGATGGGCCAGCGCGACACCGACAAACTGGCGATTCGCGAGGCGTTTGGGGCTGGCCCGATTCAGCAGTTTCTGGCCGAACGCGCGCGCGAATTGGGTTTGTGGCTGGTGGCGGGCACGCTGCCCTTGGAAGTGGCGCCAGCCTTGCCGGCGGATGAGCCGGTGCGGGTCAGCAACAGTTCGCTGGTCTATTCCAGTACCGGTCAATGCGTGGCGCGTTACGACAAGATTCACTTGTTTCGATTCCAGCACGGGGACGAAAGCTATGACGAGTCGCGCGTGTTGTGCGCCGGACAGCAGCCGGTGCAGTTCGCGCTGCCGTCGCGCGACGGCCATACCTGGCGCATTGGTCTTAGCGTCTGTTACGACCTGCGTTTTGCCGAGTTGTACCGCAGCTATGCGGCCACTGGCGCCGACCTGTTGCTGGTGCCCAGTGCCTTCACCTACACCACCGGCGAGCCGCACTGGGAGGTGTTGCTGCGCGCGCGCGCGATTGAAAACCTGGCCTATGTGGCGGCGGCGGCACAGGGCGGCTTGCATGAGACTGGCCGACGCACCTGGGGGCACTCGATGCTGGTCGATCCCTGGGGAACGGTGTTGGCCGAGCAGGCGCAAGGGGCGGGCGTGGTGCTGGCCGATCTTCACATCGATCGCCTGCACGCCCTGCGTGATCAACTGCCTGCCTTGTCGCACCGCGTGTTGTGAGGACAGCTCAGCGTGCAGGGTGATCGCCCCAACCCCATGCAGCGTCGGCCCTTGCTGTGGACGGCGTTGGTGCTCTTGGTCGTCGCCTTGTTGGCGATGCTGGTGTGGCTGGCCGGGCGCTACGAGCTCAGCCAGATTCAGAGTCGGCTGGAGCGCGATGCCGCCGATGCCGTGACCGATGTGCAGGCCACACTTGCCCGCAACGCCCAAAGCCTGCTGGGTCTGCCGGTCGGTGAGGCCGGTCCTGGCGCATGGACCGACGAAGCGCGCGCGATGTTGCGCCAGAACCGGGAGTTGGTCCGTATCGAGCGGCGCGACAGCGCTATGAAACTGCTCGACCACGTCGACACGCCGTATCGACCGCCGGTGTTTGACCGCCTTGGGCACGACGTGGCGCAGGCCGAGGCGGCGCAAGCCTGCGCAGCCGCGCGTCGCCTCAGCGGCCCGGCCTACACCAGCAGCTTCTTTGCGCCGTCGGTTGATGGATTGGGCGTGGAAATCATGAGCCTCTGTGTTCCCCTGGAAGCCGCTGGCAGACCCGGTGGCTACCTTGTGGCGAGCTACTCCTTGCATGAAGTACTGGGCAGCTTGGCGGCCGGGCCGCATACCCGTGGCTACGAACTGGCGTTCACGGAGGGCGATGGCACGCGCTTGGCCATGCGTGTCTTGCCCCGGCGCGGCAACCGTGTCTTCACGGCCCAGCACTTGCTGGATTTGCCGGGCGCCAATCTGGTGTTGCGCCTGGACAGTTGGCGTGGCACACCCGACCTGTTTCCCAATGTCCTGACGGCGCTGGTAGCCACCATGTCAATGGGACTGCTGTCGGTGATGGCGCTGCTCGGCAAGGACGCGCGTCGGCGCCTGAAGGCCGAGCGCGATCTGGCTGACGCCTTGGCTTTTCGCAAGGCGATGGAGGATTCGCTGGTGACCGGATTGCGGGCGCGTGATCTGCAAGGGCGCATCACCTACGTCAATCCGGCTTTTTGCCTGATGGTCGGATTCTCAGCCGAGGAGTTGTTGGGGCACGGCATTCCGGCGCCCTATTGGCCACCCGAATTTGTCGGCGAGTACCAGCAGCGCCAGGCGATTCGCATGGCCGGCAACCTGCCACCGCGCGAGGGCTATGAGTCGGTCTTCATGCGCAAGGACGGCACACGGTTCCCCGTGCTCATCATCGAAGCCCCCCTGATCAATGCCCAGGGGCGCCAGACCGGCTGGATGAGCGCCTTTCTGGACATCAGCGAGCAGCGCCGCGTTGAAGAACTGTCGCGCACCAGTCAGGACCGCCTGCAGGCCACCGCTCGCCTGGCCACGGTCGGTGAGATGGCGTCGCTGTTGAGCCATGAGTTGAACCAGCCGCTCGCGGCGATTTCGAGTTACGCCACCGGCTCACTCAATCTGCTGCAGCAAGCCAGTCCGACCGCGCCGGACCTATCAGTCGACATGGCACTGGCGATGCAGCGCATTGCCCAGCAGGCCGAACGGGCAGGCAAAGTCATCAAGAGCGTGCATGACTTCGTGCGCCGACGCGACCAGGCGCGCGCGCCGATTGCCCCGCGCGCCTTGCTTGACGACATCCTTCCCCTCATCAATCTGCAGGCGCGCAAATTGTCGGTGCGCGTCGAGATTGAGGTGGAGTCGGATCTGCCGCCCGTGATCTGCGATGGCACGATGGTAGAGCAGGTGCTGCTCAACCTGGCACGCAATGCCATGCAGGCAATGGACCATGGCGCGATTACGGACCGCTTGCTGCGCATACAGGTCGCTCGCGTGCGCGGCGCCGGGGCCGCGCACTGGATCGAGTTCCGTGTGGCCGATCGCGGGCTTGGCATCGCGCCGACGGTAGAGCCACAGTTGTTCACGCCCTTTTTTACCACCAAGGACGAGGGCATGGGTCTGGGCTTGAGTCTGTGTCGCACCGTGGTTGAGCAGCATGGCGGGGCGCTGGTGTTCGAGCCCAACGTGCCGCAGGGCACGGTTTTCACATTCACCCTGCCCGTGGCCCGCGTTGAATCGCCGCAGGCCGCCTAGAATGCTGCCATGCAACCAGTCCAAGACGCTGTCGTGTATGTGGTGGACGATGACGCGGGCGTGCGTGACGCACTGGCTTGGTTGCTGCGTTCGCGCCGACTGACCAGCGAAGTGTTTGACAGCGCCAGTGCCATGCAGCAAGTCCTGTTGCGCTCACCGCCAAGCCAGCCTTGCTGCCTGTTGCTCGATGTTCGCATGCCCGGCATGAGCGGCCTGGCCCTGTTTGACTGGTTGGTGCAACGCGGGCAGCACCAGTCGATGCCGGTCATCTTTCTGACCGGGCACGCCGATGTGCCGACGGCGGTGGACGCGGTCAAGCGTGGTGCCTTCGACTTTTGTGAGAAGCCATTCTCCGACAACGCGCTGGTGGATCGTATCGAACAGGCTTTGACCCAGTCGCGCACTTGGGTGACAGCGCGCCTTGAGCGGGACCATTTGCAGGCGCGGCTGGCGGACTTGACGGAGCGCGAGCGCGATGTGATGCGTTGCGTGGCGGACGGTCTGCCCAACAAGTTGATCGCCGATCAACTGGACATCAGCGTCCGCACGGTGGAGGTGCACCGTGCCCGTGTGTTCGACAAAATGGCCGTCAAGTCGGCTGTGGAACTGGTCAACGTGCTACGACATATATAGCACTACAGGCTAATCCGACTTGGGTGGTGGCTTGGTGGCGGTTGTCTCGATGGTGTCGTTGACGTGCCGGTTTGGCAGTTCACCGTTTTTTCGGCCCGAAAACATGGTCCACCACACGATCAGCAGCAGCAGCGCCAGGGCGCCCAGCGCTTCGAGCAAAATCAGCACCATGAAACGACTCCTGTGCAATGTGGTGAGTGGCGCGATTGTAGGAATACTGGCGGGCTGTGGCAGCGCGCCCAAATATGACCCGGTCGATCAGAGCTCGAGTTTGCCGGCGCAGGTCAGCAAGTCCGCCCGTTCAGTGGACTGGGCCGAGTCGGGATTGCCAGCGCTGGCGCAAGGCAAGAGTCGCTGGATCGCGGTGCCGTGGACCCAATTGCCAGGCTTCGGGCGGGATACCTTGCACGAAGCCTGGAACGCCTGGTTGAGAAGCTGTGAGCGGCCCGCGGCGGCCTTCGTGGCGCTGTGTCCCGAGGTTCGCCGCCTGAGCATTGGCAGCGCCGATGAGCAATTGAAATGGATGACTTCACGCTTGCAGCCCTACCGGGTGGAAGCCCTGGTCGACGAGGGCCCCGGCCTGTTGACCGGCTACTTTGAGCCGATGTTCGAAGCCTCCCGGTTGCCCACGCCTGGCTTTTCAGCGGCGCTGTACCAGACGCCAGTTGGTCTGACGCAGCGCAAGCCGTGGTACTCGCGGCAAGAAATAGACACCCTGCCCGCCGCCCAGGCTGCGCTCAGGGGACGCGAGATTGCGTTCCTGGCGGACCCGGTGGACGCGTTGATTCTGCAGATTCAGGGCTCGGGGCGGCTGCGTGTGACCGAGCCTGATGGCCAGGTGCGCTTGCTGCGCGTGGCCTACGCCGGCAGCAACGAGCAGCCCTACAAAAGCGTGGGCCGCTGGCTGTTGGAGCAGGGTGCGGTGCGCGATGCGTCCTGGCCGGGCATACGGGCCTGGATTGCCCAGAACCCACAGCGCGTGCAGGAGCTGTTGTGGAGCAACCCGCGCATGGTGTTTTTTCGTGAAGAAGCCTTGTCCGATCTGGATGCCGGCTTTGGCCCGCGCGGAGCGCAGGGCGTGGCGCTGACGCCGGGGCGCTCCATCGCGGTGGACCCCAGCAGCATTCCCTACGGCACGCCGGTGTGGCTGGCGTCCAATGGTCCTGTCGTCAATCTGCAGAGACTGGTGCAGGCTCAGGACACCGGCAGCGCCATCGTTGGCGCGGTGCGGGCAGATTATTTCACTGGCTGGGGTGCGCAGGCGGGCGAACTGGCGGGACGGCTCAAGCAGCCACTGCAGATGTGGGTGTTGTGGCCGCGCTCACCCTGAGTTGGTGCCAGACACATGGCCCAATGACAGCGCGCTGCTGGCCTTGAGCTCCCCGAGGGAGAAGCCGGTGTGCAGGTCCTTGCGCCACCTGTCACCTGTGCGGCAAACAACGCAAACACCTACCTGTTCGCTGGGCATACACTTTCCTCTTGCCGGCATTCACCCGCTTTCGCACACAATGCCACCAGATTTGTGTTCGCGCCACGCGCGCCTTGCTCGCCGTGTTAGCGGCGACCCCCGCACCTTCGCTGGAGACTCCACGCCATGAACGCACCGCTGCCCGAGCACATTCGCCAAGCCCTGGAAACCGTCACCCTGGACGACAAATACGCGCTTGACCAGGGGCGTGCTTTCATGAGCGGCATTCACGCCTTGGTCAAGCTGCCCATGCTGCAACAGTTGCGTGACCAGCGCCTTGGCAAGAACACCGGCGGCTTCATCAGCGGTTACCGGGGCTCGCCCCTGGGCGGTTACGACCAGGCCCTGGTGAAGGCCAAGAAGTACCTGCAGGCTCGCAACATCGTGTTCCAGCCCGGTGTCAACGAGGAACTGGCGGCCACCGCCTTGTGGGGCACCCAGCAAATGGGCTTCGCTCCCAAGGGCAGCAACAAATTTGATGGCGTGTTTGGCATCTGGTACGGCAAGGGCCCCGGCGTGGACCGTTGCTCCGACGTGTTCAAGCACGCCAACATGGCCGGCACCACGCCCTGGGGCGGCGTCATCGCCGTGGCCGGCGATGACCACGTGGCCAAGAGCTCGACAGCCGTGCACCAGAGCGACCATATCTTCAAAGCCTGCGGCTCGCCGGTGTTCTTTCCCTCCACCGTGCAGGAGATACTGGACCTGGGCGTGCACGCCTTTGCCATGAGCCGCTTCTCCGGTGTCTGGGCGGGCATGAAGACGATTCAGGAAATTGTCGAATCCAGCGCCACGGTGGAGATTGACCCGGATCGGGTGCAGATCAAGCTGCCGACCGACTTCGAGATGCCGCCGGGCGGCGTGCACATCCGCTGGCCGGACCACGCGCTGGACCAGGAGGCGCGCCTGTTCGACTTCAAGTGGTACGCCGCGCTGGCCTATATCCGCGCCAACCGCCTCAACTACAACGTCATCGAGGGACCGCACGACCGCCTGGGTCTGATCGCCAGCGGCAAGGCCTTCAACGACACGCGCCAGGCCCTGATCGACCTGGGCCTGGACGACGCCACCTGCCAGCGCATCGGCATCCGTTTGCACAAGGTTGGTGTGGTGTGGCCGCTCGAAGCCCAGTCCACGCGCGAGTTTGCGGCGGGTCTGCGCGAGATCTTGGTGATCGAGGAGAAGCGCCAGGTTATCGAGTACCAGGTCAAGGAACAGCTTTACAACTGGCGCAGCGACGTGCGCCCGCTGGTGCTGGGCAAGTTTGACGAGATCGAAGGCGACTTCAGCGGCGGCGAGTGGTCGGTGCCCAATCCGGCGGCGCACACGCTGTTGCGCGCCAATGCCGACCTGTCGCCGGCCTTGATTGCCCGCGCCTTGGCGCAGCGGCTCGCGCGCCTGGGGCTGGACGCCGAGCTGACGGCGCGCATGCAGACGCGGCTGGCCTTGTTGCAGGCCAAAGAGCGCGCCATGCAGGTGCTCGAAGTCAAGGCGGATCGCCAACCCTGGTTCTGTTCGGGCTGCCCGCACAACACCTCGACCAAGGTGCCCGAGGGCTCGCGCGCCATGGCCGGTATTGGTTGCCACTTCATGTCGATCTGGATGGACCGCGCCACGGTGGGCTTCACCCAGATGGGCGGCGAGGGCGTGCCCTGGATGGGCCAGCAGCCCTTCTCCAACGAGCAACATGTGTTTGCCAACCTGGGTGATGGCACCTATTTTCACAGCGGCTCACTGGCTATTCGCCAAAGCATTGCAGCCGGCGTGAACATCACCTACAAGATTCTGTACAACGACGCCGTGGCCATGACCGGTGGGCAGCAGGTGGGTGAGCGGCCTGAAGGGCATTCGGTGCTGCAGATTGCGCAGTCGATGCGCGCCGAAGGCGTGGTCAAGTGCGTGGTGGTGACCGATGAGCCCGAGAAGTACCAGGGGCTGACGCTGGCCGAGGGCGTCAGCGTGCACCACCGCGATGAACTCGACCGCATTCAGCGCGAATTCAGGGTGATCTTGGGCACCACCGTCATCATCTATGACCAGACCTGCGCCACCGAGAAACGGCGCCGGCGCAAGCGCGGCAGCCTGGTGGACCCGGCCGTGCGGGTGGTCATCAACGAGCTGGTGTGCGAGGGTTGTGGCGACTGCAGCGTGCAGTCCAATTGCTTGTCGGTGGAACCGCTGGAGACCGAGTTTGGCCGCAAGCGGCAAATCAACCAGTCCAGCTGCAACAAGGACTTCTCCTGCGTCAAGGGCTTTTGCCCGAGCTTCGTTACGGTGGAAGGCGGGCAGTTGAAGAAAAAGTCCAAGGGCGGTCAGTTCACCGCCTCGCCAGCGGACCTGGGCGTGTTGCCGGAGCCGGCCGTGCCGTCACTGGGTGGCACGCAGCAAGATGTGTGGGGCATCGTGGTGGCCGGGGTGGGTGGCACGGGTGTCATCACCATCGGCCAACTGCTGGGCGTGGCGGCGCACCTGGATGGCAAGGGCATCGTGACGCAGGACTCCGGCGGTCTGGCGCAAAAAGGTGGCGCCACCTGGAGCCATGTGCTCATCGGCGCCACGCAGGAGGTGATCCGTACCACCCGCGTCAGCATGGCTGCGGCCGACCTGATCATGGGCTGCGATCCGATCGTCACGGCTGGCAAGGAGACCGTGCTGCGCATGGCTCAGGGCCGCACCCGTGTGGCGCTCAATTCGCACAGCACACCGACCGCGGGTTTCGTGAAAGACGGCAATTGGCAGAACCCGGCGCAGGCTTGCGCCGACGAGATCATCAAGTGCGTGGGTGCCGAGGCTGTAGCTAGCTTCAATGCCGACGCGGCAGCGGTCAAGCTGATGGGCGACAGCCTGTACACCAACCCGATGATGCTTGGCTACGCCTGGCAAAAGGGCTGGATGCCCTTGTCGCGGCACGCTTTGTTGCGCGCCATTGAACTCAACGCCGTCGCCGTGGAAGCCAACAAGACCGCCTTCGAGTGGGGCCGCCAGGCGGCGCACAACTGGAGCGCGGTGGAGGGTCTGCTTGATCCCGGACAAGTGATTGAATTCAAGCGACCGCCCAGCCTGGACGTGGTGGTCGCACGCCGCGTCGAGTTCCTCACCGCCTACCAGAACGCGGCCTATGCCCAAGACTACGAGGCCTTTGTGAACCAGGTGCGCCAGGCCGAGACGGCGGGCGGCGCCAGTTCGCTGTTGAGCGAAGCGGTTGCCAAGAACCTGTTCAAGTTGATGGCCTATAAGGATGAGTACGAAGTGGCCCGGCTGCACGCCGACGCGGCGTTTCAGCGTCGCATTGGTAACATGTTCGAGGGCGAATTCAGCCTGCACTACCACTTGGCGCCACCGCTGTTGGCCAATAAGAACGACAAAGGGGAGTTGCAAAAGCGCAAGTTCGGCCCGGCGACCTTGACCCTGTTCAAGCTGTTGGCACCCCTGAAGGTTCTTCGCGGCGGCGCCTTTGATGTCTTTGGCCGCAGCGAGGAGCGGCGCCAGGAGCGCGCCCTGATTGGCGAGTACCGAGCCAGTGTGCGGGAGTTGTTGCAAGGGTTGGGTCGTTTTGAAGACGGGCCCCAGGTCAAGCTGGCGCTGGAGATCGCCCGCGTGCCCGAGCAGATCAAGGGCTTTGGCCACGTCAAGGCGCGTCACCTGGCCGCCGCCAGGCAGACCTGGGCGGCGCTGTTGCTGCGCTTTCGCGCGTCAACCCCGGCGCGCCGGGCGGCTTGAGCACGGGTTTGCTTGGGCGCAACCTGGCTATCGGTCAGGAAGCGTGCGGGTGCCAATGCGCCCCGCATACAATGAAAGGTTAACTGCCCCGCTTTCTCGCGCGCCGGGAATGGCAGGTTCTGTGCTTGTTTTGTGTCCTTTTATTGTGGAGTTGTCCGTGTTCATTTCTTCCGCTTTTGCTCAAACCGCTGCCGCTGCCGCTGGCGGCGATACGCAGTCCACGCTCATGAGCATCTTGCCGCTGGTTTTGATGTTTGTGGTGCTTTACTTTGTGATGATCCGCCCCCAGATGAAGAAGCAAAAGGAGCATCGGTCCATGATCGATGCACTGGCCAAAGGCGACGAGGTGGTTACCGCGGGTGGTTTGCTTGGCAAGATCAGCAAACTAGGCGAGGGCAACCTGGGAATCGAGATTGCCAATGGCGTTGAAGTTCAGGTGCAGCGCACGGCGGTGGTGCAGGTGTTGCCCAAGGGCAGCATCAAATAAGTTGCGCCAGTGGCGCAGCGGTTGTTTGTTATTTCGAGTAGGGCGTTATGAATCGTTACCCCATGTGGAAATACGCGATCATCTTGATCGCGCTGGTGGTGGGGGCGCTGTTTACCCTGCCGAACTTTTTTGGCGAAGCCCCGGCGGTGCAGGTGTCGGCCGCCAAATCGTCGGTCAAGGTGGACAGTACGACCCAGGTCCGCGTTGAAGAGGCGCTGAAGGCCGCTGGTATCACTGCTGATCTGGTGGCGCTCGATGGCACATCGCTCAAGGTCAGGCTGGCCGATACCGATACGCAGATCAAGGCCAAGGACGTCATGCAGAAGGCTTTGAACCCCGATGCGACCAATCCAGGCTATGTGGTGGCGCTCAACTTGCTGTCCCGCAGTCCATCGTGGCTGCGTTCACTCAATGCCGTGCCGATGTACCTGGGCCTCGATCTGCGCGGTGGGGTGCACTTCATGCTGCAGGTGGACATGCAGGCGGCGCTGACCAAGAAGGCCGAGGCACTGGCTGGTGACATCCGCAGCGGCCTGCGCGAGAAGAACGTGCGCCACAGCGGCATCACGCGCAACGTGCAACATATTGAGATCCTGTTTCGGGATACCCAGACGCTGGACGCGGCCAAGGCGCTGATTGCGGACCAGTTCACCGATCTGCAGGTCAGCTCGGCGCCGGACGGCACGCAGTACAAGTTGGCCGCTTCGATCAAGCCCGAAGCGGCCAGGCGCGTGCAGGACCAGGCGCTCAAGCAGAACATCACCACTCTGCACAACCGCATCAACGAACTGGGTGTGGCGGAGCCGGTGATCCAGCAACAAGGCCTTGACCGCATCGTGGTGCAGTTGCCTGGCGTGCAGGATACCGCCAAGGCCAAAGACATTCTGGGTCGCACGGCGACGCTGGAGTTGCGCATGGTGGACGAGAGTGCCGAAGCGCAGGCCGCAGTGTCTGGCAGTGGCGTGGTGCCGTTTGGCAGCGAACGCTTCCTGGAGCGTGATGGCCGCGCCGTGATCGTCAAGAAGCAGGTGATCTTGACGGGTGACAGCCTGACCGATGCGCAACCCGGTCTGGACTCGCAAAGCCAGCAACCCAAGGTTGATCTGACGGTGGATGCCAAGGGCGGGCGCATCATGCGTGACGTCAGCCGTGAGAACCTCAAGAAGCGCATGGCCATCGTGCTGTTCGAAAAGGGCAAGGGCGAAGTGTTGACCGCACCAGTGATTCAGGGCGAATTGGGCAACCGCTTCCAGATTTCAGGCTCGATGAGCATCACCGAAGCCAATGATTTGGCCCTGCTGCTGCGCGCCGGGTCCTTGGCCGCACCGATGGAAATCATTGAGGAGCGCACCATCGGCCCGAGCCTGGGCGCCGAGAACATTGCCAAGGGTTTCGACAGTGTGACCTGGGGCTTTGTGGCCGTGACCGCTTTCATGTGCGTCTATTACATGTTATTCGGTGTGATTTCCAGCATCTCGCTGGCCGTCAACCTGTTGCTGCTGGTGGCGGTGTTGTCGATGCTGCAGGCCACACTCACCTTGCCAGGCATGGCCGCGATGGCGCTGGTGCTGGGCATGGCGATTGACTCCAATGTGCTGATCAACGAGCGGGTGCGCGAGGAACTGCGCAATGGCGCCTCGCCGCAGGCGGCGATTCATGCCGGTTACGACCGCGCCTGGGCCACGATTCTGGACTCCAACGTGACCACGCTGATCGCTGGCATGGCCTTGTTGGCCTTCGGGTCGGGGCCGGTGCGTGGGTTTGCGGTGGTGCATTGCCTGGGCATTTTGACGAGCATGTTCTCAGGTGTGTTCTTCTCGCGCGGGCTGGTCAATTTGTGGTACGGTAGGCAAAATAAGCTGAAAAATGTGTCAATTGGTACGGTTTGGCGACCTGAGCCAGAAGCGCAGATCAAGCCAAGTCAAGGGTAGGCAGCATGGAATTCTTCAAAATTAAGCGCGACATTCCGTTCATGCGGCATGCGCTGGTCTTCAACCTGATCTCACTGGCGACCTTTCTGGCGGCAGTGTTCTTTCTGTTCTCGCGCGGTCTGCATTTGTCGGTGGAGTTCACTGGCGGCACGCTGATGGAAGTCAGCTACTCCCAGCCCGCCGATTTGGGCGCGGTGCGCAATGCCGTTGCCAAGCTCGGCTTCAGCGACGTGCAGGTGCAGAACTTCGGCAGTTCGCGCGACGTGTTGATTCGTCTGCCGGTGCAAAAGGGCGTGACATCAGCCACTCAGAGTGACCAGGTGATGGCGGCGCTCAAGGCGGCCGACGCATCGGCCAACATGCGGCGCAATGAGTTCGTTGGGCCACAGGTTGGCGACGAACTCGCGGTCGATGGCCTCAAGGCGCTGGCATTTGTGGTGGTCGGCATCATGATCTATTTGGCGGTGCGCTTTGAGTGGAAGTTCGCCGTGGCGGCCATCATTGCCAATTTGCATGATGTGATCATCATTCTGGGCTTCTTCGCGTTTTTCCAGTGGGAGTTCTCCCTGCCGGTGCTGGCGGCGGTGCTGGCCGTGCTGGGTTATTCGGTGAATGAATCGGTGGTGATCTTTGACCGGATCCGGGAGAATTTTCGCCGCTACCGCAAGATGACGCCGACGGAAATCATCGACAACGCGATCACATCCACTATCAGTCGCACCATCATCACGCACGGCAGCACGCAGTTGATGGTCTTGTCGATGCTGTTGTTTGGCGGGGCTACCCTGCACTATTTTGCGCTGGCCCTCACAATCGGCATCTTGTTTGGCATTTACTCGTCGGTGTTTGTGGCAGCGGCCATTGTCATGTGGCTGGGCATTGACCGTGAGGATCTGGTCAAGGGTGGCGTGAAGAAGGAAGAGGATCCCAATGACCCCAACGCGGGTGCGACTGTATAGCAACTGATTATTGAACCATGGCGGTCAACAACCCCTCCTTCTCCCAACGGGCGCAATTGGCCCTGGAGATGCGCAAGCGTTTCGTGGCGGAAGCGACACGCGCCATGGTGGAATTGGGAACGCTGGTGCAGGAGCGTTTGACGTCTCTGATGAACGAGGCGGCCTCGTCACGGGACATGCAGACCCGTCGCGATGCCTGGAGTTACTTTCAAAAGGCGCGTCCAGCCTGGCTGGACGGCACGCTGAGGGTCTGGCAGCTTGCCTTGCAGCCCGCCAAGGCCAAGCCGAAGAATGCGTTGGATGCTGGCCTGGACGGTGCGTTTGAGCTGGTCGGAACCGACGTCGTCGAAAACAAGATTCTGGCCTCGCGCCTGGTGCTCGGCGTGATGGACAAAGTCAGTGGCCAGCTCAACGACCTGAGGGTGCGGATGCGGGTTCTCGAAGGCCTTGATGAGTTGGAGAGCCATGACATTCTGCTGCCCGAAGTGCTGGTCCTGCTGATGGTCGAGCAATGGGGCGTTAGCGGCATGCCGCGTGATTCGTGGCCTTTGGTTAACGATGTGGTGTACCAGCATCTGACCGAACGACTCAAGGTGGCCTACACCAATTGCAATGATTTTCTGATCAAGCAAGGTGTATTGCCCACGATCGACCTGAAGGACCGGGTCAAGCGCGGTGCGCCGACGCGCGGACCCACGGGCCCGCGTCCGCCGGCCGCGGTAGATGGCCAGCCCGCTTCGGAGTCATCCCGCGGCGGGTATTACCGCGATACAGGGGGCCAGGGCGGGTATGGCGATCAAGGGGCCTACGGCGGGGGGGCGGGGCCGGGCCGTCAGGACGCACGTCCCAATGAACGCGCGCTAGGTGGCGCGCCGCAACAACGGTCTGCACCACCCCCTGCCAATCGGGCTGGCGGTGCGTTTGGGGGGCGGCTGGGGTGGGGGGGCGATAGCGGGGCTGGCGCAAGTGGCGCCGAAGAGTCGGGGCAACGCGCCTCTGCCAGCGGGCCGTCTCGCGGCGCGCCGAGCAAACCACCCGCAGCGGCGGAGCAAGCGCACTGGGCGACCTCCGACGAGACACGTCTGATGACGGCGACGACGCCACTGGCACGCGCCAAGATGCGCGCACAGGGCGTCATGGGCCAGCTCAAGCGCTTGTTGGTGGGTCGCGGTGGCGCGGACTTTGAAGCGACATCGTTCCAGCCAGCGTCGCCGGCCCTGGCAGCCGCCATTGCGGTGCGCCCGCCGCCTGATTCTGGCCGCTATGCCGCGGGCGGCACCGTGGTGGAGGACTACAGCCCGGCGGGTGTGCAAAGGGTGGCGGTCAAGCTGCGCGACCAGACCACCGAGCTGAAGAAAAAAGCCGAGACTAAAACCGAGAAGGCGACCATTGAGATTGTGGCACTGATGTTTCAGGCGATCCTGCAAGAGGAGCGCATCCCGCCGGGTATCCGGGTCTGGTTTGCGCGATTGCAAATGCCAGTGCTGCGCGTGGCGTTGGAGGAGCCGGATTTCTTTGGCACCCTCAACCACCCGGCACGACAATTGATTGACCGCATGGGGTCCTGTGTGATGGGATTTGACGCCAGCGGCATCCATGGTGGCGCGCTGGAAACCGAGATCAAGCGCGTTGTGCAGGTGATCGAACAGTATCCTGAGACCGGCAAGCGCGTCTACCAGTTGGTCTACGAAGAATTTCAGAAGTTCCTGTCCAAGTTCCTGACCGAGCGTGGTGCGACGCAAAGAGTGGTCAGTGTGGCCCAGCAGGTCGAGCAAAAGGAGACCTTGACGATTCAGTACACGATCGAGATGCGCAACCTGCTCAAAGACATGCCGGTGCGTGACGAGATCCGCGAGTTTCTGTTCAAGGTCTGGGCCGAGGTGCTGGCGGTGGCCGCTGTTCGCAAGGGACCCCAGCATCCCGAGACGCTGGCGCTCAAGAAATCGGCGACGGATTTGCTTTGGGCCGCCAGTGCCAAGCCCAATCGGAGTGACCGGGCCAGGGTGATTCAGGATTTGCCGCACCTGTTGCAGCGTTTGCGCACGGGTATGACGATGCTTGGGGTCTCACCAACCGATCAGGAAGCCCATATCAAGACCGTGAGCGACACGTTGGCTGACGCGTTCCTCTCCAAGACCAAAGCGGTGCCGCAGGCCCAGATCGAGGCCATGGCGCAGCGGCTGGCCAATCTGGAGGACTTTGTCTCTGAAGACGGTATGGGCGATCTGCCTCTAGATGCCGAGAGCATTGAGATGATGCTGGGAATCGACGCCGCTTCCATTGATGTGGTGGCAGACGGTGGCTCCAAACCTACCGCGGCGATGCTGGCGTGGGCTCAGGAGCTTCAATTGGGCGCCTGGTTCACCCTGGATCACAACAACCATGTCAAACAGGTTCAATTTGCCTGGCGCAGCGAGCGCAAACATCTGAATTTGTTCGCGTCGATGGATGGGCACAGCTATCTGATTCAGGCTGGTCGCTTGGCTGCCTACCTGCAGGCTGGCCTGTTGCTGCCGCAGGAAGAAGAAACCCTTACCGTGCGCGCAACCCGCGATGCCCTGGCCAAGCTGGCAGCCAATCCGGAGCGGCTGCTGGAGTAGTCCTCAACTCGCTAGTGCGCCACCCGCGTCGTGGTGTTGTCGCAAAGTTCATCCAGCAACAGTGCATCGGGTTCTTCGCCAAAGCTCCAATACACCATTAGTACGATGATCTTGAGGTCATCCAGCGACACCGGATCACCCGAGGTAGCGAGAGCGCGGTCCAGCACGATTTCCCGCATGGGGATCGACAAGACTCCCAGGCCCTCAAGAAAACCGATGAAGCTCAAGCACGCCGCACCCAGGTGCGTTTGCTCCTTGGTCGAGTAGATCCGCATGCTGTCCGGGGATGGTTGGTGCAGGGCAGGATCCGATAAGTGCGTCACGTCACGGTGTTCGCTGGGCCGCTGCGATAGCCCGGCGCCCAAGGTGGCAGCCTTGAGGTCGCTCAACCAGGCCAGCGCTTCCTGGATTTCTTCATCGTCGAATCCGACCGCGTTGAGTTTTCGCTCCAGCGAATCCCACTCGGGACAGGCATCGCCGCGCCAATAGTTTTCGTAGACAAAGACCAGCACTTCAAACATGGTCTCAATATAGCCCAGAAAGACGGGGCCATAGCCGAGTTGACCAAACGGTGCCGCTTTTCTCGCTTTTGAGGCTTTGCGGGACGGGCCGGACCGGAGCGACGTTCGGTCCTCAACTGATCAGTGTGCCACCACGCGTTGAAACAGGCCGCCCGGTAGGCGCGCAACATGACCGTCGAGTTCCAGCGTCATCAACTGGGCCTGCATGGCGGCGGTCTCCATGGCGCAACGCGCCTGCAGGGCGTCCAGGCTCACCGGGTCAAACCCCAATGCCTCCAGCAGCGTCTGATCAGCGTTTATTGCGGCTCGTGAAGCGTCTTCAGCTGGATCATCGAACGGTACGGCGGCAGGCGCGAGCCTGAGTTCTTCCAGCACGTCCTGGGCCGACTCCACCAGTTTCGCACCCTGTCTGATCAGGCTGTGGCAACCTCGTGATTGGGTGGAGTGGATCGATCCGGGAATGGCAAACACTTCTTTGCCCTGATCGGCGGCCAGTTTTGCAGTGATCAGTGAGCCGGACTTCAGCGCGGCTTCAACCACCAGCGTACCCTGTGCAAGGCCAGCAATGATGCGGTTGCGCTTGGGGAAATTGGCAGCGAGGGGCGGCGTCCCGAGAGCGTACTCGCTCAGGATCAGGCCGTTGGCCGCGATGCGATGCGCCAGCTCACGGTGCTCCTTCGGGTAGACCCGGTCTAGGCCGGTGCCAACGACGGCGATCGTTGCCAGGCGCGGTGAGTGACCTGAAACGCTCTCCAGCGCGCCTTCATGGGCCGCACCGTCGACGCCGTGCGCCAGCCCAGAGACCACAGTCAGCCCGGCGCTGGCCAGGGCTCGCCCAAAATGTCGGGCATTGCTGGCTCCCTGAGGCGTGGGGTTGCGACTGCCGACAATGGCAATGCAGTGGCGCAGACCGCTTGCCAGCCAGTCAGACTGCACTGCTGGATCTGCCGGAGGCTCTGAAATCGGTGTGTGTTGTGGCGGGCCGCCCATCAGGTACAGCATCAGGGGCGGGTCGTCCATGGTCAGCAAAGCGGACGGGTAGTTGGTGGCGCCGAGCACGGCGATCTGGCGATGGTGGGTATCGCCGCCGCAGAGCCAGTCCCAAGTCGTGGCCACCAGCGCGCTCAGGCTGGCGGGCCTGCGGCCGAGCGCCGCCGCCTGTGCCGGGCTGACGATTTGAAACAGCGTCGTCTCAGCCTGCCCAAAGATGGCTTCGGGTGCGCCAAAGGCCCCCAGCAATTTGCGCGCGGTGCCGTTGCCGACACCGTCGGTCAGACTCAAGCGCAGCCACGCCTCGAGTTCGGAGCGTTCCATGTCTGGGTTTGACGCGTTTAGCCGACGGCCATGTGATGACGCGCAGCCGCAGTCACGCGGTGGCCTGACCGGACGGGTTGGCTACCGTCCATGCCATCGATCAACGCGGAGCAACCAGCCGGTCGCCAATTCGCACGCCGTCCCGGATATCCAGAATCAGGGCGTAGGAGACCTTCTCGAAGGTGCGAAACACCATCAGCAGGCCATTGCGCTCGTCGGGCAACTTGATACTTGGCCATGCCGGATCGGTCTTGTCAACCATTCGCGTACCGGCCTTGAGGATAGCCAGCACGTGGCCGCTTTCGATGCCATGCTTGCTGCCGAGATTGATTGCGACCACCTGATTCTGCCCTGCATTGACCACGGCGTTGCCGTAGACCGATACGATCCGCCCGTCCACCGTGCCCGAAGGGGACCTCGGGATGTAGCTCAGCAGTTGCCGCTCGGGTTCTGGCACCAGCCGGTCGCCCACCTGCATTTCTTCCTTGGCCGCGACGATGTCAATTGCGGCTGGAACGATCTCCGAGTTGGACTTGCCGTCTTTGTCAATGGTATCCGAGGTGGTTTCGCTTTGCGCCAACAGCGCCTTGCCGACGTACGCGGCCTCGTAGCCAAGGATCTCGCGGGTGACCGGGTCGACCAGGGGTGTTGCCTCGCGGAACACGCGGAAAACCTGTTGCTTGCCGCCAGCATCGACCAGTGGCTTGCCGCCTTGCCCACGTGCATACGCTCGGTCGCCGCGTGTCAGCAAGACGCGGCCCTCTTGCGTGGCTACGATGCGCGGCGCGGTGTTCAGCTCATCCTTGTCGACTACCATCGGTTCGGCCAAGAACGGCTCGATCAAGTGGGGCTTGAGGGTTGGCACCGCGCTGTCGGCCAGGCTCTCAAACCGCGTGCGTGGCGAGACCCGGACCGTATCCCCAACTGTCTGACTCACATCATCACCGGCTGAAGCCGAGCGGCTGGTGCGAAGCGTGGCGCGCCCATCTTTCTTTTCGAGATAGAGCTTTTGACCGGGGTAGATGCGGTGTGGGTTCTTGATGTCCTGAAGGTTCATGCCCCACAACTCTGGCCAGCGCCAGGGGCTCTTCAGAAATAGCCCCGATATGGCCCACAACGTGTCGCCGCGTTTGATGGTGTACTCGTCCGGGGCGTTGGCGGCCAGTTCACTCAGCGGCACGCCCGTCTGCGCGACCTGTTCGGCGGTGGCTTTCTGACCTGGTGTGACCGTGAGGTTCTGCGCGATTGCGCTGGACGTCGTCATGGCGCTGGCAAGCGCGGTGACGGTGAGCAGGGCGGTCAGCGCCAGTTTCGGCGTCGCCATCATGTGTTGAGTCGTGTCTTGCTGCATTATGGAGGCCTCACGGCAGTTCGGGATTGCAGGGCCTAGCCCGGCTTTCCCTTGGAAAATCTTGATAATTCACGCGCGATTTTGCTCCCAAGCCATTGATTCGGCAACGTTTTCCGGAGCGTGCGAAGTGCGCAACGGCGAAAAGTGGGGAAAATAACGACATCTCGAAGACTTGGCACGATCGACCGCGGCAACCACGCCGCGGCATCGGGCCCCTATTGACCTTTCATTTCCATGGCACTACTACCCATCCTTTGTTTTCCCGATCCGCGACTTCACACCGTTGCCAAACCAGTGCAAGCGGTCGATGCCCGCATCAAGACTCTCATTTCGAACATGCTGCAAACCATGTACCAAGCCAAGGGCATTGGTCTGGCTGCGACACAGGTCGACGTCCATGAGCGCTTGATCGTGATCGACGTGTCCGAGGAACGTGACCAACCGCTGGTGTTGATCAATCCTGAGTTGGTCTGGTCCAGTCCGGACAAGCACCTTAATGAAGAGGGATGCCTGTCCGTGCCCGGCATCTACGACGGGGTGGAGCGGTTCGACGAAGTCAAGGTCAGCGCGCTGGACGCTCAGGGGGTCAATCGAATCATCGAGGCTGACGGTCTGCTGGCAGTGTGTGTGCAGCATGAGATGGACCATTTGGTGGGCAAGGTGTTCGTTGAATACCTGTCGCCGCTCAAGCGCAACAGGATCAAGAAGAAAATGCTGAAAGCACTGCGCGAGGAGCAGCGTTGAGGCTGATATTTGCGGGAACACCCGAGTTCGCACGGGTTGCGTTGACGAGTCTGGTGGACGCCGGGCACGAGGTCGTCCTGGTCTTGACGCAGCCGGACCGACCTGCAGGTCGCGGCATGAAGTTGCAGGCGTCGGCTGTCAAGCAGGCGGCCACCGCGATGCAACTGCCTGTCCTGCAACCGCGTAGTCTTCGCCTGGACGGCAAGTGCGCCGAAGATGCGGCGCAGACGCGCCAGGCCATTGAGCAGGCCCAGGCGCAGGTGATGGTGGTGGCCGCCTACGGCCTGATCCTGCCGCAATGGGTGCTTGATGAGATGGGCGCCACCAGCAGGCTCGGCTGCCTCAATATTCACGCGTCGCTGTTGCCACGCTGGCGCGGCGCGGCACCGATTCACCGCGCAATCGAGGCCGGTGATGCGCAAACGGGTGTGACCATCATGCAGATGGATGCCGGCCTGGATACGGGCGACATGCTGCTGTGGCAGAGCACGCCCATTGCACCGACCGACACCACCGCTTTGCTGCATGATCGCCTGGCCAGTCTGGGTGGTGCATTGATTGTTCAGGCACTGGCCTTGGCGGCGCGCGGCGAACTCAAGCCGATTGCGCAACCACTGCAGGGCGTTACCTATGCTTCCAAACTGGACAAGGGTGAGGCCTGGATTGACTGGGCGCAAGCAGCCGAATTGATCGTGCGGCGCGTGCATGCGTTCAACCCGTTTCCGGTTGCGGCCACCCAGCTCCAGGGCGAGGCGCTGAAAGTGTGGGATGCGCGGGTGGCGCAAGGGCTTGCAAGCACCAACGCGCCACCCGGCCGCATTCTGGCCGTCAGCGGCGAGGGTGTTGCGGTGGCCGCTGTGGACTCAGTCGTGCTCCTGACCGAATTGCAGCGCTCGGGCGCCAAGCGTTTGCCGCTAGCCGAGTGCCTGCGCGGGATGGACATCCAGCCTGGCATGCAATTGAGCGGGCCCGTCTCCAACACCCTGCATGCCGCGTCCTGAGTTTGCACCCGCACCGAGATCCGGCCATGTTTTTTTTACCTGAGAACTACCGCCATCCTGAGTTTCGGCAGGGCTTGCGGGATCAGTTCGCAGTCGCACCGGGGATCGCCGCCTGGGGTTTGATGACGGGTGTGGCGATGGTCAAGTCTGGCTTGAGCACGGTCGAAGCCTTGCTCATGAGTGTGCTGGTGTTCGCTGGCAGTGCGCAGTTGGCGGCGGTGCCGCTGATCAGCTCGGGCGCGCCGATGTGGGTGATCCTGGCGACAGCCTTTTGTGTCAATTTGCGCTTTGTCGTGTTCAGTGCCCACATGCGACCCTATGTGATGCACCTGCCCTTGTCGCAGCGCTTGGTGTGCGGCTATCTGACCGGTGACATGAGCTATGTCCTGTTCGTCAAGCGTTTTCCCAAGCATGGCGGCAACGCCGCCGAGGTGCGTGCCCAACAAGCTTACCTGGCGGGCAATTGCGGCTTGAACTGGTTTGCCTGGGTCGGCGCCAGCGTGGCGGGCGTGCTGCTGTCGAGCCTGGTACCGACCGCCTGGGGCCTGGGATTCGCCGGTATCCTGGCGCTAATCGGAATTGCTTGCTCGTTGGCGTCGAGTCGGCTGCGCGTGGTGGCCGCTGGCGTAGCTGCTACCGCCGCCGTGGCGGCCTTCGCGTTGCCACTGAAACTCAATATATTGGTCGCCATCGCGGCGGCGGTAGCCATGTGCCTGATGCTGGAGAAGACGCCGTTGGCCTACCGGAGTCGACCATGAATGAAACCGACCTGTGGACCTTGGCTACGATCGCCGCACTGACCGTGGTGACGGTGTTGGCGCGCTCGTTCTTCTTCATCTCCAATCGGGACTGGGCCTTGCCACATTGGGCGCAGCGCGGTTTGCAGTACGCACCAATCGCGGCCCTGGCGGCCGTGATCGTGCCGGAGATCGTGATGACGCAAGGCGGTTTGATCGGCACGTGGCGAGACGCGCGGCTGTTTGCGGCGGCTGCAGGTGCTGCTTACTTCTTCTGGCGCCGGGGCGCAGGCCAGGCCGTGCTGGGCACGATCGTGGCTGGCATGGCGGTCTACCTGCCCCTGCACCTGGGGCTTGGCTGGTAGGCGGGAGTGGCCGCGCTTGGTGGGAACTGCACCGATGCGCTTCTACAATTCAGGCTGCAAGTTTTCATTCTCGGGAATCTCATGAACGTCATTCGCTTTTCGGACCTGTGCAGTCAGGGCCAAGTCAAGGGCAAGCGTGTCTTTATCCGCGCCGATCTCAACGTGCCGCAGGACGATGCTGGTCAGATTACGGAAGACACTCGTATTCGGGCATCGATTCCCTGCATCCAGATGGCGCTGGACGCCGGTGCGGCGGTGATGGTCACCTCACACCTGGGGCGTCCCACCGAAGGGCAGTTCAAGCCTGCGGATTCGCTGGCCCCGGTGGCCCGTCGATTGTCCGAACTGATGGGTCGCGAGGTGCCGCTGCTGGCAAACTGGGTGGACGGCGTGAGCGTGCAGCCAGGTCAGTTGGTATTGCTGGAAAACTGCCGCCTCAATCCGGGTGAGAAGAAGAACAGCGAGGACTTGGCCAGAAAGATGGCCGCGCTGTGTGACATCTTCGTGCACGATGCCTTTGGCACTGCGCACCGCGCCGAGGCTTCTACCTACGGCATCGCGCAGTTTGCCAAGGTGGCCTGTGCCGGCCCCCTGCTGGCGGCCGAAATGGATGCCATCACGCTGGCATTGGCCCAGCCCAAGCGACCGCTGGTGGCGATTGTCGCGGGCTCCAAAGTCTCGACCAAACTGACCATTCTCAAGAGCCTGGCGGGCAAAGTCGATCAGCTCATCGTGGGGGGCGGCATTGCCAATACCTTCATGCTGGCCGCCGGGCTGCGCATTGGCAAGAGCCTGGCTGAGCCGGATCTGCTGGCCGAGGCGGTAGCCGTCATCGAGGCCATGAAGGCGCGCGGCGCGGCAGTGCCCATCCCGGTGGATGTGGTCACGGCCAAGACTTTCTCAGCCGACGCGGTGGCCAGCGTCAAGGCCGCCCAGGACGTGGCCGAGGATGACCTGATTCTTGACATTGGCCCGCAGACGGCGGCGGCACTGGCCGAGCAGCTCAAGGCGGCCGGAACCATTGTTTGGAACGGCCCGGTCGGCGTGTTTGAGTTCGCAGCCTTTGAGAACGGCACCCGAGTGATTGCCCACGCCATCGCGGAGTCCAGCGCATTTTCGATCGCCGGTGGTGGCGACACCCTGGCGGCCATCGCGAAGTACGGGATCGAGAAGAGAATCGGTTACATCTCCACTGGTGGCGGCGCATTCCTCGAAGTACTGGAGGGTAAGACCTTGCCGGCTTTCGAGATACTGACCAAGCGTGCCGCCGGCGCCAGATGATCAAGGCCGACGGCCCATGACTGCCTCACCACCCCCAGACGCCAGCGTTGCCGGCTTCATGGCGTTTGAGTATTTCGACACGGCGCGAGCGCTGGCCATGTTTGGCAGTGCGCAGAGCTTTCGCAAGATCCTGCAGATGGCGCTTGACAGTCTGGGCACGGATGTGGAGAAGATTGAAGCCTTGCTTCAGGCGGGTGATCTGACAGCGGCAAGCCACCTGCTGCATGGCATCAAGGGTTTTGCGCCGATTTTTTGCAGCGACGCGCTCTGTGCTCGCATCGCTGCAGTGGAGCGCTCCAGCAAGACCGAGCGGATCGAACAGGTTTTGCAGGACTATGCCCAACTCGCGCCATCGTTGTCGCAGTGGCGCGATGAGATGGCACACTATCTGGCCCATGGCGGCCCGCCGCCCGCGCCTTGACGGCGCCACCGCGTTGGCGCTGATCCGCCGCCTCACCTTGTTCCAGGAACCAATCCATGAATATTGTCAAAGCCCGCATTCTGGTCGTGGACGATGATCGGCTGATGCGCGCCTTCATCGCGGATATATTGAGTCGCCTGGGCATTCAGGACGTACAGGAGTGCGAAGACGGCGCGGCCGGTCTGGTGGCGGCGGTCAAGTTTCGGCCAGACTTGATTTTGTCGGACATCCACATGCAGCCCATGAGCGGGCTTGAGTTTGTCCGCAAGTTGCGCGCCATCGCGGACTCGCGCACCAGCGCGACCAAGGTCATCTTCATGAGCGCCGACGCCAGCAAGGAAACGCTTGGTGAGGCCTTGCCACTGGGCATTCTGGGCTACATCGTGAAACCGCCGCGAATTGAAGCGGTCAAGGCAAAGATTGAAGCGGCCCTGAAGTAGAGACCGGCGAACTTTGGCTCAGCTCAGACTGGCCAGACGCGAATCGGGCAGTTGCGCCGAACAGACTCGGTTGCGACCACTGCGCTTGGCCAAATAGAGCTGTGCATCGGCCAGGGCCACCAGTGCGGTCGGATCGCCGAAAGCCTCGCCGGGCTCGCGGGGCAAGCGGGTGGCCACCCCCAGGCTGATCGTCACGACCGGCCCTGCGTCGGACCACTCGTGGCGCAATTGCATGGCCTGCACCTTCGACTCCAATTGATGCGCCAGGTCGTTCGCCTGTTCGAATCCGGTCTCGGGGAGTACGCAGACAAATTCTTCGCCACCATAGCGGGCCACCAGATCGGCTGGCCGACGCAATCCCTCTTTGAGCGTGGTGGCGACTTGCTTGAGGCAGTGGTCGCCAGCCGGATGACCATAGTGGTCGTTGTAGCTCTTGAAGTGGTCGATGTCGATCAGGATCAGGCTCAGGCAGGCGCCACTGCGCGCCGCACGGGCGTATTCCACGCCCAGTTGCTGATCAAAATAGCGCCGGTTGAAAACCCCCGTCAAACCGTCGAGAAAAGCCAGCTTGCGCATTGAATCGGACTGGAACTTGAGGGTCAGGTGGGTCCGCACCCGCGCACGCACCACCGTCGGATTGATGGGTTTGGTGATGAAGTCCACGGCACCCATTTCCAGCGCGCGCGTTTCTTGTGCCGGCTCGTTGTGAACCGTGATGAAGATGACCGGAATGTCCTGTGTAGCCGGATCCGCCTTCATGCGTCGGCATACCTCGAAGCCGTCCATGCCCGGCATCACCACATCAAGCAACACCATGTCGGGTTGTTTCTCCCGACATAGCGCCAGGGCCTGTTCGCCATGATTGGCCATGAACACGTCACAGTCAGCGCCGAAAGTCTGGTAGAGCACTTGAACATTTTGTGCCTGATCGTCCACCACCAGCAAGCGCGGCTTGGCCGGGCCATCGGCCAACCATTTGACACGATTGTGGTGGTCGTCCATCATGCTTTGCAAGCGGTTACCGGCGCGGTGTAGATCGGCTTTGATTGGACCACACCTCGGCCGGCGATGTCGATTTCGGAATCCAGGCCACTTTGCGACGGCGCCACGCCGGGGCTGTAGCCTCCTTCGGTAACCAGTCGGTAACTTAATCCGTGTCAAAATTGGAACATAGTTACAAGGAGACCGGTCCATGCATCGTCGCGCCACCAAGATTGTTGCCACCCTCGGACCCGCGTCCAGCGACCCGGCTTTGCTGGAGCAGATGATCCGGGCCGGGGTCAATGTGGTGCGCCTGAACTTCAGCCATGGAGCGGCACAAGATCACATTGACCGGGCGCTATTGGTTCGGCAGGCCGCTCAGCGTGCCGGACGTGAGGTGGCCATCATGGCCGACTTACAGGGCCCGAAGATTCGGGTTGGCCGATTTTCTGAAGGCCGCGTTCAGTTGGAGCCCGGACAGAGATTCGTGTTGGATGCCGCGCGCGTCGAGTTGGGCGACATCAATGCGGTGGGCCTGGACTACAAGGCATTGCCGCGTGAGGTCAAGGCCGGGGATGTACTGTTGCTCAACGACGGCATGATCGTCATCACGGTGGACGAGGTCAAGGGCGAGGCGGTGCACACCACGGTCAAGATTGGCGGCGAACTTTCCAACAACAAGGGCATCAACAAGCAAGGTGGCGGGCTGACCGCCCCGGCACTTACCGGCAAGGACATGGAGGACATCCGCACCGCCATGAGTTTCCAGGCCGACTACGTGGCGGTGAGTTTCCCCAAGAACGCCACCGACATGGAAATGGCGCGTCAGTTGTGCAATGTGGCGGGTGCCGAGTACGACCATCGCCCCGGCTTGATCGCCAAGATTGAGCGCGCCGAGGCCATTCCCAAGCTGGAAGAGATTTTGCTGGCCAGCGACGGCATCATGGTGGCTCGTGGTGACCTGGCGGTGGAAGTCGGCAACGCGACCGTGCCGGCGCTGCAAAAACGCATGATCAAGCTGGCCCGCGCGCACGACAAGGTGGTGATCACGGCAACCCAGATGATGGAGTCCATGATCAGCAACCCGGTGCCGACCCGTGCCGAGGTGAGTGACGTGGCCAACGCCGTGCTCGACGGCACCGATGCCGTGATGCTGTCGGCCGAGACCGCCGCGGGCAAGTACCCGCTGGAGACCGTCATCGAAATGGCCAAGATCTGCCTTGCCGCCGAGAGCGCCGAGACGGTCAAACTCGATGCCGACTTCACCGGCAAGAATTTTGTGCGCATCGACCAGACCATTGCCATGGGCGCCCTGTTCACCGCACATCACCTGGGGGCTAAAGCCATCGTGGCCATGACCGACAGCGGCTCTACCGCCTTGTGGATGAGTCGCCACCTGATTCATGTGCCGATCTACGCCCTGACGCCGAAAGTGACCACGCAGCGCAAGATGGCGCTGTACCGCAATGTGCGCCCTTTGCTGATGGACACCAGTGCCGACCGTGACACCGCGCTGACCGATGCCGAGAGCCACCTCAAGACCCGCGGCATTGTCCAGTCCGGCGATGTCTACGCCATTACCTGCGGTGAGCCGATGGGCGCACCCGGCGGCACCAACATGCTCAAGATCTGTCGGGTAAGTTAGCGGGCCCCTTCGCGCGCTCGCTTCGCGCTTGGGATCAGTTCTCAGGGGTAAAATCAGCCGCGAGGTACCAGTTACCACGCAGTTACCAACTTCCCTGGGGATTTCGACATGGCACTCGTTTCAATGCGCGAGCTGCTGGACCATGCGGCCGAACACCGTTATGGCATTCCAGCTTTCAACGTCAACAACCTGGAGCAAGTCCAGGCGGTCATGGATGCGGCCAAGGAGGTTGGCGCCCCGGTCATCCTGCAAGCCAGTGCCGGTGCGCGCAAGTACGCTGGTGAGGCCTTCATCAAACACTTGATCCTGGCCGCGGTCGAAGCCTACCCCACCATTCCGCTTGTCATGCACCAAGACCACGGGCAAAGCCCCGAGGTATGCCAGGGCGCCATGAACCTTGGTTTTTCGTCGGTGATGATGGACGGCAGCCTGGAGGCCGATGGCAAGACCATCGCCAGCTACGACTACAACGTTGACGTCACCCGTAAAGTGGTGGACGCGGCGCACAAGCTGGGCGTCACGGTCGAAGGTGAACTCGGCTGCCTGGGTTCTCTGGAAACCATGAAGGGTGACAAGGAAGACGGTCACGGCACCGATTCCACCATGACCCGCGAGCAGTTGCTGACCGACCCCGAGCAAGCAGCGGATTTTGTCAAGCGCACGCAACTCGACGCCTTGGCGATTGCCATCGGCACCAGCCACGGCGCCTACAAGTTCTCGCGCAAGCCCACCGGTGATATTTTGGCGATTGACCGCATCCAGGCGATCAACAAACGGATTCCCAATACCCACCTGGTGATGCACGGTTCGAGCAGCGTGCCGCAGGACCTGCTGGCCATCATCAACCAGTTTGGTGGCAGGATGAAAGAGACCTACGGCGTACCGGTTGAGGAAATCCAGAAGGCCATCCAGTTCGGTGTGCGCAAAATCAACATCGATACCGACATCCGCCTGGCGATGACGGGCGCGGTGCGCAAGTTCCTGGCCGAGAACCCCGACAAGTTCGACGCCCGCGAGTGGCTCAAGCCGGCGCGCGAAGCCGCCAAGCAGATCTGCAAGCAGCGCTACATCGAGTTCGGCTGTGAAGGGCAGGCTGGCAAGATCAAAGGCCGCAGCCTGTCCGTGGTGGCGACCCAATATGCCAACGGCGAGTTGGCACAGGTCGTGACCTGAGCGGACCTGGCGATAATGGAGCCCAGCTTGGCCGATGGCCCTGCTGGGCTTTTTCTACGTCGGCCTCACTTTCCTGGGCCGCGGCCACCCTCTCATCGATTCGACATGACAGAAGCTCTCCACACGTCCGCCCTGCACTCCCTGCCCCTGTTGGCACGCGGCAAGGTTCGCGACAACTATGCCGTCGGGGACGATCGCATCCTGATGGTGGCCAGCGACCGCTTGAGTGCCTTTGACGTGATCATGGGTGAGCCGATTCCCGGCAAGGGCGCCTTGCTGACCCAAATGGCCTTGTTCTGGTTCGACAAGTTGGGCGCAAACGGTGCCGCCATCTGTCCGAATCACCTGACTGGCGAGGCGCCCGAGGGCGTGGTGGCGCCCGATGAGGTGGCGCAGGTGCAGGGTCGCTCCATGTTGGTCAAGCGTTTGAAGCCGTTGCCCATCGAAGCCGTGGTGCGTGGCTATCTGGCCGGCAGTGGTTGGAAGGAGTACCAGGCGACGCAAGCGGTGTGCGGCGTGGCCTTGCCGGCCGGCCTGAAGAATGCCTCCAAATTGCCCGAGGCCATTTACACACCAGCCGCCAAGGCCGCCGTGGGTGACCACGACGAGAACATCACTTTCGAGCAGACGGTCGAGCTGATTGGCCTGGATCTGGCCACGCGGATCCGCGAGATCAGCCTGGGCCTTTATAAAGAGGCCTGCCGAATCGCTTTGGCCAAAGGCATCATCATTGCCGACACCAAGTTTGAGTTTGGCCTTGATGCCAACGGCGTCCTGACCTTGATGGACGAAGTACTGACCCCGGACTCCTCGCGCTTCTGGCCTGCCGAGAGTTACCAAGAAGGCATCAACCCGCCCAGCTACGACAAGCAGTTCGTGCGCGACTGGCTGGAGCAGGTGCAGATCAACGGCAAGCCCTGGGACAAGACCCCGCCGGCGCCGCGCGTTCCGCAGGAGGTCATCACCAAGACGGCGGCCAAGTACCGCGAAGCCCTGGAGCGACTGACCGCCTGAAACATTGCGGGACAGACCGCAGCCGCGCAGCGGCAAGCTCTGTCCTCAACTGATTGTCGGATGTTGGCTGGCGCTTCGTCGTCTACTCGGCACTAACTCAGCACAATGCTGCTCAGGCGTCGGCGGTAACTTGCCACCGTTGGATCAACGGGGGGAATCTGGCCATCGGCCACTTTGGCCTTGGGCGGTTCGATGATGTCGAGAATCGCGATCAAGGTCTTGCGCGCCAGGTCGTTGGACCAGGACTTGTCACGCATCAGGATTTCCAGCAATTCGTCCATGGCCGCCGTCCAGGCCTGCTGTGCCATCAACAATTGCGCCTTGCCCATGCGCGCCTCGAAGTCGCGTTTGTTGGCGCTCAGTAGTGTGTCAAAACTCGCTGCCGTGACACCGGCCTGGCCCTGGGATTGAGCGAAATCGATCGCGTTCATCCAACGTTGCAGCGAGTCCAGGCGCCGTACTTGCCCGGTCTTGCCGATCACCGGCGCAAACGCGACCTTGGCGTCGTCATCGCGCCCGAGCTGCAGCAGCAGCTTGACGTAGTCGAAGCGCGCATCCTCGTTGGTGGGGTCGGTTGCGACCGCATGCTGAAGCTTGTCAAGGGCGGCGTCGAGGTCGCCAGCCGCCAGTGCAGCGAGCGCTTCGTCCTCTTCGCTGGCAGCCTCCGCCGTCGCTTCACTGGGAACATGCTTGTCAAGGAAGGCCTTGATTTGCCCCTCAGGCAAGGCACCCATGAAGCCGTCTACCGGTTTGCCGTCCTTCAGCAGCACACAGGTCGGGATGCTTCGGACACCGAACGCCTGGCTCAGCTCCTGCTCCTGATCGGAGTCAATTTTGACCAGCTTGAAGCGTCCCGCGTAGTCGGTTTCCAGTTTTTCCAGCAGCGGCCCAATGACCTTGCAGGGGCCACACCAGGGCGCCCAAAAATCGACCAGAACCGGGATGGTGGTGGACGCGGCGACGACTTCCGCGTCGAAGTTTTCGATGGTGACGTTAATCATGAGGATGTGTAGAGCAGGTCGTCGTTGCACAGCGGCGAGCGCTGTCTTCGGGTGAACGGGTTTCGAATGGGGCGGACAAGTAAAATCGAATATTAATCCCTCGGGAGTCTGACTGCCGCTTTCGACCCACTGGCGGGGCGCGGGCAACGGTCCCCAACTCATGAAAAACATACACATTGGCGTGCTGATGGGCTCCAGTTCCGACTGGGACACGATGCAACATGCAGTCCACATCCTGCAGCAGTTTGGAGTCAGCCACGAGGCACGGGTCGTGTCCGCGCACCGCATGCCCGACGACATGTTTGCCTATGCGCAAAGCGCCGCAGATCGTGGCCTCAAGGCCATCATCGCTGGCGCGGGCGGCGCGGCGCACTTGCCCGGCATGCTGGCGGCCAAAACAGTGGTCCCGGTGCTGGGCGTGCCGGTGCCGAGCAAGCATCTCTCGGGGGTGGATTCTCTGCACAGCATCGTGCAGATGCCCAAGGGCATCCCGGTGGCGGCGTTTGCCATTGGCGCGGCCGGCGCGGCCAACGCAGCCTTGTTTGCCGTCGCGATGCTAGCTAACGACGACCCGGCCTTGCGCGCCAAGCTGGAGGCCTTTCGGGCCGAACAGACTGAAACCGCACGCGGCATGACGGTTCCGCCACTGTTATGAACGCCGCGCCGGGCCGTTTTACGCCAAGCTCGCACCGCAGTGCGGCGCACGAAGGTCTCCAATGAGCGGATCCATGCTTCTGCCCGGCAGTCTGCAAGCCGGGCAGTTGGCGACCTTGGGTGTCATGGGCGGTGGCCAGCTCGGACGGATGTTTGTCCAGGCGGCACAGGCCATGGGCTATTTCACGGCGGTGCTTGACCCCGACCCGGCCAGCCCGGCCGGCCTGATCAGCCACTACCACATCCAGACTGATTACCTGGACCAGTCCGGTCTGGCCCAGTTGACCCAACGTTGCGCGGCCATTACGACCGAGTTCGAGAACGTGCCCGCGGGCGCCCTGCAAACCTTGGGCGCGCACCGTCTGGTGGCGCCAGGCGCGGATGCGGTGCGCATCGCGCAGGATCGTGTCAGCGAGAAGGCGCACTTTGTGCGCTGTGGGGTGGCTTGCGCACCGTATGCCGTGATCGACTCCGCCGGCGCGCTGGCTGCGGTGGAGGCGGCCCTGCTGCCCGGTATTCTCAAGACCGCGCGGATGGGCTATGACGGCAAGGGGCAGATTCGCGTCGCGACGCGCGCCGAACTGCAGCTTGCGTGGGACGAGCTCAGCCAGGTGACCTGTGTGCTTGAGAAGATGCTGCCGTTGAAGGCCGAGTGTTCGGTCATCGTCGCGCGCGGGCGCGACGGGGTCATGGTGAACCTGCCGGTACAGCGCAACCAGCACCGCGACGGGATTCTGGCGGTGACCGAGGTCTTTGACGGCGTATTGCCAGCAGCCTTGGCGGCGCAGGCCGTCGACGCCACCCGTGCCATCGCCGAGGAACTGCAGTACGTGGGGGTCCTGTGCGTCGAGTTCTTTGTGCTGGATGATGACGCACTGGTCGTCAACGAGATCGCGCCGCGTCCTCACAACAGCGGCCACTACAGCCTGCACGCGTGTGACCAGTCGCAGTTTGATCTGCAGGTTCGCACGCTCGCTGGCTTGCCGTTGAATCAGCCACGGCAACATAGTCCCGCCATCATGCTCAATCTGCTGGGGGACCTGTGGCTGAAGCGGGGTTCGGAGCCCGTCACCCCGCCTTGGGATGCGGTGTTGGCCCTGCCCGGTACGCACCTCAATCTGTACGGCAAACTCTTGGCCAGCAGGGGGCGCAAGATGGGGCATCTGACCGTCACCGGTGCAACGCTGGAGCAGGTGCGTGCCACGGCGGCCCAGGCGGCGCGGTTGCTGGGCATGGCGCCACTGTGAGTAAAGGCGAACGATGATTGCCCCCGGCCTCGCGCCGCAGTCGATCGCAGCGGCGGTGCGCCTGATTCGAGCCGGCGAACTGGTTGGGTTGCCGACCGAAACCGTTTACGGTCTGGCCGCCAACGCTGATGATGCGGCGGCGGTGGCCAAGATATTCCAGGCCAAGGGCCGACCTGCTGACCATCCCTTGATCGTGCATGTGCTGGGTGCCCCCCAGGTGGCGCACTTCGCGCAGCAGGTGCCGGACTTCGCGCGCGCGCTGATGCAAGCGTTCTGGCCGGGCCCACTGACGCTGATCCTGCAAAGGCGCGACGGTGTGGCTGCGGCTGCGGCGGGGGGGCAGCATTCCATTGGCCTGCGCTGCCCGTCTCATCCGGTGGCGCAGGCCCTGTTGCAGGCCTGCCAGGAGCCCGACGCGTCTGGCGCGGGCGAGCCGGTGTGGGGCGTCGCGGCACCCAGCGCGAACCAGTTCGGTCGCGTCAGCCCGACCACTGCCGCGCACGTGCAGGGTGAGTTTGGCGAACCCTTGCTGATTCTGGATGGCGGCGCGTGTTCGGTCGGGATTGAGTCCACCATCGTGGATTGCACCCGCGGCGCCGCGGTCGTGTTGCGTCCAGGTGCAATCAGCCGAAGCCAAGTCGAGGCCGTCGCGTGTGGGCCGCTGCCCGAGGGCACGGGGCTGCAGACTGGCCCGGCAACCGCGCCGCGTGCGTCGGGCATGCTGGAGTCCCACTACGCACCACGTGCCAAGGTTCGCTTGATGGATGAGCGCAGCCTGCAAGCGGCGCTCGACCTGTTGGGGGCGGACCTCGATGCCAGCAGCACGGTCATTGCCACGTACTCCCGCGCGGTGTTGCGCAGCCGCTCAAGCAAGCTGATACGTCGGCGCATGCCGGACGACGCCACCGCGACGGCGCAACAGCTGTTTGCGGTGCTGCGTGACTTTGACGCCCAGGGTGCCCGCTTGATCTGGGTTGAAACACCGCCCGATACGCCGGAGTGGGAGGGTGTGCGCGACCGACTGCAACGTGCCGCCGCCGCTTGAACGAACTCCCGCGAGGGGTCGTTAAACTACCGCAAGCACTATTGGAGATTTGAATGATCGGAAATATGTTGCGCCGTGTTGCGCTGGTCACCGTTTGCGTGCCTGCTGTATGGTTGGCTGCCTGTGGTGGCGGTACCACCGTGGGCGCGCTCACGCCCACCCGGCTGGTATCGTTTGGCGATGCCTTCAGCGATATCGGAAACAGCGGCACAACGTCAAAATACACTGTCAACGATGCAACCGTCAACACTTGGGTCGAACAACTGGCCACCGGTTACCAGCTGACGATCACGCCTTCCGCGACGGGCGGTCTTGGGTATGCGCGTGGCAACGCCCGTATCACCGGCAAACCCGATGCGGCGGGACAGGCCGCAACGCTGACGGTCACCGAGCAGATCGACGCCTTCCTGTCCGCGAACAAACCTGAACTGGACGATCTGATCCTGATCAACGGGGGGGTCAGCGACATCGTCACGCAAATGTCATCAGTGATTGCGGGCACGACCACCGAGGCCGACATGATCACCCACGTCAAGCAAGCAGGTGCCGACCTGGGCGGTCAAGTGCGTCGATTGGTGCAGCAAGGCGCCAAACACGTGCTGGTCGTTGGTGTCAACAACCTGGGTCAAACGCCTTGGGCAACCCGTACTGGCAAAGCAACCATGCTGACCAATGCCAGCATCAAGTTCAATGAAGCGCTGTTGTTGGCCATCGTTGATCTGGGCAACCAGGTGCTCTATGTTGACCTTTACAACTATGCCAACGCGGTGGTGGTCACGCCAACGTTTTTTGGGCTGACTGACGCGACCACGGTGGTTTGCACCTCGGTTGATGCTGGCAGCGGCATCGGGACCGGCAGCGGTCAGGTCAGCTCGGCCTTGTGCACCGGCACAACGGTGGTTGCCGGGGCCGAGGTGGACAAAAAATACAACAGCTACGTCTTTGCCGATGGCCTCTACTTCACGCCAACAGTGAACCGCCTGTTTGGCACCAATGCCTTCACACGGGTGCAGGCGCGCTTCTGACGGGACTGTGATTCAGCTCACCGGGCGCTGGAACAGCTGCCGCACGACGCCGCGCAGCCAGGCATGCGCCGGGTCGGGCGTGGCGGTTTGGTGCCACACCATGCTCACGTCATAGCTGGGGCCGTGGTCGGGTAGTTCCCACAGACGCACGTCATAGCGTGGCGCCAGGGAGTTGGCGAACATCAGGGGCACGATGGCCATCAGGTCACTGCCGGTCACCAGTTCTGGCAAGGCGCCGTAGTGCCGCGCGCGCAGCACAATGCGGTCAGTGAGCTTGAACTTGGTCAGCATCAGGTCCACGCTGCCGTGGTAGGTGGCCGACGGTGAGGCTACCGCCAGTGAGGCGGCGCTGAGCTGCCGCGCACTCAGGCTGCTGCCCACGCGCCCCAGACTGGGGCGCCAGTCCTTGGCTGTGATGGCCACAAAATGCTCCTTGAACAGCCGCTCGCTGGCGATCGATCGGTGGCTGGAACCGAGGATACCGATGGCCAAGTCCACATCGTGCGCGTCCAAAGCGGCGCTGATCTGTGCCGCGGCGATCGATACATTGGAGACCTGACTGCGCGGCGATTGGTCACGCAGTGCCTGCGCCAGAGGCGGCAGGAACATCATCTCGCCCAAGTCCGACAAAGACAGCCGCCAATGCACGCTGGCGCGAGCGGGCTCGAAGCCCTCGCTGCTCATCACCGAGGACTCGAGCGCCTGCAGCTGGGCCATCACCGCCGGCACGATGCGCTGGGCGCGACGCGTCGGGTGCAAGCCCCGTGGCGAGCGCACAAACAACTGGTCGTCAAAAAAGGTTCGCAGTCGGGCCAGCGCATTGCTGGTCGCGGGCTGTGACAGGGCCAATTGACGCGCCGCTTCGGTGACCGAGCCGAGACGGTATACCGCACACAACACACGCAATAAGTTGAGGTCCAGTTGCCGGAAGTTCACCACTTTCTCCACTCTTGTATTCGTTTAGTGAATGTAGCGGATTTGAAGAATCAATTCGACGAATGTACGTAAACCGCCTACATTGCGCTTCAGACATAGCCCTACGGGGCGCACAACAACCGCAAGCCTGATAGGCATTTGAAGACTTGACCGGCCTTCGACAAGGAGACGACAACGTGCTAGAAATCATCATCCAGGGTCGCGGTGGCCAGGGTGCACAGACTGCCGGCAACCTGCTGGCTGGCGCATTTCATGCTCAGGGGCTGCATGTTCAGTGCTTTGCCAGCTACGGCGGCGCGCGGCGCGGCACACCCGTCAATTCCTACATCCGGGCTGACCAACGCCCGGTGCGCGTGCGTTGCGACATCGAACGCGCTGACGCCATCCTTTGCTTCGACGCGAGCTTGCTTGAAGGTCGGCTGCTGGCTGCGGCCGATTCCAACACCCTGATTGTCGTCAACTCGGCCCGCGACGCGGCGGAGTTCGCGCATGCTTTGCCGGGCAAGCGCGTGGTCCCAATCGACGCCCTGACCATCTCGCGCCAAATGGGGTTGGGGCGCATTGTCAACTCGGCCCTGCTCGGTGCCTTGGCCCGCGTCATTCAGGCGCCCACTTTGGAAGTCCTGTCGCGGGCGTTGGTGGACAACGCGCCCAAGCAGCATGACGAAAACGTGGCAGCCTGCGTGGAAGGTTATCGCTGCGCCGAGCGGCAACTTCTGGGGAATGCAGCATGAGCGTCACCACCCCAGCCTCGCCCGCGCTGGTGCCGACGACCTGGACCACCGGCAGCACCGACGCGATCAAAACCGGCACCTGGCGCGCCTCGCTGGCCAAGCACATCAAAGCCCCGGCCCCGTGCCACGGCGCCTGTCCGGTCAATGGCGACATCGCCGAGTGGATTGGCCTGGCGCGTGCGAGAGACTTCCATGGTTCCTGGCAGGTGCTGGCGCGCCACAACCCTTTTCCCTCGATTGCCGGGCGAATTTGTCATCACCCTTGTGAGACAGCGTGCAACCGCGCCGGCTACGACGAGGCGCTGTCGATCTGCAAGCTGGAGCGTTTTGTGGGTGACCAGGCGTTGGCGCAGGGATGGGCCTTTGAGTCGGCCGCCACGCCGCAAACTGGTCACGTCGCCATCGTCGGTGGCGGGCCGTCGGGCCTGTCTGCCGCATACCAGTTGCGCCGCATGGGCTATGCCGTCACCCTGTATGAGGCGAGCGCCGAGTTGGGTGGTCTGATGCGCTACGGCATCCCCGCCTATCGACTGGCGCGCGACGTGCTTGACGGCGAGATCGCCCGCATCGTGGCGATGGGTGTCAAGGTGCACTGCAACCACCACATCGACGGCACCGAGGGTTTCAAGCGCTTGCGCGAGCAGCACGACGCGCTCTACCTCGCACTCGGCGCGACGCGCAACAAGCGCCTGCCGACGCTGGACTACGGCCAACCCTGGGTCTGCGACGGGGCGACCTTTCTGGCCCGTGCCAATGCCGGCCAGCCGGTGACGTTGGGTAAGCGGCTGGTGGTGATCGGCGGCGGCAGCGCCGCGCTGGATGCCGCCCGCAGCGCCCGCCGACTCGGCCACGAGGTCACGCTGCTGGCGCTGGAGCAGCGCGCCCAGATGCCAGCCCAGGCCGAGGAAGTGGTCGAGGCGCTGGAAGAAGGCATCACGCTGGTGGATGGTGCGCGTCTGGACGGCGTGCGCGAGGAGGGTGCCAAGGGCCTGACGCTGAACTGCACCCGCGTGGCCTTTCTCCCTGGCGCGCAGCGTGGGCAGTTCACGCTTACCCCGATAGAAGGCAGCGGCTTCGCCATCGCGGCCGACGCCATCGTCACCTCCATTGGCCAGGACCCCGACCTCTCGGTGCTTGGGGAGGGATTCGCCGCGTCGGGTGGCTTGCTCAAGACCGACGACCAACTCTCTACCAGCACCGTCAATGTCTACGCTGGCGGCGACATGACCAGCATGGCGCGTTTTGTCACCGAGGCCATCGGCATGGGCAAGCGCGCGGCGCAAGCCATCGCGCGCGCCTTGCAGCAGCGCGCGGCCACGCCCGACACTTCGCCCGGCTCGCACTATGGAGACGAGTTGTTGGTGCCGCTGGAGGCCATCAGTACCTTCTACCACCCCAAGCGCGAGCGTGCCGAGGCGCACTTGCTCGACGTGACCCAGCGCCTTCAGCGTGACACGGAAGTGCAACTGGGGTTGGAAATTGAGCAGGCGCTGGCCGAGAGCGAGCGTTGCTTTTCGTGCGGCACCTGCATCAACTGTGACAACTGTGTGGTGTATTGCCCGGACATGGCGGTCAAACGCGTAGGTGATGGCTACATCGTATTGACTGACTACTGCAAGGGCTGCGGTGTGTGCGTGAAGGAATGCCCGACGGGCTCCATGACGATGCAGGAGGAGCGGCGATGAGTGCTGACAAAAAAGCTGTGCTATTGACAGGCAACCAGGCGGTGGCCTGGGGTGCCCGTCTGGCGCGCCCCAAGGTGTGCCCGGTGTATCCGATCACGCCGCAGACGCCGGTGTTGGAGCAACTGACCCAGTTCCAGGCGGACGGCGAGTTCGATGCCGAAATCATCACCCCGGAGTCCGAACACTCGGTGATGTCGGCCTGCATTCCGGCCTCCTTGGTGGGCATGCGGGTCTTTACCGCCACCGCCTCGCAGGGCATGCTGCTGATGCACGAATTGCTGCACTACGCCAGCGGCGCGCGCGCACCGATCGTGATGGCCAATATCAACCGCACCGTGGCCTCGCCCTGGGCGTTCTGGCCGGACCAGACGGACAGCTTGTCGCAACGCGACACCGGCTGGATTCAGTATTACGTCGAGACTGCGCAGGAAGCGCTCGACACCGTGATTCAAGCCTACCGCGTGGCCGAACAAGTGCTGGTGCCGGCCATGGTCAACCTGGATGCCTTCTACGTTTCGCATGCCATGGAGCCGGTGCTGATTCCGTCGCAGGAGGTGGTGGATGGCTACTTGCCGGCGTTCGACCCGCCGCACAAGCTCGACACGGATCATGTGGAGTCCTGGGGCAATGTGGTGTCGCAAGAGATGTTCTTCCGGCATCGCCAGGACTTGGGCGAAGCGATGGCCCGTGTGCCGCAACTGACGGCTCAAGCCGATCATGAATGGGCGCAGCGCACCAGCCGCAGCTACGGCGTGATCGAGCGCTACCGTTGCGATGGCGCGCGCACCGTTATCGTCACCATGGGCAGCATGTGTGGCACGGCGCGTGATGCGGTCGACCTGTTGCGCGACGCCGGACAGGACGTCGGTCTGGTCAAGGTGCGGCTGTTTCGGCCCTTGCCGACGGCGGCCCTGTGTGAAGCAATGGTGGGGGTGGAAAATGCCATTGTTCTGGATCGCAATTACTCCCCCGGCCACGGCGGTGTGCTGCATCAGGAATTGCGTGCCGCCTTGTACGGGGGCGCCGTGACGCCGCGTATCCATGGTCTGCTGGCGGGTGTGGGCGGCGTCAATGTGTCGCCCCTCAAAATTGTCGAATTCGTTAACCAGACCCGCCATGCCGAACCGCTGGCCGAGTCGCAGTGGGTAAGGTGAACCGCATGATCCCAATCGCCTCCGCCAACCAGGATCCGATGCTGTGCTCCGGTCACGCCGCCTGTCCGGGCTGTATTGATGCGCTGTCGGTTCGCCATGTGCTCACCGTCATGGGACCCAACACCATGGCCGTGATTCCGCCGTCCTGCATGGCCATCATTGCCGGACCGCAGCCCTACAGCTCGTTGCGCATCCCGGTCTACCAGCCCACGCTCGAATCGAGCGCCGCCGCCGCCACGGGACTGCGTCGCGCGCTCGATGCAAAGGGCAAGCGTGACACCCAGGTGATCGTGCTCGCCGGCGATGGCGGCACCTACGACATCGGTTTTCAGTGCCTGTCTTCCGCAGCCGAGCGCAACGAGGACTTTCTCTACATCTGCCTGGACAACGAGGGCTACATGAACACCGGGGCGCAGAAATCGTCGTCCACCCCGCACTTTGCCAAGACTGGCTCGACACCTGCCGGCAAGACCTCGCGCAAGAAAAACCTGACCGAAATCATGGCGGCGCACCGCGTGCCCTATGTGGCCACGGCGAGTGCCGGGCATTTGCCGGACATGCTGCGCAAGGTCGAAAAAGCCAAGGCTATGCAAGGCACCCGCATCATCACCTTGTTGATTCCGTGCATGGATGGCTGGGGCGTGGCCGACGACGCCGGCCTGCAGACTGCTCGCTACGCGGTCGAATCGGGCGCCTTTCCGCTTTACGAGGTGGAAGATGGTCACCACTACACCCTTAACCACACCACCAAGACGCGACCCGTGTCCGACTACCTGGCGCTACAGCGTCGTTACCGGAACATGAAACCCGCCGACATCGACACGCTACAAGCAGAAATCGATGATGGCTGGGCCACGCTGCAGCAACGCGCTGCAGCGAGCCAGGCCAAAACCAGCGTGGCCCTTGCTGACTAAATACACCATGTGGTTCCCGCACAAGAACCTGCCCGAGCAGGTCACCCCCCAAACCGCCCTTGACAGGCAAAGACCCCACTACCGACAGGAGACAAGACCATGACAAGCCATACCGTACCGACCCGGTTCCCGAAACTGCTGGTGATCTCGGCCATGCTGGCCGCCTTCGCTGCGCCAACCCTGGCGCAGGACAAACCCGTTGAGATGCGTTTTGCGCACTGGCTGCCAGCCCAGCACTCACTGGCCAAAACCGGCTTCGAGCCGTGGGCCAAGTCGGTGGAGGCCGCCTCCAAGGGGTCGATCAAGATCACCATGTACCCGGCGCAGCAACTCGGCAAGGCACCGGACCACTACGACATGGCGCGTGACGGCATCGCCGACATGACCTGGGTCTCGCCGGGCTACCAGGCGGGGCGCTTCCCCGTGTTTGCGGCCAGCGAGCTGCCTTTCATGGCGGCCAACCCTGGTGGCGGCTCGGCTGCGCTCGATGCGTGGTACCGCAAATACGCCGAGCGCGAGATGAAGGATGTGAAGGTCTGCATGGCGCACATTCACAACGGCACCTTGCACAGCAAGAAGGTCATCACCGAGCCGGGTCAGATCAAGGGCATGAAGATTCGTCCGGCCAATGGCACGGTGGCGCAAATGGTGACCCTGCTGGGCGGCACCAACGTGCAGGTGTCGGCGCCCGAATCACGCGACGCGCTGGAAAAAGGCGTGGCCGATGCGATTACCTTCCCATGGGACTCGCTCATCAGCTTTGGTATTGACAAGGTGGCCAAGTACCACATCGACTTCAAGCTCTACGCGGCCAGCTTCGTCTGGTTGGTCAACAAGCCCTGGTACGACAAGCTCTCCGCCGACCAAAAGAAGGTGATGGATGACCACTGCAACACGGACTGGGCTGGCAAGGTCGGTGCCGCGTGGGGCGACTACGAAGACAGCGGCGAGGGCAAGATGGAAAAGATGGGCGGACACACCATCACCAAGCTGACACCCGCGCAGCTCAGTGCCTGGCGCACCGCCGTGGAGCCAATGGCCAACACCTGGATGGCCAATGCCGACAAGGCTGGGGTTAGCGGCAAGCAGGCGCTTGATGAGCTCAAGAACGAACTGAAGGCGCGCAAGGCCGCCTATTGATGGCTGTTGGGGGGTGTCGGCATGACGCCTCCCAATGCTGATTTGTTCACCCTGCGCACGTCAAGGAGCCTGTGTGAAACGACTGCTCGCCGTTACCGAATCCATCGCGGCCTTCTTTTTGCTGGCGATTGCCCTGCTGACCTTTGGAAACGTGCTGGCCCGCGAGATGTTTCAGACGCAGATCCCGGACTGGTTCGATCTGTCCAAGCAGCTCCAGGGCATCGCCATCTTTTGGGGTATTGCCATTGCCACTTACCGTGGTGGCCACATCTGCGTGGACCTGTCATGGGAGTGGGCGGATGCTGCTGGCAAACGCTGGATCGACATTGTCGCGACGCTTTGTATGCTGGCGTTCCTGATCCCTTTGACCTGGATGGTCTGGGCCAAGATGGGTTCTACCGGTACCCAAACCACCAGCGATCTGCGTTTGCCACTGGTATGGTTCTTCGCGATCAGCGCCGCGGGGGTTACCGCCACGGCGGGCCTGGCGGTGGTGCGTCTTGTGCAACTTGTCCGCGGCAGCGCCGACACCCCGCTGGAGTCCGTCGATGGATAAGAACCTGGTTGCCGCGCTTGGCTTTGGCTTGATGTTTGCGCTGATGGCCGTGCGGGTGCCGATCGGCATCGCCATGGGTATTTCGGGGGTGGTCGGCTTTGGCCTGATCGCTGGCGTGACACCGGCCCTCAACCTGCTGGCCAATGTGCCCTTGTCGGTCGTCACCGACTACAACCTCAGTGTGATCCCGATGTTCATCCTGATGGGTGCGCTGTGTTCCTCGGCCGGCATGAGCACCGAACTGTTTCGCGCCAGCTTGGCGTGGGTCGGACACCGACGCGGCGGATTGGCGTTGGCCACCATCGGTGCCTGCGCCGGATTTGCCGCCATCAACGGCTCCTCCGTCGCCACCGCCGCCACCATGTCCCAGGTAGCCCTGCCGGAGATGCGCAAGGCCGGCTATGACGGTGGTCTATCCGCCGGGCTGATCGCTGCCGGCGGCACTTTGGGCATCATGATTCCGCCATCGGTCATCTTCGTCCTTTACGGCATCATGACCGAGACCGACATCACCAAGCTGTTCTTTGCGGGCGTGTTTCCCGGACTGCTGGCGGTGGTCCTGTATGCCTTGGTGGTAATGTTCATCGCCTATCGGCATCCGCACAATTTTCCGGCTGGTCGCGCCCACAGCTTTACGGAAAAGCTGGAAAGCCTGCGCGAACTGTGGTCCACCATGGTGCTGTTCCTGGTGGTACTTGGCGGCATGTACGCAGGCTACGTCACCGTGACTGAAGCGGCGGGTCTGGGCGCCGCGGGCGCCTTGATCATCGGTGTGGTGCGCCGCCGCCTCAACCCGGCGCAGATCAAGCGGGCACTGGTGGAATCTTTGCGGGTCTCGTCGGCCATCATGATGATCGTGATCGGCGCGTTCTTGTTCGGCTATTTTCTGACCATCACGCAGTTCACGCAGAAAGCGGTCGAACTGCTGGTGCACCTCCCCATCGGCGCCTATGGCGTGCTGGCCCTCGTCATGGTGGGCTACCTGATTCTGGGTGCCGTGATGGACGAGTTGGCGATGATCTTGCTGACCGTGCCGATTGTCTTCCCGGCCATGATGGCGCTGGGTTTTGATCCGGTGTGGTTTGGCGTCATCGTGGTGATGGCGGTCACCTTTGGCATGATCTGCCCGCCGGTAGGGATGAATGTTTTTGTCATCAACTCGATTGCGCGCGACATTTCGCTCACCAAAATCTACAAAGGCACCATGCCTTTCATCGCGGTGGACGTGTTTCGGCTGGTCATTCTTTGCGCTTTTCCCGTGATTTCGCTATGGTTACCGTCTCGCTTAGCGTGAACGGACACCGTCATTGCGAACGCAGTGAAGCAATCCACGGCTCGCGGCTGCTTGGATTGTCGCGTCGCTCCTGAAGGTGTGTCCCGCAAAGTGAACAGCCGACATCGACAATCAGTTGAGGACAGAGCTGAAGGTCTGTCCCGCAAGGTGAACAGCCGACATCCGACAATCAGTTGAGGACAGAGCTGAAGGTCTGTCCCGCAAAGTATCAGGAGTGCAGCATGCCCGAACTCAGCACCGTTGATTCCCTGGCCAAGCCGCCCCGGGTGGATTTTCCCCGCGCCTACAACGCCGCCCATGACCTGATTGGTCGCAACCTGCAGGCGGGCCGCGCAGGGAAGGTCGCCTTTATTGACGATGCTGGCAGCTACACCTATGGCGAGCTGGCCCAGCGTGCCAACCGCTTTGCCAACGCCATCACCGCGCTGGGCGTGCAGGCAGAGCAACGGGTGTTCCTGTGCCTGCTCGACACGATCGACTGGCCAGTGGCGTTTCTGGGCTGCATTCTGGCGGGCGTCGTGCCGGTGGCCGCCAATACCTTGCTGACCACGGAAGACTACGACTACATGTTGCGCGACAGCCGCGCCCGTGCGCTGGTGGTGTCCGATCAGCTTTGGCCCAAGCTGGTACCGCTGCTCGGCAAGTTGCCGTTCCTGCAGCACGTGGTGGTCTCGGGCACCAAGCCTGCCGCCAGTCCGGTGGCTTTGCATGCCTTCGCGTCACTGTGCGAGCGGGCGGCGCCTGACTTCACGCCGGCTGAAACTTCCCCGGACGAGGCATGCTTCTGGCTCTATTCCTCCGGCTCCACCGGCGCCCCCAAGGGCACCGTGCACATCCATTCCAGCCTGATGAACACGGCCGAACTGTTTGCCCGGCCGGTGTTGGGACTGCGCGAGGATGACCTGGTGTTCTCGGCGGCCAAGCTGTTCTTTGCGTATGGCCTGGGCAACGGCCTGACCTTTCCCATGGCGGTGGGAGCCACCGCTGTGCTGATGGCCGAGCGCTCCATGCCCGAAGCGGTGTTCAAACGTTTGCGTGAGCACCAGCCGACCATCTTTTACGGCGTTCCGACCTTGTTTGCTTCGTTGCTGGCGAGCCCCATGTTACCGGCGCGGGGCGAGTTACGCATGCGCTTGTGCACCTCGGCCGGCGAGGCGCTACCGGCTGACATTGGCAGGCGCTGGACGGAACACTTTGGGGTCGAGATTCTGGACGGCATTGGTTCCACAGAAATGTTGCATGTGTTCCTGAGCAATCGCCCAGGCAAGGTTCGTTATGGCACCACTGGCCTGCCCATACCAGGCTACGACCTGCGCATTGTCGATGAGCATGGCCAGCCCATGCCAGCGGGCGAGGTGGGTGAATTGCAAGTCAACGGCCCAACGGCTGCCATGGGCTACTGGAACTTGCGCGAGAAGTCGCGTAATACCTTTCAGGGACCGTGGACGCGCAGTGGCGACAAGTACTCCGTGGATGCCGATGGCTTCTACACCTACTCCGGTCGCAGCGACGACATGCTGAAGGTGGGTGGCATTTATGTTTCACCGATTGAAGTGGAAGCTGCGCTGATCACCCATCCGGCGGTGTTGGAGGCTGCCGTGATTGGGCGCGCCGATGAGGCCATGCTGGTCAAGCCCCAGGCCTTCGTGGTGCTGAAGTCGGGTTTTGTCGGCTCGGATGCGCTGGCCACTGAACTGCAGCAGCACGTCAAGTCCAAGCTGGCGCCGTACAAGTATCCGCGCTGGATCGAGTTCATCGACGAGTTGCCCAAGACCGCCACGGGCAAGATCCAGCGCTTCAAGCTGCGCGCGCGCGCCGTCTGATGGTCACGCCATGGCTTATCTGACCTTGCCTTGGGTGGGCTCGGCTTGTTCCGTCGAGGTTTGCTGCCGCTCGATGATGCGCAGCATGGTCGCCAATGTGATGGAGCTCATCGAGGCCTTGGCGATCTCGTCAATCTCGGACAGGACGGACGCCAGGGCCTGGCCGACTGGGGTTTTTTCGCTGTGCACGCTCTCGGCTGGCAGCACATCCTCAAAGCGCGAGATCACATCCATCAGCGTGAGTCGGCGCGCATTGCCGACAAAGCGGTAGCCCCCGCCCACACCTCGCACGGATTGCACCATGCCGACCCGCGACAACTCCGCCAGCACTTTGGCCAGATGGTGCGAGGACACTTCGTATTTCTGCGCGATTTCGGCGGCCGGAATCTGGCGTTCGGGGTCGGCCGCAAATTCGAGCAGGCTGTACAGCGCCAGTCGCGTGTTCTGTTGTAGCTTCATGGTGGGTCAGTGGATGTCGTCGCGGGGGATCAGGACTCCAGGTCCATTTCCAGCGGTATGAAGGGGCCAATCATCATGCCTTGGCTACGGAAGAAGGACAGGATCAGCGTGTTGTCGCGCGACAGCATGGTGCGCACCTTGCTGACGCCTGCGCGTTGGAAGCCGGCGCAGATCGCTTGCAGCAGTTTGGTGGCGGTACCACCCAGCCGGGCGTCCGGACGCACGTCGATGGCAAATACCCAACCACAGGGCGGTGAGCCGAACTCCCAGTCGCGCACCTCGCCAATCACAAAACCAATCACGTGCTGGTCCGCCGTGGCGACCAGGAAATGCTGCCCGGTCGCCACGGCGTCAGCATAGCGCTGGTACAGAGATTTCCAGTAGTCCCGCTTCTCAATGCCCGTGACCATGGCGTCAATTTCAATCACCGCATCAAGATCGCCGTGTCGCACCGGCCGGATGTCGATACCCGCACCCTCTGCCCCGGTGGCCGCCCTCGAATCCGGCGCGCCGGGCTTCTTCTTGGGGCGCTTGGAGTCGGGCCCTGTGCGTGCGATTTTGCTCATCTTTGATGTATCTCAACTAATTATTGCATGCAGATGCAAGAATACACAAAACAAGAATTCACGTCAGGTCGGACCGGGTTATCAAACCGGGCCGGTGACGTGGTGACATCCTACTTCAACGGAGACCATTCATGAAACCATCTCTGCAACCCGGCATCACTTTGACAACGCAATTGACGGTGGATCGTGATCGCACGATCAGCTTCATGGGTGAAGAAGCGCGCGTGTATGCCACCCCCAAGCTGCTGTATGACATCGAGATGGCCTGTCGCGACCTCCTGTTGGCGCACCTTGACGAGGGCGAGGACTCGGTGGGCACGCGGGTCGAACTCGACCACATCGCCGCGACCCTGCTGGGTATGTCGGTCGAAATCACCGTCACGGTAGCCGAGTTGAGCGGGCGCGCGGTGACCCTTGAGGTGCAAGCTCGCGACAGCGTGGAGCCAATCTGCCGCGGCAGGCATTCACGCTTCATTGTCGATGTGGCCAAGACCGCACAACGTTTGGCCGTGAAGGGTCAGAAGGCTGCTTCGCTTTAACTCGTCTGATCCCGCAAGGATTGCCATGAAACAAGACGCCACGGATGTGCGCAAGGTTGCCACCTACTGCTACCAGTGCGTGGCAGGCCCCGACCTGTTGACGGTCAAGGTCGAGCAGGGCGTGGCCACCGAGGTCGAGCCCAACTTCTGTGCTGCCGAGGTGCACCCCGGCAATGGCAAGGTCTGCGTCAAGGCTTTTGGTCTGGTGCAAAAGACCTACAACCCAAACCGGGTGCTGACACCCATGAAGCGCAGCAACCCGAAAAAAGGGCGCAAGGAAGATCCGCAGTTTGTGCCGATCTCGTGGGACGAGGCGTTCGATCTGATCACCGAACGGCTGGAGCGCGTGCGCTCTGAGGGCATGACGGACGCTTCCGGCTACCCACGCGTGGCCATGAGCCTGGGCGGCGGCGGCACCCCCCAGTCCTACATGGGCACCATGCCGGCGTTTCTGTCGGCCTGGGGCTCGGTCGACTTTGGCTTTGGCTCCGGTCAGGGTGTCAAGTGTTACCACTCCGAGCACCTGTATGGCGAGTTCTGGCATCGCGGTTTTACCGTCTCGCCCGACACGCCCATGACCAATTACCTGATTTCCTGCGGCGCCAATGTGGAAGCCTCGGGCGGCGTGGTCGGTGTGGCGCGTCACTCCAAGGCGCGCGTGCGCGGCATGAAGCGGGTGCAGGTGGAACCCCATTTGTCCATCACCGGCGCGTGCTCGGCCGAATGGGTGCCGATCAAACCCAAGACCGACCCCGCGTTCCTGTTTGCGTTGATGCACGTGCTGCTGCACGAAGTGCCGCGCGAGCGACTGGACGTGGCCTTCCTGGCGCGTAGCACCGCGTCGCCTTACTTGGTGGGCGCGGGCGGTTACTACCTGCGCGATGCCGCCAGCGGCAAGCCGCTGGTGTTTGACAAGCTCAGCCAACGCGCTGTGCCGTTTGATACGCCCGGCATTGAGGAATCGCTGGAAGGCGAATTTGTGGCCGAGGCGGTTGAGCACGGCCCCGACGGCGACGTGCTGGGCAGCGGTCCACTGCGTGGGCAAACTTCGTTCAGCAAGCTGGTGGCGCATATGGCCACCTTCTCGCCGGAGTGGGCCGAAAAGTTATGCGATGTGCCGGCCGCCACCATGCGCCGCATCGCCAACGAGTTTCTGGACCACGCCTGCGTCGGGCAAACCGTCGAGATTGATGGCAAGGTGCTGCCGTTCCGACCCGTGGCGATCAGCCTGGGCAAGACCGTTACCAACGGCTGGGGTGCCTACGAGTGCGTCTGGGCGCGCACCATGATGGCGGCGCTGGTGGGCGGGCTGGAAGTGCCGGGCGGCACTTTGGGCACCACGGTGCGCCTGCACCGGCCGATGTCGCAACGGCATGAGAGCGTCAAGCCGGGTCCGGACGGCTTTATGTGGAGCCACCTCAATCCGACCGACAAGGCGCATTGGTCGCCCAGCCCGAACATTCGCAACGCCTACCGCTCGATGGTGCCCCTGGCCACCGACGGTCCCTGGAGCCAGGCGCTGGGGCCAACCCACTTCTCGTGGATGTTCCTGGATGAAACGCCCAAGGGCCTGCCACGCGTGACGCTGCCTGACGTGTGGTTTGTCTACCGCACCAACCCGGCGATTTCCTTCTGGGACACCGACGGCATCACCGACAAAATGACGCGCTTCCCGTTCGTGGTGGCCTTTGCTTACACCCGCGACGAGACCAATCACTTTGCCGACGTCTTGTTGCCCGATGCCACCGATCTGGAGAGCCTGCAGCTGATTCGTGTTGGTGGCACCAAGTTCATCGAGCAATTCTGGACCCAGCAGGGCTTTGCACTGCGCCAGCCAGTGATCGAGGCTCGCGGCCAGGCCCGCGATTTCACCGAGATCGCCACCGAACTGGCGCGCCGTACCGGACTGCTGGAGAAGTACAACGCCGCCATCAACAAGGGTGCGGCGGGCATGCCGCTCAAGACCGAGTTCGGCGACTTCTCACTTGCGAAAGACGTGGCCCACACGCGCGAGCAGATCTGGGATGCGATCGGCCGCTCCGCCAGCGCCGAACTGACCGAGGGTGCCGAGGTGCACGGCCTGGATTGGTGGAAGGAGCATGGTCTGGCCACCAAGGCGTTTGCCCAGTCCGACTGGTACCTGTACCCGACCCTGGCGAAACAAAACCTGCGTTTCGAGTTGCCCTATCAGGAGCGCTTGCAGCGTGTCGGCGCCGAGCTGGGCCGGCGCCTGCACGAGCACGACATGCACTGGTGGGACGAGCAATTGCATGAGTACCAGGCATTGCCGGTGGCCAAGGATTTCAGCGAGTTGTGGACTGCCGAGCTGTCCAAGGCGATTGAGCCGAAGGGCGGCAAAACTTCCGACTTCCCGTTCTGGATGCTCACCGCGCGCAGCATGCAGTACGCCTGGGGCGGCAATGTGGGCATGCAGATGATCAAGGAAGTAGCCAGCAACATCGCCGGGCACCGTGGCGTCATTCTCAACACCGGCAAGGCGCGCGAGCTTGGCATTGAGGACGGTGACGATGTGACCATTTCGACCCCAATTCGCAGCGTCTACGGCAAAGCGGTGTTGCGCCAGGGCATACGCCCCGACACCTTGTTGCTGATCGGCCAGTTTGACCACTGGGTCACGCCTTTCGCCAAGGACCAGGATATGCCCAGCATGAACGCACTCACTCCCATGTCGATGGCGCTCACCGATTCCACCGGCTCTGGCGCCGATATCGTGCGGGTCAGCCTGTTCAAGGGTCGGACTGCCATCCAGGCCCAAAGCAGAGCGAGGGCACACGCATGACACGCTGGGCCATGACCGCCGATCTACGGCGTTGTGTGGGCTGCCAGACCTGCACTGCTGCCTGCAAACACACCAACGCCACGCCGCCCGAGGTGCAGTGGCGACGTGTCATCGACATGGAGTTTGGCGAGTTTCCCAACGTCAAGCGCGTGTTTGTGCCGGTGGGTTGTCAGCACTGCGAAGACCCGCCCTGCATGGAGGTCTGCCCGTCCACTGCCACCAAGAAGCGCGCGGACGGCATTGTCACCATCGACTATGACCTGTGCATCGGCTGCTCCTACTGCGCCGTGGCCTGCCCCTATCAGGCGCGCTACAAGACCGACAAGGCCAGCTTTGCCTATGGCGAGCCGACCGAGAACGAGACCAAGCGGCACGACCCCAAGCGCCTGTCGGTGGCCACCAAGTGCACGTTTTGCGTGGACCGCATTGATGCCGGGTTGGCGCAAGGTCTGACGCCGGGCGTGGACCCAGCGGCCACGCCGGCCTGCGTCAACGCCTGTATTGCCGATGCGCTGGCCTTTGGTGATCTGGACAACCCGCAGAGCAACGTTTCACAGTTGCTGGCAAAGAACCAGAGTTTTCGCATGCACGAAGAGCTGGGCACCGGGCCTGGCTTTCACTATCTCTGGGACAAGGCGGACACATGAGCTCAAACTCAGGCGCAGGTGGGTTTGGCCCCAATCCCTGGCAGCAGACCAGTTGGGACTGGCGCGCCGCAGGCAACTTCATTGGCGGTGGCGCCGGCACCGGTTTGCTGATTACCAGCACCCTGTTGGCAGCACCTGACCCAGCCAGAACCGGGCCGCTGGTCTGGCTTCTGTTTGTCGGACTGGCGCTGGTCGGCGTGGGCCTGTTGTGCGTCTGGCTGGAGATCGGTCGGCCGCTGCGTGCCCTGCACGTGTTCTTCAACCCACGCACCTCATGGATGTCGCGTGAGGGTTTTGTGGCCCTGCTGCTGTTCCCCTCAGGCCTGCTGGCGATGCTGGGCGTTGGCGGCTGGCTGTGGCTGATGGTCGGCCTGGCGATTGCTTTCCTCTACTGCCAAAGTCGCATGCTGCCGGCCGCTCGGGGTATCCCGGCGTGGCGTCCCAAACTGGTCATACCTTTGGTGTTCGTCACCGGTCTGACGGAAGGCTGTGGCGTCTACCTGTTGTTGGGGCTGTGGCACAAACAGGTCAGTGCTGCGGTGATGATGCTGGCCGCACTGCTGGTGCTGGCCCGCTTGGCGGTCTGGATGTTGTACCGCCGCAATGTGGATGCGAGCCTGGCGCCCAGGGCGCGGGCCGCCCTGAACGTGGCCGGGCGCCGTCTGCTGATTCTTGGCAGCATCCTGCCGGTGCTGGTGCTCGCCGTGGGCGCGGGATTCACCAATGGCGCCACCCAACTGACCTTGGCGGCCTTTGCTGGCGCGTGTGTGGCGTTTGCCGGGGCGGCCATGAAATACACGCTGGTCACCCGCGCCAGTTTCAACCAGGGTTTTGCACTGACAAAGATCCCGGTACGCGGCGTCAGATCGCCAAACTAGTCCCAACCTTGCTTGCGCTACCTAAGGAGACACCATGGGCGCTACCACCCTGACAGAAGTCGGAGTCATTCAGAACACCGATGCTGCCAAATATTTCGACTCAAAGGTCGAGACCATGCCGCGTGAGGCGCTGGCCGCCTTGCAGTTTGAGCGGCTGCGCAAGACTCTGCGCAACGCTTGGGACAACGTGCCGCTGCACCGCCAGCGCATGGAGGCCGCCGGCGTGGTGCCAGAAGAGGTGCGCACGCCCGATGACCTGCGTCGTGTGCCCTTTACTTACAAGACTGACCTTCGGGATCACTACCCGTATGGCATGTTTGCGCGCCCGGTGACCAGTCTGGCGCGTCTGCATGCATCGTCGGGTACCACGGGCAAGGCCACGGTCGTGGGTTACACCAAGGCAGATATTGACAACTGGGCGGACCTGATGGCGCGCTCTCTGCACGCAGCAGGCGCGCGTTGCGATGACGTCATTCACAACGCCTATGGCTATGGTCTGTTCACAGGGGGGCTGGGTGCGCACTATGGCGCCGAACGACTGGGCGCCGCCGTGGTGCCAGTCTCTGGCGGAGGAACCGAACGCCAGATTGCCCTGATCATGGACCTCAAGCCACGGGTGATTTGCGCTACACCGTCTTACGTATTGGCGATGGCCGAGGTGGCAGAGCAGTTGGGGGTTGACCTGCGCAAGAGTGCGCTGGAAGTCGGTGTTTTTGGCGCCGAACCGTGGAGCAGCGCCATGCGCTGCGAGATCGAAGAGCGTCTGGGCATCAAAGCCATGGACGTTTATGGTCTTTCCGAGATCATGGGCCCTGGCGTGGCGTGTGAGTGCACCGCCCAGTCCGGCCTGCACGGGTGGGAAGACCACTTCCTGTTTGAGGTGCTCGATCCAGAAACCCAGGCGCCGGTACCCGAAGGCCATGCCGGCGAACTGGTGATCACCACCCTCACCAAAGAAGCGCTGCCGATGCTGCGCTACCGCACGCGCGACATCACCAAGATCACCACCGCACCCTGCGAGTGTGGTCGCACGCACTTGCGCATTCTGCGCATCACCGGCCGCAGTGATGACATGCTGATCATTCGCGGCGTCAACGTCTACCCCTCGCAGATCGAGGCGGTGCTGGTAGGGCGCCCCATGATCGCGCCACACTACCAACTGGTGGTCACGCGCGAGGGCACGCTCGACCAGGTGTTGATCGAAGTGGAAGCCCAAAGCGGCGTGGCGCCCGAAGCCTTTGCTGCAATCGGACGCGATGTGGCGCATCATGTGAAGTCGCTGGTGGGTATCAGCAGCCAGGTGGCGGTCAAGCTGCCTGGCGAAATTCCCCGTTCTCAGGGCAAGGCGGTGCGCGTGCGCGACTTGCGGCCCAAGGAGTAGGCATGCGTAAACAGTTGCTGCAGGTGCAAGTCAATGGCCGCGCGCGTGAGGACGCGGTGGCTGACAACGTTTTGTTGATCGACTACCTGCGCGAACAACTCGGCCTGACCGGCACCAAGCAGGGTTGCGACGGAGGCGAGTGCGGCGCCTGCACCGTGCTGGTGGAGGGTCGGCCACGGCTGGCTTGCTCCACGCTGGCGCATCAGGTGGCCGGCAAGCGCGTTGAGACCATTGAGGGCCTGGCCACCCACGGCGAGCTGTCGCGCTTACAGGTTGCGTTTCACGAAAAGCTGGGCACCCAGTGTGGCTACTGCACGCCCGGCATGGTGATGGCCTCTGAAGCCCTGTTGCGGCGCAATCCCAATCCGTCGGTTGATGAGATCAAGGCCGCGCTGGCGGGCAATCTGTGCCGCTGTACCGGCTACGTGAAGATCATTGAATCGGTGCAAGCCGCTTGCGGCTGCGCTGGGGAGTCGTCGTGACGGTGCGCACGCCCAAGCACGGCACCATTGGCGCGCGCACGCCGCTGGTGGATGGGGTCGACAAGGTCACCGGCAAGGCCAAGTACACCGCCGACATCCTGGTCAGCGGCGCGCTGGTGGGTCGAATCCTGCGTAGCCCGGTGGCGCATGCCCGCATCGTCTCCATTGATACCTCCGCGGCCGAAGCGCTGGAGGGTGTGATGGCGGTCTGCACCGGCGCCGATACCCCGGTGCCCTATGGCGTGCTGCCGATTGCCGAGAACGAATACCCCCTGGCGCGCGAGAAGGTCCGCTACCGGGGCGACCCGGTGGCCGCCGTGGCGGCCATCGACGAGCGCACTGCCGAGCAGGCCTTGAGCCTGATCAAGGTCGAGTATGAAGCGCTGCCGGCCTACATGACACCCAAGGCGGCCATGAAGGCTGGCGCAGTGGCCATTCATGACGACAAGCCCAACAACGTGCTGCGTGAGGTCCACGCCGAGTTCGGCGACACACAGGCCGGCTTCGAGCAGGCTGATCTGGTGCGCGAGAAGGTCTACACCTTTGCCGAGGTCAACCACGTTCACATGGAGCTCAACGCCACGCTGGCGGAATATGACCCTCAGCGCGACTCGCTGACGCTCAATACCACCACCCAGGTGCCGTACTACGTGCACCTCAAGGTGGCGGCCTGCCTGCAGATGGATTCGTCGCGCATTCGGGTGATCAAGCCTTTCCTGGGTGGGGGCTTTGGCGCACGCACTGAGTGTCTGCATTTCGAGATCATCGCCGCCCTGTTGGCGCGCAAGGCCAAGGGCGCGGTGCGACTGCTGCAGAGCCGGGAAGAGACTTTTCTGGCGCACCGGGGCCGCCCCTGGACCCAGGTGACGATGAAGATCGGTCTCACCAAAGACGGCAAGATCACGGCGCTGGCGCTGCAGGCCACGCAAGCCGGTGGCGCTTACGCCGGCTACGGCATCATCACCATCCTGTACACCGGTGCGCTGATGCACGGGCTGTACCACATCCCGGCCATCAAGCACGACGCCTGGCGCGTCTACACCAACACACCGCCCTGTGGCGCCATGCGCGGTCATGGCACGGTGGACACGCGCGCGGCTTTCGAGGCGCTGCTGACCGAGATGGCGCACGAGCTGGGCATCGATGCCATCCAGGTGCGGCAGATCAACCTGTTGCCGGAAATCCCCTACACCACCATGTACGCCCAGAAGGTCATGAGTTATGGCCTGCCTGAGTGCCTGGAGAAGGTCAAGGCGGCCTCCGGCTGGGCGCAGCGGCGTGGCAAGATGCCCAAGGGCCGGGGGCTGGGTATTGGTTGTTCCCATTTCGTCTCGGGCACGTCCACGCCCAAGCACTGGACCGGTGAGCCCCACGCCACCGTCAACCTGAAGCTCGATTTCGATGGCGGCATCACGCTGCTGACCGGCGCGGCCGATATTGGCCAGGGCTCCAACACCATGGCGACCCAGGTCGCGGCCGAGGTGTTGGGCGTCAGCATGGATCGCATCCGGGTGATCTCGGCCGACAGCGCCCTGACGCCGAAGGACAACGGCAGCTATTCGTCGCGCGTCACCTTCATGGTGGGCAACGCCACGCTGGAAGCGGCCGAGTTGTTGAAGGGCATCCTGGTGAAAGCGGCGGCCAAGCGGCTCAATGCCTTCGAGCAGGATGTCGAGGTGATTGACGAGATGTTTGTGGTGAGCGGCGGCGAGGCCAATGGCCTGAGCTACCACGAGGTGGTCAAGGCGGCGCTGGTGGACACCGGCACCATCACGGTCAAGGGTACCTTCACCTGCCCGATCGAATACCAGGGCGACAAGAAGATCCGTGGCAGCGCCATTGGTGCCACCATGGGCTTTTGCTACGCCGCGCAGGTGGTCGAGGCCTCGGTGGACGAGATCACCGGCAAGGTCACGGCCCACAAGGTCTGGGTGGCGGTGGATGTGGGCAAGGCGCTCAATCCACTGGCGGTCGAAGGCCAAACCCAGGGCGGCGTCTGGATGGGCATGGGCCAGGCGCTGTCGGAAGAAACCAGCTATGACGCCGGGCGCATGTTACACGGCAATATCCTGGACTACCGGGTGCCGACGATCGTGGAGAGCCCGGATATCGAGGTGATCATCGTGGAAAGCCTCGACCCCAACGGTCCCTTTGGCGCCAAGGAGGCGTCGGAAGGCATGTTGGCCGGGTTCCTGCCCGCTGTCCATGAAGCGGTGTTTGAGGCGGTGGGCGTTCGCAGCGCCAACTTCCCGCTCAGCCCCGATCGCATCCTGGAACTGCTGGATGCGAAGGAGGCCGCGAAATGAACTTGCTTCCGAGCTTTCGAACCGTTCGACCCGAGACCCTGGCCGAGGCGGTGTCCGCCCTATCGGCGCAAGGCGCCCAGGCGCTGGGCGGTGGCACCGATTTGTTGCCCAATCTGCGCCGGGGGTTGGGCCTGCCCACGACCCTGGTGGACCTGGGTGCCATCGGTGATCTGACCGGCATTGCCGTCTTGCCCGACGGCAGCTTGCGCATCGGCGCTGGCACCTCTCTGGAGGCCATTGCCGAAGATGCGTCGGTGCGCGGTGCGTGGCCGGCCATCGCCACGGCGGCGGCTCTGGTGGCCGGACCAACCCATCGCGTTGCCGCCACTCTGGGCGGCAACCTGTGCCAGGACACCCGCTGCATTTTCTACAACCAGAGCGAGTGGTGGCGCAGCGGCAACGACTATTGCCTCAAGTACCAGGGCGACAAGTGCCACGTGGTGGTCAAGAGCGACCGTTGTTATGCCACCTACCACGGTGACGTGGCGCCAGCGTTGATGGTGCTGGACGCCCAGGTCGAGATCGTCGGCCCCCAGGGCACTCGCATGTTGCCAGCGGCTCAACTGTTCAACGAAGACGGCTCCAATCGGCTGACGCTGGGTCAAGGCGAGGTTCTGGCTGCAGTGGTGGTGCCACCGGCTGGGCTCTGGAGAGCGCGCTACGTCAAGGTGCGCATCCGCGACGCGATCGATTTCCCGCTGGCGGGCATCGCCGTGGCGCTCAAGCGCGACGGCGACCGCATCGCCGGCCTGAAGCTGGCCATCACCGGCACCAACTCGGCGCCCCTGCTGGTTCCCACCGAGGCCTTTGTTGGCGCCGAGTGGAATGCGGCCACGGCACAAGCCGTGGTGCAGGCAGTGCGCAAAACTTCCAATGTGCTGCTGACCACCGTGGCCGGCGTCAAGTATCGCCGCCGGGTTCTGTTGGCCATGACCCGCAAAGTCGTCGATGAGCTTTGGTCCGACTCCTGATTAACGCCTTTTGAAGACACACCATGTACACCATCGTTCGCCACGAACGCTTCTCCGAGAACGCCTTCCTGTGGGAAGTGCTGGCCCCCGACGTGGCCGCTGCCGCCCAGCCTGGCCACTTTGTCATGCTGCGCCTGAACGAAAGTGGCGAGCGCATCCCGCTGACGGTGGCCGACTTCGACCGCGAGCGCGGCACCGTCACCATCGTGGTGCAGGCGCTGGGCAAGACCACGCGCGAGATGCGCGACCAGTACCAGGCCGGCGACACCTTTGACGATTTTGTCGGGCCGCTGGGCCTGCCCCAGCACATTGGCAAGCAGGGCCATGTGGTGCTGGTTGGTGGCGGCCTGGGCGTGGCGCCGATCTTTCCGCAACTGCGGGCCTTTAAGCAAGCCGGCAACCACACCACCTGCATCGTTGGTTTTCGCAGCAAGGACCTGGTGTTCTGGGCCGACAAGCTGGCCGAGTTCTCCGACGAGCTGATCCTGTGCACCGACGACGGCAGTACCGGGCGCGCCGGTTTTGTCACCAGTGCGCTGAAGGATGTGCTCGACACCGGTAAGCCCGATGTGGTGGTGGCGATTGGCCCCATGCCCATGATGCACGCCTGCGTGGACACCACTCGGCCCTATGGCGTCAAGACCATGGTGTCGCTCAACACCATCATGGTCGACGGCACCGGCATGTGTGGCTCGTGCCGCGTCACGGTGGATGGCGAGGTCAAGTTCGCGTGCGTCGATGGGCCGGACTTCGATGGCCACAAGGTTGACTTCAAGGAATTACACGCCCGCCAGAAGCGCTTCAAGAAGCAGGAGGCGCAGGCCAATGAGGACGCCGCGCACATCTGCAGCCTGGAAGAAAAACTGTTTGTGCAGGGCAAGCGCACCTACAAGAAGTACTCGGCGCTGGAGCGCCATCAGGTGAAGATGCCCGAGCGCGACCCGGTGGAGCGCGCCGGCACCTTTGCCGAGGTCAATCTGGGCTACAACTACGCCGCCGCGCTGCGCGAGGCCGAGCGCTGCATACAGTGCATCAACCCGACCTGTATTGCCGGTTGCCCGGTGAACATCGATATTCCACGTTTCATCCGCCACTTGCTGGTGCGCGACCTGGATGCGGCGGTGCAGACCATTCACGAGTCGAGCATCTTCCCCAGCGTCTGCGGGCGCGTCTGTCCGCAGGAGAGCCAGTGCGAGGCACAGTGTGTGCTGATCAAGGCCAAGATGGAGCCGGTGGCGATCGGGCGCCTGGAGCGCTTTGTTGGCGACAATGCGCACCCGAGCAGTCCCAAGCCGCCGCAGTTTGAGCAGCGCCTGGGCAAGGTGGCCATCGTTGGCTCCGGCCCTGGCGGGCTGGCGGCGGCGGCAGATCTGGTCAAGTACGGCGCCGAGGTCACGGTCTTTGAAGCCCTGCACGTGGTCGGTGGCGTGCTGCGTTATGGCATCCCGTCGTTCCGGCTGCCGCGCGACATCATCGACAAGGAAGTGCAGCGCCTGCGCGATTGCGGCGTGCAGTTCCAGACCAACAAGGTGATTGGCAAGACCTTTACGGTAGCGCAACTGACCGGGAAGATGGGTTTTGACGCGGTGTTTGTGGCAGCCGGCGCGGGGGCGCCATCGTTCCTCGGCATTCCGGGCGAATTCGCCGGCCAGGTGTTTTCGGCCAACGAGTTCCTCACTCGCGTTAACCTGATGGGGGGTGACCAGTTTCCCTACCTGGACACGCCGATTGGCCTGGGCGATCGGGTGGTGGTGATCGGCGCGGGCAACACCGCGATGGACTGCCTGCGCGTGGCCAAGCGCGTGGGGGCCTCCAGCGTGCGTTGTGTCTACCGCCGCTCCGAGGCCGAGGCGCCGGCACGCATCGAGGAGTTGCGCCACGCCAAAGAGGAAGGCATCGAGTTTTCCTTCCTGCACGCACCGGTGGAAATTCTGCTCAACGACGAGGGTGACGTGCGCGCCATCCGGGTCGAAAAGATGGTACTCGGCGAGCCCGATGCGCGCGGCCGGCGCTCGCCGATTCCCCAGGGCGAGTTCGTCGAGTGGGCCTGCGACACTGTCATCTATGCACTGGGCACCAAGGCCAACCCGATCGTGGCGCAGGCCACCGAGGGGCTGGCCCTGAACAAGTGGGGCTACATCGTGGCCGATGACGACACCCAGGCCACCAATTTGCCGGGTGTGTTTGCCGGCGGCGACATCGTCACCGGCGGCGCCACGGTGATCCTGGCCATGAGTGCCGGGCGCCGCGCCGCCAAGGCGATGGCCACCTATTTACAGAAAGACCGCGCCGTCTGGCCGATCCATGCCGCGCATCTGGAAGACTTCGTGCCGCCGACGGCACTGGAGTCGGCCAGCGTCAGCGAAGGAGCCGTGTGATGTTGTGTCCCAAATGCCACCAGCCGCTGGAAGACGGCGAAGAGTCCTATATCTGCTGTGCCAACGCCAGCCTGCAATGGCGCTGCACCGACTGCGCCAAGGTCAGCGAGGGCTTTGCCTTGCCCTACGGCCTGTGCCCGTACTGCGGCGGCAAGCTCGCCGCGGTCAACCCGCGCGACATCGAGGGCGACGCCGCGCTCGATGCGGTGCGCAAGGCCTTCGAGATCGAACTGGGCGGCCAGGCGTTCTACCTGCGCGCCGCCGCTGACAGCACCGACCCCATTCTGCAGGACCTGTTCGGGCGCTTCGCCGCCATGGAAGAAGAGCACATGCAAACGCTGCAGCGGCGCTACCACGCCCGTGAGGCCGACAGTGGCAGTGTGTTCAAGCTGGAGCTGGCGGCGATTTTTGCCGGCGTGCCGAATCGTCCGGCCGATCCGGCCAACTTGTTTCGCATTGCGATTGGCATGGAAGAGCGCGCCGCCGCGTTCTTCGACAGTTGCGCCCAAGGCAGCCTTGCCGATGCCGGCACGCACCAGCTTTACCGTGAGCTGGCCGCCGAGGAGCGCGAGCACGCCGACCTGCTGCGCACCGAGTACGCGCGCTGGCGCGCCGGCAAGCCGGGGCTGCTGCGCGCTGGCGATGAGTTGGCGTCATGAGCGCCGCGCCGGGCCGCCCCAAGCAAGCTCGCACCGCAGTGCGCAGCACGAAGGTACTCCAGTGAGTCAGCTCACCACCCCGCGCCGCGCCGGCGAACAATGGACCGAGAGCGATGGCCTGCACATCGAGGTGCGCGGGCTGGAGCCGCCGCAACCGTTTGTGCTGATCATCAAGCTGGTGGAGTCGCTCGCCGTGGCCACGCCGATCGTGGTGCACCACAACCGCGATCCCGCGCCCTTGTACGCCGAACTGGCGCAGCGCGGCTGGTCTGCCCAACACGTGTCGGGCGATCCCGGCGAGTTTCGCCTGCGTTTGGTCAAGGACGCCTGATGGCGCTGGCGGCCACCTTTCTGGGGGGCGCTAAGGGCCGCCTGCTGGCGCCGCTGATCCCGTTTCGTTTCTTTGGCACGGCGCTGCTGTTCCAGGTGGCGGCATGGGGCGCGCTGCTGGTTGCTGCCGAGCAGGTGAGCCACTTTCAGGGTGGCCTGGGCTGGCCCCTGGCGGCGCTGCATCTGGTGACACTGGGTGTGCTGGTGATGACCGCCGTGGGTGCCAGCCTCCAGTTGCTGCCGGTGGCCACGCGCCAGCCCGTGGGTGCGCGCGGCTGGCCGTATGACGCGTTGTGGGGCGGCCTGACGCTGGGCGTGGCCGTGCTGACGCTGGGCATGGGCCTGGCATGGCCTGCCGCACTGCTGGCGGGTGCGCTGTTGACCAGCATGGCGCTGCTGGGTTATCTGGCGCTGTTGGCGCGCAATCTGCGCGGCGCCAAAGGCATGACCTTGGTGGTGACGCATGGCTGGGCGGCTTTGCTGTCCCTGGTTGGGCTGCTGGGTTCGGCCTGGTCGCTGGTGGGCGCATACCAGGGCGTCACGGGCCTGGCGCGCGCCAGCGCCATGGGCCTGCACGTGAGCTTTGCCGCCTATGGCTTCATGGGTATGTTGGTGATGGGCTTCTCGTACATCCTGGTGCCCATGTTCGCGCTGTCCGACAATCCGTCGCCGCGCGGCTCGTGGCTGTCCCTGCTGCTGGCGCTGTTGGCGCTGGGGGCGGCCGCGATGGCTTCCATGGCCTGGCTCGGCGGCGCTGCCTGGGCGACGGCGGCGGCGCTCGGCCTGGGCGCGTTGATGGTCCACGTGGGGCTGATGCTGCGCGCCTTGCGCAGCGGCATGCGCCAGGGTCTGGGCAAACCCTTTGTGCTGGTGCGCATGGCTTGGGTGGCCTTGCTGGCAAGTCTGCTGGTGGCACTGGCGCGCGAGTTCGATCTGCTGCCGCAGTGGGGCACGACCGTCTTTGGCGTCCTGCTGGTGGGCGGACTGCTGACCTTGCTGATGGGCGTGTTGTCGCGCATCGTGCCGTTCCTGGCATCGATGCATGCGGGTGCGGGCAAGCGGCGCGCGCCCACGCCGAGCAGCCTTACGGCACAGCGGCCGCTGGACATGCACTTCTATGCCCATATCGGCGCCATGGTGGTCTTGCTGGGCGCCTGCGTGCAGGGCAGCGCCTGGCTGGTGCGCCTGGCGGCCACACTGGGCCTGGCTGGGGCGTGCGCCTTCTGCGTTTTCTTCGTGATCGCGTGGCGGCGCATGCGCCAAAGCGCGCCCTCCAGCGAGGCTGCAGAGCCGGCCCGCACACAATCCTTGCGGCAAATCAACTAATTTGGTATCGTGATACCATTATTATTCCAGCACCATGAATTTCAACCGACAAACCAGCCATACCCTGCACGAAGAGCATCGTGCCAATCTCGACCTGTTGGGGCGCGCCGAGCAGGCGCTGGCGCGTGCGCCACGCGGTGACGGACCGCGCGAGCCCGAGCTGATCAAGCTGGTGGTGGCGCTGGCGCGCAACCTGGAGCAGGACATTGGCCGGCACTTTGGTTTTGAAGAAAAGGAGCTGTTCCCGCGCATGGCCGAGGCCGGAGACGGCGAAATCGCCATGTTGCTGACCGAGGAGCATGAGGCCATTCGCGAGGTGGCCGAGGAGCTGTTGCCGCTGACCCGTGCGGCCGCCGCTGGCACACTCGACGGCGCCGGCTGGGACGCGCTCAAGCGGGGTGCGCTGGAGCTGGTGGAGCGCCAGGTGGCGCACATTCAAAAAGAGGAAATGGCCCTGTTGCCATTGCTGGACGATTTGCTGGACGACGAGACTGATCGTCAGCTGGCCTTCGATTACGCGGCGGGTTGACGCCGCATTACCCCAAGGAAACCTGTCATGGAAAACATTGCCTTGCGAAACACAGCCATTCGTGCGCTGGCCAAAGATGACCTGGATGCCGTGGTGGCGATCGACGCCACGATTGAGGGGCGATCACGGCGCGACTACATCGAGCGCCGACTGGCGGCGGCCCTGCGCGAACCCGGCCTGCACGCGCAGTTTGCCGCCACCGATGGAGGCGAGTTGGTCGGCTATGCGCTGGCACGGACCATGCTCGGAGAGTTTGGCCGCCCGCAGCCGGGGCTGCGCCTGGAAATGGTCGGGGTGCACGCCAACGCGCGTGGCATCGGCGTGGGCGAGAAGCTGCTGCAGGCCTTGATGGTCCATGCGCGCAAGCACGGCTTGACCGATCTGCACACCTCCGCCGCGTGGAATCAGCATGCCATGCTGCGTTGGTTCGATGCCATGGGCTTCACGCTGGCCGCCGACCGCTGGCTGGACTGTCCGGTCGAAGGCGGGACCTACCGGCCCGGTCGCGATGATGCGGTGGGTGCGCCCGAGGGTCATGGGCCGGGCCACGAGATTGATTACGGCGCGCCCGGTGACAACGACTTTGAAAAGCTGGCGCGCGACTGTGCCGATGTGCAGTCCATGAAGCCACAGGACCTGCAGGAAATCACCCGCATCGACCGTGCCATCACCGGGCGCGACCGCGGCGAGTACATCCAAGGCAAGCTGGCCGAGGCGATGAATGATTCGGCAATCCGGGTCTCCATGACCGCGCGGCTGGACGGTGTGATCGTGGGCTACCTGATGGCGCGCGCCGACATCGGCGACTTTGGCCGCACCGAGCCCGCTGCCGTGATCGACACCATTGGCGTCGATCCCGAGTATGCGAACCGGGGGGTCGGGCGCGCCATGCTGTCGCAACTGTTTGCCAACCTGGGCGCCTTGCGCGTGGAGCGGGTCGAGACCATCACCGCGCCGCGCGACCAGGCTCTGCTGGGATTTCTGTTCGACGCCGGTTTTGTGCCATCGCAGCGGCTGGCGTTCACGCGCGCGGTCTCGCCATGAACATGCCCGACGAGAGTGCGGTGCGTGATGCACTGTGCACCGTCGACGATCCCGAGGCCGGCATGAGCATTGTTGCCTTGGGTCTGGTCTACAACATCGCCGTCACGGACGATGCCGTCAACGTCGACATGACCATGACCACGCCCGCCTGCCCCGTAGCGGACTCGTTGGTCGAGCAGTCCAGGGCGGCCATCGCCACCATCTCGCCGCCGGGCACACAGGTCAACGTCAACCTGGTGTGGGAGCCATTCTGGACGCCCTCCATGATGAGCGGCGTGGCCAAAGACTTCTTCGGCTGGCCAGGCTAACTGACATGGGCCCCTGCCCACCACCGATCATGAAAGGGCGCCGTCATTGCGAGCCTCCTGCATCCGGGCCGATACCGCACAAGGTGAACCCTCCCCCGCCCCCGGCCCGGCCCCCTGCCCCCCCCCCCCCCCCGCCCTTTTTGTTAACGACCCAACCCGCTCCTGACCGAGTTTTGGTGTGGCAACTTCCCCAACGACCCCCGCATCGGGACTGAGCCCGATACAACGCGTGCCGCTGCTGATGCTGGGCTTCGTTGCCTTGTTCGTCGGCGCCGGTGCCGGGCTGGTCAGGCTGGCGTGGCCGATGCCCGAACTGGCGGCAACGGCCGCCCATCTGCACGGCCCCTTGATGGTGTGTGGCTTCTTCGGGGTCGTTATCTCGCTGGAGCGGGCGGTGGCCCTGTCGCGGCTGTGGGCGTACCTGGGCCCGTTGGCGACCGGTCTGGGCACCGTGCTGGCGCTCAGCGGCGCGCTGCAGTGGGGCGCTGGTTTGTATGTGCTGGGGGGCCTGGTGCTGCTGGGCGCCTCGCTGGACGTGTTTCGCCGTCAGCCTGCCTTGTTCACGTTCACCTTGGTGTTGGGCGCGGCGGCCTGGGTCGTCGGTGCCGTCTTGTGGGCCAGCGGCTGGGCGGTGCATACCGTCGTGCCATGGTGGATGGCCTTCCTGGTGCTCACCATTGCCGGCGAGCGGCTGGAGCTGTCGCGTTTCATGCCCCCGTCACCGGTGGCCACGCGCGTCTTTGCCACGCTGCTGGCGGTGATTGTGCTGAGCTTGTTGATGGCGCAGACCGCCTGGGGGGTAGTGGTGTTCGCCGCCGCGTTGCTGGCACTGGCAATCTGGCTGGTGAAGCAGGACATTGCGCGGCGCACCGTGCGTGCCAAGGGGCTGACCCGTTTTGTGGCGGTGTGCCTGCTGTCGGGTTATTTTTGGCTGGCGGTGGGTGCCTCGGTGCTGCTGTGGGCCGGCGGCCTCCAGCCCGGCAGCGCGGCCTATGACGCGGCGCTGCACGCGATCATGCTGGGCTTTGTGTTCGCCATGGTGTTTGGGCATGCGCCGATCATCTTTCCGGCGGTGCTGCGCGTGCCGGTGCCCTACCACGCCTGGTTCTACGGCCCGCTGGCGCTGCTGCACGGCTCCTTGCTGGTGCGCCTGGCGGGTGACGCCACTGGCAACTTTGCGCTAACACGACTGGGCGGCGCGCTGAACGCACTGGCCCTGATTGCGTTCATCCTGAGCACGGTTACCGCTGTGCTGATGGGAACCCCTGCCTTACCCAAGGCATCCAAAACGTAGACGAGGAAGACCGCATGACCCTATCCGATCACAAGTTGGAACGATCAGGCCCGACAGCGATGAGCCAGGCCAGCCCCGAACGGCTGCTGGACTACCGACTGGATGACAACCTGACCGCCCAGTCCGGGCCGATTCTGATATCGGGCACCCAGGCGCTGGTGCGCCTGACCCTGATGCAGGCGCGGCTGGACCGCGCGCACGGCTGGAACACGGCCGGCTTTGTGTCCGGCTACCGCGGCTCGCCGTTGGGGGGCGTCGATCAGGCGCTGTGGAAGGCGCAGGCCCTGCTCGACGAGCACAAGGTGCGTTTCATGCCCGCCATCAACGAGGAACTGGCCGCTGCCGCTGCCTTGGGCACGCAACGCGTGGCCAGTGATCCGCAGCGCCAGGTCGAGGGTGTTTTTTCGATGTGGTACGGCAAGGGTCCGGGCGTGGACCGCGCCGGTGACACGCTGCGCCACGGCAACGCTTATGGCGCCTCGCCACGTGGCGGCGTGCTGGTGGTGGCGGGCGATGACCATGGCTGTGTGTCCTCCGGCATGCCGTTCCAGAGTGACCTGGCGATGCAGGCCTGGAGCATGCCCGTGCTGCATCCGGCTAACGTGGCTGAGCTGATTGAGTACGGCCTCTACGGCTGGGCGCTGTCGCGCTTCTCAGGCGCATGGTCGGGCTTGATTGCCCTGTCGGAGACGGTGGAAGGCACGGCCACGGTGGACTTGGACGGCCTGCGCACCCGGTTCGAGGCGCCGGTGGACTTCACGGCGCCGGCCGGTGGCCTGCACTACCGGCTGCACGACCTGCCCGGCCTGGCCATCGAGGCCCGTCTGAGCGCCAAGCTCGATGCGGTGCGCGCCTTTGCGCGTGCCAACCCGATTGACCGAATCGTGGTCGCCTCACCCCAGGCCAGGGTGGGGATCGTGACCTGTGGCAAGGCCCACCTCGATCTGCTGGAGGCGTTGCGCCGGCTCGGCATCTCGCAGGGCATGCTGGCTGAAGCGGGCGTGCGCATCTACAAGGTTGGCCTGGTGTTTCCGCTGGAGCCGCAGGGCATGCTGGATTTCGTGCGCGGACTCGACGAGGTGCTGGTGGTGGAAGAGAAGGCGCCGGTAGTGGAGAACCAGCTGCGTACGCTGCTTTATAACGTGCCGGCCACGGCGCGTCCGCGCATTCTTGGCAAGCGTGACCAGGCGGACCAGCCGATGCTGTCGGCACTCGGCGAGCTGCGGCCCTCGCGGGTCATGCCGGTGCTGGCCCAATGGCTGGCCGGGCATGTTCCGGCGCTGGATCGGCGTGACCGCGTGCCGACGTTCGTCGCCACACCGGTGCTGGCCAACGACGCCGACGGCGTGCGGCGCATTCCCTATTTTTGCGCCGGTTGTCCGCACAATCTGTCGACCCGTGTCCCCGAAGGCTCGTTCGCCAATGCCGGCATTGGTTGCCACGGCATGGCGGGCTGGATGGACCGCGCCACCACCTTTCCGCAAGTGCCGATGGGCAGCGAGGGTATTGACTGGGTGGCTCAGTCCTTCTTCACCGATGCACCGCACCGGTTTCAGAACATGGGTGACGGCACCTACTCGCACTCGGGTTACCTGGCGATCCGCCAGGCGGTGGCGGCCAAGGCCAACATCACTTACAAAATTCTGTACAACGACGCGGTGGCCATGACCGGCGGCCAGCCGGTGGACCGGCGCCTGTCGGTGCCGGAAATTGCGCGACAGATCGAGGCCGAAGGCGTCACCCGCATTGCCGTGGTGACCGAGGACGCGCAGCGCTGGTTGTCCGAGCGCTCAAGCTTTCCCGCCAGCACCACTTTTCACGCCCGCACCGAGATCGATGCGGTGCAGCGCACGCTGCGCGAGACGCCCGGCGTCACGGCGCTGATCTTTGACCAGGTCTGCGCGACCGAGCAGCGCCGGCGCATCAAGCGCGGGTTGGCGACAGCCCGCAGCACACGCGTGTTCATCCATCCGGAGTTGTGCGAGAACTGCGGCGACTGCACGGCCCTGTCCAACTGCGTGGCGATCCGGCCCTTGCAGACCGATTTGGGGCGCAAACGCCACATCGACCAAACTGTGTGCAACCAGGACTACGCCTGCCTGCAGGCCACCTGCCCGGCGATGTTTACCGTGGAGGGTGCCGTGCTGCGCCGGCAAGTCGGCGCCGGCGTGGCCAACGACGCGTTGAGCAGCGCCATCGCGCGCCTGAGCGAGCCACCAGCCTGGCACTGGAATGCGCCCTACGACTTGGTCATTACCGGCGTCGGCGGCACCGGCATCATCACCGTGGGCGCGCTGGTGGCCACGGCCGCGCACCTCGAAGGCAAGAGCGCTTCGGTGCTGGACTTCATGGGTTTTGCGCAGAAAGGCGGCTCGGTGATTGCGTTTGTGCGGCTGGCGCAAAGTGCCGAGTTGCTCAACCAGGCCCGCATCGACACGCAGCAGGCCGACGCCATGATCGTAGGTGACCTGGTGGTGGGCGCCTCGCCCGATGCCCTGCAGTGCGCCACCCGCGGCCGCACCCGTGTCGCGGCCAACCTGAACCAGATTCCCACCGCTGCCTTTGTGCAGAATCCCGACGCGGATCTGCATGCAAGCGGGCTGCTGGCCAAGATTCGGCATGCCATTGGCAGCGATTCGGTGGCCACCTGCGATGCCCAGGCTTTGTCCGAGCGCCTGCTCGGCGACACGCTGGCGGCCAATGTGCTGTTGCTGGGTTTCGCCTGGCAGCATGGGCTGGTGCCGGTCGCTCGCGAGGCGATTGAGCGCGCGCTCGAACTCAATGGCGTGGCGGTGCAGGCCAACAAGCTGGCCTTTGCCTGCGGCCGGCTGGCCGCCGCCGAACCGGCCGCGCTGGACGCGCTGCTGGGCGTGACCGAGGAAGCACCCGGACCCAGCGACGCGGCGCAGCTCGACGCCATCGTGCAGGCTGCGCGTCTGCGCCTGGCGGCTTACCAGAATGCGGCGCTGGCCCTGCGTTATCAAAACTTTGTTGATCAGGTGCGTGCGGTCGAAAAGTCGGTCCTGCCGAGCGGCGCGCCATTGGAGCTGACGCGCCAGGTGGCCCTGAACTATGCCAAGCTGCTGGCCTGCAAGGACGAATACGAGGTGGCGCGCCTGTACACCAATGGCAGCCTGGAGCGTTCCTTGCGCGAGAACTTCGAGGGCGACTACACGGTGCACTACCACTTTGCACCAGAGTACCTGGTCAACTCACGCCCGGACGGGCGACCGCAGGCCAAACGTCGCTTTGGTCCGTCAGCACGCATCGGGCTCAAGCTATTGGCCGGACTGCGCGGCTTGCGCGGCACGCCGCTGGACCCGTTTGCCTGGTCGTCCGCACGCAAAGCTGAGCGTGCCCTGGCCCAGGAGTACGAGCAATTGATGATGAACCTTCTGCGCACGCTCAAGCCCAGCAACCACGCCACAGCAGTGCGCCTGGCGGCACTGCCTGCCACGGTGCGCGGATTTGGCAGCGTGCGCGTGCGGTCGGTGGCGGCTATGCGGGCTCAGGCCAAGGAGATCGAAGCCGAAGTCGTGGCCTGAGCGCCGCAGCGCGCGGAATCGTCAGCGCGTTGCCGATCCTGCCGCCCGTAACCGAGTCTTGTTTTCTAAACCCTTGAAGGAGACCCTCATGAGCTACACCTTGCCAGAGTTTCTGGCCCACGCCATTGCGCTGGAGCAGGAGGCGGCCGACCGCTACCTGGAGCTGGCCGACATGATGGAGGCGCAACAGAACAACGCGGTGGCCGCCGTGTTTCGCGACATGGTTCGTTACTCGGAGATGCACCGCGACGAAATCCGCGCGCGCGTTGGCGCCACCGAGCTGCCCAAGCTCAAGTCCTGGCAATACCGCTGGCGCACGCCACCCGAAGTCGGCGGTGAGGAGGGCTTTGACTACCTGATGGAGCCCTACCACGCCCTGAGGTACGCGCGCGGCAACGAGCTGCGCGCGATGGAGTACTACCGCGACGTTGGCGCAGCGTCCAGCGATGCCGAGGTGAAGCGACTCGGTGCTGAATTTGCCGAAGAGGAAACGGGTCACGTGGCAGCGCTGGACGAGTGGCTGGCCCGCACGCCGCGTCCCTCCGCCACCTGGGACGCCGACCCCGATCCGCTGCCATGAAGCGCTGACGTTGCCGCGATCTGTCCCCGCAAGGTCTCAGGTGATCAGTTCTGGTGCGGGGCGCCGGTTCTGATCCGTTCAGCGTTCAGGCGCGCCTGCGTGTACCGCACCAGGGCCTGAGTGGCCCGCGCGCAGTTGCGAAACACGCACACGCCCTGGTCCATCAGTCTGGCCGCCATGGCGTCATACAGGCTGCCCCCATCGATGACGCCAATGATGGGCTTGGGGTTGCCCTGCACCAGCGGCGGCATCAGGTGCACCGTGCTCTTGGGGTCGCTCAGGTCGAAGCCAGGGCGCAACAGGCTCTGCTCCAGCGCGCGCACCGATGGCGCAGTGGGATCGAGTCCGATCACCACCGCGTCGATGTTCGGATCTTCGATGAAGGCCTGGGCGATTTGCAGGTGGGCCTCGTCGTCGGCACCGGGGTTGATGTCGATCGGATTGCGCACTTCGACCAATGCATCGAGTCGCTTGGCCTGCAGAATCCCTTGCACGCGTTCGACGGTACTGGCTTGCAGGGCGCCCATCTGCATCGAGAAGCTCGCGCCATGGATGTTGTCCGCCATGCCGACGGCTTCAAAACCGGCGCCGCTGATGGCGCCAAGACGGTTGCCCCCGATGGTCTTGTCGTGCAAGGCGCTGGCCAGGTAGAACAAGTCATCAAAGTCACTGAAGTCCCGCGCGACGATGGCGCCAGCGTGTCGCAGCACCGACTCGAACACCGTCAGTTCGCCCGCAATCGACGCCGTATGGCCCATCACGCCCGCAGCGCCGGGCGCGGTGCGTCCGGATTTGTACACCACCACCTGCTTGCCCTGGTGCACGGCTTGGCGCACGGCCAGGGCGAAGTCGTGGCCATCGCCATCCTTGAAGCCTTCCACGTACACGCCAATGGTGTTGATCTCGGCGCAGTTGGCAAAGTAGCTCAGCAGGTCGCCGTGCGTGAGGTCGGTCTGGTTGCCCAGCGCCAGCATGTAGCGCGGGTCGAGCCAGGGGTTCTGGCTCAGGCGGGTGATCATGAAGGCGCCGCTCTGGCTGAGCATGACGGCATTGCGCTCAGCCTTCTTCTGCGGTTTGGGCAGTCGCTCCAGCGGAATGAACCAGGAGTCATAGTGCCCCGGATGCGAGACCACACCGAGGCAGTTGGCACCCAGGAAGATCGGACCACCGCCGGTCTTGGCATGCGCGGCGTTGATGCGTGCGCCCAGGGCCGCTGCGGGTTCGCGGCTTTTCTCGGTCTCGCCCAGGCTGCCCGGGATCAGCATGACGGCCGCCACCGAATCGGTCTCGATGATCTCGTCGACCAGCTCGTACACCGCGCTGGCGGCAATCGCCACGATCAGCAAATCAAGCTGCTCAGGCAGTGCGCGCAGGCTCGGGACGCAGCGCACGCCATCGATCTCGGTCTCGTCGGGACGGATGATGACCAGTTGCTGCTTCGGGTAGCCGCTGCCCATCAGGTTGCGCAGGATGATGCGCCCAAAGTTCATGCTGCTGCCCGACACGCCGATGATGCCGATGCTGCGGGGGTGGATCAGTTGCTCGATCTTCTGGATCGGCCGTGGCAGGCGTCGCGGTGGCGGGGCGCCGAGCGTGCACTCGGCCCAATGTGCGTGCGGCGCGGGGCTCAGACGCAGGGCGTCGATATCCAGGCATGCCAGCATGGGCGCTGCGTTCGGATGATCGGTTTGGCCCGCGTGGGCCAGCGCCAGCAGCCTGCCGAACAGCTCAGTCAAGACGGCGTCGGGCGCCTCCAAACCATGGCTTTGGCGCCATAGGACCAGCTTCTGGTAGGCCAGCGTGCGCCGGAACAGGAGCAGAAAATCCGCACCGTCGGTAAGTGCCACCACCGCCTGGACCGAGGCCCTGTCAGCCTGGAAGTTGCGCTCGTCCAACTGGCCGTCCACGCCGCCCAGCCCGGCGTGCAAGACCGCGCCGAACTCGCGGGTGAACGTGATGCGCACGCGCAATTCGGGTTCGCTGCTGGCGGCGTCGGCCTGCGGCTGCAGGTCCATGCCAAGTAGCAGGAGCAGACGCTGCAGCTCGGCGGGCGCCAACTGTGAGCGCCCGGCCTGGTGGACCTGGGCAAACAGTTCGCGCCCGGCGGCGAGGTCGGGTGCCAGGGGCGTCGAAGAATCGTTGAGAGGCTGCACAGTGTGTCTCCGTCGCGGTTCCCGCCTGGCGCGCCACGTTTGGGTGCGTCCGCTTGGGGTTTGGATGATGGACCCCGCAGCAACCGCAACCTTGGGGATTAATGGTAAATGGGTACTACTTTACACTAATCGATGCGTGATTCCGGCTTCGGTGTGCTGGCGTGCCGCCCGCGCTCAGTGACCGGATGCGTTGAGGTGGGCCAGCAGGCTGGCCGTGCTCACGCCCAGGCTGGGGCGCTTGCCGCTGGATGCGCTGGCGTCCGACCAATTGTTGATCAGGGCGGCCTTGCCATTTGCATCCTCGGCACCGAGGTCTTGGCGGCCACGCCGCATCGCGACCCCGACCACCAGAATGTCCACCATCAGCAGGTGCAGGATGCGGCTGATCATGGGCAATTGGGTGGCCATGTCTTCGAGGTGGTCGATGATCAAGGACACATCGGCCTTGCGCGCCAGGGGTGACTGGCTCTCGGTGATGGCCACCACCGCGGCGCCGCGCGCGCGGGCTTGTTCGACCACTTCGAGCAACTCGTTGGGCTGCTGGCCGCTGCTGATCACCACCACCACCACGCCTGGGCGCAGCACATTGGCTGCCAGCACCTGCAAGCGGGGATCGGTGCAGGCGTTGGCCGAGACACCAATGCGCAGGAACTTGAACTGTGCATCGTCGGCCACCACGCCGTATTGCCCCAGGGCATAAAACTCAACCCGGTCGGCGGCACTCAGCAAGGTGACGGCGCGGTCGATGGTGTCGCGGTTGAGATGGTCGCGCACCTGCAGGATGGCGGATGCCGTGTTGCCCAGCACCTTGACACCCAGCTCCAGCATGGAGTCTTCACCGGTCACCTGGGTGTGCGTGATCGGCATGGTGCCCGTCAGGCCCGAGGCCAGGCGCAATTTGAAGTCCGACAGACCCTCGCAGCCCAGCGTGCGGCAGAAGCGGATCACCGTCGGTTGACTGACATCGGCCGCACGCGCGATCTGTGCAATCGGGTCATTCAAGGCGGATCGGGGGTGCGCCAGCACATGGTTGGCCACCCGTTGCTCGGCCGGCGACAGGCTGCCTAGCGCCCGCTTGATCTGGCTGAGGATGGCCGAGCCCTCGGCCGAATTCAAGCCGCGCAACTGGGCCGCCAGGATGATGGAAGCACCAACAAAGGTGGCCTCGGGCGACGTGATGACGTAAGTCGGAATGCCGCGCATGTACTCGCTGAAACGCCCCTTGTCCTCAAAGCGGTGGCGAAACATGGAGCGGTCGAAAAAGTCACCCAGCCGGGGCACGATGCCGCCACCAATGTAGATGCCGCCAAAGGCGCCCTGCGTCACCGCCAGGTTGGCGGCGGCCGTGCCGAGCATGCCGCAGAACGCCTCCAGGGTGGCCACGCACAGCGGGTCACTGCCGTCGAGTGCGTGCTGCGTGATCTCCGGTGCGCCCATGAGAAGGTCGGGCTTGCCAGCCTGCTCGCGCAGCGCGCGGTAGGTCAGCTCGATGCCGGGGCCTGACAGCAGGCGCTCGAACGACACGTGGGGGTGGTGGCGCCAGGCGTATTGCAGAATCGCCACCTCGCGCGCATCGCGTGGCGAAAAACTGGTGTGACCGCCCTCGGTGCCCAAGGCAATCCAGCCGTTGTCGGCGGGGATCAGGCCCGACACACCCAGGCCGCTGCCCGCGCCAATCAGGCCGACCACGCTGCGGGCGACCGGCGTGCCGCCACCGACCTGGCGACGTTGCGTTGGCAGCAAGCTGGGCAGGGCCATGGCCAGAGCGGTGAAGTCGTTGACGACCACCAGGTGATCGAACTGCAGGCGTTCGCGCATCGCCTCGATCGAGAACTGCCAGTGGTAGTTGGTCATGCGCACCGAGTCGCCGGCCACCGGGTTGGCAATGGCGACGGCGGCGTTCTTGATCGGCGGCAGCGTCAGATGCGACAAGCCCGACAGGTAGGCCGTGACCGCAGCATGAAAGTCGGCGTGTTCGGCACACTTGAGCGAGCGCGTGTGGACAAACTCTCCCGGGGCCATCTCCAGGGAAAAACGTGCGTAGGTGCCACCGATGTCGGCAAGCAGTCTGGGGCTCTGAAAGGGCGGGAATGACAAGGCGGGCTCCGGTATCACAGGATTGCGTCGGCATAGCGCGCCATGCAGGCCTTGCCTGGCTCACCTTGCAAGCGCAGAGGATACCGCACGCTGGGTGGCTCAGCTACCGAGTATTGGCTCGCACGGGACGGCGTGCTCAGGCCGGACTAGATGGTCGACTGTTCGACTGGCTGTATGCCCCACATCTCGCTGGCGTACTCGCCAATGGTCCGGTCGGAGGAGAACGGGCCCATACCGGCAACATTGAGTATGGCCTGACGTGTCCACGCGGCAGGGCGCCGGTACAAGTCATCCACCCTGTCTTGGCATGCAACGTAGCCAGCATAGTCGGCCAACAGTTGGTAGTGATCGGTTTCCAGCAAGTTGCTGACGATTTCGCGGTAGCGGTCTGGTTGTTCCGGAGAGAACGTGCCTTCGGCCAAGCGGTCAATCGCATACTTGAGGTCGAAGTCGCGTTCGTAAAAGTGGCGTGGCCGGTAGCCCCTGGCGCGAATCTCGGTGACTTGTTCAGCGTGATTGCCAAAAATGAAAATGTTGTCAAGTCCGACGCTTTGGGCGATTTCTATGTTGGCTCCGTCCCAGGTGCCAATCGTCAACGCACCATTCAGCGCGAACTTCATGTTTCCAGTGCCAGAAGCTTCGGTACCGGCGGTTGATATCTGCTCAGACAGGTTGGCCGCAGGGATGATGACTTCGGCCAGCGAAACCCGGTAGTTGGGTATGAAGACAACTTTCAGAAGCGTCCCGATGCGCGGATCGTTGTTGATGACGCGCGCGACGTCGTTGATCAGGCGGATGATCAGCTTCGCCATGTGATAGGCCGACGCCGCCTTGCCGGCAAAGATCACCGTTCGAGGCACCCAGTTGACATGTGGCTGGGCCAGAATTCGGTGGTAGCGGGTCATCACGTGCAGCACATTGAGCAATTGTCGTTTGTACTCGTGGATGCGTTTGGTCTGAACATCAAACAGGCTGTCCGGGTCCACCATGACGCCCGGAACGCGCGCCATCAGTTCGACCAGCCGACGTTTGTTGTGCTGCTTGGCGAGTCGGAAAGCGCTTTGAAACTCTGCTTCGTCGGCCAGCTCCCGCAGTTGCGCCAGTTGGTCCAGGTCACGCCGCCAGTCAGGTCCTATGCGGCTGTCAATGAGCGCCGACAGCGGTCGATTGGCCAAAGACAACCAGCGCCGTGGCGTGACGCCGTTGGTCTTGTTGCAAAAGCGCTCCGGGTATAGGCGTGCGAAGTCCGAGAAGATGGTGTTCACCATCAACTGGCTGTGCAATGCGGAGACGCCGTTGACCTTGTGACTCGCCAACACCGAGAGGTGGGCCATGCGCACGCAGCGATCACCGCGTTCTTCGATCAGAGAGACCCGACGAAACAGGGCGTGGTCGGCCGGAAACCGGCTGTGTACATCGGCCAGAAAACGAGCGTTGATGTCGAAGATCAGCACCATGTGCCGGGGCAAGACACGCGCCAGCAAATCCACCGACCAGGTCTCCAACGCCTCCTCCATCAGGGTGTGGTTGGTGTACGAAAAAATCCGCGTGCACAGCGACCAGGCACGCTCCCAATCGAGGTGATGCTCGTCGAGCAACAGGCGCATCAACTCGGGAACTGCCAGCGCCGGATGGGTGTCGTTGAGGTGGATGGCCACCTTGTCCGCCAACTGCTCACAGCCACTGTGGTTCTTGAGATGGCGGCGCAGAATGTCTTGCAGGGATGCGCTGACAAAGAAGTACTCTTGTCGCAAGCGCAGTTCGCGGCCGTGCTCGCTGCGATCGTCCGGGTACAGCACCCGCGAGACGTTCTCCGAGACGTTCTTGGCTTCAACCGCCTGGATGTAGTCGCCTCGGTTGAACGCGTCCAGATTGACCCCTCCGCTGGCGCGGGCCGACCAGAGCCGCATGGTCACCACACTGCGCATGTCGTGGCCAGGTACCCCACAGTCGTAGGCCATGGCAATCACGTCCTCCGTATCCACCCACCGCGAGTGGCCATTCAGTGGCTCCAGGCGTCCGCCGAATCTGATTGTGTGGCTGTATTCAGGGCGCATGAATTCCCACGGGTAGCCGCCGACCAGCCAGTAGTCGGGTTCTTCGACTTGTTGCCCTTGTGCAATGCGCTGGGCAAACATGCCGTACTCGTAACGTATGCCGTAACCCATGCCGGGCAAGCCGAGCGTGGCCATGGAGTCCAGAAAGCATGCGGCCAGGCGCCCAAGTCCACCATTGCCCAAGCCGGCGTCGGGCTCCAGGTCAATCAGGGCGTCGAAATCCGCACCCAGCAGGGCGCAGGCCTGCTTGACGGGCTCATAAATGTCGGTGGCCAGCATCGCGTTGGTCAGCGCCCGCCCGGTCAGGAATTCCAGGGACAGGTAGTAGACACGTTTGACGTCCTGCTCCTCAGCCAGAAGCAGCGACTCGCGCCAGCAGTCCATGATGCGGTCGCGTACGGCATGGAAGACCGCAAACAGCCAGTCGCGCTGCGTTGCCGAGCGCAGGTCTTTGCCGACGGCATACACCAGCCGGTTGGAGATTGATCGGCGCAAAGCTTCGACACTATTGACCGTTTTGTCATATTCGAAGGCGGCGGGCACTGGCATGCTTAACCCTTTTTGCGAGGAGACCGATGGCGGGGCTTCGGATCCGGCCTGAGCGACTGGAACAAGGCCAGGTACCGTTTGGCGGCACCAGGCCAGTCAAACCGCAGCCGCATGCCCTGCCTTTGAACTGCGGCCCACTGATCGGGGTGCTGGAACAACACAAATGCCCGCCGCAACGCACTCAGGAGGCCGTCGGTACTGAATACATCAAACACAAAACCCGTGGCCACACCACTGTCGAGATTCTCCAGCGTGCAGTCGACCACCGTGTCGGCCAAGCCACCTACACGGCGCACCAAGGGTAGCGCGCCATAGCGCAGAGCATAGAGCTGAGTCAATCCGCAGGGCTCGAAAGCCGAGGGCATCAAGACGACGTCCGAGCCGGCAATGACGCCATGCGCGCTGACTTCGCTGTAGCCGATTCGCACCCCAATCTGACCAGGGTATCGACTGGCGGCATCGATGAGCGCCCGCTCCAGGCTAGGGTCACCCTGGCCCAGTACCGCCAGTTGCCCACCACGTTGCACCAGTTCGGCCAACACGTGAATCAGCAAGTGCAAACCCTTTTGCTCGGTCAGCCGGCTCACGACACCAAAGACCAACGCCCCGGGTCGGCGTTCGAGTCCGAAGTCGGCTTGCAGTGCGTTTTTGGCAGCGGCCTTTGGCGCCATGTTGTCTGCATCGTAGGTGGCGGCCAGCCACTTGTCGGTGGCCGGGCTCCACACCTGGTAGTCGACACCATTGAGAATGCCGCACAGCAGGTCGGCGCGTTCACGCAGCAATCCGTCGAGCCCACAACCGTGCGCCGCGGTCAACACTTCCTGGGCGTAACTCGGGCTGACCGTGGTGATGCGGTCGGCGTAACGAATGGCGGCCTTCATGAACGAGACTTGTCCGTAAAACTCAAGGCCGTCGATGCCGAACCAGTTCGGCGGCAGGCCAAGTTGCGCAAACGTCGATTCGGCGAACAGGCCCTGGTAGGCCAGGTTGTGGATCGAGAACACGGTCGCGAGCGCGGCCCGCCCGGCTTGGGCCATGACCTGGACATAGGCGGGTGCCAATCCAGCATGCCAGTCGTGGCAGTGGATCACATCGGGCGACCAGTCCGGATCGAGTCCCTGGCCAAGCCATGCGGCAGCCCACCCCAACGCCGCAAAGCGCAGTGCGTTGTCGGGCCAGTCGTGGCCATCGGGACCGAGGTAGGGGCTGCCGGGGCGCTCATACAGGTCGGGAGATCGAACCAGATACAGGGGGCTATCCAGGCCCGACAGGGTGGCCAAGGCGACGTCGGCTGGCGGCAGCGCGGGTGGCGCACCCCACGGCAGTTGCCCGTTGGGCAACGACGCTACCGGTCGGGTCGATGCAGCGCTGCTGGAGATGGCCGGAAAAGCCGGCATCAGCAGCCGCACGTCACACCCCAACGCCCGCAACGCCGGCGGCAGACCTGCGCTCACATCGGCCAGTCCCCCGGTCTTGAGAAACGGGAAGAGCTCGGCGCAAACGTACAGAACTTTCACGCCAGTGTCTCCTGCATGGCCTGCGCCTGGGTGTTTAAACAGCTCGACCATGAGAAACCAGCGGCGCGAAGCCCAGCGCCGAAACACACCGCAGGTTTGAGCCGGTGTTCGGTCAAGGCGTGCAGGCTTGAAGCCCGGCAACCGGCGGGAACCAGCGCAATGGTTTGGCGGAGCAGGGGGTGACGATCACCATCTTTCATGGGGCACTCTGAAGGCATTGCGCAGGGGTAGATCAGGTTAGCACAGGCGGTTTGGGTTGATGGGCGTTTCGACAAGGGGTACGCTCACGGTCTGGATCAGCCCCACTACACCACGTGTCGAGAGCGTCAAGTCGTCCACTTCTGCTTGAGCGGATATCCAGTTGGCCTGCGGCAACACCACACTTGCGGCGCTGTCGAGCACCCGCAGCCAGCGACCGGGGGGCAGCAAGAATGGCGTCGCTTCGGCTGCGGCATGAAACAGCAGCAGCCATCGCAGTGTGGGTGCGTGACCGTCTTCACCGAGCTCGATCAGGCAGCCGAAGCTGCGTGCCTGCGGGTCTTCCCAGTCGGTTGGGGTGAGGGCGTGGCCGTCCGGCGTTCGCCAGGTGATGTCGGCGCGACGCTCGGCTAGTTCAAGCGCCACGCCAGAGGAGGTATCCAGCAGCAACGGCCAGCGCGACGCTCGGCCGGTGAACCAGTGGGCATGCCGCAAGGCAGCGTGGGCACGGCGCAGATGGATCAAGCCCGCCACGAAATCGGTCAGATCCTGGTCTGCGTTGTGCCAGTCCAGCCAGGTGGTCTCGTTGTCCTGGCAGTAGGCGTTGTTGTTGCCCCCCTGCGAGTGCCCGAGCTCGTCGCCGGCCAACAGTTGCGGGGTCCCTTGCGAGCAGAACAGTGTGGCCAACAACGCGCGCCGCCATTGGCCTCGCAACTGTTGCACGGCCGAGTCGGATGAGGCGCCTTCCACGCCTGCATTGGTACTGTGGTTGTGGGGGTGGCCGTCCCGGTTGTCTTCGCCGTTGGCGAGATTGTGTTTGCGACGGTAGGCAGTCAAGTCGGCCAAGGTCATCCCGTCGTGAGCGGTGATCAGGTTGACGCTGGACAGAGGGCTGCGTCCGCTGTGGTCGAACAGATCGCTTGACCCGGTCAGGCGCCGCGCGAAGTCGCCGCGTGTGCAGTCAAATCCCAGCCAGAAGGCGCGCGTGGTGTCCCGAAAGCGGTCGTTCCATTCGAGCCATACGGGGGGAAACTGCCCCAACTTGTAGCCGTCGGAGCCAATGTCCCATGGTTCAGCGATCAGCTTCACCCGAGTCAGTATCGGATCTTGTCCGATTGCCGCCAGCAGACCCGACATGGGGTGAAAGTTGTGGTCAAGCGCCGGGTCACGTCCCAGGGACGTGGCCAGATCGAAACGGAAGCCATCCACACCAAATGCTTGCACCCACCACCGCAGGCAGTCCATCACCCATTGCACGGCGCAGGGTTGAGTCAGATTCAGGCTGTTGCCACACCCACTGTGGTTGAGGTAGTTCCCGGCGCTATCCAGGGCGTACCAACTGGCGTTGTCCAGGCCTCGCCAGCTTAGTGTCGGGCCCCAGGTATCGCTCTCGGCGGTGTGGTTGAACACGACGTCCAGCACCACTTCCAGTCCGTTCGCGTGGAGTTGATCAACCATGTGCCGGAACTCCGCGCGCTCATTGCCATACTGGCCGCTGGCGTAACGTGGCTCTGGAATGAAGAACCCCAGCGTGTTGTAACCCCAGTAATTGCTCAGCCCCTTCTTGAGTAAATGGGCTTCGTTGATATGCAAGTGCACGGGCAGCAGGCACAAAGTGGTGATGCCAAGGCGCTTGTAGTGCGCCAGCATCGGCGGGCTGGCCACGCCCGCGTAGCTGCCGCGCAACGCAGTGGGCACGTCGGGGTGGCGTTGCGTCAGACCCCTGACGTGGGCCTCATACAGCACGGTGTGCGCCATCGGAATCTGGGGGCCCGGCGTGATGGCTGCGCCCTGTAGCAGCTCGGCTTGACGGTCCACAACGCGCGCCTTCGGAATACGTGCCGCATTGTCGACCGGGTCGGCTGGGGCATCCATCAGCAGGGACTGCTCATTGGCCGGCCCCTGGTAATCCCGCTCGAGCGACAGATTGACGAATTCACCGACGAGTTCCCGTGCATAGGGGTCTACCAGCAATTTGGCCGGATTGAAGCGCTGGCCGCGTGTCGGCTGATAGCGGCCATGCGCGCGCAACCCATAGAGCTGCCCGGCACCCAGCCCGGCGACGAAGCCATGCCAGACACCGTTCAGGCACTCTGGCAATGCAAGCCGGGCAATCTCCACTTCGCCCTTCGTGTCATACAGGCAAACCTCAATGCACTCGGCGTGACGTGAGTAGACGGCAAAATTAACGCCGTCCTGTTCAAGCCAGTTGGTGCAATGCGCGCCCATGGGCCAGGCCCGGCCCGGTACGCAGGTCAGACCACGAGTGGGCGCGCTGGCAAGGCTCATGAAACGGTAGATGGCTCTAACCACAACACGCCCAGAGGCGGCAGGGTCAACACCAGGCTGGCCACCTGGCCATGGCACGGCAGTGGCTGGGCCACCAGGCTACCCGCATTGCCAACGTTGCTGCCTGCGTAATAGGCTGAGTCTGTGTTCAACACTTCCGTCCACAGGCCAGCTTGCGGCACGCCCAATCGGTAGCCGTGGCGCACGACGGGTGTCAGATTACAGATGACGACCATGTGCTGAGCGCCCTCGCGACCGTGGCGAACAAAGCTGAACACGGACTGAGCCCGATCCTCGACGTCAATCCAGCGGAACCCGCCAGGCTCGTCGTCGCGCGCATGCAGCGCAGGGTGATTTCGATAGATTCGATTGAGGTCGCGTACCAGTTGTTGCACGCCAGCGTGGTCCGGATTGTCGAGCAGGCCCCAGTCAAGCTCGCCGTCGTGGTTCCATTCGCGAAGCTGGGCCAGCTCGCTGCCCATGAAGAGCAACTTTCGACCAGGGTGGGCGTACATCAGCGCATACAAGGCGCGCAAATTGGCGCGCTTCTGCCAGGGATCGCCCGACATCTTGTTGTACAGCGATCCCTTGCCGTGCACCACTTCATCATGCGACAGCGCCAACACGAAGTGCTCGCTGTAGGCGTACATCATGGCGAAGCTGATGCGGTCGTGATGGTGCTGACGGTGAATCGAGTCCAGTGCGAAGTAGGCCAAGGTGTCGTGCATCCAGCCGAGATTCCACTTGTAATTGAATCCCAGCCCGGCGTTCCAGGGTGGGGCCGTCACGCCGGGGAACGCGGTGGACTCCTCGGCCAAGGTGATCGCGCCCGGGGTTTCGACGCCCAGGACGCGATTGACTTCGCGCAGGAACCCCATCGCCTCGTAGTTCTCGCGGCCGCCGTCACGATTGGGAACCCATTCGCCCGCAGGCCGGCTGTAATCACGGTAGAGCATCGATGCGACGGCGTCCACCCGCAGGCCGTCAATGCCGTAGCGTTCGATCCAGAACAGGGCGTTGCCGACCAGGAAGTTGCGCACTTCGTGCCGACTGAAGTTGTAGATCAGCGTATTCCAGTCGCGGTGAACCCCTTCGCGCGGGTCCGCGTGTTCGAACTGGGGCGTGCCATCGAAGCGGGCCAAAGCGTGGATGTCAGATGGGAAATGCGCGGGCACCCAGTCGAGCAGAACCTGCAATCCGGCATCATGAGCCGTCGCGATGAAGCTGCGAAACGCCTCGGGCGTGCCATAACGGGCCGTTGGCGCATAGAGACCGGTCGGCTGGTAGCCCCACGAACCGTAGAACGGATGCTCGTTGACCGGCAACAGTTCGATGTGGGTGAACCCCAGGCCTGCCACATAGGGCACCAGTGTGTGTGCCAGATAGTCCCAGTCTGGCAACTGTCCGTCCGGGCGGCGCCACGAACCCACGTGCACTTCGTAGATGGCCATCGGTGCATCCAAAGCATTGGCCCGTTCGCGCAGGCCGGCGGGTCTGACGACGGGATCGGGCAGCTTCATGACGATGCACGCGTGGCCCGATCCCCGCTCGGTGCGCAGGGCGTAAGGGTCGGTCTTGAGTACCTGCACGCCATCCGCGCCGTGCACAGCAAATTTGTACAGCGCGCCCTCGCCAACACCTGGCGCAAAGGCCTCCCACACGCCGCAGTCACGCTGCTGGTGCATCACGTGCTGCGCCCCATTCCAACCATTGAAGTCGCCCACCACCGAGATACTTCGGGCGTTGGGTGCCCACACGGCAAAGGCCGTGCCGGCCACACCGTTGCGCACGCACGGATGTGCACCGAGCTTCTCCCAGGGGCGAAGATGCCGGCCTTCGGCCAGCAGCCAGATGTCTGTTGCTCCCAGCCAAGGCTCGCCGATCGGGCTGGTCAACAGTGAGTGAAGGGGCATGATGTGGTTGCGCGGGTCAAGTTAAGCAGATGAGCTCACTTTAGCGGCTCCTGACTTGCGAGGCCAGCGGCGTCAAGTTGTCGTCCCGCGTCTACCCCCGGGGATGCCGCGCTCGGTCTCCGTATGCGCCGCAGGTTCATCCTGTTACCAATCTTGCAGAACCAGGGCAGACTTATTGGGACACGGCCGATACGATGCACTTTTCAAGGAGATTGCATGGCCATCACACCCCCGTTCTTCACCAAACGCGAGCCGGAAGTCGCGCCGGTACGTTCAGTCGCGCCGTTGTCCCACGGCAACATCAACGCCCCATCGCATGCCCCATCCTCGGTTGCATCGGCCCCACCAGTGGCCGCAGCCGCAGGACCGTCGCCCGCCAAAGAGGGCGGCAGCAAGCTGACCGTGGGTCCCAACATCAAGCTCAAGGGCGTGGAAATCACCGATTGCGACACGCTGGTGGTCGAAGGCCTGGTCGAGGCGACCATGGATTCGCGTGTCATGCAGATCTCGGAGCGGGGCGCCTTCAAGGGTTCGGCCGAGATCGACATTGCCGAGATTCACGGCCAGTTCGACGGCAATCTGACGGTGCGCCAGAAGCTTGTGATCTTCGGCACCGGGCGCGTCCATGGCAAGGTGCGTTATGGCAAGGTGGTGATCGAAGAAGGCGGCCAGCTCACTGGCGACATCCAGTTTGGTGCTACACCGGTGCCCAAGCTTGCCGGCTCGGAGCGCCCCGGCCTGACGCTCGCGGTCTAGCGCCAGCCCGATCACTGCGCTTGGCTTGGCGCCGCGATGGCGTTCGGCTCTGGCTGGGCCGGCGTCAAGCCTGAACCTCATCCAGCGCGCGTGAGGCACCCAGCAGGGCTGGCGTGGCCGCCGTGATGACCCAGGTGGGGATGGCCTGCAGGTAGGCCTCGAAGCGTCCTTTTTCTTCGAAACGTTGGCGAAACAGTGCCGCGTCGAAGGCCTGGCCCAGACGCGGAACGATTCCGCCACCGATGTAGACGCCGCCGCGAGCGCCCAGGGTCAAGGCCAGGTTGCCCGCGACATTGCCCAGGAAACTGGCGAACAGACTGACCGCCTGCTGGCAGGCGCTGTCGGTTTGCGCAATGGCGGCCTGGGTGATGTCGGCCGCTTCCAGATCGCGCAGGGTGTAGCCCAGCAGGTCGCAACTGGCCTGGTATAGATTGACCAGGCCAAAGCCCGACAGCACGCGCTCCGCGCTGACGTGACCGTGGCGCGCGCGCAGGCAACGCAGCAGCTCACTTTCAAGCTCGTTGGCGGGCGCCAGGGTCACATGCCCACCCTCACCACTGAGCGCTGAGCACGCGCCTGTCGGGCTGGTCAGCAAGCCCGACACGCCCAGACCCGTGCCCGGGCCCAGCAGGGCGATGGGCGCGCCGCGCACGGCCTGCCCGCCACCGATGGCCTGCAGGTCGCTGGCACCCAGTGTTGGCAGGCTCATTGCCAGTGCGGTGAAGTCGTTGATCACCAGGCAACGCTCGACGCCCAGTGCCTGCTTGAGCGCGGCGATCGAGAATGACCACGGGCTGTTGGTGAAGCCGATGTCGTCACCGGTGACGGCGGTAGCCACGCCAATGCAGGCGGTCCTGGGGGCCTCGCCGCCGCGCGCCGCTAGGTAGCTTGCGGCGGCCTCGTACAGCGACGCGCTGGCCTCGCATCCCATCACCGAGATGTCTTGCAAGGGCGCCCCCGGCGCGCTCTGCCACGCCCAACGCGCGTTGGTGCCGCCAATGTCACCCAATAGCCTCGGGTAGCTCTCACTCATCCAGATCCCTCCAAAGACACCGGCCAGTCAGAGTGGCGTCTCGCAATGTAGTAAAACAACTCGTTAAGTCTACAGTAAGGAATGACAGACTCAACTCAAAAAATTAAACGCGTCAGGCCAAACTGGCGCAGTTACAAAGTATTCTTTAGCAAAAATCTAGTCAAATGACGCTGCTGCATCTCACGATATAGGATTTGACCTCTGTCTCTGTTCAGTTCGTTGGGTTTGGACAACAAAACACCCACCTAGGCTTAAAGAAGCGTTCCAAGTTTGTAGTTTGGATACAAATTGACAGTCGCGATGCGGTAACTCAAGTGGGGGGCACCGGCTGAACGGGCCACTTGGGCGTGATTTATCAGGATAGAACGTCTCCATAGCGATAATCAGACGACATTTCTTGATGGTGGCTAGGGTTTGTTCCTATGTTGATAGATTTCTTGTTTTGATACAAACTACAGCAAGAGATCGGGTGACTGCGCCCTGGTTTTAATGCCTTTGGTCCCTCCCAAAGGAATCTGTTGGTATGACCGCTTTAGGAGCACATAAATGAATACTTCCCCTGCCCAGCGCTGCGACACGCCCTTGTCACAGCGTCGCTTGTTCAAGCTCGGGCCCGTTGCCGCCGGTTGCGCCGTGATGCTATTTGTGTCGGCTTCGGCCCAGGCACAGCAAGCTGCGCCTGCTGCCCAACCCGCTAGCGCCAACCTCTCGACGGTGGTGATCACCGGCATTCGCAAAGGCATCGAGGACGCCATCTCGGTCAAGAAGAACTCGGACTCCATCGTCGAGGCGATCTCGGCGGAAGACATCGGCAAGCTGCCGGACTCCAGCATTGCCGAGTCGATTTCCCGTTTGCCGGGTCTGGCCTCGCAGCGCGTCGCCGGTCGCTCGCAGACCATCAGCGTGCGCGGCATGTCGGGCGATTTCGCCGGCACCTTGCTCAACGGGCGCGAGCAGGTCAGCACTGGCGACAACCGCGGCGTTGAGTTTGACCAATACCCGTCGGAGCTTCTCAGCGGCGTGCTGATCTACAAGACACCCGACGCTGGCCTGATTGGTCAGGGTTTGTCGGGCACCATTGACATGCAGACGGTGCGCCCTTTGTCTTTCCCGGGCCGGGTGGTGTCCCTCAATCTGCGCGGCGACAAGAACTCGCTGGGCACCTTGAATGCGGATTCCAAGTCCACCGGCAGTCGCTTCAGCGCGTCCTACATCGACCAGTTCGCCAACCGCACGCTGGGTATTGCGCTGGGTTACGCCCGGCTCGACTCGCCCAGCCAGGCCAAGCGCTGGGAAGCCTGGGGTTACACCGGTGACTCGGCGGTACCCGCCAACGTCAAGGTGCTGGGTGGCTTCAAGTCCTATGTCGACTCCACCGAGCAGGTGCGTGATGGCTTGATGGGTGTGATTCAGTACAAACCCAGCAAGGATTTCGAGAGCGTGCTGGATCTCTATGCGTCCAAGTTCGACAAGACTCAAATCACCCGTGGCTTTGAGGTCGGCATGCCCTGGGGTGGGGCCACCTTGACCAACCCGGTAGTACAGGACGGTTTCCTGGTCGGGGGCACTTTCAGCAGCATCAAGCCGGTGCTGCGCAACGATCTGAACAAGCGTACCGATGACCTGTCCGCCATTGGCTGGAACAACAAGCTGAAGGTGGCCGACTGGACAGCAGTAGGTGACCTGAGCTACTCCAAAGCCGAACGCAAGGAGTCGATCCTCGAAACCTACGCCGGCACCGCCGGCACCCGTGACAACGTGGCCTTCACGCAGGACCGCGATACCGGTCTGCCCACCTTCAAGGTTGGCCTGAACTACGCCGACCCGTCCATCATTCGCCTGGTGGACTCCGGCGGCTGGGGTCAGGATGGCTACATCAAGTGGCTCAACGTTACCGACGAATTGACGGCCGCGCGCCTGAGCGCCAGCAAGGACATGACCGGTTTCTTTAGCCGCATGAACTTTGGCCTGCACATGTCGGACCGTTCCAAGACCAAGGAGGTACCCGAAGCATTTGTCGATCTGAAGGGCTCCACCCGCAATCCCTTCGTCACAGCGGCCACTGCTGTTCCCACGGGACTGCTGGTCTCTCCCACTCAGCAGGGCCACATTGGCTTTGGCGGCGTGCTGAGCTACGACATTCAAGGCGCTTACGACACGCTTTACAAGCTCACCCCCAACTACCACGCCGACATCACCAACAAGAACTGGAAAGTCACCGAGAAGGTCAATACCGTTTACGGCAAGCTTGACATCGATACCGAGTTGGGCGCAGTCACTTTGCGCGGCAACGTGGGTGTGCAGGTGGTGCACACCGACCAAAGTTCCACCGCCTATGCCGTGGCCAATGGCAATGCGGTAACTGGCGTCACGCCATTTACGGGCGGGAAGACCTACAGCGACGTATTGCCCAGCATGAACCTGGCGTTTGGCTTGTCCAATGACCAGACCGTGCGCGTCGGCGTGGCCAAGGTGATGGCGCGTGCGCGGGTCGATCAGTTACGAGCCAATCGCAACGTTTCCTTCGATTCCAATCCGTCGAAGCCCGAGTCGGAACGTTGGAGCGGCAGTGGTGGCAACCCCGAGTTGCTGCCGTTCCGCGCCAATGCCTTCGACGTGTCTTACGAGAAGTACTTCGGTACCAAAGCCTACGTGGGCATCGCCGGTTTCTACAAGGACCTCAAGTCCTACATTTACCAACAAAAGTTCGTCGTGGACTTCGCTGGCGCGGTCAACCCCATTACGGGAGCGGTCAACCCGGTTGGCACCTTTGGCAAGTATGACGCCCCGCTCAATGGCACCGGTGGCACCATCAGCGGTGTCGAGCTCAGCGCCTCGATCCCGTTTAACTTGCTCACCCCAATGCTCGATGGCTTTGGCGTCGTGTTGAGCCATGCCGACACCAACAGCAAGATACGTCCTCAAGGTCCGGGTTCGACCATGCCCCTGCCTGGCTTGTCCAAACAGGTCACGGGTCTGACGGTCTACTACGAAAAAAGCGGCTTCTCGGCGCGCGTCTCGCAACGCTCACGTTCCGAGTATGTGGGTGAAATCTCCGGCTTTGGCGCCGACCGCGAGCTCGTTTTCATCAAGCCCGAGAAGGCGGTCGATTTGCAGCTCGGTTACGAGTTCAACACCGGCATGGCCAAGGGCCTGTCCTTGTTGCTGCAGGTCAACAACCTGACCAACGCGCCCTATGCGCGCTACACCGATACGCCGGATACCCCGAAGGAATACAACACTTACGGTCGCACCATGCTGTTCGGCGCCAACTACAAGTTTTGAGACCTTGCGGGACAGACCTTCAGCGCTGTCCTTAACTGGCTAGATTTCCGTTCTCCAAGGACTTTGCCCTTGTCAGCCACAAGCTGACAAGGGTTTTTTGTGCGCGGAAGGTATCGGTTTGCGCCGTGGCATCATCGCGCCGTCGCTTGTCTCGTCGATCGACGTCCGCACGGCCGTGATCACGACTCGGATTGCGATGGCCGTGCCTGGTGCGGCCGAGGCCACTAAGCCTTGCGAGTTGCAGGGGAGCGCTCCCCAATTGAGCACAGGAGAGGTCAATGAGTTATTCATCCGCTAAAGCCCGGGCATGGTTTATCGCAGTGTTCGCAGGCGTGGTCAGTCTGATCGCCCAGGCTGCCTGGGCGCAGCCGCCCGCCATCGACACCTTCTTCCGGCGCCCCGCGTTCAGCCATGCCGCGCTGGCGCCTGGCGGACTGCGCCTGGCTTTCCTGGTCGCCGCCAAGGGTAGCCGCACGCAACTGGCTGTGCTGGATCTTCAGTCCATGCAACCCGCGGTGGTCGGCTCGTTCAAGGACGCCGATGTGCGCAGTTTTCGCTGGGTCAACGATCAGCGTCTGGTGTTCGATCTGCACGCTGAACTGACCGGTGTTGGACGGGTGGCGCTGGGCCATGGCCTGTTCGCGGTCAACCACGATGGCTCAGGATTTCGGCAACTGGCAGAAACTCAGCAGACCTTTGTCAAGGCTCCGCCAGCAGGCGTCGAGTTGTTGCCGTGGAACACCTACTTGTTGGGAGACGCGGGTCCACAGGACAGTGATCACGTGTTCGTGGTTCGGCCGCTGGAGCAGTCGGCAAGGTCGGTCGACTACATCAGGCTGCAGCGCCTGAACACGGTGAGCGGCCGTGCCGAGGAAGTGGATGCCCCTGTGCATGCGTTTCAGTGGGTGCTCGACGCGCGTGGCGCGCTGCGTGCCGTGGTGACCCGTGAAGCAGGGCTTGCCGCGTTGCACGTGCGCACCGCAGCCGGCGCCTGGAAGAAACTGCTTGAGTTTGACCGTTTTGTCGGCAAGGGAATCGAACCCAAGTTCTTTGGGCCGGATGACCGTCTCTACGTTCAGGCGCAGCCGCGAGGCGATAAGTCCGCCGTCTACACCCTTGACATCGAGACAGGACAACTGTCGGCTGCCCCGCTGGCGTTCTCGGAGCAATTTGATCTGGACGTGCGACCGGTGTCCAACGCCAAGACCCTGTTGGGCATTCGCTTCAAGATCGATGCTGAAGTCACGCAATGGCTGGACGCAAACATGAAGGCCCTGCAAGCGGACATCGACAAGCTGCTGCCGCGCACGACCAACCGGGTTTCGGTGCCGACGCGCGTGGCCAGCTCGTTTGCCCTGATCGAGGCGTTTTCCGATGCCCAACCGACCTTGACTTACCTGTTTCATGTTCCATCAGGCAAGCTGACTCGCCTTGGCAGCACCTTGCCCGACATCGAGCCCAGGCAGATGGGTGCCATGGATCTGGTGCGGTATGCGGCGCGCGATGGCCTGGAGATCCCTGCCTACCTGACCTTGCCACCGGGTGCTGCCCAGAAGAACTTGCCGATGGTGGTGCTGGTGCATGGCGGACCGTGGACCCGCGGCGCAGGGTGGCAGTGGGACGCCCAGGTGCAGTTCCTGGCGACGCGTGGTTATGCGGTGCTGCAACCCGAGTTCCGAGGCAGCACCGGATTTGGCGCCAGGCACTTCAGGGCCGGCTTCAAGCAATGGGGCCTGGCCATGCAAAGTGACGTGGCCGATGGCGCGCGATGGGCCATCGCGCAAGGCATTGCCGATCCCAAACGTATTTGCATCGCTGGCGCGAGTTACGGTGGCTATGCCGCGCTGATGGGACTGGTCAACGATCCGAGCCTGTTTCGATGCGGCATCAACTGGGTTGGTGTGACGGACATCAGCCTCCTGTATGCCGTCACGTGGAGCGACACCTCCGATGTATTCAAGCAATACGGCATGCCGGCACTGGTCGGTGATCCGGTGAACGATGCGGCGCAGTTGAAGGTCACATCACCGATCGAAAACGCGGCCAAAATCACGCAGCCGCTGCTGCTGGCCTATGGCGCCTACGACATGCGCGTGCCCCTGGTGCACGGCGAGAAGTTTCGCGATGCAGTGAAGGCGCACAACACCCAAGTGGAATGGGTGGTTTACGACGAGGGCCACGGCTGGGACAAGCCCGAAACACAGACCGACTTCTGGGGGCGTGTGGAACGATTCCTGGCAAAGAGCCTGGCCGTGCCTTGATCATGGCGATGGATCGCGCTACGCGTAGCCAAAGCGCTTGGAATCGCTTGGCGGGGTAGGCATTTCATCAAGCGCAACAGTGTCGTCAACCAGGGAAGTCGAAAGTTCAAATCAAGCCGGCCCACGCGCGGTCGTGACGCAGGAAAGCGGCACGCATCAGCGCTTGTTGATCGCCAGGCAAGGGCCCCTTGGCCACCGCCGCCAAGTTCTGTTCGAAGTGCGCCAGCTTGGCTGTCCCGACAATGCTGCAGCTTACGCCCGGCAGGTGCGCGGTGAAGCGCAGCGCCAAGTCATTCCCGTCAGTATCGGCCAGAGCTTGTTCCAAAGCCATGGCTTGCCAGCGGTCCCAGTACTCGCCTTCCGCATGCGTCTCCGGTCGCATTGCCGAGCGCCAAACTGCCCCCGCCAACGGGCGCTTGGCGATGACACCCAGGCCTGCGTGTTCCAGTGCCGGCAGACGGTTAGCCAGGTTGACCTGATCACAGACACTGATCGAGGTCTGCACCGAACCAAAACGCCGGGATTGGATCGCCCAGTCCAGTTCCACGTTGTCACCCGAATACGCGACGACGCGTAACTTGCCGGCACGCTCGCAGTCTTCCAGGGCGGTGATCACTTCGCCTTGTTCGAGCGTGTGCAGCGGGCACGAATGCAGATGCACGATGTCCAGTACCTCGCAGCGCATGCGGGTCAATGCGGCGTCCACGCCGGCCATGATGCAGGCGCACGTCCAGTCGGGCACGCCCTCGATGCCGTAGCCGACCTTGGTGGACAAGACAAACTCCTGACGGCGGTGTGCAATATGGCGGCCAATGCGCTCCTCGGACAGGCCATAACCTCGGGCGGTGTCGATCAGGTTCACGCCCAGGTCCAACACCTGGTTGAGCAGGCGGCCCGCATCCTGTTCACTGACGCTTGCGTCGTTGAGGTGCATCGCGCCGAAGCCCAATGGGCTCACGTGCAGGCCGGTTTGGCCAAAGGGGCGGGTGTTCATGTCAACGTGTCAAACCCTTGCCTCCAAGGCGGGCACCGTGAAGGGGAGGGCGCGCACAACCCCCTTCCACTCAACCCTTCACCCCACCAGCCGTCAAGCCAGACACAATCCAGCGTTGCGCGGCCAGAAACACCAAGGTGATGGGCAGGCCCGACAACACGGCGGCGGCGGCAAAGTCGCCCCACAGAAACTTCTGGTCGTTGAGGTAAAACTTGGAGCCCACGGCCAGGGTCAGGTTGGCCTCTTCGCGCAGCAGGATGGACGCCACCGGGTACTCGATGATGGTGCCGATGAAGGCCAGCACAAACACCACCATCAGGATCGGCACCGCCATCGGCAACAGCACATAACAAAAGGTCTGCCAATGGGTGGCGCCGTCGACCTTGGCGCATTCCTCGATCTCCACCGGAATGGTCTCAAAATAGCCGCGAATGGTCCAGATGTGCATGGCCACGCCGCCCAGGTAGGCCAGCACCAGGCCGCCGTGGGTCTCGATGCCCAGCCAGGGCACGAACTTGCCGATGGCTTCGAAGATGGCAAAAATCGCCACCAATGCCAGCACCGCCGGAAACATCTGTAGCAGCAACATGCTGTCAAGCAGCGCCGATTTGAAGCGGAACTTCAGGCGCGCAAAGGCGTAGGCGGCGGTGGTCGATATGGCCACGATCAACAGCGCCGAGATGCTGGCGATCTTGATCGAGTTCCACAACCAGCGCAGGACCGGGAAGGGCGGCTCCACGACCGAGCCGTCAGCGCCCACGACCGGGATACCAAGCGCCAGCTTCCAGTGTTCCAGGCTGATCTCGCTGGGGATCAGGTTGCCCGTGGAAAAGTTGCCGGGCCGCAGTGAGATCGACACCACCGCCAGCAGCGGAAACAGGGTGACGGCGATCAGCAGGCACAGGCCGATGTGCGCGCCCCAGACGCGCCAGCGCTGGTTCTTGCCGGTAACGATGGCCATGGCTTCGACTCCTTCAGTTAAGTTGACCGCAGGCCTTGCAGCGAAGCGGCGTTCCGACGTGGATTGCCGCTGCGCCCGCCGCTGGACACTACCGCCCGTCGAGCGCACGCATCCATGGGTGCGCCGCTTCTGCTGTCTGATGCGCGCCTCGCCAGCCGCAGGTTGGCGAGCGACAGCAAGGCCACCATGAAAAAGATCACGGTCGAGATCGCGGCCGCCAGGCCGAAGTTCTGGCCCGAGTCCTGGAACGCAATGCGGTAGGTGTAGGACACCAGAATGTCGGTGGTGCCCGCCGGCACTTTGGTGTTGAGGTAGTCCGGCCGGCCATTGGTCAGCAGGGCGATCAATACGAAGTTGTTGAAGTTGAAGGCAAATGCCGAGATCAGCAAGGGCGTGAGTGGCTTGACGATCAGCGGAACCGTGATCCGCCAGAAGTTGGTCAGCGGCGTGGCGCCGGCAATCGCCGAGGCTTCGTACAGGTCGGCCGGGATCGCCTTGATCAGCCCGGCGCACAACACCATGATGTAGGGGTAACCGAGCCAGGTGTTGACCAGCAGCAGCATGGTTTTGGCCAGCAACGGATCGGCAAACCAGGCCGGCTTGATGCCGAACAAGGCATCCAGAATGGTATTGATCTCACCAAAATTCTGGTTGAACAGGCCCTTGAACACCAGGATCGAAATGAAGCCCGGCACCGCATAGGGCAGGAACAACAGCGTGCGGTAGGTCGTGCGAAAACGCAGGCCCTCCCAGTTGAGCACCACCGCCAGCGTGAGGCCCAGCGCCAGCGAGAACAACACCGTCAGCGCCGAGAACAACACGGTCCAGATGAAGATCGACAGGAATGGGCCACGGAAGTCGGGGTCACTCACCATGCGGGTGTAGTTGCTCAGGCCCACGCCCACCTTGAAGCCAGGATACATGCGCTCGCCAGCGCTGTTCTCAAAGAACCCCGTGCTTGGGTTGGGCTGGTAGACCGTGTTGGTTTGCAGCAGCGTGAGCGAGCCATCGGCATTGGCGCGCCACAGCGGGTTCAAGGGGCCGAATTCGCGCACGCCGGCATAACTCAGCAGTGTTTGATCGGGCAGCTTTAGCTTGAGTTGCATCAGCGTGTCGCGGTGCCGCAAGACTTCGATCAGCGGCAAGGCCGGGGCCAGCGCCGCGCTACCCTGGGCCAGGGCCTGCATCACCAGGGGCGCGTCGCTACGTTTGTCGCGCAGGGTAAGTGGCTCCGAGATCAGGGGGCTGTCGCTGGCGCTGTCCAGCGCTGGCGCCAGCACGATGCGAAAGGCCGCGCCATCCGGGTGCAGCGTAAAACCACGGGTGCGCGCCTCGTCGGGTGCAGCTTGTTCCAGCAGGTAGGCGCTGACGCGCTCCTGGCTCAGCAGATTGCTCGACGAGTAGTTGGTGAAACCAATCTGCGCGGTGTAGACCAGCGGAAACGCCACAAACACCAGCATCGCCGCCAGGCCGGGGAACAGGTAGCGGTAGGCCTGCGCCGGTTTGGACAGGTAGACATAAAAGCCCAGCGCCACCAGGGCCAGCACCAGCATCGCCCACACGGCCTGACCGGCCGCGTAGATGGCCGTCACCAGCGACAGGCCGGCCAGCACCACCACCGCCATGAAGGGCCACTTGAGCCAACGGCCCCAATCGAATGTGTTCAGGCTTGGCATGGTGACGGTCATTTCACGAGCATGCGGGCGGCCGCACCATCCAGCGCCTGCTTAGGTGTTTGCTGGCCATTGGTGATGGCCTCCAGCGCGGCGTCCATGGCGGTGAAGAAGCGTCCCATCTCGGGGATGTTGGGAATCGGCTCACCACGGCGCGCGTTGTCCATGGTGGCGCGGATGGCCGGGTCGGCGGCCAGCTCGGCGTAATAGGCCTTGTTGGCGGGCACGCCCAGTGGCACGTCGGCGTTGATGGCCTTCAGGCTGTCGACTTGCAGCAGGTGGTTTTCGATGAACTCGCGGGCCAGATCCTTGACCTTGCTGGGCGCCGAGATCACGCAGCCCAGCACACCCACAAAGGGTTTGGCGGCGTGCTTGCCAATGGCGGGAATCGGCGCCACGCCAAAGTCTATTCTGCTGCGTTTGGCGTTGTCCCAGGCCCAGGGGCCGGAGATCATCATGGCGATTTCGCCGCGTGCAAAACCGGCTTCCATCTCGGCGTAACGCGCGCCCTTGGGCATCTGCCCGTTGTTGACCAAGGATGCCAGCACCTCGGCACCCTGGATCGCGCCGGGGCTGTTGATGCCAACCTGGTGCGGATCGAGTTCACCTTTGGCATCGCGCCCAAACACGTAGCCGCCCGGGCCGGCCAACATCGGCCAGGTGAAGAAAGACTTGTTGAAGTCCCACAGAATGGCCTTTTTGCCTTGGGCCATCAGGGCCTTGTCGAGTTTGACCACCTCGTCAAACGTGGCGGGGGGAGTCGGCACCAGGGCCTTGTTGTAGATCAGCCCATTGGCTTCAATCGCAATCGGATAACCCCAGGTCTTGCCCTGGTAGGTGAAGGCTTTCCAGGCGGTGTCTTCGATCGCCTCGCGCACCCGTCGGCTGGGGCTGACGGCACTGAGCAGGCCCGACTTGGCCCACTCACCTACCCGATCGTGCGGCCAGCAAAAAATGTCCGGGCCCTTGCCGGCGCCCGCCGCTTGCTGAAACTTGTCGGTGGCCGCTTCGGGGTGCTGCACCGTGACCTGCACGCCCGAGACCTTGGTGAAGGCGTCGCCAACTTTTTGCAGGCCGTTGTAGCCCTTGTCGGCGTTGATCCAGACCAGAAGCTTGAGCTCGCTCGATCCGGTTGCAGCGCCAACGCGGGTGCTGGCCACCAGGGCCAGTCCGACCGCGAGCAGCGTAGGCAGGGTGTTCAAGCGCGGCCTCACAAGGCGCTCGCCACCGCGACGGGCGCTGCGGGCGTGATGGGGGAGCGCTCGCCGGCCTGGCTGAGGTTGCAGCGCCGCGCCGGCATGGCGGCGTGGCGGTGGAAAGCCTGGCCTTGCGCGTCGAACAGGTAACACGCGTCAGGTGGGATGCCCAGTGTCAGCGTATCGCCGCCGCACAGCGTGGTCTTGCCGTCGAGTTCGCAAGTCAGCGCTTCTTCCATGCCGGCTAAGGCACAGTAGGCGTGGGTGGTGCTGCCTAGGGACTCGACAAAGGTCACTGTGGCGGGCAGCGTGTTGTCAGTCAGGTCGGTGCGTACATGTTCGGGGCGCAGGCCCAAGGTGACTTTGTCGCCAACGCGCGCCTGGCCACAGGCCACGGTGCAACGGATCAGGTCGCCGGTGCTCAGGCGCACCATGGCGTGCTCAGTGCCTGCCTCCACCAGTTCGGCGTCAATGAAGTTCATGCGTGGGGACCCAATGAAGCCGGCCACAAACAGGTTGTTGGGGTGTTCGTACAGCTCCAGCGGCGAGCCCACTTGTTCTATCTTGCCGGCCGACAGCACCACGATGCGGTCGGCCAGGGTCATGGCCTCCACCTGGTCGTGGGTGACGTAGACCATGGTGGTCTTCAGGTCCTGGTGCAGCTTGGCAAACTCGTAACGCATGCGCACGCGCAGCGAGGCGTCCAGGTTGGACAGCGGCTCGTCAAACAGAAACACCTCGGGCTTGCGTACGATGGCGCGGCCAATCGCCACGCGTTGCCGTTGGCCACCCGACAGGTCCTTCGGCTTACGGTCCAGCAGGTGGTCGATGTTGAGGATTTTGGCGGCCTGGTGCACCGCGCGCGCGATCTCGTCGGGCTTGACCTTGGCCAGCTTCAGGCCAAAGGCCATGTTGTCAAACAAGCTCATGTGTGGGTACAGCGCGTAGGACTGGAACACCATGGCAATGCCGCGCTCGGCCGGCGGCACATCGTTGACACGGCGCCCACCAATCGTCAGTTCACCGGCGGTGATGTCCTCCAGCCCGGCGATGACGCGCAGCAAGGTGGACTTGCCGCAGCCCGAGGGGCCGACAAACACCATGAACTCGCCGTCCTCGATCTCCAGGTCCACGCCGTGCAGGATCTTGGTCTCGCCAAAGGACTTGCTGACACCCACCAGTTTCACATCCGCCACGTCAAACCTCCGTAGCGCCCCGGGGCGGGGCTTGCCTCATCTTTGGAACGGCCGAGAACCGGCTAACCGGTCGCAAGGCAATTTTGGCCAGAGTATACCGTCTCGATGTAGTGATACAACATGACATTGCGTTATCGGAACCTGATACTGGTGTAATCCCTAGCTTACTAATCAAATCATTGCCACGATCAATGTACTTAAACTACAATTTTGAAACGCTCTTTTGTCATACGACCTAAGGGTCATCCCGCTTCCAGCTCCTAACTCAGCCCGCATGGGCTTGTCATGATGTCCATCTGTTTGACGCCCGATTCTGCTTCTCCCAACCAGATTGCCGCACCGGCCGACGCGCAGGAGCGCACTGCGGTGCAAAGCGCCTTTGAAGCAGCCTTTGCCCGCAAGCTTGGACAGACCCGTGGCGCCGCCCCCTTGGCCGTGTGCATGCGCGCCGCAGCGGGCGCCTGTCGCGATTTGCTGGACCAGCGATGGATGCAGACACAGCGTGAAGACAGTCAGATGGCAAGCACCGGCCCGGTGCGCCGTGTGCACTATCTGTCAATGGAGTTCCTGATGGGCCGCGCCCTCGGCAACGCCTTGTCCGCACTGGGATTGGCCGAGGTGGCCCGGGACCGACTGGCCGAGCAAGGGGTTGAACTGTCGACCGTGCTGGAGCAGGCCAGTGACGCCGCCCTGGGCAACGGCGGTCTGGGGCGCTTGGCAGCGTGTTTCCTGGACTCGTTCGCTGAGCTGGGGCTACCGTCCTTTGGCTACGGACTGCGCTACCAATACGGCATGTTTGCTCAGCACATCCAGAACGGCCAGCAGGTCGAAACGCCGGACGACTGGATGCGCCTGGGCAACGCCTGGGAAATCGCACGACCCGAAGTGTGTTACCTGGTCGGTCTTGGTGGTCAGGTGCACGCCGATGGTGACACCCGGGTCTGGGTGCCTGCCGAGCGGGTGCTCGCAAGGGCCTTTGACTTCGTCGTGCCGGCGCACCACAGCGAACGTGTCTCGACCCTGCGCCAATGGCATGCCAGCGCCGAGCGGCCGATCGACTTTGCGGCCTTTTGCAATGGCGACTACGCCTTGGCGGCGCGTCACCGGGTCGAAGCCGATGCCTTGAATTGGGTGCTGTACCCTGATGACAGCACCGCCGCGGGCCGCCAATTGCGCTTGAAGCAGGAGGTCTTCCTGGTCAGCGCGTCAATGCAGGACATCGTGGCGCGCCACCTGCGCGAGCACCCGAGCCTGGACAATCTGGGCAAGCGCAATGCGATTCACCTGAACGACACGCACCCAGCCTTGGCCCCGGTTGAACTGATGCGGCTCTTGCTCGACGAGCATGGCCTGAGCTGGGAGCGCGCCTGGCGGATCACGCAACAGGCCGTCTCGTACACCAACCACACGCTGATGCCCGAAGCGTTGGAGACTTGGCCTTTGGTTTTGATGCACGAGCTGTTGCCTCGCCATCTGGAGATCATCATCGAGATCAACCATGGTTTCCTGGGCGAGGTGCGTCGGCGCTGCCCTGGTGATGACGCGCTGGCGGCGCGTGTCTCGCTGATTGACGAAGCTGGCGAACGCCGGGTGCGCATGGCCGCTTTGTCGATCGTGGCTTCCCACAAGGTCAACGGCGTGTCGGCCTTGCACTCGGAGTTGATGGTGCAGACCATCTTTGCCGACTACGCCCGGCTGTTCCCTGAGCGCTTCCACAATGTGACCAATGGTGTCACGCCCCGGCGCTGGTTGATGCAGGCCAACCCTGGTTTGTCGGCCTTGATCGACGCGCACATCGGTACCGCTTGGCGCCGCGATCTGGCCGGTCTGGCCGCCCTGCGTCCCTTGGCTGGGGATGGCGCTCTGCAGGAGCAGTTGCTGGCGGTCAAGCGCCGCAACAAGGAGCGGTTGGCCACCGTGATCCAACGCAACCAGGGCTTGCTGATCGACCCGGCCAGCCTGTTTGACGTGCAGACCAAGCGCATCCACGAGTACAAACGCCAATTGCTCAATGTGCTGCACGTGGTGGCGCGCTACCAGGCCATTATTGACAACCCGAGCGCCGAGTTTGTGCCCCGCACGGTGGTGATCGCGGGCAAGGCGGCGTCAGCGTACCAAATGGCCAAGCTGATCATCCAGTTGGCACACGACGTGGCGCGCGTGGTCAATCACGACCCACGTGTCAACGGGCGTCTCAAGCTTGTCTTCATGCCGAACTATGGCGTGAGTCTGGCCGAAGTCATTATTCCGGCGGCTGATCTGAGTCAACAGATTTCCACCGCCGGCACCGAGGCCTCCGGCACCGGCAACATGAAGTTTGCCCTCAACGGCGCACTGACCATCGGCACCTGGGACGGCGCAAACATCGAGATGGCGCAGGCCATGGGTGAGCAAAACATGTTTGTCTTTGGCTTGCGCACCGCAGAGGTGGAGCGCACCCGCGCATTGGGTTACGACCCTCAGCTGTACGTACAAGAAAGCCGCCAGCTCCAGCGCGTGATCAATGCGATCGAGGCCGGTGACTTCTCGCTCGACCAGGTCGACCGCTACCACTTGCTCACACAAAGCTTGCTCAAACGCGACAGCTACATGTTGATGGCTGACTTTGCCAGCTATGTCGCCACCCAGGCAAGTGTCGATGGGCTGTTCTCCAGGCCCTCAGCATGGGCGCAGCGGGCCTTGCTCAACATCGCCGCCATGGGTGAGTTCTCGTCGGACCACACGGTTCGCCAGTACGTCCACCGCGTGTGGTCAACCGCTGTGGCCGCTTAGGGCAGACACCTGAACTGGCCGCACCGCAGGCGCAACCGAGCCCGCTACATGATTCGTGAACGCGACCTGTTGGCGCTGAATCGAGGTAGCCACTTGCGCCCGTACACCGTGTTGGGTGCGCATCCGGCACGTCAGCGCGGCGCTGCCGGTGGCTCCAATTGCCGCGCGCGCCTGGGCGCAATCCCCGCAACTGTGCCTGCCCCCGCTGGCCACGCTATTCTTGGTGCCGGCCTGAGTGCGCGCACTTGGGCCAACGCTTTAACCTTGCAACTCCGGCCGCACTCCTTGCCCATGACTGAACGCATTGCTCACTCACCATGCCCGTGGCCAGAGGGTCTCCTGTCGGCGTTCATGCGCCCCGGACGCCACGAGCCGATGGGCTCCCACGCGCGTGACGGAGGGGTCAATTTCGCAGTGTTTTCGCGCCACGCAGAAAGAGTGGAGGTGTGCGTGTTCGACAGCCAGGGCAGTCGGGAACTGGCCCGCTACGTGCTGTTTGGCCCCGACCATGGCGTGTTTCATGGCTTCTTGCCGGGGGCCGCGTCCGGCCTGGTCTATGGGCTGCGGGCGCATGGGCCCTACCAGCCGCAGGCGGGGCACTGTTTCAATCCCAACAAATTGTTGTTGGACCCCCATGCGCGCGAGATCGTCGGCGCCTTTCGGTGGTGCCCGGAACACCACGCTTACACGACCAATCATCCCGATGGTGTCCTGTCGTATGACACGCGCGACAACGCGCCCCATGCGCTCAAAGCCAGGGTGGCCCCGGCCGACACCCCGTCGGCGGGTTGGCGCAATCGACCCCGGCATGATTCGGCTGAGCTGGTGTTGTACGAGGTCCACGTGAAGGGATTCAGCAAGCGCATGCCGGGCCTGCCCGAGGCGCTGCGCGGCAGCTACGCCGCGCTGGCGCACCCCGCGGCCATCGCGCACTTCAAATCGCTGGGCGTGACCACACTGTCGCTGCTGCCGGTGCAGTACTGCATCGACGAATCGGCCCTGGCTGACCGGGCTTTGAGCAACTACTGGGGGTACAACACCCTGGGTTTTTTCTGCCCTGACCCGCGCCTGGCAACGCAGCGTGAGGATCCCAGTGCGGTCAGCACCGAGTTTCGTGACATGGTCAGCCGCCTGCACGAACACGGGCTGGAAGTGGTGCTCGACGTGGTCTACAACCACACCGCGGAAGGCGACGAACACGGGCCGTGCCTGAGTTTTCGTGGTCTGGACAACGCCAGTTGGTACCGCCGTCTGACTGACGACCCAAGTCGCTGCGAGAACCTCACCGGCTGTGGCAACACCGTCAACGTGGCGCACCCACAGGTGACCCAGTTTGTGCTGGATTCCCTGCGTTACTGGGTCCAGGTGATGGGGGTGGACGGCTTTCGTTTCGATCTGGCGCCGGTGCTGGGTCGCACGGATACGGGTTACCAGGCTGACGCCGCCTTCTTCACTGCCTTGCGGCAAGACCCGGTGCTGGCACAGGTGCACTGGATTGCCGAGCCCTGGGATGGCGGGCCGCGCGGTTACCAGTTGGGCCGGTTTCCCGGTCGCTTCTTGGAGTGGAATGACAAGTTTCGCGACGCCGTGCGCGGTTATTGGCTGGGCACCGGCGTGACCCGCGGCGAACTGGCGCTCCGTTTCACGGCGTCGAGCGACGTGTTTCACCATTCACAACGTTTGCCCACGGCGTCGATCAACTTTGTGAGTGTGCACGACGGGTACACGTTGGCCGACGTGGTCAGTTATAGCCACAAACACAACCAAGCCAACGGCGAGAGCAACCGCGATGGACGCGATGACGAGCTGTGCGCCAATTTCGGCTGCGAGGGCCCCACCAGTGAACCCGCCATCATGGCGCGACGCGAGCGGGTGCGTCGCGCCATGATGGCGACCTTGTTGCTGGCGCAAGGCACCCCCATGCTGTGTGCTGGCGATGAGTCTGGCAACAGCCAGCAGGGCAACAACAACGCCTACTGCCAGGACAACGAGACCGGTTGGCTGGATTGGTCCGACGCACAGCCCGAGTTCACGGCATTCGTTTCGCAGTTGACGGCACTGCGTCGAGCCGAGCCGATGCTGCGCCGCGCGCAGTGGTGGGGCTGTGACGCCGCGGTCATCGGCGAAAGTGTGACGTGGCTACGGCCCGATGGCGAGGCCATGGGCGACAAGGATGGGACCGAACCGGCGACCAGTGCCATGGCGTGCCTGCTGGTGGACGCCGCTGGCGCGCCCGGCGATGCGACTGAGCGGGGGCGTTTGCTGCTTCTGTTCAGCGCCGAGCCGGGGCCCATTGCCTATTGTTTACCCGCTGGCCGGTGGCAAGTGCTGTTAAACAGCGGCAACCCGACCGATGATCGTACGGATGCGGTGGACACCCTGCTGCTGGAACCTCACACACTGATGGTGCTGCGCTGCACCGTTTCCCAACCTTCGATGAAAGTCTAGCGATGATCGACCTCAAGCAACGCCGCGCTGGTGTGCTGCTGCACGTGACCTCCTTGCCCGGACCCTACGGGATCGGCGACTTCGGCCCCGGCGCTTACCAGTTTGTGGACTGGCTGGTGTCGGCGGGCCAGCGGATCTGGCAACTGCTGCCGATGACACCCATTGGCCCGGGTGATTCGCCCTATCAAAGCGTGTCGGCCTTCGCGGGTAGCCCCCTGATGGTGGCACTGGAGCCCTTGGTCGAGGCCGGATGGCTGGCAGCACCAAGCTTGCCCGAAGGGGGCTTTGACGATGGCCAGGTTGACTATGCCAAGGTTGTGCCGTGGCGCATGGCGCAGTTGCGTGCTGCTGCCGAGGGCTTCTTTGCCCAGGCGACGCCTGCGCAGCGCGTGGGCTTCGAGGCCTGGTGTGTCCAGCGCGCCGACTGGCTGGACGACTACACCGTGTTCATGGCCTTGGAGACGGCGCACCAGGGCCAACCTTGGTGGCTGTGGGATGAAGCGGCGCGGCGACGTGACCTTGCCATGCTGGAGGCGGTCCGCCTGGAGCACGCGAGCGAGATCGCCTTCTGGCAGTTTGTTCAATGGTGCTTTGACACCCAAGCGGCAGCGCTCAAGGCCTACGCCAACACGCGTGATGTGGCCATCATGGGCGACCTGCCGATTTTCATCGCGCACCACAGCGTGGACTGCTGGGCGCGCCCCGACCTGTACTACCTCGACGAGCAGTGCCAACCCAGCGTTGTGGCCGGCGTGCCGCCTGACGACATGGGGCCTGACGGCCAGCGTTGGGGCAACCCCTTGTACCGGTGGGAGCGCATGGCGGCGGAGAACTTTGCCTGGTGGACCGCGCGCGTGCGTCGTGCGCTGGATCACGCGGATGTGTTTCGGATCGACCACTTTCGTGGTTTTGCTGGCTACTGGGAGATCCCGGTCGCCTGCCCCACGGCCCAGGAAGGTACTTGGCAGCGCGGACCCGGCAAGGCTTTATTTGATGCCATTGCGACTGCGCTGGGTGAGCTGCCGATCGTCGCCGAGGACTTGGGGCTGATCACCCCCGATGTGATCGAGTTGCGCGACCGCTGTGGCTTTCCGGGCATGAAGATCTTGCAGTTCGCCTTTGGTGGCGACGCCAGCCATGAGTTTCTTCCGCACAATTACGGCACCGCCACCGTGGTGTACACCGGCACCCACGACAACGAAACTGTCAGGGGTTGGTGGCACAACGCCACCGACGACCAGCGCCGGTTTGCTGGCAGCTACCTGGCTGCTGGCGAACACAATATTCATTGGGCAATGATCCGCGCCGCCTGCAACTCCGTTGCCGCGCAGGCGGTGTTTCCCCTGCAGGACGTGTTGGGCCTCGATGGCAGCCATCGCATGAATCTACCTGGCACCTGTGGAGGCAACTGGCGCTGGCGCGTGCGCCGCGAGATGCTTGGCAGCGAGCCGACCAGGTTGCTGGGCATCATGACCGCGGCGAGCGGGCGGGGCCCGTTCGAGCTTCTGGAACAAACGGCCAGCGCCGTTGACTGAGCGCCACCGGCAACGCGCCGCCTTGGCCCGGCGCCCGCGCTTGCTGGCCATCGCCTGGCCGCTGCTGGCCGAACTGCTGTTGGGCTTTGGGGTTGGCTTGCTCGGACTGTGGCTGGCCTCGCAGGTGTCCGACACCGCATCGGCCGGGTTTGCGCTGTCCAACCACGTCCATGCCACCTTCTTTCTGCTGTTTCGCATCATCAGCATGGGCGTGAGTGTCGTGATCACGCAGAACCTGGGTGCCGGGGACCGTCTTGGCGCCGAGCGCACCGCACGCGCCGCGTTGGGTGCCAGCACCTGGCTGGGCCTGGGCACCGGGCTGGTGGTGTTTTTCGGCGCGATGCCCTTGCTGTCGCTGCTGAATGCGCCCGCCGCAGTGCAGGACCTGGCCCAACCTTACTTGCAGATGCTGGCCCTGGCCTTGGCGCTGGATGCCTGGAATGCCAGCATGTCAGCGGTGATGCGGGCCCACCTGCGCCCCCGCGAGACCATGTTCAACATCTTGCTGATGCATGCCGTGCACCTGCTGCTGTGTGTGCCCTTGATGCGTGGCTGGGGTCCGGTCCCCGCCCTGGGGCTGGCTGGGTTTGCCCTGGCCATGGCGGTCAGTCGAATCGTCGGTCTGTGGGTTCATCTTGCCTTGTGGCGCTGGCGCCTGGACCTGGCGCCGCGCGCCTCAGACTGGTGGACGCTGCGCTGGGCGCCCCTGGCGCCAGTGCTGCACATTGGCTTGCCCGGCGCCGCCGAGAACGTGGCCTATCGTATCGCCATGCTGGTGTCGATGACTGTTGTCGCGGGCCTGGGGGTGCCGCAGTTGGCCACCCACAGTTATGCCTCGCAGGTGATGAACGTGATCGTGCTGTTCAGCGTCGCGCTGGGTTTTGCCTGCGAAATCCTGGTCGGCCACCTGATTGGCGCCGGCCACCTGCACGAGGCCAACCGGCTGGTGCGCAAATGCCTGGCCTGGGGTCTGGGTGTGTCGACCTGCATCGCGCTCACCGCGGCCGTCACGGCGCCCTGGACGCTGCGCCTGTTCACCAGTGATCCGGCCATCATTGCCAGCGCCAGCACCTTGCTGTGGCTGACCGTGTTGCTGGAGCCTGGTCGCACCTGCAACGTGGTCGTGATCAACGCCCTGCGCGCCACCGGCGATGCGCGTTTTCCGGTGATGGCGGGCGCCTTGTCGATGCTGTTGGTGATGGCTGGTGGTTCGTGGTTGTTGGGCGTGTACTTTCACCTGGGCTTGGTCGGTGTCTGGATGGCCTACGCCGCCGACGAGTGGCTGCGCGGCCTGATCATGGCCGCGCGCTGGCTGAGGCTCGGTTGGGTGCCTGCGGCGGTGGCGACGCGGCGGCGGATTGTGCGGGCCACCAAGCTTTGAGAGTTGGGCACAATCGCTGGCCGTGCCCCGATCCCGCGTTTGGTTTTCTCAAGTCACCGCACGTGCCATGGGGACCACGTCCCAGATGGTCTTGGCGTACTGCGCGATAGTGCGGTCCGACGAAAACTGGCCCATGCCGGCCACGTTGAGAATCGCTTTTTGTGTCCAGGCCGCGGTATCGCCAAAGAGCTGTCCTACCTGATCCTGGCAGGCGATGTAGGACGTGTAGTCCGCCAGCAGCAGGTAGTGGTCGCCGTGATAGGTCAGCGCATCAAATACCGGCTTGTAGCGATCGCGCTCCTCGGGCGAAAAGAAGCCGTCACGCAGCATGTCCAGGGTCTGCCTCAGTTCGGCGTTGTGGTCGTAATGGACCCATGGGTTGTAACCGGCAGCCCGACTCTGTGCGACCTCGTCCGCGCTCAGGCCAAAGATGAAGATGTTGTCCGGTCCCACCTCGTTGCGGATCTCGACATTGGCGCCGTCCAGTGTGCCGATGGTCAGTGCGCCGTTGAGTGCCAGCTTCATATTGCCCGTGCCCGAGGCTTCCGTACCGGCGGTGGAGATCTGCTGCGACAAATCGGCCGCCGGAATGATGATTTCCGCGCTGGAGACATCGTAGTTGGGAATGTAGACAACCTTGAGTCGGCCACGCATCAGCGGGTCGTTGTTGACAATGTCCGCTACATCGTTGATCAGGCGAATGATGAGCTTGGCCATCAGGTAGCCAGGCGCCGCCTTGCCCCCAAAAATGACGGTGCGCGGCGGCGCATCGCCTCCGGCGCATAGGCGGTTGTAGAGCGTGATGATGTGCAGCACGTTGAGCAACTGGCGTTTGTATTCGTGGATGCGTTTGATCTGCACGTCGAACATCGAATGGGGATCGACCCGGATCGACAGTCGCTGCTCGATGAGCTGTGCCAGGCGTGCCTTGTTGTCTTGCTTGACGTGCGCGAAAGCGGCGCAGAACGCCGCGTCGGCTGCCAGCGGGGTGAGCTGGCGCAACTGGTCGAGATCCTTGAGCCAGCCATTTCCGATACGGCTCGTGATCAACCTTGAGAGACCCGGATTGGCCTGATTGAGCCAACGTCTTGGCGTGACTCCATTGGTCATGTTGACAATGCGGTCGGGCCACATGCGATGGAAGTCGGAAAAAATGGTTTCCTTCATCAAACGTGTGTGAATGGCCGCGACGCCATTGACCTTGTGGCTGCCCACGATCGCCAGGTGCGACATGCGCACGCGCTTGCCCTGCCCCTCATCAATGATGGACATGCGTTGCCACAGCCCCGGATCACCCGGAAAGTGGTGCATCACATCCTTCAGAAAGCGGTGGTTGATCTCATAGATGATCTGCAAGTGGCGCGGCAGCACGCGCTCGAACAGCGGCACCGGCCAGGTTTCCAGCGCCTCGGGCATCAGGGTGTGGTTGGTATAAGCAAAAACACGGGTCGTGATGCCCCAGGCGCGCGCCCATTCAAAGCGGTGCTGGTCGACAAGGACCCGCATCAACTCTGCCACGGCGATGGAGGGGTGTGTGTCGTTGAGTTGGATGGCCACCTTGTCGCTGAGTAAGTCCAGCGTCGTATCTGACTTGGCAAAACGGTAGAGCATGTCTTGCAGTGAGGCGCACACGAAGAAATATTGCTGCTTGAGCCGCAACTCGCGGCCCATCTCGGTGGCGTCGTTCGGGTACAGAACTTTGGACAGATTCTCGGAATCGTTCTTGTCCTCCACCGCGCGAATGTAGTTTCCTTCGTTGAAGTACTTCAGATCAAAATCGCGCGTGGCCTTGGCCGCCCACAGTCGCATGTTGTTGACCGTGCCGGTGTCGAAGCCGGGGATCGGGTAATCGTAGGCCATGGCCATGACGTCATCGGTGTCGACCCACTGGTGCCGCTTGTGCCCGGTTTCGTCGGCGAAGTCGACTACCCGGCCATGGAATTTGACCTGGTAGAGCACTTCGGGACGCGGGAACTCCCAGGGGTTACCGTAGCGCAACCAGTTGTCGGGGTGTTCGACCTGCTGGCCGTTTTCGATGCCCTGGCGAAACATACCGTATTCGTAGCGTATACCGTAGCCGTAGCCCGACACGCCCAGGGTCGCCATGGAGTCTAGGAAGCAGGCGGCGAGGCGGCCCAAGCCACCGTTACCCAAAGCCGCATCGGGCTCTGACTCGCGCAAGTTCTCGGGTTTGAGCCCCATTTCACTCAGAGCCACCAGGGCGTCGTGAAATTCCTTCTCCGCGCAGATGTTGAGCATGCTGTTGGTCAGCGTACGCCCCATGAGGAATTCCATGGAGAAGTAGTAGACCCGCTTACGATCCTCCACGTAGTAGCTGCGCATGGTCTCCATCCACCGCTCGATCAGGCGTTCGCGTACCACCGCTGCCGCGGCGTAGAACCAGTCGCGGTCAGTGGCGGTGAGCGGGTCTTTGCCGATCGTATAAATCAGGCGATTGACCAGTGAACGCTGGATCGACTCGGCGTCGAGCGTCGGGTGTTCGAGGGCGGGCAAGGCGTCGGGCTTCTTCATGGAACGCTCCCTTCGAAATGGACGAAGATGATCATACTAAGCACCACCCATGGTGCCCCGCAGGGGTTGATGATTCTTGCCGCGACACGACCTGCGGCCGCTGCGCCCAAGTCTGCGCCCACCGCGTCGCAACCTTCAGATGTTGCGTGGCCAACTCACTGGGCGGTTTGCCCAACTCGAACTGCTCGCCGCGAATCGCCAACAACGTGCACGGGGGCGGCGCCACGCCATATAGTTGAAGAAACACCTGCATCAAGGCCTGCGGACTCATGGCGTGGGTGGTGAAGCTGGCGTCTTGCGCGGCGTGCAGGGGTGTGACTTCAAACGGCGCTGCGCAGTTCAGGCTGGCATCCACAAAAAGAATGTGCGAGCGCCCCACCAAATCCAGCGCGTGCTCAACTTGCAACTGATAGTCATCAAGAAACTCCACTCGGGCATCCGCGGCACAAGCCGCACGCAGGTGGTCAATACAAAGCGGGCCGAGCGCATCGTCGCCGCGGCTCGGATTGCCCCAGCCGAACACCAGCAGGGGTGGTACTTGCGTCGGCGTCATGTGCTCCATCCGGTCGCGCTGCCAAGGTCATGTACCAACTCGCCCTGCGACTTGAGCACCCGGTCGATCAGCGTTCCGTCGTGCGCCACCAAGGCAACGTCCAGCGGCATTCGCCCCAGGGCATGGGTGGCGCACGAAAGGCAGGGGTCATAGGCCCGTATGGCCACCTCAATGTGGTTGAGCAGGCCTTCGGTCAACTCCCGTCCGTCCAGATAGTCGCGTGCCACGGCGCGCACGGCTTCGTTCATGGCCTGGTTGTTGTGGGTCGTGGAGACGATCAGGTTGCAGCGGGTGACCAGGTCGTTGTCGCCCACGTCGTAGTCGTGGATCAGCGTGCCACGCGGTGCCTCGATGATGCCCACGCCGCTACGCTGGCGCGTGCCGGTGCTGACCAAGTCACCCGACAGCAGGGCAGGGTTGTCCAGTAGCTCGGCAATCACCTCCACCGCGTGCAGCATCTCGATCATGCGGGCCCAGTGGTAGGCCAGCGTGGCATGCACCACTTCGCCCCGGCCCCAGGCCACAAAGGCCTGGCGTTCGGCTTCTGCAAGGGGCGTCGGAATAAAGTCGCAGTTTTGCACCCGCGCCAAGGGGCCCACCCGGTACCAGCCCTGCTCGCGCCCCAGGCTGCGCAGGTGGGGGAACTTCATGTAGCTCCAGGAGCGCACTTCTTCTTCAATCAGTTCCAGGTAGCGCTGATCACTCACGCCATCGAACAATATTTTGCCGTCGGCATCGCGCGCGCGCAGCACGCCATCGTAAAAATCCATGGCGCCATCGGGGCGCACCAGCGAGAGCAGGTTGGAGCGAAAGCTGCCAAACTGGTTGTACAGCGCCGGGTTTTGCGCGTGGAGTTGTTTGGCAATGTTGACCGCGTCTTGGGCCCAGGCCAGCATCTGGGGCAGTTCACGTTTGAGGGTGTCGCGTTCTTCGGCGGTGACCAATTTGTTGACACCGCCCGGAATCGCACCGGTGCCGTGCACGCGTTTGCCGGAGGTGATGCGGATCACCTCCTGGCCAAACTTGCGCAGAAAGATGCCTTTTCTGGCAATCTCGGGATGGGCCTGTGCCACACCGACGATGTTGCGCTTGGCCACTTCGGAGTCAAAACCAAACAGCAGATCAGGCGACGACAGGTGGAAAAAGTGCAGCGCGTGCGATTGCAACATTTGCCCGTAGTGCATGAGCCTGCGCACCGCATCTGCGCTGGCAGGTACCGGCATGGCACCGATGATGCGGTCAAATGCCTTGGCCGCCGCCAGATGGTGCGACACCGGGCAGATGCCGCACAGCCGTTGCACCATGACCGGCACCTCCCAGTAGGGCCGTCCTTCAATGAACTTCTCGAACCCCCGGAATTCGACAATGTGCAGGCGCACCTGCTGCACCCGGTTGTGTTCGTCCAGCAGCAGCGTGACTTTTCCATGCCCTTCCACGCGGGACACGGGGTCAATGGCCACGCGGCGCAAACCCTCCGGATGGGCAGCCGTTTCTAATCCAAAGGTCATAGACCGCTCTCTTTAGTCATAGTGCATCAGTCCGTGCCCTAAGTGGGGCGTGCGGCCAGCAATCAAGTCATTCACAAACGCCCAGATGGCATCCCCTGAAGGCGGGCAACCTGGCAAAAAGTAATCAACGTGTACCACCTCATGAATGGGGTGCACCTGGTTGAGTGGCAAGGGCAACTCGGGGTCGTTGGGTATCTGGCTATGGGGGCTGATGCCGGTTTGGTTGCAGTAGACGTCGCGCAAAATCTGACCTACATCGAGCTGGTTGCGCTGCGCGGGAAGGCCACCGTTGATGGCACAGGCACCTACCGCTACCAGAGTTTTGCAATTGGCGCGAAATTCGCGCAGCACGTGCACGTTTTCGGCATTGCACAGCCCCCCTTCAATCAGACCAATATCGCAGCGGCCAATGGTCTTGATGTCGGTCAGCGGCGAGCGGTCAAATTCAACCACCTCCAGCAGTTGCAGTAATCTTTCGTCAATGTCCAGGAAAGACATGTGGCATCCAAAACACCCGGCCAGTGAGACGGTAGCAATCTTGTACTTGCGGGGGGCGTGCAGCGGCTGCCCGGCGTCACGTTCCGTGCTCATGTGGCGTCCTTCTCAACCTGTTGTGAGACCGGCCTGATATCAAAGCGGCGTTGGCCAATCGGTGTGGCAAAACCCTGGCGTTTAGGCAGTATGGCGCCCACCGGGCAAATGCGGGCCGCGCAGTCGCTGAGTGCCAAGGTACTGTCGCCGAGCAGTCCGCTGGGGCTGTTGACGATGAGGCGGGTATCAATGCCATGACCGTCAATCGCAAACACGTTCTTGCCATCAACCGTGGCGCTTGCGCGCACACACAGGCCGCACAAAATGCAGCGGTTCAAGTCCAGCAGCACGTCGGCGTGGCTGGCATCCACTGCGCGGTTGGGGTACAGCTCTTCAAAATGCGGCCCCGTCATGCCGACCTCGTAGGCGGTGGCCTGCAGCAGGCAATCGCCACTCTTTTCGCACGAGGGGCAAAAGTGGTTGCCTTCTACAAACAGCATCTGCAGCAGTGTCTTGCGCTGCGCATTGAGCTCGTCGGTGTTGCTTTGCACCTCTTGCCCGGCACTGGCCATGACGGTGCAAGCGGCACCGGTGCGGCCGTTGACCTTGACGGTACAGACACGGCAAGAACCATGCGGGGGGAACTCGGGCTTCCAGCACAGGTGCGGAATGTAGTGGCCCGCACGGGTGGCGGCGCGCAAAATGGTGTCGCCAGGGGCGAACTCAATGTCCTGTCCGTCGAGTTCAAAGCTGCCCGGGCTGAGCGGGTCAATGCGTTGATCGGTCATTCCTTATTCTCCAGATGGGCGCCGCTGTCGTCACGCGCAGTGGCAAGCCGTGCCTGCGATAACTCGGCGTCGAGATCAAATCCCGGTACAAAGTGCAAGGACTGCAGGTGCCGCTCATACGCCGGGCGAAACTTGGCAATGGTGTCGCGCAGAGGGTTGCAGGCAGCCGCACCCAGGCCGCAGTGCGTGGTGCCGTGCATCAGTGTGTCCAGTTTGAACAGCACCTGCACATCGGCGGCCGAACCGTCGCCACGTTGCAGTTTTTCCATGCGCCGCACCACCAGCTTGGTACCGACCCGGCAGGGTGTGCAAAAACCGCAGCTTTCGTGGGCAAAAAAGTGGGCAAAGTTGCGTGCCACAGAGAACATGTCGCGAGAGCGGTCAAACACCATAAAGGCGCCTGCCGTGGGCACATCCTCAAAGCCAATATGGCGATTGAATTCGAAGGCCGATAAACACACGCCCGAGGGGCCGCCCACTTGCACTGCCTGCGTGTCGCGCGCGCCGCAGTCTTCCAGAATGCGGCCAATGCGGGTGCCAAACGGGTACTCGTAGATGCCAGGGCGTTCACAGTCGCCGGAGACCGAGTGGATTTTGGTGCCGGTGGACTGGCGTGTACCAATCTTGGACCACCAATCACCGCCATGCAGCGCAATGTGGGTGACGGCGCTGAAGGTTTCGACGTTGTTGACGGTGGTGGGTTGACCCAGGTAGCCGCTTTCCACAGGGAAAGGCGGGCGAATACGCGGCGTGCCGCGCTTGCCTTCGAGCGATTCAATCAAGGCAGACTCTTCGCCACATACGTAGGCACCGGCACCGAGGTGGATATCAATGTCGAAATCAAACCCGGCATGCCTTTGGATGGAGTCACCGAGCAAATTCTGTGCGCGGCGGCGCTGCAACACGGCTTGTAGGTGCTCCAACAAGTAGCGGTATTCGCCGCGCAAGTAGATGAACCCCTGCCGTGCACCTACCACCCAGGCGGCAATGGTCATGCCCTCAATCACACCATCGGCATAACTGGTCAGCAGTACGCGGTCTTTGAAGGTGCCTGGCTCGCCTTCGTCTGCGTTGCACACCACATAGTGCATCTGGCCTGGGGCGTTGCGGCAGAGCTCCCACTTGGTCGCCGTGGCATAGCCCGCGCCGCCGCGCCCGCGCAGTTTGGAGTGCTTGAGGTCGTCCAGCATGCCCTGCGGCCCACGCGCTATGGCGGCGGCCAAGGCTTCTCCGGGCGCGGGCTGGGTGCCCAGTTTGACATCGGTGAGGCGAATCTGGTCGTCCACACGCGACCACTCGGGTGGCCACTGCGAGGGCGGAACCTGTGCCTCTATCAAGGCCGCAATGTGTTCAATGCGCCCCGGATTGAGCCGGGTGACGACATGGTGGTGGTTGACCAGCAGGGCAGGACCTTGGTCGCATAGGCCAGTGCACGAGGCCAACTCAACGCTGACACGCCCATCTGCACGCACTTGGCCGCGCGTAATGCCAAGACGCTGGCACAAATCGCGCATCAGGGCTTCATTGCCCAGCATACGGTCGGTAATGTTGTTGCTAAACAGAATGCGGTAGGTACCTACGGGCTTGGTGTGGAAGAAGCGGTAGAACCCTGCAACTCCCTGCACGTGGGCCAAGGTAAGGCCTAGTGCCGCGGCAATTTCACTCAGCACTTTCCGTGGCAACCACCCTTGCAGGGACTGCGCCTGTCGCAGTATTTGAACCAGAGCATGGGGCGAAGCGCCGCATTCCTGAATCAAAATCTGAAGGGCATCGGAAGACGGGATGGAGCTGCTGTCAGTTGGTTTTTGCATAGTATCGGATACCGGTTCGAGCTTTACAAAAGCCAACGCAGCGATTTACTCCAGCGCCGCTTGTGCAGCCGCCAATCGCGCAATTGGCACCCGATAGGGGGAGCAACTCACATAGTCCAATCCGACGCGGTGGAAGAACGCCACCGAGGCTGGGTCGCCGCCATGCTCGCCGCACACGCCCATTTCCATATCCGGGCGCACGCTGCGTCCTTTTTCCACCGCCATCTGCACCAGTACCCCCACACCCTTCTGGTCGATGGAGCGAAACGGGTCGTGCTCGTAAATGCCGCGCTTGAGGTAGTCGGGCAGGAACTTGCCGGCATCGTCGCGCGAGAAGCCCAGTGTCATCTGCGTCAGGTCGTTGGTGCCAAACGAGAAGAACTCGGCCTGCTTGCCAATGCTGTCGGCAATCAGCGCGGCGCGGGGTGTTTCAATCATGGTTCCCAGCAGGTACTCCAGCGTCTCGCCGCGTTCGACGAAGACGGCGTTGGCGGTGCGGCGAATCACCTCGGCCTGCGCATTGAACTCGCGCACCGTGCCCACCAGCGGCACCATGATTTCGGCCTTGACGTGGACGCCCAGGGCGCGCACGTTCAGCGCCGCCTCGATCACGGCACGGGTCTGCATCTCTGTGATCTCGGGGTAACTGATACCCAGGCGGCAACCCCGGTGGCCCATCATCGGGTTGAACTCGTGCAATTCCTCGACCCGCATCTTGATCTTGCCCAGCGGCACCTTCATCTCGGCAGCCATGACACGCTGGTTGGCATCGTCGTGCGGCAGGAATTCGTGCAGCGGTGGATCCAGCAAACGGATGGTCACGGGCAGGTCGTGCATCTCGCGAAACAAGCCCTCAAAGTCGCCGCGCTGCATGGGCAGCAGCTTGGTCAGCGCCTTGCGCCGCCCGGCTTCGTTGTCGGCCAGAATCATTTCACGCACGGCCAGAATGCGCTCGCCCTCAAAGAACATGTGCTCGGTACGGCACAGGCCGATGCCGGTGGCGCCAAAACTGTGGGCCACCTTGGCATCGGCTGGGCTGTCGGCGTTGGCGCGGATTTCCAGGCGTTTGTATTTGTCGGTCAAGGCCATCAGCGCGCCAAAATCGCCGCTTAGTTCAGCGTCCTTGGTGTCGATCTTGCCCACGTAGACCTCGCCGGTGGAGCCGTTCAGCGAGATCCAGTCGCCCTCGTTGTAGACCACATCACCCACGGTCATGGTGCGCGCCTTCAGGTCCACATGCACAGCCCCGGCACCGGACACGCAGCATTTGCCCATGCCGCGCGCCACCACGGCGGCGTGCGAGGTCATGCCGCCGCGCGCGGTGAGAATGCCCTTGGCCACACTCATGCCGCGCAGGTCTTCGGGCGATGTTTCCTGGCGCACCAGAATCACGTCCTTGCCGGCCTTGAACCAGGTCTCCGCCTCGTCGGCGTGGAACACGATCTGGCCGGTCGCCGCGCCGGGTGAGGCTGGCAGGCCGCGCGCAATGGAGTGGGCCGCTTTCAACGCCTCGGTGTCAAAGATGGGGTGTAGCAGCTCGTTCAATCGGTCGGCCCCCACGCGCAGCAAGGCGGTCTTCTCGTCAATCATGCTCTGCCGGAGCATCTCCATGGCAATGCGCACCATGGCCGCCCCAGTTCGTTTGCCGTTGCGGGTTTGCAGCATCCACAGTTTGCCCTCTTGGATGGTGAACTCCATGTCCTGCATGTCTTTGAAGTGGTTCTCCAGCGTGGTCTCGGCATGCAGCAGCTCCTGGTAGATGCCGGGCATCAGCTCTTCCAGCGACGGGAAGTTGGCCTTGCGGTCTGCCTCGCTGACCAGGGCCAGTTCGGCCCAGCGCCGGGACCCCACCAGCGACACCTGTTGCGGTGTGCGGATGCCGGCCACCACGTCCTCTCCCTGCGCGTTGACCAGGAACTCTCCGTTGAACAGGTCCTCACCCGTGCCCGCATCGCGCGAGAAGGCCACGCCGGTGGCGCTGTTGTCGCCGAGGTTGCCAAATACCATGGCTTGCACGTTGACCGCCGTGCCCCAGGAGGCGGGAATGTCATTGAGTTCACGGTAGACGCAGGCGCGTTCATTGTTCCAGCTCTCAAACACCGCCCAGACCGAGCCCCAAAGTTGCTCCCAGGGATCGGTCGGAAAGTCGCGACCAATGCGCGCGCGGATCAGTGATTTGAAGCGCTGAACCAGTTCCTTAAGGTCTTCGGCGTCCAGTTCGGTGTCGAGCTTGACACCCTTCTGGTCCTTGAGCATGTCGATGATGACCTCGAACGGATCGTGGTCTTCCTTGGACACGGGCTTGAGGCCCATCACGACGTCGCCGTACATCTGCACAAAGCGGCGGTAGGAGTCCCAGGCGAAGCGTTCGTTGTTGGACTTTCGCGCCAGCCCAACCACCGCCTCATCGTTCAGGCCCAGGTTCAAAATGGTGTCCATCATGCCGGGCATGGAGGCGCGGGCGCCGGAGCGCACCGACAGCAGCAGCGGGTCACTGGCGTTGCCAAACTGCTTGCCCATCTCGGTTTCCAGGAACTTCACCCCGGCCAAGACTTCACCTTGAATCAGCGCGAATACGGCGTCGCGCCCTTGCGCGGTGAAGGCGGTGCAGGCCTCGGTGCTGATGGTGAAGCCGGAGGGCACGGTAATGCCAAGGCGGCACATCTCGGCCAAATTGGCGCCCTTGCCACCGAGCAGGTTCTTCATGGCGGCGGCGCCCTCGGTGCGGGTGCCTCCAAAGAGGTAGATGTATTTGTCAGGTGTTTTCATGGGTGTGGGGTGTGGGGTGTGGGAGATAACAGACCAGTTGCATTAGAAATGGTAGTCTTCCGTCAAGCGCGAGGCTTAACAAATGTCAACGTTCTTGGTGTTCGCTGCGGGCGTGTTTCCCTGGTTGGTGCGGATTATGTCCAGCACGTGGGCACGGGCGTGAAAGGAATCGACTTGCTTGCAGAACTGAATCAGTTGACCGACGATCGCAGTCGCATTGATCTTTGTCAACGGCTTGACCGGGATTGGCGGGTTCAATTCACTTTCTCGAACGCTCGCCACAACGGTCGCACATTGCGGCCTGGAGCAATGTGGACGTTTCTCGGTAGGGTAAGTGCTTCAACGAATCGACCTCTTTTGCTCAGGAGAATCTCACCTTGGAATTCGACTCAAAGCACCGTCTGAGCGAACGCACCTACGCGCTGGTTCTCGCCGGCGGACGTGGCAGCCGCTTGCGTCAGTTGACCGATTGGCGGGCCAAGCCGGCCGTGCCGTTTGCCGGTAACTTGAACATCATTGACTTTGCCCTGAGCAACTGCGTCAATTCCGGCGTGCGCCACATTGCCGTGCTGACTCAGTACAAGGCGCAGAGCCTGATACGCCACATCGAACACGGTTGGAGTTTTCTGGCTGCCAGTCTGGGGGAATACGTGGATGTGGTCCCGGCGCAGCAGCAGCACGGCGAGTCCTGGTACAGCGGAACAGCGAATGCGGTCTACCAGAACCTGCGCATCATTGACGAGGCGCGGCCTGATCTGGTGTTGGTGCTGGGCGGAGATCACATCTACAAGATGGACTACTCGATCATGTTGGCCGAGCATGTGGGGCGGGGCGCCGAAATGACCGTGGCCTGCCTTGAAGTTCCGGTTGAACAAGCCAGTGAATTCGGGGTGATGTCGATTGATCCGGACCACCGCATTGTGGCCTTTGCCGAGAAGCCCAGGCAGCCAGTCGTGCTTGGGCACCGACCAACCCATGCGCTGGCCAGCATGGGAATCTATGTTTTTAACGCCGCCCTGCTGGTTTCTGAATTGGTGCGGGATGCGGCGGACCCCACTTCGAGCCACGACTTTGGCAAGGACATCATCCCGTCGCTGCTGGCTCGGCACCGCGTTTTCGCCCACAGCTTCAAGGACAGTTGCGTCAATATGGTCGACACCACGCCGTACTGGCGCGACGTGGGCACCGTAGATGCCTATTGGGAGGCCAATATGGATCTCACCTCGGTGGTGCCCGAACTCAACCTCTACGACGACGGTTGGCCCATCCTGAGCCTGCAACGCCAGCTCGCCCCCGCAAAGTTCGTGTTTGATGAGGCTGGGCGCAGGGGGGAGGCCCACAACTCACTGGTGTCCAGCGGTTGTATCGTCAGCGGCGCCAACGTGCGCCATTCAATCCTGTTCTCCAAAGTGAAGGTCGGCGAGGGCAGCGTGATCGAGGACTCGGTCGTGCTGCCCGATGTGACCATAGGCAAAGGCGTAAGCCTGCGCCGGACCATCGTCGACAAGCACTGCAAGTTGCCAGACGGATTTAGCGCCGGCCTAGACGCGACGCAAGATCGAGCGCGGGGCTTTCATGTCACCGACAACGGTGTCACCTTGATCGCTCCAGAAATGCTGGGGCAACGAATCCACCGCGTCACCTAGCTCAAAGTTGGGCACGCCTATTGGTCTCGGCGGCTGCCAGACCCGCGGACTCACCCCTGGGAAGGCGTTCGCGCGCACGGTCTGGTGAGCGGAGATAAACACCCTGTTCCACAGGCCCATTCCATGCGGTCTGCAGGCAAGAACTGGCTCGTGAGGCGCATGGATGTTGGTGTTGGAAAACCGAGCCAGGCCCCTTTCCCCCACTGTTGATCATTGCATTTCCAGCAACGGTTCCTTCGCGGTTGGCTGCTTTTTCTTCCGCAGTCGCCTGCCTACAGTCGCTCCATTGATTCGAACTGTCTACTTTCTTTGGAACCCACACATGCCTTCTCCCTATTTCCGCGGCATCACCATTGCAGCGCTTGTCGCGTGGTGCTTGACCGCCGCCGCATCCCATGCGCAAACAGGTCAACCGGCCATCGTCAAGCTTGAGGCGCTGCGCCTGTCGCCTGAGTCTGCCGGGACTTTGATATACCGGGGCGACACGTTCGCCCTGCACACGCCCACCGGATCCCCGCTCTATCGCTACGACGGACGCGTACTGAGTACGCCCAGCGGATTGATCGCAAGCCACCTCACCAGCGATCAAACAGGGCGCATGATCATTTCAGAGTCAACCCTTGTCTCGCCCACCTACGAGGTGCGGCGGTTTGAGGTCGTAAACCAGCAAGCCGGCTTCACCGGATCCGTGGAGATCAGCAAAGACGGGCGCCATCTCGAATACGAACTCAAGCACAACGGCGCGGTCAGCACCGCCACTGAAGATGTTTCCGATCCGGTGGTCAGCGGGCCTTCCCTGTTCGGCTTCATCCTGAAAAACTGGGATCCCTTGACGGCCGGCGCAACCATGCCCGTGCGAATGCTGATGCTCAGAGACAAGACCACCTATGGGTTCGACTTGAAGTTCGAGAAGCTGGTCAATGGGCAAGCTTCCTTCACGGTCACGCCCAGCAATTTCCTGATTCGCCTTGCCGTCGCGCCGCTGCGCGTGGTGTTTGACGCAAGCACCCGAAGCGCCGTTCGGTATGAAGGGCGAGTACCCCCCATGGAGAACGTCTCGGGCAGGCTCAAGGACTTGGATGCCCGCGTGGTGTACACGCCAGTTTCTTCCACCTACCGCTGATTGCAGATTGGGAAATCAAGAACCATGACTGCCCTTTTTGCCGCCCTTCACCATATGGCCGTTCTGACGCTGCTCGGCTGCACACTGATGTCCATCGTGCAATGGAGACAACCGTTCGATTTGTCTAGAGCTCGCCGCTTGCGCACCACGGACATGCTCAATGGGATTGCGGCCACGCTGATACTGCTGGTCGGCTTGGTGCGGGTTCTGTACCTGGAAAAAGGCGCCGCTTACTACTTTCACAATGGCCCCTTCATCGCCAAGCTGGCGCTCTATGGTTTGGCCAGCGTCCTGTCCTTGATGCCGACGCTCGACATGTTGCGCTGGCGCGTGCCGCTCAAGCAGGGACGGTTGCCCGCTTTGAGCCCTCAGAAACAAACCCAGATGCGCATCGTTGCCTACCTGCAGTTGGCGTGCCTGGTCGCCATGATGGTGTGCGCAAACCTGGCTGCGCGCGGGGTCGATACGGCCGCGTTTGCCCAGTGATTCAAGGGATCAACCAGGGATCGTCGGCGTTCCCTCCAAAGATCTCAACCAGAAAATCCATGAAGACACGTGTCCGGATGGGAACATGCTTGCGGCTTGGCATGGCTGCATAGAGCTGCAGGGCGCCGCCACGCCACCCAGGCAGGACACGTTCAAGTCGACCATCCCGCAATGCATCCGCCGCCATGAACGAGGGCAAGCCCGCAACCCCCATGCCAGCCAAAGCCGCCGCGTAGAGAACTTCCAGTTGGCGGGTGCAGAGTACCGCCGGGCGCAAGGCCAGGTTGAGCACCTGCCGAGTGCCTTGGGTGGTGCCCGACCCCTCTCTAAACAGGGTGAGTTCTCGCCGAACTGCAGCCACGTCCGGCAGCAATCCGTCGTGCACGAGCAAATCGGCTGGCTGTTGAGGGCGCCCGCAGCGATCCAGGTAGGCCGGCGCCGCGCAAATGACAAACGACGACGATGCCAATTGTCGAACCACAAAGTCGCCCTGCAAGGGTTGCTGTCCGATGGACAGGATCGAGACATCGTAGTTTTCATCGGCAGCGGCAACCGGGCCCAAGGCCGACAGCTCCAGTTGAATGCGGGGGTAACGTTGGCGAAAGATGGGCAGATGCTGGACCAGTTGATGGGTCGCAAAGGCCGGCGGGCAAAGAATGCGCAGGTTTCCACTGGGCGCGCTGTTGACAGAGCTTGCCAGGGCGTTCGCGTCGTCAAGCTCCGCCAGCACCCGTTGGGCACGCTCAAGATAGTCCTCGCCAACCTCTGTCAGGGCAAGGCTGCGCGTGGTTCGATTCAGCAGCCTGACACCCAGGTAGTCTTCGAGGTCCGAGACGGCTCGCGTGACCACCGCTGGGGCGAGGTCCAGCGTCCTTGCAGCACCCGCAAAACTACCTTGCGCGACAACTTGCGCGAAGACTCGAAGCGAGCGTAGCTGATCCATGCGAGCATTCTTTCATATCCGCCAACAGGTTCGTCTGCTTAGGGCCCAGTCAGGATGTCAATGCCGGTGACCTGCGAAAAGTCCCGGTCATGTGTCACAAAGGCCGTGGCGCCACTGTCCAGCGCGGCATGTCATAGTGCTGCCCATGATCAAGCTACACCAATTCGCCCCCGCGTTCGGCCTGCCCAACGCCAGTCCCTTTTGCATGAAGCTCGAAACCTACCTGCGCATGGCGGGATTGCCGTTCGAGATCCCACTAGCCAGTCTGCGCGCCATCGGAAAGGCGCCCAAGGGCAAGATGCCCTATATCGAGGATGCAGGTAAGACGCTGGCCGACTCGACTCTGATCATTGACTATCTGAAGGCTAGCTACGGTGATCCGCTGGATGGCTGGTTGAGTGCCGAGCAGCGCGCGGTGGCGCTGGCGTTTCAGCGACTGCTGGAGGAGAACCTGTATTGGGCGGTGGTGTATACGCGCTGGATCGAGCCAGAAGGTTGGGCCAAAACGAAGGTCGCTTTTTTTGGGGAAATGCCCGTGCCGCTGCGGTGGTTCGTTCCCCCCCTGGCGCGGCGCGGCTTGATCAAGCAAATGCACGGCCACGGCATGGGCCGCCACCAGGCGGGGGAGATCCACGCCATTGGCCAACGCGACATCACGGCGCTGGCCAATTACCTGGGCGACAAGCCCTTATTTCATGGGGGAGCAGCCCTGCGCGCTGGATGCCACGGTGTATGCCTTTGTGGCCAACCTGCTCTGGGCACCGGTGGCATCGCCCCTCCAGCGGCACGCTCAGCAATACCCCCAGCTGGAAGCCTACTGCGCGCGCATGCGCAGCCGCTACTACCCTTGACCGTGGCCCTATGGTCGGCCATGCCCGCGGTGGTGCCACCTGCGGCCGTGGTGATGCGACTCATACCGGTCTCGCAGCCAGGTTTCCTGCACGAAGTAGACCGGATGCCCGCAAGCGTGGTAGCGGTGGCAATGCTTGGCCCAGTGCTTTTGATGGCCAGGCGGTACGTAAAGGTACATCGGGGCTTGCTGCACGACCACCTGCGGGGGCGCGACCAGAATGGGTTCGGCAAAGACCACTGGGGGCGGGGGCACGTTGCCGAAGTCAACCCGGCCGTACACGCCGGGTTGGTTGATGCGCACGCTGACGCCCACATTGGTCTGGGCACAAAGCGGCAAGGCGGCAGCGGCGGCCAGCGCGAGGGCAAGGAGTCGTTTCATGGGGTTTCTCCAGTTAGAGGTCTCTGCCTAACGCGGCTCCGGCCGTTTGGGACGACAGGCCATGGCTCAATCGCGCACGGGGAGGCGAAGGTATTCGCTACTTTTGGTAACCGTTGTCATGCACTGGCGCGCAAGCTTCAGGTAGTATGACAACAGCAATGGGGGTGTTGGCCCCTGTGAGTTCAAGAGGTTATCTGACCATGCAAGCCACCCCCGACGACCGTTCCGCCTTTGAGGCGGCCAAAGACTGCCTCGCCTACTGGATTGACATTCACAACGGCATGATTGCGGACGAATACCATGCGCCGACGCCGGACATCGACCTGCTGGCCAGTCTGCGCAGCGAGCGCTCCAAGCTGGCGCGGCTGCGCGCGGCGCTGCACATTTCCGACAGTGCAGAGATTGCGCGCGTGCTGGGTGAGTATGGCGAGATGCTTAGCGTCTGGCGCGACCAGCACCATCCGCTTGCCGCCTGATGCCTTGTTTGCCGCTCATGGAGTGACCTCCAGCACCAGGGCGCTGCGGGCCGGCACCAGCAGCGATTGGCCAAGCTCGTGGCGCGTCTGATTGAGCACATCGCGCCCCCAGGCCTTGGGGCCGAGCATCTCGGCAAAGCGCGTGGTGTCGAGTGTGGTGGCGCTGGTGTTCTTGTTCAGCACCACCATCACTTTTTGTGTGCCGTTGTAACGAAAGTAAACATAGGTGCCGTGCTGCGGCGCGTAATGCATCAGCTTGCCGTCGGTCACAGCTGAGGCGCCTTTGCGCCAGTTCAGCAATTGGCGCAAGTACTGTTGTGTGTCGCGTTGCGCGATCGTGAGGCCCTGACCCGTCACCGCGTTGACCGGGTCGCCCGGCCAGCCGCCAGGAAAGTCCGCGCGCACCAAACCATCGTCACGCTGCTTGGGACTGGTCATCAGCACTTCGGTGCCGTAGAAGAACTGCGGAATACCCCGCATGGTGGCCAGGTAGACCATGGCCATGCGGGTCAGTGCCACGTCTGCATTCAGCGCGGAAAACAATCGGCTGGTGTCGTGGTTGCCCTCGAAGACCACCAGCCGGGCCGGGTCTGGGTAGAGAAAATCATGCGCCACCACTTCGTGCAGTCTGCCCAGGCCCGAGGCGTGGTCCTCCGGTGTCGTCAGTGCGTGATGCAGCGCCTCGTACAGGGGGAAGTCCATCATGCTGGGCATACTCGGCACAAAGCCATCATCGTTGCGCTTGCCACGTTGCCAGTAGGCGATCAGCGCCGGGCTGTTGGTCCACTCCTCGCCGACCATCGTGAGATGGGGATACTCCTGCAGCAAGCGCCCCGCCCAGTCGGCCAGAAACCGCTTGTCCGAGTACGAGAAGGTGTCCTCGCGGATGCCGGACAGGCCCGCGTACTCCACCCACCAGATGCTGTTTTGGATCAGGTATTCGGCCAATAAAGGGTTGCGCTGATTCAGGTCGGGCATGGTGTTGACAAACCAGCCGTCGGTGAAGGCCTTGCGGTCACTGGCTGCGGCGTGCGGGTCAAGCAGGCTGATGCGTTTGTGGTTGGTTTCGGTGAACCGGTGCCACTGGTTGAGCCAGTCGCGTGCCGGCAGATCGTTCATCCACCAGTGGCTGCTACCGATGTGGTTGACGACAATGTCGGCGATGAAGCCAATACCTTTGGACCGGGCCGTGGCGACCAACTGGCGGTATTCCTGATTGCTGCCAAAGCGGGCATCGACTTGGTAGAGGTCGGTGCTGGCGTAGCCGTGGTAGGAGTACTGGGGCTGGTTGTTTTCGGTCAGCGGCGTCGGCCAGATCTGGGTGAAACCCATGCCGGCGATGTAGTCCAGGTGCTGGGCAATGCCCTGCAGGTCGCCGCCGTGGCGCGCGCCTGGGTCGGCGCGGTTGACGCCCTCGCTGAGCGTCGGTACTCGGTCGTTGTTCGGGTTGCCGTTGGCAAAGCGGTCGGGCACCAGCAGGTAGATCACGTCCTTGGGGCCGAAGCCTTGGCGTTGGGCTGACTGCCCGTCGCGCGCGTGCAGCGTGTAGCGGTGGCGCAGCAGCACGCCCTGCCCATCCCCAAACCGGATTTCGAACTCGCCGGCAGCGGCGTCGGGCGCGATGTCCAGGTTGAGAAACAGGTAGTTGTCGCTCTCGACCCGGGTCACATCCCGCAGCGTCACGCCGGGGTGGCTAAGTTCCGGGCGCAGTTGGGCAATATGCTGCCCGTGCACCATGAGTTGCAGCCCGCGGTGCTGCATGCCGACCCACCATGTGGGGGGCTCCACCCGATCGAGGCTGGGCGCGGCCGGACTCGAAGCCTGGCTGTGGGCGGCAAGGCCACTGGCGAGCAGCAGCGTGGCGAGCAGGCGATGGAACCATGTCATGAGATTCATGTAGTCAAAATACCATTTACGTTCTTGCGAAGACAGCCGAATCAAAGGCATTCTAGCTATGATGTGCAGCTTACGTGTGAGTGAATGTAGCAGTACTACGTTATTCAAGTATTGATTTGGAAGAAATTATCACCATGAAATGTCGTCTGTTCGGGGTCGGCGCCGCTTGGTGGGTGCGCGCGGCTGGCGCTGGCGTGGCGCTACTACTTGCTGCGCCATTAAGTGGGTTGGCCACCGTAGCACCCATGGCCAAAGCGGCGTGCGATACCGCAGACTTTGCCACCGTTCTGCAGGCCACGCCATCCCAGCGTGCCATGCCGGCCACTGCCTATTGGCTCACCGGCGATGTGCTGCAGTGGCCAGGTGTGCAGGCGGTGAGCGGATTCAAGCTGTACCACTCGCCGACCGGGCAGATCGTGGTGGACGCGGGCGCGCCGGTCCACGGCGCGCAGGGTGCGTTGCCGCTGGCCGTGGCCTCCGTTGATGTGGCGCAGGCTGTCAAGCGCACGTTTCAAACACCTTGGCCCCGGTGTGCGCCTGGCGCTGGCCTCGGCAGACCGCGCCCGCATGACTGCGCTGCACACGGGTCAAATGGTGCTGGTGCAGGAGGACGAGCAGGGCCGGGTGCTGCAGGCCACTCGGGTGCAGGCCGCCGGCGCGCTGGACGCCCTGTTTGGTGAGCGGGCATTGAGCAGTGAGCTGGGCGTGGCGGCGACGGCGAGCCAGACGCACTTCAAGCTGTGGGCGCCCACGGCGCAGGCGGTTGCGGTCTGCCGCTACGCCAGCGGCAACAGCCCCGCGCTGGCCATGACACCGATGCGCCGCGATCAGCAAACTGGAGTTTGGTCATTGGACGAGGCCGCGCGCCGAGCCGGCCAGTACTACAGCTACCTGGTGGACGTGTTCGTGCCCGGCGTGGGCCTGGTGCGCAACCGCGTCACCGACCCCTATTCGGTCAGCCTCACCACCGATTCAACACGCAGCCTGGTGGCCGATCTCGACGACCGCGCCCTCAAACCTGCGGGTTGGGATCGAGCCGCGCGACCCAAGCCACTGGCAGCGCAGACCGACATGGTGATCTACGAGTTGCACGTGCGCGATTTCTCCATCAACGACACCAGCGTGCGCCCCGAGCATCGGGGCAAGTACCTGGCCTTTGCTGACGCGCGCTCCAGGGGCATGCGCCACCTGCAGGCCTTGGCCAAGGCCGGCATGACGGATGTGCACCTGTTGCCGGTGTTCGACCTGGCCTCGATTCCCGAGGCCGGCTGTGTGTCGCCGTCGGTTGAGGGTGGCCCGGATGCGCCGACGCAGCAAGCCAAGACCATGCTTGACGCCGCGCGCGACTGCTTCAACTGGGGCTACGACCCCTACCACTACAGTGCGCCCGAAGGCAGCTATGCCACCGACGCGGCGGACGGTGCCACGCGTATTCGTGAGTTTCGCCGGATGGTGATGGCGCTGCACCGCACGGGCTTGCGGGTGGGCATGGACGTGGTCTACAACCACACGGCGGCGGCCGGACAGAAAGAAAAGTCGGTGCTGGACCGAATCGTGCCCGGCTACTACCACCGGCTCAATGCCCAGGGCGAGGTGGAGCAGTCCACCTGCTGCGACAACACCGCCACCGAGCACCTGATGATGGCCAAGCTGATGAGCGACTCGGTGCTGCTGTGGGCCAGGCACTACGCCATTGACTCGTTCCGTTTTGACCTGATGGGTCATCAGCCCAAAGCCGCGATGGTTGAACTGAAGGAGCGCCTGAACCGCGCTGCGGGACGCGAGATCCACCTTATCGGCGAGGGCTGGAACTTTGGCGAGGTGGCCGATGGCGCGCGCTTCGAGCAGGCCTCGCAGTTGTCGCTGGGCGGCACGGGCATCGGCACCTTCAGCGACCGCGCGCGTGATGCCGTGCGCGGCGGCGGCCCGAGCGACCACGGTGCGGCACTGATCACGGCACAGGGCTATATCAACGGTCTGGTCTACGACCCCAACGCGCAGGCTGACCGCAAGCGACCAGCGGCCGACTTGCTGCGCGCCGTCGACATGGTGCGCGTGGGGTTGGCCGGCGCTATCCGTGACTATGTGTTGACCACGCACGACGGCAGCAACAAGCGCCTGCACGAGCTGGACTACAACGGCCAGAGCGCCGGCTACGTGCGCGAGCCCGCCGAGGTGGTCAACTACGTGGAGAACCACGACAACCAGACCCTGTTCGACATCAACGCCTACAAGCTGCCAGCTGCCACCAGCCGGGAGGACCGGGCACGCGTGCAAATGCTGGGCGCCGCCATCAATATGTTCAGCCAGGGCGTGGCCTACTTTCATGCCGGCATCGACACGCTGCGCTCCAAGTCGCTGGACCGCAACAGTTTTGACTCGGGCGACTGGTTCAACCGGCTCGACTGGACCTACACCGACAACTACTTCGCCACCGGCTTGCCGCCCGAGCAGGACAATGGCAAAGACTGGGCGCTGATGCGGCCGATCCTGGCCAACCCCTTGGTCAAGCCGACCCCGCGCGAGATCGCCTGGACGCGGGACCAGTTCAGGGACTTGCTGAAGATCCGCGCCAGCAGCACCCTGTTTCGGCTGCGCAGCGCGCAAGACATCGCGCAGCGCCTGACCTTCCACAACACCGGCCCGACCCAAAACCCGGTCCTGCTGGCCGCTCACCTGGATGGCCGGGGGTATGCAGGTGCCCAGTTCACCGAATTGCTTTACTTGGTCAACGTGGACAAGCTGCCGCACCAACTGTTGATCGCATCCGAGCAAGGCAAGCGCTACGTGTTGCACCCTGTGCACAGCGCCCCCCATGCGGCTGACCAGCGCGCCGCCAAACAGGCGCGTTACGAGCCGGTTAAGGCGCGCTTCACCGTGCCGGCCAGGACCGCGCTGGTTTTTGTGGTTCGGTGATGTGACGCACGATCGATCACTGCACCGCATTCCGTCATTGCGAGCTACGCTTTCCATGAACCGGTCGTCATTGCGAACGAAGTGAAGCAATCCAGGACCCCTGAATCCATGGACTGCCGCGCTGCGCTCGCAGTGACGCCATCAGGTTCAAGGTCCGTGTGCGGTATCGGCCCGGATTCGGGAGGCTCGCAATGACGGGAGCGACAACCCAATGACGACCCATCAATCCCGATCTACGCCACCACTCCTGATGCCCGCAACCCCGCAATCTCGTCCACGCTGTACCCCACAGCCAACAACAGCTCGTCGCTGTGTTCGCCCAGTTTCGGCGGGTCCCGCCGAAGCCCCAGCCGCTGCCCGTTCATCGCCAGCGGTAGCAGCGCCACCTTGGTCGCGCGGCCATCGGGTAACGTCATGGCGGCCAGGCCACCGGTCTGGTTCAGGTGGGGGTCGTCAAACAATTCCTGCGGCTGCGTGATCGGCGCAAACGGCAGGCCGAGCGATTCGAAACGCGCCGACAGTTCGGCGGCGCTGAACGCCTTCAGGCGCTCGCGCAGCAGGGGCATCATCCAGGCGCGCGCGCGCACCCGGTCGTTGTTGCCGCGCAGCCGCTCGTCGGCCGTGAAGTCATCAAAACCAAAGGCCTTGCAGAAGATCGTCCACTGCGTGTCACTCACCACCGCCAGGAAGATCTGTTCGTCATCCTTGACGCTGAACACGTCGTAAATGCCCCAGGGCGAAATGCGCGTGGGCATGGGCGCCGCCGGCTGGCCGGTGACGGCGTACTGCATCATGTGCTGCGCCACCAAAAACACGTTGTTCTCGAACAGCGCGGCCTGCACTTCTTGCCCCTTGCCGGTCTGCGCGCGCTGCGTCAGCGCCGCCATCACGCCGATCGCGCCAAACATGCCGCCCATGATGTCGTTCACGCTGGAGCCGGCGCGCAGCGGGTCGCCCGGCCGCCCGGTCATGTAGGCCAGGCCACCCATCATCTGCACCACCTCGTCCAGGGCAGTGCGATGTTCATACGGGCCGGGCAAAAAGCCCTTGTGGCTGGCATACACCAGTCGCTCGTTCAAACGGGACAGGCTGGCGTAATCCAGCCCGAGTCTTTGCATCGCGCCGGGCTTGAAGTTCTCGCTCACCACATCGGCCGTGGCAATCAGCTTGTGCGCCACCTCCAGCCCCTGTGCCGACTGCAGGTTCAGCGCAATGCTCTGCTTGTTGCGGTTGAACATGGCAAAGAAGCCCGCGCCCGCGCCCAGCAGATGGCGCGTGCTGTCGCCCGCAATGGGCTCGATCTTGATGACCTCGGCCCCCAGGTCCGCCAGCACCATGCCACAGGTGGGCCCCATCACCATGTGGCTGAATTCGATGACGCGGATGCCCGACAAAGGTAGCTTGGCTTGATTCATCCTGCCAGTTTGCCTTGAAATGGTCATCCTGGGTGATGGCGTGGCTTGGCCACCCCGCTATGCTTGCAGGCTATGTATTCGCAGCACTTCGGTCTGACGCAGGATCCGTTCTCCATCGCACCCGATCCGCGCTACCTGTTCATGAGCGAGCGCCACCGCGAGGCGTTGGCGCATTTGTTGTTTGGCGTCGCGGGGGCGGCTGGTGCAAGCGGTGGTGCGGCGAGCGGCACCGGTGGCGGTTTTGTGCTGCTGACGGGCGACATCGGTACCGGCAAGACCACCATCTGTCGCTGTTTTTTGGAGCAGATTCCCGTCGGCTGCCATGTGGCCTACATCTTCAACCCCAAGCTCACCGTCACGGAGCTGTTGCAGTCGATCTGCGAGGAGTTTCACATCGCCGTGGCGCATGCCGCGTCGAACCCGCCCACGGTCAAGGACTACATCGACGCACTCAACACCTTTTTGTTGCAGAGCCACGCAGCCGGACAAAGCAGCGTGTTGATCATCGACGAGGCGCAAAACCTGTCGCCTGACGTGCTGGAGCAATTACGCCTGTTGACCAACCTGGAAACCAACGAGCGCAAGCTGCTGCAGATCGTGCTGATCGGCCAGCCTGAATTGCGCACCATGCTGGCGCGACCCGAGCTGGAGCAACTCGCGCAACGGGTGATTGCGCGCTTTCACCTAGACGCATTGAGCGAGCCCGAGACCACGCAGTACATCCAGTACCGACTGGCGGTGGCGGGCCACACGGGCGCGCTGCCGTTCGACCGGCCGTCGCTGCGGCGTATCTACCGCCTCACGCGCGGTGTGCCACGGCGGATCAACCTGCTGTGTGGCCGTGCCTTGCTGGGGGCCTGGGCGACCGGACGCCAGGGCGTGGACCGCGCGGTGGTGGACAAGGCCGCCGCCGAGGTATTTGGCCCCGATGCTGCGACCGTGCCAAGCGCTCGCGTGTCGGCGTCCGCCTATGCGCTGGGAGGCCTGGGCGTGCTGGCGGGTGCAGCCTTGGCCGGGGCCTTGGTGTGGACGACGCAGCAACCCAACCCGTCGTTGCGCGCGGCGGCGGTGCCGGCGCCTCACACTGCGGTGACGTCCACCATACCCGCGGCGTCACCGACGCCGATTGCGCCGATGGCCCAGGTCCCACTGGTGGAGATCGAACCGCTGCTCGCGCAGATGCCGCGCGACATCAACGCCGCTTGGCGCGAGCTGGCGTCCGCCTGGAAGCTGCCGGCCAGCGATGACTATCCCTGCCAGGCCGCTGCCGCACAGCAAGTGCAGTGCTACCGCGCCAGCCAGCTCACCGTGCCCCAACTGCGCCGGCTGGGCCGTCCCGGCATCCTGACACTGCAGGCCGGCAAGGAGCCGCCGGTGTACGCGCTGTTGACGGGTCTGACCGAGCAGACCGCCACATTGCAAGTAGCGGCCAGCCAGCACACCGTGCGCCTGGTCGCCTTGGGCAGGCTGTGGCACGGCGACTTTGCCACCTACTGGCGTGCGCCGCCGGGTTATACCGGGCGCTTGCCGGACGGCAGTAGCGGCCCGGTGGTTGCGCGCCTGGCGGCGCAACTCAGCCGGCTCGACGGCGTGCCGACGCCGGTTTCAGAAAGTAGCCCGCCCAGCCTGGACGCCACCCTGCGCCAGCGCGTGCGGGCCTTTCAACGCGCCCAAGGCCTGAACCCCGACGGGCGGCCTGGTCCCATGACCTGGATGCAGCTCGACAGCGCCATCGACAACGATCAGCCGCGCCTGCAAACCAACGTGCCCTGAGCCTATGTCCTACATTCTCGAAGCCCTCAAACGGGCCGACGCCGAACGCCAACGCGGCGCCGTGCCCGGCTTGCTGGCGAGCCAGGTGACGACCCCGCTTGCCGGCGCGGCCTCCTCTGGTTACAAGCACCTTCGGTGGGCGGCCGTGACGGCGCTGGTGCTGGGTGGCATGGCAGTGGGCCTGTGGCGCTGGCACGTGCCGGCCCGGGCCTCCGCACGGCTGGTGCAGACTGGGTCGGCGCCGACCTCGATGCCCGTGGTTGCAGCAGGCTTGCCGAGCGCAACCGTAGCCGGGTCGGCGCAACCGAGCGTCGCAACGCCAAGCCAGCCGACCGCCGTGCCGGCCGTGGCTGCGCCACAGTCAGTCGCCACCAGACCCAAGCCGGCCGCCCACGCCCCGCCACCCATCGCAGCGACCCCGCCCGTAGCCCCTGTCGAGCCGGTGGCAATGGCGGCCGTGTCCCCAGCATCGGCATCGCAAGCAGCTTCGGCCGGCGTCGCGCTGCTGGGCGAACTGCAGGAAGACATCCGCCGCCAGATTCCGGCGCTGAGCATCACCGGGGTTGTCCATTCGGCCAACCCGGCGCAGCGGCTGCTGGTGGTCAACAACCAGGTGCTGACGCAGGGCAGCCTGGCCGCGCCGGAGTTGCGCCTGGAGGAAATCGAAAACAAGAGCTCGGTGTTCAGTTTCCGGGGAACGCGGTTTCGGGTGGCGCACTAGCAGCGTTGCGCCGGTTTTGATTAGTTATGTATTTGTCGCAAATCAACCACCCGGAAGGTCATTAATTGTCATCCAGGTATCCAATACAGTACAGGCATGGAAAAGCCCAAGCCGCAATCGGTCGAGCCACCCCGCGCGGTGCTGTTTGATGCCTACGGCACGCTGTTCGACGTGTACAGCGTGGGCCTGCTGGCCGAGCAGTTGTTCCCCGGTCAGGGGCAGGTTTTGAGTGTGTTGTGGCGCGACAAACAAATCGAATACACGCGGCTGGTCAGCACCAGCAACCACGGCGCGCACTATCGGCCGTTTTGGGAGCTGACCCGCGCGGCGTTGGTCTATGCTATTAAAAAGATAGTAACTGGTGCGCAAGCTGATTGGGTTGCGGGTGGATTTGATGCGCAGGTCGAGCGACTGATGAACCAATACCGGCATCTGTCTGCCTTCCCCGAGAACAAGGCCGTGCTGCAGGCGCTGAAGGACCGGGGCGTCGTCACCGGCATCCTGAGCAATGGCGACCCCGAGATGTTGGGCATCGCCGTGCGCAGTGCGGGCCTGGACGGATTGGTGGACCATTGTCTCAGCGTGCACGGTATTCGCAAGTACAAAACCGCGCCCGAGGCCTATGCCCTGGGCGAGCAGGCGACCGGACTGGCAGCCAGGCAAATCGTCTTCGTCAGCAGCAATAGCTGGGACGCACTCGCCGCCACCTGGTACGGCTACCAGACGCTGTGGGTCAACCGCTACCAGTTGCCATTTGAGGAACTGGGCACGCAACCCACCCGCAGTGGTAGCAGTTTGCGCGATGTGCTGGGGTTCTTTCCCGCGAATCAAGGTGTCGCTTGAGCACCCCCCGCCTCGTCATTGCGAGCGCAGCGCGGCAATCCACTGTGGCGCACCGCAAAGGTGGATTGCCGCGTCGCTGTCGCTCCTCGCAATGACGGGAAGCGACGTTTCCTTTCACAGTTTTCCCATCCCTTTTGAGGCCCCACCATGACCACACGTACCACCGTTCACCGTCTGCAAGTTGCCACTGTCTTGCACGAGTTCATTGATACCAAAGTGCTGCCCGGCACCGGTGTTGACAGCGCCGCCTTCTGGCGGGGCTTTGATGCCATCGTGGCCGACCTGGCGCCCAAGAACATTGCCCTGCTGGCCGAGCGCGACCGGCTGCAAAGCGAGATCGACGCCTGGCATAAGGCGCACCCCGGCCCCATCACCACAGGGGACCCTTCCAAGCCCACCGACATGACGCAGTACCGCGCCTTTCTGGAGCGCATCGGCTACCTGGTGGAGAACCCGAAGAAGGTCAAGATCAACACCTTCAATGTGGACGCCGAGCTGTCCAAGCAGGCCGGCCCGCAACTGGTGGTGCCCATCACCAACGCCTGTTATGCCCTCAACGCCGCCAACGCGCGCTGGGGTTCGTTGTACGACGCGCTGTATGGCACCGACGTGATCTCGGAAGAGAGAGGCTGCGAGAAGGTCGGCAAAAAAGCGGCTACAACCCCAAGCGTGGCGCCAAGGTGATCGAGTACGCGCGCTACGTGCTGGACCGCACCGCGCCGCTGAAGAAGGGCTCGCACGTCGGCTCCACCGGCTACCGCATCAAGGACGGCCACCTGGTTGTGTCCCTGGCCGGGGGTGGCACCAGCAAGCTGCAGCATGGCAGCCAGTTGGTGGGCTACCAGGGTGATGCCAAAAACCCCAGCTCGGTGCTGCTGGTGCACAACGGCCTGCATCTGGACATCCAGATCAACCGTGCCACGCCGATTGGCGCCAGCGACCCGGCCGGCGTGTGTGACCTGGTGGTGGAAGCCGCGCTGTCCACCATCCTCGACCTGGAAGACTCGGTGGCGGTGGTGGACGCCGACGACAAGGCGCTGGCCTACAGCAACTGGCTGGGTATCCTGCAAGGCACGCTGACCGAGAGCTTCGAGAAAGGCGGCAAGACGTTGACCCGTGGCCTCAACGCGGACCGCGTCTACACCCCCCCGTCGGGCAAGGGCAAGGCGGTCACCCTGCATGGCCGCTCGCTGATGTTTGTGCGCAATGTCGGCCACCTGATGACCAACCCGGCCATTTTGTACACCGCAGCCGATGGCAGCACGCGAAATCCCCGAGGGCATTCTGGACGCCGTGGTCACCACCACCATCGCCCTGCATGACCTCAAGCGCAGCAAGAAGGACGCCGAAAACGGCATGGTGCGCAACTCGCGCAAGGGCTCGGTCTACATCGTCAAGCCCAAGATGCACGGCCCGGCCGAAGTGGCCTTTGCCGCCGAGCTGTTTGCTCGCGTCGAAAAGATGCTGGGCTTGCCCGACAGCACCGTCAAGCTCGGCATCATGGACGAAGAGCGCCGCACCAGCGTCAACCTCAAGGCCTGCATCGCGGCGGCGTCCAGCCGGGTGGCCTTCATCAACACCGGCTTCCTGGACCGCACCGGTGACGAGATGCACACCGCCATGCACGCCGGCCCCATGATCCGCAAGGGCGACATGAAGACCAGCGCCTGGATTGCCGCCTACGAGAAGAACAACGTGCTGGTGGGCCTAAGCTGCGGCCTGCGCGGCAAGGCGCAGATCGGTAAGGGCATGTGGGCCATGCCCGACCTGATGGCCGAGATGATGAAGCAGAAGATTGGCCACCCACGAGCCGGCGCCAACACCGCCTGGGTGCCCAGCCCGACCGGCGCCACCTTGCACGCGCTGCACTACCACCAGGTGCTGGTGAGCGACATCCAGGGGGACCTGGAGAAGACCAGTTACAACAAGGCGCGCGACACCATTCTGGGCGGCCTGCTGCAAATCCCGGTCACCGCCACGCCCAACTGGTCGGACGCCGAAAAGCAGCAAGAGCTGGACAACAACGCACAAGGCATCTTGGGCTATGTGGTGCGTTGGGTCGACCAGGGCGTGGGCTGCTCCAAGGTGCCCGACATCCACAACATCGGCCTGATGGAAGACCGCGCCACGCTGCGCATCAGCAGCCAGCACATGGCCAACTGGCTGCACCACGGTGTGGTCACCAAGGCACAGGTGCAAGAGACCTTCCAGCGCATGGCCGCCGTGGTGGACAAACAAAACGCGGGTGACCCGCTGTACAAGCCGATGGCAGGTAATTTTGAAACGTCCATGGCGTACAAGGCTGCCTGCGAGCTGGTGTTCAAGGGTCTGGCGCAGCCCAGCGGTTATACCGAGCCGCTGTTGCATGCTTGGCGGCTGAGGCGCAAGGCGGTGGTTTGAATATTGCTACATAAATAATAGCATTAATGCGTTGCTGGATTTGACTTATGGCCAGTTTTACGCTTGATGGTTGAAAACTAACGGCGCCTGCGGGCGTCGTTGCTCATCCGGCGTTGCAGATCAACACCCCATCACGCCGCGCCGCCCCAACGCGTACCAGATCGTCCAGCAGACCATCGACCCACTGCGAAAAATCGGCTGCTGAAAAGTGTTGCTGGTGCATCGCCGAGAAGTACGGCGTGGCCTGCGCCCAGGCAATGAAGTGGTCACGTTCCTGGCTTTGCGCCTCCAGCAGTTTGAACTTCAGCAACACCTTGGCGGCGTGCAGGATGTGCTTGCCTGGGTCGGCTGCAAAGCCGCTCAGGCGCGCGCGGGCAGAGGCGATGGCGGCGGGCACGTTGGTGAAGACTGCGCCATGGCCGGGGATGACGATGCGGGGTGCCAGCGACTCGATCAGGTCGATGGTTTGCGCAACTTCGTCAAACGCATCCAGTCCTTCGAGTTCCGGAAACACAACGCCAAAACCGCGCTCCCACAAGGCATCGGCAGAGATCAGCACCCGCGCGGCGGGTTCAAACAGCACCACCGAATGGGTGTCGTGCCCCGGCGCCGCGTGCACTTGCCACGCTTTGTCGCCCAACTGGATGTGGCTGCCCGGCACCAGCAGCACATCAAAGCGGAACGGGGGGCAGGTCTGGCCGGTGGGCGTGTAGGTGAGCGCATCCGCGTCCCAGGTGCTGACGTGGCGGGCCAGTCCGGGTGGAATCAGCGTCTGCATGGCGGGGTAGGCCTGCTGCAGCGCCGCGTTGCCGCCACAGTGGTCGCTGTGAAGGTGGGTGTTGAGCAGCAGGTCGAGCGGCCGGCCCTGCAAGGCCGCACGCACCAGCGCCAGCGTTTGCGCCGCATGGCTGCTGTAGCCGCTGTCAACCAAGGCGCATCCTTGCTCGCCACGAATCAAGATGTTGTTGGATGACAGCCAGCCGCGCTCAAACACGGTGATGTCGGGGGGCAAAGTAGCAGCGGATGACGTCATGTTGCAGCACCAAGTCTAGCGGCAGCGCCGCTTCCCGGCTGGTCACCTGCCGGACACGCGCTTGCGCGCGAGCGACAATAGCCCCAACCACTACCGACTGTTCAGAAAATATGGCCATGCCCGCCGACTTTGTCGCCCCCGACCCCCGCCTGTGCCCCCTGTGCGGCCAAGCCAATCAGTGTGCGATGGAAATCGAGAAGCAGACCGGTGTGCCACAAGGCGCGTGCTGGTGCTGCAGCGCCAGCATCAGCGCCGAGTTGTTGAGTCAAATCCCCGAGGCCCTGCGCAACCAGGCTTGCGTGTGCCCGGCCTGTGCGGCCAAGTCGGCGTCTACTTCGCCGCTTTAGCGGCCTTGCGCTCGCGGTGCTTGCGCCGCGCATCGAGTCGCCAGGCGAGAAAGGGCAGGATCAGGATCGAGCCCGGCACCACCCACACCAGCAGGTAGGGGCTGACGGTCGAGGCGGCGCGCAGCATCACTTTGAGGTCGGCGCGCTCCTGCGCGGTCCACTTGCCGCCGTTGCGGGGCTTCATCAGCAGCGCAATGGCGCCCTTGATCTTGCCCAACTCGTCACGTACCCGGTTCTTCTCGCGTGAGTTGCTGGCCAGGAACGAGCACCACCACTGCGGCGCGTTTCGCATGCGGGCCTGGAACACGTGGGTCTGGTCGGCATCGAACGTGCCCTTCGCGCTCGATAGGTCAGCGCTGGCAATGGGTTTGTGAAGGTGAGGATCGGTCATGGCCTATTGCGCGGTGGCCGTGCCCCGGAACGCGCGAAACAGTTCGCTGACTTGACGGCCCCTGGTGCGCCACGCCCGCCAGCCCCGCCACCCGACAAAACCCCAGCGCAGGGATCGCAATACCCAGCGCGGACGCCAGACCACCACCGCGACCACCACGGCCGCCACCACGCCAGGATGGGCTTGCACATAGGCCCTGGCGCGATGCAACCAGGCCACGCCCTGGTCGGCCACGCCCATGGCTTTGGCCAGCGGCGCCAGCTCGCGCGCGATCAACTGGCGCTGTGCGCCAATGCGTTCGCGCAAGCGGCCGCGCTGCACATAGAGCTCAATCAGCCGCTCGTCCATGGCCCGTGGCGGCTCTGAGTTGGCGCAGGTCTTCCTGCAGTTCGGCCAGGCTGGCGGCGAACAGGGGCTCGGTCTTGGCGGCCGTGCGCCGCAGCGCCAGCAACAGATACAGGGCCATGGCCCAGACGACGGCGACCGCCAGCGCCACCACCACCACGCGGTTGTCCCAGAACACGAGCGCGAGCAAACCCACGGTGAGCACCACGCCCAGGCCCACACAGAACAGCAAGGCCTGCGCCAGCATCAGCTTGCGCATGGCCATGGCGCGGGCTATTTCCAGCTCGTTGCCCAGCAGCTCCAGGCGCGTCTGGCCGACCGCCAGGGCGGTGGCGGCGATGTTCTTGACGGCGGCGAACGTGCCTTGGCCGCCCGGTGGCGTGCTCATTGCGGGCGTTCAGTCAATCAGCGCCGACCCAGAATCAGGCCCAGCAGGAAGCCGACTCCGGCCCCAATGCCGACCGCCTGCCAGGGCGATTCATGCACATAGGCATCGGTGGCGCGTGCGGCGGCGCGGGTCTTGTCGAGCAGCACCGCCTCGGCCGCTGCCAGGCGGGTGCGCGCGTCCCTCAGGCGCTCTTGAATGCGCGCGCGCAGGGCGCTGATCTTCTCGCCGCCCTGGTCGGCCGTGGCGCCGAGGATTTCTTCGGCGTCAGCGATGACGGCCTTGATGTCGCTGACCAGTTGTGCCTGCGACGATGTGGTGGAGCTTTGCGCTTCGGACATGATGCATCCTTCCTGAAAGATGAGAATCGGACCGAAAGCGTAGCAGATTACGCCCGATCAGGGCGGCTCATTTCGCCTCCAGCCTGGCTTTGAGGAAGCCACCGGTGCCGTAGCGGGTGACCTGGCCGTAAAAGCGCGCCGCCAGGCGCTGGACCATGGCGGAGTAGTCGTCAATCAGGGCCGGCAAGATGTTGAAATTGTCGTAGTTGACCACCACCGCCACGCGGTCCTCGTCGCGGCTGACCACCGGCGTCAGCAAGGCGCTCAACAGGCGCTCGATGTCGGTGATGTCGCTGGCGGCGTCGATCATCAGGCCTTCGAAGTTGATGAACAGGCGATGGTGCTCGGCGTCCAGCTCGAAGCGCTGCGCCAGGGGCGTGGCCAGCAGGCGCTCGCGCAAGCCAAGCGGTTCGTTGGTGAACAGCGCTGCGTCCATCAACTTGAGCTGCGGGCTGATCAGCGGCACGAAATCCATGCGTGCCAGGATGTCGCGCTCCAGGTCAATGCCCGGCGCGATTTCGATCAGCTCCAGCCGCTGGTGCGTCGCCGTCGGTAGCCAGTTGGAACACGCAGCGTTCGGTGATGTAGAGCACGCGTTGCCCACGCCGCCGGGCTTCGGCGCCGCTGAAGGTGCGGTGCTCCACCGCCTGCACGAACTTGGCGGCGGTGCCTTCACTGACGATTCTGGGTCGGCCGTCCTCGATGCGCAGGTCCAGGTCGCCGGTGCTGAAGGTGCCGACAAACAGCACCGTCTTGGCGTTTTGGCTGATGTTGATGAAGCCGCCCGCGCCGGCCAGCCGGGGGCCGAACTTGCTGACGTTGAGGTTGCCATGCTCGTCCGCCTGGGCCAGCCCCAACACGGCGATGTCCAGGCCACCGCCGTCGTAGAAGTCGAACTGATTGGGCTGGTCAATCACGGCCTGGGTGTTGATCGCCGCGCCAAAACTCATGCCGCTGGCCGGGATGCCGCCAATCACGCCGGGCTCGGCGGTGAGGGTCAGCAGGTCGATGACACCCTCTTCCGCCGCGACACTGGCCACGCCTTCGGGCATGCCGATGCCCAGGTTGACCACGGCGTTGGGCCGCAGCTCCAGCGCGGCGCGCCGGGCGATCACCTTGCGCTCGCACAGCGGCATCACCGGCAGGCTGTCCATCGGCACCCGAATCTCACCCGAGTAGGCCGGGTTGTATTGTTCCGAGAAGGTCTGCATGTGGTGCGCCGGGTCGGTGGCCACCACCACGGCGTCCACCAGCACACCGGGCACCTTGACCATGCGCGGGTGCAAGGTGCCGCGCTCGGCGATGCGCTCCACCTGGGCGATGACGATGCCGCCCGAATTGCGCGCCGCCATGGCGATGGCCAGCACCTCCAACGTCAACGCCTCGCGCTCCATGGTCAGGTTGCCGTCCGGGTCGGCGGTGGTGGCGCGGATGATGCCCACCGAGATCGGGAAGGCCTTGTAGAACAGGTAAGGCTTGCCGTCGATGTCCATCTGGCGCACCAGGTCTTCGGTGGTGCGGGCATTGATCTTGCCGCCGCCATGGCGTGGGTCCACGAAGGTGTCCAGCCCGACGTGGGTGAGCGTGCCGGGCTTGCCTGCGGCGATGTCGCGAAACAGGTGCGAGATCACGCCCTGCGGCAGGTTGTAGGCCTCGATCTGGTTGTCCACTGCCAGCTTTTGCAGCGCTGGCACCAGGCCCCAATGGCCGCCCACCACGCGACGGACCAAGCCGGCGTGGCCAAAGTGGTTGAGCCCGCGCGTCTTGCCGTCGCCCTGTCCGGCGGCATAGACCAGCGTCAGATCGCGTGGCGAGCCGCTGCCGGTCTCCGCCTCGGCGGCCAAGAAGCGCGCCTCCAGCGCGATGGCGATTTCCTCGGCAAAGCCAATGCCCACGAAACCTCCGGTGGCCACCGTGTCGCCATCGTGGATCAGGCGCACCGCCTCGGCGGCGCTGACCACCTTGTTGCGGCGCGCGGCGCGATGCTGGAGTTCGTTGAAATGGGTGTGCATCGCCGATGGTCTCCTGCAATAGCTTTTATGATCCGGGGCATTGTCGATCTTAAAGGCACTCCTGAAAAGCTAGCAGTGAGTGCATGCATCGCAGTAAACTCGGGCGATGTGCCAACTGCTTGGAATGAACAGCCTGTTGCCCGCGAGCCTGACCCTGAGTTTCAGCGGTTTCTCGCAGCGCGGCGGTTGCACCGACCACCACAGTGACGGCTGGGGCATCGCCTTCTTTGAAAGTGATGGCGACCGCCCGGCCAAGGCCGCGCGCTACTTTGTCGACAAGGAGAGCGCCGCCACCTCGCCGATAGCGGCCATGCTGCGCAGCTACCCTATTAAAAGCCACAACGTGGTGGCGCACGTGCGCCGCGCCACGGTGGGCGAAGTGTCGCTGGAGAACTGCCACCCCTTCGTGCGCGAGTTGTGGGGCCGTTACTGGGTGTTTGCCCACAATGGCGACCTGAAGGACTACGCGCCGACCCTGCACGGCAGCTTCCGCCCGGTGGGCAACACCGACAGCGAGCTGGCGTTTTGCTGGCTGCTGCAAGAGCTGGCCAAGTCGCACGCGGGTGTGCCCAGTGTGGAAGAACTGACGTGTACGCTTGAAGAGCTGGTGCCAAAGATTGCCCGCTATGGCACCTTCAACTTTTTGATGAGCAACGGTCAGGCCTTGTGGGCACACGCGTCGACCAAGCTGTACTACGTGCTGCGCCAGCACCCGTTTTCGGAAGTGCATCTGAAAGACGACGACCTCAAAGTTGATCTGGCGGACCTCAACGGGCCCGAGGACCGGCTCGCCATCGTCGTGACCGAGCCGCTGACCACCAACGAGGACTGGGTGGCCATGGTGCCCGGTGAACTCAAGGTGTTTGTCGACGGCACGGTTGCCGGGTGCGGCTGCTTCATGGCCTGCTGCATCCCGCGCCTGCCGTCGTGGCGGCCACGGTCTAGGCGGGCGAGCCTGGTTTGGCCGACTGTCCGACGGCGCTCTCCAGCGCGTCCACAAACATGGCCGCCACGTCAAAGCCGGTCTGGTCGGTGATCTCCTGAAAGCAGGTCGGGCTGGTGACGTTGATTTCGGTGAGCGAGTCGCCAATCACGTCCAGCCCCACCAACAGCAGGCCTCGCGCGTGCAGGATCGGGCCCAATGCTTCGGCGATCTCGCGGTCGCGCGGGCTCAAGCGTCGCGCCACGCCCTTGCCACCGGCGGCCAGGTTGCCGCGCACCTCACTGCCTTGCGGGATGCGCGCCAGGCAGTGGGGCACCGGTTTGCCACCAATCACCAGCACGCGTTTGTCGCCGTCCACGATCTCGGGCAGAAACTTCTGCACCATCAGGCTCTGCGCGCCATGGCGATTGAGCGTTTCGGTGATCGAGCCCAGGTTCAGGCCGTCCGGCCCGACCCGGAAGATGCCCATGCCACCCATGCCGTCCAGCGGCTTCAAAATGATGTCGCCGTGCTCGGCGTGGAAGCGCTTGATGTCCGCCTCGTCGCGTGTCACCAGGGTGGGGCCGATGAACTGCGGGAACTCCATGATTGCCAGCTTTTCTGGGTGATCCCGCAGCGCACCGGGCCGGTTGAACACCCGTGCGCCCTCGCGCTCGGCCTGTTGCAGCAGGTGCGTGGCATAAAAGTATTCGCTGTCGAAGGGCGGGTCCTTGCGCATCAGGATAGCGTCAAAGTCCTTCAGCGCCACGACGCGTTCCTGCTTAACGTCAAACCAGTCCTGGGTCTGTCCGGTCAGAGTAATGTCCCGAACGTGCGCCGTGACCGATGCGCCGCGTTGCCACATCACATCCTGGGGTTCGCAGACCGACAAGCCGTGGCCACGGCGGTGCGCCTCGCGCATCATGGCAAAGGTGGTGTCCTTGTAGATCTTGAATGAGTCAAGCGGATCGGCAACAAAAAGAATGTTCATGGTGTGAGTGGGTTAGCCGCGCAGCATAGGCTGCTGGCGATACTGTTGCACAAATAGGGCCACAAGCGCCGGCCCAGCAGATAGCTGACCAGCATCACCAACACCATCGACAGTGCCGTCTGCGCGGCGGTGAAGGCCGAAAAACTCAAGTCCCGGAAGAAACGCATGGCGACGATTGTGGCATCGCCGCCGGGTCGACCAGGACCGCCTTAGAGCTTGAGTTCCAGGGCAAGGCCGAAGTTGGTGCGTGTGCGCCGCAGCGCCGTGCCGGTGTCACCGCTGTCAAGCAAAGTCCGCGACAGCGTGTCAAGCGGTGCGAGGTTGTTCGCCGATACGCGCAGCGACGCGGTGCGGCTAAACGTCCATTGCCCAAACAGATCCAGCGTTCGGCTGCGCGATTGGTCCAGCAACTGCGACGCGGTTTGTTGCGTAGCGTAGCCGGGCGTGAAGACCAAAGTGGCCCCGACAGTCAGCGGCGCGCTGGCGAAGCGGTGGTCAAAACCAAAGTTGCCGGACCATGGCGGCTGGCTGTCGAGGCGATTGTTTGGCCCCGGGAGCGCCTCCACCTTGGAGCGATAGAAGCTCAGGGCCCCACGCAGATTGAGTGCCAACTTGGCGTCAAACAGAGCGGGTGCCAACTCGCCCGCCCGCCCTTTGACTTCGAGTTCCAGCCCGCTGGTCTGTGCCTTGGAGAAGTTGCGGGGTTTGGACACCCAGCGCGGTACGCCGGCCCAGGAGACCGTCTCCAGGGTACTGACATTGCGGATCAGGTTGGTCACATTGCGATGAAACACGCCGACGCTGATCAAACCACCACCGGCAAGGTACTTTTCGAACGACGCATCCAGGCCGGTTGCCAGTTCGGGCTTCAGGGTGGGGTTGCCTTCTCGGTCGGGTGACAGTTCGGTGTTGGGCTTGTTCGGATCGGGGAAAAGGCCATTGACGGCGGGGCGAGCCATCAGTGCATTGAGTTCGGGGGCCTTGTAGCTTCGCGTCAAACTGGCTCGGATCAAGTCTTTGCCCTGTGGGTCGAGCTTGTAGGTGAGGTGCAGCAGGGGCGTCAACACGCGGCTGGAATTGTCAATTGGCTCCGCTACACCGCGACTTTGCGAGCCGATGCGCTCGGCACGAAGGCCAAAGTTGCCCGACCACTGTTTGGAGATCTCCCACTCGTCCTGCACGAACCAGGCCTGGCGTTCGACCCGGGCAGCAAATGGCTGACCCTCGAACTCCGGTAATTGCGGCAGGCCGTTTTCGGTCACCTCGCGCCGTTCACCGCGCCGACGCCACTCCAGGTCCCAACCTGCGGTTAGGCTGTGCTGGTCGTTCAGAAGCCGCGTGTATTTGCCGGCCTGGGTCAGGCTGCGGTCCTCGGTATCACCGGCGACATGCCTCTGCGGTGCCTGAAGGCGGTAGGTCTGGCTGCTGAAGGCGCCCTTGGACGCTTGCACGCCAGCCTTGAGCTCAATGCGCTCGGATGCGCTCAGGTAGTTGGTCCACTGCAGGTTGCCGCGCGCATTCTGCCAGGTGCCATGTGTCTGGGCATCGTCATCCAGGCTGGGCAGACCGATGCGCACTTCGTTCTGGTACTGCACGCGGTTGTTCCAATAGCCCTTTTGCAGGAACGACTGCAGCGACAGCGTCTGGTCGTCACCGAGCTTCCAGTTCAGACGCGGACCGGCATTCACTCCATGACCCCAAAACAATTGATCCCCTTGCTGAATCGCCATGGAGGGCAGGCCGTCGGTCCCTGGCATATCGCGCGTGTTGACCAGTGTGTTCAGGCCACGCCACTGGAACACCGACACCGGGAGCGATACCGAGAGGGCGCCCAAGCGCTCACCGAACGTGAAATTGGCGGAGGCGGTCGGCCGATGGGTGTTGTACCCGCCGCTGAGTCGAAGATCGCGCTGCGACACCCGAGGGGCCTCTTTCAAAATGATGTTGATGGCGCCTGCGACTGCCTGCGCGCTCTGGTCGGCGGTGGGTCCTTTGGTGATCTCGATGCGCTCGATCTGCGACGGGCTCAGCTGGTCCAGCGCAAAGCCGGGCGGTGCCGGGTCGCCGTTGATCAGGATCTGGGTGTAGCCCGCGCCCAGGCCGCGCATGCGGGGTGCGCCGCCCTGAACCGAGACGCCGGGCAGGCGCTTAAGGACATCGGCGACATTGCTGTCGCCGTACTTGTCCATTTCTTCGCGGCCATAGATCTGCTTGGCCACTTGCGAGCGACGGCGCAGATCCGTGTCGCTTTGCTGGCGCGAAATCACATCCACCCGGTCCAGACGGTTGCCAGTTGGCGCACGGGTTGGATCGACAGTACCGCCTGGCATGTCTTGTGCTGAGGCAGGGCGCAGGAAGCCAATCGGTGACAAGGCCGTTAGCAGCACGGCGGTTGATAGGGGTAGACGCTTCACAAGGGGCTCCAACAACGAAGCCCGATTGTGGTCGACGCAGGCCCTTAGCGCTCAAGCCGAAGCAGTTGGCCACTGTCGGTAAGCAGGTACATCCAGCCGTCGGGCCCCTGCTTGACGACGCGGATGCGCTGACCCAGGGCCTTCACGGCAGAGACTTCTTCCTTGGACACCACGCTGGTGCCGCTCAAGACGATGCGCCACAGTGTGGTGCCGGTCAGTGCGCCTGCGAAAGCGTTGCCGCGCCAGCCCAGGTCGTCGAAGCGTGCGCCGGTATAGAGCAGCAAGCCCGACGGCGCGGTGGAGACCGGGAGCCAGGTGGTCTTGGGTTCTTCGAAGTCGGGCGCGTGGATGCCACCGCCAGGTCGACAGGCGACCGTGTTGGTGCCAGCACTGTAGGGGCAGCCATAGCTGCGCAGGGGCCAGCCGTAGTTGCGCCCGGGCAGCACCTGGTTGAGTTCATCGCCGCCCAGCGGCCCATGTTCGGTGATCCACAACTCATCGCTGCCGGGCAGCAGCGCCGCGCCCTGCGGGTTGCGGTGGCCATAGGACCAGATCTCGGCTCGCGCACCGGCCACGCCGAAACTGGGGTTGCCAGGCGGGATGCTGCCATCGCGGTTGATGCGGATCACCTTGCCCAGCGTGGTGGCCAATTTCTGCGCGTTGTTGGTACCAGGATTGGCCGGGTCGTCGCGCTGGCGCTCGCCAAGCGTCACGAACAGGGTCTTGTCGCTGCGAAACACCAGGCGTGAGCCGAAGTGTCCGTCGCCACTCACCTTGGGCACCTGCCGGTAGATCACCTCGGCGCCCGTGATGGCCAGGTTGACCAGGTTGCCGCGTGCCACCGCCGTGCCGGCGCCGCCGCTGCCGGACTCGGAAAAGGTCCAGTAGATGCGCGGGTTGGTGGCCGGGTCGAAGTCCGGGTCCAGCGCCACATCGAGCAGGCCGCCCTGGCCGGACGTTGCCAGATTCGGCAAGCCAGTGCCAAACGGCGCCGACAGGCTGCGCCCGTCGGCGCTGGCAATCACCATGGTGCCGCCCTTCTGGGTGATCAGCATGCGTCCGTCGGGAAGAAAGGCCAAGCCCCACGGCGCCGACAAGCTGCTGTTGAGAAGCGTGGCTTTGACTGCGGCGCCGGCGGTTGGCGGCACTGCCACCACCGGTGGCGAGGTGGATGGTGTGATCGGTGCCGCCCCGACTTCAGAGCCGCCACCGCAAGCCGACAGCATTGCGCCCAGCGCGACGACTGTCAGGGTTTGTTGCGAGCGCCGCCACCCGGCCAGTGAGGCCTGTGTTGTCATGGATACCTCCTGCCCATTGCGAAGAGTGCAAGCTTGGCATCATGCCCCGTTCGCCGGGTCGGCGCACGCACGCGACGCAACAGCGGTGACCAAAGGTAAGCGCAATAGGTCGAGGCCGCGCTGTTGGGCCCACTCCGGGATGCGATCAGACCTGCTGGTTGATCAGGGCGTTGAGCACCATGTCTTCCCAGTTGCCGGCGATTTTCAGGTAAGCGCGCGCGTAGCCTTCGCGCTCGAAACCCAGAGCGCGCAGCAGTCGCTCGCTGCGGATGTTGTCGGGCATGTGGTTGGCCATGATGCGGTGCAGCCCAACGGTATGGAACATGTAGTCGATGCCGGCCTGCGCCACCTCCCTCATCAAACCCCGGCCCTGGTGCTGGAGGTCGACCGAGTAGCCAAGGTGGCAGGCCTGCAAGGGGTCGCGCACGATGTTGGTGAAGTTGCAGCCGGCTAGCATGCGTTGCGAACCGTGCTCGATGGCAATGAACTGCACCGAAGTGCCGTTCATGAAGCCTTGCCAGGCGCGATGCGCCGCCAGGTCGCATGCCTCGGCCAACGAGCCGTTCTGTTGCGCGGTGCTGGGCTCCCACGGTGACAGATGGTCCTGATTGCGGGTCTTGTACGCGTGCAGCAACGCCGCGTTGTGTGGGCTCAGCAGGCGCAAGGTGCAGCGTGGTGTCGCGATCTCTGGCGTGTTCATGTTTCGGGACAACCGGCACGTACCGAGACCAACACCTGGCGTCAGATCTCGATCTTCGAGCCCAGCTCGACCACCGAGTTGTTGGGCAGGTTCAGGAAGTCCGCTGCCCCGCTGGCGTTGTGGTGCATCTGGGCAAACAGCTTTTCGCGCCAGCTGGCCATGCCCGCGCCAATGGTGGGGACCACCGTGTCGCGCGACAGAAAGTAACTGGTCGTCATGGCTTCCAATTCGCATCCGCGACCCTTGATCTGCTGCAGGGCCTTGGGCACGTCGGGGTCGTTCTTGAAGCCGTAATTGATCACAACCTGCCAGCAATCGTGCCCCAGCGACTCGATCGATAGACGTTTGTCCATGCCGATCCACGGCACCTCGTGGTTGCGCACGGTCACAAACAGGTTGTTGGCATGCAGCACCTTGTTGTGCTTGAGGTTGTGCAGCATCGCGTTGGGGACGGTGCCTACCTCTGCGGTCAGAAATACCGCCGTGCCCTCCACGCGCACCGGGGGGCTGACGAACACGGCTTCGAGAAAACTGCTCAGGTCGATGGCATCGGCCTTGAGTTTTTCGTTGAGCAGGCGTCGACCGTCTTTCCAGGTCATCATCAGGGTGAAGACGGCGCCGCCAATCAGCAGGGGGAACCAGCCGCCGTCGAGCAACTTGAGCATATTGGAGCTAAAAAAAGCCACGTCCACCACAAAGAAGAAACCGGTGGCGCTGATGCACAGCCACAGTGGGTATTTCCAGGCGTAGCGAATCACGAAGAAGGTCAGAATGGTGGTGATCAGCATGTCCAAGGTCACCGCGATGCCGTAGGCGGCGGCCAGATTGCTCGATGAGCGGAACATCACCACAGCTAAGACGATGGCGACGAACAGCCCCCAGTTGACAAACCCAATATAGATCTGCCCGGTGTCCTTGACGCTGGTGTGTTCCACATTGAGTCGCGGCAGGTAACCGAGCTGAATCACCTGTTTGGTGACGCTGAAGGCGCCCGTAATCAGTGCCTGCGAGGCGATTACGGCGGCCATCGTGGCCAGCACCACCAAGGGAATCAATGCCCAATCAGGGGCCATCATGTAGAAGGGGTTTTTGACGGCGGCCGGGTTCTTCAGCAGCAAGGCGCCCTGGCCAAAATAGTTGAGCGTCAGCGCCGGCATCACCACGCTGAACCAGGCCAGGCGGATGGGCTTCTTGCCAAAGTGACCGAGGTCCGCGTACAGGGCCTCGGCACCGGTGACACACAGCACCACGGCACCGAGCAGCACAAAAGCCACGCCCGGGTTGTGCCACATGAAGCCCAGCGCGTAGTGCGGGCTGATCGCCTTCAGGATTTCGGGGTGGTCGGCGATCTGCAAAACACCGAGCACCGAAATCGCAGCGAACCAAACCAGGGTGATGGGTCCGAAAAACTTTCCAATGCCGCCGGTGCCGTGTTTTTGCACCGCGAACAGGCAAAACAGCACCACCAGGGTCAGGGGCATGACGTACTTCTTGAAGGCAGGCGACACCACCTCCAGGCCCTCCATGGCGCCCAGTACCGAGATGGCGGGGGTAATGACGCCATCGCCATAAAACAAGCAGGTGCCGAAAATCCCCGCAATCAGCAGCAGGCGACGCAATTGGGGCTTGTCTTTGACCGCTTGTGAGGCCAGCGCCAACATGGCCACCAGACCGCCCTCGCCATTGTTGTCGGCGCGCAGCACCAAGGCCACATACTTGATCGACACGATCACCGTCATGGTCCAGAAGAAGATCGACAGAATGCCGTAGATGTTGTCGGTGGTGAAGGGCACATGCCCGGAGCCGAAAACCTCCTTCACCGCATACAGCACGCTGGTGCCAATGTCGCCGTAGACAACGCCGATGGCGCCCAGGGTGAGCGCGGGGAGAGACGATTTGGATGCTGCCACTAGTTCACCCCGCCTTGAGTTAGGCTAGGTTCCATGCCGGATTGGGAACGCCATTTTGCGCTTTCGGCGCTGACACGCGTGGGACGCGCGACTCTAATGCGGCGGTATCTTCGGTAATGTTGCACTGCAACAACTTAACCCTTGACAGGTTTGACCACGCGAGAGTCTGAACGCCCGACGTGACCCCGACCGGGCTCGACTTGGCGTGCTGCCCTGGGGCGGCGTGCGCAGGTCTCAGGGCGTCAGTGGAGCAGAACCGTGCGCGGCTGCCAGGTTTTTGCCGGCCGTGCGCGGTTGCGCGAGCCGTTCGCCCATCCAGCGGTGCAGATCCGCCCACATTTGACGCATTTCGGCCTCGGGTGGCGTGCGTGCGGCGTTGGGCAGTTCGATGGTGACCACCGGAATGCCCTTGTGGACACCGCCGTAATTGCCAAGAGAGCCAGGGAAAATGCCAACCTGGTCAAGGTACAGGCGCCCCAGTTTGCTGGGCGGAACCGACGGGCCATCAAAGTCCAACACGCCATAGGGTGCGTGAATGCTGACGATCAGGTTGGGCTTGAAGCTGCCCATTTGTTCATACAGAAAACGCGCCTCAGGTTCGGACAAGGGCTTGGTCCCAGGCCAGCGTCGCGGGTCCTTGCCGGTGCGTTTTTCCCAGTAGATGCGGGAGTCGCGCGCCCAGTTCGGCGTCGGGAAATTACGGTTGAGGTCAACGCCGCGAGCGTTGACCCGCTTGGCGGGTTGGGCAAACAAGCCGTCGGGATTGAGCGCCGGGATAAAACGCCAATGCACTGCCTGCCCCAATTCAGTCGGGCTTGTAGCGCCCCCGGTTTGCGCAGTGGCTTGCGCCAGTTGAATCCAGCGAAAAGCCATGGCAGCCGAGGACAGCTCGTCGCCATGCATGCCGCCGATCACCAGCACCCGCGTGTCCGCTTCGGCTGGCTTGACGTCGCTGGTCCAGATGGTGCGGCCCTTGACCGAGCGGGCAGCCGCGTCATGCAGGTTGGCGGCTTCGCACTGGGTTTGGGGCAGGTTTGGCAGTCGCTGCGCGTAATGCTTGCAAATTGTTGATCCGTGTGAATTGTTTGCTATAAAAATAATAGCGCATGACAAAATGACAAAGTGAACGGATCGCATGGCTCGATTCTAGGCGCTGCGAACTTCGCCAATTGCTGTTTGAGACTGAGGCAATTGGAGCGGATTCGGACTCGTTCAACACTTTCCGGTGTGTAATTGGGTGCGATGGACAAGCTCAAGCAAATGGAATCCTTTGTCTCGGTGGTCACGCGCGGCAGTCTGACCGCGGCGGCCCAGGCCGAAGGCGTGGCGCCCGCCATCATGGGGCGTCGGCTCGATGCGCTGGAGGCGCGCCTTGGGGTCAAGCTGCTGGTGCGCACCACGCGGCGCATTTCCCTCACGCACGAGGGCAGCGCCTTCCTGGAAGACTGTCAGCGTCTGCTGGCCGATTTCGCCAACGCCGAGGCCAGCGTCTCGGCGGGCGGTGTCAAGGCCAGCGGCCATTTGCGCATCACGGCACCGGCCGGCTTTGGGCGGCGCCACGTGGCTCCGCTGGTGCCGCGGTTTCGAGAGTTGCATGGCGAGGTCACCATCTCCCTGAACCTCAGCGACCGGGTGGTGGACCTGGCCGGTGAAGGCCTGGACTGCGCGGTGCGTGTGGGTGATATGCCGGACTCGTCGCTGGTGAGCGTGCGCCTGGCCGACAACCGGCGCCTGTGCGTGGCATCACCCAAGTACCTGCGCCAGCACGGCACGCCGGTGCATCCCGGCGACTTGTCCAGATTCGACTGCCTGACGCTATCCAGTGACGCCTCGCAGACTCGGGGCTGGGCGTTTCGGGTACCCAAGGACGGCACCACCGAGCTGCTGCACTTAAGACCCGGTGGTCCACTGGACTGCTCGGACGGCCAGGTGCTGCACGACTGGTGTCTGGCCGGCTACGGCATCGCCTGGCGCAGCACCTGGGAGGTGGAGGCCGAAATTACGGCCGGTCAACTGGTGGCCGTGCTGGAGGATTTTGCCGCGCCGTCCAATGGCATCTACGCGGTTTTTCCGCAGCGCAAGCACCTACCCTTGCGGCTGCGACTTTGGATTGATTTCCTGAAGCACCACTACGCACAGCCGGGCTTCTGGCGCGCGCAGTGAGGGTGGCTTCGCGGTTCACCTGCCGACGTCAGACCAGCAGCCCGCGGCCCGGGCTGCGCCGTGCTAAAAAAATCGCCCCGCACAACGTGGTTGGCGAGGCGTATCCACTGCGCTGGGGCGCGAGAGTGCACCCCAGGGCGCAATCGGGCAGTGCTTATGTCTTGGGGGCCGATGCGCTGGCTGCGGGCTTGGCGGCGCCGCTCGCATCGGCCATGCACTTCTTGATATGGCTTTTCTTGGCTGCGCCGGCCAGCTTCTTGTCGGCAGCGGACTTCTCGCAGGCGGGGCTGGCCGAGGGCGCTGCGGCGCCGGCTGCGTCAGCCATGCACTTCTTCTCAAAACTGGCCTTGGCCGCGCCGGCAAGCTTCTTTTCGGCCGACTTGGCGGCGCATCCCGCATCGTCGGCGGCATGGGCGCTGCCCAAACCAAGTGTCAGGCCCAGGGCCAGTAGCGTCAGGAGTTTCTTCATGGTCAGTCTTTCAGAATGAGAGGTGTTTACAGAGGGAATCCCGGGCGGAATTCCAACACATAACGGCTCACCTGGCAATCGCGATGACATGGCAATGACGCGGCGGCCCGCAGCGCAGAGCCGTCGCAACGAGACTTGACCCGTAAAATCCCGTCATGCTGACTGTCAAAACTGAACTGCTCCAGGCCCTGCGCGTTGCGCTGGAGCAACTCGCCCCGGGTTCCGGTGCCAAGGCTGCATTTGAATCACCCAAGGTCGCCGCGCACGGCGACTTGGCTACCACGGCTGCCATGCAAATGGCCAAGCCTTTGAGACTCAATCCGCGTCAACTGGCCGAGCAATTGCGCGCGGCCCTGCTGGCGAGCGCGGCGTTTGTCGAATGGGTGGACGCAGTGGACATTGCTGGGCCGGGTTTCATCAATATCAAGCTCAAGCCGCAGGCCAAGCAACAGGTGCTGCGGGAGGTGCTGAGCCAGGGTGATCGGTTTGGCTCCCAGCCGTCCACGGGCAAAAGCATGATGGTGGAGTTTGTCTCGGCCAACCCGACTGGGCCTTTGCACGTGGGCCATGGGCGCCAGGCCGCATTGGGCGATGCCATTTGCAACCTGTTCGCCACGCAGGGCTGGGGCGTGCACCGCGAGTTCTATTACAACGACGCCGGTGTGCAGATCCAGACCCTGGCCAACAGCACGCAGTTGCGCGCCAAGGGTTTTAAACCCGGTGACGACTGCTGGCCCACCGATCCCGAGAATCCGGCCAGCAAAGCCTTCTACAACGGCGACTACATCCAGGACATTGCCAACGACTTCCTGGCCAAGAAGACCGTGCAGGCCGATGACCGCAGCTTCACTGCCAGCGGCGATGTGGACGACTTGCAGTCCATCAGCAATTTTGCGGTGGCCTACCTGCGCCACGAGCAGGACAAGGATTTGCAGGCCTTCAACCTGAAGTTTGACGAGTATTACCTCGAGTCCAGCCTGTACACCAGCGGTCGTGTGGACCAGACGGTGAACAAACTGGTGGCCAACGGCAAGACTTATGACAAAGACGGCGCGCTTTGGCTCAAGTCCACCGACTACGGCGACGACAAGGACCGCGTCATGCGCAAGGGCGACGGCAGCTACACCTACTTTGTGCCCGACGTGGCCTACCACATCAGCAAATGGGAGCGCGGTTTCGAGAAAGTGGTCAACATCCAGGGCACCGACCACCATGGCACCATCGCCCGCGTGCGGGCCGGCCTGCAGGCGGCGGGTGTGGGCATTCCAGAAGGCTACCCCGACTACGTGCTGCACACGATGGTGCGGGTGGTCAAGGGAGGTGAAGAGGTCAAGATCTCCAAGCGCGCGGGCAGCTATGTCACGCTGCGCGACTTGATCGAGTGGACCAGCAAGGACGCCGTGCGTTTCTTCCTGCTCAGCCGCAAACCCGATACCGAGTACACCTTCGACGTTGACCTGGCGGTGACCAAGAACAACGACAACCCGGTCTATTACGTGCAGTACGCCCATGCGCGCATCTGCTCGGTGCTCTTGAGCTGGGGTGGGGACCGGACGGCGTTGCGCGACGTTGACTTGTCGCCGCTACAGAGCCCGCAGGCGCTGGCGCTGATGCTGTTGCTGGCCAAGTACCCCGAGATGCTGAGCGCCGCCGCCGCCGATTTTGCCCCACACGACGTGACCTTCTACCTGCGTGAGCTCGCCGCCTGTTACCACAGCTACTACGATGCCGAGCGCATTCTGGTGGACGATGAGCCGGTCAAACTGGCGCGTCTGGCCCTGGTCGCTGCCACGGCGCAGGTGCTGCACAATGGCTTGGCGGTGCTGGGCGTCGATGCACCCAGCAAAATGTAAATGTGAGGTTTTGTGGGTCAGACCACTCGCGCAGCGACGTGCTCTGACCCCAACTAATTATGGAGACTCTCGAAATACATGACAACGCATCGTCATTGCGAGCGCAGCGCGGCAATCCACCGTTGTGGGCACCGCCACTATGGATTGCCGCGCTGCGCTCGCAATGACGGGTTTGCTGTCATGCATTTGGGAAAGATCACTAGGTGCAAAGGATTGGCATGAAGCAGCAACGCGGTGGAACCCTGCTCGGGTTCATCATGGGGGTAGTGGTTGGCATGGGGGCTGCCCTGACGGTTGCGGTCTACGTAACCAAGGTGCCGGTACCCTTTGTCAGCAAGGCTCAAGGCCATTCCGCCGAACAGGAGGCGGCCGAGGCGCGAAAGAACAAGGACTGGGACCCCAACGCCCCGCTCTATGGCAAGAGCCCTGCCAAGCCCGCCCCGCCAGCGTCGGTCCCGGTTGCACCGGTGGCCCAACCGACAGCGCCTGAGTCCGCCATTGCGAAACCGCTGACCAGCAAGCCGCTCAGCGGACCCGGGGCGGTGGTGTCAACCAAAGTTGACGCCAAGCCGCTTGCCGGGGCTGATCCTTTGGGCGACTTGGCCAAGGCCAAGACCTCGGGCGCGCCCAGTGAGCCATTTGCCTTCTTTGTCCAGGTCGGTGCGTTTCGCACGGCTGAAGACGCTGAAGGACAGCGCGCCAAGCTCCTGCTCAGTGGCATTGATGCAAAGGTGACCGAACGAGAGCAATCCGGGCGAGCCGTGTTTCGCGTGCGAGTCGGACCTTTTGACAAGAAGGACGATGCCGAGAAAGCCAAGGACAAGCTCGAGGCGGCCGGCCTGGAGACAGCTCTGGTCCGCGTGCAACGCTAGTGCGCCGTTGCTCAAGTAAGTGAACCTTTTGTGCTGACCTTGGTCCGACCAGTCTTGAATGGAGTGTTTATCAATGAAACGACGTGAATTTTCTTTGACCCTTGCTTCCACCATGGCAGCGGGCTCGTTGGTGTCGACACCGGCCTCGGCGCAGGGCGACGCGCCCAAGGCGGGCACCGACTACTACCTGGTGGAGAAGCGTGCGGCGGTGGACGCACCGACTGGCAAGATCGAGGTGGTGGAGTTCTTCTGGTACAGCTGCCCGCACTGCAATGCGTTTGAGCCGACGCTGGATGCCTGGGTCAAGCGGGCCCCCAAGGATGTGGTGGTGAGGCGCGTTCCGGTCGCGTTCCGGGACGACTTTGCGCCGCAGCAGCGCTTGTACTTTGTGCTGGAGGCGATGGGGCTGCTGGACAAGCTGCACGCCAAGGTCTTTGCCGCGATTCATGTCGAAAAGCTCAAGCTTGACCGAGTCGAACTGATCGCCGACTGGGTCGCCAAGCAAGGCGTCGACAAAACCAAGTTCATGGAGCACTACAACTCCTTCTCAGTCGCCACCAAGGCGCGCAAGGCGATCGAGCTGCAGAACGCCTACCGGGTCGAGGGTGTACCCGCGCTGGGCATCGCCGGGCGCTTCTACACCGATGGCACGCTCGCCAAGAGCATGGACCGTGCCTTGCAGATTGCGGAGTACCTGGTGGCAGGCGTGCGCAGCGGACGCTGATCGGGCCTTGCCCGCGTCGAGACGGCCATCCGGCTATGCCCCGGTGTCGGCGCTGCTCGGGCGCGCGTCGGCACTGGGCATAATGTCTGCACCCTTACTTTGCGGGTGAACCTCTGCGCGCCGATGTTGTCCTCCAGCGAAGCGTCCCCTCCAGTCAACCATGCCGGTCTGTCGAGGCGCGCCCGATTGGTGCCGCTGGTGATCGTGGCATTGCTGCCCGCGACGCTGGGGCTGGCGAGTTACTTGCTCGCATCGACGCTCTTGATGCTGGCCGCATGGCTGGCCAGCGTGGCGCTGCTGGTGTGGACCATCGTGATGGCGGTTGCGCAGCGGCGAGTTGGCACAGTCGACGCGCGCCCTGAATCGGTGCAGGCGCCGCGTGCAAGCCAGTTGCAGGCTGCGGACTCACTTGAAAACTTGCCTGTCGGCGTAGTCGTGCATGGCCCCGATACCGCCGTCCTGAGTACCAATCCCAAGGCCAGCGGCATGCTGGGGCTGCGTGCCGAGCAGCTCCGGGGCAAGCTGGCGGGCGATCCGTGCTGGCGGTTCTGCCGAAGCGACGGCTCGCCCATGCCGGTGCTGGAGTATCCCGTCAGCCAGGTGCTGGCCAGCGGGCAGGCACTGCACGACATGGTGATCGGCGTAGGCCACGCCCAGGACGGGCCGCCGCTCTGGTTGCTGTGCAATGCCGAGCTGGTTCGTGGTGAGCAGGGCCAGATCGAGCAGGTTGTGGTGGTTTTGGTGGACATCACGGGCAGGCAGCAGGCGCAGCAGGCGCAACAGCGCGTGCAGGAGCGTCTGGAGCTGGTCCTTCGCGGTATGGATGAGGCGCCCTGGGACTGGGACCTGCAAAGCGGCGAGGTCTATCTGGCACCGAGCTGGTGGCACATGCTGGGCTACGAAATCGATGAGTTACCCGCTGCGGCCACGTTGTGGGCCAGCCTGTGCCACCCGGACGATGCGCCAGATGTTGACGCCGCCTTGAGCACCGCGCTCAAAGGCGATGCGTCAACCTGCCAATGGGAGTGCCGCCTGCGTCACAAACAGGGGCATTACGTGCCGGTGCTGACGCGCGCGCACGTCAGTCGCGACGCGCAGGGCAAGGCGCTGCGCTTGTCGGGGGTCAACGCCGATCTGACCGAACGTCGCAAGACGCAGGCGCAGTTGCAGGAAAGCGAAGGCCGGTACCGTGCCCTGGTGGAGTGGTCACCGGTCGGCATCGCCGTTCACCAGAACGGGTTGATTGTGTATACCAATCCGGCCACTGTGCGCATGCTGGGGGCCGATTCGGCGCAGCAACTGGTCGGTACGCCCATCGTGGATCGGGTACACCCCGACTACTTGCAGCCGGTCGTTGAGCGGATTGGGCATACGCTGGCGACGCATGATCCGATGCCTTGGCGGGAAGAGAAGCTGTTGCGTCTGGATGGCATGGCGGTTGACGTGGAGATCCAGGGCACCCGGATCACCCACCTGGGCGAGCCCGCCATTCAGGTGAGTGTGGTGGACATCACGCATCGCAAACAGATCGAAAGCACCTTGCGCGAGAGCGAAGCGCGTTTCCGTGCCCTGACCGAGCTGTCGTCCGACTGGTATTGGGAGCAGGACGAAGAGTTTCGTTTTGTCATTCTCAGTGGCGATGTGGCGGCCAGTACCGGGCTGTCCGCTTCGCAGCATGCCGGCAAGCGGCGCTGGGAGCTGCCCGCTCTCAATTTGAGTGAGTCGGACTGGCAGCGCCACCGTGCCGTTTTGCAGGCGCATCAGTCGTTTCGTGACTTCGAGATCAGAAGGCCCGACACCGGCGGTCGCATGCACTGGGCGTCGGTCAGCGGCGTGCCAAAGTTCGACAGCAACGGCGTGTTTCGGGGTTACCGGGGCATCGGGCGCGATGTCACACCGCAAAAGCAGGCCGCGGACCAGATTCACCGGCTGGCCTTTTATGACGCGTTGACGGGCTTGCCGAATCGGCGGCTGCTGATCGAGCAGCTCAAGAAGGCGGTTCAGATCAACGTGCGCCACGGTTTGCGCGGTGCCTTGCTGTTCATCGACCTGGACAATTTCAAGACCCTCAATGACACCTTGGGCCATGACGTGGGCGATGTGCTGCTGCAACAGGTGGCCAAACGCCTGGTGGAGTGTGTGCGCGAGGCCGACACCGTGGCGCGACTGGGTGGAGACGAGTTCGTGGTGGTGCTGGAAGACCTCGATGTGGACGTGCTGGAAGCCGCGGCCGAGGCCGACGCGGTGGGTCAGAAAATTCTTAATGCGCTGAATGCGCCTTATCAGTTGGCCGGGCGTGAGCACCGCAGTTCGCCCAGTATCGGCGTGACGCTGTTCGGGGCGCAGGACCATGGCGTGGACGAACTGCTCAAGCAAGCGGACCTGGCGATGTACCAGGCCAAGGGGGCCGGGCGCAACACGTTGCGATTCTTCGATGCCGGCATGCAGTCCGAGGTGGATGGACGGGTGGCGCTCGAGTCGGACCTGCGTGATGGCTTGCACGGAGGCGAGGAATTGACGCTGCGTTATCAGCCGGTGGTCGGCGTCGATGGCCGGGTGATTGGGGCCGAGGCACTGGTGCGCTGGCTGCAGCCACAGCGCGGCCTGGTGATGCCGGCCGATTTCATTCCCCTGGCCGAATCGACCGGCCTGATCCTGCCGCTGGGGCGCTGGGTCATGCAGGAGGCGTGCGAACAGTTGGCGGTCTGGGCCTACCGGACCGAGACCGCGCACTTGACCCTGGCCGTGAACGTCAGCGCGCGGGAGCTGCGCGAGCCAGACTTTGTGCAACAGGTCCTGCAAATGCTCAAGCGAACCGGGGCGCCGCCGAGCCGCTTGCGGCTCGAACTCACCGAGAGTGTGCTGGCACACCGGGTTGAGGACATCATTGCGAAGATGAGCGCGCTCAAGCGCCATGGCATTGGCTTCTCGCTCGATGACTTTGGCACCGGCTACTCGTCCTTGAGCTATCTGAAGCGCTTGCCCTTGGATTTGCTCAAGATCGACCGCTCCTTCGTGCGCGATGTGTTGACCGATCCCAACGACGCCGCGATCGCCCGAACCATCGTGGCGCTGGGCCATAGTCTGGGCTTGTCAGTGGTGGCCGAGGGGGTCGAGACGGAGGCGCAGTGTGACTTTCTGGCCGCCAACGGGTGTTTTATCTACCAGGGCTACCTCTATGGCGCGCCCATGCCCATTGCCGAGTTCGATGCTTTTGTGGTGCGTGGGGTCTGAGCGCGTATCAGGGCCGTTACAATCAAATCGCCCCTATTTATGCAAGATTCGTGCCTCTATGAAACTGCCCTGGCTTTCCCCATTTCTCTTCGTTTCACTCCTGCTGTGGGGCGCTGGGGCGAGTGCCGAGAAGGCCGACCGCGACAAACCCATGAACGTGGAGTCCGATGCCCTGCGTTATGACGACGTCAAGCAGGTGAGCGTTTTCAGTGGGCGCGTGGTGCTGACCAAGGGCACCATCGTGATCCGTGGCGCCGTGCTGACGGTGCGCCAGGACGCGGATGGCGCGCAGCATGCGGTGGTCACCGCCGAGGCTGGCAAGCTGGCCTTTTTTCGCCAAAAGCGCGAGGGTGTGGATGAATTCATCGAGGGCGAAGGCGAGGTCATCGAGTACGACGGCCGCGCCGAGACCGTCAAGCTGCTCAAACAGTCCCAATTGCGCCGCTACCGTGGCGCCACCCTGAGCGACGAGATGACCGGTGGCCTGATCGTCTACAACAATGCTACCGATGTCTTCACCATAGACGGCGGCGCTGCCCGTGGCAGCCCGGGGGTGAGTGGTGGCCGCGTGCGGGCGATGCTGACACCCAAGGGGCGGACCGACGCGCCAGCGCCGAGCCCGCCCACGCCGGTGCTCAAGGCTTCTCCCGCTTTGGGCGGGGACCTCAAGTGATCGATGCGCCTGAGACGGCGCCGCTGAGTGGCGCGCGCCAGCTTGCCGAGGGCGACAGTTGCCTGGAGGCCACTGCCCTGGAAAAGATCTACGGCAGCCGCAAGGTGGTCAAGGACGTGTCGCTGGTGGTGCGCAAGGGTGAGGTGGTGGGCCTGCTGGGGCCCAATGGCGCGGGCAAGACCACTTCCTTCTACATGATTGTCGGTTTGGTACGCGCCACGGCGGGCGACATCCGCATCGATGGCCAGTCGGTCGAGCACATGCCGATCCACCGGCGCGCGCGCTTGGGGCTGAGCTACCTGCCACAGGAGGCGTCGATCTTTCGCAAGCTCAACGTCGCCGACAACGTGCGCGCTGTGCTGGAACTGCAACGCGATGGGCGCGGCAAGCCGCTCAGCCGCCCTGAGCTCGAGCGGCGCCTGACGCTGTTGCTGCAGGACCTGCGTGTCGAGCACCTGCGCGATTCACCAGCTCTGGCCCTGTCCGGCGGCGAGCGCCGCCGCGTCGAGATCGCCCGCGCGCTGGCCACCCAGCCGCGCTTCATCCTGCTCGATGAGCCCTTTGCCGGCATTGATCCGATTGCGGTGATCGAGATCCAACGCATCATCGAATTCCTCAAGTCACGCGGCATCGGCGTATTGATCACCGACCACAACGTGCGCGAGACGCTGGGCATCTGCGACCACGCCTACATCATCAGCGATGGCCGCGTGCTGGCGCAGGGCACGCCCGCCGAGATCGTCAACAACGCCGAGGTGCGTCGCGTCTACCTTGGCGAGAACTTCAAGATGTAGCTGGCTGGTATGAAACAGGGCCTGTCACTTCGCGTCTCGCAGCATCTGGCGCTAACGCCTCAGTTGCAGCAGTCGATTCGCCTGTTGCAACTCTCCACGCTGGAGCTGAGCCAGGAAGTCGATCAGATGCTCGACGACAACCCTTTTTTGGAGCAGTTGCACGACGACGCCGCGCGGGAGGAGTTTGGCCTGGCCCAGACCGATACGCCGGTGCGCCAGGACGACGCCGAGGCCGAGGCGGTAAGTTACTCGGCTGCTGAATTTGCCCAGGACTCCTCCACGGTCGCCACTGCCGGCACGGACGACGATGCCACGCCGCTGGTCGGCGACGAGGGCCAGAGCTGGGAGGGCGACGGCAGCGTTGAACTCAGCCCCGACGACAGCGAGTGGGGCAGCGATGCCAAGGCCCGTGCCAACAACCTGGGCGGTGACGAAGAACTCGAAGCGGCCGATCTGGCGCGCGGTCAGGAATCCCTTCAGTCACATCTGCACCGCCAGGCGCTCAGCCTGCGTCTGGGCGAGGAAGATCGGGTGGCGCTGCACTTTCTGATCGAGTCGCTCAACGATGACGGCTATCTGGAGGACAGCCTGGAGTCGCTGGCCAGCGGTCTGGCGGGTGAGCACACCGAGCATCTGCAAGACCTGGTGCACCACTTCGCGGTCGCACTGGGTCTGTTGCAGAGTCTGGAGCCCACCGGGGTTGGGGCGCGTAGCCTGTCGGAGTGCCTGTGCCTGCAACTGCGTGCCCAGCGCGGCCGGGCCGACCACGGCGCACAGGCACCGGCACTGATTGCCCTGGCCTTGCGCATTTGCGCGCAACCCATGGACCTGCTGGCGCGGCGCGACATCAAACGGCTGGTGCAGGTGTGTGGCGCCACCGACGCCAACGTGCGCCAGGCCATCACGCTGATTGGTCGGCTGGACCCCAAGCCGGGCCGACGCTTTGTGGATGTCGAGCGCAATGTGGTGGTGCCCGACGTGCTGGTGGTGCGTATTGGCAAAGGCGCCAACGCCAAGTACCGCGCCCAGCTCAACCCCGAGGTGATGCCGCGCCTGCGGGTGCATGACATCTATGCCAACGCGCTCAAGCAACACAAGTCCGGCGGGCGCGATGCGTCCAACTACGCAGCGCTGCAGCAGCGCCTGCAGGAGGCGCGCTGGTTCATCAAGAACATCCAGCAGCGCTTCGACACCATCCTGCGGGTCAGCAACGCGATCGTGGAGCGGCAAAAGAGCTTTTTCATGCACGGCGCGCTGGCCATGCGTCCGCTGGTGCTGCGCGACATCGCCGATGAGCTGGGCCTGCACGAGTCCACCATCAGCCGCGTCACCACCGCCAAGTACATGGCCACGCCCTTCGGCACCTATGAGCTCAAGTATTTTTTTGGCTCCGCGCTGGGTACCGAATCTGGCGGCAATGCTTCGAGCACGGCGGTGCGCGTGCTGATCAAGCAGTTTGTCGAGGCCGAGAGCCCGACCAAGCCGCTCAGCGACAACCAGATTTCCGAGATGCTCAAGGAGCAGGGCATCGAATGCGCCCGTCGCACCGTGGCCAAATACCGCGAAGGTCTGCGCATCGCCCCGGCAAGCTTGCGCCGCGCCTTGTGATGCGCGCCATCAGGGACCCCTCGTGAACCAACTCCAACTTTTCCTGCCCTGTGCCGCCGGTGTCGAAGACTACCTGGAGACCGAGGCGCAACGGATCACCGGCCTCGACCTCCAGCATGTCGAGAAGCGCCGGGGCGGCGTCATGCTGCGGGCTTCCTGGCGCGACGCCATGCTGCTCAACCTGTACAGCCGCCTGGGGCAACGGGTGCTGGTGCAGTTGTCCTACACCGAGTACCGTAGCGAGCAAGACCTGTACCGTGCCGCCAGTGAGGTGGCGTGGGAGATTTGGTTTAGCCCGAAGCAAACGATCAAGGTTGAAGTGACCGCGCAGCACAGCCCGCTCACCTCGCTGAACTTTGCCGCGCTCAAGATCAAGGACGCGGTGTGTGACCGCTTTCGCACCGTCGCCAACGGGGTGCGCCCAGATGTAAACACCCAGTGGCCCGATGTGCGCATCTACGCCCACCTGACCACCGACAGTTGCTCGCTGTACATCGACACCTCGGGCGAGCCTCTGTTCAAGCGCGGCTGGCGCGAAGACAAGGGCGAGGCGCCGCTGAAGGAAACCCTGGCCGCCGCCATGATTGCGGCCAGCGGCTGGGCCGATGGTGACGAGGCCTTGCTGCCCCTGTACGACCCCTGTTGCGGCAGCGGCACCATCGCCATCGAGGCGGCGCAAATTGCCTGCAATATCGCCGCCGGTTCGCAGCGTCGCTTTGCTTTCGAGAAGTACCTGCCGTTTCAGGCCCATGTCTGGAGCGCCATCCAGGCCGAGGCGCGCGCCAACGAAGTGCGCCCCACCCCCGAGCAGTGCCCCATCGTGTACGGCAGCGATGTGGCCCACCGCATGGTCGACTTTGCCCAGCGCAACGCCGAGCGCGCCGGCGTCGCCGACATGATCGAGTTTCGCGGTGGCGACGCGCTGCAGCGCCTGCCCCCTTGCGACGGGCCGGGCGTGATGCTGCTCAACCCGCCCTATGGTGAGCGCATCGACGTTGCTGGCGTGGCGGGCACATCCGGCGCCGTCTCGGGTGGTCGCGCCGGTGCCCGCGAGTTGCCGCAGACCGGCGAAGGTGGCGAGTTCTTCAGCCAACTCAGCGCGCATTGGAAGAAGAACTACGCCGGCTGGACCGCCTGGGTGCTGACGCCCGACCTCAAGCTGCCCGGCAAGATGCGCCTGAAAGAATCGCGCCGCGTGCCGATGTGGAACGGCCCGATCGAGTGCCGCTTGTTCCGCTTCGACATGGTCAAGGGCTCGGCGCGCACGCCATGATCGTGCTCGACACCAACATCGTGCTCGACCTGTTGGTGTTCCAGGACCCCGCCACCCAGCCCCTGCAGCAGCTGCTGCACAGTGGCGCCCTGCAGTGGGTTGCCACGGCTCCGATGCGTGACGAGTTGCAGCGCGTGCTGGGCTACCGTCAGATCGTGCCGCGTCTGGCCTACTACCAACGCAGCGCCGAGGAGGTGCTGGCGCAGTTCGACCGTCTGGTCCGCCTGCACGTCGTTTCGCCCAAGGCTGGCGTCACCTGTGCCGACCCTGATGACCAGAAGTTCATCGACCTGGCCGTGGCGCATCAGGCACTGCTGCTGAGTAAGGACCGCGCGGTGCTCTGCATGGCCAAGCGGCTGCTGGCATGGGGTGCCTGCACAGCTGCCGCACGTCAGCAAGGAAGGCTCTCCGCGCGGCCTGCGGCCAGGTGTTGCGGTAGATGAACGGCAGGGTGCTTAGGTCCTCGGCCAGCAAGGCGCCGTCGGGCAGTTGCGGCAGCATCAGTTGCGCCAGGGACTGCACCTTGTGGTCGGCCGAGCGGCGCACGATGTGGTGCGCGGTGATTTCGTGGGGGTGTCGCAGTCCCGCCGCCTGCACCAACTCCTTGAGCGCATCCAGGGTCATCTCGTGAAAGTTGTAGACGCGCTCGGCCTTGTCGCCCACCACCAGCGACTGCTGGCGCAGCGGGTCCTGCGTGGCGACGCCGGTCGGGCAGTGGTCGGTGTGGCAGTGCTGCGCCTGGATGCAGCCCAGCGCGAACATGAAGCCGCGCGCCGCGTTGCACCAGTCGGCGCCCAGGGCCATCAAGCGCGCGATGTCAAACGCGCTGACCACTTTGCCGGCACAGCCAATCTTGATGCGCTCGCGCAGCCCCACGCCACGCAAGGTGTTGTGCACCAACAGCAAGCCCTCTTGCAGTGGCGAGCCGACGTGGTCGGTGAACTCCAGCGGCGCCGCACCGGTGCCGCCCTCTGCGCCATCCACCACGATGAAGTCGGGCGTGATGCCGGTTGCCAGCATCGCCTTGACCAGGGCAAACCACTCCCACGGGTGGCCAATGCACAGCTTGAAGCCGGTCGGCTTGCCACCCGAGAGTTCGCGCAGCCGGGCGATGAACTGCATCATCTCGATCGGCGTGCCAAAGGCACTGTGCGCGGCGGGCGAGACGCAGTCGGTCCCCACCGGCACGCCGCGCGCCTGGGCAATCTCCGGCGACACTTTGGGGCCCGGCAACACGCCGCCATGGCCGGGCTTGGCGCCCTGGCTGAGTTTGAGTTCGATCATCTTCACCTGCTCGCCGCGCGCGTTCTCGGTGAAGCGTTCCTCGCTGAATGTGCCGTCCGCGTTGCGGCAGCCAAAGTAGCCCGAACCAATCTCCCAGATCAGGTCGCCGCCGTGCGCGCGGTGGTGCACCGAGATCGAGCCCTCGCCGGTGTCGTGCGCAAAGCCGCCGCGTTGGGCACCGCGGTTGAGGGCCAGGATGGCGTTGGCACTGAGTGCGCCAAAACTCATGGCCGAGATGTTGAACACACTGGCGTGGTAGGGCTGCGTGCACACGCCCGCCTGTGCATCCCGCGCGGCTGGTGCTTTGGGGATCGCCGCCAATCCAGATGCGAAAGTCATGCGTCGCCAACCGGGTCGGGGCGAGCGAATGGTTGATCCATTCGTAGCCCTCGCCATACACCGCCATCTGCGTACCAAACGGACGCTTGTCGGATTCGCCTTTGGCACGCTGGTACACCAGCGAGCGTTGCGAGCGCGAGAACGGCGCGGCCTCGGAGTCGCTCTCCAAGAAATACTGGCGAATCTCTGGCCGCACAAATTCCATCATGTAGCGCAAATGGCCAATGACGGGATAGTTGCGCAGCAGCGAGCGTTTGGTCTGCGTCAGGTCAGCGACGCCCAGGGCCACCAGCGCACCGCATGCCAGCAGCCAGAATAGCCCAACGTCGAAGGCCACCAGCGTGAACACGCTGAGCATGCAGGCCATCACCAGCAGCGCGAAGACGCTGTAGCGTACCGGGAACAGGGTGTTGAGGTAGTGCAGCATGGTAGGGTCTCGTGGTCGCTGCGACCTTACCAGCCGTGCCCGAGTTTGACCAGCGTACAAGCCCTGTGCTGTCGCGCCCGATGGCGATGGCGCCGCCGGCGGTACCATGTCACCATGCCAGAAACATCTACCAGCCTGAGCTCACTGGTTGAGCGCTCCCAGCAGGGTGATCGCAGCGCTGCTGATCAACTCTTCACCACACTCTACGCAGAGCTCCATCGTCTCGCCCGCCGCGAGGTTGGCCGACTGGGTGCGTTCACGCCGCTGGGTGCCACTACTCTCTTGCACGAAGCCTATTTGGACATCTCGCGGCGCGATGCGCTGGCGTTTCCTGACCACGCTCACTTCATGGCCTATGCCGCGCGCGCTATGCGGGGCGTAGTGATTGACCGTGTGCGCGAGCGCCAGGCGCAAAAGCGTGGTGGTGACCTGGACATCACATCACTGGACACCGAAACCGCAGATCAGTGCGCCCAGCCGGAAATGTTGAACGATATCGGCGAAGCGCTGGACGAGCTGGCCCTTTTGGAGCCAGCCTTGGCCCAGGTGGTCGACTTGAAGTTTTTTTGTGGCTTTTCGATGGTGGAAATTGCCGGTTTGATGGGCACTTCGGAGCGAACTGCTCAGCGCCAGTGGGAAAAGGCACGGCTGCTGCTGTTTCGCGCCATGCAGTCCTCGTGAGCCCAAGCGCGTTGTGGACTAACAGTCCAGCGGCAAAGATTGGCGGGTTTGGGGTGCCATTTGCGATAAGTTGATTAGCGATATACAAAACCCTGATCGAGCACCCCTAAATGAACACACCCAATCCAGAAAACTGGGCGCGCTTAAGTCCAATGCTTGACGAGTTGCTGGACCTGCCAGAGCCGCAGCGCCTGGACCGCTTGGATGTGTTGCGCCAAGATCACCCTGCACTATCTGACGAGTTGGCAGCCCTGCTCGCCGATAGCCATAGCGCGCATGTCAAAGGCTTTCTGGCAAAGCCGCTGGTTCGCACCGCTGACGATGCGAGCGAAGCGCACGACAATAGCTTGGCGGGCCAACGCCTTGGCCCTTACGTGCTCGAATTCCCCTTGGGCCAGGGCGGCACAGGCAGCGTCTGGCGGGCGCGCCGGGAAGATGGGCGATTTACCGGTGCCGTGGCTGTCAAGCTGCTGCATTTGTCGCTTTTGGGGCGCGCGGGGGCCGAACGCTTCAAGCGTGAGGGCAACATTTTGGCGCGCCTCACCCATCCCAATATCGCGCACTTGCTTGATGCAGGCGTCACACCTGGTGGCCAGCCCTACCTGGTGATTGAGCTGGTCGAAGGCGAGCGCATCGACCGCCACTGCGACCTCCAACGCCTGGACGTCGATGCACGGCTGGCGCTGTTTGACCACGTGCTGTCAGCCGTTGCCCACGCCCATACCCACCTGGTGATTCACCGCGATATCAAACCGGGCAATATTTTGGTCACGCCTGATGGCACGGTGAAGCTGCTGGACTTTGGCATAGCCAAGCTGCTGGAAGACGAAACCACGGCCGGAGAAGCCACCGAACTCACTCGCGATGGCGGGCGGGTTCTGACCCCAGAATACGCGGCACCTGAGCAGTTACGTGGTGAAGCCATTACCACTGCGACGGATGTGTATGCGCTGGGCGTGCTGTTGTACCAGCTGCTTTGCGGGCGCCACCCCACATCGCCTTCCAGCGGCACCTCGGCAGAGGTCGCACGCGCAACACTTGAGTCGGATGCGCAGGTTTTGTCGCGAGCGGTGACACAAGCTTTGACCGATGGTGCTCAGGTCGGCGACATCGCCAACCGTCGCAGTACCACCACACCAGGCTTGCGTCGTTTGTTGCAAGGGGATCTGGACAACATCTGTGCGAAGGCTCTACGCAAACTGCCCCATGAGCGATACGGCACCATCGCCTCCTTCGCCGACGACCTGCGCCGCCACCGTGCACACGAGCCGGTCAGTGCGCGGCCCGATTCGCTTGGGTACCGAACCCGCAAGTTCGTGCGACGCCATCGGGGCTCTGTGGCGGCGGGGGCGCTAACTGTTGTTGCCATTGTGGGTGGGCTGATGGGCACTGTGTGGCAGGCACAGCGGGCCGAACAAGAGGCACAGCGCGCGCAAGCGCAGGCGGCACGCGCCGAGCTTGAGAAGCTGCGCGCGCTACAAGAGCTGGATTTGTCCGAAGCGACGAGTCGTTTGTTGGGTGTGGCGTTGGGGCCGGTGTCTGACAAGCCCATATCGGTGGCCGACGTGTTGCGACGTGGTGAAGTGATGGCGCAGAAGCAATTTTCCGAGACACCTCGCATTCAGGCACACCTGCAAACATCACTGGCAACGATGTGGGGCAGCGGTGGGCAATGGGATGAAATGGAAGCCTTGCTTCTAAAGGCGCGCGCCAATGCCCAACGGGCGTCTGACGTGGGGGGAATGACTGTTGCAGATTGTTATCTCAGCGTGCCTTTGATGCAGCGGGGCGACTTTGTCAAGGCACGCGCCAAGATTGACGGCGCCATGGCCTTGTTGCGGCCTGCCCACGCCGAACTTACCCTTTCAATCGTCACCTGCTTGCGATACCGCGCAGTGCTTTGGGCCGAGCAGGGGCAAAATTTGGCGTCTCTGACCGACATTGATGAGGCCATCGCATTGCTGCTCGGTGACCGCATTGGACAGGCCGGTCTGCTGCTGAATCTGCGATCAACGCGGGCAACGGCATTGTCAAAGCTGGGTCGCCTGGCACTCGCCATTAAAGAATACGAAATCATATTGGCGGAACTACTGCGCGCGGGTGAGCTGGACAATACGACCACCAGTTTCAAACTGAACAACTTTGCGGCAATATTGGGGAACGCCGGCCAAAGCATGCGAGCCTTGCAAATCATGGAGCAAAGCTTGCAAGCGTGGCGGGGACCAAACGCAGTACGAACGATGGACTTGACATTGCGCTCAAACCATGTCAGCGCCCTGCATGCCCTTGGACGCATCGACGAGGCACTGCCGCACATTGAATTGGGTCTGAAAGAAGTGCTCCGCAATGGCGATCCAAAGCGAACTAGTGAACTGGGCTTACGCGCTGGAGAAGTGCTTTGCGAAACAGGGGCGCTCGTGAGGTGCGAGTCGCTCATCGACTTAAGTGAAAAGAATTTTTCGATCTATTTGAGCCCGACGCATCGGACTTTCGCCAGGCTCTACGTGTTGCGCGCCAAAGTAGCGTTAGACCGGCGATCACCCCAGCTTGCACGTCAGCACGTTACCCGAGCCCTGGAAATAATGGACAAGACCGGGCAGCCTGACGGACGGCGCGTCGTCGCACTAGGCCATTTGGCCCAAGCCGACTTACTACTTGGCGAGCGCGATTTGGCACTTAAACACGCTGAAGAGGCGGTGACGTACGCTCTCTTGCACTTCGCAGATTTCCCCACCAGTCGGTGGGGTGGGGTGGCCATGCTCAGTTTGGGGCGGGTGCACAGGGAACGAGGTGAACTCAAGCTGGCTGCCGAGGCGTTGCAAAACGCCAAAACTCAACTGGATACTGCACTTGGAGCCGATTCCCCCTTTGCGCTGAACGCCACGCGCGAATTGATGCAATTGATGAAGCAGAAATAGGTTTTTTCAGATCGATCCAGAAATTTAATACAGGGTGGCAGGAATCCCTTGCCGACTACGATATGGAAAGTATAGGTTTGA